>JBGAND010000031.1:0-56405 GCA_044222485.1 Phycisphaerales bacterium | reverse complement strand
CCGGTCGGAGTCTACGCGTTCCAACGCCAGCCCCCACCATTGATCGGCCCGGGCCCGGGCCTGCGGTTGAGAACGGACATGGTCAAACCCTCCCTCATCGACTCGCCGAATGGGGATGCGTGGGTACTTGGAGGGCGACTTCAAGGCACGGGTCAGCCACCGCTCATGCATCCGCCTGAACAGAGCCCCGCGGGATTCGTCATCGTTGAAAAATCGCCAGAACATCGGGGGACATTCTAGTGAATCCCGGCCAGATTGCCCGCAAGATTCGATCGCGCCAGAGACAATCGGGTGTAGGGGTTACGGGCTTTGGTTGGGGCTTTCCCGGGAGTGTGCGATGACCGACAAGAGAGCGTTGTGTTGCCTGGTTCTGGCGTTGTGTGGTGCCGCGGCTCAGGCCGACACGGTTGCGCTTCAGGCAAGCCGCGATAACACCCTCTTTGAGGACCCGGCGGGCCAGATCAGCAACGGGGCGGGTCCTGCGTTCTACGCGGGTCTCACCTTGGTGGATACTTTACGGCGGGGCTTGTTGCGATTCGACCTGTCGGGGATACCCGCGGGTTCGACGGTGACGTCGATGTCGCTGACGCTGCACCTCTCCAGGTCCATTTCTTCAAACACGCCCGTTCAACTCCACCGTGCCCTGCGAGACTGGGGCGAGGGCACCTCGAACGCCGGCGATCCCGGGGGGCTGGGCGCCCCGGCCACGGCGAACGATGCGACCTGGCTGCATACGTTCTTCTCCACTCAGCTCTGGTCCGCGGACGGCGGCCTGGAAGGCACTGACTTTGCGACCTCCCCGAGCGCCAGTGCAATCGTCAACGATATTGCCGGCTTCTGCACCTGGGGCTCAACCGTCGCCATGGTGGCCGATGCTCAGGCCTGGCTCGACAACCCTGCGACGAACTTTGGTTGGTTTGTGATCGGCGATGAAGCGAACATCGGGACCGCCAAACGGTTCGACAGCCGCGAGGCCCCTGACCCGACCTTTCGCCCCGTACTCACGGTCACGTTCACGCCGCCGTGCTACGCCAACTGCGATGCAAGCTCCGTTGCGCCAATCCTCACCGCCAACGACTTCCAGTGCTTTCTCAACGAGTTCGCCGCTCAGTCGCCCGCCGCGAACTGTGATGGAAGCACCGCGGCGCCGGTCCTGACGGCCAATGACTTCCAGTGCTTCTTGAACACGTTCGCGGCCGGATGTTCCTAGCGGGCACGTTTGGCCGTTCGCCCGCCCTCAGGCCCGCGATCCGCCGGCGTGCTCTCGCCTTCTGCCAGCGTGTTCCCCGAAAAATCAAACAGCAGGCAATACGCCGCCTGCCAGACCGGGAAGACCACATCGCATCGGTATCCGATGAACTCGTCCGGATTCCAGGCGACCTCCGAGAAGATGTGCGAAGTCAGCTCGAGGTGGCGTGGAGAAGCGGGAGTGGCCGCGTGATGAAGGCCCGCGCCCAGAAGTTCCAGCCTCGGGCCGCCCGGGAACCGGGTCGACCAACGGGCCCGCAGCGGTTGCGGAAGTGTCGGGCTGCCCAGGTGTGTCTCCAGCGACGGGATGCACATGCGGGCGATGTCCCTATGCAGATACACATCGCAAATCATCCGGCGCGACGGGTAAGTCGCGATCGTCGACACCTCCCCGATCGGCGGGTCCTGCGTCGCCGGGTGCTTGTCCGGCGTAGACCGCCGGTAGGCGACGACCACATCGATCGGTTTGCCGTTGGTGGGTTCCGCGGCATCAATCACGTGCACCGCGCGGTTGCCCCAGCTGCGGGAAGTTACCTTGGGCAACGGGCGCGTGCAGAACTGCGGCAGCAACAGATCAGGCGTGTCGCCTCGCGCCGGGCGCGAGGCGAGTGTCTGATGGATTCCGCTGTCCTGCCCTTGGACACCGCGAGCAGAGTTGAGCGCCAGGTGATCCGGTGCCGCCGCGTTGATCTCAAAGGGCACCGCCGATCCGCGCCACACGTGTCCCAGCCGGGCCTGCGCCCGCACGGTTTCGGTCAACAGCGGGTTCCCAGGAACCGGTCGAATCAAGGACATCGACATCGTCAAATCGGACCATCGCCCAACGACTTCAGCCGACGCCTTGAACAACGTGCGCCGCGCATCGAGTTCATCGCTGGGAATGCGGATGGACCCACTGTCCAGATCCGGTTCCGCCTCAAGCCGCTGGCGGAGTCGCCGCTGGCTTCCGCCCAGACGCTCCACCAGGCTCTCAAAGGCGTCGATGGCCGCGGAAGCGGCATCGAGTTGGTCCACGGATGGTCCGTCTTTGTGGTCACGTTTGAGGGCTTCGACGAACTGCCGGAGCCCCTGGACGCCGGGAAGCCGAACCAAGAGCCGTTCATCCGTTGATTCAACGGCGGTCGAAGCCACCAGTCGCTGGCAAGTATTGCGGTCTACATCCAGTGCACGGGCCATGGCGCTGGCCGTCCGCAGTTCTTTGGGCAGAAGCGTGATCAGACCCCGAAACTCAACGCACAGCCGACGCGCCACCTGAGCCGCGACTTCGCGTTCGGTCTTCGTGAGACCCGCGGCCGGTCCGGCGTTTCGAGGATCGCGAGAGTTGATGGGAAGCGCGCTCATGGAAAGACGGTCGATCTCTGGGGTTGCTCGGCCTAACCGCGACACCGAAATTACCACAAAATCGAATTAAAGGGGGGTTGACATATGTTCTGAGATCAATCATACTAGTTCTTAGAGCAATATCCAAGCGAAATGTCTCGTTGAAACCGGCTATTTCGGGAGGTCAAACGCGATGGTCTTCCAATCGGGCCAAGCTAAGGTGCTTGGTCGGCCGGGGCCGCGGGGGCGGAGTCTGAAGCGAAATACAAGGGAGCAACCATGAGAAGCATCCGATGCGCAGTGATGGTGGCGGTGGTGGCGGGCCTGGCGATGAGCGCGATGGGACAGTGGTCCACCGACCCGGCAAACAATCTCAAAGTTGCAGACCTCGCCAACGACCAGGTCCAACCCAAAATTCAACCGACTCCCGATGGGGGTTGCTACATCGCGTGGTTTGACAACCGAACCGGCGGGAACGACGTCTACTTGCAGCGGCTCAACGCCCAGGGTGTTGAGCAATGGCCGCATAACGGGGTGCTGCTGTGCGACCGGAGCTTCTCTTCGACGGTGGACTACGACATGATCGTGGACAGTGCGGGCAACGCGCTGGTGGCGTACAACGACAACTCCGGCGGATCCGACCAGATCTCGGTGAGCAAGGTCGATCCGGCTGGGACCATCGTGTGGAAGACGACGGTCACGTCGGATGCCGTGGGGCACGCCAACCCGCACATCTGCCAGTTGAGCAAGGGAAGCTACATCGTCGGCTACAGCAACTTCGCCTCTCCGCAAAACTGGATCGCGCAGAAACTGGACGTCAACGGGGCGCCGCAGTGGGCCGCGCCAGGCATCACCATCAGCGAGGCCGGTCACTACGAGGCGCTTTCGGATATCAAGCCCGCGGGCGCGGGCTTTGTCGCGATGTGGGTGCGCGGCTCTGGCACCAGCGCGAGCACCAGTAGCAAAGGCCTTTACCTGCAGAAGTACGACGCCACCGGAGTGGCGCAGTGGAACGCGGGCGCCCCGACGATCGCCTTTGCGGGCAACTCCGGTGCCTCGATCCAGAACGGCTACTTCCCGACCATGCGGGCCGACGGTGCGGGCGGTGTGGTCATCGGGTGGTACGAGATCAGCGGGTCCCGCAACGCCTACATCCAGCACGTGCTCGCGGACGGCTCGCTGAAGTTCGCGGCTCCAGTGGCGAACACGGGTGTGACCGCGGGGCGGATGCGCATCGGCGCGGGCCTGGCATACAAAACCACGACCGGTGAGTACTTCCTCTGCTCCACCGACAGTTCAAGCCCCTCTCAAGGCAACTACGGTGTGATCGCCCAGAAGTTCGACTCCACCGGGGCCCGCCTGTGGACCGACGCGGGCGCCACCGTTCTGGCTCCCAACGCGGGCGGGCAGCCTTCCTTGGAGCAATGCCAGTTGAACGGGTCCGGGTGCACGGTGTTGTTCATGGACACGCGGAGCCCCACGACCCGCATCATCGATTCCGCGGGTCTGAACGGTGCCGGCTCGGTCGTCTGGCACAACCTGGTCAACAGCGACTCGGGCACCGACAAGTCGCGATTAGCCTCCGCACTTTCAACATCGGGCGGCGCGATGCTGACCTACGGATGGGGTGGCACCGGCGGCACAGATATCGCCGCGGCCAACATAAACGCGGACGGCTCGCTCGGCCCGCCTCCCCCCGCGTGCTACCCCAACTGTGATGGCAGCACGGTGAGCCCAGTCCTGACGGCCAACGACTTCCAATGCTTCCTGAACAAGTTCGCCGCCGCCGATCCGACCGCCAACTGTGACGGGAGTACCGCCGTACCTACCCTGACAGCCAACGACTTCCAATGCTTCCTGAACGCCTACGCGACCGGCTGCATCTGACGTCTTAACACCATTTGGACCTGACCGGGGCGATCAGAGATTGCCCCGTTTCTCATTTCAGGCCTTTCGCGCGAAGATGTGGGTCCTCGATTGGTCAACCTCCCCATTTCGTCACGCTCTCAGATCAACACTGGACTTTTAGCGCATTCCCAGATTTCCGCGCATCCTGCACCACTCTGTGACTTTCTTCTAACCCAAGGCGCACCAGGTGGTGCGCGCATGGTTGGCATTCTTGGAAAATGTGGTAGCATCTTTAGACCAGCGGGCCACCGAGCGTTTCGAGAGACACGCTCGCCAAACCTGTTGAGAGCACGCGGATCCGCGTTTGACCGCGAGGCATCGTTGAGGGGTTTTTACAAGGAGTTCAAAGTATGATTCATTGGCGCAGATCGTGCCGGATGGCGGCGGCAGCGTTGCTGATCGCGGCGGGCACTGTAGTGGCTCAGACGGCTCCGCTCGTCAGCCACCAGTACCCGATGCCGATCGATTCAGGCTTGGTGCAGAACAAGAACCAGGCCGGCCTCGGCCAGGCCGCGAACATCGTTTATTCCAACGATGTCCGCGTGTTCGGCGCTCCGTGGCTGAGGCTCAAGTTTGACGAGGCGGTGCTCTCCGGGATGCTCGAAACCGGCGAGGGCTCGTACCTGATCATCACGTCCGTCCGCGATGGCGGCAAGCAGCGGCTGGATGCCAAGAGCATCAAGGAGTGGAGCTACACCTCGGCCTACTTCAACGGTGATGCGGTCCACATCGATCTCTATGCGTTCCCCGGCACCGGCGTGAACCGTATCAAGATGTCCGAAGTCACCGGCGGCGAGTTCGCGGTCGGCGCGGCCGACACGATCTGCGGCAACATCGATGACCGCACGCTCGCCTCATTCCCCGGCGAAGCACGAATCATGAGCATGGGTTGCACGGGGTGGATGATCGACAACGGCAACTTTGCCAACCGCTTCCTCACGGCGGGTCACTGCTTTATCCCGGCCCCGGCCTCCGCCGTCGTGCAGTTCAACGTGCCTCTTTCCACCGCGGGCGGTTCGCTGGTCAATCCTCCTCCGGAACACCAGTACGCGGTTGACATGACCTCTGTTCAGGCGACCCAGACTGTCATCGGCAACGACTTTGCGCAGTTCTTCACGTTCGCCAACTCCAACACAGGCCTGCACGCCCGCCAGGCACAGGGCGGCGCGGCATATACCATCGGCAGCGCCCCTGCGGTCGCCGGCCAGACCCTTCGCGTCTCCGGATACGGCACCTGCAATCCCAACGATCCGACCGTTGGTGGTGGCCAGCCGCTGACCCACACCCAGGTGCAGACCACGCACACCGGCGCGTACACGCTCCGAAGCGGCACGCGGCTCGAATACACCGTAGACACGACCGGTGGTAACTCTGGTTCTCCCATTCAGAACGGCACCAGCCCCAGCGCCGTTGCCATCGGTATCCACACCAACGCCGGCTGCACGACGGCGGGCGGCGCCAACTCAGGCACCGCGATCCAGAACGCCGGCCTCCAGGCCGCGATCGCGTCCCCCACGGGCACCGGCGCTCCATACGTCGCCTCGACGTGCGCCGAAACGATCTTTGCCAGCAACAACGGCGGTTCCGCTGGCGGCGCGGTCTACTTTGATGTCAGCGTCGCGGGCACCAACGATCTTGAGATCACCCACCTTTGGCAGAACGTCGCCTTCGTTGGCACATCCTTTGACGTTGCCGTCTACGTGACCCCCGGCACCTCGGTCGGCAAAGAGGGCAGCATCGCCGGCTGGACTCAGGTGGCGACGGGCAGCGGCGTGGGTGAAGCCGAAAACACCCCGTCTCTGGTCGCTCTCTCCAATCGCTTCACGCTCCTGGCGGGCAAGAGCTACGGCATCGCCATCCGTTCCAACGTGATGGGGCACGAATACACCGACGGCACCGGCGCCAACCAGGTGTACACCAACTCCAACCTGTCGATGACCTTTGGCTCCGCTTCGAACGTCGCGTTCTCGGGGGCGCCTTTCTCGCCCCGCGTCTGGAACGGGCGGCTCTGCTACCGCGTGCAGCCCGCCTCGGGCCAGTGTCTTGACACGATCTTCGCTCAGAACAACGAGGGCTCCCTCGGCGGCGCTGTGTACTTCAACGCCAACGTCTCCGCCGCGGCGAACCTCGGTGTCACCGGTGTCACGCTGAACGCCGGATCCCTCGCCGCACCTGGAACCGCCTTCACGCTGCAGGTCTACACCAAGGCCGGCACGTTCTCCGGGTTTGAGCAGACTCCCGCGGCCTGGACCCTCAGGGCCACCGGGTCGGGCGTTACCGCCGCGATCAACAGCCCCACGACGGTCACCCTCAACAACTGGTTCGAGCTCACCGCCGGCTCCAACAACGGCGTCGCCTTGGTCTTGAGCGGCGCGGCCAACCACACCTACACCAACGGAACCGGCGGCAACCAGAACTACAGCAACGCAAACCTGACCATCGCCACAGGGTCCTCAACCAACGGACCCTTCTCCGGTGGTGTGAACACTCCTCGCGTCTTCAACGGGTCTTTGTGCTACGGCATCAACCTGTCGGGTTGCAACAACCCGCTGTTCCGTCAGGACCCGCCCAACGCCAACCTCGGCGGTTACAACTCGAACAACGCCACCGGCGTTGCCTTCCAGCAGATCGCCGATGACTTTGCCGTCCCCGTCAACTCCATCGTCCGCGGCCTGCGTTTGTGGGCTGTCTATACCGGCAACAACCAGGTCCCCCCGACCCAGGCCTTCACGGTCAACATCTACGCCAACGTCGCGGGCAACCCCGGCGCTGCCCCCATCTATACGGCCACAACCTCGGCCGCCAGCGTGAACACCGGCATCATCCAGACCGGGTTCTCGCCCAACCGCAACCTCTATCAGTTCGACCTGACACTGCCCGACTTCGCCGCGACCGCCGGCACCACCTACTGGCTCAGCCCCTTGGGCAACACTACCGATCGCACCTGGTGCTGGCAGTTCTTCACCAATCCGGGCGGCACCATCCGGTACCGCAACGCACCGGCCGATCCCTGGACCACCGACAATAAGAACATGTCGTTCGACGTCTGTGCCGACCCCGCCTGCTACGCCAACTGCGACGGCAGCGCCGCTTCGCCCGTGCTCACCGCCAACGACTTCCAGTGCTTCCTCATCCGCTACGCCGCCAACGACATCTACGCCAACTGCGACGGCAGCACTTCTACCCCCGTCCTGACCGCCAACGACTTCCAGTGCTTCCTCAACGCCTACGCGGCCGGATGCCCCTAAGTTAGTCCGTCGGTGAAGTAACGCAGCAGGAATCAATCGCGGGAGCGGCAAAGGCCGCTCCCGCTTTCATTTGGGCAGTAGAATCCGCTTTGGAGAGCCCGATGACGACCGCAACCTTCGACCGCCGCACCAGCGACCTGCTCGCCAAACTCCGCGCTGAGGGCCTCTACAAACACCTCCAGATGATCGACAGCCCCATGGATGCCGAAGTCACCATCCGTGGCTACGGAAAGTGCCTGTGCTTCTGCTCAAACAACTACCTGGGCCTGGCAAACCACCCCGAGGTGGTCGAAGCCGGGATTAAGGGACTCAAAGACTTCGGCGCCGGTACCGCCAGCGTCCGTTTCATCTGCGGCACCTTCGGGCCGCACGAGGTGGTGGAGAAGAACATCGCGACACTGATGGGGACCGAGTCCGCGTACACGTTTGTGAGCGCCTGGACGGCCGCGGAGGCCTTGTTCCCGACGGTGTGCGAACCGGGCGACATCATCATCAGCGATGAGCTGAACCACGCCTGCATCATCGACGCGATCCGCCTGACGACGGTGGTGAAGAAAGGTGTGCACAAGGACATCTACAAGAACAACCGGCTCGAGGGTGAGGGATCCCTCCGAGCCGCGCTCGAACGCGCCCGAGCCAACAAGGAAGTGACCGGCCAGGTGTGGGTCGTTACCGACGGCGTCTTCAGCATGGAAGGCTCCATCGCCGACCTCCCCAAGATGCGGAAGCTCTGCGATGAGTTCAACGCCATGCTGGTGGTGGATGACAGCCACGGCCACGGCGTGATGGGTAAACTCGGCAAGGGCACCCACGAGTTCTTCGACATGTGGGGCCCCGGCGGCGCTCCGGGCAAGAACGGCAAAATCGACGTCTTCACCGGCACCCTGGGCAAGGCGCTGGGCGGCGGCGCCGGCGGCTTCGTCGCGGCATCCAAACAGCTCGCTGAACTCCTCATCCAACGCGGCCGCCCCACGCTCTTCTCCAACGCCCTCCCCGTCACCGTCGCCTGCTCCGCCAACAAGGCGATCGAAATCCTCCTCCGCGAACCCCAGCGAGTCGCCAAGCTCCGCGACAACGTCGCCTACGCCCGCAAGAAAATCAAAGAGGCCGGCTTCAACGTCCTGGAAAGCCCGACCGCCATCTGCCCCATCATCGTCCACGACACGGCCAAGGCGATCGCCATGAGCAAACGCCTCCTGGAACTGGGGGTATTCGTGATCGGCTTCGGCTACCCCGTCGTCCCCGAAGGCCACGCCCGCCTCCGCTGCCAGATCTCCGCGGCACATTCGACGCAGCACATTGATCGGATGGTGGAGGCGCTCAAGAAGCTGTAGACGTCCGTTTTCGCGGTCGCGTCACGCACGGGTATGCTGTGTCCGCCATGCCGATCACGTGCAGCCAGCGCACCATGACCGACGAAGAGAGGTCGCGACTGCGCGACTTTCGGGAATCGCCCGGCACCGCCCACTGGGCGCTCGGGGTCATCGTCGGCACCCTCATCTTGGGCGGTTGCTGTGCCGGGGCCATCATGGGGAGCCTCCAGCAGTTCATCACACAAGGACATCTCCCCGCGCAGATCGGCGCTTCCGCAGGCTCGCTGTTGTTTGTCGTTGCGTGTGCCCGACTGCTCACCGCCCAATATCGCACACGCCGAAAGCGGCGCGACGCCCGGTGTGCCGCGGCCGATACGGGGCTTGTCGAAGTCACCGAGATCACCTTTGAGCGAATGTGGTCCCTCTCCGAGCTGGGGGACAAGCGAAAGTACTCGCTCTTGGAAGCCCGCCCCTTCATCCTGACCCTGATCCCCGCACCCGGCGATGAAGATGAACACGAAGCGGCCGTCCGCTCAGTTCGAGGCGCGTACGAGCCTGTGCCCATAGTCAATGGGACCTTCCCGCGCCGCCGCGTCGTGATCGAGCACGTCCGGGTGCCACGCCCGGGCGATCAACTGGACATGAGCATCCCTGAGCCGCCGACGATCTTGCTTTCCATGTCGTGGCTTGATGAGCGAATGACCCCTGAAGGCGAGCTGCAGTACGAACACATCCAGCGGGGCGGGTATTACGAAGGCCACTTCCCGATCGATGGTCTCAGGAGCCTCGCGTACGGAGTGCCAAAACTCGTCCGCGGCCCATGGATGGTCCCGCCGAAAGGCGATGCCGTTCCGAACTCCGGAAGCCCCGCATGACAGCCAAGCGATCGCGAAACCTCGCGTTGCTGATCGTCGTGCTTACAGGCGCGATCCTCGGCGGCGGCGCATGGTTGATCGTCGAAGTCGGTCGCGCCATGACCCTCATCCGCGACAGTGAGATGCGTCTGTACGCGATGCACCACGTCTGCGGGCTGGTGGGCACATACGTCGAAAAGAGCGGCTACTCCAAATGGCCCCGCTCCTGGGAAGACCTTCTCACCCAAGCCGAAGATGGCGGCTTCGTCGGCGGCTGGTCCCCCTCCAGGCCGCGGCTCCAAGACCTTGTCATCATCGACTTTGACGCGGACCTCAAAGCCCTTCAACAACAGGAAGTCACAGAGTTCACGGCCGTGAGGCCGGCCCCGGGAGGAACCGCCCGCAGTGTCTCGATGGAGATTCATGGACTCCTCTCCCGAATCCGCGGCCCAGTCGAATGGCAACCCCCAATACCCGAAGGAACAAAATGAGAACCAACTTCTCCTCCGGCGCCCCCTGGGAACCCATCGTCGGCTACTCCCGCGCCGTCCGCGTCGGCAACGTCATCCACGTCGCAGGCACAACAGCCACCGGTCCCGACGGCAAGATCATCGGCATTAACGACCCCGGCAAGCAAGCCCGAGAGATCCTCGCGAAAATCGGCCGCGCCTTGGCCGAGGCCGGGTCATCCATGAAGGATGTCGTCCGCACCCGCGTCTACGTCACCGACATCTCGCAATGGGAAGCAGTGGGGCGGGCCCACGGCAGTTTCTTTCACGACATCCGTCCGGCCAGCACCATGGTGCAGGTCTCCCGCCTCATCGACCCGGACATGATGGTGGAAATCGAAGTGGAAGCGATCGTGACTGCGGATTAGCGCCTCGGATTCCGCGCCGGGTTCACCCGCTTGTTCGGCGGCTTGGGCGGGTACGGAGTGCGCGGCTTGTCGCCCGAAGGCGGATTGATCCGCGTCGCCTCAGGCCCGCCATCCCCTTCAGACGACTCTTCACCTGCAACTTCCTCATCCGAGCCCGGCGCTGGCGCTTGGGCCTCTGCTCGATCATGGCCCGGCGGCAGCGCCTGCCGATGATCATCCACTCGAACCGACGGCCCCTCCGGCACAATCCTTCCAAACAGCAGCCGCCCCGCCGAAGTCTGCAGCGTCGAAGTCACTGTCAGCGTCACCTGCTCCCCGATCGCCCCGGCCCCATCCTCCGCCACAATCATCGTCCCATCTTCCAGATACCCCACACCCTGCCCCGGCTGCTCACCGGCCTTGATCAGCTTGATCGAAATCTGCTCCCCGGGAATCAGCGCCGGCTTCAGACTGTTCGCCACATCATTCAGGTTCAGCACCCGAACACCCTGGATCCCCGCGACGCGATTCAGCCCCACATCCGCCGAAACAATGATCCCCGTCATCCGCCGCGCCAGCTCCACCAGCATCTGATCCACAGCCTTACCCGGAATCGGCGTCTCATCAATCGACACATCCAGCGGCGAGCGCTGCAGCCGCGCGACGATGTCCAGCCCCCGCCGCCCGCGTGCCCGCTTCAACTTGTCCGCCGAATCCGCCAGCAACTGCAACTCCGCCACCACAAAGTGCGGAATCACCAGCGGCTGCTGAATGACCCCCGTATCCCCCAGGTCCGCAATCCGCGCATCGATCAAGGCCGAAGAATCCAGCAGCATCGGCCGCGGCCCCCGAATCTGCTTGGCAAACTCCACATACGGAATCACCAGCCGGAAGTCATCCTGCGTCTGAATGATCGTCGAGATGCACAGATACGCCAGCGTGATGCCGATCAGCACCTTCGCCGTAAATGTGAGTGTCGACTTCTCGGGGATCGAGTAGACCTTCGCGAGCATGTCAATCACCAGGGCCAGCGCATAGGTCGCCAGCATCGCGACGATCAGGCCCAGCACGATCGAGAACAGGGTCGAAATGCGTTTGCGCTTCGCAAAGACCTCAACTGCAATAACGGATGCGCCCAGGATGAACGCAAAGGCAACAACCAATCCCCAGCCGCGGACCAGCGCGACCGCACCCAAGTACGTCGCATCAGGCCCGGCGTCGATATCCAGAATCGCAAGGATGCCGACGGTCACGAACAAAACTGTGAACGTCGCCCGCACCAGGCGCAGCAAAGATGCCCGTTCCTTCTGACGGTCTTCCGGTGCCTGGATTTTGGGCAGTTCCTGCTCCACGATGTAGCAGTGTACGGGCCCGTCCCGGGATTTGTTCCGCCCCTCCCCCGTGGCACCGCCCTTCCGGGCGATGTGGCCGCGTTCGCCCCGGTTTTGGCGCAGATAACCCCCACGGTCCCATCTCCGCGTCGGCTTTGGTGGCACTGGTCATGGCTCTGCATGGCCAGTGCTCTTCTCTCCTTCTCTCCCCTCGATTGCCCCCGGCTATCATCCCCCCGCCTCGTCTCGGTCGGCGGCCGGGCCTGGTGCACGGGTGGCCCGTGAACCTGGTCAGAGCTTGATCGCAGCAGCCATAAGCGGCCGTCATCCGGTGCCGCCGGTGTCCTGGCCGCCGACCCTGACGATGCAACCGCTCAGTGCTTCCCGTGGCACCGCCTTTCCAGGCGGTGTTCTTGTATTTGCTCCCCTCCGGGTTCAACCCCCCAACGCCTCCATCGTCCGAATCAACGCCACCTGTTCCTTGAACGCCTTCGGATCCTCGCGGATGCTCCGCAGCGGCGTCAACCCCTCCGGCGTGATCTTCCCAAACGGCGACATCACCGCCCACTCCGTCAGCCGCGATGTCGGATGAAATCCGCGATCCCCCTTGTTCATCCGCTTAATGTGGAAAGGCTGCACAATCAGCGTCCCATCAATCGAATCGCCATCCACCGAGTGCACCTCAAACCACATGTGCTCCGCGCCACCCGAATCGCCATCCGTCTCATACCCGATCTTCGCCAGAATCGGCAGCTGGAACTCCGCCAGTTCATCGATCAATCCCGAAAGCAACGGCAGCGTCGCTCGCGACCGCTGGGCCATCAACTCCGTCGCCGTCTTGGTGAAGTGCACAACGCACCGATCCGTATCCGCCCGCGAAAGAAACGAAGACGGCCGCACCCCCTTCATCCACCCAAGCAATCCCCCCGACGTGTCGCACACCACCGACCGATTCCGGTTGTGGTCCTCCATTAGGTCCCTCAACTCCCGGTCCGCGGCCGACGCCTTCGCGTGAAACTCCTTCACCGGTACCAGCCGAACCACACCCCCCGGGTGGGCCAGGTCCAGCTTCGCCGTCGATGGCTGAATCTCGCCCTCAAGCACCTGATACGCCAACGCCCGAAACAGGTCCCCGCACCCGTTCGCCACCGACTCCGAGGGCTTCAAGATGTCCAGATCAAACCCGCCCACCTGCTCCAGCCCGTGCGTATGCAGCCAATATGGGTTCTCACCATCTTTGTGCACAGCATGTATGCAGTACAAGGCCGACACATCCGGATCCCCCGGGATCGCCACCTCATCCTCCAGCGCCGCCCGCGACCAGAACATCATCGACCCCGCATCCGCCGCCACCACCGCATCATCGCTCATCACCGCCCGCATGAACCGAAACAGGTTCTTGCGATCCCGCAGCACATTGTCCTTCGACGAAGTGAGCGAAATCCCCACACTCACACCCGCGGCCTTCGCATCCGCCTTCTCCTTGTCCGTCAGGTTCACCACAAAGTCCAGCAGATCCGGGGGAATCGCCCCGCTGCCCGCAAGCGCGCTCAACCGCGCTTCGCCCCAGTCCTTGTGCCGCAGCACCAGCGTCCAGTTCGGGCCCCCTGCGCTCTGCTTGGCCAGCTTCACATCAATCCCCTGCTTCATCAGGAACGCAAATTCCTCCGCCCGCGGGCTCATGGTGCCCCGGTAGCTGATACCGCCGCTGTGCGTGACCTTGCGAGAAAGAAGTTTAAGCATGGGCACAGAATACCCAACCTTCCGGCTGCCTCACCAGAAGCCACTGCTTGGGGCGGCGAGTTTCCATTCCGCCCGCCTAACTCTCGCTCACAACATAACTTCCAGACAATTTTCCCATACAACCTCAAATTGCCCTTGACAAAAACCCGGTGACAACGTCATGTCACCCGCGCACACGATTTTTCCCCTCCCTCCCTTGCCCCCATCCGCGGCCGCGGTACCGTGCTTTCCATGGTCGCCTTCACCACACAACCACCGCTCCCCACGCTCACCCCCGAAGACAAACACCTCCTCCGCCGCTACTTCGCCCTCAACCAAAGCGTCGAAGCCCTGGCCGCCGACCTCGCCACTTCCCCACTCGGCACTCGGGACTCGGCACTCAGCACTCCGCCCGATGAGTACACCCTCGCCGCCTGGACTCTTTCCGACCCCATCGCCCCCCACATCGCCTACCGCCGCGCCGAATCCCAGCGCGCCCGCCAGGAGCGCAGCTTGGAAGCCCTCGACGCCGTCCTCAAATCCGAATCCCCCCTCGAACGCCGCCGCGCCGCCACCACCATCCTCCGCATGATCGCGCGTTCAAACTCCCCCCCCGCGAAGGAGAGGGCTGGTGGGAGAGAATCGCCACCGCTTCCTCCCTCTCCCGCCGCCGGCGGGAGAGGTGCCCGCGCAGCGGGCGGTGAGGGCTCTGTCTCTACTCCTCCTACCGACTCTCCGACTACCAGCCGCGCCCATCCCAACCAAGCACTCACCCACTCCCCCCATCTCCCCATCCCCCAATCCCCCTGCCCTCCCTCCCCGAACCCACCATCATCAACGCCGTCATCGACGCCGTCCTCAACCCCCAACGACCAAACCGCCCAAGCCACCGTCCAATCCCTCCTCACCCCCGACGCCACCCTCGACGACAAACCCGCGGCCGCAACCCAGCTCGCCGCGCTCCACCCCAAAACCCCCATCACCAGCCACTCCCGCGACCGCCACATCCACCTGACCCCGGCCCACCCGAATCCCGCACCTCCATCTCCTACATCTACTCCCAAGGCCCCCGCCAACTCACCCTCCGCATCACCCTCACCCGCTCTTCCTCCAGCCCACACCCGAACTGCTGGCTCATCTCCCGCATCGATGTCAACAAAGATCAAGATCCCCAGTTCCGCAAGAACAGTTCGTAGGGCAGGTTCATCTGAAATCTCAAATGTTGAGCCCGCAGGGCTCCAAGTCGAAAGCCGGGGGCAAAGCGAGGCTTTGCGAGCGTCGCCGGAAGCTGGACATACGGGCACCCCGCAAGTGGGGTAACCGCCCACCTTTGCCGCTCTTCGCCCCCCATCGGGGCGACGGGATGTAGCCACGGGTGCAGCATCGGCGCAGCGCAGCCCGCCGATGCGGAACCCGTGGAAAGCGTCACGACTCAACGAACCCGCCCCGGCAGGGGCGGAGGAAATACAATCGACCTGCAAAGAGACCGAGCGGAAGCAAACATGCCAAACCCCGCGCACTTGTTTCGCACATACGACGATCGCGGCAGCCCTGTGAACTACCACGACCCGCTGTACCACGGCTCGGAGCTGGATGCGGCAGACCGAGCGACAGTCAATCGTCGACAGGGTAATCGCTGGTGGGCCGGCGTCCCGATGCTCATCTTCTCGCTTGCAATGCTCATCTTTGTGATATCGCAACTGCCCGTCTCGACAATGGTGGCGCCACTGGCCCTCACGCTCGCCCTCTTTGCGATCATGTGGTTCATCGTCCAGCCGCTTCTTCGCCGGGTGCTCTGGGCCCGCCGCTGGAAGTTCCGATACATCCAAGTCGGCCGCTGTCCGGCATGCCAGTACCTGATCGCTTCGCCGAACCTCGCGACGGACGGCTGCACCGTCTGTTCCGAATGCGGAGGAGCGTGGGATGATTGGCCAAGTAGGTGCGATTGCCCTGCCCGGTCCAAAGGCAGTTTTCTTCTGCCTTAAACGTGCGCCGTTGTGTTTCAAGGGTTGCAGGGGCGGCGGTGCTGCCTGCCAACCCCAGGAATTACCCGCCGCTGAGAGGAGCGTGCTTCACGATGTCCGGACCGGGCTGGGACAACGCGGATCAATGCGCCCAGATGCGTGCGCGGGTACACCAACTCGCCCCAACGCACTGGGCCGAGGCGTTCAGGGTCGCGACGGACATCCCACTTACCTGGTATCGCGTTCAAGCACTGGCCGCGGTCGCCAAGGCGGCCGCCGATGATCAAGTGGGCGCAGTTCTTGAGAAGGCATCCAGCGAGGCCGGGAAAGACACGGATGCCTACCGGCGCATCGCGGTGCTTTCATGGGTGATCGATGCCGCCCTTGAGCGAGAGCGAAAGGTGTTCGCGCAGCAAACTCTGCGGAGCGCCTTGGCCCAAAGCGATGCAATCACGCCAATGAAGTCGCGGGCTTCCGCGCTTGAGTTGCTTCTGGCACGTGCCACAAAGCTTGGAGAAGGCGATGCCCGGCAAGTCGGCGAAGCACTCCTGAACGCCGCGGGAGCGCTCGCGGCCGACCCCGAGAAGAAGTGGCGCAAGTGGGGAACCTCTTACATCAATCGCGTGGCGCGGACCCTTAGCCAGCATCATCGGCCGCTCGCTGAAGAGATCCTCACCGCTCGGTACGGTCCGAAACGAACTGCCGCGATACTGAAGCGACACGGTGCGACGACGGGCGAGTAGAAGTCGTCTATGGAAGGGTGGCTGACGCCAGAGGAAGGGGAGACCCCTTCCTCCGGCACCTCCATCCCCCGAAAAAAGGCACCGCGCGGCCCGGTGCCATCGAACTCTCTTCCTGCTCCGTGCGGGGTTGCAGGGGCGGCAGCCCCTGCGGTGCGACAACCGAATCCCGCACCGCTGGAGACTCCCCAGTTTCCCACCAACGGGTCAGATCGAGCCCTGTCCGGGCCCGGTCATTCCACTACAATCCGTCCATATATGGCCTACACCGTCCTCGCCCGCCGCTACCGCTCCCGCGACTTCGACGAAGTTGTCGCGCAGGATGCCATCGCCTCCACCCTCCAGAACGCCATCAAGGCCGGAAGAGTGGCCCACGCCTACCTCTTCACCGGCACCCGCGGCGTCGGCAAGACCTCCATGGCCCGCATTTTCGCCAAGGCCCTCAACGGCGGGTCCAAGGACATCGATGAAGCCATCATGTCCGGCCGCGATACGGATGTGATCGAGATCGACGCCGCCTCCAACACCGGCGTGGACAACGCCCGCGACCTGATCGCCAACTCCGCCTACCGCCCCCTCCGCGGCAAGTACAAGGTCTACATCATCGACGAAGTCCACATGCTCTCCATGCAGGCGTTCAACGCCCTGCTCAAGACCATGGAGGAGCCGCCCGAGCACATCGTCTTCATCCTCTGCACCACCGAATCGCACAAGGTCCCGGCCACCATCCAGAGCCGCTGCCAGCGCTTCGACTTCCGCAACATCCCCACGCCCAAGATCGCCGAGCACCTCAAGTCCGTTGTCAAAGATGAGAAGGCCACCGCGGATGATGACCTGATCCACATGGTCGCGCGACTGGGCAACGGCTCGATGCGCGACGCCCTCTCCCTCATGGACCGCCTCCTCGCCGCCGGCGAGAAGAAGCTCACCGTCGCCCTCCTCGAGCGCCTGCTCGGTCTGCCCGACCGCGAACTCATCTCCGCCCTCATCGACGCCGCGGCCGACGGCAACCCGAAAACCGCTCTCGAACGCGCCGATGAACTCAACAAGCGTGGCGTCTCCGCCGACCAAATGATCGAGGCCCTTCTCGAACGCTTCCGCGACCTCATGGTCCTGTCCGCCTGCGGCCCCGAAACCGAACTGGTCGAACTTTCCGGGGCCGCCCGCAAAGATGAAGCCGCCCGCGCAACCAAGTTCGACGCCGCGGGCGTGGTCCACATGATCGCCCTCTGCGAGAGCATCCAACGCGCCATCAAGGGCAGTTCCTCTCCCCGCGCCCTGCTCGACGCCCTGGTCGTCCGCCTCGCCATGACCGAAAAGCTCGCCGACGTCACCGCCGTTGTGACCGGCTCAACCGCAATGAAGTCCGGGGCAAGCAGCGGGGGATCCCCGGTAAAAAAACGCTAACGGCGGACTCGGCACCGCCCCGAGCCGCCGCCCCTCCCCCTGCGCCGCCGTCGATCGAGGAAACACGCCCCGCGCCGATGCCGCCCGCGCGGCCACCCGTTGCCCCCATCGTTACTCGACCCGCCGCGCCGTCAACTCCCGCCGCAATCCCCGTTACTCCCCCCGCACCTCCGCCGCCCGCCACCACCCCACAAACCGACGCCATCCAAGCCATCGTCAATGACCCCGCGGTCAAAAAAGCGATGGAGGCATTCCAAGCGAGGATCGTCCATGTCGAACCACGCCGGCAGTAAAGGGCTCCGCCTCGCCTTCCTCGTCATTCTCGGCGTCGCGGCTGTCGTCATCGTGACGAACATGAAATCGCCGCTGGCGATCAGCGAGACCGAAGTCCGCCAGATGATCCAGAAGCGCGAACTGGTCGGCCTCTCCCTCGATGAGGCCGCGAAGAAACTGCAACACGTGGCCCCGGACACGTCCGACGGCACCGTCGTGTTCGACTTCAAGCAAGTCAAAGCCTGGCATGCGGGCGCCGTGGTCTTGGATGTCAAGGATGGCAGAGTGATAGCCGCAACTTGGGCCACGCCCGATGTGAAGCTCGAAGAAGGAAACTAAATGTTCGACAAACTCAAAGCCATGGGCCAGATGGCGGCCCTGCTCAAAGACAAAGACAAAATCAAGGAAATCACCGGCCGCGTGAAAGCCCGCGCCGCCGAGGTCCGCGCCATCGGCGAATCCGGCGCTGGCGCAGTTCGCGTCACCGCCGACGGCCAGATGCGAGTCCTCAAGGTAGAGATGCAACCGGCCCTGGTCGCCGGAATGGCCGCGGATGAACGCACCCGCGAACTCGCCGGCACGCTCATCGCCGACGCCGTCAACGATGCCATCCGAATCGCCCAAGCCTCTATGAAGGTGGTCCTCGAACGCGAAGCCAAAGAACTCGGCCTGCCCGAACTCCCCGGCGACCTGGCGGGCATGCTGTCGTGAGCATCGCGGGGGTGAAAGTTGTCTACCTGGAGTCCGACAAACCCGTCCGTGTAGACATTCTCCCGCAGGCCCCCGCCGCAGCGGATGCCCGAGTCGATGCGGAATGGGAAAGGAAGCGGGCCATCAACCCGCGTCTATTTGACGGCCCCGTCTTAAGCGTGCTCGGCATCTCCGGTAACGTGATCACGTGCCAGATCGACAGCTACAAGCGGCTGGTCGTTCAGCCCGAAATCGAAACAGGTGTACGAATGCTCTCGGTAACCGGAGTGCTCATCGCAACCGACCCCGCCGGCCGGGACCGCGTGCTACTAGGCCGTCGCAGCCACAAGACCCGGATGTACGGCGGCATGTGGCAGAACTGCCCCGCGGGTGGGCTTGATCCGGTTGCAGGCGCGACCCAGATGAACGAAGCCGACTTGGCGGCCGAACTGCTCCGCGAAGTGAAAGAGGAAGCGGGCTTGGAGCCAGCCACCAGCACCCCGCCGCGGCCGGTTGCCGTGATCTATGACGAAGTCGCTCGCAGCCACGATCTGATCGTGCCCGTTGAGTTGGGACCCGTCGCCGAACTCTCCACCACCCGAGGCTGGGAATACGACGAACTGAAGTGGTTGGATATCGGATGTGTCGGTGACTTTGAAGAGGAGGAGTCGGGAAAGATTATGGCGATTACGCGGGAGATATTCCGTGTGATGGACTGGTTGCCCGACGAGGCCACGGCGCAATACAACGGCGGGCGTGCGGTGCTCGAACAAGGGGATGTCGACCAGGCGATCTTCAAGCTGCTTCAGTCGTTCGCGATTCAACCGCATGGGGCGACGGCGCGCAAGCTGGCAGACGCGTTTGAAAGACGCGGTGACATCCCGTCGGAGGATTCGTGGAGGCGGCGGGCCTATGAAGTTCAGCCCAACAGCGACGTCATCGCGGTCCAGTACGCAAGATCGCTTGTGAGGAACGGTAATACCAGCGCAGCAGCAACCGTGCTGCAGGAGGTACTCAAACGGAATGCAACGTACGGCCCGGCGAAAGAGCTGCTGGCGGCACTGACGTCATGACGTCGGCTTCTTCCAACCAATCTCTTTGTCCTTGCTCAGCGTCGCCGCGGCCTGATTAATGCACCGCTTGCACGCCACCGCCTCCGGATACGCCGGGCTCTGCCACGCCAGTTCGGAGCGATTTTCAAGACACATCACGCACTTGTACCCCTCGGGCGCGGTGTTCATCTTGTTGAGCATGACCGTGCGGTACGCCGTCGCAAGACAGAACCCGCAGATGATGCTGCCCTGATGTCCCTCGATGACCGGCAAGTCATCCGTCCACTCGCGCCGGCAGAAATCACAAAGCACATCGGACATCTGGACATTGTCAGGATCGGTGGTCGGCTTACGCACGTCATTCTTCTTTCAGCAACTGGGTCTGTGCGATCAGGCGATACGTCTGGCACCGCTGCATCAGCTCTGCATGCGTGCCCTGGTCCACCAACTGTCCCTGGTCCATGACCACGATCAGGTCTGCGTTGATCACGGTGCTCAGGCGGTGGGCCACGATCAGGCAGGTGCGGCCGGTCGAAAACTCGGCGACCGCCTCGGCGATCTTGCCCTCGCTGTCCGCATCGATCATGCTCGTGGCTTCATCAAGAATCAGGATCGCCGGATCGCGTAGCACGGCACGGGCAATCGCGATCCGCTGGCGCTGCCCTCCCGAGAGCGTCAGGCCCTGATCGCCGACCGCCGAGTCGTAGCCTTGCGACATGGCGGTGATGAACTCATGCGCTCGGGCCTTCTTGGCCGCGGCCAAGATCCGCTCATCTGTAGCGTCATCGGCCCCGTAGGCGATGTTGCCTTTGACCGTGCCGCGGAACAGGACGGTTTCCTGCGTCACCACACCGATCTGCCGGCGCAGGCTCCGGACTGAGAAGTCGCGGATGTCGTTGCCGTCAATGAACACCCCGCCCGTGCCGGCATCGGGATCAAACAGGCGAGGCACCAGCGCCAGCAGCGTGGTCTTGCCCGACCCGTTGGGCCCGACCACCGCAACGCGCTGGCCGTGCTTGACCTTGAGGCTCACGTTCTTCAGAGCCGGGTTCGTGCTTCCCGGGTAAGTGAGCGTGATGTTCTTGAACTCAATGGATGAGGCATGTCGCGCCAGCCGCGGCAGCGTGTTGTCGTGCCCCGGTTCGGGCTTGGCATCCAGCAGTTCCTGAATGCGTTGAGCCGACGCCGAGGATTGTTGGATGTCGTTGATCAGCCCGGACAGCGGTTTGAGCGATGCACCGGCCGCGAACAGGGCCGCGAAAGCGGTGATCAGGTGATCGGCCTGGACCGTGTGCTGAATGACCGCGTGCGCCGGGATGATGAACAGGCCGCCCAGCACGATGATCGACAGCGCCTCGACCAAGGGGCTCGAGAGCGCCTTGGCCGTTCGGGCCTTGAACATCTGGCGCATCACATCCTTGTTCAAGCGGTGGAAGCGGCCTGCTTCGTACCGCTCCGTCGTATGGACCTTGACCACGCGCAGGCCCTGCAAGGCCTCGGTCGCGGCGCTCCAGAGCCCACCCTGAGATTGCATGGCCTTCTTGGATGCACGCCGAATCCGCTTGCCCAGGCGCCGGATGATGGTGTAGAGGACCGGTCCGAGTGCCAGAGACAGCACCGTCATGCGCCACTCAATATAGAGTGCAGCGCCGAGGGCCGCGACACCCTTGAACGTCTGCGATACCGCCTTTGACAAAAGCGAAGTAAACCCCGCCTCAAGCGCCGCCGAATCTCCCAGGATCCGGCTCACCTTGTCGCCGACCCCGCCGACCACAACATCCTTCAGCGGTAGCCGCAGCACGCGGTGGAACGCCTCGCGGCGGATGTTCGCAACGGTGCGCTGCACAATCGTGAGTGACAGGAACGCATACAGAAAGTTGAAGGTGGCACCGAAGACCGTCAACACGCCCAGGCCGACCATGATCCACACGATCGTCGGATACGGGGCCTTGGGGAGTACTTCGATCCAGTTCGCCGGGATTCTTCCCGCGACGATCGTGGTTGCGTTCAGCCGCACAGCCATGTCGTGGAGATTCTGCGGCTTGCGGATCGCTTCGGTCGGCAACTGGTCGATGACGGCCTGAGGAATCTGCTGGTCCGGAGGGTGGTTCCCGTTGAACGCCCGGGCCAAGGCTTGGGGGGAACCGTCGGTGACCGGCGTGCGAGGGAGCTGGAGCCGGTCCATCTGCTCCTCGGGCATCACGCTGGGTTCACCCGCGTGCTTCTGGTTGTACTCTTCGATGAGTTCCCGGAAGGTGGGTTCCTGGGGGGGCTTCAAGATGTTGGCCAGGATCGGGGCAATCCCCGTGATTCCCACACCCAGGCTGCCCGCCGAGAGCACCGCGCAGAAGATGGCCGCGACCAGCGTGAGCCGGTAGCGGAGCATCCGCCGGGCAAAGACCCAGAAAGGGTTCTTTTCAGTTCGGCGTGGCGTGCGGCCAAGTAGTCGGAGGAGATTCATGCGGGACACGGAGTATTCGCCGCGGCGGGGGCCGGAGCAAACGGTGGGGGGGTTGTCTGGGGGTTTAGGGGGTCCTGTCTCCCATCGTGAGGGATATACCCTTCTATCAGCCCGCAGAACCTGCGCATGAGCCTACCCAGCGTGACCATTGTCATCCCTTGTTTCAACCACGGACGTTTCGTGCGCCAGGCGGTTGATTCGGCCTTGGCCCAGCGCGGGGCCGAGGTCAGCGTGGTGGTGGTTCAGGATGGGTCTACTGATGGAGAGACACCGGCCGCGTGCGATGCGTGCTCGGGTGAGCGGGTGCTGGTGATTCATCAGGAGAACCGGGGGTTGCCGGCGGCGCGGAACCGTGGGGCGAAGGTCGCGGATTCGGAGTATCTGGTTTTTCTGGATGCGGATGACTGGCTGGAGCCGGAGTTTGTGTCGAAACTGGCCGCGGCCATTGATCGTGATCCGGATCGCGAGTCGATCTCACACGCGTATTGCCAGGAGCGCCTGGTGGAGCGGGGCACGGGAATCTGGAAGGTGCCGGACTGGGACCCGGTGCTGATGATGATCACCAACCTCCACCCGGTGACGACGCTGGTGCGGCGCGATCGCTTTGAAGCGGTGGGCGGGTTTGATGAGTCGATGCGGTTTGGGTACGAGGATTGGGAACTGTGGCTGAAGTTCGTCGAGCGCGGGTGGCGCGGCGTGCGCGTGGCGGAGCCGCTGTTCACCTGGCGGCGGCACAGCAACACCACGATGATCATGAACGTGATCAAGGATCACGAGGCGCTCTATGCGGGCATCCGGGCGCGGCATGCGGAGCTGTATGCGCGGCATGCCGAAGACCTGATTGTGCGGAGCAACACGCTGATGAGCCGGTGCGAGATGAACTGGCTGGATGAGGCGGGGGAGCCGATCAACCTTCGGGCGATGAAGCAGCAGCGGCCGATGTATGAGTCGATTCTGGCGGTGCGGGTGCAGAGGAAGATACAGAAGTTGTTGAAGCGGGGGAGATAATGTCAACCGCTAGCCAGTTAGCGCTGATTGCTGGTGCGCTCACCCTAAGCCTGAGCGGCTTGGCTCACGGCCAAGGATGCGATTCTTATTGGGTCAAACCAGATCCGTTCGACACGAACGTTTACGGCGGTCCGTTCTGCGCGTTCGACGATGGAAACGGCTCAGCCCTTTACGCTGTCGTTTCCTTTCGACCAGTTAATCCCGCCGCGCGTGTATCCTTCGCCCGGTGGAACGGAAAGCAGTGGCAGGTGCTTAGTGGTGGATTGCCGCCACTTGAGTATGCGTTCGTGCTTGGCGTGTTAGATGATGGATCGGGGCCAGGGGTGTACGTTCAGGGCATTGAGCACACGCTTGGCGGCTATGTCTACCACGGTTACAAGTGGAACACCGGCGGGTGGGTGGAGACACCACCTGGTCTCATGGGAGATTGGGGACAAACCGCGGCCTCTCCCTGGGTGTCGTATGACAACGGCACGGGAATGGCGATGTACGGAATGTTCCACGACGACCTCGTCGGGGATTACCCCGTTCGGTGGAACGGCCAGTCGTGGGTCGCCATCGGCGGCGTTTTGCAGGATGCCCTGTCGTGGCGCATGAAGGTGTTGGATATGGGCGCCGGGCCACGGCTTTACATCGCGGGCAACTTCGATGGAATCGGTTCACTTTTCGCGCCCGGAATTGTTGAGTGGGATGGGCTGACGTGGCGCGGCTTGGGCACCGGAATTTACGCATCGGATGTAAAAGCCCTAGAAGTCTTCGACGCCGGCCAGGGTAAGGAGCTTTACGTCATCGGAAACGTCGGGCAAGCCGGAGGTTTGCCGGTCCAAGATTCGGCAAAATGGAATGGGGAGGCGTGGTCCGCTTTGGCATCGGCGCCGATTGCCGCGACCGGTGCGACAGTGTTCAATGACGGCCTTGGCGAGACGATGTACTTCATTGGTCCGTTCAGTACGGTCGGGGGTGTCAATGCCAGGGGGATCGCCAAGTTCGACGGGCACCAGTGGTATTCACTCGGAGCCGGCATTGATGCGGGTCCCAACGCGATTACCGCGTTCGATGACGGGCGTGGACCGTCGCTGTTCATCTCTGTAGGTGGCCCTCAAACAACCGCTGGTGGCGGGTTCTTGGGACCGGGCACCGCTCAGTGGGTTGGGTGCGGGCACTGCTATGTCAACTGCGACAAGAGCACGGCCTCGCCGGTATTGAACGTCAATGACTTCACGTGCTTTCTAAACCACTATGCGGTGCGTGATCCCTACGCTAATTGCACAGTTGACACGACAATCAACGCCATGGATTTCGTGTGTTTCATGAATAAGTTCGCGGCGGGGTGTCCCTAAGGGCGGCTCGCGCCGCTCGGCTCTGAGTGATTCGCCTGCGGCCTTTGGCCCCTACCCTTCTGGGGTATGGGATCAGCGGACCCTTCAACCCCGATTTCGGCCACGGTGGTGGTGCCGTGTTTCAACTATGGGCGCTTTGTGCGGGCCGCGGTTGATTCGGCGCTGCGGCAGGTGGATGCGGATGTCAATGTCGTGGTCGTCAATGACGGGTCTACGGATGGGGTGACGGCGCGGCTGTGTGATCGGTGTGCGGGGCCGCGGGTTCGGGTGATTCACCAGGACAACAGCGGGCCGCCGGCGGCGCGGAATCGCGGGGCGGCGGATGCGACCAGCGAGTTCCTGGTGTTCCTGGATGCGGACGACTGGATCGAGCCGGAGTTTGTTTCGAAGCTGGGCCGGGCGATGCGCGGGGCGGGTGAGGATGTGAGCCATGCGTATTGCCAGCAGCGGATGGTGGAGCGAACGGGATCATCGGTGTGGGCGGTTCCGGATTGGGACCCGTTGACGATGATGGTGGCCAACCTGCACGCGGTGACGACGCTGGTGAGACGGGACCGCTTTCAGGCGGTGGGGGGGTTCAGTGAATCCATGCGCGAGGGGTATGAGGATTGGGACCTGTGGTTGAAGTTTGTGGAGCGCGGGTGGCGGGGAGTTCGCGTGGCCGAGCCGCTGTTTGTGTATCGCCGGCATAGCCCCAACACGCACAACCGGCAGGCGATTGCGATCCACGAAGCTCTCTATCGGAGGATTGTGCAGTCGCACGCGGCGCTGTACAGCAAGCACTCTGAAGAGCTGATCGGGAACATGAACCTGCTGCTCCGCCGGCACAACATGAACTGGCTGGATGAATCGGGGGAGCCGATAAATCTGATGGCGTTGAAGCGTCAGCGGGCGATGTATGAGGCGATGCCGGCGGTGAAGGCGCACCACGCGATTCACCGGGTGGTGGCGGGGTTGCCCTGGCCGCTTTCGGCCGCGGCCAGGGGTGTGATGGGTGCGCTTAAGCGGGTGCTGCCTCAGGTTCAGGCCGCGGGGCGATCACCGGATCAGGGGGCCCCGAACACGGTGTTGTCGGCGAAGAACAACGGAACGCCGGTGCCCAGCGTGGGACCGGTGGTGACGGTGTTGCCGGCGGGGTCCAGGCGGGTGAGCTGGGCGAAGATTGCCCCATCGACCGGGTTGCCCACGAGCGTGAAGTCGGCGGAAACCGAAATCGAATAGTGCCGGAACTGGGTGCCGCTGGTGATGCGGGTCATCACCTCGGTGAGGTCGCGCACGTTGATATCGATGCGGCGGGAGCCGTTGATGCCGCCGCTGCCGGAGACGGGGATGACGATTTCATCGCCGGGGCTGTCGGTGAAGTGGAACTTCACGCGGTAGTGCACGGCGGTGCCGTTGTCGGCGTAGGGGTTGAAGATGGAGATGGTTTCGCGGTCCAAGGCGCCGGAGGTGGGGTCGGTGAAGCCGTCGCTGAAGCTGAGTTCCTTGTTGGAGACGGTTTGGAACGGAGTGGCGATCGCATCGCCGCTGGCGGTGATGCTGAAGTAAGACATGGTGACGGGGGCCGCGGCGTTGCGGACCTTGTAGCGGATCGTGAAGTACTCGTTGACGGGGATGGCGACGTTGGCGAAGGTGATATCCAGCGATTGGCGGCGGGTGGTGGTAGAGAGAATGAAGGGGACGTTGTTGGTGAAGACCGAGCCGTCGCTCAGGATGAACTGGAAGTCGATGGTGAGAGAGGGGACGGTGCTCTGTGTGTAGATGGCGGTGATGATGGCCTGGCCGGCGGAAGAGATGTAGGCGCCGGGCAGGATGCCCTCGGTGTTGCCGCCGGCGGGGACGCCCAGTTCCAGCGATGCGCGAGCGGGTGCGGCGCGATACTGGCTCATCACGGGCACGAGCGGCTGGGTTGATGTGATCTGGATCGAGAACACGCCGTCGGGGATGGTGCTGAGCTGGGAGATGTTGATGCCGCTGCGGCGGTAGGGCTGGGTGGTGGCCAGCAGGGTGATCGGCGCAGCGCCACCCTCGCGGTAGAACGTGATGGTGACCGAGTTGTTGCTGCTGGAGAGGTTCTCCCACATCAGGTAGACGGCGATGCCGGGGCCCTTTTGTGCGCCGCCAAAGCTCCAGGACTTGAGCTGCGTGTCGGTGAAGGGGGCGGGATTAAAGAAGGATTCAGACGCTGAGGCGCCAAAGTCTTTGTGGTTCAGTGCGGCGGAGATCTGCTTGCTGGATCGGATTTCGTAGGCGAACGGGGCTCCGGCCTTGACACCGTTGAGACCGGGCGCACCGGCCTTGGAGATCGGCACGTCACGGTGCTCGCCGGGCTGCAGAGTCCCGGTCCAGACCACCGTGTCGCGGGCGCCTTTCTCGTAGCGGGCGATGATCTGATACAGGGACGCCGCGTTGGGATCCAGGTTGGTCATTTCGACCGTGGAAGTGATGCGTCCGCTGCGGTATCCGTCGGCGAAGTAGATGGTGCTGGTGTAGAAGGAGGTTTGATCGGCGGGCTTGATGACCTCGGCGTCGATGATGCGGACCAGGTCGGTGTTGTTGGGGCCGCTGATCGGCACGGTGTCGAACGCGTCGCCACCCAGGAACGAGTTGAGGTCGCGGGTCTGGAAGCCCTCGATCGTGGTGACCACGTCCCAACCGGCGATGACGCGTGCGAACACGGTGAAGCCGCCGTTCTGGGTGTCCAGATTGGCGGAGTTGTCGGTGAGGTTGAAGAACCACTGGCTGGTGGCTGAGTTGGGGTCTGAGCCCAGCTTGGCCATAGCAATGGTTCGCTCGATATTGGATCGCGTGGAGCTGAACTCATTCTGGACGGCGGGGTCGGTCACGACCGCGGCGTACTGGGGGCTGGAGGTCGGATCGTCGGCGAAGCCGCCGCCCTGCAGCACAAAGTCGTTGATTTTGCGGTGGAAGAAGGTGTTGTCCACCCGGCCGGAGTTGATGTACTTGAGGAAGTTGGCGGCCGTGAGGGGCGCCAGGGTGCCGCCGGGCGGACCGCCCCGGTCGTAGAGCTCGATGTCGATCATGCCCTGGGTGGTCTGCAGGCGAACGACGGTGTTGGTGATGTTCTGCATCGCCGAGAGCGACGGCAGGTTGGCCAGGAAGGGGTCGGCGTACAGGGCCAGCCGTTGCTCGAGGGAGTCAAACAGGGGGGGCTGGGCGACCACCGGCCGGGGGCCGGAACGGAACAGCTTGGCTAGGAACCGCAAGGACAAAGGTCACCTCCATCGCGAAAACAACTGCTGGGCGTCCGTACCGGGCTCAACGGGGCTCAGTTGAACACAGGGTTGTCCATGTAAACAATTTCACGGCTCGGGTCAAGGGAGGGGATGCTCGTCATGGCCCGCCCGAGCGTGTTCTGGATACGAGTGATCTGGGTGACGGCACCGGCAAGCGGCGACGCGGCGCCGATGGGCGCCGAGATGACTTCGATCGAGTAACGCTGGAACGCTGGGTCTGAGTTGATCTTGGCGGCGATAACGGGGATGCTCATCGCCCGATAATCGCGGCGCTGCAGCGGTGCCAGGGTCTGGAACCCGGGCGGGGTTCCGGCGTAGGCAAAGATCGTCGTGCCGTCGGAGAAGTGGAAAAGCAGGTCGAAGATGAAGGTGACGCCCGAGCTGGCGTAAGGATTGAAGATCGAGATGGTCTCGCTCATCCCGTTGCTGCCGACCAGCGCGGGGTCGGAGAAGCCGTCGGCGAACATGGTGTTCTCCGCCGTGCTGGTCTGGAACGGCGTGGAGACTTCATCGCCGGCGATGCTGGAGCGATACGTCACCGCTATCGGCGTGAGGCCCAGGCGCTCGGAGTACTGAATGGTAAAGAACGTGTCCAGGGGGAGCGTGGGCACGGTCGTCAGGTCGATGCTCTTGCGGCGATCGGCCGTCGTCATGATCAGTGTGCCGGGGTTCAGGGTTGCGCCGCCGGTGAGCGTGATCGTGAAGTCCACCAGAACCACCGATGTGTCCCCGGTGTAGAGCACGTCGATGTGCGCTTCGCCGCCGGTTGCGACGTAGGCGCCGGCGAGCGTTCCCTCGGTCCGCCCGCCGCCTTGAGCGGCCTGGGCCGTCGAGCCGTCGCTGGCGTTGCCGCCGCCGCCGGTCTTGGTCTGGGTGACGGCCGCGACAAACGGAGAGAGTGACGTTGCCCAGATCGAGAACTCGCCATCGGGCAGGTTGGTGAGCGTGCTGAAGTCCAGCGTGCCGCGGCGGAACGCTTCGATTTCAATGGCGAAGTACATGAGCCCGGCACCGCCGGTGTACACGTTGACGTTGACGGTGGAGTTCTGGCCGCCGAGGTTCTCAACCACGAGCAGGGTCTGGTGCAGGGAGCTCTTGCTGGCCTGCGCGAACTGGTAGTTTTTGAACTGGCCGACGGGAACCTGCGGGGTCATGACGAAAGACTCGCCGAGCACCACGCCGGTGTCGGCGTGGTTGAACGCGACGCCCATCTTGCGGGTGGATCGCACGCTGAAGCTGTATTTTTCGCCGGTCCGGACGAGGTTCAGCCCGGGGTTGGTCGCATCGTTCACGGTCAGAGCGAATCGGGCGCCGGCGGCGATGGATCCGGAATAGATGACCGCATCACGCAGGCCGGACTCGTAGCGGATCACGACCTGAACGTAGTTGATGTTGGAGGTGTCTTCATTGACCATGGAGATCGTTTCGGTCGTGGTCGCGCTGCGCGAGCCCTCGGCGTAGGCGAACTCTTTGCCGTAATAGCTGGGCAGACCGGGGGCCTTGATGGTCTCGACGTCGATGATTTTGACGATCGTCGCCTCGGTCGGGCCCACCGTGCCGTTGTAGGCGCCGGTGACCGGCACCAAGGAGAAGGGGCCCGTGCCGGTTCCCAGGAGCTGCTGGTTGAGGTCCGGGGTTGCAAAGGTCTGGATGTTCTGGATGACGTCCCAACCTTGGATGACCTTGCCGAACACCGGGAAGCCGCCGCTCTGGGTGTTGAGGGCCGGGTTGTCCTGCAGGTTGATGATGAACTGGCTGGCGACCTGCGTGCTGTTGATCGGCACCATCGCCAGGGTGCGGGCCAGGTTGCTGCGGGTGTTACCGTTGGGGACGGGAGTCAGGGCCGGGACAGCGGACAGGCGGGAGATATCGTCAAACCGGTATCCGCCCCCCTGCAGCACGGTGGTGTTAATGCTGTGGAAGAACGACTCATCCAGGGTTCCGTTGTTGATGTAGCTGCGGAAGTTGGCGGTCAGGGTCGGGACGAGCGTTTCGAAGAGCTCGATATCGATGCGGCCGACGTTGGTGAGGATGCGGACCACCGAGTTGCCCCGGTCTTCCAGCTGAGAGAGCGGCAGGAACCCGGTCACCATCGGCGACTGGTACATCACCATCCGCTGTTCGAGGGACTCGAAGTGAGACTCGGGGTCTGCACGACGGGAACGGCGGAGAGCGGCGCGGCGACGCAGGGTCTTGCTCAACATCATCTTCTGAACTCCTAATCCTTGGAGATCCGGGGGCTTTGGGGGATGTACCATCCTGCACGGGCGCTCCAAAGGCCCCGGGGACGGTAATCGTCGTTCGGGTCCGCGGCAACCCCGCCGTGGCCGCAGACACCCCTGCCCCCATGTATGCGCATCATACCCGAACACGGTTGCGAACGGAAGGGGCATCTGAACGCGCGGGATCGGCCGATTCAGCCACCTAGACTGGATAGCGTGACCACGTTTCGACCCCAAACCACCGGAAGCCTCCAGGCAACCAGTCCAAGGCGGGCCGTCCCGGCTTGGCAGGTTCGAGCGGTGGTGCCCTGCCACCAGCGATTTAGGGACGTTGAACTACTTTTGAAAGACTTGGCGTCCCTGGACCTCGGCAATGGCCTGGTCGGGCTTTCCGTGCTGCTCGTGGACAATGCCTCCTCAACACCTATTTCTTCCCTGCCTACTCCAACCCACCTCGATGTCCGGCATTTGCGGTTGGAAGACAATCGGGGTGGGAGCGGGGGCTTCAGCCGCGGGCTGGAATCGTGGCTGGCTGCCGGAGTGCGGGGAGACCCTCATGAGTTGCTGTGGCTTCTGGACAGTGATGTGCGATTAGATCCGGGGGCGCTTCTGCCGCTGGTCCGGACGTTGACTCATCACCCCGAGTTGGCCGGGACGGGTTCGGCCCTGGCCGAACCGGACTCTGGTCGTGTCTTTGAAGTTGGCGGGGAGGTCGATCCGCGCAACGGCGAGTTGATTCAGCATGTGCCGGCGGACTGGGCCCGTCGAGCTGTCATCCCGGCGGGCTACATCGCGGCGTGCAGTCTGTTGGTGAGACGCGCGGCCGTGGAGGCCGCGGGAGTGATGGCGGACTTGTTCATCAGCGGCGACGATGTGGAGTGGTGCTATCGGATCACGCGCCGGACGGGGTTGGGGTTTGCGGTGACGACGGCATCGCATGCATTTCACCCTCACCCCGACAAGATGCGGACCACGGGCAGGTATTACGCCGCCCGCAATGCGCCGCAGGCTATGGCCGCGGCGGGTGTAACTGGGAGATTGGCCCGATTCCGGCGTTCGGTTCGCGAAGTCGGCCGGGCGGTCAGCCAGGTGATGCTGGGACGAGATGACCTTGCTGCGCTGCACCTTCGGGGCCTGTGCGATGCCCGGCTGGGCTCTGGCGGGCCGGGCAGAGACCTCATCGTCGCCACGGCGCGACCGCTGGCCGAGTTGGACCGTGCGATCAAGGAGTCTCTCACCGCCGTGCGTGGCCGGGTGCTGCTCAGGCCCGACCTGATGGCAGATCCGTCCGCTTTGCTCAAGTCGCTTAACGCGGTTTGCGTCGCTCCGGATATATATCGAGCTGTGCCCGTGACCGGCGTGCTGGCCACGGGGTGGGCATTGATCGTTGGCTCCCTGAGGGCTCCCAAGTACGGCGTCGCGGTTGTATCCGCCCGGGGCCGTGCGGAAGACTGGTTGGCGGGCAAGGTGACGATCAGCGTTGGGCCGGATGGCTTCTTTGTGTACAAGGTTCGGCGCCTCCAGCGGCTTGCGCGGGTGTTGAGCATCGCGGCCCGCGGTGTCGTCGAGTCCGCCCGTGTCGCATGTTCGCCGGTTCAGCCAATTGAGTCCGATCAGAGCCTTGTGCCGACCGCCGCGGGCACGGTCATCCCGACGCTTTCCATCGTGATCCTCAGCTACAACCGCTGGGCGGCACTGCAGCAGACACTTGAAACGCTGGCAAAGGACCCGGGCGCGAAAGATGCGGAGATCATTGTTGTAGACAACGGTTCGATGGACGGTACCCAGGAGCGTTTACGCAGCAAGTTTCCTTCGGGGAAGCTGGTTGCGCTCCGATCCAACGCGGGGATCGCGGGGTTCAACGAAGGGGTTCGTGCATCGACGGGGCAAGCGGTTCTGATCTTGGATGATGACGCGCGGCCTGCGCCCGGCGTTCTGGCGGCCGCGCTCGAGCACCTTGGGCAACGTCCGGAGATCGCCGCCATTCCGCTCCACCCGCGCCACCCGCAGACTCAGCGCAGCGAGTGGAGCTTTGCGGACCGTGCGGGGGCCGAGCCGTCGCTGCAGGATCATTGGCCGGTGATGGGCTGTGCGAACCTCATCCGCCGTACGGCCTGGGATCGTGTCGGCGGCTACGAAGAGGCCTACTTCCTCTATCGCAACGATGTCGATCTGGCGATGAAGCTCATCGATGCCGGCTATCGCATTCACTTTGACCCCAAGTGGATCGTCTGGCACGACAGCCCCGGCGCGGCCCGCAAGTCCGTGAACTGGTTCAAGCTGGCCACGCGGAACTGGATGTGGCTGTGCCGCAGGCATGGGCGCGGGCATCGTCGGTACATCGCGATGGCATCGGGCTGGCTTTGGGCGCACAAACTTGCAGGGATATCTCCGGCCGCCCACGGTGCCGCGATTGTCGGCGCACTTTCCGGGCTGATGTCGCTCTCGCCGCGAAAGCCCATGCCGTGCGTCCGGGGGGTGGGCTTGGCCGCGTACCTCAAGGCACGATTCGGGCGCGGTTGATCAAGCCGTGAACATCTCGAGCATCCCGCGCCACTCGCCGTAGCGATACTCAATCGAGCGACGCGTGTGCAGTGCTTTGATCTCCGTCAGCGCCCGCTCCGACAGGTCCTGCTGCCATATCTGGGCCGACCGGTCGCAGAAGTACACGCGGCAGCCCAGGGGCTTAATCGTGTGAACACCGCACAGGTTTGCCACCTGAAACGGGCACCCGCCGCGTGTCCGCGCTTCTTCAATCGCCGCGGCGTCGAGTTTGATTCCGTCGAGTCGGGCCACCGTGAACGCGGCTTCCAGTCCCGTGACGTACAGCCGGTGCCCGGTTTTCTCGAAGTTGCAGCAACGCCCGGAGGCCCAGCACGCCGGCCCGCGCTCCGTGATGGACCGCGACACTTGGTTGTAAATGGCATCAAGTTCGCCCGCGACGCCCGGATCACGGGCCGCGGCGAGCCACTGGGCCGCCAGCGTCCTGTCATCGATCGGGGTCATGCGGAGTGTTCGCCCGCTGAATGCGGATTTTCTGAGGTGGGATCACCGGCCCGGTGTCGATTCCTGGGCACGTTTTTTTAGCCCGTTCCCACTCACGCCGGCCGCGGAGCATCCACGGCCAGAACGGCCACGTGCGGCACTGCGCCGGCCGGTCCTCGTAGATGCCGCACACAGCCTTGCCGGGGATCTTCTCGCGGTCCAGGAAAATGCAATCCAGGCCGAACGGCGTTTGCTTCTCTTTGAGCGACGGCCCTGAAGGCGTTTTCTTCGTGTACTCGCGGTTGAACTCTTCGATGGAGATTTTCAGCCGCTTGGCGATCGCGCGGCCTTCTTCTTCGGAAAAATTCACGTAACCCTCAGGGCCCGTGCAGCAGTTCCCGCACATGGTGCACTTGAACCGCAGGCCGGGCTTTCCGGTTTCGCGATCAACCTCGTCAAACCATTCGCCGGATGTGGGAAGATTCGGGGTCGTGTTGAAAGGGGCCGGTGGCGTGCTCACTTCTTGCCCTTGTATTGGATGGCCACGAGCGTCTGGTCATCGGCGCGACGGAGGTTTCCGGTGTGTTCAAAGAGGGCACCGTGAACCGAATCCACGACGCAGTCGGGCTGCCCGCTGCACCCGACCAGCGACTCGTTGAGCCGCTCGGTGCCGAACATCTCGCGGGTTGTGTTGAACGCCTCGGTGATTCCGTCGGTGTAGAGGACCAGCGTGTCCCCAGGCCGGAGCTGCAGGCATTCACTGGTGATCTCGTACGGATCAAACACACCCAGCGGCGGGGAGCCGCCGGTATCCAGCGCGTGAACCGTGCCGGAATCTCCATTCTTGAGCATCGGCGGATTGTGCCCGCTGCGGGCGTACTTGAGCTTTCCGGTCTTGGGGTCGTACACACCCAGAAACGCGGTCACAAACGTCCCCTCGATATTCGCGTGCAGCAGCCGCTTATTGGCCCATCGCAGGACCGCATCGGGCTGGCGTTCGGCGCCGGAGTACGCGTGCAGGATTCCGTGGAGCATGGCCATGACGGTCGCCGCGGCCGCGCCATGCCCGGAAACGTCGGCGATCAGAATCCCCCACGTGCCGTCATCGAAAGGGAAGAAGTCAAAGTAATCCCCACCGGCCTGATCGCTCGTGAGATAGCTGGTTGCGATATCCAGCCCCGGGATATCCGGCGTCTTGCTGGGGAGCAGCGAACGCTGAACGCGGGCGACATCTTCAAACTGCTGCTTGAGCGCGGCGTTGAGTTTCCGGATCTCTTCCACAAGCAGCAGCCGAGTGTTGTTGCCCCCCGTCAGGTTCGCGACCAGCAGGCCCGATTCCATCTCTTCCACCGTGAACGCGTTGGGCTCGACACGGAACTGGATATTCCAGTAGCGCGGCTCTCCCTCGTCATAAAGGGGCATGATGCAGGCGCTGCCAATGCCAGCGAGCCGGTCATTCAACACCGGGTCGTTCTTCAGATACAGCTCGTGCACGATCTGCGGCTTTCCGTGCGCCACAATCTGCCCCAGGAACCCTCCCGAGTGCACCGGCATGTTCTCCTTGGCCGGCATCGTGGAGGTTACCACTGGGGAGTTCATCCCTTCGCGGATCCGTTCCGTGCTGAACTCGCGGGTGATGCGGTAGTGGCCCTCGGGCACATCCTTGGTCGAGAGGCTGATCATGTAGTCCATCGGGCGAAGCTGCCAGTAGTAGGATGCGAATGCGGTGTAGACCTGCATCGGCGTTACGGCCGTGCTGATATGCCGCACCATCTGGAGCAGCGTGTTGATCCGCCAGTTGTCATTCAAGTCCACGAGCTTCACGGCCAATCGTAGCGGGCCGTCCCGGGGTTCAATGCCGGCAGGCTTCTTCCACGGCCGCCCGACGGCGGGCCGCATCCGCGAGCGACTTGTCCGCCTCTGCGACCGTCTTTTCCCGGGCGCCGGCATCCGGCAACAGCGCGGCGTTGACCACCACATTCCACCGCGATGCCCGTGCTGCGGATTCCCCTAAGACCGCCGCGACCGCCAGGTCGCTGTGAAGATGGGTATTGGTGATGGGCGCCAACCTTTCGCACAATCGGAGTAAGTCATCGCACACGGCGATGGCCGCCATAGGCACCTGGATCGCCGCACGGACCGCGGGCAGAAAGTCACGCATTCGCTTGGGGTCCGACTCGGGGAGCTTCATCAGCTCGTTGACCATCGAGTAGGCCTGAGCATCCTCATCGCCCAGGCGCAGCAGGATGTCTTGAGCGGTCTTGAGGGCCACGCTGGCCTTCTCCAGTTCGCCCTGATGGGCCGCCAGTGACTTCTTCCCCACGGAGTACGCCACCACCATGTGCGCCAGCGATGCCGCCAACGCGCCCGCGGCACAGGCCACCGCGCCGCCTCCGGGCGAAGGGGTCTTCGCGCTCACCTGTGCCAGCAGATCCGAAAAACGAAGTTCTCCAAGTTCAGCCATGCCCCAAGCGTACCTCGCTTTGCGGATGCTGGTCACGCCTTGGCGTGGCCCGTGCCCAAACTCCCGAAAACGGGGAAACATCCTTGAACTCTGGCGGACCGTCAAACCCGGTACGCTGCTCCTCCATGAACCGCTTCATTCTCGTTGTCCTCCTGCTGATCGCTCCGGGCTGTGCTTCGATTCGCTCGGGATCTCCGCTGCCTCGCCGCGGCGATGAAATCATGGTGTGCGGCCAACTCTTCCACACGGGCGCTCCTGTTATTCTCTGGACCGACCCCGGCGGGTACGACGCCTACCGCGTCGAGCGCCGGTTCGTCTCAATGGACAAGGCGGACTGGAAGTCCAGCTCCCCACCCCTTGAGACTCCCAACCGCTACAGCATGCGGAAGGTCAATCTGACCCCAGAGGAAGTCGAGCGAGTTCGCGGCGGCGGATGGGACCTTCCCCTCCTTCAGAAACATGTGGACCAGTTCGTTCTGCACTACGACGTCTGCGGCACCAGCCGCACGTGCTTCCGTGTTCTCCAAGATCAACGCGGCCTCTCCGTTCACTTCATGCTTGATATTGACGGCACCATTTACCAGACACTCGATGTCAAAGAGCGCGCCTGGCACGCCACCATTTGCAATGACCGGTCCGTCGGCATCGAGATCGCCAACATCGGGGCCTACCCCGTTGCCAAGTCCGAGACGCTCGACAAGTGGTACGGCAAGGATGAAACCGGCCGCACCCGCATCACCCTTCCGTCGTATCTGGCAGATGGTGGTGTCCGCACGCCCGGGTTTGTCGGCTACCCCGCGCGACAGGATCCCATCGATGGAACCATCCAGGGTGAGAAGCTCCGCATGTACGACCTCACGCCTCAGCAATACGCCTCACTCACCAAGCTCGCCGCCGCCCTCTGCACCGTTCTCCCGCAAATCACCTGCGATTACCCGCGCGATGACCAAGGCAAGTTGATCCCCCACAAACTCTCCGACGACCAGCTTGAGGCTTACCACGGCATCCTCGGACATTACCACATCCAGACCAACAAAACAGACCCCGGCCCCGCCCTCCAATGGGACACGTTGATCCAGGGCGCCCGCCGGGAAATGAGGTGATAATTCCCTAGATCTGAGGCATCTTCTTGGCACAAGACTTGTAACCAGTATCATCGGATTGGAAATTCAAAACCGCTGCCCGGTCCCAGCCGATGGGGGGCAGTGGGGGGCTCGGACGCTGCGAATGGATGAAGCCCGCCAACTTGGCAGACCACCGGCTCCCACGACGAATCTGGGCAAGCTGCTGAGCGCGGCGAAATCGGGCTTGCGCCGTTATCCCAGAGCCATCGTCGAGTCGGTTCGCCGTCCGTTTGCCGGACACTCCCATTCGGTTTTGACCGCTTCCAACCGCCCACCGAATCTGGATCCTCACCCCCTCGCCGCGATGTGGCTCGGGCACGCCACCGTGTTCGTCCGACTGTGCGGCCTGAACATCCTGATGGACCCGGTGTTCTCTGATCGCATTGGCGTCAACGTCGGCGGCATGACCATCGGGCTGCCGCGCCTCGCGCCATTCCCGCTCAACCCTGAGCATCTGCCGCCCATCGATGTCATCTTCATCTCCCACGCGCACTTTGATCACCTTGACCGCCCGACGCTCCAGGGCCTTGTCTCCGGAAGCACGACCGTCATCACCGCCCGTCGCACCAAGCGCCTGATCCCGCCCGGCTTCGCGCGAGTCATCGAGCTCGACTGGGATCAGGACATGGTCTTTCGAGGCATCCACATCGCCGCCATGCGGCCGGCCCACTGGGGCGCCCGCACCGCCCTTGATCGCCGCCGCGGCTACAACAGCTACATCCTCCGCGAAGCCAAGGACCGCCAGGGCGTCCTGCTCGCCGGCGACACGGCGATGACCGACGCCTTCAACTCCCTGGATGATCTCACGCTCGCCGTCTTTGGCATCGGCAGCTACGAACCCTGGGAGCACGCCCACGCGACGCCCGAACAGGCCTGGAGCATGTTCCAGGGCAGCCGCGCCACGCACCTGCTCCCCGTCCACCATTCGACGTTCGAACTCGGTGATGAGCCCGAGGGAGAGCCGATGCGCCGCCTACTGGCCGCGGCCGATGGTTCCGCCCACCAGGTGATCCTCGCCGAGCCCGGTGCCGTCTGGGCGGCCTGAAGCGCCGCTCGACACAGTTTTTGCACACGAAGCGTGCTCACCCACGACACGAATTGCGCGAAATCATCACATCAAATCCGTGCCCTATTTCAAGCACTTTCTGAACAATCGCTTCCGTTGTCGACACGAATTCTGCGCGCAAAACGTGTCTTTGGCCCATAGGTAGAGGGGCTGCTCAAACAACCCCGGATAGTTGAAGTCGCGGATTCGGGGCGGAACCCCGTGTTGGCTCCGACACTTCTTTTCCGGGCGAGTGAGAGCGAACCTCTACCGCAAGTGAGGTCACAAAAGTGACTTCGCCCTCGGTCGTATCGACGTGGACCGCCCGAATCTCGGCGCTGGCCAGTCCCCAAGGACGCAAGCAGCGCAGGCAGCCAACCGGCCCACGCACGAGCGGAAGACAAGATGAATAAGGACGTGCCATCGAAGCCGGTTCCTCCGACTTCGATGCTCTGGCACCCAAGCGCAAAGACATCGAAGTCTCAAGGCAGACTTCGATGGCACATCGCGCCTCTGCTCCCATTACAGCAGCGGCGTAAACAACCGCGCCGTGTTCTCCAGCGCCCGTCTCCACATCGATCGCGCCCGCCACTCCGGCGCGAAGATCTCCGTCGAGTCCCCCATGTACCCCACCTGCATCATCCGCAGCGAGCTCGCCTGATCCGTGTCGTATATGAAGATCGAAATCTCGTAGTTCAGAAAGAAGCTCCGCACATCCAGGTTCGTGGACCCGATCATCGCAATATCGCAATCCACCGTCACCGTCTTGGCGTGCAGCAGCCCATTCCGATACCGCTTGATCTTCACCCCCGCTTCCAGGAGGTCCAGAAAATGAGCCCGGCTCGCCGCGCCCACCAACCAACCGTCCGACCGTTCGGGCACCACGATGGTCACCGTCACACCCCGCAGCACGGCCGCGATGAGCGCCTGCTTGGTCGGTTCATCAGGCACGAAGTACGGCGTGGTCATGATCAACTCTTCCTGAGCCGAGTAGATAGTCGTGATCAGCGCATCCCGCACCGTCGCCGATCCTGCCCCCGGGCCCGAGGGCACCACCTGCACGATGGAACCATCCTCCGGAATCGGCAAGTCCGGCAGCACATCCTCGATATGCCGGCCAAGCTCTTCCCCGCTCTCAATCTCCCAATCCCGCAGAAACACGACTTCCAACGCCTGCGCCGCCGGACCCGCGATGCGCAGCGTCGCGTCGATCCATGGTCCAATCTTGAGCAGGGGCCGGTACCCGAATGTCGAGTCCGTGATGTTCTGGCTCCCCGAATACGCCACCCACCCGTCGATCACCGCGATTTTGCGGTGATTTCGCACATCCAGCCGTGCAAAGAGCATCCGGATCGGGTTCACCGGGAGCGCTTCGGCGAACTTCACACCGGCCTGCTCCAACCGCTTCCGCAGATTGCTCCGCACAAACTTCTTGCTGCCCACCGCATCCACCAGCACGCGGCACGTGACGCCTCTGGCCGCGGCCCGCTCCAGAGCCTCCACCACCTTCTCCCCCGCGCCCCGCTCCATCCATATGTAGTAGAGCATGTGGATCCGCGACTTAGCCACGTCGATATCCCGAACCAGCGCGTCAATCGTGTGCTCCGCATCGGCCAGGATCGCAATCGCGTTGCCGCGAAGGGGCGGCATGTCGCCCACCGTCGTCGCGACGTTGGCGATCTGCTTGTAGGGCAGGCACTCATCCGTCCAGTCGGCGCTCCCGCCACGCCAAAAGACGGTCGCCCGCTGGGCGTAGCCCGTCGTCAACCGCTGATACTCCGCGGCCCGGCGCGTCCCAAGCCGCACCTCTCCGACGATCGCGTACGCAAACACTCCAAAGAAAGGGACCGGCGCCACCAGCAGAAACAGCCACGCCAGCGTGACCGGGACCGGCCGCCGGCTCATGATGAGATGAACACCCAGCAGCACCCGCAGAAGGCCGTCGGCGATCAAGAGTGCAGTGGTAAGTGTCACCGGCGCCTCACGAGTATCCCCGGGGCTCGGCAGCGCCCGGCGCTTCGGCCGGAGGCTGCGGGAGCGGTGGGGGGGCAGCCTTCGCCGTCGCCCGCTGCATCGCCCGAATGGTTGCCTCGCTCACGTGGTGCTCGATGCCTTCGGCGTCGATCTCCGCCTGTTCCGCGGGCACCCCCAGCGAGACCAGAAACGCGAGTACCACCTCGTGCCGCCGACGGATATGCCCCGCAAGCTTCCGCCCCGCGGCCGAGAGCTCGATCGGTTTATACGGCTTGGTGATGACCAGCTTCTCGCGCGCCAACCGCGCCACGATCCGCGTCACCGTCACGTGGCTTACACCCATGAGTTTGGACAGATCGCGCACCCGGGCCTCGCCCCGGTCGGCCTGGATTTGCATGATCGCTTCGACGTAGTCCTCGGCCGTCTCATCACGATGGGCGGCGCGGGTGCGGCGGAAGCGGGCGGATTGATCTGAACCTGGTGTCACACGAGCCCTCCGGGGCGCGCGATGATAGCGAAACCCAACCATGCTTGATTCGCGAGTTCAATCTGAGAAGAGCGATTCCAGGGCCGCGGCATCGACGCCGTCGATCTCAACGGTCTTTTCGGCCCGCGACTGCCCGCTCACGATTCGCACATCCCGGGTCTTGATTCCCAGTGCCGCGGCGATCAGTTCGCAGATCGCCGCGTTGGCCTTCCCGCCCTCGGGCGGGGCGCTGACACGCACCTTGAGCCGGTCGCCCAGTCGCCCGACGATCTCATCCTTTTTCGCGCCGGGGACCGCCTTGACGAGGATCCGCGTCACGCCGTTGCCGGCTTGCCCGTGGTCATGCCGCGCACGCTGGCCGCGCGACGACGCATCGTCGGGGCGGTCTGCTGCTCGGTCTCGACAAAGCCCTCACCGAAGCGGAAGAGCCGGAAGCTGTTGCCCAGCACGAAGACTTCGCCCACGAAGTGGTACAGGGCCGCCAGCGGTACCGCGAGGTTGCCGGTCGCGGCCAGGATCAGGCCGACCAGCACAATCACGATGGAGGCCGCGATGTTCTGGGCGACGATGGTGCGGGTGCGGCGAGAGAGCTCGATCAGGAAGGGCACGCGCGAGAGGTCATCGTTCATGAGGGCGACACCGGCGGAGTTGGCCGCGATGTCGGAGCCGCCCAGGCCCATGGCCACGCCGACATCCGCCTGGGCCAGTGAGGGCCCATCGTTAATGCCGTCGCCGACCATCATGACGCGGTATCCGGAGGCCACCAGGCCGCGGATCAGTTCGTGTTTCTCTTCGGGGAGGCACTCGGCCTCGATCGCATCAACGCCAACGACTCCGCCGACGCGCTTGGCCACGCTCAGGCGGTCACCGGTGAAGATCGCCACGTGCCGGACACCCAGGTCGCGGAGCCGCTGGATGACGGATCGGGTGTTGGACCGGACCTTGTCTTCAAGGCCCACCGCGCCCAGGTACTTGCCGTCGCGCATCACGTGCACGCCGGTCATGCCTTCGATCTTGCTTTCGACCAGCGCGACATCATCTTTGATCTTCGGAGAAAGTTCGACCAGCCAACTCGAGCGGCCCACGCACAGTTCGCCCATGCTGGTCCGGGCCCGCACGCCGCGGCCGTGGATTTCCTGGTAATCGTTGGACCCATCGGGCTCGACGCGGGCGGCCTTGGCGGTGGTGAGAATCGAGAGGGCAAGGGGGTGGTTGGAATGCTGTTCACCGTTCGCGGCGGCTTTCAGAAGCTCGGCGCCTTCAACGCCGGGCGCTGGGGCGAGCTTGGACACCTCGAACTTGCCTGTGGTAATCGTGCCGGTCTTGTCCATGACGACGGCGTCAATATTGGCCGACTGCTCGAGGTAGTTGGTCTGCTTAATAAGGATGCCCAGGCGTGCGGCCGCGGCGAAGGCGGCGACCATGGCGCTGGGGCTGGCGATCAGGAGAGCCGCCGGGCAGGTCACGATGAGGACCGAAATGAAGGCTTGGGCCGCGGAGTCCCTGACGGCGGCGACATCGCTCTGGCTCTTGATGAACCAGACGGTGAAAGCGACGGTGAGGGCCACCGGCACGAAGAACTGGGCGACTTGCTGGATCAGCATCTGCCGCTGGGTCTTGGTGCTCTCGGCCTCGCGGATGAGCTTGGTGACCTTGTCGATCGTGGTCTCACCCTTGGCTTGGGTCACGGCGATATCGATGCCGCCCGTCAGGTTGGTGGTACCGGCGTAGACCATATCGCCCGTCTGGACTTCGACAGGGACGGCTTCGCCTGTGAGGGAGGCCTGGTTGATCGTCGAGCGGCCCGTAGCCACCTTGCCATCCACCGGCAGGTTCTCTCCGGGGCGGACGCGAACGACCATCCCGACCTTGACATCATCCAGGGAGACTTCGCGTTCGACGCCGCCATCCACGAGGCGGGCGGTGTCCGGCCGCATCCCAATCAACTCATCGATGGCCCGCTGGGCGCCCGAGGCGGTCCGGCGGACGAACTGGTCGGCGACGAGCAGAATGAAGGCCAGCCATCCGGCGGTCGAGTACTGCGCGGCCACCATGGCCGCCAAGATCGCCATCGCCGCCAAGGTCGAAGAAGAGGGCTTCCACTTCTTCATCTCGGTCCAAGCAGCCTTGAACAACGGAGCGCTGAGCAGTACCGCGGCCAAGATCGCCGGGATGTTGTGCACCGACTCATCCATATCTACCCACTTGGCCAAGTGGCTGACGATCAGCAGCACCATGCCCACCAGGTAAAAGACGATTGAGCGTTCACTGTCCAGCTCGTTGTGCGAGCAGCACGCGACCATGCCGTCATCTTCGTGCGTGTGCGAATGGTCATGCTTGGCGTGAGCGTGCGTTTCCATCAACAGCTCCGATTCGTCCCGGCGGAATGGCCGGGAGCGTCCCCCGAAGTGGATCATTCCGTGGAGCCCGGCCCCCCGGGGGGAGGGGTAGGGGGCGGTATGTTAGCCGGAGCCCAACGGGCCCCGGGCGCACTCACCGCCCGCCCCAATACGCCCTGACCCCCCTCCGGGTTCAACCAAATTTGCTGGTCTGCCCCGGCTCATCTGAGGCGATACGCTGATATCAGCCCACCATGTCAAAACGCCCCGCTGCGAAGCCCGCTTCCGACAAGAAACAAGGGGATCCTCCCGCTATCGCGATTCTGGGGATCGGGCAGATGGGGCTGGTGTGCGCCAGCGTGCTGGCCGCGGCGGAGAGGCCAACCGGCAAAAATCGCCCGTCCGAGCCCGTCCCAGCCCCGACCCACGACATCATCATCTGGGGTCACAACCAGGAGGAAGCGGGGGAGTTGGCCCAGACCAGGAAGAGCGCCCGGCTGCCGGGGTTTCGCCTACCCGACTCGGTGCGGGTCAGCTTCAAGGACTCCGAAGCCTTGAGCCGCGCGGCCCTGATTGTGTCGGCGATCCCGGTTCAATACTCGCGCGAGGCCTGGAATCGCATGCGCAAGCACGTGCCCAAGGATGCCTCGGTGTTGTCGGTGTCCAAGGGGATTGAGAACGCCACGTTGTTGCGGCCCACGCAGGTCATTGCGGATGTGCTTGAAGATGATCAGGATTCCAAGCCGCGGAGCCTGGGGGTTTTGTCGGGCCCGACGATCGCGTCGGAGCTTGCTCGCTTTCTTCCCGCGACCATGATCGCGGCCAGCGATGACGCGGAGTTCGCCAAGTCGGTGCAACGGCTGTTCTCGACGAGCTGGCTGCGGGTGTACACGAACCCCGACCTGCTGGGTGTCGAGATTGCCGGCGCGACCAAGAACATCATCGCGATCGCCGCGGGTGTGCTCGACGGGCTCAAGGTTGGGTACAACGCCAAGTCGGCGTTGCTGGCGCGGGGTCTTGCCGAGATTGCCCGCCTCGGCGCCGCGATGGGGGCATCGTCCGAGACATTTTTCGGGATCGCGGGCGTCGGTGACTTGGCGACGTCGTGCTTCAGCCCCGAAGGGCGAAACAGAACGTGCGGCGAGGCCCTGGGACGCGGCGAGAAGCTCGACGCGTTTTTGAAACGCACGCCTTCGGTAGTCGAAGGTGTCGCGACGACGCGGTCGGTGATGGATCTATCCCGCAAGTACAAAGTGGAGATGCCGATCACTGCCGCGGTTCACGCGGTGCTGTTTGAGAAGGTGGATCCGATTGAGGCGATCGGGAGGTTGATGAGCCGGGAGCTCAAAGGTGAGCGGGTGGGGTAGGCGTTCCAAAAGCGAGAAAGATCCTTCCTCTGGCTTCCGGTTGATGCCCAGGCTTTGTACACAACTGCCCAGCCGGTGGCTCCCGGAAGCCACGGCCCGGCCATCGCGGGCCATGCCGCACAAAGGTGGCCAGGCTCAGAAGCCTGTTTAAACAAATAATGGCCTTTTCGCATTCACCGGGATTGGTCCGAGGTTTGCTTCTCCTCAAGGCCCCGGACTTCTGCGATCCGGATTTGGCCCTGTTGTTGGTTGAAGGGAAGTTGAAAATGCGTTGTGTTGTTAACGATTTGGCGTCATGCGTTCTTTCCAAGTGCCGCGGGGGCAACGTGCAGCGAGCCGCCAGTCACGTTCGATTCGATTCGCTCGCGGGCGCGATGGTACTGGCTGCCTGCGGTGCGGCCCAGGCGCAGGCACCGGGGTTTTACTTCATCGGCAAGCTGGGCGGGGCGGGGACCGAGATCGTGGTGCCCCACGGGATCGGCCCCGGCCCGACGGTGATCGGTACCAATGACTACCAGCGCAACACGGGCAACTTCCGGCGCGCGTTCACGTGGACTCCGGCGGCGGGGATCAACGCCCTGGCGAACACGCCCAGTTCGGGAACTTCATCGGGCGCCTACGCCTTGTCAGCGGATGGAAGCGTGCTGGTTGGCGTTTTGGGTATCGCCCCGGGCGCGCTGGGAACCAACCCGCAGGTGTTCAGGCGTGTGAATGGCGGACCGGACGAGATTCTCCCGCTGGCCGCGGGGATGGTGTATCCCCAGGTCAGGGGCATCTCCGCGGCCGGCACGATCACGGTCGGTTATGTGAACGGGTACGGCGGCGGGGGACAGGCGGTGACCTGGACGGGCACGAACACCGCGGAGGTGCTGCCCAATCTTCCCGGCTCTCCTGCATGTCAAGCGCTGGGAATTAGCGCCGATGGAACGGTGGTGGTCGGTTGGAGCGGGCGGGGGTACCCATTCGACAACACGCCGGTGCGCTGGGTCAACGGACAGATTGAGTCGCTGGGTCTGCCGCCGGAGTGCAACTGGGCGTGGGCCTACGCCGCATCCGCGGATGGATCGGTGGTGGTGGGGCTGGGATGGGTTTCGGGCGGCTCGAGCCGCGCGTGGAAATGGACCGCAGAAACCGGGATGACACTCTTAGATGACGGTCCAAACAACTTCGCCGAGGCGACATCCATCAGCGATGACGGGCGGACCATCGGCGGCCGGATCTATACCGAGTCGGCGATCTGGCGCGACGGGGTGCCCCACAGCGTGCCGGGGGAACTCATTCCGCCGGGCACGATCGTGGCCCCGATCACGGCGTTGACGGCGACGGTCATCATTTCGCATGATGGCAAGGTCGTTGCGGGGTGTGACCGTGGGATTCCTGTGGGCGGAGATGTCGAGTATTACGCGTGGGCCGTGGTGCTTCCCGAATCGCTGGGTTGCACTGCTCCCGCGATTGTGCAGCAGCCAGTGTCGGGGCCGGCGTGTTCGGCCGCAACGACAACGCTGACCGTGGACGCCTCGGGAAGTGCGCCGCTGACCTTCCAGTGGAGGCACGACAGCATCCCGATCGACGTGACCGCCAACCCCAGCGCGGCGACCGCAACGCTCTCACTCCTCCACGCCGGCGCGCCGGATGCCGGAGACTACGACTGCATCATCACCAACTCGTGCGGCAGCATCACCAGCGATGCAGCCTCGGTTGCCGTTTGCATCGCCAACTGCGACTGTTCGGCAGCCGCGCCGATGCTCACCGCCAACGACTTTCAGTGCTTTCTGAACAAGTTTGCGCTGGGTGATCTGTACGCCAACTGCGACCAGAGCACGTCGGCTCCGGTCCTGACCGCCAATGACTTTCAGTGTTTCTTGAACGCCTTTGCGAGCGGCTGCAACTGAATCTCAGGTGCAGAGAGGCTTGCCGGCGCCGGTTCGGTTAGCTCCGCGTCAACGCCGCGGGTATGGAGTTTGCTTGTCCGGTCGAATCGTCGAACAAAGTCGCGGCGAGTGCCGCATGTGTTTCCGGTGAGTTCATTCTGGAGGCTTTCGATGGCTGTGCGTCGGTTTCATCTCAATGTGTTCGGGGCAACCTTGCTGGTCTCCGCGTTCAGTGCCTCCGCTCAGCCCCTGACGGCGCTTCCCAGTCTGCCCGGCGCGATCAACATGTACGTCGATGCGATCAGTGACGGTGGAGCGGTCGTGTGCGGCGATGCGGTTCTGCTGAGCGGATCAGCCCGTGCCTGGCGATGGACCGCCGCGACCGGAGTCTCAAATCTCGGTTTCCTCAGTGGTGCCACCGATTCCTACGGCTACGGCATGAGCGGTGATGGCCTGGCGGTGGTCGGGGCCAGCGGCGCGGCCTTCGATGTGGCCCATCGGTGGACCAGCGCCACGGGCATGCAGTCTTTGGGATCGCTTTCGCCTGGTCAGCCTTCGTTCGCTTCGGCCGCCAACTTCGACGGCTCGGTCGTCATCGCCTACGGGTACTTCGGAAGCGGCATCGAGAGCGGCTGGCGCTGGACCGGCGCCACCGGCATGCAGCCCTTCGGTCAGACGCTGCCGGGCACCAATCAATCCGTTGCCTTGTCTACCAGCAGTGACGCCGGAATCACCGTCGGGTATTGCTACAACAACGCCCCTGCTCTTGTGTACCCCTCGGGTTGCATGTGGAATGCCGCGGGAACGGTCACGCCGCTGGGAACACTGCCCGGACGCGTCGAATCCGTCCCCGGGGCGGTGAGCAGGAATGGTTCGGTCGTCGTGGGCTATTGCGCCGATGGCACCGGGCAGGCCGTGATCCCCTTCCGTTGGACCGCGGGCACGGGCATCCAACAGCTCACCCTTCCTGCGGGCGCGACCCAGGGTGTGGCCGGATCGGTCAACACCGATGGCTCCTTGATCGGCGGGTACACGGTCGTCGGCGCGAGCGGCATTCAGGCCTGCATCTGGGTCGCGGGTGTGCCGCAGGATGTCGCGGCGTACTTGCAGGGCCGCGGAGCGACCACGACGGGCTGGGTGCTCGAGGGAGTCCTGGTCAGCGCCGACGGCACCGCGTTCACGGGCCCGGGAAAACTCAACGGAGTGAACAAGAACTGGTACATCTCGTTCGGTTCAAGCTGCACGGGTGCCCCGGTGATCACCGCAAACCCCGGCAATCAGACCGTCGCTCTGGGTGCCAGCGCCACTTTCTCTGTGAGCGCGACCGGCGCGTCGGGGTATCAGTGGTACCACGACACAGCCTCCATCGCGGGCGCGTTCGGTCCGACGTACACGATTGTGTCGGTGGCCGCGGCCGATGTCGGGACGTACTGGTGCGCCGTCTCCAACGCCTGCGGGACCTCGCCTTCCCTGCCCGGCACGCTCGCGCTGTCCAGCACCGAGTGCCGCCCCGTTTTTACGTTGCAGCCCTCACCCCTGGCCCTGCCGGCCGGTAGCCAGGCCGTGTTCACGGTTGCGGCCAACAGCGCCACCCCTCTTGACTATCAGTGGCGGCTCAACGACAACGACATCCCCGGCGCCAACGACCCCGGCTACACGGTCGAAGTCCTGTCCGCGGCGACGGCAGGCACCTACACCTGCCAGGTCTCTAACGACTGCGGCGAAGTGCTCAGCAACCCGGCGGTCCTCTCGATCTGCTATGCCAACTGCGACAAGTCCGCGGCATCCCCGGTGCTTACGGCCAATGACTTCCAGTGCTTCCTGAACCGTTTCGCCACCGCAAGTGCCTACGCCAACTGTGACGAAAGCGCCGCGACCCCGATCCTGACGGCCAACGACTTCCAGTGCTTTCTCAACGCTTACGCCGGGGGTTGTCACTGAAAGGCTCCCCATTGAGCCAATCTCCTCGCGTCAGGGTTAATTCCGCCCGTTCGTAGTCAGGACGGCTTGGACGTCGACGGCTTTCCGGTACTCTGATGGGATCCAAGGAGTCCCACCATGAAGGCGTTTTCGCTCGCGATCGTGTCGGTCTGTGGTCTGGCCTGTTCGGCCCACGCCCAATCCCGATACGTCCTGGCCGACCGCACGAACAACGCCATTTACGCGATCACCGATCTGAACAACAACGGACTGATCAATGAGCCAGGCGAGGTGGCGCTCTTTTTCAACGCGACCAACGCCGCGGGAACCTTGAACGTTGACAACCCCTCGTGCATGACCGTGGGCCCGGGCGGGGCGGTGGTGCTCGGAGACCAGGTCAATCGCAACATCTACAACTTCCGCGACCTCAACCATGACGGGGATGCCCTGGATGTGGGCGAGAGCCTGGTCGTGGCCGATGCGACCAACGCTTCGGCGGTCAGCTTCGCCTTCCCCACGGGCGCGGCCTTCGACCCCGCGGGAAACCTCTACATCGTGAACGCGGGCAACACGTTCGGCAACGACGGCATCTACAAGCTCGTGGACCTGGACAGCGATGGTAAGTTCCAGAGCGCCGGCGAGGTCACGGCGTACGTCGGTGCCGGCGGCCCGTTTGGTCCCGGCAATGGTGCGTACAGCCCGCAGGAGATTTTCTTTGCCGGGGGGTCTGGCGGCCCGCCGTATGTCGGCTATCTCCACAACTCGTCGACCAACCTGCACGGCGTGTTCAAGTTCGTAGACCTGAACGGCAACGGCAACTGCGATGATGCGGGTGAGTTCACGCTCTTCTGGGGCCTGGGCAACGTCCCGGGCATCGTGCCCTCGGCCGGATTCGCCCTTGAGCCCGACGCCGCGCGGCCGGGGGCTATGTACTCCCAGCAGACGGCGACCGGCAGCATTGACCAGGTGCTCCGCATCCAGGACCTGAACAACGATGGCGATGCGCAGGATGCGGGCGAATCGGTGATCGTGTTCAGCTCGGGCGAAACGGGCCTGACGCTCATTGACCTGGTGTCGCTCCCCAACGGCCAACTGCTTCTGACGGATAACTCGGGCAAGCGGGTCATCGTGCTGACCGACCTGGACAACGACGGCCTGTTCACCAGCGCCGGAGAACGCGTGACCTACTTCGCCAACACGAGCCTGCTCGTGGGCGATATTCGCCAGGGCTCACCGTTCCCGTATGTGTGCCAGGCCAACTGCGACGGCTCTACCACACCGCCGGTCCTGACCGCCAACGACTTCCAGTGCTTCCTGAACGCGTTTGCCTCGGGCAGTCTGTACGCCAACTGCGACAGTTCGTCGGCGGTGCCGCTGCTGACGGCCAATGACTTTCAGTGCTTTTTGAATGCGTTTTCGGTGGGGTGCCCGTAAGTCCGCCGATTCACCGAGGATTTGAGGTTGGCATCCCCCGCCAATCCGTTACACTGCCCACGGAGGCCGCCCCGCGGCCACCTCGTGGGAGATTGACATGGGTTCGATTGATCGTCGTGTGATTCTGGCCGGGGCCGGTCTAGCTGGTGTGGCCGCGCTTTCGCGAATGGCCAAGGCCGGGCCGCTTGAGCCGCCCCAGGGACCGATTCAGCCCACCGGCCGGACGCTCCAGGAAATCTACGACAAGATCGCCCGCGGCGGCCCCTCCGGCACGCCTGAGGCCCGCATCCCGATCCAGGGCCTGACCGGCACGCCGACAGCCCTCTACTGCATCAAGCAGCCGGGCTGCTATTACCTCACGGGCAACGTGCAGGGAGTGCCCGGCAAGTGCGCGATTGAGGTCTACGCGGACCAGGTCGAGATCGAGTGCGACGGTTTCACGTTCATCGGAACGCAGGGGACCCTCGCGTGCATCCGCACGCCATCCTCGCAGCGCTGCATCGGCATCTACGACGGCGGATTCCAGCAGTGGCACGGCATGTGCGTTGACCTGTCGAGCTCATCAGACTGCATCTGCGAAGAGCTCGTCTTTGATTCGTGCGTCGGCACCAGCCCGGATCCGGTGACGCCACCGGCAACATGCGTGATGGGCCCCGGCGGTGTGGCTTACGACTGCGATGTCCGCAAGTGCTTCGGCGCGACCATCGCGGTCGGGCAGAACGGCATCATCGAAGAGTGCGCGTGCAGCGATGGCGGCGGGGGCAGCCCCTGCTTCTTCAGCAGCGGCGATGCGGTCATCGAGGACAACTTCGCTCTGAACTGCGATGGGCCTGCGATCGTCGTCCAGGGCAAGGGTGTGGTCCTTTACAACCGGGTCTGCACCTGTCCCTCCGGCGTCTACGTCGTCGGCCGCTGCAGCGTGGTCGCCGAAAACGACATCGACATCTCCCCCGGCAGCACCGGCAACGGGATTTCAATCGGCGGCCAGCGTTCCTGCGTGTGCGACAACTACCTCGCCGGCGGCGGCGGCGGCGGGGCCGGAATCGCCGTGTTGGTCGGCGGTGATGGGACGCTCATCGAAGGCAACCACGTTGTCGGCGGCGACAGCTCCACGGGCGCAGTCGCCAGTGGATTCATGTACATCCAGCCCGGCGTGACGCGCTGCCACGTTGTCAGCAACCACCATCGCGGCCTCTCGACATCATCAGCGTTCTACATCCCGCCGGGCAACTCCTACGGACCCCTGGTCGTCGTATCCGGGGACCTGAGCCAGGTTTCCAACTCCGCCCATCCACTGGCCAACACGGTCGGCTGAGCACCCCCCCACCTCATGTCACGACTCAAGAACATCCTGTTGATCGGCATCGCGGGGTTGGCCGCGCCGGTGATGGCGCAATCCGACATTGACCCGATCAACAAGTTCTGCTGGCAGGAGAATGGCGGCTGGATGAACTGGCGGGATGCCGGCGGCGGCCAAGACGGAGTTCGAGAGCAGCGGACCTTTCTCTCGGGCTTCATCTGGGCGGAGAACCTGGGGTGGGTCAACCTCGGCCACACGCCCGCGGATGGCATCCAGCACGCCAACACCACCGGCGGCGATTACGGCGTGAACATCGACATGCAGGGGCTGCTCTCCGGCTTTGCCTGGAGCGAGAACGCTGGATGGGTCAACTTCTCCGGCGGCGGCCTGGCCTCGCCGCCCAACCCCGCGCGCCTGGATTTGGCCTCCCAGCGCCTGCGTGGCTATGTCTGGGGTGAGAACATCGGTTGGGTGAATCTCAACCTTCCCTTCTCCGGTCAATACGTCCAGCGGGTGTGCTACGCCAACTGCGATCAATCCACCACGGCCCCGGTGCTCTCGGCCAACGACTTCCAGTGCTTCCTGAACGCCTTCGCCTCGGGGGATGCGGCCGCCAACTGCGACCGCTCTACGGTCGCCCCGGTGCTCACCGCCAACGACTTCCAGTGCTTCCTGAACGCGTTCTCGGCGCGGTGCCCCTGACGCCCGGACGCTCTCGCAGGACTTTTCAGTGCTTTTCGGACAAGATGGGGTATATTGGCAGCAGCGTTGAGGAACCGGGCACGCCAGAGACACGCATCTGGTGGGTCCCATGCCCGTTTGGGCTGTCAGGTCAGGCCTTGAAAGCGGAGACTAGAGAATGAACACATCGCGTTGCGCGCTGCTCGTGGCCCTTTCGGGCTTGGCTTCCACGGCCATGGCCCAGACCCTCAAGCCCCAACCCTTCGAGCGTTATGGGACCAAGCCCGGTGAAATCAATCACTTCTTGGGAGACGGCTGCGGCAAGGCCCGCGCCGCCGAGCGGATGTTCGCGGCCGGCATGCGGCCCCTGGAAGACCCCGCCGGCTGGTGCGCCGCCTGCGATGTCGCCGAACAGACCGATCTGCTCAACTGCAACCTCGATGTGGAACTGATCCCCGCCAGCAGCACCATCAGCGGCAGCAACACCATGACGGTCAAGTGCCTGGTGGATGGCATGACGACCTTCACCTTCCGCCTCCGCAGCCAGTTTGTCATTTCGTCGGCCCTCATCAACGGCGCCACCACGGTGGCCGTCGCCAACCCGACGACCACCACGCGCGTGGCCACCCTCGACCGGCCGTACAACAACGGCGAGATCTTCACGCTCAAGATCACCTACTCGGGCGTACCCGTGTCCGCCGGCAGCTTCGGCTCGGTGGACTTTGGCACCCAGGGCGGGCAGATGGACTTTGAGACGCTCAGCGAGCCGTACTACTCCTACACCTGGTGGCCGGTGAAGGATGGCGACACCTTCGTCGCGGGCGACAACTCGGACAAGTTCACCTCCCAGGTCGCCATCACGTGCCCCAACGCCGTCCAGGCCGTCTCCAACGGATTACTGCAGGGTGTTGACGTGGTCGATGCCACGCGCCACAAGTACCGCTGGGCGTCCAACTACCAGATCGCCCCTTACCTGGTCTTCATCAACTGCACTATCTACAACCAGTGGAGCGTGAACTACAGCTACCCGCTCTCCGGCGGCGGCACGGGAAACATGCCCGTCCAGTTCAGCGTCTTCCCCAGCCTCGACACGCCCGCCAACCGCGCCGCGTGGGAAAAGTGCACGGGCATGCTGGCCGCGTACCGCCCGTATTACGGCGAGTACCCCTTCATCAATGAGAAGTACGGCATCTACTACTTCAACTTCGGCGGCGGGATGGAGCATCAGACCTACACGGGCCAGGGCACGTTTAACGAGGACGTCACGGCGCACGAGCTGGGCCACCAGTGGTGGGGGGACAACGTCACCTGCAAGACCTGGTCCGACATCTGGCTCAACGAAGGATTCGCGACCTACACCGAGTGCCTGTGGGCCGAGAAGAAGCCGGGGTCCTCGGGCCTGCCGGCCTACCTCGCGGCGATCATCGCCCGCAAGCCCGCGCAGGTCACCGGAACGGTGTACCGCACCGACCTCTCCAGTGCCAACTCGATCTTCAGCGGCACGTACTCGTACAACAAGGGAGCCTGGGTGCTCCACCAGCTCCGTCACGTCGTGGGCGACACCACGTTCTACAACATTCTGCAAGCGTATCGCGCCCAGTTCCAGGGCTCGGGCGCAACCACCGATGACTTCAAGAACGTCGCATCCGCGGTCTACGGCCAGGACCTGACGTGGTTCTTCAACCAGTGGGTCTACAACGGTGGTGCACCGGCGTACGTCTCCGGCTGGAACACCTTCAACGTCAACGGTCAGAACTACCTCCGCCTGTCGCTCCGCCAGACCCAGACGCCCACACCTTTCCGCATGCCTGTAGATATCCGCGTGAACTTCGCCAGCGGCAACCAGACCGTCACCGTGCAGGATGACGCGACCACCGACTGGTTCGTGGTTCCCATCAACGCCCCGGCGACCAGCATCGTCGTCGATGAGTTCCAGTGGATCCTCACCACCTCCAAGACCAGCGAGACCTATCTCAACGGCCCACCCAAGGTCATCCAGGCCTCCCCGGCCCCGGGCGCAACGCTGGCCGCGGCCCCCTCCACGCTCACCGTCACGTTCAGCGAAAACGTCACGGCCGCGGTCGGCGACTTCACGCTCACCGGCCCCTCCGGCCCGGTGGCCATGGGCCTGTCCTACAACGCCCCGACCTTCACGGCGACCCTGACCCCCACCGGCGCATTGACCCCCGGCGCGTACACGCTCACGGCGGGCACCAACATCCGCTCCACCATCGCCACGATCGGCCTGGATGGCGAGATCACCGCCAACGTGCTCCCCAGCGGCGATGGCGCTGCCGGCGGCGCGGCCGTCATCGGCTTCACCATCCAGGGCTCCACGTGCTATTCCAACTGCGACGGCAGCACCACGCCCCCGATCCTGACGGCCAACGACTTCCAGTGCTTCCTGAACGCGTTCGCGGCCAACGACCCGTATGCGAACTGCGATGGATCGACGACGGCGCCGACGCTGACGGCTAATGACTTCCAGTGCTTCTTGAACAGCTTTGCGGCGGGATGCACGTAACGGGGCGACATCTCACCGCACAATGCTGTGTGATGGCCCCAAAATGCTGGCTTTCGGGCTGAAAGTCGGTTAGGTTGTTGGCATGAGTTTCGGCAACCCTTCATGCCGCGGCCTTGGGGTGAAGCTTCATCGCTGCGCCGTGGCAAAAGCAGCGGCGATCGTTTCATTGCTGCTGGCCTGCGGATCTGCTGTTGGCCAATCAAACGCCGCCGCCTGGGGCGATGACCCAACCTTTGGATCGTTGAACGTCCCATTGGGAAACTATGTCGAGGTCGGCGCAGGATCGCTATTTGGAATAGGCCTCCGTACCGATGGGACGCTCGTCGGCTGGGGCTCCAATATGTTCAACCAAGCGTCGCCGCCCGCGGGAACATTTCAACGGGTGCGGTCAACGTGGAACTACTCCATTGCCATTCGAACCGATGGCACATTGGCTCACTGGGGAGATAACTTCGTCGGCCAACACTTGATTCCTAGCGGCCAGTTCGTGGATGTGGCAGTTGGTCAATACCACTGCCTGGCGCTCCGGCCCGACGGAACGCTCGTGGGCTGGGGGCAGGGATTGGGCTGGCAACCGTACCTTGGCCCGCCTCCCGGTCCGTTTGTCCAAATCGCGTGCGGAGACTTCTTTTCTCTTGCGCTGCGTGCCGATGGCTCCATCGTCGCATTTGGAGACAACTCCCACGGGCAACTCAATGTCCCTCCGGGTACCTACAAGGCGATCGCCGCCGCCGGGGGCGCGGGAGCCGGCGGAAGCAGCCTCGCCATTCGCACAGATGGAACCCTTGTCGCCTGGGGCAACAACACTTACGGCCAGCTCAACGTGCCCGCGGGTGTATTCAGTCACATCGCGTCGAAGGTGGTCTGCAGTGCGGCCATCCGAGTCGATGGGACCTTGGTTGAATGGCCACCCAACTGCTCTGGCGCGCCCGTTCCCGCGGGTCGGTTCAAGTCCGTGGATGTCCAGACCTTCGGTGTGGCCATCCGCGAATGCAAAGCCAACTGCGACGGCTCCAGCGTCTCACCCATCCTCAATGCCAACGACTTCCAGTGCTTCCTAATCAAGTTCGCCATCGGCGAGTCTTACGCCAACTGCGATGCCAGCACAAACGTTCCAGTCCTATCCGCCAACGACTTCCAGTGCTTCATCAACGCCTTCGCGACGGGGTGCAGCTGAAAGCACCGTGGCATCGATCTTCTGGTCGATGAATGTAGCGTCGGACGAGCCGCATCGAGCAGAAGCTCGATGCCACGGGGTCAAAGCAACCCCAACTTCTTCAAGTCCTCCACCGGCTCATCGAACGAGCACGAGCCATACGAAAGGCAAAACAGTTCCCGCGCCTGCGCCAGTCGCGCCGACTCTAAAAACAGTCCGTGCCACCGCACACCCTCTTCCGTGAACTTGAAGTTCGCGGCATCCTTCTCTTCCAAGATCTCCGTCGCCCGCGCACCATCCACATGATCCTCATGCACCATGGCCGCGGCCAAAAACACGTTCAAAAACCCGTGCATAACCCCGCGCGGACAACCCTTCTCATACGTCAGCGGATACTCCGCCCGCACCGGGTGGTGCAGCCCCGCCGTCGCCTTGAATGCCACACCCGCCCCGCGGCACGCGAGCATGAAGTCCGCCACCGCCCGCGTTGAAGGAAACGCCTCGGGCGTGACACCGCCAGTCCGGATTTTCGCGGCCGCGCCATGCCCCGCCAGTGCCGCGACAAACCCGCGGCAGTCACCCTTCATCACGATGTCCGCCGGAAACTCAAAGAACGGAAAGTACTCATCCGGAATGAGCTCGATCGCCTCATCAATATCCCCCGGCTCCGTGACTTTGAGTTCGACCGCATCGGCCACCGCGCGCCCATTGTCCTCGCGCTCGTGGTGGCTGTTGAACCCCGCCATCGTCTCCAGGTCCGATTCCAACGTGCCGTCAATCAAAACGCTGACTCGCCAAGGCTCCGACACATCCGCATGCTCGCGATACCCACTGGTGGCAAACGTCCCCGGCATCATCACCGCCGCGGCCTGCGAAAACTCGCGCAGCCGCGATGCCGGACAAATGAACCGCCCCAGCATCCACTCATGCTCACCCATCCGCGAGCGTGCAAACGCCTCGGCCGATGCGGCCATGGGCAACTTCGCCGGCGGAAAGAGCCCCGCGTAATCAATGAGCCCGGCCATGAGAGAACGGATCGCTTGCGTCATGCCTGAGGATATGGGGCTTACCGCTTGCGGATATCCCCACCCGTCATCACCGGTTCCCAGGGGGCCATCGCGTCGGACACATTCTTTGCCGGGTCCAAAAAGTCCGCGGCCACCTTCTGAAACAGCGCGTGCCGCCGCAAGTCCGCCAGCCCGCCATCAAAGTGCCCGTAGTGGGTGACAAAGCGCCACTTGGTTCCGGGATCGGCCCCCAAAGAGTTGAACACGGCCGCGGCCGCCGGAGCCGGCACCACATCGTCACGCATCGCGAGTTTGCACAAAACCGGGCAGGTAATCCGGCGCGAGTGCACCGCGGCGTCAAACACCCTCAGCGTCGTGGTCACATCTTCATTGAGGTTCGCGTGCCCGGAAATAAACTTGCGGATTCGCTCTCCCGCGCCGCCGCCCAAGCCGCCGCCGATCTCCGGCAACGAAAGCCGCCAGGGCCAGTCCCCCATCGTGGGCAAGCCGATC
>JBGAND010000057.1:0-10615 GCA_044222485.1 Phycisphaerales bacterium | reverse complement strand
GCGGTCGACCTTTTCACCGAGGTAGTCTTCGGCCGTCTTCTTCAGATCTTGGAGAATGAAGGCGGAGACCTGCTGGGGGGTGAACTCGCCTTGGTTGACCTTGACCTTGACGAACTCATCGGGGCCGCCGGTGATGCCGTAGGGGACCTTGGACTCTTCATTGCCGGACTTGCCGTAGCCGGTGTCGGCTCCGCCGGCGACTTCGCTGTGGCGGCGGCCCATGAAGCGCTTGACGGAGTAGACGGTGTTCTTGGGGTTGGTGACTTGCTGGTGCTTGGCGGCCTGGCCGATCAGGCGCTCGGCCTTGTCGGTGAAGCCGACGACCGAGGGTGTGATGCGGTTGCCGGAGGCGTTGATCAGAACCTTGGGTGTGCCGCCTTCCATGATGGCGACGCAGGAGTTGGTGGTGCCGAGGTCGATGCCGATGATTTTGGACATTGGTGTTTCCTTTCCTCCCGCCCCCCTCCCCTCTATGTGTTGGGCGGGCGGATTTGCGCTGGGTTGTGAGGTGCGGGCCCCTGTCGGGGAATGCACCTGACTAGTAATTGGCAAGGGGCGTGCCATGGTTGTAGGGCTGGGGGTGGGGGTTGAGCGCTGAAAATGGTGGGAAAGGGCCGCCGGTGGGCGTGGGAGGGGGAAGGAGTGCTGCCGAAGTGGCAGGGGAGAGGGGACGGGGAGATTTGCGTCGAGGGGTCGGGGGTCTCGCATATAGAGATAGCGGGCTATACGCCCACCCCCTGGATTTCCTACCCTGACCCCCGTGACATCCAATCCACACGACACGACAGAGGCGGCCGGCCATCACTCCCATGAACCTGAGGGTACCGGGGAACAGGTAGGTCTTTACCGCTTGGTGAAACTGCTCGGGGAGGGTGGGTTCGGGCACGTGTGGTTGGCGGAGCAGAAGGAGCCCATCAACCGGCGGGTGGCGTTGAAGCTGCTCAAGCCGGGGATGGATTCGGCGGAGGTCCTGTCGCGGTTTGAGATTGAGCGCCGGGCGCTGGCGATGATGGATCACCCGAACATCGCGCGGGTGCTGGATGCGGGGATGACGGATAAGGGGCGGCCGTACTTTGTGATGGAGTACGTGAAGGGGATTCCGATCACGGAGTTTGCGGATCGGGAGAAGCTGGGGCCAGATGATCGGTTGAGGTTGTTCGTGGATGTGTGCCGCGCGGTGCAGCATGCGCACCAGAAGGGCATCATCCACCGGGACCTGAAGCCGTCGAACATTCTCGTGGTGAAGGTGGATGGGAAGGGGGAGCCCAAGATCATCGACTTTGGTATTGCCAAGGCGATGTACACACCGTCGGTCGAGCGCACGCTGCATACTGGGTTTGGGCAGATGCTGGGGACTCCGGAGTACATGAGTCCGGAGCAGGCGGGGGAGATGGGGGTTGAGGGACCGGACATCGATACACGGTCGGATGTGTATTCGATGGGGGTGATCCTGTATCAGTTGTTGACGGGGGTGCTGCCGTTTGATTCGCGGACGCTGCGGAAGGCGGGGTATGAGGGGATCCGCAAGCTGATTGTGGAGGTGACGCCGCCCAAGCCCAGCACGCGGTTGATGGAGGTTTCGGCGAAGGCGGATCACCCGTCGGTGGAGACGGGGTCATCGGCGCGGGATATCGCGGTGAAGCGGGGGACGTCGGAGCTCCGGCACCTGACGAAGATGGTCCGCGGCGATATCGACTGGATCGTGATGAAGTGCCTGGAGAAGGAGCGGGGACGGCGGTATGAGTCGGCCAGTGCGCTGGCGCAGGATATTGAGAGGCACTTGAAGGATGAGCCGGTGACGGCGGGGCCGCCGAGTGCTTCGTATCGGGCGGCGAAGTTTTTCAGGCGGCATCGGTTGGGGGTTGGGGTGGCCGCGGCGATTTGCTTTGTGATTCTGGCGGGGCTCGCCGGGGTTTTGGTGATGTATGCGAGGGCGGAGGTTGAGCGGAGCCGGGCGGTGGAGGCGAGGGCCAGCGCGGAGAGCCAGAAGAAAGTTGCGGTGGAGGAGCGGGGGAAGGCGGATGCGCAGCGGATGAAGGCGGAGGAAGAGGCGGCGAAGGCCGCGGCGGCGGTGGAGTTTGTGCTGGATATGTTCGAGTCGATTGATCCGGCACTGGCGCAGGGTCGCGAGGTGCAGGTGAAGGAGATGCTGGATGCGGCATCGGAGAAGGCTGATTCGCTGAAGGGTCAGCCTTTGGTGGAGGCGACGATCCGGCAGATGCTGGGGAAGGCGTATCAGCGGATGGCCAAGTACGAGCCTGCGATGAAGAACCTGGCGCGGGCGTCGGAGATTCGCAGGATCAAGCTGGGGCTGGATGATCCGGCGACGCTGATGTCGGAGTATGAGCGCGGTGCGACGGAGCTGGGGGAGAATCACATTCCGGAGGCGGAGGGGATTTTGCGGAAGGTGTACGCGGATCGCTCGCGCGTGCTAGGGGCGGGGCATGCGGATACGTTGCAGACGCTGAGCATGATCGCGGAGATTGAGAAGAGCCGGGAAGATTATGCCGCGGCGGAGAAGACGCTGCGGAAGGTGATCGAGGGGCAGACGGCGGTGCAGGGGGCGGGGCACCGCGACACGATTGACTCGCGGTGCAGCCTGGCGGATGTGCTGGACCAGCAGGGGCGGTTTGCCGATGCGGAGAGGGAGATTGCGGCGACGGTGGCGGATGCGAAGAAGTCGCTGGGTGAGAACGAGCCGATGACGCTGCAGGCGATGAGCATTCAGGGGTCGATCCTGGCGGCGATGGACCGGGCGAAGGAGGCCGCGGAGATTTTGAAGGATGTGGTGGCGCGGAAAATCAAGGTGTTTGGAGCGGATCATCCGGGGACGCTGACTTCGATGAATGCGCTGGCGATGAGCCTGGATTCGCTGGGGCAGAATGTCGAGGCGGAGAAGATGTATCGGCCGCTGGTTAGCGGTGCGGAGTCGCGGCTGGGGCCGGAGCATTCGACGACGCTGGTGTACAAGAACAACCTGGCGCAGTGTTTGAAGCGGCAGAAGAAGTTTGCGGAGGCGGCGCCGATTTATCGGGAGATACTGGCGATTCAGCGTCGGACGGTGGGGGATCAGTCGCGCGGTACCCTGACGACGCTGAACAACTATGGGTTGCTGATGGTGCTGGATGGGAAGCCGGCGGAGGGCCTGCCGCTGCTGCAGGAGTGCTTGAAGGGATTGACGGCGACGCTGCCGGCGGATCACTGGATGATCGGGGCTTCGAAGACGTATGTGGCGCAGTGCTTGATTGATCTGGGGCGCGTGGATGAGGCGGAGGTTTTGCTCACGCAGGCGTATGAGCTGTTGAAGGGGAAGGTGGGGGAGGGGCATGACCGGACGCGGCAAGCGGCGGAGCAGATGGTGAGGGTTTGGGAGAAGAGGGGGGATGAGGGGAAGGTTTTGGAGTGGAGGGGGAGGGCGGGGAAGTAGTTTTGGCCGCGCCACAAACGAACTTGGGTCTGTAAACTCTGTGGGTGGCATTGAGACGCAAGCATCTTTGGTCGGCGGTCCGATGGGGCAGCACATTGGCGGCCGTGGCGGTTGTGGTGGTGGGGATTGGCAGCAGGTGGTATTGCTGGCAGGTGACGAGCCACGTGTTTGTGGCGGAAGTCGACGCGGGGCGGCTCAGCATCATCGATACCCAAAGGTTGTCGGGCCTCAATCCGGGCTGGAAATTGATGCGGAGGGCAGATGCCCGTCTCTATTGGCGGTTTATCACCGGCACGCACAGCTCAGCGGACGCGTTGCTGATTGTTGAGATTCCGATGTGGATGTTGGCCGCGCCGATGGTGGGGCTGGCTGTCCTGACTTGGCGTCGACATACACAAGTGTCCCGGCGCGAGGCGCGGCGAGAACGTTCGTGCATGGCGTGTGGGTATGACCTTGTAGGGCTCGGGGGTGGTGCGCGTTGTCCGGAGTGTGGCGTGTCCGTTGAGCCGTGATATCGCGCCGGTCGAGTCTCGTTGGGGTTACGCGCGGCGACTCATTCGGGGCACCATCGCATCGAAGTCGGAGGAACCGACTTCGATGGCACGGGTTTGGGACTGGTCGAAATGGGCCTTGTTTTAAGGGTCTTTTCTTTTTGCTTGACATATACCAATATGGGTATATATTTGGTCATGGCACGTGCGGCGACGACTTTGGATGCGTTTAACGCGGTGGCGGAGCCGCGGCGGCGGGAGATGCTGGGGGTGTTGGGTCGGGGGGAGATGGGGGTGGGGGAGATGGTGGCGCGGCTGGCTTGGCCGCAGCCACAGGTATCGAAACACCTGGCGGTGTTGCGGCGGGCGGGGGTGGTGAGTGTGACCAAGCGCGGTAGGGAGCGGGTTTATCGCGTGAATGGGGAGCAGATCAAAACGATTCATGAGTGGGCGGCGGGATTTGAGAGGCTGTGGGAGGGGCAGTTGCAGCGCATTAAGGCGCGAGCAGAAAGCCAAATCGCAAATCAGCAAATCAGCAAATCAGCAAATTCGGAACAGGGCAAGAACAAAGGAGATCGGTTATGACGACGATGTTGACGGCGGAAGCGGTGCAGACTTTGACTATTCAAAAGTCGGTGTTCATTGGTGCGCCCTTGGCGATTTCGTGGGCGGCGATCTTTGAGGAGATGGGGCCGGGGAGTGTGTTGCCGGATGGGAAGCCGTTTCCGATGAAGATCGAGCAGTGGCCGGGTGGGCGGTGGTTTCGGGATCTGGGGAACAACACGGGGCACTTGTGGGGGCATGTGCAGGTGATCAAGCCGCCGGCGCTGCTGGAGATCTGCGGGCCGATGGCGATGTCGTATCCCGCTTACAACTTCATTCAGTATCGATTGAAGGAAGAGGGGACGGGGACGCGGTTGACGCTCAATCATCGCGCGATGGGGCTGATTCCGCCGGAGCATGTCGAGGAGATGCCTAAGGGGTGGGAGCATGGGATTGGGAGGGTGAGGGAGTTGGCGGAGAAGAGGGCGAGGAAGTAGGGAAGACCCAAAGCAGCAAAGCGAAAAACAGCAAAGCAGCAAATCAGAACGTGGCGGAATTGAAAGGAGCTTGTGATGGGTACTTTGGAGGCTACGGCTCGGGCGTATGCGGCCGCGGTGGCGGGGCCGGTGCATGGGATGGCGAGTTCGATGTTGGGGGAGTTTGAGCGGGAACTTGGGACGACTCGGACGTTTCTGTCGCGGGTGCCGGAGGGGAAGCTGGAGTGGCGGCCGCATGCAAAATCGATGACGGCGGGGCAGTTGGCCTTGCATATCGCTGAGGTGCCGCTGGGGGTGTTGTCGATGGCGGTGTTGGATGAGGCGGAGGTGCCGGATATGAGCCGGCCGCGGGGGCAGCCTGGGTCGGTGAAGGATGTGCTTGATGCTCTGGAGAAGAGCGCGGCGTTTGTGCGTGCGACGCTGCCGACGATTGATGATTGCGGATGATGGAGGAGTTTCGGGTGATGCGCGGCGGGAACGTGGTGATGGCGGTGCCGCGGGTTGGGTTTCTGAGGACGGTGATGTTGAACCACTGGTATCACCACCGGGGGCAGTTGGGGGTGTACTTGCGTTTGATGGGGGTGGCGGTGCCGGTGAGCTATGGGCCGAGTGGGGATGAGGCGCCGTTTTGACGAGACGGGCGCAGAGGGGGGCGATGGGTGATCGGGCCCGGCGCTGGGGCTTGGGCGTCTGTTTTTAGAGTTGGAAGCGTTGGGGGATGGGGCCGTGTTCGGCGCGGATGAGCGACTTGATGCCGCCGCGGCCGGACCAGTTGGTGTGGACCTGGAGCCAGAGGGGGTTCATGAGTTTGACGAGGTCGGTTTTGATTTTGTCGGTGACGGCTTCGTAGAAAATGCCCTGGTCGCGGAAGGCCTGGTAGTAGAGCTTGAGACTTTTGAGCTCGACGCAGGTGCCGCCGGACTTGGCGGGGCGGGGTTCGTAGCGGAGGGTGACGGTGCCGAAGTCCGGGTGGCCGGTTTTGGGGCAGAGGCTGGTGAACTCGAACGCTTCGTGCTCGATGATGATGGCGTTGTCGGTGGGAGTGGGGAAGGTTTCGAGGAGTTGGGGCGAGGAGGGCATGGGGAAGGGTAGGGAAAGAGATGTGCTGAGTCCCGAGAGCCGAGTCCCGAGTGGGAACCATCGAAGTCGGAGGAACCGACTTCGATGGCACGGTCAGCCCCCGTACGTGTTGATCAGGTCGATCACGATGGGCTGTTTGCGTTCGATCTGAAGGGAGCGGCGGAGGGCGTTGATGGCTTCGTACTTGGAGTCCATGTCCTGCTTTTCGCTCACGAGCCACTTGTTGAGAAGGCAGACGCCGATGCCGTTGAGGGCGGGGAAGTACTTGGCGTCGAGCTCGACGGCCTTGCGGAAGTTGGTGAGGGCTTCTTCGTACTTGGCCTGACGGAAGAAGCAGGTGGCGAGGCGCTCGTAAGCGACGGCGGAGGGCTTGACGCGGACGAGCTGCTCGAGGGTGTTCTGCATTTCCGCAAAGCGGCCGACCTTGCCCAGGGACTCGCCGAAGTTCAAGAGGAGCTCTGGGGAGAGGTCCATGAGTTCGGCGGCCTGCTGGTATTCGATGATCGCATCCTCATCGTGTTCGGTGGCGGCGTAGATGGCGCCGAGGTTGAAGCGGGCGGGGCCGCTGTTGCCTTTGAGCTGGACGGCGCGTTTGGCGTAGGGAAGGCCGGCCGCGGGCTCACCGTATTGGAGGTAGGCCGTGGCGAGGTTGAGGTTGGCGTTGAAGTCGTCGGGGCGGAGCCAGACGGCGTTGACGTATGCGCGGATGGCGTCGGCGAAGCGGCCCAGCTGCTGGAGGGTGAGGGCGTTGTTGTATTGAGCGTCGAAGTTGGCGGGTTCGATTTCCGCGGCCTTTTGGTATTGGACCTGGGCCTTGGCGGTGTCGCCGCGCTCTTTGTGGATGTCGCCGATACCGAGGAAGGCGGTGGTCATCTTGGGGTTGATGACGATGGCGTTTTCGAACTCTTTGAGAGCGATATCGAGGAGGCCTTGCTCTTTGAGTTTGTTGGCGCGATCGACGGAGGCTTTGGAGTCAACGATCGGATCGACTTTGGCGGGCTTTACCGGCGCTTTGACTTCTTCGGCGGGGGCGGCGGGCGGCGTCCGCGTGGTCCTGCGGGCGGCGAGGCGGTTGCAGCCGGAGTTGGCCACCAGGACGGATGCACAAAGGCATGCGGCGAAGATGGTTTGCCGGGCTGTTGAGGTGGGGAGTGAGTTGGGGTTCATGTTTTTGCCGGCGCTCGTCGTGTTCGGGCCGCGTTCGACTGCCCGCGGCGAGTCTTTATCGGCTGTTTAGCTACCAGTAGTTTCCTCAGCTTGCCAAGGTTCACACTGTCGAAAGAAGTCCCGGCGGGGTTATCGCCTTTGGGGGTCTCGAGGATCTTGGGGACGTTTTGGAGGGCGGGATGGCGGACGATAGCGGCAAAACCGCTGTCGGAAAGGGATTTGGCGCAAATCGTGCCTTCGCCGATGTGCTCGTGGCGGTCGCGGTGGCTGGCCCGTTTGTCTTTTGAGTCGTTCAGGTGGAGGGCTTTGACGTTTTTCAGGCCGCAGGTGCGGTCCAGCTCGGCGAGGGTGGCCTCGCCGGCTTTGAGGGTTGAGAGGTCGTAGCCAAAGGCGTGGGCGTGGCAGGAGTCGATGCAGAAGCCGATGCGGGTGGGTTGGCCGGTGGCTTCGGAGATGAGAGAGCGGAGCTGGGCCAGTTGCTCGAAGGGGCCGCCGAGGTTCTGGCCGGAGCCGACGGTGTTTTCGAGGCAGGAGATGGTTTTGAAGCCCTTGGTGTCTTTGAAGAGGGTTTTGTAGGCCTTGACGATCCGGGCGATGCCGTCGGCGGTGGGGGAGGTGGTGGAGGAGCCGGGGTGGTGGACGAGGAAGGGGATTTCAAGGGCCTCGCAGCGTTCGATCTCGACGCGCATGAGGTCGATGGACTTTTCCCAGAGTTCATCGTTGGGGCTGGCGAGGTTGATGAGGTAGGAGGCGTGCGAGACGGCGCGGCCCTGCCAGCCCATGCGGGCGACTTCGGACTTCCATTCCTTAATGATGTCTTCGGGGAGGGGCGGGACTTTCCACTGCTGCTGGTTTTTGGTGAAGACCTGGACGGTGTCCATACCGAGGCCTTCGGCCTCGCGAAGGGCGTTGGAGAGGTTGCCGGAGATGGAGAGGTGGGATCCGAACACGGGGGAGGAGTGTAGGGGGGAAGTGCTGAGTGCCGAGTGCCAAGTGCCGAGCGGGAAACTGGCGTTTCGGGAGTCAGCGGCCGAACGCGTAGGGTGTGCGGCACGCGGGGCGGCTGGATTCTAAAGTAGCTGCATGAGCAGCAATGGATTGGTGAATCGTGTCGCAGTAGTGACGGGCGCTTCGGCGGGCATTGGTGAGGCGGTGGCGCGATCGCTGGTTGCCGGTGGGGCCCGGGTGGTGCTCAATGCGCGGCGGAAGGAGCGGCTGGAGGAGTTGGTGAAGGAGTTTGGCGGTGCGGCCAAGGCAGTGGCCGTGGCGGGGGATGCGGCGGATCAGGGGGTGATAGATGCAATGCTCGATGCGGCGCGGGATCGGTTTGGAGGTAGGAAGCAGGAAGCGGATCTGGTGGTGGTGAATGCGGGCAGGGGTCTGCGCGGGAGTGTGTTTGATTCCGATCCGGCGCACTGGGAGGAAGTGATTCGGATCAATCTGTTGGGTGCCGCGCGGCTGATGAAGTCGGCGGCGGAGAGGATGGTGGGACCGGTGCCAGTGGTGAAGGGGCCTCCGCAACCTGCTCAGCCGCCCAGTGCGCCCGAGGGGTGGTCGAAGCGGCCGCGGGACTTGGTTTTGCTGGGGTCGACGGTGGGGCGGCACATCTCGCCGTTTTCGTCGATGTATGGGAGCACGAAGGCGGGGGTGCACATGCTGGCGGAGAGCTTGCGGCGGATGATGGGGCCGCGGGGTGTGCGGGTGACTTTGCTGGAGCCGGGGATTGTGAAGAGCGAGTTTCAGGATGCGGCGGGGTATGACCGGGAGAGCTTCGGGAAGTTCATGGATTCGATTTCGCCGGTGCTGTCGCCGGAGGACATTGCGCGGCTGGTGATGTTCATCGTGAGCCAGCCGGCGGGGATGCATGTGTGTGATGTGATGGTGAGGCCGACGAGGCAGGAGTATCCGTGAGGGGGCGGGCTATCGGCGACGGCGGTGAGGAAAGGCGAGCGCGGCGAGGGCGAGGAACGCGCCGGGGGCGGGGATGTAGGTGGCGGTGTAGACGCCGCCGAAGACGGGTCCAGCCCCTGTCGGAGTGTTGAATGTGAATGCGACGGTGTCGCCGCGGAGGGCTTGGGATGTCATCGTCAAGTCTGTGACCGAGATTCCATTGAACGCATCGCCGGCCTTCACAACCCGTGACAACAAGCCATCTCGCCATACGAAGATCTCGCGCCCGATGCTGGTCTGGGCGAGAAACGCGACGTTGTTCCCGCTCATCGAGACTTGGTCAATGGCGAGGAGCTGTTCGCCGCCGGGCCCGGGCGTGTTGGTGTCGATCACTTTGATCAGCTGGCCATTGATGTGCGCCCACACACCTCCCACGCCGGCAGATCCCCCTTGAAAGGCTGTATTTGGCCCGTCTGCGGAGATCGCGGTGAACGCTGCGAAGGGCAAAGCAGTGCCGGGGACCAGCGTGGTTGTGTCCGCGACGATGGAGATGGGTCCTGCGCCAGAAGAATCGCGAGTGTAGACACCATTGAGGCTCGCTGAACCACCCGCGAATGCGAGGCGTTGGCCGGTGAGTGCTCGAGCGGCGAGGCTTGAAAAGGCGCTCCCTCCTGGCTGCGGCATTCCCACGCTGACAACGGTATTGATTCCCAAGGACGTCCAGCGGTACAGGCCAGCCACGTTGGTTTGTGTGCCACCAAACACCACGTCATTTCCATCGCGTGAAGGCAGGCCAACACCTGAAAATGCTCCACCGCCGGGCCCGATCGTCTGGTTGTTTACGATCGTGTAAATGCCAGCTGGACCTGATGAGTAGATGCCGCTGCCCGCGCCGCTACTCACGGCACCAAATGTGGGCGACACGCCGTCAAAACAAAGCGACGGGAACCCCTGGTCAAATGTTGCCCCGGGCATAGCTGGCACGGATGTTTGCCGATCTGCCACAAATGTGAGCGAACCGGCTGTGCCTTGAAAGATCCCTGGACTGGCGATGTTGGGATGTCTTCCGAAAAAGGCTGTCTGACCGTTGGCGCCGAGGGAAACGGTTGAAAATGGAGCGGTGTCGTTCGACGAGAATACGGTCCCACCCGGCGCTTGTGTGGTCGTGTCCGCAATTCGTACAAATGTCCATTGACGGGCGACAGCCTGCCCGGGCCCAGCCGCGAGAGCCGCGCAGGTCAACAAAGCTCGCAGCGTCCTCATGTTCATAACGTACCGCAAGATCGTGACAATACCAAGCGCCGGTGGCAGCTTTTCGCGGATCCACGTTCAGGGCCTCGATCTCTATCGAGGCTTCCGGCCCGGCAAAGAGCGCATGGAGGTGGGGCGCGCGGAGGTGTGGTGGCCGGGTTTTCAGAGCCCCCGACGGCAGTCGGGGGTCGGGTGCTTGAAGGGTTGTTTGGGCCCGCTGCTGCGGCGGGGGATAAGGGATGGTTTGGGTGGTCGACCCCCGACTGCCG
>JBGAND010000002.1:0-271976 GCA_044222485.1 Phycisphaerales bacterium | reverse complement strand
CCCCGACCCCCCACCGATCCCTTAGTTCCACCGATCCGACGCTTCCAGGCTACCGGTTCCGGTCAACGGACCGCAGGTTCGGCCTTTCGGTCGGGCTCGATCCCCTTGGGTCCCGGGGGAGTGTACTCGATGGGGTAAACGGGGCGTGGCCGGTACATGGCCTTCATCCATTCGATCGCGTCCGCAAAGCGGGCATCCTCGTCGGAGCGGAATACGGGCCGGTAGATGTTGCCGCGGCCCTGCTCTCCCGGAACCTCCGGGTGCTTGAGCAGTGAGCGCTCGTTCTGGATCGCCATTTGGAGCAGCGGCGACTTGGCGGGTTCCTCGTAGTTGATCAGAGGCTTTCCGTCGCGCAGCTTGAAGCGTTCCAGGATCAGGAAGTTGGTATAGACGGTGGCATCCGAACCTGGCTTGTCGGTGGCCAGCATGAATCGCCCGGCGTCGGGACCCCCGTGGCACCGAGAGGTGGCACACGAGTTCTGAAGCCAGCCGCGGTGGACCTTTTCGCGGAACAGCTTCATCGAACGGGGTTGGTCTATGACCTTGACCCGGTCGTAAAGGTTGCGGGCCTGCATCTTGAACATCATGTCGAGCAGTTTGGCCGGGTTGGCCCGGTAAAGGGCGTCGCGGCCTTCGGGGCTGGCCGGGATGAGCGGGTCGCCGGCGTGTTGCTCGATCATCGCCTTGATCGTGTCCCGATCGATGTACATCCGGGGGGGATCGGTGAGGCTGACCTCGAAGACCTTAATGAGGTTGATGTCGTGATCCGAGAGCAGGGGGAAGGCGGGGGCTTCCGGGTTGTCGGCTTCGTCGGGCTTGTGCTTGGGAGGGGGTGGACGCTTGCCGCCGCCTGCCTTGTTGGCCAGCTCCTTTTGGGCCGCGATGAGGTCTTTGAGCCGCAAAGCTTCCCCGCTGTCGGCCTGGACCTCAAGGACGTGGTTGACCTCGAGCAGGGCCGAGTCCCACTGGGCCTTGGAGCGGAGCCACTCGACCAGGAGGAGCAGGCGTTCGACATCTTTGTCTTCGATGGCGGCTCGCATCTGGCGGTATCGCTCGTTGATCGGCGGGAGCACTTGCAGGCGATCGACCTGGTTGGCCTTCAGCGTGGTGCTGATGCCGGCGATCTTCAGGACGATCTTCTTGTCGTCGCGCGAGACAAGGATTCCGGTGTAGCGCTGGCCGTCGCGCAGGGTGACGACGGCTTCAACTTCTTCATCCGCGGGGGTCTGAGTGGGAGGCGGTTCTTCAGGCTGGGGCTGGATGGAGGTGCCCAGAGTGATAGCCAGACCCGCGGCCGCGGCGAGAGCCCAGAATCCGGCGGCGATCCGACTCGCCCCCCTCTTGCGGGTTGTCTGAACCATGATGCGCTCCCAAGGCCCCACTTCCGTCGGACCATTCCACCGATCCATACGGAAGCTTGAGGATACCGGATCAGACGCGGCTCAGCGCTGCGGGGTTCCCTTCAAACCGGGAACGGTGCCGGCCCGGACCTGGGCGGTGGACTGGGCGACGGCATCTCCCAACGGCTCAAAACGGCCCCCGAGGGACTGGCTGAGGAAGGCCTCCGCGATGCCGAAGAACGCCGCCCGGTTCTCAGGACGCATGAATCCGTGCCCTTCATCGGGATAGACGACGTAAGTCACCGGGACGGACCGGGCCTGCATGGCCTGAACGATCTGGTCGGATTCGGCAATTTTGACGCGGGGGTCGTTGGCGCCGTGCCCGATCAGCAGGGGGCGGGAGATTTTGTCAACGAAGGAGAGCGGGGAGCGGGACTTGAGGAAGTCGCGGCCTTCGGGAGTTGAGACATCGCCGACCCGGGTTCGCCACATCGCCATGCCGGGCTTCCAGTATTCCGGGATGGATTCCATGAGCGTGACGAGGTTGGAGGGGCCGACGATGTCTACACCGCAGGCGAAGGTTTCGGGCGTAAAGGTGAGACCGACCAGGGTTGCGTAGCCGCCATACGAGCCGCCCATGATGGCGATCTTGGACTTGTCGGCGATGCGTTCATCCACGGCCCACTTCACGGCGTCGATGAGGTCATCGTGCATCTTGCCGGCCCACTCACGCCGCGCGGCGTTGATGAAGGACTTTCCGAAACCGGTGGAGCCGCGGTAGTTCACGCTGAGGACCGCGTAGCCGCGGTTGGCCAAGAGCTGGTGAAGGGAGTTGTAACCCCATTCGTCGCGCGCCCAGGGGCCGCCGTGGACCAGGAGAACCATCGGGAGCGGCTTACTCGGGCGGGTCGAGCCGGTTGGAATGCTGCCCTTGGGGAGGGAGAGGTAGCTGACCATTTCCAGTCCGTCGCGGGACTTGATAATGAGTGGCTTCATGGGCACCAGCGGCTGGTTGCTCAGCGCGGCCCGATCATTGAACAGCAGTACCGGTGGACGAGGCACGGGCTCGCCGCGGCGATACAGGTAATAGGCGTTGGGACCGTCATCATCGTTCACGAGAATCAACCAGGTTTTGTCATCTCTGGAGCGAGACACGACTTCGAAGTCCGGCCCCAGCGCGCTGATGACTACGAAGTCGTCGCGAATGGACTCATCCAGTACGACCCAATCGGCCTTGAGACGGTTGAAGGTGACAGCCTGCACCTTTTTGGTGGTCGGGTGAACCAGGACGTCGGCGAGGTCCGCGGTCTGGTCTTGGGCGATAAGGGTTTTGCGGCCGCTAGAGAGCTGGACTTCGAAGAGGGCGGCGGTGTCGCGGCCGCGGCTATCCTGGATGTACATGGTCTGGTTGTCGGCGGTGAAGCCTACTGGCCCGGAGGTGAGGGCATCCTCGGCGGAGAGCGTGACGGAAGACTCCCACGCGCCGGCGGTGCTGCCGGGGCGGAGCCAGACTTGTCCACCATCATCGGCGAACGTCACGGCGTATCGAACTGAAAGGGAGTTATCGACGACCCAGTCAACGGTGTTTTCGGGGGCCTTCTCGATGAGCGAGCAGGCGCCGGTGGTGATATCGACGTTGAAGAGATCGTGGAGACGCGGGTCGCGGTTGTTGACGGCGACCATCACCATGGTGGGCTGGTCCGGGTCCGTCGCGATGAGGCGTGCCGTTGGGCGGAGGGGCTTGCCGTCGCGGCCTGTGAGCGGCTTGCCGTCCGGGCCGGGGATCTCTTCGAAGGGGGTAAGGTCGGTTGTTGCGCCGCCATCAATGGCCGCGGAATAGATGTGCCAGTTCTCATCACCCTCACGGTCTTGCAGGTAGAGGATGTGCTTGCTGTCTTGCGACCACCAGTAGCGGGAGATGCCGCGGCGAGAATCGGTGGTCACCGTGCTGCACTTGGCGGGTTCATCCGCGGGCGTGATCCACACGTTGAGGATGCTGGCGGAAGACTCGGGCTTCGCCTCCGATTTGGAGGGTGCGAGGAAGGAGACCATCTTGCCGTCGGGGCTGAGGGCGGCCCGGGCGCGGTCAGGGTTGCCGAAGAGGACGGCGCGGGGAATAAGAGGCGTCTCGGCGGGTTTGGGCTGGGCGCCCACCGTGGCCGTCAACAACGCCGAGCTGATTAAGGGCACCCACGTTCGCAAACCAAGGCTCTCCCGGATTCGTGCTTTAGAGTCTATGGGCTCGTGCTGGCCGGGTTGCGGCGGGGGCCACTCGAAATTGGATGCGCCGGACTGGAAAACCCGTCGGAAATGCCTGGATGGGAGGTGTTTGCCGCAGGTGGAGCCGACGGCGTCGCGTTCTGCGGCTTCGCATGGCCAGGGTTCTGGTCGGACGGCAATGTGCGCGGCGTGGTGTGGCCCAGCATCACAGCACCCGCTTTGATCCCCCGTGCTCTCCCTCATCCTCCGACGCCTGATTCAACTGCCGCTGATCATCGGTGTGATCTACACGATCACACTGGCGCTGGCGTGGGCGGTGCCGGGGAATCCACTAGACCACGAGGGAAGGCGGCCGCCGGAGGAAGTGCAGAAAGCGATGATGGCCCAGTACAACCTCGACAGCTTCTGGGGGTTCTACGGAACGTACTTGGACAGCGCGACGGGGATCAAGTGGGTGCGGAAGACGATGGACGGATCGGCGCAGCGCGAGGCGGAGATGGCGAAGGCTGCAGGGATCTCGCCACCCGATCGCCGCTTGTTTGATCTGGGTCCGTCGCTTCAGTATCGCGATCGACGTGTGAATGAGATCATCGCGGACACGCTGCCGGTGTCGGTGACGTTGGGGGCGGTGGCGATTTTGATTGCGGTGGTGATTGGTGTAGGCGCGGGTGTCGTGGGCGCGGTGAAGCCGGGGTCGCTGGCGGATACGGCAACGCTCGGCATCGCGCTCATTGGGATCAGCCTGCCGAACTTTGTCATCGGCACCGCGCTGCTCCTGGTGTTTGGGGTGTGGCTGCCGTGGTTCCCGGTGGGCAACTGGGGTCCGCTCGGAGCGGTGCTGCCGGCGATCACGCTGAGCCTTCCATTCGCGGCGTACATCGCGCGGCTCACACGAATGGGCATGATCGACTGCCTCTCGGCGGACTTCATCCGCACGGCGCGGGCCAAGGGGTTGAGTGAATCGCGTGTCCTGCTTAAGCACGCGCTCAAGAACGCGTTCCTGCCGGTGCTTAGCTATCTCGGGCCCGCGACGGCGCTGGCGATGACGGGCTCGTTCGTCGTCGAGCGCGTGTTCAACGTCCCGGGCATGGGGCAGCACTTTGTCAACGCGGTCCAGAACAAGGACCTATTCCTCATCATCGGCGTGGTCATGATCTACTCGACGATGCTGGTTCTGTTCAACCTCGCGGTGGATGTGCTGTATCGGTGGGTAGATCCGAGGATTGAGTAGGAAGAGTTTTGACCGCAGTGTAGCAGAGTACGCAGAGATAAGAAATGAAAGAGTGGAAGTAGCATCCGCTTCATTCTCTTCTCGTTCTTAGTTCTTCTTGTTCATTCTCTGCGCTCTCTGCGCCTCTGCGGTGAAAACTCTTCTCCAACTCAAGTATGCTCTACGTACATGGGCGAGGAACGGACCGATTCTGATCTCGTCGCCGCCGCGAATGAAGGCGATGGTGAGGCTCTCGGCGCGCTCTACTTAAGGTACCGCGATTGGGCCGTCTCGCTGGCGTTCCGATTCACCGGCGACCGTGATGCCGCGCTCGATGTGATGCAGGAGTCGTTTGTCTACTTCTTCTCCAAGTTCCCAGGGTTCCAACTTCGGGCTCGCGTGACGACCTTCCTCTACCCGGTCCTCAAGAACAACGCATTGGCTTCCCGGCGAAAGAAAAAGCCCGAAGGAATGGATGCAGATGCCTTTGAGGTGTTTGTGGCGACGGAAGTAGGAACACCGAGCAGAAGCTCGGTGCCACAAACCGAACTCGCCGCGGCCGTTTCGTCGCTGCCCAACGGCCAACGCGAAGTGCTGCTCATGCGCGTCGTAGATGAAATGAGCGTTTCTGAGATCGCCCTGGCCCTGGGAGTTCCAGAGGGGACCGTTAAGTCGCGGATGCACCATGCGGTGGAGGCGATGCGGGGAGATGCGCGTCTGAAGGGGTACTGGGAGGGATGAGCGTGCCACGGGTTTCGGCCGCTTTGCACCGACACCCGTGAGATGGCCTGGTACGCGCCGCAACGGTGCGGATTTTCGGGGCCCCCGCGCGGGCGTCGGCGAAGCGCCGAAGCCCGTGGCACAATTCTCGAATTCCGGTGAACCCGCGGCGATCTGGCGCACTCTACTGGGAGACACCCATGTCCACCTCACCAACCAATCCCGAACCCCGCATCCCTGATTCGCTGGCGGGCGATCTGCGTTCCACGTACCGCTCCAACTTCGGCGTGCCGGCCTCCATCGACTCGGCCATGCTCGACTTGGCTCGCCGCCGCCCTGTCCGGCGTCGCCGCGTTCAGCCTTGGGTTCTGGTGAAGTGGGCCGGCGTCGCCGCGGCCGTGGTTGCCGCGTTTATCGTGCCCACGCACCTATCGCGGAACAGCCAGCTTCCGAACGTCGCCCTGCACAGCGGTGATGTGAACGGGGATGGGCTCATCGACATTCTCGATGCCTTCGCGCTGGCGCGGCGGCAGGAATATGGAGACACCACGGTCACCAGCGCCGAGATCAACGCGGCGGCCGCGGCCGCGGTGAAACTGGGAGGTGGGGCATGAAGCGTGTGATCGCGATCCTGACTCTGGGGCTGTGCGTCGCATGCCTGGGGCTCTCTCAGCAGCCCGAACGCCACGAGCCCGAAGCGCAAGCGAGGATCGAAACCGGCCTGCGCTTCGAAGCCTTCGACCTCTTCGTGGATTCCGCCCAGGCAACGCTCGGTGCGTATCAGATCGACGTCAAGGCGACGACCCCCGCCGGCAAGCCCGGCACGACCAAGGTCACACTCGTCGGCATCGAAGGCGGCGAGCACGCGGCCTTCAAAGCTCCTCCCCACTACGACCCCGCCGCGCTCCACGAGGATCAACTCAAAGACCGGATCATCCTCGCGGCGTTCAACACCGGGCCCGACCTGCCCACGGGCAAGACGCGGGTGGCCCGCATTCACGTTCAGATCGAAGGACCCGAGCCCGCGTTCACGGTGATCGTGAAGGCCGCGGCGACGGCGGACGGAACCAAGATCCAGGCGACCGCGGCCGCAGCCGCGGCAGGAGATGCGCGATGAGAAAGATCTACGGAACGCTCGGGATGCTCGGGCTTGTGGGTGTGACGGCGGCGGCGATGGTGCTGCAGGCGTGTGTCAACGATGGGCGACAGAGCCGGAACAGAACGCAACACGGTGGCATTTTCGACTCTTCAAGCAATGGCGTGCCGCCTCCGAGTCAGATGCAGAAGCAGTACACCCTGCGATCGCCCGACTCGCAGGCTGGCTACTTCGGACAGCGGGACTACGGCGATGCCCCAGCCATCAATCTTCAAAGGGCGCTCGAAGGCAGTCAGGGCGGCGGTGGCGCTTACGTGATCGAAGGTGAACTCTCTGGCGCTGGTCGTCCAAACCCAGACCAGAAGATCACCGCTGGGTTTCAAAATGCAAGAACAGCAGTCGGTGGTCTGCCGACGGAGCCTCCCCAAAATCAGAACAGCCCCGATGCGGGAGCGACAAGGGACGATCAGTTGGCAGTGTCTCAGGCCGGAGTTCATGCACTCCTCGCGCAGTTGCAGGAACTCCAGAGCTCTAGGAATGGAACCGCCCGAGGCGAACCCGGGGTAAGGTCCAATACCGGCGCCATGATTGATCAACTCGCGGCGACCAGCGAGGCGCAGAAGCAACTCATCGAAATCTACCGCAAGGAAGTCGCCCGCCGCCAAGCCGAGCTCCCTCACCCCAAAACCGAAATCACACTCCGCCCCGGCCAGGAACTCTGGGTCATCGAGCGGACGCACCCGAAAATCGTCCAGCCCGCCGATGATGAGCCCGGCTGCGGCAGCCTGATGACGCAGCGCGAAGAGGGTGGCAACTGGCGGAACGTCCCCGTGCCGCTGGCGCACACGAGCGTCAGCGCCCACGTGGATGGCTACATCTCCACCGTCAAGGTCACGCAGAAGTTCCACAACCCCTACGACTCCAAGATCGAGGCCCTCTACGTCTTCCCGCTCCCCGAGGATGCCGCGGTCAATGACTTCCTGATGACCGTCGGTTCTCGCACGATCCGCGGCGTCATCCGCGAGCGCGAGGAGGCCGAGAAGATCTACGAGAACGCCCGCCGCCGCGGCTACGTCGCTTCCCTCATGACGCAGGAGCGCCCCAACATTTTCACGCAGGCCGTGGCCAACATCGAGCCGGGCAAAGAGATCGACATCGACATCAACTACTACCACTGCTTGCCGTATCGCGACGGCGCGTTTGAGTTCACGTTCCCGATGGTGGTCGGGCCGCGGTTCAACCCGCCGGCGACGACGGTCACCGGCTCAGGCATCGGCGTGATCGCCTACGGCAACCAGCCCGGCGCCTCGGGCCAGCAGACCGAGATCCAGTACCTCCGCCCCTCGCAGCGCAGCGGCAGCGAGATCTCCATGACCGTGGACATCAACGCGGGCGTCTCTATCGAATCCCTCGAAAGCCCCAGCCACGCCATCACCGTCGAGCACGACAAGGCCTCGCCGACGCTCGCCCGGGTCAAGATCGCCCAGAGCGACACGATCCCCAACAAGGACTTTGTCCTCCGCTACCGCGTCGCGGGCACCGCGACCAAGTCCGCGATGCTCGTGCAGCAAGACAAGGGAGGCGGGTTCTTCTCCATGCTCCTGGTGCCGCCCTCCGACCTCTCCTACATCGAGCGTGGCCCGGTCGAGGTCGTCTTCCTCATCGACCGGTCCGGCAGCATGGAGGGTGAGCCCCTGAACCAGGCCAAGGCCGCGGTCGAGCACACGCTGGCCCACCTTGACCTCGACGACACCTTCCAGATCATCGACTTCTCCGACAACTCCTCGACGATCGGTAATGAGCCGCTCAAGGCCACCCGTCGGAACCTGGAGAAGGGTCTCTCCTACGTCCGCGGCCTGCAAGCCGGCGGCGGCACGATGATGCTCAACGGCGTGAAGGCCGCGATCAACATGCCGCGCGACCGCGGCCGCACACGCTTCATCTGCTTTCTCACCGACGGCTTCATCGGAAACGACCCGGAGGTCCTGGGCTTTGTCCGCGAAAACCTGGGCGAGTGCCGGATCATGACCGTCGGCATGGGCACCTCGCCGAACCGCTACCTGCTCGAAGGCCTGGCCCGCCTGGGCCGCGGCGTGTCCGCGTTCCTGAACCCCGGCGATAAACCCGGCGAAATCATGGACCTCTTCCTCGACCGCATCTCCCACCCCGCGCTCTGTGATCTCTCCATCGACTGGGCGGGCATGGATGTCAGCGATGTCTTCCCCAAGCGCCTGCCCGATCTCTACGTCGGCCGCCCGATCATGATCACCGGCCGCTGCAAGGGCAACCCGGACGGCCCGATCAAGATCTCCGGCCGCGCCGGGCGCGAGCGCCTGCCCACCGCCATCACCGTCAAGACCGATGACCGCCCCGAATCCAGCGCCAAGCTCGCAACCATCTGGGCCCGCAAGAAGATCGAAGAGCTGACCGACAAGGCCACCAGCGACAACGGCCCGCGGCTCATGGATCAGATCAAACAGCTTTCACTCGACTATGGCCTCATGTCCTCGTACACGGCGTTCATCGCGGTGGATTCGATGACGCGGACGGCGGGTACGTTTGGCACCACGGTGCAGCAGCCCGTGCCGATCCCGGCAGGAACGCGGTACGACACAGTGACTGGATCGCGGTAAGTCACCAGTTAAACGCACATAGAGCGCAGCGAACGCGAATGGGAAACTCCTCCTCCCATTCGCGTTTTAAGTTTGTTCGCAGGCTGATCGAGCACAAATCCCTCATCCACCTTAAATCGCCTTCATTCTGGCTCCGATCACCCGGTTTGAAGCTAATGTCCCCCAACAACCGCAATGGTTGAGGGAGGTTTCATGGCGAAGCGAAAGCAACCGGTTCTCAGCCGCGATCTTGAATCGATCAAGAGCGATATCGTGGCGCTGCAAACTGACCTGGGTACCGCGCTGCGGGATTTGGTCGCGGCGGGTAAGGGCGAGGCGGGAGCGGTCAAGGACAAGCTCGAGGCCGAAGTCCGAGATCGGCTGGAGCGTCTGGCCCAGAAGGCCGACGACCTGGCCAGCTACGGCAAGGATGCGGTACACGGACTCGAAGAGCGCATCGAAGAAAAGCCACTGCAGTCTGTCGGCATCGCGCTCGGAGCGGGCCTGTTGATTGGCGCCATCCTGGCCCGGAGATAATTCAGCTTGAAGTCTCTGGCCAAGTTCATCACGCGAGTCGCTGACCTTGCAGAGGCCGAAGGGCGGGCGCTGCGCCAATCAACCGTGGCCGTGGGGCTGGCGGTAGCGCTGGCGCTGGCTGCCGCGGCCATCAGCGTCGGGGGGCTGGCGTTACTGGCTTGGGGCATCTTTGAAGCATTTAGAGTGGCACTGGGCTTCGTTGGCGCCGCGTTTATTAGCGGCATGTTCCTCTTGGCGTGCGCGGGAGCTTTGATATGGCTGGTGATCCGGCTCGGAAAACCCCGCTGAGTGCGGAAGACGCCAAGCGGCTGCTCGTGGATGAAGCTCCGGCCCCGCTGGAAGTACTTCTGCGCGATCCGGCCGATTTGGTGCGCCGCTACCCCAAAGAGGTTCTTGGCGCCGCCGTGGCCGCGGGGGTTCTGATAATGGCGATGCCCGGCCTACGGCGTCGGCTCTTTTCGGTCGCGGGTGATGTCGCGAAGATCTTCCTGACCTGAAAATCAGGCACGCTCTTCAAACGTCGCGCCATCCAGCACATCAAATCCAACGATCGCGCCCGGCTGGAAGTCCGACGCCTTCTGCCGCGGGTCGGTTGGAGCGATGTGAATCGGCACGCCCGCATCCACCACCACCGAGTCGCCGACGACGGAAATTACCCGCCCCTGCACACGCCGCGGCCGACCCGACACGGGCTCTACAAACTTGCCGCCGGTCTGCACTATGTCGATGCGACGCGCCTTGGCCCGCACCACACCCAGGATTCGCTTGCCCACCGCCGTCCGCGGCGAAGCCACGGGCAGCAGGTGAAGCTCATAGCTGGTGTTCGGAAAGCTGACCGTCACGAAGCCTGGCTTGGTGGCCGTCGCGGCGACAACTTCAGAAAGCACGCCGCGGGCGAGGGTGGGGTCGATTTTGGTGGTGGGAGAAGGAGTAATCATGAGTGACAGATCGTACTCGCGTCAGCGTTGGGTGGCATGGTTGTGGCTTTGCACAGCAAGACGGACACACGTTGTCAAACAGGCCTGTGCAGAGCCACAGGCATGCCACCCTCGGACGCCTGAACCCGACGAGGCCGCGGCCCCATCTGTAGAAAGTTCCCGAGCAGCTTGGGCCCCTCCTCCGTCAGGAAACTCTCCGGATGGAACTGCACCCCCTCGACCGACGACTTCTTGGCATCTTTCCACACCCGCCGCAGACCCATGACCACGCGTCGGACGCCACCCTTCCCATCATCCTCATCCGTCCACGCCGAAACCCTCCAGCCATCCTGATCGGGCTTGAGCACCGGCACCGTCTCAGCGAGCACCACCAGCGAGTGATACCGAGTCGCGGTGAAGGGATTCGACAGCCCCGCGTACACGCCCATCCCATCATGTTGCACCGGACTGGTCTTACCGTGCATCGGGATCACATGCCGCGTCACCGTCATGCCGTTCATCGCGCCGATGCACTGGTGCCCCAGACACACCCCCAGCACCGGCACCCGACCTGCGAACCGCTCGATGATCGCCGACGAAACCCCTGCCTCCGCCGGTGAGCAGGGCCCGGGCGAAATGATCACGTGCGAAGGGCCGCGGCCGGAATCCAGCCGATCCGCCTCATCGGGAGTGATCTTGTCGTTGCGAACTACTGCCAGATCGCGTGACGGATCGAGCGTCGGGTCAAGTTCCCCCAAACGCTGGACCAGGTTCCAGGTGAAGGAGTCGTAGTTGTCGATGAGGAGGATCATGGGAGAGCAGCAAAACAACAAAGCAGCAGAGCAACAAATGTAGGACTACGAGCCGCCGGTCGATTTGAGGCCACCAGACTCCAACACTTGCTGCTTTGCTGCTTTTCCGCTTTGCTGCTTTGTCCTACGCCGCCTTCGTCCCCGCCACGCCGTCCGGCGTGACCAAGAAGAAGTCCGACGAGATCGGGTACGGCAGCCGCTTGTAATCGTGCTCGACCCGCCCGTGGAGTCTCTGCACGAATGGCTCGGGGTCGGCCGACAGCGCCAGGAACATGTCCCGGGCCGGCAGGGCCACATAGAAGTTCCCACCCAGCTTCGGAGCCAGGCGCCGGTACAGGTTCGACAGCAGCAGCCGCGCCGCGTCGTACCCATCCTGCTCGGCCAGGATCGCCGCCCGACCGCCTTCCTTGCTCTCGACGATCTGCATCTCCATGCTGGGCGAGTAGGTGTCCAGGTTCTTCTTGGCGATCTCTTCCAGATCCTCCGCGCACAGGTTCCAGCGGATCATCTGCTCGGTCGTGATGCTCACCGTCATCTGCGGCAGGTCGATCACGAACACCACCACCGTGTCATTGACAAACGGCACGTGGGCGACCATCTCGCGCGACAGGTGATTGAAGATCGACTCAGGTTGAATGCGGGGCATGATCCGGGGCCGCGCGAACTCCAGAGACATATGCCCCAGGTTTGCCGCATCGCCCGCGAACAGTTGATCCAGATAATGCTCAACGATCTCCGTGCCGCGCTCCGGCTCGTGATTGACCATCCGGTACAGATTCTCAAGGTCCAGACGGCGGCCGTTGATCACCAGCTCCCGGGGTCCGGTCAGCTCGATCTTGTACGCCGGCTGAAGCTTCCTCAAAAGAGAAGCCACCTGCTCGGCAAAGGCCTCTGGTTCATGCGGCATCGCTGACATCTAAATCCCCCCTGGCAGCCTTGGTGCCCCCCGAAGCGGTTACGCCTCAACCGTCTCAACCCCAAGGGGTTGCCACGGCCGCTCGCGAGGGCACAAGCCAGTCACATATCGTCCTACCTGTCCGGAATGTGAATCGTTCGGTACCCCGGCCTTGACAGCGCACGCCCCCCGTCCCGCACGACCCGCCCGAGCATCTCAACCGGCCGCGGATTCGGACCCAGGCAGGCCCGATTAGCACGGACTAGCGTAAAAACCGCCGTCCGGGAACACTACCGGTTGGCGCGGCGTCCGTCCGATGGCTAGAATCAACGCTTAGGTTTCATTGAACGGGGCGGCTTGACCCCCCGGGGAGATTCTGCCGTGACCGAACAGGAAATCGAGAGCAAAGTCATCAAGATCGTGGCCGAGCAGCTTGGCGCCGACACGGCCAAGATCTCACGGGCCACCAGCTTCGTGGATGACCTCAACGCCGACAGCCTTGACCAGGTCGAGTTGGTGATGGAGTTCGAGGACGAGTTTGAAACTTCGATCCCCGACGAGCAGGCCGAGAAGATCAAGACCGTCGGCCAAGCCATTGAGTTCATCAAGCAGGCCCACGGGATCGAATAACCCGGCCTTCTGAACTCCTGGCGGTCCGAGAACGACTCATGCAACCCAACGGGCATCGCGTTGTCATTACCGGCTTTGGCGCCGTAACCAACTTGGGGCTGGATGCCACCTCGACATGGGCCTCCATGCGCGAGGGCAAAAGCGGCATCAGCCTGATCGAAAGCGAGCTCTTCGCCAAGTACAAAGACACCTGGACCTGCCGCATCGGCGGCCAGATTAAGGGTTTTGACCCAACCAAGCGGATGGAGCACCGCGACGCCAAACGCGTCGATCGCTTCACCCAGCTTGGTGTGGCCGCGGCCGCGGAAGCCGTCGAGCACGCCGGGATCGACTACACCAAGCAAGACACCGAACGCTGCGGCGTGGTGATCGGCTCGGGTATCGGGGGCATCATCACGATCGAAGAGGGCCTGGTCACGATGCTGGAGCGGTCACCGGATCGCCTCAGCCCGTTCACCGTCCCCCGCCTCATGGTGAACGCCTGCACGGGCAACGTCTCCATCAAGTTCGGCCTCAGGGGACCCGCTTCCGCCCACGCCACGGCCTGTGCCAGTAGCGGGCACGCCATCGGAGATGCCGTCAACTACCTCCGCCGCGGCCTGGCGGACATCATGATCGCCGGCGGGGCCGAGGCCGCGGTTTCGCCCCTGTGCATCGCCGCCTTCTCCACCATGAAGGCCCTGTCCACCCGAAACGATGCACCCACCAAGGCCAGCCGTCCCTTTGACCGGGGCCGCGACGGGTTTGTCCTCTCCGAGGGCGCTGCCATGTGCATCCTCGAAACCGAGGAACACGCCAAAAAGCGAGGCGCCACGATCTACGCCGAACTGGTCGGGTGCGCCAACAGCTCCGACGCCACCCACATCACCGCTCCAGACGATGCCGGCATGGGCGCGACCCGCTCCATGCGTTGGGCCCTCAAGGATGCCGGCCTGAACCCCGGCCAGATTGACTACGTCAACGCCCACGGTACCTCGACCGGCCTTGGCGATAAGGCCGAGGTCACCGCCGCCTACACCGTCTTCGGCGACCACGCCCGCAAGAGCAAGGGCGGCAAGCTCATGATGAGCTCGACCAAGTCCATGCACGGGCACACGCTCGGAGCCTCGGGCGCACTGGAAATGGTCGCCTGCATCCACGCTGTCCGGGATGGGGTCATCCCCCCCACCATCAACCTGGATGACCCGGATGACGGCTTTGATATGGACTTTGTGCCCCACCACGCCCGCGAACGCCGCATCAAGTACGCCATGAACAACACGTTCGGCTTCGGCGGGCACAATGTGACGCTGATCGTGGGGCGGTACGAGGGCTGAGGCCCTGGGTTAGCCTCAGAACCCATGGACTTCCTGGGTTCTGTGGCCCGCCCCCCCCTCCAGCCGATATCTACTTCATGGTCTCCGACCTCTCCGCCATCCTGCGCCTGGAAGTCCCCGTCATCGTCCGCGTCGGCGAGCGGACCATGACCATGAGCGAGGTCCTGGGCCTGGTTCCCGGCGCCATCATCGAGCTCCACAAGAACTCCGAGGCCGAGCTGGACCTCCTGATCAACAACAAGCAGATCGGCACCGGCTCGGCCGTCAAAGTGGTCGAGAACTTCGGCATCCGCATCAACTACATCGGCGACATCAAGGCCCGCATCGCCGCGCTCGGCGGGGCCGAAGCTCCGGCGGCATAAGCCTTAGCGCTTGTGCTTGAGCAACCAATCGACCGCAGACTCGAGCTGCTCCCCCACCACCAGAGTGTGTCCGCGGCCAGCGATCATCCTCAGTTCAATCGGCAGCCCCGCATCTGTGCCCTGCTTCACTCCTGCACGAACCTGATCGGCCCGCATCAGGGGGTCTAGCTCGCCCGCGATCACCAGCGTGGGCGGCACGGGTTTGCCTTTGGAGAAACGACCGGTTCCCGCCATCAGACACGCCGCGGCGATAGCGTCGGGTCGCTGGGCGGACAGCCCGCCCGAGGCCATCGCCCCCAGCGAGTGCCCCAGCAGATACACCCGCTTGAGGTCGATGTCATAGCAAAGGCCCGCGGCCGCGATCACTTGGTCCAGCGCCAGCGCGTTGCCGATCATCACCTCGGTTCGCGGGCTGATCAACAGGAACCCCCGCTTCTCCGCAAGCTGTTTGAGCACACCCGCCCCGTACCCATCCATGAACATCGCCTCATCACCGCCGGCGCCGTGCAGGGCGATGATCACCGGAGCCGCCTTGGGGAGCGATGATGGTGCGTAGATGCGGCAGGGAATCTCGGCGCCCTTGAACGCGATCGTCCGCCAATAGTCGCCGCGGCGGTCGTGATATGGATCCTTCCCGCTGAGAATCGCGGCCACCTCTGCCCCCGTTTGCTCGCGCAGCTCGCTGGGGTCGGCCATGAACTGCGAGGGGTTGTCCGATGAGGGCGTGTCCGTAAGCAGGTTGATCCGAGCCCGACAGGCGACGATGGCCTGATCGATGGCCGCGGAACCGCCGGATGCCGGCTCGAGCTTCTTGAGCAGTTCATCTCGAACGGCATCCAGCGATCGATCCGCCACGACAAACCGAGTCGAGAACAGGGCCTCATCGCCGGAGCAGACCTGCACGCGGTACGTCCCCGGTTTGAACAGCTTGGGATCGGCGGCGATCATGGCTTTGGATTCGGTCGTCGGTTTCTCGAAGGCCACCCGCCCATCGGCCGCGACCACCCGGATCTGGACCGCCCCCACCGGTTGGACCTTGTACATCGGATCCACACGGATCGCCACCGGCGACGGCTGATCCAGTCGAAGAACCGGTGGCACCACCGTGACCTTCAACGATGATGCGAACGCGTGATTGGAAGTAACGGCATCGCCGAACTTCAGCCCGTCAATCGCTTCACAGAGCATCTTCGCCGAATCGCTGAACGTCCCTGAGAAGAACTGCAACGTCGCGCGGTCGAACTCCTGATTGATCTGGGTGGCATCCCTGGGTGGATGCTTGCTCAGGGCCCGCTCAAAGCGAAGGTAGACGTCGGCAAGGTCGGCGCGACTGAGGCGAATAGGCTGCGTTGAAGGAGGCTCAGGTGGTTGGGCAACCAGACAGCTCGCAGACATGAGCGAGGCGAAGAGAGCAACGAGTGAGCGACTGATCATGTGGGATTGTTCGCCGGATCGCCAGGGTTGTTCGCAGGATTCGGGTGGTCGGCACTTGGGGCTAGGGCTTGCTGGGCTCCCAGCGGATCTTTTCCGCCCCCAGCAGGGTCCCCGTGGCCACCGCTAGATTCACCTGGGTCACCTCATAGTCCGTCACCGCCAGAATCTCGTTGAGCTGAGCCTCGGCCAACCTTGCCGCGGCATCCAGCACGTTCGTGCTCGTCGAGTTGCCGACCTCAAACTGCCGCTGCTCAGCCTGCAAGGCCCGCGTGCTCAAGATGGTCGCCTGGCGAGTCGCCAATATCCGCTGCCACCCGGCCTCGATGCTGTCTACCGCGTCGTAGACCTCCTGCTTGATCGTCTGCTTCCGCGACTCGCGCGAGCCGATCCGCTGGATGCGCGTCAGCACCGACTGGCGATACCGGGACTGAGCCGCCTCGTTCCCCAGGGGCATCGAGAGCGTGGCCCCGATGGACCAGTCGTTGAACTCGTTGCGCTGCATCATCCGCCGGCTGGAATCCCACGAATCGCCCAAGCCCTTGATCGCATACGACGCGCTGAGGTCCAGCTGCGGCAAGATCTGGTCTTTGTTGAACTTGATTGATGCCGAATCCGCCAGGAGCCGGAGCTCAAGCTCCATCATTTCCATGCGGCTCTGCTCGGCACTGGCCGACAGCGCCTGGGCGTTGAAGAGGTATTCCACGGGCCGCGGGTCGGTCTTGGTCACCAGGCGCGAGGTGTTGTCCACCTCCAGCCCCGGCAGGTTCATCAGTCGCTTGAACTCGCGCTGCTGGCGCAGCACCGCGTTCTGAGCGACGATGATCCCGTCCAGCCGGTCGGCGACTCCCGACTGGGCCCGGACCACCTCGATCTCCGCTCGCTTGCCGGAGTTCACCAGCCGCTGGGCCTTCTCCAGCTGAGCCTGCGCCAGGTCGTACTGCTGCTGACGAACATCAAGATCACGCCTCGCCTGATAGAGCCGCCAATAGGCACGATCGATGGCCGCGATTTGAACGATGACCGCCAGCTTGGTCTGGGCCTCGGAAATCTGCTGGTTGTACGAGGCGATGGTGATGGCCGTGGCATTGACCTCACGTCCAGCCCCGCGAAGCAGCGGCTGGGAAATCGAGAAGTCCAGGTCCGTTGTCCATGCGGGATTGAGCGCGGATGACGGATTCTCATCCCGCGTGATGGGAAGATTGACGGATGCCGACCCGCCCGTTCGCAGTGGAATAGTGACGCCCGGTGTCACCGAATACAACCGGTCGTGGCCGCCAGGAAACGGCGGAATCGTCGCCGCATCCGTCTCCTGCCACAAGGCACGCGTTGTAAACACCGCCTCAAACGCTGCTTCCTCGGCCGTCACCGACTCCTGGGTGATGGTCGGATTCAGGAGGGACACCTTCAGGTCCAGATTGTGGGCGAGCGCCGACGCCCGGGCCTCCTCGATCGTCATCGGGATCTCAGGCATGGCCGCGAACTTGTCACGCGCGGCCTTGGATGGATCATCCACCTTGGCTTCCGACGGCGGCGCTGGCGGCTTGACGTACTGCTCGGTCGGGAATCGATCGATATTCCGCAGCCGCTCGGGCGGGGGCCGATTGCCCAGGTCCCGGTCCGAACTTCCAAGAGGTGAACCGCACCCGGCCAGCAGCAACGCCGCGCCGGCGCATGCCCACGTGGGAGAGAACCCACCCACACGATCCGCTCGAGTGTTCATCGTTTCGTGTCTTCCAGATCTACTCATGCCGCAAAGCCTCAATCGGATCCAGCCTCGCGGCCTTGATCGCCGGGCCCATCCCAAAGGCCACGCCGACAAACACAGAGAACATCACCGACAGCCCCACCGCCCACAAAGGCACTGACGCCTCCGAGAGCGGGCTCTTGGGGATCATCTTCAGAGCAACAATCAGCGAGTATCCGATTCCCAGCCCGATCGCTCCGCCCACCAGGCACAGCGTGATCGCCTCCACCAGGAACTGCATCAGGATCACACCCGGCCGCGCCCCCATCGCCTTGCGCAGGCCGATTTCGCGGGTCCGCTCAGACACCGAGGAGAGCATAATGTTCATAATTCCGATCCCGCCCACCAGCAGCGAGATCGCCACGATGCCGCCCATGAAAATCTTGATCCCGCCGGCGATTTTGTTGAACTGTGAAATGATCTGCTCGATCGCCTCGACGCCGAACGTGTCGGGTTCCTCGGGCTTCAGGTTGCGCGAACGCCGCATGTAGAACCGGATCTCTTCCTTGGCATCCTCGTACTTCTCAGGGCTGGTGGTCTGGGCAACGACATACATGCGAGGCTCGGATCGCAGCATTTCACCGGTCCGGAACGGGATGTAGATCTCGCTGCGGACCTCATCGCCGCCGAACATCGGACTGACGGTCTTGGTCTCGACGACACCGACGATGGTGAACTTTCGCCCGCCCAGCAGCACCGATTGGCCCGCAGGTTCCTTATTCAACCCGAGCTCGTCGATGGCTTTATCGTTGATGATGCAGACCGGGAGCCTCTCTTCTTCATCGATTCGCGAAAAGGGCCGACCCTGCAAAATCGCCCGTGATTCGATCTCGTTCCACGCCGGACGAATCGCCTGAACCACCGCGGACTGTTTGACGACTTCGCCGAACTGCAGGGACATTGACATGTCCATGATCGGCGTGAGCCGCGCCAGCGATGGGCACTTGTCCAACATCCCGTCCACCTCGCGGGTGGTCAGGCGGATTTGACGCCAGGAATACTTGTCGCGCATTTCCCGCGTCATCCTCGGGAATATCCACACCTTGCTGGCGCCGACCGAGGCGAACTCTTTGAGGACAAACTTCTGGAGTCCGTCGGTCGCCGCGACAACCGAGATGACCGCGCCCACGCCGATCATGATGCCCAGCGTCGTCAGGATCGCCCGGACTTTGTTCGCCCAGATTTGCCCGAACGCCAGCACCACCGTCTGTGTCAGAAGCCGGACGAACATCATGGCTTGGCTCCCGCGTGCGTCCCGTTCACCAACCCGGACTGCTCGGCCGCGGCCCTCGCCGCAATGGCAGCACGATCCAGGAACTCGCGGTGGATCGGGTCCTCATCGGTCGGATGGTCGGAGACGATCTTGCCATCCTTGAGCCGCACAATGCGATGCGCAAAGCCGGCGATGTCCTCTTCGTGCGTCACGATCACGATCGTCTGCCCCTCATCGTGCAGCTGCTGGAAGAGCCCGATGATTTCCTCACTGGTCTTGCTGTCCAGGTTGCCGGTGGGCTCATCGGCCAGCAGCAGGCTGGGCTCATTCACCAGCGCCCGGGCGATCGCGACGCGCTGCCTCTGGCCGCCGGAGAGCTGATTGGATCGATGCTTCATCCGATCCGCAAGGCCGACGCGTTCCAGGGCTTTCTTGGCCCGCGCCCGAGCCCCCCACCAGTTCCGTCGCGAGTAGATCAACGGCAGCATCACGTTTTTGAGCGCAGATGCCCGCGACAAGAGCTCGAACGATTGGAAGACAAACCCGATCTCGCGGTTGCGGACATCGGAAAGTCGGGCCGCGGACATCTTGTGGGTCGGCGCCCCGCTGAGTTCGTATGAACCCGCAGTGGGCCGGTCCAGGCAACCCAGGATATTCATGAGCGTGGACTTGCCCGAGCCCGAGGAGCCCATGATCGCGACAAACTCATTCTTATTGATGTCCAGGTCAACGCCGCGGAGCGCGTGAACGCGCTCGACGCCGATCTTGTACACCTTCTCGAGATTGCGGATGCGGATGGTCATGGGGGAGGTGCGATGAGTTAGCTGCCCTTGTTGGCTTCGGCGGGGTCCTTCTTGGGCTCTTCTTTTTTGAGATCATCCTTCTTGGCCTGAACCGGACCCTTGTCCTTCTTCAGTGTGCCCTCTTCCACCACCTTCTGATCCGCCTTGAGCGTAGTGAGCACCTTGAACGGGCCCGTGATCACCCGATCCTCTTCCGTGAGCCCGGCGACGATGATCGTGTGCGTCACATCGCTGGAACCGATGCTGACAGGAATCGGAACAGCCTTGCCATCCACGAGCTTGAACACCACGCGTGCGAAAGTCTTGGTTCGATCGATATTCGGGCTGTTTTCCGTGACTTCCTTGGGAAGCTCGTCAATCCGCCGGTCCACCACCGCCTGGCTGGGGACCTTCATTACGGCCGCGTGGGTCTGAACCTTGATATCCGCGTTCGCGGCGTACCCCGAGCGCAATCGGTCACCCTTGGGCAGGTCCTCGGGCCTGTCGATCTTCACGATCAACTCGGTCTCAAAGTACCCCGTTCCGTCCTTGTCGATCATTTTCTTCAGGCCGACCAGGTCCACCACGCCGCGGAAAGTGCGATCCGGGTAAGCGTTGATGTTGATCACCGCCTCCTGTCCAGCTTTCACTGGTGCGATGTTGGACTCATCGACCTTGGCCTTCATCACCATGGTCTTGAGGTTCGCCAGCTCCATGATGACCGAGCCGGCGTTATTAAACGTGCCCAGCACCTGTTCACCCACTTCGGAGTTGCGCTTGGTGATCGTGGCATCCATGGGCGAGGTGATCGTCGTGAAGTCCAGGTTCTTCTGAGCCCGGACGATGTTGGACTTGGCGATATCGATCGTGTGCTCACCAGCGTGGACGGCGGACAAGGCCCTCAGGTAGTTGGCCTCCGCAGAATCCAGGTCCGATTGGGCCATGTCTTTGGTCTCAAAGAGTCCCCGCATGCGGGTCCGCTCTGATGTCGCCTCCACCAACGCGGCCTGCAAGCCCTCGAGCCGTGCCTCATCCCCCTTCAAACTCGCCCGGGCCGATTCAAGCGCGGCGATATAGTCGTCCGCATCAAGCCGGACCAGCACGTCCCCTTTCTTGACGTCATCCCCTTCTCGGAAAGGCAATGCGATGATCTTGGCTGACACCTGGGCGCTGATTTGAACCTTGGTTTGAGGCTCCACCGTTCCGGGGGCGCTCACCACCCGGATCAGGTCCCCCCGCTTAACGGAATCGATGCGGACTTCCGTCTGCTTCTGGTCTGGGCGAAACTGTTTGGTCATCTCGCGGCCGGCTTCGGTCGCCGCGAAAAAGTACCCCCCGCCGCCGCAGAGGAGAACCAGGATGACAAAGACACCTAGAAGCCACTTCCACACGTGGGAGCCTCCGCGAAAGAAACAGTTCGAGCAGGGGTCTGGTTCGGAATAGAAGGCCGTCCGTTACTTGAAAACTTGTTTGGTCTATGGTAGGATATCACAAAATCGACTTGACAAACAGTTGAATGTTCGATCAACTGTTGAATGAACGATCAATCAAGAGCCTGTTGCACGAGGAACTGACCCATCGCACCCGCAGACACCAAGACGCGCATCCTCGAAGTTGCCTTCAGGCTCTTCCACGAACAGGGCTATCACGCCACGGGTGTGGCCACGATCCTGCGTGAAGCCGGGATCAACAGCGGCAGCCTCTACCACTACTTCGAGAACAAAGAGGCCGTGCTGATTGGCGTGCTGGAATACGCCATCGACCTGCTCCACCCCGCCGTCATGGGTCCGGCCGAGGCCGTCACGACTGACCCCATCGAGCGCGTGTTCGCCCTCCTGGGGAACTACCGCAAGGGCATGGAGCTGTGGAAGTGCAAGATGGGTTGCCCCATCGGCAACCTGGCTCTGGAGGTCGGAGATGACCACCCGCCCGCGCGCCAACTGATCGATCGCAACTTCCGCAACTGGGCCGCGGCCGTGCGCAAGTGGCTGGATGATGCCGGCGACCGCCTTCCCGCCGACACCGACCGCGAGCAGCTTGCCCATTTTATCTTGACGGTGATGGAGGGGGCGATCATGCAGGCCCGGGCCGCGGGGAACCTGATGCCGTTTGATGAGTCTGTCGCGCAGTTGCGGACCTACTTCGAACTTTTGATGGACCGGGCGGGGACTAAGGAGCTGCACCGATGAAGTTTGATCTCGCGGGGGTGAACTGGCTGGCGGTGTTGGTGGCCGCGGTCGCGACGTTCATGTTGGGGGGCCTCTGGTACACGGCGCTCTTCGGCAAGAAGTGGCAGAAGCTGCACGGGTACAGCGATGAGAAGGTCAAGGCGATGCAGAAGGCCCGCCCGCCGCACGTGTTCTTCGGCGTGATGATCGGGAGCTATCTGCTGCTCTCGGCGGTGCTGGGCGTCTTGTTCCGCTCGTTCGGCGTGCCCTCGGCCGTGGCGGGGGCGGAGATTGGTGCGTTCATCTGGCTCGGACCGGCCGCGGCCATCGGCCTCACGGCGTGGATCGCCAGCGACAAAAAGTTCGGCGTATATGTGATTGATCTGTCGTACCAGCTCGTCTTTTTTGTCATGACAGGCGCCATTCTTGGTGGGTGGCGCTAGATCACGGTCCAGCGGAGAGTTTTAAGGAGACTCGGATGGCAGCACCAGTGGTTCACTTCGAGATCGGCGTGAAGGACCTTGCCAAGGCCCAGAAGTTCTACGGCCCGCTGTTCGGCTGGGAGTTTCAGGGATACGGCCCGACGACGGCGATGATCGGGAACGTCGGCCCCATGGCGCCCAAGAAGACCGACGGCATCGGCGGCATGATCAACAGCCTGGGCCACCCGCCGCACCAGTATGTCACGTTCTACGCCCAGGTGGATGACGTTCAGAAGACTCTCGATCATGCCACCAAGCTCGGCGGGAAGACGATCGTTCCGCCGCAAGAGGTCCCGGGCATGGGCCACTTCGCGTGGTTCCAAGATCCTGAAGGCAACTGCATCGGGCTGTGGAAGCCCATGATGAAGAAGTAATCGGACGAGTGCTCGGACAACCGGTCTTTGAACGGGCTCAACGAGCCCGAGTATTTCCTGCGCCTCAAACACCTCGGCCACGCAGAGTCGTGATCGATGGCAGCAAAGCAAGTTCACTATGGAGCGATTCATGAAGCGTGTGTACCTGACGATTCTCCTGGCGATGTGCGGTGTAACGGTTGCTCAAGATCGTCCTGAGCCCACCAAGTCCCAGGCCGCCGCGGCCACGGCCAATACCAACCCTGTGGTCACCGAAGGCGACTTCGATGTCCCTGTCGAGAAACTCTGGTGGGTCTTTTCCACCGATGACGGTTTCAAAATGCTCGGCGCGGCCAAGGCCAAGATCGACTTTCGCGTCGGCGGCAAGATGCAGAGTCACTACAACCCCGCGGGTGTCATCGGCGATGAGGGCACCATCGAGAACACGATCCTCGCGTATGAACCCAACCGGGTCCTGGCCTGGCGGATCACCAAGCCGCCCAAGAACTTCCCGTTCATGAATGCCTATCAGGGCGTCTGGTGCGTTGCGACGTTTACGGATGTCGGGGAAGGCAAGTCGCATCTGCGACTGGCTCAGGTTGGCTACACCGCTGAGGAAGAGTCGCAGAAGATGCGTGCGTTCTTTGAACAGGGCAACGCGTGGGTGCTGGACAAGCTCAAGCAGAACCTCTCCGGCACTCCCAAGGGAGATTCGAAGCCCGAGCACGCGGCATCGCAGGCCGACCCCCTTGCCCCCATCGTCACGGAGGCCAACATCGCAGCCATGCCTGCGGACGTCTGGAAGTCTTGGACAACCAGCGAGGGCTTCAAGGCCTTCCTGGGAACCGAGAGCAAGATTGAGCTGAAAGTCGGCGGGCCCTTCGAGGTCTACTTCAGCATGGAGCCGCCCGCCGGACAGCGCGGGTCCGAAGGGTGCAAGATCCTCAGTTACGAGCCCGACTCCATGCTCAGTTTCTCGTGGAACGCCCCGCCCAAGTTCAAGTGGGGTCGCGAAAAGCACACCTGGGTCGTTGTGAAGATCCTCCCCGCCGGGGCGCACGGGTCCAAGGTGATCCTGAAGCAAATGGGCTTTGCCGAGCTGGCCGCGGCCTCGCCGGAGCGTGCGGATGAAGCCAAGGAGATTCGCGAGTACTTCAACAACGCCTGGCCGCGGGTGCTGGGGGCGCTCAAGGAGCACTATTCGCCGGCGAAGTAACATGGTGGCATGTTCTGCAAGGCCTGCGGCTATCACCTTGTAGGGATCGCGACCAACCAGTGCCCGGAGTGCGCTCGGGCGTTTGACCCGGCGGATGCGTCCAGCTTCGACGCGGTGCCGCGGCGGACCAGACTCAAGCGCTGGCTGAAGAGGCTGGCGATCATCTGCGTCATCCTCGCACTGGTGGCGGTCTTCTTCCCGCGCAAGTATGTCGTGTGCGAGCTCTCCCTCCGACCGCCCGGAGGGACGCCGTTTCAGATCCGTCGGACCCAGCTCGGCCCGCCGACGTGGCTCGCGAAACTGGGAGTTAGCTATCCGGGATGGACGGTCCATGCGCCGCCATCCATCCCATCGATGAATCAGGTCTTTCTCAAGGCGTCCGGTCGCCGCCTCAAGTTCTTCAAGACCGAAGCGCTTGGCTCATGCACTTCGTCGGCCAACGGCTCGTACGGGTCCATCAAGATCAACGGCGTAGTCGCGATCCCCGACAACGCCGCGGCGATCTTCAAGACGATCATTCCGGACATGCTCGCGGATCGGAGCTTTGGCACGACGATCGGTAGCGGGCCGTGATCAGAGGCCCAGCTTCTGATCCAGGTACCCCACAACCTTGTCAATCCCGATCCGCTCTTGCGAACCTGTGTCGCGGTCGCGGACGGTGACGGTTTGGTTGGTCATGGTTTCGCCGTCGATCGTGAAGCAGAAGGGGCAACCGGCCTCATCCATGCGGGCGTAGCGCTTGCCGATCGACTGCTTGGCATCCGTCTCAATGAAACCGGACTTGCCGAAGCGGGACGCGACTTCGTCGTAAAGCTTCTCGGCGACTTCGGGCATCCCTTCCTTGTTGACCAATGGAAAAACCGCGGCCTTGATGGGAGCCAATCGCGGGTGGAATCGCATGATCTCGGGCGACGGGCGCGACGGGTCCTTGGTGTACGACTCGCACAGGATCGCCAGCACACCGCGATCCAGGCCCGCGGCCGGTTCGATGCAGTGGGGCATGAAGCGCTCACCCTTGGTGCTGCCGTTGGGGAGTTTCTCGCCGCGCTCCTGGTCGAAGTACTCGAGCTTGGCGCCCGAGTGCTTGGCGTGCTGGGTCAGGTCGTAGTTGCCGCGGTGGGCGATGCCCTCAAGCTCGCCGAAGCCGGGAGCGGTGAAGGGGAAGCGATACTCGACGTCGGAGGTGCCGGTCGAGTAGTGCGACAGCTCATCCTTGTCGTGCTCGCGGAGGATCAGGTTCTCACCCTTGAGGCCGATGGACTGCCACCACTCCATGCGGAAGTCGCGCCAGAACTTGTACCAGGCAGCGCTCTCGTCGGGGTGGCAGAAAAACTCCAGCTCCATCTGCTCAAACTCGCGCGACCGGAAGGTGAAGTTCCGTGGCGTCACTTCGTTGCGGAAACTCTTGCCTGTGTTGCCGATGCCGAAGGGAACCTTGACGCGTGTGGTGTCGACGACGTTTTTGAATTGAACGAAGATGCCTTGGGCGGTCTCGGGGCGTAGGTAGGCCTTGTCATCCTCAGACGCTGTGGCACCGATGTAGGTTCGAAACATCAGGTTGAACTGCTTCGGCTCAGTAAGCGTGCCGACCTTTTCTGCATCGGGTCCGAGCACGCGGACAAACTGATCCACCGGTATTGTCGTTAGCGGCACAACCTTGACAGCGCCGAAGGCCTTTTCAGCCTTCTTCTGCTGCTTGGCTTCGCTGGGCGAATCCTTCATAAACGCGAATAGGGGCTTGTCGGTCGCTTCGCCGGATGCCGGCACAAACACGCTCACATGGTCGTACCGATAGCGGGACTTGGTCTCTCGGCAATCCACCATCGGGTCATTGAATCCGCCGACGTGCCCGCTGGCCTCCCATACCTTGGGGTGCTGGATGATCGTCGTCTCCACCGGCACACAACGAACCCGCTCGCCGCCCGGCCCCTTACGCCCCCAGCACGGGTTCATGATCATGTCCTGCCACCAGGCATCCCTGAGGTTCTTCTTGAGCTGCGCGCCTAGCGGGCCGTAATCCCAGAAGCCGTTGATGCCCCCGTAGATCTCCGACGCCTGATAGATGAAGCCCCGGCGCTTGCACAGGGACATGATCTCATCCATGGACTTGGCCCCTTGGGGGCCGGGGGTGGCGGCGGTCGCATCTGACATGGCAAGGCTCCGGGATTGGCCGCAACTATAGGAATCGCCGCGCGGCTCACTAATATCCCGTAGCGGCTTCAGGAGGCACCCCATGAATCTCGTCCGTGTGCTGGGATTGGCCCTTGTGTTTCTGCTGCTGCCCTCGGTGTCGCTGGCCCAAGCCGATGCGGAGCGCATCGAGCGGCTGGATGGCCTCTGCCGACTCTGGGGCGTCGTCAAGCTCTTTCACCCCGCCATGGCCGAGGAGCCCTTCGCCTGGGATGAGGCCCTGGTGGATGTCATTCCGGTTGTCCAGAAGGCCACGACGCCGGACGAATACCGCGTCGCGATCCGCGGCCTCTTGAGCAGGCTGAGCGATCCAATCACTTGGACCGTTGAGCCCGCGACATCTCCGCGTGCCGATGAGCACGCAGGCCCGCCCACGCTGACGTGGATTACCAGCGGTGAATCCAAAGTCGCGGTCATCAGCGCCCGCGACTGGACCGTTCTAGCCGCGGGCAAGAGCGGCGAGGTTCTCACTCCTCTCTTTGAGCAATGCGGTGCGGCCAAGGCGCTCATCATCGATCTGCGTCGCTCATCGCCCGCGGGCGACCTCGCCGGGGATGAAGAGGCCAAACTCGTCAGCAAGATGTTTGCGAATGAGGCCGCGGGCCTCACCGGCGGAACACTCGCGATGCAGTCCATCCGCGCGAGGGTGCACTCGGGGTATGTGCCGCAGTCGGGGCAGACCAGCGGGGGCTACTTCTCGAAGTTCCAGACCACCGATCGCCCGGCCATCAAGAGCGCAGCGACCGCTGCGTCGGGCAAGCCGCTGGTGATTCTGACCAACCAGACCAGTCGCGAACTGGTAGAGCCATTGGCGGCGCTTCAGAACTCCGGCGCGGCCACCGTCATTCACGAAGGGGACCCCGCGTACTCGTCGGGATTCCTTTACGAGATGACACTCCCGATGGGAGTGAAGGCGCGCATCCGAACGCGTGAAATCCTTAACAGCGACGGCACCGTGGGGTTCTCGCCGGATACCACCATCCACCCGGACGGCAAGGCAAGAGATGAGGCCATGGAAGTGGCGAAGGAAGTCGCATTCGGCAAGCCACTCCCGAAGGTCGAACGGCCCGTAGCGGCGAAAGCCAATCGCCTCAAGGACAAGCCTTACGCGGATATGCCCTACCCCACGCGAGAATACCGGTTGCTCGCCTTGTTTCGTCTCTGGAACGTGATGAACTATTTTTTCCCCTATCAACAACACATGGACAAGCCCTGGGATGGTGTGCTTCGCGAGTTCATCCCGCGTTTTGAAGAGGCCAAGGATGCCGCGGAATATGGACTGGCGATCCGCGAGATGACCGCCCGCCTCCAGGATTCGCACGTGGGCGCGACCGGTGGAGAGGCGATGACCCAGTCGCGCGATGCGCTGGGGTCGTTTGTGCCGCCGCTGCTGGTCATCACGGTTGGCGGAGAGCCGGTGGTAGGCAAGGTGCTCGATGAGATGTTGGCCAAAGAGGGAAAGGTTCAGCCCGGGGACACAATTGTCCGGATCGATGGCAAGCCAGTGGAAGAGGTGCGGGCGGTGTTCGCCAAGTACGCCGCGGCCTCAACCCAACAGTCCTTGCGGCAACGTCTTCACCCGATCCTTCTGCGGGGCACCAAGGACTCCGAGGTCCTGGTCACGATCAAGGCCATCTCCGGAACCGAACGCGACGTTCCCCTCAAGCGGTCCGTGGGCCTGGATGATCTGCAAGCGGGGATGACGAATGAACCCCTGCTCGCACATCCGGCGCACGAAACGTTCTGTGTGCTTCCGCAGGGGTTTGGCTATTTTGACTTGGTCAACCTCACGCAACCGGACGTCAAGGACGCCTTCGACGCGGTGAAGGAAACCCCCGCCCTCATCATGGATATGCGCGGCTATCCCAAGGGCACCGCGTGGGAGATCTGTTCGCGCCTGACATCCAAGCCGATGGTCATGGCCAAGTTCTCGCGGCCAGAGTGGAGCGACCCGGCACACCCGGGCAGCCACACATTTGATCAGCCCATCCAGCCCAACAACTCGTGGAAGTACAACGGGCGCATCGTCGTATTGATCGATGAGCGCGCGATCAGTCAATCCGAGCACAGTTGTCTGGGGTTTGAAGAGGCGGCCAAAGGGCGCATCACGTTCATCGGCTCACCGACGACCGGTGCCAACGGGGACGTGACCAACTGTGTTCTACCCGGCGGTGTTTCCGTGCGCTTCAGCGGGCACGATGTGCGGCACGCCGATGGGCGGCCGCTGCAGCGCATCGGCATTCAGCCGGATATCAAAGTCGTACCCACGGTGAAGGGATTGCTGGCGGGGAAGGATGAGGTGCTGGAGGCCGCGGTCGAGTTCCTCAAGAAAGAAGAAATGAAAGCGCATTGAGTTGGCGGATCGCCCTAGCGTCGCCCTGAATCCCGGACTAGTTATGCACCGTACTCTCTCGAACTGGAGTACCCATGCACCCTACGCGAAACGACCTCCCTGCTGCCACCCGGACAAAGGTGTCCAAGCTGATCAACGCCCGGCTTGCGGACCTGCTGGACATGCAGTCACAGGTCAAGCAAGCCCACTGGAACATCAAGGGCCCGGGCTTCATCGCGATCCACGAGCTCTTCGACGACATCTCGGCATCGCTGCTCGGGCACATCGACACAGTCGCCGAACGGGCTGCGCAGCTCGGGGCTCAGGTCTTGGGCACCGCCCGCATCGCGGCGAAAAACTCGACCCTGCCCGAATATCCGGTGAACGCTTCAAACCAAACCGAGCACCTGAAGGCCGTGGCCGACCGGCTGGCCCGTCTGGGCAAGGGCGTCCGGGCCGCGATTGAAGAGTCCGACAAACTGGGCGATTCAGACGCCGCGGACATCTTCACGGCCGTTTCTCGGGACGTTGACAAGTACCTTTGGTTCGTGGAAAGCCACTTACAGGGCTGAATCCTTGCTCTCCAGAGCGGCCGCCTGCACAGATGACCCGACCGCATCCCGCCGATATACTCCCACCATGCCAACCGCCCGCCCTCTGGTGCTCTCGCTGCTTCGTGGTTCACACCGTTCCTGACGCGTGCGCGGCATCCCCTGACCCCCTCAAGGCCCCGCACGCGGGGCCTTGTTCGTTTACTGACCTTGTCGTTCTCTGACTGATTCGGAACACGCCATGACGCAGCCCGCCAACCAGCCTCCCACTCCCCAACGCGAAGACCAACTGACGCACCGCTACACGGCCGCGCTCGCGGAGCAGATTGAGACCCGGTGGCAGAAGGAGTGGGACCAGCGTGGCACGTTCGTCACGCCCAACCCGGGCCAGCCGGGGTTCGATGCGAAGAAACCCAAGTTCTTCTGCCTGGACATGTTCCCGTATCCATCCGGAGCCGGCCTGCACGTCGGACATCCCGAGGGCTACACCGCGACAGACATCATCAGCCGCTACAAGCGGATGCAGGGGTTCAACGTCCTGCACCCGATGGGGTGGGACGCCTTCGGCCTGCCGGCAGAGCAGTACGCCATCCAGACCGGCATCCACCCGTCGATCACGACGCGCAAGGCCATCGAGACCTTCCGGCGACAGCTCCAGCGATTCGGCTTCAGCTATGACTGGTCACGCGAGTTTGCGACCATTGATGAGGACTACTACAAGTGGACGCAGTGGATCTTCCTGCGCATCTACAACGCGTGGTATGACACGACGGCGGACAACGGCCGCGGCAAGGCGCGGCCGATTTCAGAACTGGTTGGTGAGTTGGAGAACGGTCACTGGGGGATCACTCCCTCGGGCGATCTGGTCGCGATGCAAGGCCGCGGCGGCAGCGGGTCGGGTTTGGGTGCGCTGGGCGGCGAGCCGGTCGGCATCCGCATGTGGCACGAGCTGACGCAAGAGGAACGCCATGAGTTCATCGACGACCGCCGCCTGGCCTACTTGGGTGAACAGACCGTCAACTGGTGTCCCAAGCTGGGGACCGTGCTGGCCAACGAGGAAGTCATCGACGGCAAGAGCGAGCGCGGCGGATATCCCGTGCACCGGCGCACACTCCGACAGTGGATGTTCCGCATTACGGCGTACGCGCAGAGATTGGTGGATGACCTGGCCTCGCTGGACTGGCCGGAATCCACACGCACGATGCAGACAGAGTGGATCGGGAAGAGCCAAGGCGCAGAAGTTGAGTTCGAGATCGACGGTGAGCCTGTTGGCGGTTTCACCTCCCTGACCATCTACACCACGCGTCCCGACACCATCTTCGGCGCGACGTACATGGTCATCGCCCCGGAGCACCCGCTGGTCGAGGCAATCCTCTCCAGCCCTGCTCAGATCCGCAATGGTGCGAGCATCGACGCCATCGGCGCCTATGTCTCTCAGGCCCGCAACAAGGCCGATGTGGACCGCATGGCCGACTCCAAGGAGAAGACCGGCGTCTTCTCCGGCGTCCACGCGATCAACCCCGCGACGGGCGAGCGCATTCCTGTGTGGATCGCTGACTACGTGCTGATGGGTGTCGGGCACGGGGCAATCATGGCCGTCCCCGCGCACGACCAGCGCGACTTTGAGTTTGCCGACAAGTTCGGACTGGCCATCCGCGATGTCGTCTACCCGCGCGTCATCGCCGCCCTGCACTACTTCTCCGTCCACGCTGAGGACCACCACAAGCTGCCCGACACCTGGAGCACCGTGCTGGCCGACTTGCTGGGCTTGGTGACCAGTTCAAACGTTGCCCCCAAGGACTTTGAAGAAGCCTTTGAGCTGGTGTCCGGGCGACGCCGAGGCGGTGAACAGCTCGCTGTTGACGTCAACCCCAAGATCGCGATGGAGGAACAGTCCCGCGAAGCCCCCGAACGCCGCGGCATCACGCGCCTGACGTGGCTGGACTTCATTGAGGAGCAGGGCTTCAGCTCCTTTCACGCGCTGCAGGAACGGTTCTCCAAGGCGGAGTTCCAGAAGAAGGAAGGCGCCGCGTTTACAGGCCCCGGCCTGGCCGCGAACTCCGCGAACGCGGACGTCTCGCTCAACGGCCTGACCACCGAAGCCGCCAAGGAGCGGGCCATCGCATGGCTGGAGAAGACCGGCATCGGCCGGCGCAAGACCAACTTCAAACTGCGCGACTGGCTGTTCTCACGCCAGCGCTACTGGGGTGAGCCGTTCCCGGTCGTATACGACGCCACGGGCAAACACTACCCCATCAGCGAATCTGCGCTGCCCGTGAAGCTGCCCGAGATGGAGCACTTCAAGCCGCCGGAGTCGGATGATCCTGCACCGATGCTGGCCGCGGCCACGAACTGGCTGAACACAACCGCCGGTGCCGCGGGAGTGAGCCCGGACGTGCTACCCCCGAACACGCCCGTTCGCCGCGAGGCTAACACAATGCCCAACTGGGCGGGATCGTGCTGGTATTACCTGCGCTATTGCGATCCGAAGAATGGCAGCGCTCTGGTCGGTCGCGACGCTGAGAAGTACTGGATGGGTGCGACAGGAGTGGACCTGTACGTCGGTGGCTCCGAGCACGCCGTGCTGCACCTGCTCTACGCCCGCTTCTGGCACAAGGCACTGTTCGACTTGGGCTTTGTCTCGACATCAGAACCCGCCAAGAAGCTTTTCCACCAGGGTTTGATCACCGCGTATTCGTTCCAGCGGCCCGACAAGACCCTGGCCCCAAACGACACGGCTGAAGAGATCGGCGACAACCAGTTCATCGAGCGCGGCACGGGCGTGAAGCTTGTTCCCGTCATCGCCAAGATGAGCAAGACGCTCAAAAACGTCATCAATCCCGATGATGTCATCGCCGAATACGGCGCCGACACCATGCGTCTCTACGAGATGTACATGGGCCCGCTGGATGCCAGCAAGCCCTGGAACCCGCGCGACATCACTGGGTGTCACCGCTTCCTGCAGCGCGCATGGAGATTGGTCCTGACCGAAGACACCGGTAAGCCCAACCTGCTGCCTACTGCAAACGAAGATACCGAGCGCGCCCTCCACCGCCTGATTGCCAAGGTCGGCCCGGACATCGAGCGCCTGGCCTTCAACACCGCGATCGCCGCGATGATGGAGTTCATCAAGCCTTTGGCCACAGGTGATGGCAAGCCATCACTGACCCAGTCACAAGCCGATCGCTTCACGCTCGTGATCGCGCCGTTTGCGCCCCACTTCGCTGAGGAACTCTGGTCTCGCCTGGGTCACACTTCGATCATCTCTCTGGAGAAGTGGCCCGAGTTTGACCCCGCCAAGCTGGTGGACAACCACATCGAAATCCCCATCCAGATCATGGGCAAAGTCCGCGGCCACATCACCGTGCCCGTGGGCTCGGATTCAAAGACGATTGAGGCCGCGGCTCTGGCCGAGCCACGGATTCAAGCCTTGATGGAAGGCAAGACGGTTAAGAAGATCATCGTGGTGCCGGGCAAGATGGTGAACATCGTGGCGGGGTGAAGAGTTTTTGCCACGGATGCCACGGAGAAACACAGCGAAGACAAGAGACCCGAAGTGGCGTGTTCTCCGTGGTGAACTATCGCTTCGGATCGATCACCACCGGCACCTCGCCCCACCGTGTCCAGCCCGACGGCGGGTTGGTCCACCAAACCATCGCGTTGGGGTTCAGGATCGGCGAGCTCTGATCTAGCGGTAATGACTCGTACCGCTCCTCAAACACGACTTCATCCGCGCGCCCGGCTTTCTGCAACGACGTCCTGACCGCGGCCATCGTCGCGGCATCCAGCCGGGCCTGCAACATATACACCGATGGGATCTGTTCCATCTCGATCTGCTGCGGTTCGACCTGCGGCGCCGGCGGGCCCATGATCGGACCTGTGGCGGCGTCGTGATCGGCCGAGGCCATGACTTCCGGCTCGACCTTCGGCTGCGATGCGACGACCCGCACCCAGTCAACCGGTTCCGGAGCAACCGCGACGGCGACGGCCGGCGGCACTTCACTCGCCAGCTTCCAACCCGGGCCTGCGCATTCCTTCTTGAGATGATCAGCCACGGTCGCCGGCGTTCTACCCGCCTGCGATGAGACAACCCGAATCACCAGCTTGCCCTCGCGGGCCAGTTCCGCGGCCAGTGTCGGGTCAACCGCCACCCGCGTCGGGCCGACCATCACCGCATCCTTGGTTTCGGGCTCAACCACCGCGACGGATGTCGGAGAATCGACCGGTGTCGCCGCTTTCGCAGGCGCTGCCGTCAAACTGATCGGCGCTGGTGTTTCGACTCGCACTTCCGGTGCCGCGCCTGGTGCGGGCGGGTTGGTCGCGACGATCGCCTCGGGTTTCGCGAGGTCTTTCTGCTTTTCTGAGTTCAGGGCCACGATCAGCGTTTTGGCCGGCGGGTTCGACAGCATCGTCGTCGCCCAATAGGTGCCGCCACCGACAACCAGGAGGAGCCCCGCGGCCATCGCCATACGCCGGCCCGAGCGGTCTGCGAGAAAGGTCTGAAAGATACCCCGCTTCTCCGGACGAACCATCGACACCACCGGGCGCGACTCGACGGGCTCGCCATCCTGAAGCCCGAGCAGCAGTTGCCGCTCAAGCAGCGGCTGGAGCGCCGACTCAACAGACTCAATCAGCCCGGCCGGCGCCTTCACATCTTCCAGTGACTGAAGGGCGACCCGGTCCCGCCGCATGCCCTCAAGTTCGCGGGCTAGGCGCGGATCGCTCAACAGAAGCCGCGCCACCGCGGCATCCGTCTCAGGGCTCAGTCTTTCCCCCTCGACCCAGGCCAAAAGGTCGGCTTCATCAGGTCGAACGGGGTTGTTTGGTGTAGTCGTCATCGTTCAAAAAACTCAATCATCAGAGCATCACGCATCCGGACTTTCGAGGCCAATGCCCCGGTCCATCGTTTCCAGCGCCTCCCGGAGGGCCTGGCGTGCCCGGAACAGTCTGCTTTTGACCGTCCCGACCGGCACATCCAGCACTTCGGAGATTTGCTCGTACTCAAGGCCTTTCGAATCCCGCAGAATCAGAATCGCTCGCTGTTCCGGTAAGATCCGGAAGAGCGCCGCCGCAACAAGGCGACGGGTCTCTTCGCGTTCGACGCTTAGTTCGGCCCCGGGTTCCCTCAACTGCTCATCTGGGACCCGATCTGAGGCACTTCGCCCACTTCCCCAGCTCGCCCCACCGGTTTTACCCGCATTTTGGCCATCATTGGCCGCATCTAGGCTGGCATGCCGCCGGAGCTTCTCAGACCTTAGTCGGGACAAACATACGTTCATCGTGACCCGGATCATCCACGTCGAGAGCTTGGCGCGGCCGTCATAGCTCTTGATCCCCTCGATGATCCGGACCATGGCATCCTGGGTCATGTCGGCGGCCCGCTCGCGGTCCCCCACCATCCGCATGCAGACACCAAACAGCCGGTCCTGATAGCGGGTCAGGAGCTTGGACCAGGCCGCGGAATCCCCGGCTTGAATGGCCCGAACCAGCACGAGATCCTGGGCGTCGGAGGCGGGTCCGTTCTCAATAGGGCGGGTCTGGCGGAGGGGGCGATCCACGGGAGAAGAGTCTATCGGGGGCAGGACGTGGGAATGACGACAGTTTGGTCCCTCAATCGCATCAAACCCCGGACGGATGGGGGTTTTTCGAGCAGAGTCGACCTGTCCGATGGGTGGCTCTGACGCCCGGTCAATCAAAAACCACCTCATTTGTGAGCGATAGAAGGGCGTTCTCTCGCTCACGGGGTGGTGTGCGAAGCCGGTCGGGAGCACCTTTGCCGTCACTTTCCCCTCAGCATCGCTCCAAACCGCCGCGCAAACCCCGGCTCATCGTTCCGCCAAGACGGCATGTGCCCCTTGAACCGATGCGTCGTCGCATCTTCGGAAGCGATTGTCGAGAAGCAGGTGAGCTCGAACGCGCCGCGATCCTGATAGTGCATGATCGGCTCGGCGAAGAAATCAACCGCGTGCACCCGGAAGTCGCCCGACAGCAAACCCACGCATCCACATCGCCCGGGCTCTGCTGGAGCAACCGGCTCAGGCCACCCTTAGCCTGCTCCACCGGCTCCGCCTGAAGTTGCTGCCCGCGGCCGCAAGTTTGGGCTTGAGGTTCGTCATCACGTCGATGGTAACCCAGACAACACCGATTTTCGCACCCTGATAGGGCTCTGCCGCCGCGCATTTTCCCATTTCGTCCGGCCGTGCCGCCGAGGTACGCTATGGGCATGTCCCTCCATCAAGACGAAACCTTTGACACCTTCATCTCTCCCCTGACCCAGCGCAACGCCTCGAAAGAAATGCAGACCATCTGGTCTCCCCGCCACCGGTTCACCGTGTGGCGGAAAATCTGGCTCGCCGTCGCAGAGGCCCAACTGGATGTCGGCCTGCCCGTCAGCAAGGACCAGGTCGAGGCGATCCGCAAGCACGTCGATATCACCGATGATGACATCCGCCGCGCGTTCGAGCACGAGAAACGACTCAAGCACGATGTCATGGCCCACGTCCATGCACTGGCCGATGTCGCGCCGATCGCCAAGCCCATCCTGCACCTGGGAATGACCAGCCAGGATGTCGTGTGCAACGCGGACCTCATGCTCCTCCGCGAGTCGCTCGACTTGGTTGAAACCAAGATCGCCCGCGTGCTCGACGCCTTAGGCACCTTCGCCGAAAAATGGAAGAACCTGCCCACGCTGGGGCACACCCACTACCAGCCCGCCCAGCCCACCACCGTTGGCCGGCGCGCAGCCCAGTGGGGCTACGACCTATCCATCTGTCTGGTCCGCATCGAGCGCGACCTCAAGAGCCTCCGGCTCCGCGGCCTCAAGGGAGCCACCGGCACGCAGGCCTCCTTCCTCCACCTCTCCGAGAACCGCCCAACCCTTGTCGATGAGATGGAAAAAGCGTTCTCGCGCCGGCTCGGCTGGCCCGCCGGCAACCACGTTCACGACCTCACCGCCCAGACCTACCCCCGCGTCGTCGACGCCTTCATCCTCTCCGACCTCGCGGCCACCGCCTCGGTCATCCACAAAGTCTGCAACGACATCCGCCTGCTCTCAGGCCGCAAGGAAATGGATGAGCCGTTCGGCGATTCGCAGATCGGCTCGTCGGCCATGCCCTACAAGCAGAACCCGATGCGCTGCGAGCGGGCCACGGGGTTGTGCCGCTTTGTGATGAGTCTTGCCCAGAACGCCCTGGATACCACCTCGACCCAATGGCTCGAACGCACGCTCGACGACTCCTCCAACCGCCGGCTCGTGCTGCCCGAGAGCTTCCTGGCCTTGGATGGCGCGTTGGACCTCCTCCACAGCATCGCCTCGGGCCTGGTCGTCCACGAAATGACCGTGCGATCCAACCTCATGGCCGAACTGCCGTTCATGGCCATCGAGAACATCATGATGGCGGCCGTCAAAAAGGGCCGCGACCGGCAGGATGTCCATGAGGCCCTCCGCAAACACGCCATCGCCGCGGGAAAGCGGGTCAAAGAACTCGGCCAGTCCAACGACCTCCTGGACCGCCTGAAGTCCGAGCCGACCCTCACCGGGATGGACCTGAGCCACTTCCTGGACCCCGCGGCCTACATCGGCCGCGCCCGCGAACAGGTAGATCACTTCGTCAACGGGATCGTGACCTCCGTCCGGACCGGGTATTCGGCCAAGTGGATGGGTCTGTCTTCCAGCGAGCCCAAGATCTAGCAATCATTCGCCCAAGATCCGCCGGATGGTGCGCTCCAGGCTCTGCACGACGAACGCGGCAACCGCCTCGCACCGGCCCGAGTCCGCCTCGGCGAGCGCTTGCAGATACTCGGCTCGCTTTCCGACCTCGATTATCGCGCACGGAAAGCCGCTGCGCAGCAGAAGGTCGTTCATCATCAGGCGTGAGGTCCTTCCATTGCCATCGTTGAACGGGTGAACCGCGACCAGGTTGTAGTGAATTCCGGCCGCCCGAAGAACCGGATGAACAAGCGTCTGATTGGCCGCGGCCAACAACGCGGGAATGAGTTGGCCGAACTTTTGGCTCCCGGGCGGAACGAATCGCGTGCCTGCAATCAGAACGCGCCCCTCCCGAAACCGACCCGCCCACGTCGGGTCGATGTCCGCCAGCACCATGCCATGAACACGCAAAACGTCCGACTCCAGAATCGGAGTCCACCCCGACGCGGCGCGGTTCTCAATGTCACGCAAGGCCCGGTCGTGATTCCGGGCCTCATCCAACTCTCGCATCGACTTCCCGCCCGGGGGCGTCCGCCCTTCGATGACCATAGCGAGGGGCGGGCTGGAGGAGGGACCAGGTGGGTTGGGCTTGGGACGGGAGCCCGAGGAAGATCGCGGCGAAGATATAGACCAGAAGGGCTTGCGGGAAACGATGCGCGTTCATCAGGTGGCCTCCCGTGGGTGACTACCTATAGAGGCGCAAGATCACCAGGAGGGCGGCCAGGTTTTTTGAACTTGTGGGTAGCCGTCTGGGGACAGAGTCGGTCTACGGACATCCGGTGGCAAACGCGTTCATGAAGCACTGGAAGTCGTTGGCGGTCAGCATCGGCGCTGACAAGGAGCCATCGCAGTTTGCGTAGGTATCTCCGGCGGCGAACTTGATAAGGAAGCACTGGAAGTCGTTGGCGGTGAGGATCGGGGCGGAGGCGGACCCGTCGCAGTTGGCGTAGCAGTTCGCGGGGTCCATCAGAGCCCAGAAGCCACCGGCGATGGAGAATGAATCCACCGACTCGGGGCCGGTCATGTTTCCGGCATCGGGCTGCGCGATGGTGGCCAGAATCGTGAACTCGTCGCCGTTGGAAGATCCGCCGCCGCAGTCAACGGTGTGCCAGTCCACGCTGAACTCTTCTTGGGCGAAGGCTTGTGCGGGGAGAATGAGAGTGACGGCGATCAGGTTGCGGATTCGCATGGTGGACTCCTTGTCAATGGCCGCGGCTGCCCGCTAAGGTGGCGCGGCCGTGTTCAGTTATCGCTGCGACACAGCGCCGGGGGTCGGCTGGGCGACGGGGAGCTTGTCGATCCCCATGTCGGCCGGCTTGCCGTGGGCCTCGGGGTGGAGGTACTTGCCTTTCTGAGTCTCGGGCTTGTCCACTTCGGGGACCACGCGGTTGGCGTTGGCGAACGCATCCTTGCGGATGCCGGTCACCTGCCAGGAGACCTCGAGCCCCGCGACGCCGCCGGCGATCCGGAAGGAGTTGTTGCTGACCTTGGTCGCGACATACACCGGCGCGAAGCCGCCGATGCAGGTGAGCTGGTAGCGGAAGTCCTTGTTGAGCGCCTCGAAGTACGCAGGGAGCTCGACGGTCGCTTTCCCTGCATTGTCGAGCGTCACGACCCCGTTGTACACGTTCATCATGTCCGGGCTCTCGACGAAGGAGTGGAAGAGGAACTTGTTCTGGGGGTCCAAGGGGTGGTCGATCTTGAAGGTGCCGCCGCCCTTGGAGAGCAAGCCGGTGACGTTGACGTTGCCGCCGAAGTACCCCGCCCAGCTGTTGGCGACGGTGTTGGCGGTGGCGAAGAGGGCGTATCGGCCGCCGGTGGCACCCACGGCGGTTGCTTCGGCGTAGAGGCCGGTGCCGCTGGTGCCGCCGGTCATGGCCTGCACGCCGTAACCGGTGGAGCTGAAGTTCTCGCCATAAACACCGGCGGTGAGTCCCGTGCCCCAGGTTGCGCGGCCGCGGACTCCGTAGCCGTTGTTGCTGTCTATCGAGAAGTCGCCACCCATGATCAGGCCGGTGTTGAGAGGGGCGGTGGCCTGCCCGCGGACGGCGGTGGAAGTTGCGCCTGATGCAAAGGCGGTGAACAGGTTGGCCGATGTCGGGCTCGATGTGCCGACGCTGACCAGGCCCGCTGTATAGAAGGCGGTGGAGCCACTGAGCGAGAACGGTGAAGCGCCGACCGGTCCCGTGAGGCCCTGGGCGCCTGTCGCGCCGGTGGGGCCTTGGGTCCCAGTCGGTCCCTGCGCGCCAGCCGGACCAGTGTTGCCCTGAGCACCTGGTGCGCCCTGGGCGCCTGTTGCGCCGGGGGATCCTTGCGGGCCGGTTGGGCCCATCAGACCTGCGGGTCCCTGTGCGCCGGCTGCGCCTGTGTCGCCTTGAATACCCGTAGCGCCCTGCGCCCCGGCGGCGCCGGTCGGTCCTTGAGCACCTGGCGCGCCCGCATCACCTTGGGCACCTTGCGCGCCAGTGGCACCCTGAGCACCCGTCGGACCCATTGGACCCTGAGCTCCGGTTGCGCCTGAATCGCCTTGCACGCCGGTGGCGCCCTGCGGGCCGGTCGGACCTATTGGACCCTGAGCTCCGGTCGCGCCTGAATCGCCTTGCCCGCCGGTGGCACCCTGCACGCCCGTCGGACCCATTGGACCTTGGGCACCTGTTGCTCCCTGGGCCCCGGTCGCTCCGGTGCCGCCCTGATCACCCGTTGCACCCTGGGCGCCCGCAGGGCCTGTCGGTCCGGCGGCACCCGTGGCACCGGCCGAGCCTGTGGCACCCGTGCTTCCCTGAGCGCCTGTGGCTCCCTGCGCGCCAGTCGCGCCTTGGGCGCCCGCAGAACCTGTGGGTCCCGCGGCACCGGCCGGGCCTGTGGCACCCGGGTTTCCCTGCACGCCGATGGGCCCCTGCGGGCCAGTCGGTCCCATCGATCCTGTCGGCGCGTTCTCGGCGTACTTGGCCGTGAGCGCGTACAGGGCGTAGGGCGCGACAAGCACGGGCTGTCGCGGCGTCAGGGTGCTGTAGCCCTGCCCATGATTGCAGCGCCGGACGGAGATTTGCAGCCAGCGCTGGTTTCCTGCAAACACTCCCGGGCCAAAGTCCAGATCGATCGTGAACTGCCCCTGCGTGATGCCGACGTCGGCGGCCGTCATGGTGGGACCCACTTGGTTGCCACCCGTGGCGGCGTCGTAAATTCTGAACATCATGTCGAACTGGCCACCCGCGGGCAGGCCGGAGGACTTGAGCTGTCCTTGGTAGGTGAAGGCCGTGCCCATGGGGGTTTGGGCAAGGGTGGGCGCCGCCGCAGTGCTTAATGCGATGAGCGCGGCGATCGACCAAGCCTGGCGGGTGGTTGGGCGGCGGGTGGAACGGTTCATTTCTAGCCTCCTGGTTCACAGTAAAAGACGCGCCTCGACATTGAGTCGTGACGGCGAACGGGCACAATTCCCCGCAAACAGATGGCGATGGTCATTTCTTTTCGGCGATTCATCTCAGATCCCACGAAGTTCGCGTGCTGCTTCGGACAGGCCGCTTCCGGTTTCTGGGGGTACAGCCTTAGGTGGACTTGGCCGGTGAGCCTGTGGGGCGTCCGGCACTGTTCGCTGCAGTGGCAAGCTGGGTAGGGTGCGGCAAAAATGGAGGGGGTTTTCGGCGTTCAGATTCTGCTGAGGGCGTTTTGCCTACGCGTGGATGACCCGTCCCTCCGCCGCCAGGGCCGCCTCATGCATCGCTTCGTGCATGGTGGGGTGGGCGTGGATGGTGCAGATGAGTTCTTCGGTGGTGGCTTCGAGGCGGCGGGCCAGGGTCATCTCGGCGATGAGCTCGGTGGCTTGGTCGCCGATGATGTGGGCGCCCAGGACCTCGCCGCGCGGGAGGCCGCGGAGGATCTTGACGAACCCTTCGGTGTGGGCCGCGGCGATGGCCTTGCCGTGGGCGGTGAAGTTGTACTTGCCGACTTCGTAGTCCTTGCCCTTGACCAGGCCGTCGGCGATGAGCTTCTGCTCGGTGAACCCGACGGAGGCGACCTGCGGCAGGCAGTAGGTGCAGCCGGGAATGACGGTGTAGTCGATCGGGATGGGCTCGTGATGCTGCTTGGCGTTTTTGGACTTCCACGCAATGCGCTCGACGCAGGTGATGGCTTCTTCGGAAGCGACGTGCGCGAGCCACGGCGGCCCGATGACATCGCCGACGGCGTAGATGCCGTCGAGATTGGTCTTGTAGTCGATGGGCTCAGCCTTGGTCACGTTGGGTTTGTAGTCCGTGACGATGTGGTTCTTCTCGATCTTGAGGCCGAGGGAAGCATCGCACAGGCCATCGGTGCGACCGGCGACGCCGACAGCGAGCAGGATGCGATCGGCTTCGAGGGTCTCTTTCTTGGACTCGTCAGGCTTTCCATTGACGACTGGTGCAACGGTAACTTTGACCGAGGGTCCGGCCTTGTCCACGGCGAGCGTGGTAGTGGCGACACGGATGTCCATTCCGGCCTTCTTGTAGTGCTTGAGAAGGGTCTCGGAGACTTCTTTGTCTTCGACGTTGAGGATGCGGTCGAGCATCTCGATGACGGTGACCTTGCTGCCCATCGTGTGGTAGAAGTAGGCAAACTCCATGCCGATCGCGCCCGCGCCGACGATGATGAGGCGCTTGGGCATTTCCTTGTTGAACATGGCCTCGCGGGCGCCCCAGATCTTGTCGCCGTCGAACTTGGCGAAGGGCAGATCGCGGGCGACCGAGCCGGTGGCGACGATGACGTTGGTGGCGGTGATGGTCTGGAGGGTCTTGCCGGGGGTGGCGGGGGCTGAGGTCAGCTCTTCCTTGACGGCGCACTCTTGAACTTCAATCTTGCACGGAGCTGTGCCCTTGCGGCCGCTGACGATCTTGGCGTTGCCCACAAAATGCGTGATCTTGTTCTTATTGAAGAGAAAGGAGATGCCCTTGTTGAGCTTCCCCGCGACATCGCGCGAGCGGCCGATGATCTTGTCCCAGTTCAGGCCAATCTTGCCCTCGACGGTGAGGCCCCAGAAGTCGGCCTTGCCGGAGAGCTTCTCGTAAAGCTCGGCGTTGGACAGAAGCGCTTTGGAAGGAATGCAGCCCCAGTTGAGGCAGACGCCGCCAAGTTTGGCGCGTTCGACACAGGCGACTTTGTAGCCGAGTTGGGCCGCGCGGATGGCGCCGACGTAGCCGGCGGGGCCGCCGCCGATGATGACGAAGTCGAAGTGGGTGGAGGCGGGGGCAGCGGGGGTGGGATCGGGCACGGGGAGCCTTTCCTAATGCCGGTTGGACCGGGACTGAGACTATAGGAAAGGGCGGGCGAGGGGGCCGGTCGCGGCGGACTGGCCCGAGGTCCGCGAGCACCCGGGCGGATGCCGATGGCGTTGGGGTTTTCGACCGGCGGGTTGCGCCGCTCGGCTCTGATCAGGGGCACCCCGCCGCAAACCGGTTCATAAAGCACAGGAAGTCCGCGACGTTCTGCACTCCATCCGTCGTGCAATCGGCGTACGGGTCGCGCTGGGCATACATGTTCAGGAAACACATGAAGTCGTTGACGTTCAGCGTCGGCGCCTTGGTTGAAAGATCGCAGTTGACGTAGCAGTTTGCCTCCTTGCAGCCGAACCACGCGGCCAAGCCGTAGGCCGCGCCGCCGCCGGCGTTGACAACGGTGGGGCTGACATCCGACTTCACCCACAGGCCCAGGCCCCGCTCATCGTGAAAGACGCCCAGGTCCTTGACGATGGTCTGAACACCACCGCCGACCTGCTCAAAGGTGTGCCCGTCCCACCGGGCGAGGTTGCACGCCGGCACACCGCCGATGCTGGTGAAGGCGCCACCGATATAGAGCGCGGGGCCGCGACCGTCGTCGAACACGGCGAGCGTCATGATGACCGGAAAGCTCATCCCATTCTCGGTGGCACCAACCAATGAGAGGGTGGTCCCGTCCCACCTGTAGAGGCCCTGAACACCCTGGGTCTGTGGCAGGGTTTGCGGCGTCGAGTTGGTGTAAAGAGCCGGCCCCGAGCCGTTGTCATACGCTGTCATCACAGGTTGACCATCGCCTTGAAGCATGGGCTGGTTCCATACCTCGTGCCACTGCATGCCATCCCAACGTGCAAGACCGCGCGCCTCTACGCCGTCGATGCTCGTAAACGAACCTATGACGTAGAGATCGGCCCCGCCTTCTGGTCTAGCAAGCGCCTCAAGCCGGGCGAAGCGCTCATTGGGCGTGGTCATAGTCCCCAACACGTTCCAGTGAGCGCCGTCCCACATTCCAACTTGCCTGCCGGACCCAAGTTGGCCGAATACCCGGGTGCCGGCTCCCAGATCCAGTGACCAGAATTTCTGTCGCCCCAGTGTCGTGAACTCCGGAGGGTACGGTGTCCAGGTTGAGCCCTCGTAGCTGAACACCTGAGTGTTTGTGGCGTACGTTTGAAAGAACAGCCGTTCGCCTGTCCCATCGTCAAACACCTTCGCGCTGCCGTAAAGGTTGGAGGGCGGCAAACCCGTAGTTGGGAGGGGCCGCCATTCCTGTCCAAGCCAAATCTGAGGTCCGGAGGCAGGGTTCACATCAGGGAGGCCCGCGGTCAGAAATAGAAGCGGATGGCCGTCTACAACATGCGCGACCGGAGGGAAAATGAGAGGCCATCCAGGCATTCCACCGCAAGGAATGGACGCCCAGTGTGGTTGACACACTTGGGCAGCGCTCACGCCAGCGCACGCGGCGACGCCTGCGAGCGCCGACATTGCGTAGAGCTTGGAACTCATGGACTTCCCCTTTCCCGGGAAGTGAAGCCGCGGGCACTCAAGCCCACGACTTCGTGCGATCAAGCGACAATGCTAGTGTGGTCGAATGCTAAAGGTCGCCCATTCGTCCGAAAGGGTGGGGCTGACATAACGACCAATAACGAACAAGCCGCGGAACTGGTTGGGTGGCGGGTAAGCATCCATGCTTCGGATCACGACGTTGACGCCGACATCCAGACCGTCGCCTGCAGGCCATGAGTAACCGGCAACGGGCTTCACCCAGTGCCGGTCCCGGAATGGGGCTGGGACGACCGTTTCGAATGCTCCGTCGTAGGACAGATTCAAGATATCGGTTTTGAAGACTCCTTCAGATAGCTTTTTGATGGACCCACCGGCAATGCAAATCTGTCGAGGCAGTTCGCCGGATACCGCCTGGGTGGTGGAACTGATCGCAATGGGATAGTCGTCAGGTCTGTAGTTGCCCGGTCCATTCGCCGCATTGTTGTTCACTATTCCGTACCACTCGGGTATCCCCGAAGTGCCGTGCATGGCCAGCAGGCGCACAACAGCTGGGCGAGGTACGGCTGGACGTGCCCGCCCGCATCAGTAAAGCCGCCGGCAGGTGTGTCGTGCCACGTAGGCTGGCATTGGGCAGAGGCGGCCGAGGCGCTGCCAACGGCGGCGACACAGAATGCAAAGAAACGGGAAAGAGATCGGGGACGCATGACGAGAAACTCCTTGGGGTGAGAACGCTTGAGCGCAACACGTTGCCCGCGGCGGACAGCATTCCTCGCGCACTGTCGAAAAAAGAAAGCGGCGGCCATCGGGTGGCCGCCGCAGTGAACCTTCATCGCCGGACTCAGTTGCAACCGGCCGCGTACTTGTTCAGGAAGCACTGGAAGTCATTGGCCGTGAGGACCGGGGCCACGGCCGAGCCGTCGCAGTTGGCGTACTGCGTACCCGCGGCGAAGTTGTTGAGGAAGCACTGGAAGTCGTTGACGTTGAGAATGGGGGCGGCGGTGGAGTTGTCGCAGTTAGACCAGCAAGCGCACCCGAGCTGCGTGAGATAAGGCGTGTAAGAAGAACCGGCGCGGGTGAACAGGCCGCCGGCGACCAGGCTGCCGCTCAGAGATGCCAAAGCGTTGACCGGTCCGTTCATGCCGCCATCGACGCTGACCCACGATGACCCGTTCCAGCGGGCAAGCCGGCGAGGCTGCGCACTCTGGCCGAAGTACCCGCCGGCATAAAGCTCGCCGTTGTGGACAGCCAGAGCAGTGATGCCGCCGGAGGTCGTGTCCAGCCCGTCGCTCATGTCAACCCACGAGGTTCCGTTGTACATGGCGACCTTGCCGATCGGAGACGCGTTGATTGAGGTGAAGTCACCGCCGATGACCAGGTTGCCGTTGAAAGTGGTCATGGCGCGGACCGAATCGTTCACGAAGGTGCCGTTGAAGGTGGTCCAGTTGGTGCCATCCCACTGGGCCAGGTGCCCTGTGAGGACGCCGCCGGCCATGGTGAAGGCCCCGCCGACCAGCAGCTTGCCCTGGTAGTTCAAGAGCGAATGACCCGGAGCATTGAGGCCGGTGCCCAGGTTCAGAGAGACAGCGCCCGGGCCAAAGCGACAGATGTAGTTGGTCGCGGTGGCGCCGGAGTGGGTGAAGTTTCCCACGGCGACGGTGCCGCAGATTTGTGTGATGGGGCCGCCGGTGCACTGGAAGGTCGCCATGGCGTTGACCTCGCCATCAAGCCCGGCGCCCAGCTGCGAGAACTCGCTGGAGAACTGCCCGGAGGCGATGTTCAGGGCGTTGACACCGCCGGCCTGCGTGAAGCTGCCCGCGACGTAGGTCGTCGGGAGCGTGACGCCGTTGCCCCGGATGAGGATGGCGTTGATCGGGCCGTTGGTGCCGTTGAAACCGTGGATGTTGACGTTGGCCGAGAACTGCGTCCCGTCAAAGTTCACCAGGTTATGAGCGAAGGTGGACCCGCCGACGTACATGTCAAACGAGCCGCCGATGAGCAGGCCCGAGCCGGTGCTGACCATGCAGCGCACCGCGCCCGAGGGTGCGCCCTTCAGGGCTGACCAGCGAGCATCATCCCAGCGGGCGATGCGCGTCGCCGTCGTGTTGCCGTCCGCGTTGGTTACCAGCGTGAAGCTGCCGCCGACATACACCGCATCCTTATACGTCGCGGCCGTGTACGCCCAGTTATCCAGGCCGCTGCCCATCGCGTTCCAGTTTCCACCCGTGAACTTGGCGATGCGGTTCACGATGTTGCCCGAGCCGTTCAGCGTGAACGTGCCCGCGGCGTACAACTCCTGATTCAGGTTCTTGGCCGCAAAGCCGCGAACCGTGCCCGCGACTCCGGTGCCCAGCGGGAACCAGCCCGTGCCACCGGCGTAATACGCGACGCTGTTGAGCACGCGGCCATTCACCGTTCCGAAACTGCCGCCCGCCACCAGACGGTGGTTCAAACCATCCGGTGAGTAATCCGCAAAGCAGTAGACGCCGGCCCCCGGCAGCCCGCCGGCCAGGTCGGTGAAGACGCCGTTGCCGGGGTAGTACTTCATCACGTTGGTCGCGTTGTTGAGCGTCGGATCGACAAACGACCCGCCGATGTAGACCGAGCCGTCCCCATCCCAGAAGTAGAGGGCGTTGACAGTGCCGGAGAAGAACGCGCCCACCGCGCTGTACACCGAGCCATTAAAGCGGGCAAACGAGCCGGTGCTGACGCCGCCAGCGCTGGAGAAGTTGCCACCCATGTAGATGACGTTGCGGACGGGGTCAAAGGTCAGGGCGTTAATGTCGCCGCCGCTGGTGATGCCCGACCCGATGGCGGACCACAGACCGGTGACACCGCTGAAGCGAGCGATCTTGGAAGCGTTGACGATCCCGGCCGTCGAGAACGAGCCGCCCGCGATCAGCGTGTTGGTCGCGGTATCGACCGTCAGGGCGCGGACCGTGCCGTTGACGCCGATGTGCATCGGCTTCCACCCCGAGCCGTCCCACATCGCGATGTGGTTAAAGCCACTGGTGTTCGCGGCAGTAAATTCACCGCCAATGACCAGGCACGGGCTCATCGGGCCGCTGCCATCAGGGTCCCAGTTGATGGAGCACAGCACGTTGCCGTTGACACCCTCGGGATAGCTGATTCCCGGCGGCGGGTTCCAGGTCGGTGTGCACTGGGCCGAGGCGGAAGCTCCGGCGACCAGAACGAGGGCGGCGGCGGACAGGATTCTGGAAGATTTTGAGTTGAGACGGGACATTGAGATCTCCTTGGTATGGGTTCTGCCCACCTAAGCGAAACCGCGCGCAAAGACCGGCCACGATTCTGAACGCTCCCGGAGAAGGCCCAAAAAACAAACGGCGATCGGACCCCCGATCGCCGCCTCACAACCCGCCTCGTGACGGGGATTCCGCTCAGTTGCACCCCACCGCATACGCATTCAAGAAGCACTGAAAGTCATTGACGTTCAACACCGGCGATGCCGTGGAGTGGTCGCAGTTCGTGTACGCATCCGCGACCGCGAACTTGTTCAGGAAGCACTGAAAGTCGTTCACGTTCAGAATCGGCGCCGCCGTCGAGCAATCGCAGTTCGCGTAGCAGTACTTGAGCACCACGTATCCCGTGCCCGTGTCGCAGAAGTTGGAGGCGTCGCAGCGGTACAGCGCGGCGTCGGCCGGCCCAGGATTGGTGATCGTCAGCGTTCCGGTCAATGAGCCGGTGATCGTCGATCCCGTCCCCGTCGGACCGTCCACAAGAAGCACGTTGTCCTTGTACCACCGCGAGCCCGCGATCGCCGGCATCGCCACCATATGCGAGTTGAGCACCGTGCTCGCATTCGGGCAGATGTACACCACCTCTCCCTCAAACATCGGGTCCTTCGCCGGCGCCGCGTCAAAGTCCGGAGGCACGATCTTGTACCCGCCCGGCCCGTCCGCCATGTGGAACACCGTGCCGTCAAAGCCGAACGGCCCCGATTGCGTGCCCACCTGGGCCGCCTGCATCACGTACGGGTTGGTCATGCTGCCCAGGTACAAGCGGATGAACCTGCCGAAACCCGTGACCGCTCCCGCCGTGTTGCCAAAGGGGTCGATGTACTTCAAGTCCGTGCAGAACTCGTGCAGATTCCGCGACGAAAGCAGCACCGGACTCGCGGGTGTTGAAATGTCATACGCGCGCAACATGTTGCTGTTCAGCAGCCACACCGCCGTACCGCCCGCGGCCTGCAGAATGGCCGTGGAGCTCCCGGCGGGGATGACCCCCATCGAGAACATGGAAAAGGTGTTCGCTACCGACACAATCTGTGTCTTCTCCAGGTGGCCGCCCACGCACACGCGCGAGACCGTGCCAAACAATGGCGACCCGGGCAAGTGCTTGATCGACTCGCCGACGTCCGAGGTCAGAGAGAACGAAGCATCGTGAACCATCGCAGCGGGATTGGCGACGTTGAGAACGTGCAGCGTGCAGGGGGCTCCGGACACCGCGTAATACGCCCTGAGCGTGCCGGAGTTGGAGTCCGTGCCTAGGTCCATACTCAGGATGTTGCCCGCCTGCCCGAAGCTCCCCACGGCGACGGCCGCGGCCGCCGGGCTGATCGTCACCCGATACGTCCGGATGGCGGAGCCGCCGGCGCTTCTCTCGACGATGTAGAGAAGGTCGTTGTAGATAACCGCGCGGGGAAGGAAAATGCGTCCGGCACTCGCGGAAAACTGGCGGATAAAGGTGGGCGCACCGTTCGGGTTGGTCTTGAAGAACCACAGCGTGTCCGAGCCGATCGCCACCGACCAGCCGTTGTTGACGTTGACCAGCCCCTCACACACGCCCGGGGGGACATCAAAGTAGTTCAGCGATGCCACCGGCGATGCCGGGTTGCCGATCTGAAAGCGGTCCAGCGGCCCGTGGTAGTGCGCCACATACGCATAAACACCGTCAACGCACAGCGCCATCGCCGGGCTGGTGAAACTAGTCACCGGGCCGACCGCGGCCAAAGTCGTAGGGTTGTAAAGCCGCAGGGTGTCCCCCGTCGGGCTGAACCGCTCCATGAGGCACACCGCGCTCCCCGACCCGGCGATTTCATCGTCGTCCGGAATCGTCGTGCCGGTCGCAATGTCGTTGAGCACCGTCGGATTGCTCGGCGCTGCCAGGTTCCAACGCTGGATGTGCGTCGCCCCCACGCCCGCATCATTCAGCGTGTAGATCGTCTGCCCGGGCACAAACGTGATCCGATGGCAGGAGCCATTCCCGACACGACGGACCTCAACAGGCTGTGTCGGGCTGGCGATATCCACCACCATCAGCGAGGCAGGGGACGCACCAAAGCCACTGATGGCCAGATAGGCGTAGCTCCCCACCACCTCCACATCGTGAATCGCCGCGTTGACAGGAACGAACGTCGCACGAATGATCGGGGCCGCGGCGTTGGAAACATCGATGATGAACATCCTCCACCCGTTGGTGGTGACATACACGAAGTTACCGTGAACACGCACCCGTGTCGCGTTCTCCTGCTGCAGCACCGGCAACGTAAACCGTGACAACAGCGACGGATTCGCAGAGTTGACCACATCGATCCCATAGAGCACCGAGCCGTCAATCGCCCAGATGCGCCCGATGGCTTCGGTGTGCATGTGAACCACAGCGTGGTCCAGGCGAAGATAGCTCATCACCACCGGCTGAGGTCCCAGCGTGTTGACAATGTTCAGCCAGCGCGCCCGCGCAATAACCTGCGTGCCCCCACCCCCAGCGCACACCGCCGTCGGCAACCCCCCCAGTTCCCACAACGTCGGCGTGCCGCATTGGGCCGCGGCCCTCGCGACAATCAGAAGCAGGGCGGCAACCAAAACGAGGATTTTCATGGCGGGTCTCCGGAATCAAGCGTTCCAAAGCCCCAGGCGCGGCCCCAACCCAATACCGGCCAACATTCCGACCGTCACCCTCCTAGACCCCCATCCGCCTTTCACCCCCACCTTCACACGCACCCCGCCACAAACTGATTCAAAAAGCAATGAAAGTCCGCGGCCGTCAGCGTCGGCGCCGCCGTGGAATGGTCACAGTTCGCGTACGGATCACCCTTGGCGAACCTGTTCAGGAAGCACTGGAAGTCGTTGACATTGAGCGTGGGAGGAGCGGCGGAGTTGTCGCAGTTGGGGTAACAGACCGGACAGCCGCGAACGATGGGAACGTGTTCGGTCTGCTCGATCGGATGGGCACCGTCCGCATAGCCCCCGACGATAAGCAAGTGTCCAGATTGGGCGTGATTCACCAACGATGCACTCGGCCGCGACACGAGCCCGCCGTGGCTCACAGCGTGCCATCCACCTTCACGCGCGAGCTCATAAACGCCCTGCTGGTCCACGAGTACCGAGACTTCGCGCACCGGGTCGTACCCCAGGCCAAAATCAACCGAGGTTGATTGAGTCGCAATGGAAGCCCACGATGCGCCGTTCCAAGCCCAGGTGTCGTGAAAGTAAGTCAGGCCGTTCGCGAACACGCCCCCCACGATAAGAGTCCGGCGCCTCCCGGGGTCGTACGACATGGCATATCGCAGCCGCGGCGCAGGGACGATGGATGCCATCTGAGTCCAATGGCCTCCATCCCATTCCCATGTCTGGGCCGCGCGGCCAATGAACATCACCACGCGCCCTCGATCAGAGTCAAACGCCAGCTGCGTATCGGCCGCGATGGTCCCCGGAGATTCAGCAAGCCGCTGCCAGGCTGCACCATCCCATCCCCACGTCTCCAGTGTGCCCGCGGCCGCTTGAAACACACAGATGACGCGAGTCCCGTCGAACGCCAGTGGCGCGTTGCCCGGCATCGGCCCCGTGGCCGCGACCGGAGTCCAGCGCCGATCATCCCACTCCCACATCGTGCTCGGGGCGTTCGCCGTCCACTCAAGGTAAGACAACATCACCACACGCTGGCGCGCCGCGTCGTAAGCGACGGAGGGAGAGTTGCCGATCACCGGCGTCCGAGGCGGCTCAAACGTCTTGGTCCACTCGTCGCCGTCCCACTGCCACACATCCCCGAAATTGACATCCGCGTAGGAACTGCCTCTGGCGTGCCCACCATAGAGAGTGACGCGCCCCGCCTTGGCGTCAAACGCTCCACCCGCGTTCTCTCGGGCTGAAGGTGACCGCAACGGGAATCGCTGTGTCCACGTCTCGTTCGCAGGATCCCATTCCCACGTATCCCCCAGCCGGATCGCAAGTCCGGACCCATACTGAGCCCCGCCAAACAGCACCACGCGCCCACGAACCGGATCGGAGACGACCGCGTGATCCGCACGCCCCGACGGGTGCACCGGCGGCTCCAGCCGCGTCCACGTGCTGGTCGAGGAATCAAATCGCCAGGTTTCATCAATGTCCGGCTGGCCATCCCCCCAGCCTCCAAAAAGGAGGAAGTGACCCGGAGTCGGCTCCGCGGCAAACGGCAGAAAGCTCCGCGGCGAAGGCGGATTGATCTGCGCTCGCTGCGACCACGTGCCCGCATCGCTGTCCCACTCCCACATCGTGTTCACGCTGTTGTTCGTGTAATAGCCGCCAAACATGAGCATGTGCCCGCTGATCGGGTCGAAAGTCATGGCCGCGCCCGTGGTCAACGGCGGTGACACGGTCGGCGTTCGCTGGATCCACTGCCCGCTGAAGCAGTTGAACTCCCATGTGTCTCCCAGGGGCCAGACGCCACCGTAAGGCTGACCCCCGAAAAGGAGAATCGAGTGGTGCACCGGGTCATATGCCATGGAATGCGAATCTCGCGGCGAGGGAGCCAGAACCGACGCCCGGCGCTCCCAAGTTGCGCCGTCCCACACCCAAGTCTCGTTCGATTCCAAGTAGGTCGGGTTGTTCAAACCGCCGTAGAGGTACAAACCGCCAAACGTGACCAGCACTTCCCGATCAGCATCAAAGACCAGCCCGCTGCCCCGTCGCCCCGTAGGAACGTCGTTCGCCGGCCGCCAGCGCAGACCATCGCACACCTGCCCTTCGCCACGACCAGCAAAGACCAAGCAACCCGCCGCCACGGGGAGGAAGTGCCGCACAAGTTGTTCATGCCGCATGTGAAAGAACCTTCGCCCGGAACAGACGAGGCCAAAGTGTACGGACGAATAAGCCCTCAGGTTGCGGCGCAAACGCAAACCCGTGCCTTCGGCTTTGGTGGCACGCATCATGGCTCTGCATGGCCCGTGGCGCGACCTCCCTTCCGGGTGCCACCACCGTCCTCAGTGGACCAGCCCAAGGTCGTTGGACACGCTTTCTGCGCACATCTCTGCTCACCCACGACACGATTTCCGCGAAATCCACACCTCAATTCCGCGCCCTATTTCAAGCACTTTCTGAGCAACCACCACAGCTTTCGACACGGTTTTTGCGCACAGAACGTGCTTTTCACCCCCCTATAGAGGCGCCTCTCTTTCCCCCCGGAGCCACCCATGCTCACCACCCAATCCCACCCATCTTTCCAAACCCCCATCGACAACCAGATCGACGGCAAAACCGTCAACACCGACGAGCTCATCACCGACCTCATGGCCTCCGATCGCACCTTCCTCCAAATCGCCCAGACCCACAAGCTCTCCCTCGCGCAGCTCACCGTCTGGTACGCCCAGCCCGCCGTCCGCGCCTTGCTCGATGCTCTTGATGAACTCGCCCACCGCCGCGCCGAGTCCACCGCCGTCCAAGCCCGGCACGCCGCCACCGTCGTCCTCAAAGAACAAGCCGTCACCCTCTGCGAAACCCCGCGCGCCCTGGAACTCGCCGGCAAAGCCGCCCGCACCCTCTACCGCAAACCCGCCACCCCAAAGCGCCACCGATCCCGTTCGCACTCGGGACTCGGAACTCGGGACTCAGCACTTCCCTCTTCCCCCGCAATCCCCACCACCCCCACCGACAATCCTCTTACATGCGCCCCACCCTCCTCTGCCTCCTCCTCACCGCCCCCGCCGCCGCCTCCACCCTCTACGTCTCCGCCTCCGCGCCCCCGGGGGGCTCCGGCACGTCGTGGTCCTCGCCCTATAACGATCTCCAACTCGCCCTCGCCGTCGCAACCAACGGCGACGAAATCCGCATCTCCCAAGGCACCTACAAACCCGCCCTCCCCGGCGGCCCTCGCACCGCCACCTTCTCCATCCCCATCGGCGTCACCCTCCGCGGCGGATTCGCCGGCCCCGCTTCACCAACTCCCGACGACCGCAACACCTCCCTTTATGTGACAACCCTCAGCGGCGACCTCAACGGCAACGATGGCGCGAACTTCTCGAACATGGCCGAAAACTCCTTCCACATCGTCACCATCACCGCCGGCAGCGCCTCCACCGGGCTCGACGGTCTCACCATCCGATCCGGCTTCACCGGCGGCGTCGGGAACTCCACCGGTGGCGCCGGCCTGCGCGCCACCAACTGTTCCCCCACCATCATCGACTGCACCTTCACCGCCAACGATGGCCAAACCGGCGGCGGTGGCGGCGCTTTCCTCTCCAACTTCTTCGGCGACATCACAAGATGCACCTTCCGCGCCAACCGCACCCAATCCCAGGGCGGCGGCCTCCACATCTCCGGCTCCGGACCTCATGTCACCGACTGTCTCATCGAATCCAACATCGGCGGCTCTGGCGCTGGCGTCTTCTCCACCAACGGCAGCGATGGCACCTTCACACGCTGCATCTTCAAGACCAACGTCGGCCAGATCGGCTCCAGCAGCGGCGCCGGCTTCTACGAAAACGTCGCCACCTCCTGGCTCAAGTCCTGCACTTTCATCCGCAACACCACCGGCGGCGGCGGCGGGGCCCTCTTCTGCTCCGGCGCTCCCCTCACGCAAGTCCAGAACTGCACCTTCATCGCCAACCAAGGCACGGCCGATGGCGGCGGCGCCATCTACACGACCGGCTCGCTCTGCCACACGGTTTTCACCAACTGCTTCTTCACCGGCAACCGCAGCGACCTGGCCAGCGGCACCACTCTCTTCGCCGGCCCCAGCGCCACCGTCGATATCACCAGCTGCACCATCGTTAACTCCGGCGCGGGCATGGGCTTTGGCACCATCCGAGGCGCCAACTCCACCATCCGCATCTACAACTCCGTCATGGCCGGAAATACCAACCAGCTCGGCTCCGGCCAGGGCGCTCAGTTCTCCAGCACCCTCCCCACCGTCATCGATCACTGCCTTATCCAAGGCTGGACCGGTTCCTTCGGCGGCATCGGCAACTCCGGCACACTCCCCACCTTCACCGACCTCGACGGCCCCGACAACATCCCCGGCAACGAAGATGACAACGCCCACTTCCTCCCCGGCTCCCCCGGCATCGACGCCGCGGCCAACAACTGGCTCACAGGCTCCATCACCACCGACATCGACGGCAACCCCCGCCGCCACGATGACCCCGGCACACCCGACACCGGCTCCGGCACCGCGCCAATCGCCGACATTGGCTGCTACGAGTTCCAAGGCACCACCTGCTACGCCAACTGCGATCTCTCCCAATCTCCCCCACTCCTCACCGCCAACGACTTCCAGTGCTTCCTCAACAAATTCTCCATCGGCAGCTCCTACGCCAACTGCGACGGCTCCGCCGCTTCCCCCACCCTCACCGCCAACGACTTCCAGTGTTTCCTCAACCTCTTTGCCCAGGGCTGCCCCGTGTAGGCCAAAACGGACGCCAATTTCACTTTCCTTCTGCGAACTCTCCAAAAAGTCGCGCATCGACCGGGGGCGCCCTGCTTTATGTAGCGTGACGCGGTCATCGGGGCCGCGGACCAAGCCGGTGGGGGCACCCCGCTCAACCAAGGAGATCTCACAAATGCGCAAGCATCACGCCATCAGTCTGTTCACCCTCGTCGCCGGCCTGGCCATGTCCCACTCCGCGGCCAAGGCCCAGTGCACCTGGTTTGTCGACGATGTCCCGGACCTGGACCAGCAACGCTTGGGAGACCTGCCCGCCAACGGCGGCATGTATTGCGCCCCGACCTCATCCTGCAACTGGTTTGCCTATCTTGCCAATCACGGCGTCACTCAGCCGTTGACCTTCAACGGCCCGCACGACTGGGAGAGCCAGAGCAACTACAACCACGTCACGGACCTGATCACCTTTATGGGCACCCTGATGCAGACCGACCCACAGCGTGGGACGCGCGGAACGCAGGCTTCCGGCGCACAGGCCTATGTCACGTTCGCGGCCCCGGGTGACTTCATCATCTCCAGCAACTGGGTGTGGTCCACGGGCGACACCATCTCCCCCACGTACATGACCAACCTGCATAACCTGGGCGCCTACTTCACGGTCGCGTATGGTCGTTACGGCAGCAGCACCGGCGGGACGCGCGGCGGCGGGCATGTGCTTTCCGGCACGGGCATCTGGGATCTGGGATGTGGGCAGGCACCCATCCTGCAGTTCAGCGATCCGAATGATGATCGGCCGGCGAACTCCACGCAGTCGGACTTCCGGACTTCCATGGCCGCGCTGACGGCGGTGACGGGGCAGTTCCGTCCCAGCACCGACGACAACTTTCAAACCAAGACCCTATACCGCATGGACAAGTCGGATCTGACGGACAACTTCATCGATTCGGTGATGTGCATCCTGCCCACATCGGCGCTGTTCTCGGAGTTGACAGACCTGGGCCAGCTCTCGCTAGTGACTCCCTTCCGGCCGACGGGCAGCCCGATCCCGCTGACGCACACGTTTGGCACGGCCGCGGGCACGGGGGCTGTGATCGATGTGGCCGCGGGTCCGCAGCCGTTGGCTCACTATTACCTGGCGGCGCGCACGGGCTCGCAGAACGCTGGCGCGTGGAAACTGAACCTGGTGACGGGGGTGTCGACGCGGATGACGACGAACCTGGACCCCAAGCGGATCGCGCTGGGGCGGTTGGGCGATCTTTACGTGCTGGATAGCGACGGTGTGAACCGCTATGACATGGCGACGACCCCGCCGACGCTGGTCTCCACGTTTACGCCAACGCTTGACGTCGAGGCACTGGCCTACGACGACAAGAGCGACACGGTGCTGATGCTGACCAAGGAGCCCACGCTTGGATCGCGCCGGGTGCTGAGCTTCCCGCGCACGTTGTCGGGCTTTGGCACGGATCGGGCGCTGCCGGTGAACCTGAATGGTGAGGTCTATATCGCCCCGGATGCGGAGACGGCGGGCGCGTTCTTTGTGTGTGCCGATGGCTCGCCGACGCTCTCGCGGATCGAGTATTCCAGTGCCGCGACCGCGCTGGTGGTGACCGATTCGATCACGCACATCAACGGGGCTCTGACCGCGCTGAACGTGACGGATGACAACCGGCTGGTGTACGCGGTGAACGGGGTGCTGGTGGAACGCGAGGAGAACGCGCAGGGCCAGTGGGTGCCCCGGGTAGGTTCGCGCTGGGCGGGCCGCGCCGCGGCGGGCAAGGTCTCGATGGTCCGCTCGCGGCACAACTTCATCGCATCGCTCATCGACAAGCCCAGCTTTGACAACCTGCTTGACCCAACGATCTACCCGAGCCTGCCCACGTGCTACGCCAACTGCGACAACTCCACCTCTAACCCGGTCCTAACCGCCAACGACTTCCAGTGCTTCTTGAACTCATTCGCCTCGGGCAAGCCGTACGGTAACTGCGACCACTCATCGACGAACCCGATCCTGAACGCCAACGACTTCCAGTGCTTCCTGAACGCGTTTGCGGCGGGGTGTACGTGAGCGGGCTCAACGGGCCAGGGGGCCGGAGCGCATCGACTCGAGCTTCGTGCCCCGTGCTGCAAGGTCGGCTTCTCGCGAGTCCTCGCCGGGTTGAAGGAGATCCCGTTGCCGCAGCTCTGCCCATGCCTGTGCGCCGCGCCTGCACGCCTCAACGCCCGCTGCCGCGGCCAACCGCCGTTGTTCGCCGGGCAAGTGGGGATTCGATGCCAGAGTCAGCCACATCGAGGTGTAGTCCGGCGCGGACTCGGCAAGGACTCGAAGGCGGTAATCGTGCTCGGGGTCGGCCGCGATAAAGGCCTCGAGCTGGGCTTGGGCCTGGCGGGCGGCATCGATTCGCTCGGAGTTCCAGCCTTCAGCCGCGGCAAGCCTGCCGAGCAAGATCAACAGCGGGGCTTCGTGATTGAGCTGGGTGACCACGGTGTCCGGATCATGAAAGGTAAAGAGGGTCGCCAGGGCGGACCGGGCGGCCTGGGCTGCTTCAGCGGGAGCCGTGTCCGCGCAGGCCTGGGCCAGGTATCGGTAGGCCATGCCCAGATGACGCGCGGCCTCGGCGTGATCTGCTGTCATCGCCGAAGCCTCTTGACACAGAACGACAACACGGCGCATATCGGACATGCGGCTTTCCGGGGTGGTGTCGTAAGAGGCTCGCACCGTCAAGCTCCTGGCCAGACGAAAGGTGAGTCGAGCGGCATCCTCCCTGGAAAGGATTCGTCGTTGCGGCCACATGGCTTCGGCGGCGGCGATCGATTCTTTGAGGTCATTCAATCGCGCTTCCGCACTTCGATCGGTAGTTCCGCGACACTCAAACGACTTGGCCAAGATATCGACGGCCGGGTAGTACAACGGGTCTTTGGCTCGGGCCCGACGGGCCGCGGCGATGGCGCGGTCGTAGCACTCGATTGCCTTTTCACGGTTGCGGAGGCTGGCGTTGCCGGGGGTTCCCCAGGTCGCGGCGAGGCTGCACCAACTTTCGGCGAGTTCGACCTGCGAAGGCGCATCGTCGGGGGTTGCGCCTTGAAGCTCTTCGAGGACGTTGACCGCGTGCTGGGCGAGCTGGAGGCGGGCATTGGCGGAGCCCGGCAGGGTATAGACCGTTTTGTAAACCTCGTTGAGCAGGCCGCGCGCGGTGCGTTGGAGTTGTTCGACGTGGCGGGCGGATTGGTTGCGGGCGCGGGTGGCGACGATGGCCTGCCAACTGGCGATGGCGGAGCCGGCGATCAGGGCCGCGGCTCCGATCACCAGTGCGCTGACGAGGGCCTTGTTGCGTTTGGCGAAGCAGCGGAGGTGGTAGGTCGCGGTGGGGAGGCGGGCGGAGACGGGCGCGGAAGTGGTGATGGCGTGGAGGTCTTGGGAGAAGGCCGCGGCGGTCTGATAGCGGCGGGAGGGATCACGCTCGAGGGCCTTGAGAAGAACCGCTTCAAGGTCGCCGCGGACTTGGGGATTGGCCAGCGAGGGACGGACGAGTGGGGTGTTGAGGACTAACTCCGCGGCGTCGAGGAGGGATGCGGGCTCGCGTTCGTAGGGTAATCGGCCCGTCAAGACGCGATAGGCGACGACGCCGAGGCCGTAGAGGTCCGAGCGTGTGTCGAGTTCGTGGGCGGCTGTCGCGCTACCGCGGAACTGCTCGGGGCTCATGTAGGCGAGTGTTCCGAGGACAGCATCGGCGGCGTGGGTTGCGCGGAGGTCGCTGTCGGTGAGGTGGGCAATGCCGAAGTCGAGAATGCGAGCGCGGCCGCCGGGCTGAACGAGGATGTTGGCTGGCTTGAGGTCGCGATGGATGACGCCCTTGGTGTGGGCGTGCTGAAGGGAGTCGGCGATGTCGGCCAGAAGGGAGATGCGATCGTTGATGGGAAGAGAGCAGCAGTAGTCGGTGAGAGACTGGCCCTCGATGAATTCCATGGCGAAGTAAGGAACGGAACCGGAGGGGCCGTCGAACGCGCCGGCGTGGAAGACCTGAGCGATGCCGGGATGCTGCAGGCGGGCGAGGGCTTGGGCCTCTTGACGGAATCGCCGAAGGGAGGCGGGTGAGGGAAAAGGGGTGGCCAGAAGCTTGAGTGCGACATCTCGGGCGGGATCATCTTGGTGAGCGCGGTACACGACACCCATGCCGCCGCGGGCGATGAGCGACAGGATGGTGAACGGACCGATGCGGGTGCCGGTGGGAATCTGAGCGGGTGCATCCGCGGTGCGCTCGGCGATGGGCCAATGGACATCTTCGAGAAAGGCGGCGCCGGCTTGAGCGACATCGAGCACGGCTTGGACTTGGGACCGCACCATGGGTTCGGCGGCCTGGAGGAGCGCTTCGCGATGGGAAGGATCGGACTCCAGCACATCCGCGAGCAGCTCGGCCGCGGCGAGTAGCCGCCCGGAGGTTGATGCGGGGGCGCTCATGGTGAATCCGGGTGATCGACTCCGTAGAGGCGACGGTAGATCCAGAGCTTGGCGAAGTTGAAGCGGCGCTTGACGGTGCGTTCGGAGAGTTCGAGGGCCTCGGCGGTCTGGGCGACGGAGAGTCCGGCGAAGACACGGAGGCGGACGATTTCGGCGAGGGATTGGTCCTCGGCGGCGAGGCGCTCGATGACTTCGGCGAGGTTGACGGGGTCGGGGATGCGGGCGGGATCGGCGAGAAGGTCGAGTGCGGGATCGGCCTCCGGCTGGGACTTGCGCCAGTGGTCTATGAGGATTTGCTGCATGGCGCGGGCCGCGGAACCGAAGAAGTGGCGGCGGTTTTGCCAGACGGTTTGCCCAGGCTTGAAGAGTTTGATGAAGGCTTCGCCGACCAGATCGGTGGGTTGGAGGGTGGCGTTGGCCTCGCGTTCCAGTCGAGCGGCGGCGTGGGCGCGGAGCTCATCGTAGATCTGGCGGACGGCGGGTTCGGCATCCGTGGGGATGGCGCCGTTGGCGATGGCGTTGACGGCGCGGGTGATGGTGCCGGGGGGGTGGGGGAGCATGGGGGGTCGTTCGCACAAATCGGGGGCATCTTGGCCCTTGAGGGAGAGATGATCGCATGGATGTGAACAGAACACAAGGGGACATGGGTGCACAGCGCCCTACCGCCCCTGGGCTTCGCGCGCGAACCGGTGGGCTGTAGCCGGGGGCTATTGGTGCGCGGACTTCATGAGGGAGTAAGCAGGTGGAGGTGACGGTTCCGGGCTTAACACAGGTACCACTTGGAAGCAGCTATGAAGCGTTTGGCTGCGCGGTGAACCAGGTTTCGGTTGAGGAACTCTTTGCGAAGTATGAAGAGTGCGGGTTTTTGTATCGCGCGAAAAGGGAGAGGCTGGGGCCGTATTGGCCGCGGGTGGTTGAGAACTGGCGGAAGAGCATGCGAGCCGGGTCATCGCGCATCCACGATGTGATTGTCTATGCGGATGCGGAGACTGGGGCGTGGGCGTCGGTCACAATGTGGGCAACCACGAATGTCACGGTGCATAGCCAGCACCTAGTGTCGGTGGGGAGGCCTGAGGCGAGCCGCGCGGTGCTCTTAAGCGCGCAATCTGACTTGTTGGCGTCGAAGATCGCGGCGAGCCAAAACTGGTTCCGGGCTGAGAACCGGTATCCGGCCCGAGTGTTCGGGTCGTGCACGCATTCGATCGGTCCGGAGAACGCGGTGGTTGCGGACTGTGCTTGCGTGGCGGTTCAGCGGCCAAAGACCGGCGGCGGGTCCGGCGGTGTGTCTGTTCACCGGTGTTCGGACGCGGACTGCGGCGCGGTTCATCGTTTGGCATCACGGCTGTCGGGGCACGTTCAGGCTCGGGCCGATGAGTGGGAGATGGGTGACATTGAACTTGCGGCCCTGGATGAGCGGTACCGCGAGGTCGGGTTGCGCCGGTATCGACGGGTGTTCATCGCGACAGCGCCGGGCATTCCAGAGCCGATCGGCTTTGCGGTCGCGTATCGGGGTCCGCTGGGGTTGAGCTTCTCGTTTCTGGAGAATCGATGCGAGGTGTGGGTTGATCCGCAGGTGGATGACGGGCGGTTGAGGGACGCGACCGATGCGCTCTTGCACGCCGCGGGAGAAGTGTACGAGGACTTTGAGTTGCCTTACATGGTCGTGGTGACGGATGCGTGCACAGCGCAGGACCTGGTCGAGCGCGGCGCGCAGGCACTCCAGAGCTACCGGCGATCAATCTGGTTGTGGGACGGCTTTCCGGCGTGGTACTCCCATGTGAATGGGTTCTATTCGCGCGTGCTTGCCGCGGCACAGCGGCGGGGAAACGGTGGCCGATGACGTACATCATGGATCACGTTAACGAGGGGGGTCGCATTGAGCGGAAGACGGACCGGGCGCTGACGATCGAGCAGTTACGATGGGCGGGTGCCGGCTGTGGCATGACGGTGCTGGATCTGGGATGTGCGGCGGGGACGACCTGCCGGATGATGGCTGGATTGACAGGTCCCGAGGGACGGGTCGTCGGGGTTGATGCTTCGGCATCGCGGCTTGAAGAGGGCCGGGGACATGGCGAGCACCGACCGTGGATCGAGTACCGGCAGGGATTGGCGAGCGGGGTTCCGGCGGCGGATGGGGAGTTTGATCTTTCCTGGTCCAGGTTCGTGTTTGAGTATCTGCCAAGTCCACGAGAGGCGCTCGATGAGATGGTGAGGGTGACCAAACCCGGTGGCTCGGTGGTCGTCTCTGATCTGGATGGTAACTGTGTGTGGCACCATCCTTGTGATCCGATTCTGCGGGCTGACATTGATGAGGCTGTGCGTGCGCTGGGCGCGGGCTTTCACCCGCGCATCGGCATTGAGCTCTATTCGATGTTCGTGGATGCGGGATTGCGGGATGTGAGCGTGGATGTGCGTCCCTATCACGTGTTGGCGGGTTCCGTGGATGCGGAGCGAATGGAGCAATGGAGGATGAAGTTGGAGGGTGTGGCTCTTACGCTTGAGGCTCGCGGATGGGATGCCCACCGCATTGCTCGACTGGTGCAGGGGTTCACATCGCATCTGGGTGACTGCAGGACGTTTACATACAGCGTGCTGATTTCGGTGAAAGGTCTGCGGTAGAAATCACTGACACTCACGGCGTGATCAACACCGGGATCACGGGTGTCGGTGCCAGCACGCCGTCTTTCACGAGCGGGGCGTTGTCTACTTTGACCGTGGTGCCGGGGAGGTAGAGGGTGAGGGAGAACGGCTCGGCGTTGTCGCCGCCGGCCCAGAGGTTGTTGCCGATGCCGATGGAGACCATACCGGCGGGTGTGGGGCAGAGGGGTTTGACGCCGCGGGGGATGGCGATGTCGGGGTTGAGGCCGATGTCGAGCCAGCCGAGTTCACCCTTGCTGGCGGTGGCTTGGTAGAGGAGTTTGAGGTGTTCTACGCCGCGGCCGTTGATGGCGGTGATGCGGCCGGCCTTGAAGGTGATGGAGAGGTTCTGGATTTCACGGCCGCCGAAGCTGAGGGTGTCGCAGACGACCTTGCCCTCGGCGGTGCCGGGGATGACGGAGGTGTAGGCCTCGCCGGCGGGGAGCCAGGCTTGGGCTTGAGGTCCCCCGGCGCGGGCTTCATCTTCGGAGATGAGGCCATCGTTGAAGAGGATGCGGCGGTTTTGGATTCGGAACTTGAGGTCGGTGCCGTTGGGGCCGGTGATGGCGACCTGGTTGCCGGCGGAGAGTTGGGACATGACGGCATCGGCGGCATCGCGGATGGGAGCGGGGTCGGCGGTGCAGGCGTACCAGAAGGCGCGGTCGAGCTCTTCGACGGTGAGGGCGTAGCGGTTGGCGGTGGGCGCGGTGGGGTAGAGGTCACGGCCGAGGGAGATGCGGCGCACGTTGCGCTGGAACATGAGTTGGTCAAGGGTGGGTTGGACCTTGGCACGGGCCGCGATGCGCGGAGCGGGGACGTGGTTGAGCAGACGCGGGGCGTGGTCGGCATCGATGGAGATGATGGCGGTGATAGTGGCGGCGAGGTGGGCGTCGAGCGGGTCTACCTGTGAGTCGGAAGAGGGTTGGGTTTCGTCGTAGAGCTTTTGGGTGAGGCGGTCGGTGGAGATGCGGAGGATGGGGAAGGCGCTGCGCTTGCGGACGGCGATGGCGATGTCTTCGAGTTGGTCGGCATCGCGGGAGTCGCCGCGGATGAGAACGATGTCGTTTTCGCGGATGGCGGCGGCGTCGACCAATCGCTTGGCGAGGGTTTCGCTTTCGGGGCGGGTTTGGCGGGCTTTGAGTTTTTCGGCGGCTTCTTTGGCGGCCTGCTGGGCAGCTTTCTGCGCAGCCTTGACATCGGCGGGCTGGGCCTGAGCGGGCTGGGCCTGAGCGAACAGCGCGGTAAGGAGCGCGGCCGCGATGCTGAGGCGGTTGACGAGCATGGCTGGTTCTATCAGAGAAGTGATGAAAAGGAAAGGGGCGAGCCGGGTGGCTCGCCCCTTTTGAGGGTTATCTGTCGCTCTGTGGAGCACTTGCGGGAGGGTACCTCCATCGTGGCGACACGCCACGGCTCGCCTTTGTGCGTGCTCCGTTTGAGCTGCGCTCTTGGTTACTGAGCGAGCTTTCCATCCTTGACGATGGTCTTGCCGTCGATGGTGACGGTGGAACCGGGGAGGCGGTAGTTGGCTTCGTAGCCGCCGCCGTTGGTGCCGCCGGCCCACTGGTTGTTGCCGTGGCCGAGGGTGACCATGCCCGCGGGGACCCAGGACTGAAGCTTGGAGCCTTCGGGGATCTTGACGTCGGGGTTGATGCCGATGTCGATGAGGCTGAAGAGTTCTTTGCCGGGGCCCGCGGCGTCGTAGGCGGCCTTATAGGCCTCACCGCCGGACTTGCAGGTCAGGGAGGTGAGCTTGCCGGCCTTGAAGGTGAGCGTGGTGCCGTTGACTTCTTTGCCCTGGTAGAAGAGTTGATCGACGACGATGGTGCCTTCGGCGGAGCTGTTGGCGGCGGGGGCGTAGACCTCTCCGGCGGGAAGCCAGATCTGGAGGGCCGCGCCACCCTTGGCCAGGTCATCGGCGGAGATGACGCCATCAGAGACGAACGCGGTTGCGCCGTTCAGATTGAACTTGATGTCGGTGCCGTTTTTGTTGGTGATGTGGACTTCTTTGCCCTTGGCCAGCGCGGTCTGGATGGACTGGCCGGTGTTCTGGAGCTTGGAGTAGTCGGTGTTGACGCCGGCCCAGAAGATGTTGGAGAGCTGGTCTTGGGTGACGCCGTACATCTTGGCGGTGGCGGCGGTGGGATAGAGGCCGTTGCCGAGGCTGACCTGGCGGACGTTGTTCTTCAGCATCTCGGTGAAGACGGGTTGGCGGGCGGCGGCCATTGCGGCGGCGCGGGCGGGGGGAACATCGGCGAAGAGACCGGGGTTCTCGACGGCGTCGACGTTGATCATGGCGCTGGTGATGCCGGCGAGCTTGAGGTCGAAGTCGTTGGCTTGCGAGTCAAACTTGGCGGGGGTTTCGTCATACATGCGGCGGGAGAGCTTGCTATCGCCGACGGAGATGATGGGGAAGGCGCCGAGCTTGCGGACGTTGATGGCAACTTCTTCCAGGAGCTCAAGGTCGGCAGCGCGGCCGGTGATCAGGACGCGGTCGCCGGTTTTGATGGAGGCGCACTGGTTGACGAGGGTGTTGGCGGTGGCCTTGACGTCGGGACCGGCGGCGAACGCCGTGGTCGAGAGGGCGAGGGCGGCGAGAATGGACGGCATTTTCATGATCTGATCTCCACAAGGGTTAAGGTGCTCTGTGACTCAGAGCGTGGAACTGAGGGAAGTGAGATCAGGAATTTGGGTTTGGATGGTGGAATTTGGGAGTTGGGTCAGAAAGGCGAAGGCGGCCACAGATGGCCCAGATGAACCCAGATGGGGGAAGAAGCCACAGATTGCACCGATGGACACGGATGGGGAGCGGATAGGAGCAGCCGCGGATGGATGCACCGGTGAGAAGGCACGTCCACCGTGGCGACACGCGACGGCTCAGCTTTGCGAACGCTTTTTGGATGCCGGCTTGGCGTTACTTCTTGGCTTTGTAGTAGTCCAGGTTGATCTGGATGTACTTGTTCCACTCGGAGGGGAGGTCCTCTTGAGGGAAGATGGCCTTGACGGGGCATTCATCGACGCAGAGGCCGCAGTCGATGCAGGTGTCGGGGTCGATGAAGAGCTGGTCGGCGGTCTCGAAGTCGGGCTCGTTTTTGGTGGGGTGGATGCAGTCGACCGGGCAGACATCGACGCAGGAGACATCCTTGGTGCCGATGCAGGGTTCGCCGATGATGTGTGGCATTGGGAGGGTCTCGGGAAAGGGGGAGCGGGAGGGATGATACGGCGGGGGCCGCGGACTAGTCGCCCCTCAAGATGTCCCGCTTGGAATAGGGCCGGCCGCATTCGGGGCAGGTGGCGGATTCGGGGAGGCCGGACAGGGAATAGCCGCAGCCGGGACAGGTGATCGCGGCGGACTCAACCAGTTCATCGGGAATGGAGGGGGCAACTTCGGGAAAACAATCGGCGAGAATTTCGGGGCCGTGGCGGTCTACGAGGATTTGGATGACGGCTATGGGGATGCCGCAGGAGGGGCAGTCTTGGAGGGTGGCATCCAGGGGGAGGCGGTGGCGGCACTCGGGGCAGGTGATTTTAGTGTCGGGGTTGAGGAGGGAGAGGTCTGGGGTGGTGCTGGATTCCCAGTCGGGGTCGAGGGTGAGGGGTTGGGATTCAAGTTCTTTGAGGAGTGATTTTGCTCGCGCGAGTTCGGAAGGTTCGGGGATGATGACCAGGTGTTCGTTGCGCTGGTTGGTGAGGAGGTCGCGGGCTTCGGAGATTTTGGCGAGGATGCCGTGGGAGAGAAGATGGTCGACCGCGCGGCGGGCTTCCATGAGGGTGGTGTAGGAGCGGACGTTGGGCATGGGGGGTTGGTGGGGGATGTGGCGTTACGGAAGCATGAGGAGTGACCGCTCGGTGTCTGCGGCGAATTGCTCGATGATCGAGCGGGCTCGCATCAAGAGATCAAATACTTCCTGCGACGGACCGTTGCCGCTTCTAACCCAGACCACTTTCGGTGGGTGGCCCTTGGCGAAGCTCAGCACTTGGAAGTCTTCATCCTTGGTTGCAATGGCGAAGCCGCCGGACTTGGCGAAATCCCAGATCGTTTCATCGCTCGCGCGATCGAGGCCGCACAGAAGGACGTGCGTTGAACCCGAAAACGCGGGCTCAAGGAGCGGGATCAACTTTCGGGAGAAGTGCTGATCGAGCAGCAACTTCACGCGGACATTCTCCAGCCGCCGTTGGTGAAGTCCGCGGCGAAAGCAAGGGCGGCGGTGATGTCTTCGTCGGTGAGCTCGGGATAGTCATTGAGGATTTGGGCTCGCGTCATGCCGGCCGCAAGCCAGCCCAGGACGTCGCCGACGGTGATGCGCATGCCGCGGATGCAGGGCTTGCCGCCACGCTTACCGGGCTCGATCGTGATGATCTTGCGGTAGTCCACGGGAAGAGTATATCAAGCGGATGCGGTCGATTCCGAAGGTGGCCGGCATGCGGTTCGGTTGTTGCATCATCGAAGTCGGAGGCTGGCGTGGCTGGTGATTCGACTTCGATGGCACTATGAGCAGCCCGCGGCGAAGACATTGAGGAAGCAGTTGAAGTCGTTGACGTTGAGGACGGGGGCGGAAGTGGATCCGTCGCAGTTCGCCGCGTTGAACCCGGCGGCAAAGATGCCCAAAAAGCACTGGAAATCGTTGATATTCAAGATGGGTGAGGCTGTGGACTCATCGCAGTTGGCATAGCACTTGGTCTGGAGGTGAATGCTGGGGCCGATTCGGCGAAGGGTGAAACCGACACCGTTGACGGGCGACGGCAGATGGACTTCGTCGAAGGCACCGGTCATGGTGGCACCGCGGATGATCTCCAAGTCCAGGCCCATCGCAGGCGCAAACCCATCGCGTGTGTTGATACGGAGAATGCCGTGGAGGTCGATTGAACCAGTCCCGATGAGCGTGTCGACCTGGGAGGCATCGGGGCCGGCGACTTCGAGGTCGATCTTCGCGAGTTGCAGGTTCAAGCTCTGATTAAACGAGATAGAGCCGATACCGCCATCGATCGGGCCGGGGGCGATGCGGCCGTTGGCGATCAGCGTGTTGCCGATGAAACGGCCGGTGCCGGCGATGCTGGCGTTGGCGCCGATCGTGAGGAGGAAGCCGCCGCCGTTGATTCCGGCGTTGGTGGTGAGGGGCCCGTTGAGGAGGACTGTGCCGGGGCCGTTGAGTGTGCCGGCGGTGGTCCAGGTGAGTGTGGCGCTTGTGGACTGATTGCTGTTGACGATGAGCGTGCCCAGGACGGTGAGGTTCTGGGTGGGGACCTGGACGGCCGCGCCGCCGCGGATGTTGACGGGGCCTTCGATGGTGACGTTGGAGAGGTTGATGGTGGTGCCGGGGGCGAAGTTCCACGCGCCGCCGTTGATGGAGCGGATTTTGCCGCCGGAGATGTTGCCGAAGGACATTTGGACGATGCCGCCGTCGGCGGTGATTTCGCCGGTGGCGGATTGGGTCACGACGGTGTTGGGCATGGACAGGCGGCCAGGGGCGATGGCCTTGATGACGGCGTTGTTGGTGGTGATGCCTTGGAGTTCGAGGGCAAGGCCGCCGGCGGAGTCAGCGAGGATGAGGCCGTTATTGATTTTGTTGCCCAGGAGGAGGCCGTCGCCGCGGATTGTGAAACCGGGGGCGATGGTGTAACCCGCGCCGGAGGGGCCGATGATGGAGGAGTCGATGTGGTTCTGGACGGCGTCGAGGATGATGGTGCCGCCGCCGCCGAGCGTGGCGGGGAGATCGAAGGTGATGTCGGCGAATGAGGCGGAGGTGCCGGCCGCGCGGATGGTGCCGGAGGTGAAGAGGCCATCTTGGCGGATGTGAAGGTGGCCGCCGGGTTGGAGATCAAGCGCGGCGAAGGGGTTTGAGATGGTGAGGCCTTGCACCGTAACGGTGGAGGCCAGGGAGATGGAGTAGGGACCGGGGACGGCAACCTGGGCGATGTGGGTGTTGGCGTTGGGGATGATGGCGGGGGACCAGTTGGCCGCGTCAGTCCAGGAGCCACCGACGGGGGTGGACCAGGAGTAGGTCTGAGCGTGGGCAGCGCCGGCGAGGGAGAGGAGGATGGCGATGGGGGTCCGGGCGATCATGGCCGGGGGCATTGTCTTGGATGGGTCGGGAATTGCAAGACAAACTTGATTGCCTGGGTTATGGGCATCCCGCGGCGAACTGGTTCAGGAAGCACTGGAAGTCGCCGGCGGTGAGGATGGGTGGGGTGGTGGGGGCGTCGCAGTTGGCGTAGGACTCGCCGCGGGCGAAGGTGTTGAGGAAGCGCATGAAGTCGTTGATGTTGAGTGTGCGGGCGACGTTGCTGAGGTCGCAGTTGGCTTACCGACACCTGCGCGTGAGCATCGCCCCGCCCAGCAGCGCGAGCGCCATGGTCGCGGGTGCTGGTATGGCGGGGTTGAGAGCGTTGTTGTTCAGAGTGGCGGGGCCGGTCCGCGCCAGAGAGTTGCCTTCCAGGAAGTTGGCGTGGATATCCAGCGCGATGCTTGTGAGGGCGAGAAGGTGCTCTTGGGCTCTCGAGCCGATGGTCGCGGAGTCCACGACTTGCCAGAACACGGTCCACTCTTCCGGAGACCCGCAGTTGACCGACCGGGCAGACGAGGTGCTCGCGGAGGTCAGCGTTCTTTCGAGCTGGAACACGAACCGAGGGTCACCCGGGTCCTTGAGGAAGTGCGATACGGTCTGTTGACCCGAGGACGAGAAGGAGCCCGGCGTGAGCGGGGATGTTCCAAGGTCATGCCCGGTCAGGTCCTGTGCTTGCGGCGTGTAACCAGCGATCGCCGCGCTCGTGAATAGAACGAGGGCCTTGTGCTTCATGTTGAATCTCTGTTGATGACCAACGGAGAGAACTGTGAAATATGCAGCACGCGGCGGCATGCGGCCAGAGGAACAGTTCCGCTATTCAGGTGAGATTTGGATCGAACCCAGCCGCCGCGGGGCGACGTGGGCGAGCGTCGAGCCGTGGCACCCAGGCGGGAGGATTACGCCGATGGCGGGGCCTCGGCGGCGTCGGCTCGCATGAACAGGGCCTCACCCTTTTCGATGGCCGCGCCGGGTTTGAGGGAGTGAGGACCGCCCCACTCGCAGAGCGCGGCGAGGGGGACGCTTGCTGGTGGTGTGCAGTTCCAGCGGTTCCAGAGGTCGGCCATTTTGGTGGGCATGGCGGGGGAGAGGAGGAGGGAGGCGATGCGGACACCTTCGGCGCAGTTGTAGAGGATGGCCGCGAGCTGGTCGCGGAGCGCGGGTTCGGCGTCGATCTTTTTGGCGAGCTTGAAGGGTTCGGTGATGTTGATGTAGCCGTCGACTTGCTTGATGAGGTCGGTGCCTTGGGCCAGGGAGCCGGCCAGGTCGAGCGAGTCGATGCGGGATATGGCGGCTTTGGCGGCCGCGGCGGAGAGGGCGGGCCAGTCATGGGAGGGGGTTTTGGATTGGGTGGGGCGCGCGGGGAGCTTGCCATCAAAGTACTTGGCGATCATGTTGCTCACGCGGCTGGCGCAGTTGCCGATGCCGTTGGCCAGGTCTGCGTTGTAGACCTCGACGAACTTGGCGTGGGAGAAGTCGGCATCGGAGCCGGACATGGGGCCCTGGGTGGAGAGGTACCAACGCAGGCCGTCGAGGCTGTAGCGCGCGGCGTAGGCCTTGAGCTTGGCCAGGTCGATGAAATTGCCCAGAGACTTGGACATTTTCTCGCCCTCGCTGATCCACCAGCCGTGGCCGAAGACGCAGGTGGGGAGCGGGCGGTCCATCGCGATGAGCATGCAGGGCCAGATGACGGCGTGGAACCAGAGGATGTCTTTGCCGATGAGATGGACGGCGGGGGGCCAGAACTGTTTGCGCTCCGGTGTGTCCACCGTGCTGAGGTAGTTAAAGAGGGCATCGATCCAGACGTAGATGCGATTCGCTGGGTCGCCGGGGATGCGGATGCCCCACTGCGTGGAGGGGTCTTCGGTGACGGGACGGCTGATGGGGATGTCGTTGAGGACCGCGGGGGGTTTCAAGCGGCCCAGGACCTCGCTGCGGCGGGAGTCGGGGCGGAGGAAGTGCGGGTTGAGCTCGATGTGCTGGAGGAGGCGCTGCTGGTACTTGCTGAGTTTGAAGAAGTAGCAGGGCTCGGTGCGCTTCACCAAGGGCTTTTTGTTGATGGCGCTATGGAAGTTGTTTTCGCGGGCGGTGGTTTCGGTGACGTACTCCTCCTGGCCGACGTCGTACCAGCCGGTGTATTCACCTTTGTAGATGTCGCCGGTTTTCTGGAGTTCGGTGATGTACTGGATCACCTTGTCTTTGTGGCGGGGTTCGGTGGTGCGGATGAAGTCGTTGTTGGAGACGCCCATGAAGGCGAAGGCCTCTTTGAAGGCCGCGGCGTTCTGGTCGGCCCAGGCCTGGGGGGTCGTCTTGTGCTCGAGGGCGGAGGTGACGACCTTGTCGGCGTGCTCATCGGTGCCGGTGAGGAGGAAGACGGAGGAGGAATCGCCGCGGATGAGGCGTTGGAAGCGGGCGGCAACGTCGGCCAGGACGGTGGTGTAGCAGTGGCCGATGTGGGGCTTGTCGTTGACGTAGTAGATGGGGGTGGTGATGTAGTAGGGGTGCATGGGGGGAGTGTAGGGGTGGGTTTTCCGGGCGCTCTTGGCGGTCGGGCATCGAAGTCTGAGGCCGGCGTGGCCGGAGATCCGACTTCGATGGCGCGGTATGCTGGTGGTATGGCACTTACTGCACAGCGGAAAAAGCTCTATCTCATCGTGCTGGTCATTGGCTTGGTGGGTGTGGGCGCGGCGTACTTCATCGCGTCTCAGCCGACGGCGCAGCCGCGGACGGCGGCCAAGGGGGAGCTGTCGGCGTATTTTTCGGATGAGTTCAAGGCGGTGAACAAGGACAAAGAGACGCTCGACAAGAAGCTGACCGTGTCGGAGGCCGAGAAGGTTCCGGAGGGGCTGCACAACTGGATCGGGCAAGAGTTGACGATGGAGGAGATGTTCCCCGGGGGCGGGGTGAAGCTGGTGGCCGCGGGGGCCGCTGCGGTGCCGGGGCCGGGGAAGTCGGCGCACTTCAAGGTGGGGTCGGACAAGGGGCAGATGAGCTTGTTTATCATGAAGAACTGGGAGTCGCCGAAGATTGGGGATGCGGACGCCTACACGCTGGCGAGTCGGGGGCTCGGGGCGGAGGCTCCGCCGATCACGATCTGGCGTCGGGGCGGGTTGGTGTATGCCCTGGTGTCGAACACTCCTGAGGGAATGGGTGTATTACGGCAAGCCCTGGGTGCTCCTGAGCCGAAAAAGGCGTATTGAGGCCGACGTAACAGGTGTGTAACTGGATGGGACGTTGTCTGGGGCCGGTTTGGGCCTTGGGCGCGGCCGATTCATATAGTTCAGCGGTGGGTGGGTGGATTCAGCGGTTTGGTTTAGCGGGAAATGGAGGTCTTGCCATGCGTACTGCCGCTTCGGTGATGCTGGTGCTGGCGATGGCCGGGATGGCCCAGGGTCAGAACGCTTTAGACAAGCCGCTAGACCGGAGCCTGCAGAAGGGCGGGAGCGGGATGAATGCGCCCCGGTCTGACTATTCGCAGGAGCTGCGGCTGCGCAACGCGATCGTGACGGGGAACGCCCCGGGCGGGTTGTCGTTCCGCGGCGATGTGGGGTACCGGGCGGTCGGCGAGTTTTTCGGCACCCTTGGATCCAACGAGACGTTCTCGTTCCGGAGAGATAGTTACTACTCGGGACTGGGCGGGATGGGGATCCGCGGGACCGATGCGCTGCAGTATCAGTTTGCGATGACCACGGGCAACACGCCGCCACCGGGGTTCACTGGATTGCCGGCGTTGTCTCGAAGCGGGACGAGCGTGACGGGACAGAACGCGGCCCTGGTGGGTGGCGAGCGGGTTGGAGTGCCGGGAGAAACGACCGGAAACGGGGTGTCGGTGGCAAAGCCGGATCCGACGGAGCCGGGCGCGGATCTCCGGGGGTTGTCGCTGATGTCGCTGCGGTCGCCCGCGTCGTTCATGTCGACACGTGGCCTGGGGCCCACGGCGGTTGGACGGGTGATGGGAGAGGACGGACAAACGGTGGGGATGACGGCTTCGGGACTGCGCGGCATTTCGTTTGACGCGGGCCTGGGGGTCTCCAAGAAACCGGAACAAACGGGTGTGCTGGACACGCTCAACCAGCGCGTGACGGACAAGCCGCTGGATTCGAAGCTGAATGAGAAGATCGATGACAAGGCGGGTGCGCCCAAGAGCTCGTACGACGACTTGCTGACGCGGCTCAAGGCCGCGGGCGATGGGAATACGGGCGATGTCAATGACAAGGACGGCAAGGGAGGGGCAACGGACAAGTCGGGACAGGGACGTGTGAAGGCGGGTCGAACGTGGCAGGAGCAACTCGACGAGTTGCGTAAGCAGCTCAGCGATCCGAAGAATGGGCGCGAGAGGGACCCGGGCGCTCCCAAGCCCGACAGCACGGCTCCTGATTCCAAAGAAAAGAAGGATGAGGGGATCAATCCCGCGACGCTGGATGTGATTCGCGGGGCGGGAGGGGCGGGGCCGAAGATTGAAGTGCTGGCGCTGCCGGGGTATGACGGGTATGCGTCGCACATGAAGTCGGCACAGGAGTGCATGGCCCAGGGGCAGTACTTCTTTGCGGAAGAGCGGTTCACGGCGGCGCTGGCGATCAAGTCGGGCGACCCGATGGCGGCGATCGGCCGGGTTCACGCGCAGCTGGGGGCGAGCATGTTCCTGTCGGCGGGGATCAACCTGCGGGCGCTGTTTACGGAGCACCCGGAGGTGTCGGCGCTGAAGTACAGCACGGAGCTCACACCGCCGCCGGACCGGATGCGCACGCTCATCGAGCGGTTGAGCGAACAGGCGGAAGCCAAGGATGCCAAGCGGCGTGACTCGGCGCTATTGATGGCTTATCTGGCGTACCAGATGGGGGATGAGAAGATCATGAAGCGTGGGTTGGAGATCATGGCCACCGTTCCGCAGACCAATCCGGGAGACAAGGTTGAGGGGCCGGACCAGCTTCAGAAACTCTCGAAGATGTTGACGGGGGTGTGGATGAAGCCCGAGGCACCCGCGCCGGCTACCGTGAAGCCCGGGCCAACCCCCGCCCCACCTCCCGCCCCCACGCCGAACAAGTGATTTAGAGGGAGTTCATGGACCAAACGGCGAGCCGAGCAAGTACCGACGCGCCGGGAGGCCGCGCACTGTCGATTACCGACTTCATTACGGATGGGTCGTTGGCGGGCGCGTGCGAAGAATTGACGCGGCTGACGGGTGTGCACGTGACACTGCGGGATCCGACGGGGCGGCGGATCATCAAGCAGGATGGGCCGTCGGTGTGGGGGTATGACGATTCGGCGCGGCCGGTGTGTCCGGAGTCGATTTCGATTCCGTTGATTGTTGAGGATCAGCCGATCGGGGCGCTGGTGCTGGGGCCTGGGGAGCCGGTGCTGGGTGTTGATGCTCGGGCACGGCTGCAGGAAGCGTTGTCGTACGTCGCGAAGACGGCCGCGGATTTCTGCCGGCAGGACCTGGATCTGCGGCACCGGGTGAAGGAAGTGCAGGCGCTGTATCGGTTGTCATCCATGCTGGTGCGGGCGAGCAAGAGCGATGCGGTGCTGGATATCGCGCTGGAGTCGGCTCTGGATGCGCTGGAGCTGGATGGTGGATCGATTGTCCTCTTTGAACAGGAAGAGGGGCCGACGACGCAAACGGAAGTGGACCTGGTGCTCAAGGCCTCGCGCGGGCTGAGCAAGGAATGGCTGGAGAGCCCGCTGCCACTGTCTAAGGACCGGTTGTTTGATCGGATGGCGCTGGATGGGCAGGTGGTGGTATCGGAGAATCTGTGGGGCGATGAGCGGGTGCTGATTCCGGATCATGTCAAGGCGGAGGGTTTGCGGGCGGCGATGCACGTGGGGCTGGTTTTTGCCGGCAAGGCGATCGGGGTGATCAGGCTCTACTCGCGATCGGTGCGGACGTTTGGGGAGTCGGAGAAGCGGCTCATCAAGTCGATCGCGGCCCAGGCGGCGGTGGCGGTGGAGCAGACGCGGCTCTTGAAGCTCCAGCAGCGCGAGCAGCGGATTCAGCGGCAGGTGCAACTGGCGGCGGATGTGCAGCGGCGAATGCTGCCGCGGAAGGTGCCGGTGCAGCCGAAGCTGGATATCGCGGCCCGGTACGTGCCGAGCTTTGAGCTGGGTGGCGACTTCTACGACTTCTTTGAGCTGGCGGGGAACTTTGGCGTGGCGATCGGGGATGTGGTGGGCAAGGGGATCGCCGCGGCGTTGTTGATGGCCTCGGTGCGGGCGAGCCTGCGAGCGCACGTGCAGGATGTGTATCACATCGATGATGTGCTGTCGCGCGTGAATGTGGCGCTGTGCCGCGACACGCTGGACAATGAGTTCGCGACGCTGTGGTATGGCGTGATCGATACCGAGAAGCTGCGGATGACGTATTGCGCGGGTGGGCACGAGCCGCCCTTGATCTTCCGCGTGCCGGAGACGCGGCCGCCGAGCCTGGCGGATATTGATGAGCTGTCGATCGGCGGCATGGCGGTGGGGATTGATCCCTCGCAGCGGTATCAGCGCGGCACGTATGACCTGCAAGCCGGCGATGTGTTCGTGGCGTACACCGATGGCGTGACGGACACACTGGACTTCTCGGGAAAGCGATTCGGCAAGGCACGGCTGCGGCAGGCGGTGCTGAAGCTGCTCAGCGATGACCGGACGGCAACGGCGGCGCGAATCGCGGACCACATCTTCTGGGAGCTGCGGCAGTTTGCGGGGATCTTGGAGCGGCCGGATGATCAGACGGTCGTTGTGGTGCGGGTGCGCTAAAAACAGAAACCGGGGCGAGGACGCCCCGGCTCGCGTTCAAATCGGGTTGGTTAGGCAGCGCGGGGGCGGTCGGGATCATCGGGCGAGTAGCCCATCAGGTCGCGCAGGCGTTCGAACTTGAGCTCGACATCCTTGAGGGCGCGTTCGACGCGGTGGGCGGCAGCACACGCGCCGGTGTCCGCGGCCTTGAGAAGAGCACGCTCTTCCTCGGTGGGGAAGGGCAGGGGCTCGGGGCCGGGGTCGAAGTTGTCGTAATCGGCGATCTTCAGCATGGGATCCCCCCTTGTTCGGCGGACAACGGCCGACAGAGGTAGATCGGGTGGCCGCGGGGGCGGGTGAAGGCCGGAGCGCGCAGGGCCGGATAACTGGCCGATGCAATCGGGACAACCGCGCTGATTTGAGATTCTGTAACGGTTATTGCACCGGCTTGCGTCCGAGTCGATTCTCGGTGCCGGAAAGAAGTCGCTGGATGTTGGTGCGGTGGCGGAGGATGACCAGGGCGCCCATCGCGATGGTGATGGTGTAGAAGGGGAGGAGGTCAACCCCCCCACTTCCCCCACCACTCTTGGTCGCGAGGCGCGAGGAGATGAACACCCACAACGGAAGGCTGAGCGCGGCGATGCAGCTTGCCAGACTGACGTAGCGCCAGATGGCCGCGGTGATGATCCACAGCGCGAGCGCGCCGAGCGCGGGGACGGCGAGGTAGGGCCAGATACCAAGCAGCGCGCCCAGGCCTGTGGCGACTCCCTTGCCACCCTTGAACCCGATGAAGGGTGAGAACATGTGGCCGAGGATGCAGGCGACGGCGGTTGCGAGCCACCACCACGCTTGATCGCGCGGGATGGGTTGCGGGATGTAAGAGCCGTGGAGCACGTGCATCTGGCTTCCGGCGAGGAGCGTGGGGATGAGGCCTTTCAAGACGTCGAGGGCGAAACAGAGAAGGCCGAGCTTGAGGCCCAGGACGCGGCCGACGTTGGTGGCGCCGATGTTGCCCGAGCCGTGTTTGCGGATATCGATGCCGCGGGAGCGGGCGATGAGGAGGCCGAAGGGGATTGAGCCTGAGGCCAGTCCGACGAGGATGAACAGGGGCCACATCAAGAAGGATTCACCGCCGAGGCGCAGAGATCGCAGAGAAAGCAATCAGAGGAAACGGTGTGTTCGCCCGAAGTATGAATCAATTCTCTCGCTCGCTTCCTTCTCAGCGTCCTCTGCGCCTCCGCGGTGAGTACTTCTTTTGCCCTACCGCATCGATTCGAGTCGGGGCTTGAGTGAGTCCAGGAGTGAGGCCCAGACTTGGTCTTCGGTTTGGGAGGCATCTATGCGGAGGTAGCGATGAGGTTCGGACTTGATCTGGTCGAGGTATCCCTGGCGGACGCGCTTGTGGAACTCGGCGCCTTTGGCTTCCATGCGATCGAGAAGTGGGCTGAGACGTTTGGCGGCGGTTTCCTGGTCGACGTCGAAGACGATGACCAGGTCGGGGTTGCAGCCGCGGAGCGCGACTCGGGCGACGTCGAGGATGTCGCGGGTGGGCATGCCGCCGGCGGTGCCTTGATAGGCGAGCGTTGAGGGAAGGAAGCGGTCGGCCGCGACGAGCTCGCCACGTTTCAGGGCGGGCATGATTTTCTGCTCGATGAGTTGCGAGCGGCTGGCCATGTAGAGGAGCATCTCGCAGGCGAGCGTCATGTCTTTGTGGGCGTGGTCGAGGAGGATCTCGCGGATGCGCTCGCCGACACCCGTGCCGCCGGGCTCGCGAACCTCGCAGATGGTGACGCCCGCGGCCTCCACGGCGCGCAGGAAACGGCGGAACTGCGTCGTCTTGCCGGAGCCGTCGGGGCCTTCGAAGACGATGAACTTGCCGGAGAGGGACTTGAGCCAAGGGTTTGGGAGTGTCACGCGCGGGGAGTGTAGCGGGAGAGAAGTGCTGAGTGCCAAGTCCCGAGTGCCGAGTGGAACCGACAGAGATTGGACCGGGGGCGAGGACGCCCCGGCTCACTTCAATGTGCTTTGGACTTTGGTGATCCGCGACTTCCAAGGTTCACCGCCCAGAGCAGGGTCGATGGATTCCAGGCGCTTGATGTTGGTTCGGATGGTGCCGGTGCGGGCGTTGCCCTCGTTGCGGGTGGAGAGCTCTTCGAGCATCAGGGTCCAGGCGTGCCAGAAGGGTTCGGGGCGAGAGGTTGGGGGCTGGCCTTGGGGTGCGGTATCGGTGGCCGCGGCCAGGTCGCGGAGAATGGCGAAGGCGCCGGGGGTGTCGCCGGAGATGAGCAGCGCGCGGGCTTGGCCGAGGTGGAGGCGCGGCGTGCCGCCGGGGACTTCGGACTTGGCTTTGAGGAGAGATTCGTAGATCGGGCGGCCGGTGGCGTCACCAGATTCGGTGAGGGCATCGGCCAGGTCGGCGCGGAAGCGGTCGAGGGAGGCGTTGTCGTGGGACTTGGACCATTCGACGGCGCGCTGGGCTTCGGGGAGGACGGTTTGGCGGGCCAGGTCGGCGACGGGTTGGCCTTTCTTGCGCGCTTCGGAGATGGCGGCCCACTGTGCGTCGAGCGCGTTTCCTTGCACGCGTTCGCAGAGGCGCTGAGCTTCTTTGGCGATTGGGGCCTTCGGGTTTACTTCGCGGAGGACTTTGAGCGCGGTTTCCAGATCGCCGGTGTTGAGATCGACGATGAGCCGGGCGTGTTCGTAGCGCCAGGTGTCGATGGTGGGAAGGGTTGCATACTTGTCGGTGGCGACGGTGAGCGCGGCCAGATAAGCGGTGTTGGACTCGGAGTGTTCGCGGGCGAGGGCTTGGAGATACGCGAGCGCGGCCGCCATGGCTTCGGTGGCGCGGGGGCTGCTTGGGAAGTCGCGGGCGAGTCGTGTGAGGTTCGTGGCCGCGGATTGGCGGTCAGTGGGAGTGGGGGTTCCCTGAGTGAGGAGGACGGCGGATTCCCAGAGAGCATCGGCGGCGAAGTCGCCCGCATCGGGCGCGGCGGCGACGGCGGTGAGGCGCTTGATAGCTTCATCGCGGCGCTTGGGATCGCGAGCGGCATCGATGGCGCCGGCGAGGTCCATCGCGGGGGGAAGGTTGAGCTTGTGATCTGCTTTCGCAGCGAGGAGGTTGAGCTTTTGGAAGGCCAGGGGGCGGAGGGCGTCGGCTCGGACACCCAGGTCGGTGCGACGGAGGAGAGATTGCTGCTCCGACACGGCGCGGTCGAGCGAGGCGCGGTTGTTGTGAGCGATGCCGTGCTCTGCCCAAGCCCGGGAGATGGCGTCAGCGGCGAGTACGGTGAGGAGGGCGTCGGGCTTGCCGTCGGTCGTGAAGGGTGGTTGGGTTTGGGCGGTGCGGAACTGATCGAGGACGGCTTCAGGTTTGCCTGCGCCCGCGGCCGCGAGGATGAGGCCGAACCAGGCTTCGGCTCGGGTGACGGCGGAGGCGCCGGGTTGGGGTTGGTTGCTTGGGCCGCTGGTGAGGACCCAACCGAGTTCTTCGGCGGCGGATTGAAGGTCGGTGTTGTCGGCCGCACGCATGAGCAGGGCCGCGCCGAGGGTGATGCGGCGGATGCTCTCGGGGCCGCTGGTGGCGAGGGTGAGTTTGCCGATGGCGTCGTACGCGGCCTGGGCGTGTGTGGTGCGGTCCTTGCCTGTTGAGCACGCGGCGATGAGGATGTGGGCGCGTGAGGCGAAGAAGGGGACCCGCACCGTGCGGTCTTGATCGAGTTGGACGGCGCGGGGGTCATCGGCGGGGATGTTCTGCGCGGTGAGGTCTTTGTGCTTCTGGTCGAGGATGGAGGAGGCTTGCGTGAGGAGCTGGAGGGATTCGGTTGCAGTGTCGCGAACAGTTTGGGACTGGGCGGGGAGGGGGATGCAGAAGAGGGCCGCGCTATCGGAGCCGTCGCGGCCGAGGCGCGCGAGTTCGGCGGCGGCCTGGGTGATGAGAAGGTCCGGGAGCGTGGCATCTTCGGGTGTGAGCCCGGCGATGAGCTTCTTGCGGAGATCGATGGCTTTGTCGGAGGCTTGCTCGCGCTCGCGGAGGGAGATGGACTTGTCGGCGGCGCGGCGTTCGGTGGCTTGGAGTTCGGAGGGGAGGTCGGGTTGTTGGGCGAATGACGATGCGGCGCACATTAACGCGATGATGGAGAGTCGCTTGTGCCGTTTCACTTGCCACCGCCTAGTGCTTGGAGCGTGACTACGGAGTATGACCCCGGCCCATCACCGTGTTCATCTCCGATCGCCTGCATTGTTCCCGTCGGGTCTTCTTCAAGGAACTGAAGGGCCTTGATGACGGTGCGGCGTTGCTGGCCGCGGCGGGGGTTGAGTTTGTCGAGCTCGGCGAGGATTTCGGTTTTGCCGCGGCCCCAGACTCCGCCGGCGCCCTGGCCGATCGCGGCCGCGCCTGTGCCGTCGCCGGCAGCGCCACCGGAGCGACGGATGCTGCGGGAGAGGAGGAAGATGGCGTCGGGATCGAGGCTGAGGCCGCGGCGGAGGCCGTCGAGGGGATTTGATCGGCCGGTGGGGATGATGGTTTTGAGCCACTCGCGCAGGGCGGCTTTGTTGGCGGGCGTGGCGGGGAGGAGGCGGCCACCCTCGCCGGGCCGTGGGGAGAAGACTTCGAACAGGGAGACACCCTCATCGGTGGTGCGCTCGCGGAAGAGGACGACCTGGAACTTTTGCGCGGAGGAAAGGTTGCGGACGGAGCGCTCGAGTTCGGCGAGGATGAACTTCAGACTGGAGACCATGGCGCCGGAGGCGTCTACGACGTAGACGATGGCCGCGGCACGCTTGGCGCCCATTCCGGCGAAGGTGGCGCCCTGGATGGCGGAGTCGTCTTGGGAGCGGAGGAGTTCGGCCGGGGAAGTGGTTTCGACTGCGGCGGACCGCAGCGAAGGGGGCGCGACCAGGGACGGAGTGGTGAGGCCTTGGAGGGGAGGTGGCGGAGTCGCGACGTTTGCGGGGGCCGCGGCCTCGGCGGTGGTGCTCGACTCGGTCGGTTCGGTGGTGGGTGTGGGGACGGTGATGAGGACTTCGGATCGGGCGCGTCCGACCTCACCACCGGGGCGGATGGACCAGGCGCTGTAGATGAGGACGCAGGCAAGGGCCGCGTGGACCACCAGAGAGGCACCCAGCGGCAGACCCAATCGCAGAACGTAGTTCAACTTACGAGGAGGGGTGGGCGGCTGCGGGCTCATTCCGTTTCTTCATCGTCTTCTTCGGCACCTTTGGAGAACAGCACCTTGTCGAGGCTGGCGCGGCCAGGCCCGAGAAACAGGAGGGCCAAGGCGGACATCATGAGGGCGAACTGGAGGAAGAGGCTGGACCAGTGCTCATCCACGATTGGGTAGTTGGGGAGGAAGCCCAAGCGGGCGTTGCCGGCCTGAATCGCCGGGCCGATCTGCGTGAGCCACATCGCGGTGAGCATGACAAAGGAGATGCCCAGGGCGAAGAAGCGGGTGAAGAAGCCGGCGAGAAGGGCGGCACCGCCGACGGCCTCGGTGAGTGTCGCGGCCCAAGCCATGTAGACGGCCCAGTTGCCTTGAGCCAGAGCGGGTGGCCAGAGGGGCATCTTGGCGGTGCCTTCGGGTGTGTTGCCGGGATGGGCAGCGCCCAGGAGCGCGAGCGTGAGGCCGTGGGCCAGGCGGACTTTGACGGGGGAGGGGAAGTCGGCGGCGGTGTAGGTGCGGGGGGTTTGGCGGGCGAGCTTGATCCGGGGTTCGGGGCCCATCGCGCCGGGCTTCTTTTCTGGAGGGTTCGCGGGAGGGGGTGTGGTGGCGGGAGCGGTGTTGGGGGCGGCGAGCACGCCGAGGTTGGCCAGGTCGGCCGCGGACTGCCCGGAAACATCCATGGTCTGGGTGATCTTGACGACCCCGGCGAAGAGAAAAATGACCCCCAGCGCCAGGCGCAGGAGGAGGGGCGGGAAGTTCAGACCGACTCGATCGCGCAATCGCATGGCTAAGCCCCGGGGCGGCATCCTGCCGCGGCTCTGGATTCTATGGGTACTCCGCCGAAATCATCGGCCGAACCCCTAGGATTGCGTGACGCGGGCGTGGCGGAACTGGCAGACGCGCGGGACTTAGGATCCCGTGGCCGCAAGGCTGTGCAGGTTCAACTCCTGTCGCCCGCATTGAGGTCGATAGGTACGTCGGCTACCCATGTCGGGCGCGACGTGGATAAAAACGGCTCGTTTTTACCCTTATCTCTTACGAACTCCAGGGAGCCCTTCACCGGGACGCTCGATCGACCCGACAAGTCCCTGCACCCAGCACGGCAACTCGGGAATGGGGGCCAAGAGCCGTTCCCAATACGGGGCGGCAGTCCGCTGATGTAGAAGGGCTCAATTCGTAGCTCAACTCAGTTGGCAATGAGATCGAAGTTGCGTCAGCGGGCGGCTCATCAACCGGGACGAATTTGCAGAGACCCATCTGGAAAGTGAACGACGTGCTCTCATGGGCGACGGCGGGGATGTTGTACACAATCGTGTCAGCGTGTCCGTGAGCCGTGAGTTTGACCTTCCACGAGTTTCCCTGGCGATCACGAAGCGATACACGTGCCAATAAGATGCCGCGAAGGTCGCCGTATGACACCAGGTACGACTGATCGGTGGTGTTCTTCAGTGTGACGGACACGTTGCATTGGCCCGACTTGCGTTGAAGACCTTCCACTGACTCAATTGCTTCGAACTCTGTCTGCGTCAGCGTGAACTCGTATTCCCCAAGTTGAACGCGGTGCAAATTAGGGCTGATGCTGTGAATCGTCAGTTCCAAGTGGGCGCGCTGAGGTGCTGTTGCGCAACCCAAAGCGCTAGCGCAAATGAGTGCGACAACAGCACCGAGTAGAGTTCGCGCGACCATCGAGCCTTCCCAAGGGACAGTTACTTCCCCTTCAACCCCAAGTCCTCCACAAACGCATCCAGCTTCGGCTCTCTTCCCAAATAGTCTTTCAACAAGTCCATCGCATCCTTGGTCCCGCCCTGGCTGATCACCTTCTGGCGGTAGTACTTGCCGGCCTCGGGGCTGAGCATGCCCAGCTCTTTGAAACGGCGGGCCATGTCGCAGGCGAAGACCTTGGACCACATGTAGCCGTAGTACCCGGCGTTGTAGTGCATGAGGTGGCCGAAGGAGGCTTGGTAGTAGGTTCCCTCGGGGCGGAATGTGTACATGGTGATTTCGGGGTAGAGGTCGGTGGCAATCTTGGTCGTGTCCACCTTGCCGTCGGAGGTGCTCTCGTACTTCAGGTCGGTCAGGGCGTAGTAGAACTGGTTCTCGGCGTCGAGCCCAGAGCCCAGGTTCTTGCCGGCGATCATCGCCTGAAGCAGGTCCTTGGGCAGGGCCTCGCCGGTTTTGTAGTGCTTGGCGAAGGTGTTGAGCGTCGCGGCATCCCAGACCCAGTTTTCAAACATCTGGCTGGGGGCCTCGACAAAGTCGCGCTCGACGCTGGTGCCGGCGAAGCGGTAGTACTTGGCCTCGCTCACGATCGTGTGCAGGCAGTGGCCGAACTCGTGGAAGAAGGTCTCAACTTCGCTGTGCTGCAGGAGGCTGGGCTTGCCCTCGGTGGGCTTGGTGAAGTTGCACACCAGGGCCGCGAGCGGCGTGGTGACCTTGCCGTTGCTCCAGACCTTGTGTTGAACCAGACCCCACTGGGCCGCGTGGGAGTACTTGTTGTCGCGCGGATACATGTCGAGGTAGAACTCGCCGAGCATCTTGCCCGTGGCCTTGTCCCACACTTCGTAGAGCTTCACATCCGGGTGCCAGAGGGGTCGCTCGCTGGTCCCGCCCTTGGTTGAGGTGACATCCTTGTATTCCAGACCGTAGAGAGACTGGGTGGTCTTGAACAGGCCATCGACCGCGGCCTGCATGGGGAAGTACTCGCGGACCTTTTCACCATCCACCGCGTACTTGGTTTTCAGGAGATAGTTCTTGACGAACTGGAAGTCCCAGGGCTTGAGCTCGGCCTTGGCATCGCCGGTCTGCTTCTGCTTGGCCGCGGTGAACTCGGCGAAGTCTTGCTTGGCTTTTTCGCGGGCGAGCGGGCGGAGCTTGGCGTAGAAGTCATCCACGGCCTTTGGGGTCTTGGCCATGCGAACTTCGATCTCGTACTCAGCGTTGCTCTTGTAGCCCAGGAGCGTGGCTTCTTCGCCGCGGAGCTTCAGGACGTGCTCGAGGATGCCGACGTTTTTCTTTCCGCCGCGGCGTTTGTAGGCCATCCACATTTTCTGGCGAGTGGTCTCGTTCTCGCAGTTCTCCATCACGGGGATGTACGTGGGGCCGGCCAGGCCAACGACGCAGACGCCGCCGTTGCCGGGGAAGCGGCTGACCATTTCGGCAGGAACTCCCTTGAGCTCCTCCTTGGTCAGCATCACGGTCGAATCTTCCTCGGCGTTGTTCTTGTTGAACTCGATAACGAGCTTGCCGATTTCTTTTTGAACCTCTGTGAGGCGGTTGCGCTTTTCGGGGGTGAGGTCCATGCCGGCGCGGCGGTAGTCGCGGAGCGTGAACTCCAGCAGTCGCTTCTGCTCCCCTTCCAGCTTGGGGTTGGTCGCGGCGTAGGCCTTGACCGCCTTGTAGAGGTCCTCGCGCTTGGTGACCTCGATGAGAAAGTTGTTGTACTTCTCTTCCGCGGCCTGAGACTCCTCGCGGACAGCGGCATCGGGGTGGACGTTGCTCATGAAGATGAACAGGCTGACGCGGTATTCGAAGGTCGCCAGCAGGTCGTCGATGGCCCCGATGGTGTTGTCAAAGGTGCGGTCTTTGTCGGGAATGGCGACGATCTTGGCGACCGAGGCGTTGGCTTTGGCGATCGCGTCGGTCATGGGGTTGTCGATGGTGGTGACGGGGCCGGCGGTGGTGGCGTTGACCGCCCCGTTTATGGAGACGCAGGCGGGAGTGCCCGCGAGAAGGGCGGTGATGATGAGGGTGTGCTTGAGCATGGCTGAATCCTTGGGGCCGCTTCGGGCCGGTTTTTGAGCAGGAGAGAATATGTTCCCCAGGATGGCCGCGGCGCGGTACACTTTGCCCCAACCTGCTTAGCGCGAGGAGCATCCATGGCGTCGTTAATCGTCTGCTCGGGTAAACAAGAAGGTCTGTTCCTTCCCTTGGGGAAGAAGTCGTCGGTGATCGGGCGGGATGAGTCTCTGCCGCTCCAACTCGAGGATGAGAAGGCATCGCGTCGGCATGTCCAGATTCGGTTTGAGCCGACGGACAACCGGTATCGCGCGCTGGATATGAAAAGCACCAACGGGACGCTGTATAACGGCCGCGCGGTGACGACGGAGGTGGTGCTGTCGGAGGGGGACGAGATTCAGATCGGCGATACGAAACTGCTGTTCACGATGGAAGACCCCAAGGACCGACCGAACGCGATGGAAGTGCTGAAGAAGGTTGGGGAGCGGCGGCGAAGCACGATGATGAGGCCGTGAATCAGGTCTTCTTCGCCCGCACCTCATCCAGAAACTCAACACCACGCCGCAGGTGCGGGATGACGATGGAACCACCGACGATCAGGGCGACATCGAAGGTCTCCCAAAGTTCTTCATCCGTCGCGCCGGCCTTCACGCATTGATCGATGTGATAGGCGATGCAGTCATCGCAGCGGAGCACCATGGAGGCGACCAGGCCCAGGAGTTCCTTGGTCTTGGCGTTGAGTGCGCCATCTTCGTAGGTCTTGCCGTCAAGTGTGAAGAAGCGCTTGGTGTTGAGTGTGCCGCCGAGTTTGCCGCCGCGCTCTTTGTCATCTCCGAGGATGCGGCAGTTCATCTTCGTGCGGTAGGCCTGGAAGGCGTCGTATCTGGACATGGGTTGAGGGTAGGCGGAACGGCGAGAGGCGAGAGGCGAGAGGCGAGAGGCGAGAGGCGAGAGGCGGCCGATCCTACTTTCGCCCTTCGCCTTTCGCCCTTCGCCTCTTTCCTACATCACCAGCGCCACCGCAACATTGGCCGCGTTGAAGAGCATGTGCATGGTGATCGGAACCCACATGCGACCGGTGCGTTCGTAGGCGACTCCCAGGCACAGGCTGAGGATGAAGAGCGGGGCGAGGGCCTGGGCATCTTCGGGGCGGACGCCGCCGCCGATGTGGGCCGCAGTAAAGAGGATGGATGTGACCAGGATCGCGGGCCAGGTTCGGCCTGTGGCTTTCAATAGTGCGCTCTGGATGAAGACGCGGAAGAGCATTTCTTCCACGATGGGGCCGACAAGCACGGCCGCGGCGATGAGGATGGGGACGGCCGGATTGTGGCGATCATCAAGGATGGCCCGGAGCGTGTCGTGGGCGAGGGCATCCGGCGGGTGGCCCTTGATGAGATAGAAACCCAGGGCGGCCAGCGCGCCCGCCGCGAGCACGATGGGCGCGGCCAGAGTCATGGAGAGCAAGCCCTGGGCAAAGTCTCTGGTGCGCGGAAGAACTGACCATGCAGGGGGAGCTTGAGGTGGCGCCATGGGCGGGCCTGTGTTGATCGTGCCGCACTCCGGACAGGTCGCGACCTCGGACAGGCCGGCCAAGTCGCACCCGCACTGAGTGCAACGGCGAAGCGGGAGCACATTCACGCGGCAGCGCACGAAGGAGACGGCGATGGTCGCGCAAACCAAGGCCGCGATTCCGCCGCCCATGGTGAGCGCGGCCTGCTGCCCAATCGTCATGGCGTCCTGAACGTTGACATCGCGCTTCACGACGAACATTGCAGCGACCGACATGCCCACAACTTGGGCAATGAACGTCGCCACCGCCGCAATTGTGAGTTTTGCGGCAGAGATCGCCGAGAGGTTGCGTCCCTGGCCGAACGACCGGGGCCGGATCACGTTTCGCCTCCATAGCCACCACAGGGTGACGGCCGCCAGTACCGCAACCACCACCTGAGCCGGCCCGATCAGGCCACCGTTGGAACCCGAAGGGCTTGAGCCATCGCCCGCGAACGCCGAATTACTGAACGCCGCGACGCTCAGCGCGGCAACAATGCCACCGATGCCCGACGATCTTCCACTCCCCCCCAATCCTCCGGCCGCGCTGGCGGACATTATCGCCCACAAGCGCGAAGAGGTGGCGCGGGCCAAGGCCAAGGTCTCAATGGCGGAGCTCGAGGGGCTGGTGGCACAGGCGGAGCCGCCGCGGAACTTCTTCGCAGCCGTGACGCGCCATCCCGACGCTGTCCACTTCTCGATCATCGCCGAGATCAAGCGGCGGAGTCCCTCGGCGGGGCTGATCCGGCCGGAGTACGCGGATATCGAGGGACGGGAGTTCAAGCCCGAGACGATAGCGCGGGCGTATCACGCCAACGCGGCCGCGGCCATCTCGTGCCTGACCGATGAGAGGTTCTTCGGCGGCAAGCTGTCGTACATCGAGCGCGTGAAGGAGGCCGTGCCGCTGCCGGTGCTGCGAAAGGACTTCATCATCGACCCGTGGCAACTGTGGGAGAGCCGGGCCGCGGGGGCGGATGCGGTGCTGCTGATCGCCGAGTGCCTGAACGAGTCGCAGATCGTGGACCTGTTGATCCTGAGCCAGCAGCTTCAGATGACGGCGCTGCTGGAGGTGCACGACATGGAGAACCTGCTGCGGGTGAGGCCCTATGTCGGGTTCCCGCACGCGGGGTACTGCTTGCTGGGGATCAACAATCGGGATCTGTCCTCGATGACGGTGGATGTCGCCCACACGCTGCGGCTGGCCGATCTGGTGGAGGATCGCTCGAGCCTGGTCAGCGAAAGTGGAATCAAGACCCGGGAGGACCTGCTCCGGCTCCGGTCGGTCGGTGTACGGATTGCACTGGTCGGGGAACACCTCATGAGGCAACCCGACCCCGGCGCGGCCCTTTCCCTGCTCACCCGATCGGGCTTTTCAGAGCCCAAACCGCCATCGGTGTAGCCAGAAACCCCTTCCGGACGTGTCCGCCGAGCGCGGGGCCAAGTAGCGCAAACCACCACTTGACCTATTCCGGGGCTTTCCGCGCGCCGACCTAGTATCTCCCCCGCTCTCCAGAACTCCCAGTTTCGACAGGAAATCGACCATGCGAACGGCTCTTTCTGTTATCTCCGCCATGCTCCTCACCCCCGCGGCCCTCTTGGCCCAGCAAGACCCAGCGGCCATGGCCGTGCTGAACAAGACGATCGAGACCATCAATAGCGCCAAGACCATTTCCTACCACACGGTGGTCGCTGGCAAAGGCAGCATCTTCGCCATGCTCCCGGAGACCACCGGCGATGTCATCGCGGCCCGCCCCGACGACAACGCCAAAGCCTGGAAGATGCGCATCACCGGAAAGCAAGTCGGCGTGGGAGACCCGCTGGATGTGCTCGCCGTGCAGGACCCCACCAAGTGGGCCTGGGTTGATGCCCCGGCCCGCCAGGTCAATGAGCGATTCACAGGCTCGGAGCGCGGCCCGATCATTGACGCGGCCAACGTCTTGCGGATCCGCGAGATCTTCGAGCCTTCACCGCTGAGCAAAGAGGTCAAGTGCGAAGTCATCAAGATGGAAGCGGCCGTGGACCTTGATGGCGTGAAGTGCGATGTCGTGTACGTGGACCAGGGCAAGGACCAGGCCAAGGGCCGTTGGTTCATCGCGCAGACCGACCACCTGCCGCGCAAGTACGAGTGGATCATGATGCTGCAGAAGGATGTTGAGGACAAGCGGGTGTGCACGCTTACCCAGGTGAAGCTCAACGCCGAGCCGCCCGCGGGTTCGTTTGCGATCAGCACGCCTGAGGGATACACGTTCAGCCCCGCGGCCGCGCCGACGCCGCCGACACCTGTCGCGGTCCCCGGCGACAACCCCAACGTCGTCCCCGGCACCAGCGCACCCGGCGTCCCGATGAAGAAGGAACGGGCTGTGGGTGTCAACCCCGGCGACCTGGCCCCGGACTTTGAACTCATGAACTCCGCGGGTGAGAAGGTGCGCCTGGCGACCCTCCGCGGCAACGTCGTGGTCGTGGACTTCTGGGGAACCTGGAGCCTGGCGAGCAAGAAGTCCACGGCGGTGGTGCAAGCGCTGGCCAACCAGTTCAAGACCGAGAAGGTCAAGGTCCTGGGCCTGGCGGTCCGCGAGGGATCCGAGGCCGCGCCGACCAAGTTCTTTGCCGACAGCAAGCTCACTTACACGCTGCTTCTGAAGGGTGATGAGCCGGCCAAGGCCTACCACGTGAAGAAGTACCCGACGCTGTTCGTCATCGGGCGCGAGGGTGAGATCGTCCGCACCTTCGCCGGGTATGACGACAAGTCGGCCAAGGACATCGGCGATGAGATCACCAAAGCCCTGAAGGGTGCACCGGCCGCGGGGGATGACCCCACCGGCGCATCCCCGCGCTCCAAGGGCCAGCCCGATGCCAAGCCTGAGAGCAAGCCCGACGGCGACGCCGACAAGTAAGCCATAGACTCTCTCCCGTGCGACGCTCACTCATAACCGCGGCGATGGTTGCCGCTCTGCCGACGATGGTGGTGGTGTCATCGTGCGCCCAGAAGACCCGTGGCCCCGTGGACTTCTTCGGCAAGGGCCCGGTGGTGAACCCGTTCATCCCCGCGCTCATGACGATCCATCCGCTGACGCGCGTGGACAAGGACCCCGCGGGGAAGATGTGGATCTATTGCCACATCGAGTTCAAGGACTCCTGGGGCGACACGGTGAAGGCTGCGGGAACGCTGGAAGTTCAGCTCATCCGCCCCACCGGCGTCCGCGGCAGCGGGCAGGGTGTGCAGGAGATGGTGTGGAAGGTGGACCTCTCCGACCTTGAGAAGAACGCGAGCTTGTATGACCCGGCGACGCGGACGTATCGGCTGCCGCTGGAGAATCCACCGGCGTGGCTGGCGCAGCCGGGGAACGAGCTGGACGGACCCAAGGCGCGGATCAAGGCGGTGTTTACGACGCCGGGGGCGAAGACGGACACGGTGCGGAAGTTGGAGGATGAGTTTGCGCTGGGGGGGTGAGGGCTGGCTCGCTTCTTGAGATTGGCTACTGCGGCACCCCGCATCCACACGAGTATCCGGTGACAAAGGTCTGAATGTCACCCGGGCTGACGACCCCATCCTGATTAACATCAGCGGCGGTTTGTGTCGTCAAGTACGCGTTGGTGAACGCCGTGATGTCCTGCTCATCCACAACACCATCCGAATCGACATCTGCGACACAAACGCTGATCCTTGAGATGTACACGTTTTGACTCATTCCATCGCTCTCGGCTTTCGGGTAGCACGCGTAAATGTTGCACCCAGACGACGCGATCGTCAGATAGTCCTGGAGGGCGCCGACGGCCCTCCACGGCGATGTGAGGTGCCGAACTACAACTGGCTGGGTGAGCGGTACTCCGAAACTCGCGATTCTCACGTATTCGACCACCACATCAGGCTCTGGCAATGCTTCGGTCGTGGGTGGAGCCACTGGTCCGATGCGAAAGTACAGAAGATTCACGCCGCCATATTTTGCGGTAGCCATTGCATTCCCGAAAACTCGGGCCAGAGTTTGCAAGGTGGCTTACCAGTTGCAAAAACCCCGAAACTGCGCTTGGTTGATTGTCGCTGCGTTCTTGTTTGCAGCCCCTTTGCATCTTGCTCATGGTCAGTTTGTCGCCGTACGGATGCACAACAGCGGGATGAGCAGTTCTCAAATCCACGCGGTTTCGGGGTCCGGATTCGGGGGATATGCGATCCTGACAGGTCCGCCGCCAAACGTTCCACCAACCTTTTGGCCGACACCGTCGTCTCTCTTGACGAACTTGACCCCTTCCACAGCCCAAAATGGCGGCAGGGTTGAAGGCATCCATGGTAGTGAACAGGTCGGCAGTGTTGACGGCCTCGCCGCCCTATGGCATGGAAGTGCAGCCTCATTCGTTGGTCTCAATCCGTCAGGCGCAGTTGTTTCTGAAGCTCGCGGATCCAATGGCACGCAACAGGCCGGATGGGCAAGAGGTCCTGGACAGACATACGACTATGCGGTCCTCTGGTCCGGGTCTGCCGCCAGCGCTGTGAGTCTTCATCCGGCCGGCGCATTGGGATCGGGTGCCAATGCGATCAGCGGCACGCGGCAAGCGGGCTATGTTTTTCTGCCCGGACAATTCGTGTCTCAGCACGCTGCCATGTGGAGCGGGACCGCCGCCAGCTTTGTAGACATGGCCCCACCCGCATCCGCGGATTCGGTGATCAACGGAATGTCGGTGGATCAACAGGTCGGCTGGGCGAGACTTGCCGTCAATGGATACCAGCAGCACGCGACGCTCTGGAGGAACACACCGGAGAGCGCGATCGACCTGCACCCCCATCCGGGCGGGATTTCGCTCCTCTACGGAACGTGCGGAACCGCCCAAGTCGGTTACTCATCCGACAGCGTCACGCTGGGGCCGCACGCGGGAATCTGGTTTGGCACTGGCTCAAGCTTCATCGACCTACACCAGCTGCTCCCCGGCGCACCCGAGCAGTCCGTCGCGCTTGCCGTTGACGAGTTCAACGGACAGTTCATCGTGGGCGGATACGCGAGCTACTCGGGGCACTCCGAAGCATTCATCTGGGTCGGCGTGCCCTCGCCCTCGACGGCCGCGCCGCTGTTGCTCGCGGGACTGGTGAGTCGCAGACGCGCCAGACGTTGACGATCGGCCTCTCGATTACTTCCCCACCTTCGTCTGGCCATCCGCCTTCTTCTGCTCATACTTCGCCCGATACTTCTCCGCCAGCTTGGTCTGCTTGTTGGAAAGATCGATCTCGCGACCGTCGATGAACGCCCGCAGAACGTGGGTCGTGATTTCCAGCGGGTCCCCATCGGTGATGATCAGCGTCGCGGCCTTGGTGGCCTGCAGGCTGCCGACGCCATCCATCCCGTCGGCGACGCCGAGGATCTCGGCCGCGCTGAGCGTGATGCTGCGGATCGCTTCATCCGGGCTCAGGCCGTAGGCGACCGCAGTGGATGCGTTGTACGGAAGGTTGCGCTCGTGGGCGTTGCGGTCAGCGCTGGCGATGCAGAACTTCACACCCGCGGCCTTGAGCGTCGCGGGGAGCGTGAACGCATCGTCATAAGGCGAGTCGGCCCGCTTGGGCATCGCGTGCGTGCCCTCAATGATGACGGGGATGTTGTGACGTTTGAGCAGGTCCGCACACAAGGCCGCATCGCGACCGCCGACCAGGACCATCTTGAGCTTGCGGTCGTTGGCCCACGTGACGGCGGAGGTGATCTGGTCCACATCCTGCGCCGTGATGAACACGGGGAGCTGCTTGTCTTTCGACTTGGCCGCGGGATCGGGCGTGCCGTTACCACCCATGGGAGGCAACACACCCTGCATCGCTTCGAGGCGAAGGTCGATGGGTGCCCCGGCGTCGGCCTTGCGGGTGAGGCGATACGCCTCGGCGGACTTGAAGACGTCATCCACGGCGGCCAGGCCCTTGCGGATGTCGTCGAGTTGCTCGCTGTCGGGCCGGTCCATCCACCACGCGCTGATAGGGCGGGCCTGCGGCCAGGAGATCGCCAGGCCCGCATCGGCCTTGATCGTCATGTCTTCCCACGTCCAGCCATCCAGCTTCATCACGCTGACGCGGCCGGAGATTCGACCGCCATTGGGCACCACCGCGGCGATGAGCACACCGTTGGAACGCGTGACGGGGAGGAGCGTTGAGTCGGGGTTCACGGCGACCGCCGCCCGCGTCTCGGGCGTGACATCGCCGACTTCGTTGAAGTCGTTGGAGGCGCGGACGGAGGCCATCTCCGCTAGGCCCAGCTGCGTTTCGGGCGCGATGAGGCCGGGGTACACGTGCAGGCCTTTGCCATCGATGGTGGCGCCATCAATCTTCATTGGCGGCGCCCCCATGCCCATACCCATGATCCGGCCGCGGACCATGCTGATCCATCCTTGCTGGATCACGCCATCCGAGATCGGGTGGATCGTGGCGTTGATGATGGTGATGGGGTCTTTCTGCGGCGCGGCCTTGATGCCCAGGTCTTGCGCCTGGGCGGGAGCTGCGAAGATGCTCACCGCAGAGGCGCAGAGTGCGCAGAGAAGAGAAGACGGGAGAGCAGGGCTGCGAGCACTTGGCATCCGCACGCTGAAAGTCTTTGTCGCTGACGACCGCAATCTCACTGACACCATGATTCTTCGCCTTTCACTCGTTCATTCTGTCTCTGCGAACTCTGCGTCTCTGCGGTGATAACTCTCATTCATGCATCTCGCCGCACCCGCAATCACCGGGTCGGGCCATCGTCGGGTCGTATCCGCGGTTCATCAGGTCGAGGTAGTAAGAGCTGAGCATGCCGCCCTCAACCGGGCGTCGCCGTCCCCCACCACCGCCCATGCTCGGACCGCCGCCGCCGGAATCGCCGCCGCGGGCGGGCTCGGCGAGTAACTTCTGAATCAGGCGGCCGCGTTCCTTGGCGATCGCGACCCGCATCTTGGCATCATCCTCAAGTGAGAAGTACTTACGACCATCGATGTACGTCGCTTCGCACCGGCTGAACGCGGACATGGGTGGCCCGGACCAGATCGCAAAGTCCGCATCCTTGCCGACCTCGAGGCTGCCGACCTGCTTGTCGATCATGAGCTGCTTGGCCGGGTTGAGCGTGACAAACTTCAGGGCATCTTCGGGCTTCATGCCTTTGCCGTACTTGATCGCCTTCGCGGCCTCCCAGTTCAAGCGGCGAGCGAGCTCATCGGAGTCGGAGTTGAACGACACGACCACACCCTGCTCGGACATGATCGGCCCATCCTGCGGGATGGCATCCTGCACCTCGACCTTGTACGCCCACCAGTCGCTGAAGCACGATCCGCCGATCGCATGCTTGGCGATTTCGTCGGCGACCTTGTAACCCTCGAGAACGTGCTGGAAGGTTCCGATCTTGAACTTGAACTCGTCGGCGATGCGGCACAGCATCAGGATTTCATCCTGGCGGTAGCTGTGGCAGTGGACGAGGCGCTTGCCTTCGAGGATTTCGGCGAGGGCTTCGAGTTCGAGGTCGCGGCGAGGGTCCCCGAGAGTCGGACTGGCGATCTGGGTTTCCAGATCGGCAACCTCTGCATCGATGCGATCGCGCTCGGGCTTCGCGCCCCGTCCCGTGAGTTTCTGAGAGCTTTGCTGGAGCGTTGCAATGCGCGCCTTGAGTTTGGTAATCGACTCGGCCCGTGCTTCTGAGTTACCCCCGGCCTTTGTTGCTTCCAGGTACTGCTTCGCCGCCGTGAACCGGTCACGAATCAAGGTTTCCACACCCATACGCGTCTGCGGATAACGGTTGGTCCCTCGATCGCCGTTGTTAGACCACTTGGGATTCTCACCCAGGGCAAACTTGATCCCCGGGATCGCACCCTCAAAGTGCAGGTCATCGGGCCTGATCGCGCCCCAGCGGTTCTTGTTCACGCAGTTCTGGCCGCCGATCGCGTTGGCCGAGCCATGCAGGCTGTTCACAGCCGTCACGCCGCCGCCGAGCTGGCGATACCACGAGATCGAGTCCGGATCGGTGACATCCTGGATCCGCACCTCGGCGGTAACCGCCTGACCGCCCTCGTTCACTCCCTTGCTGATGCCGGTGTGGCTGTGGCAGTCGATGATGCCCGGGGAGATGAACTTGCCCTTGGCGTCGATCGTTACAAAGTCACCCTTGGGGATTTCCAACTTGCCAAACGTGCCGATGCCCGCGATTTTCCCTTCGTGGATGAAGATGAAGCCGTCCTGGATGATGCCATCGGGGCCGCTGGTCCAGATCGTCGCGTGATTGATCAGGACATCCTTCTGTTCGGGAATCTCCATCATCATGTACGGCCCGAAGGGATACCCGTACTTCTCCGGGATCGCCGCGATGGCATCCTTCTCTTCTTGCTCGGGGTCTTTGCGGGCCACCGCATCTCCGCTGCGGCCGGGTCCGCCGTCGGCAACCGCCCCACCGCCGGGCCCGCCCGGGCCACGTCGGCCTTCCTGCCGATCCGCACTAAACGTGTGCTCTTGTTTGTCCGGTGTGGTCGCGACGCCCGCGAGCTTGGTGCCGCTCAGAGTGGCCTTCACGGCGATGATGCCGTCAAAGCCAAGGGCCGCGCCGTCGATGGTGAAGTCCGCGCGATCGCCCGCGATCGCAACGTTCGCGCCCTGCACATCCTGACCATTCACCCGCACCGAGACCGCATCACTGCGGAAGTTGAACACCGGCGCATCGGCCTTCTCGCGCGGCTGGTCCCCCACTTTCGTCACGATCCAGCGCCCCGGCAACCCCTGTCCCGCCGCGGCCAGCCGCGGCGGAGTCGAATCCGTCGATGTTCGTTTCGCCGTCCACCTGTGCGTCTTGCCACTGGGCATCGGCGTCACGCCATACATCATGTCGCCCTCAACCACCGCGTGGTCGATGAGCGTTGAGTCGATCTCAAAGAGCGACTTGGCGTCGATGGTGTAGTCCACGCGCACACCCTGAATCCGGACGTTGCTCGCCCGCTGCTCCTTGCCGTTGCGCTGATACACGACGGCGCTCTCACTGACATAGAACTTCACCGAGTCCGCGGCGGCCGGATCGCGAACCGTTCCATCCGTATCCACCACCACCCATGCACCAATCGCATCCTTCACCGGTGCGGGATTGATCTCGTGCCGCACACCATCGACCCAGACATCGCGAACCTTGACCCCACCGCCGCCGCGGCGACCGCCGCGACCCGCCGGACCGCCCGCCGCCGCCCCGGGCTGATCCGCCTTGGCCTCATCACCCTTGGCGTCTTCTTTTCCGTCCTCACTCTTTGCCGCATCCGCCTTGTCATCCTTGCCCGCCTTCGGATCAAACAAGTTCCCATCCGCGATCACCAGGCTGGCCACCTTCCCCGCCTCGACCGTGCCGAGACGGCTATCAACCTTCAGCAGCATGGCTGGATGCGTTGTCACCATCGCAAACGCCTTCTCCGGCGTCAGCCCGTGCTTGATCGCCTTGAGCAGGTTGTCGCGGAACGCGGAGCGGTCGCGCAGCTTGCTGGTGGTCAGTGAGACATCGATGCCCGCGGCATCCAGACGCCTCGGATTGGTCGGCGCCTGCTCCCAAGTCATCATGTCGCGCAGCTCGACGCTCTCGGCATCGCCGATGCTCGTCACCTTCGGCGCCCGCGGGAACGCCAGCGGGATGATGTACGAGGGCTTGCGTTCTCCCTCGGAGATCGCCGCCAGCCGCCGGAACTCCAGCCCCGAACCCAGGATCATCATCGGGCGCGTGAACTCGTTACCGATCTTGATCGCCCGCAGCACTTCAAGTTCGTCGGTTGTGTCAAACAAGAGCGGGGGCGCGCTCGGCCCGTGGTTCAGATCCCTCCGTCGATCGACCGCGAGCGCATCAATGGCATTGGGCGCGATGGCCGAGTTCGCCCGCGCCTGAACCTGCCAATCCGCATCGCTGAGCGTCTGCCGAATCAGCGCAATCGCCCCCATCTGCGAATCCGGGTACCCCGACCACGTCGCCACATCGGGCCCCTGCCGCTCCGGCTGGGCCTCTCCCGGCGCACCGCGGCCACGTCCGCCGCGCGACGTCTCAAACGCCACCACCGAATACACATCCTCCGCATACACCGGCGGCCGATCCGCACTGGCCTCACTCGCCACCTTCGCCAACGACACCACCGCCGACTTGCCGCGGAACACTCCATCCTTCGGCGCAATCGCCGCGGCCGTGAATCCCATCTTCCGCATCGTCTCGGCCGTCTTCTCATCCACACCCGTGCCATCCAGCGCCTTGCGCTGCGGCATCACGTGCGGGCTCCAGTGAACTCCGGCCTCGTTCTTATCCGGGTGCGGCGCATCGACATCGACATACGCATCGATGAACCCGGGATAGATGTGCAGCCCGTTGCAGTCCCACACGCGAGCACCCGCCGGAGCTGCGGGCGATGCCGGCGCGCCGCCGTCACCCTTGGGCGCGGGGGCCGCCGTCACCGAGACAATCTTCCCATCCCGGATCACCACCGTCGCATGCTCAAGCGTCTGTGTCGGCGACACGTGCACCGTCGCGTTGGTGAACGCGTGCCACGTCGCATCCGCGTGCCGCGGCCCGTTGGCCGGCGGGCTCAAGGGCGAAGTCGCAACCGGTTGAGCGATCGCCACCGAGGCGAGCAACGCCCCAACAGCGCCGACACGAACCGCCATCCCCATTCGGGGCCGCAGAGTAAACAGCTTCATGCCAACAGCTTACCGCATCCCGCCCGGCACGAAAGCCCCCCGCCGCTGGTTGTTACCCCTGATCCCCAAACCCCACCCCCACCCCCCGCGCCGCCTCGATAAGAGGGTGATCCACAGGAACCACCCTCTGCCCCGCCGCGGCCTCGGCAAGCGCCACATCCGTAATCCGAAAGCTCTGCCGTGCCACCATCCGGTGCCACGCGCCCCCGCGCAACAACTGCATCGCGTGCTGACCAAACTGGGTCGCGATGACCCGGTCGGCCGCCGTCGGTTGCCCGCCACGCTGCACATGCCCCAGGATGACATGCCGCGAATCGATCCCCGTCGCCGCCTCTATATGAGCGGACACGGCGACCGAAATTCCGCCCAGCTTGATCGGATCCGGCGCGGCCGGATCCAGCCGCATCACCGACTGCATCCCCCCGCGTGCCCGGGCGCCTTCGGCAATACACACCACCGCGTGCCGGCTGGGCCCGCGCTCGCACTGCCGCTGAACCGCCAGCGCCACGAACGCCGGATCAAATGGGATCTCGGGGATCAGAATGAGATGCGACCCCGAGGCAATCCCCGCAAAGAGCGCGATCCACCCGGCCTGCCGCCCCATCACCTCGACGACAATCGCCCGGTGATGGCTGGCCGCGGTGTTCTGCACACGATCCAGCGCTTGGGTCGCCGTCTCCACCGCCGTCAAAAACCCGAAACTCATTTCCGTGCCCGGGATGTCGTTATCGATCGTCTTGGGAATGCCCACGCAGTTGATCCGCGGCTGGCCCACGCCGCCAACCAACCCCTGCGCACACTGCATCGTCCCATCGCCGCCGATCACCACCAGCGCCTCGATCCCATGCCTGGCGATCGTCTCCCAACACCGCGACCGCACATCCGAAAACACCATGCACCCCGCAGCATCCTTCCCCGTCGCAAACTTGCTCGGATTCGCCTTGTTCGAGCACCCCAGGATCGAGCCGCCCACCGTCAGAATTTCCGCAACATCCTCCGCCGCGAGCATCCGCGTGCGATCTTCGATCAATCCCAGAAATCCATCCTTGACCCCCACCACTTCCGTCCCGTGGGCCGCGGCATCCAGCGTCACCGCGCGAATCACCGCGTTGATCCCCGGGCAATCCCCGCCGCCGGACAAGACCCCGATGCGTTTCAAGGTTGGCATGGGCAACGGTAGCAGTCTCGCGCACCCACTCCTTCTACCATCTCCCGATGCCCGACTCCTTCGAGTCACTCATCGCCTACCGCGACCTCCCTTGCCCGCGCTGCAAGTACAACCTCCGCGGCATGCGCGGCCAGGTCTGCCCCGAATGCGGCGAAGCCGTCGGGTCGTGGTTGTTCGATCCTCCCAAAGAAAACTGGACCTCCCGCCGATTCCGCGCCGGACGCCTGGCCGCTGGCTTCGCGTGCGCGATCGGCATGACAATCCTGCTCTTTGAAGTGCCGCGAACCAAGTACCGACACACCAACTTCGAGGTCGCGCAAGTGGCGATCGCCGGCTGCGGGGCACTCCTTATCGGCGTGTTCTGGTTCATCTACGCTCGACGCATCGCGCGTGCCCGTGAATCCCGCCAGGGACGTATCGCGTCCGCTATGTGGGCCATGCTCGCGATCTTCCTTCTGATCGCGCTTGGCGTGCGATAGTCCGGAACCACGACGCGCAAGGACGTGCCAACTCCCCCAATCATGGGGCAATAGTTCACTGGATTGTCTTTGCCGGGCGATTTGTATCGGATGCTCTTGACGCCGTCCGTCATTCACATCCCGATGCGAACCGATTCAAGAAACACTGAAAGTCGTTGGCCGTCAAAATCGGTGCGGCGGTGCTTGAATCGCAGTTTGCAAACGGCGAGCCGGACGCAAACCGATTCAGAAAGCACTGAAAGTCGTTTGCATTGAGCGCTGGCGAACCTGTCGAGTTATCGCAGTTTGGATAGCAACGAAGCGCGTAGTAGAACGAATCCCCCGCGACAATCGAAGAGAAGGTATTGCCCGGCGCGGGCGTCGGAAGAAACTGCGCCGGCGTTCCCCATATCGTGATGGTGCCGTCTGCTCTGATGCCCGCCGGAAAGCCCAAACGACACGCTACGGCCTTGAACGAACCGCCGGGCACATCCAACGCTCCGGTTGAGTTGTCCCCCCAAGCCGTCAGTCCGCCATCCTCCCGGACAGCGATCCCAAAGTACTGCCCGACAGCAACGGCGGTGAATGATCCGGCGGGTGGGCTCCCAAACGAACCGCCCGACTCTCGCCATACCGCGATGGTCCCATCCGGGCGAAGGCCGGCGCAGTTGTAGCTTCCGCATGCGATCCGTACGAATGTGTTTGGGGGCGGAGCGTTGATCCCCGTGGTATCCAGTCCCCAGGCCGCGACCGTCCCGTCGGAGCGCAGGGCGCACGCAAACTGCCGTCCGGCGACCACCTGCGTAAATGTCCCCAATGGAACATCGGTTTCACCGTGATCGTTGACGCCCCAACCCACCAACGTGCCATCCATACGAATGGCAATGTTGAAGCCCTCGCCGCACGCGACATCCAGAAACTGCCCCGGTAACGGAATGGATGCCGCGATGCTGCTCCCCCAGCCCACCAAGGCTCCATCCTCACGGATACCCATACCGTGCGATGCGCCCGCGGCCACCTTCACATACAGGCCTGGTGCGGGGGCGTAGGCCGTAGTCACCGACATGAAGGTGACTTCGTCCGGCCCGGAGGCGACCGCACTGCCAACCAATGCCAATCCGCACGCTGCCGCCGTCCGCCATGTTTGAAACCGGAACATCAAGAACAGCCTATCACAGCCTGTCGACCATTCAATGGTTTTCCGGTTGGACAAGTGTCGAAGCCCTATCCTTCACTCCCCCATGTTCTCCCCCATCCCCGCCATCCTCGACGACCTCCGCGCCGGCAAAATGGTCATCCTCACCGATGACGAAAACCGCGAGAACGAGGGCGACCTCATCCTCCCCGCGCAGTTCACCACGCCTGAAGCCATCACCTTCATGCTCTCGGTCGCCCGCGGCTATCTCTGCCTCTCCATGACCCAGGCCGATTGCGACCGCCTCGACCTGCCCCCGCAGGCCGCCGTCAACACCACCGTCCGCGGCACCGCCTTCACAGTCTCCATCGATGGCCACCCCAAGCACGGTTTCACCACCGGCGTCTCCGCCAAAGAGCGCGCCAAGTGCATCAAGATGGCGATCGACCCCGCCACCACTCCCGAAGACTTCGTTCGCCCCGGCCACATTAACCCGCTGCGCTCGCGCGATGGCGGCACACTGGTCCGCACCGGGCAGACCGAGGGCTCGCTCGATCTCTGCCGCCTCGCTGGCCTCTACCCCGCCGCGGCCATCATCGAAATCATGCGCGATGACGGTGAAATGGCCCGCCTTCCCGACCTCGAGAAACTGGCTAAACACCACAACCTCAAGATCTGCTCCGTCGCCCAGATCATCGAGCACCGCCTCGCCCGCGAGTCCCTCGTCCGCCGCCTCCCCCCCACTTCCGGCACACCTCTCCGCGCCGGGGGCGCCACGTTCAATCTCATCGCCTACGACAGCCTCGTCGATCCCCTTCCGCATATCGCGCTCACCCTTGGCGGCGTCGGCGACCTTGGCCCCGACGGCCGCGCCATCGAGCATCCCGAGCCGACCCTCATCCGCGTCCACCGCCAGAACCTGCTCGGAGACATCTTCGGCGGGCTGGATGGGTCAGACCCCAGTACCACCGGGCAGCGGCTCCAAGCCTCGTTGCAGAAAATCGCCGCGGCCGGCAAGGGTGCCCTGATCTACCTCCGACCCGAATCCGCCTCCGGCCTGACTGACATCGAGCTCCGCCTCCGCACCATCCGCCGCCCGGCGGCCGATTCCGGTGCCGACACCCCCGACCTGACCCGCCCTTCCGCCGGCAACCACATTCCCGACAGAGACTTAGGCATCGGCAGCCAGATCCTGCGCGACCTGGGCCTCCACCGCCTTCAGCTCCTCACCGATTCCAATTACACCCTGCCGGGTCTGGACGCCTTCGGACTCCAGATTGTGGAGCGAATCCCGATCTTGGCAGGCACACCCACGCGTTGACAGCCGCAAAACCCCCCGCTAGACTATGTTCGTAGTTTGATTGGGTAACCACGTGGGCAAGAATGCCCCACCAAGAACCACTTAGGAGCCTCTCGATGAAGATCAACGTCCTTGCCCTCGTCGCCGTCATGGGCCTCGCCCTTCCCGCATTCGCACAGACCGATGCGAAAAAGCCGGCCCAGCCCGCCAAGCCCGCACCCGCGAAGCCCGCGGCCCCGGCACCCAAGGGCAACGATGCCGCGCAACCCGGCGCGGACGAAATGATGAAGCAGATGATGGAGTTCGGTGCCCCCACCAAGGCCCACGAAGCGTTCAAGGCCATGGAAGGAACCTGGAAGGCTCACGTCAAGATGTGGGAGCCCGGCGTGGCTGAGGCTTCCGAATCCGACGGCACCATGATCAACACCCTGATCCACGGCGGGCGTTACGTCCATCACGAGTTCAAGGGTGACTTCATGGGCATGGCCTTCTCCGGCTCCGGCGACTTCGGCTTCAATAAGGCCACCGGCAAGTACGAAGGCACCTGGATGGACAGCTTCGGCACGGGCATCATGGTCCTCACCGGCTCCTATGACGAGGCCACCAAGACCTACACCTGCACCGGAGAGTTCGACATGCCCGGCCCCGATGGCAAGATGATGAAGGTCAAGCAGCGCGAGACCGTCACCATCGACGGACCCGATAAGCACACCATGCTGATGTACCACAGCGCCACAGGCATGCCCGAGATGAAGGTGATGGAGATCACCTACACCCGCGGCGGCGCAGCGCACTCCGATGCCAAGCCCGCTGCCAAGCCCGTCGATGCTCCGAAGGCCAAGCCCAGCAAGTAAGTCCGATCGCCCTCTTGCACCAACTCATACGACGGCCCGGTCTCCGGGCCGTTTTTCTTTGACCCTTATCGGGCGAGTTATCTGCCGTACGGCCCACGCAGTTCCCCCCCACACTCCCGAAGCCGATCCCGCGGCCGTCCCAGAACCCGCGATCTCCTCTGATCACGGGCTTCCCGACCCCCGCAATTCGATCTTCTCCACGGAGGCTACCCGCAAGGGGAGAGGGATTATGGCCGGCAGCACACTCACCGTTCGCACTCTGGCGCTGGCCACCGTTGCGCTCGTCCTCGCCTGCGGACACGCGGTCCAGGCAATGGGTGCCCAACGTACCGCGGCTGACAAGGCCGTCATGCGCGCAGCGCCCAGCGTCGCGCCCATCCGCGTCGTGCCCGCCGGATCGGGCCACTCAACCGTCGCAACCTTTTCTAACGCGGCCGGACGGGGCGGCTCATCGTCCTCGTCGCGCGTCGCAACGTTCACATCCAAAGCGGGTGGATCGTCCGGCTCCGTTGTCACCTTCGGCGGCGATCGCGCGGAACGACGCGCGACTACCGCCAGCGCTGCGCGCCGGCCGCAGGCCACGCCGCGCACCAAGACCAAGGGTGGCATCCTTCAACCAAGAGGCGAGCCGCCGGTGATCGCAGTCCGCCGCGGCACACCCGCCCCGGCCGCCGCACCAACCACCCTGCCACCGCTCATCGGCCCGCCCGCGCCCGAACCCAGGCTCGTCGTCGCGCCCAAGGCTGCTCCCAAGTCGCAACTCCGCAACGCCTTTGCCGGCATCTCAGCGCCGAAGGCCACGATCGATGCCGCGGGAACCACGCCCCTCGTGTACGCCCACGCGAGCAAGTAGTCCCAGTTCAAGTTTACAAGACAAAGCGCGCGTCAAAGGCCGCGCTATTTTTGGGGTCACACCCGCACCATCTCCGGCAACTCACCCACCAGCGGCCGGCAGTACTTGATGAACGCCTTACTCACGTTGCAGTGCCCGTCAATGAACTCCGGCGGCATGTGCTTGGTCTTACCCGCGACATCTCCCAGCTCGATGTGCTTGAGCTCGCACTTGTAGGGCTTGCTGCTTTTGCGGATGATCGCCACGGAGCCAGAAAGTTCGCCCTTCATGGCAAGCTGCACCGCGAACTTGCCGACCGCGCGTGCCTCGGCTGAATCGATCGGCGACGGATCCGGCCAGCACCGTTGCAGGTACCCGAACGTATCGGCCCGCACACGCACCGCAGCGCCGGACGCTGTCTTCACATTCTTCTTCACCAGGTCCGCCAGGGCATCGCCCAGCGCCGCCACGCCCGAGAGCTGCACGTTCCCGTGCGTGTCGCGATCCAGGCCTTGCACCAACGTCGTTACGACCGGCGCGCCCGCGGCGTTCTGAATCCCCTCACTCACCGCAACCTGACACCGGCCCAGCCGCGCATACACACGCTCGACATCCGACAGGAACCGCTCAGACTCGAACGGCACTTCAGGAAGATAAAGCAGGTGCGGGCCGTTTCGATCGGCATCCTTCCCTTCACCGCGCGCCAGTGCCGCGGCCGCCGTCAGGAAGCCCGCGTGCCGCCCCATCACCACATTGATCTTCACACCAGGCAGGCTCGCATTATCCAGCGAGTCCGACATGAACGCCAAAGCCAGGAACCGCGCCGCCGACGGAAACCCAGGGCAGTGGTCGCTCATCATCAAGTCGTTGTCCACGGTCTTGGGAACGTGAAAGCACCGCATGTCGTACCCCGACGTGTGCGCCAACTCGTTGACGATCCGGCACGTGTCCGAGGAGTCGTTGCCGCCGATGTAAAAGAAGTAGCGGATCTTGTGCTTCTGGCACGCCGCGAGAATCTGCTGGCAGTACTCGGCATCCGGCTTGTCGCGGCTGGAGCCCAGCGCAGCGCTCGGAGTCGTCGCGACTTTCTCGAGATGCTCCTTGTTCATCCGCCCAAGATCCACCAACTGGTCTTTCACCAACCCGTTGACGCCATGGCGCATCCCCAGGATCTTCTTGACCTGCGTGAACTTCCGCAGCGCCTTCACGCACCCGACCAGCGACTCGTTGATCACCGCCGTCGGGCCACCCGACTGCCCGATCGCCGCGTTTCCCTTTGGCAAGTCCAGCTTCATGAAGTCCTCCCATGATTTCCGGGCGGATGATACGGGCTCCGTTCCGCGGCCAATGATCCCCGCATGAAACTCGCCATCGCTCTACTCGTCGCGTTCTTGGTCGGCGCCGGATGCCGCTTCTTCGACATCCCCGCACCCGCACCACCCGCGCTCACCGGCGCGCTCTTGGTCTTCGCGATGAGCCTCGGCTACGTCGTCGTCGATAGGTGGAAAGCCCCATCCCCTCCACCCGCCGCGGTTCGACCGCAGGACTAGATCACCTTCACTCGTTTCACTCCCCCACTCCTGAGCCGCTCCTCCCCCCCACTCCTCAACCACCGATCCAACTGAAACCGCGCGCCCGCGCTCGAAGCCTTAACACTCAGCACGCCGCTATTCATCGCCGTCGGTGTGCACACGCGGCGCAGCCCCTCCGGCACCAACTCATCCCACGCGCCTGAAATGCCGCTCACCCGCTTCTGCGAAGCCGCGGCCGTCTTGAGTTCCTTCCCCACCGCCTCTGCAATGGACAGATCGCGCTCGTGCGGCGCCCGCCAGCCCCGCAGCTTCTGAAACTCCGCATTGGTGATCCGGTCTTTCACAGCCGCCATCCTACCCCGACCGCGGGATCTGGTGATACCCTGTCCGGCCCATGCCAACCGCCATCGGTATTCAGGACATCACTAAGACCTTCGGCTCCGGTCCAACCGCGGCCACAGCGGTTGACCACATCAATCTCGACATCCAACCGGGCGAGTTGTTCTTCCTGCTCGGCCCTTCCGGCTGTGGCAAAACCACGCTCCTCCGCATGATCGCGGGTTTCATTGAGCCTACGGGCGGCCGCATCAGCTTCGACGGCCGCGATGTCACCTATCTGCCCCCCAACAAGCGCAATACAGGCATGGTGTTTCAGTCCTACGCCCTCTGGCCGCACATGAGCGTCGAGACCAACGTCGCGTTCGGCCTTTCCATCCGCAAAGTCGCCGCAGCCGATCGCGACCGCCGTGTGGCCGAAGCCCTCGCGGCCGTCCGCATGAGCGAATACGCCAAGCGCAAGCCCAATCAGCTCTCCGGCGGCCAGCAGCAACGTGTCGCTCTGGCCCGCGCCCTGGTCATCCGCCCCGATGTTTTGCTGCTGGATGAGCCGCTTTCCAACCTCGACGCCAAGCTCCGCATCGAACTTCGCTCAGAAATCCGGCGTATCTGCAAAGAGGCTGGCATAACCACTGTTTATGTCACCCACGACCAGAAAGAAGCCCTGAGCATGGCCGATCGTGTTGCGATCATCAGCCGCGGCCAGGTCGTGCAGCTCGGTCCACCCGCCGAGCTCTACCGAAACCCCCAGAGCAAGTTCGTCGCAGAGTTCCTCGGCGAAACCAACTTCATTTCAGCTACGGCCACCGCCAACTCCATAGAAACGCAAGCCGGCACGTTGGTCTCATCCCACAAGCCACCCACTCTCGGTGATTGCCTGATTTCCATCCGCCCCGAGGCCCTTCGCCTGACGGCAAACGGACCCAACCGCCTCTCCGGCAAGATCGTCGAGAACACTTACCTGGGTGAGATAGCGCAGTACGTCGTCGAAGTCCGCCCCGGCCTTCGCCTTCGCGCAGCCGATCTGAACCCCGCGGCCACCGGCCACGCCATCGGCGACACAATCACACTCAGCGTGGATCCCGCCGATGTGGTATTAATTAGTAATCGCTAACTTAAGCCGACTTCTTCATTGCAGAATAGGCGGCGGGCAATTCCACCGTTACGCAAGTGCCGCGGCCTTCAGCCGACGCAATCCACATCGATCCGCCCGCTTCTTCAACCAAGTGCTGGCAAATTGCCAGGCCAATCCCGCTCCCAGAAGAGAACGACACAAACGGATTGGTCGCCTTCTGGATCTGTCCCTTACTCATTCCGACCCCGCGATCCGTGACCCGGATTTGTACGGTGTTTCCCGTGGAACATGTGATGATCTCAACAGGCTCGTTGGAGGCGGTAGCTCTTGAACCGTTCGCAACCAGATTTGACAGCACCATCAGCAAACGAGTGGGGGACATCGCCACGTTAACCGGCGCGGGAATATCCAAGACCAAGTTCTCGCAGTCCAACTGAAGCGCCACCTCTGCCACGCTCGCAGGCACCTCGAGGACATCTCCCCCACTAGTCACAAGCGAATCGAGGATCGCTTCGCACCCCTGGGTGGCACGGAGAATGGCAGCAATCGCTTGCGAAGCCTCCGTGGACAGCGGAGCTCCAACAGCAAGCTCAGCATAGGCCTTGGCGGGGGTCAGCAGCCTTCGCACTTCGTGAGCGACAGCCGCGGCCAATCCAAGCTGATTGAGACGCCGCGGCTGAGGATTTGAAGTCGAATGAAGTCGCATGTCATCGAATTCATCGACCAATCTGCGCCTCAGCTTTGCTCCATCTGTGACACCCAAACCAGCGATTCACCCCCACCGCTGACGAGCCAAGCCTTGATTCCACCAGGTCGAATATCTAATTCAACCAGGCCCGCGACGTCCTTCCACGCGAAGGCGATTCCCGCTTCTTTGGATTGAACCTCGGTGGGGGGGTGTTGCACGTGGAACATCAGGTTGAGTTCGTGGTGTAACTGTTTTCCCGTGTGAAATGACCCTTCAGAAATCAGGACGCACTCTCCAACACTCACACTGCATCCAGTCTCTTCTTCGAACTCTCGAGCGAGCGCGACGGCAGCGGGCTCTCCGAACTCAACGTGACCTCCGGGCAGATAGAAGTACCCCGCTTTCACATTCTGGCAAAGCAGCACCTTTCCATCGTGAATCCAAGCCCCACGCGCGATGACTTCTATTGAGGATTCAGCTTTTGACAAGGCGGGCTCCGATGCAAGTTGGTCGTTCGCATGCTACTCTGGGCGAACGCCGTTCCGCAAATGGAGTTGTTGGATGACTAACAAAATACAAACAAATGACCTCAAGCCTAGGAAGCTCGGCCGTGGATTGAGCGCCCTCATTGGTCAACCTGTTCCGGTGAACCCGGTGGCTGTCGTTGCTCCTCATGCTCCCACCCCATCGCTGCCGCCTTCTTCAGACTCGCAAGGAATGGTTTTCATCCCCGTCGATCGCATCGAGCCCAACCGCTTTCAGCCGCGGCGGGTCTTCGATCAAACCTCGCTTGAACGCCTCGCCGACTCCATCAAGTCCAGCGGCATGATGCAACCGGTCATCCTGCGCCGCTCAAGCGGTGGGGGGGCCCACTACGAGTTGGTCGCCGGCGAGCGCCGGTGGCGGGCCGCCACGATGGCCGGACTCTCCTCGGTACCGTCAGTGGTTCGCGAACTCAGCGATGAGCAGGCCGCGGAATGGGCGATCATTGAAAACGTCCAGCGGGAAGATCTGAATCCGATGGAACGTGCATGGGCGTTCCGCGGCCTGTCCGAGCGATTCGGCCTCACGCATCAGCAGGTGGCTGACCGCGTAGGACTTGATCGCTCGTCAGTCGCCAACACCATTCGCCTCACAGAGCTTGAAGAACCCATCCGAGACATGATCCAGTCCGGACGCCTGAGCGCGGGGCATGGAAAGGCTTTGCTGGCCGCGCCGCCCGGACCGATTCGCGTGAAGCTCGCCGAGCAGGCAAGTGACGAGTTCTGGAGCGTGCGGAAGCTCGAACGAGCCGCGGCCGCGCTGTTGGCACCGGTGGAGAGCGCTGCTGGTTCGGCGACCAACCGCTCCGGAGAAAGAGACCTCGCCAGGGTTGCCTCGCGGACATCTCTGGAAAAACAACTCAGCGAGCACTTAGGCACGAAGGTCACGCTTACCACAAACCGAACAGGCGAGCGCGGGCGACTCACGATCGAGTTTTATGGCCTCGAGCACTTTGATGGGCTGTTGGCCAAGTTCGGCTTTCGCCCTTCCTGAGTTGCCCGAACGCCCACCCGAAGGCGCGGCATCACACAAAAATGGGTGATAACATTGCGACCCTCGGTAGCCGGGCGACTATCGCTCCAGCCCTGATCAGCAGAGGTAATTATGACAAAGCATGCGAACGATGCGCGGCGCGACACGACCAAGCTCTCTCTCCGGGACCTGCGGGCAGAACTGGCACTTCGTGAACGCGGCATCTCGAAGTTGCGAAATAAGCACGCCAAGCTCGCTGCCAAGGCAGCGGCGCTGGAAGCACAGATCCGCGAGCTAGGCGGCTCCGTCTCAGGCGGGCTGACCGGTCGCGGAAGCCGCCCGCGGAATACCAAGAACCTAGTTGAGTCCATGGCTCAACTTCTCAAGGGCAAGACGCTTTCGGTAACCGACATCGCGCAGGCCGTGCAGGATGCCGGGTATCGCACGACTTCGCCGAACTTCCGGACGATCGTCAATCAGGCCCTGATCAACAGCCCGCTGTTCAAGAACATCTCCCGCGGCAAGTACACGCTCAAGGGTTGATGGCTTGGGCCAAATGCGAAGAACCCCGTGTGCGACACACGGGGTTCCCTTGATTGAATTAGGCGATCAGATTACTGCGGCACGCGCTCGCGGGCCAGTCGGCTCGGCCGGTCCAGGAACCACATGCGGGCCCAGTCCTCGTTGGCCATGCGTAGGTTCTCATCAAATGTGAGGGTCATGCGATTGTCGTAGTCGATGGGGCGCTGATAGAGGGTCATCAACTCCGGCGTCAGGTTGCGACGCACCTTGGAGTCGCGGCCCGCGGCCGTGTTGGACGAGCAGCCGCCGGCGATCGCGGCGACGGCGAGAGCAACGCACAGAATGGACGAACGGCTGGCCATACAAGTCTCCTTCGGGCCGCGTGTTGTAACGGGGCGGGGACGGCTAGTCAACCCACCTCCTGTATCCGGGGGTTTTGGTGTTCCGGTTCCCCGAACTTCATGATTGGTGTTTGTCCGGTAGAAAGCCCAATTTGGAGCTGTGGCTGGACTGGCGTTCCGGACCTGCCGATGAACCCCTTATGGATGCAACATCAGGGGTAGGCGGGGTTGACCTTTCCAACAAAATCAGCGTGGCCGTCGCCCGCAAGGCGTTGGACATGCAGAAGCAGGAGGGCGCTTCGGTCCTCAAGCTTTTGGAATCGGCCAGCAAGGTCCAGTCTGAGGAAGCCCAGTCCTCCGATGGCGGCCTTGACGTCTACGGCTGAGGCTTCCTGGCCACGACATCCAGACTCGTGATGTAGTCGCTGGGCTTGGTCCCGGCGGGGAGGCTTTGCACGATCTTGCGGTAGAGCGGGTCTTCCCAGTTGGTCATCGCATCGATGTACTGCGGCTTGGGTTTCAAGGCAATTTCACCTAGTCCCGCGGCCCGGGCCATGCTGCGCGATTCCTCAACCAGGACCGCTCCGGCCACGCATCCCACCAGCGATTCGACGTCTGTCTTGATTGAGTCCGGCAACGGACGCAGCAGGGCCAAGTCGGAGACAGCGACGCGGCCGCCGGGCTTGAGCACTCGGGCGATCTCGCGCCAGACCTGGGGTTTGTCGGGCGAGAGGTTCAGCACACAGTTGGAAATCACCACATCGACGCTTGCGTCGGGCACAGGCAGGTGCTCGATTTCGCCAAGACGGAACTCGACGTTGTCCAAGCCGGTCTGCTCGCGATAGCTCGCCGTGTTTCGGCGCGCCTTAGTGATCATGTCGGGGGTCATGTCCACGCCGATGACGCGGCCTTTGGCGCCGACCTTCGGGCCTGCGACGAAGCAGTCAAAGCCGCCGCCGGCACCCAAGTCGAGGACGACTTCGCCGGCCTTGAGTGAGGCAATCGCGGTCGGGTTGCCGCAAGAGAGGCCCATGTTGGAGCCTTCGGGCATCGCGGCCAAGTCTTGCTGCGAATAGCCGATGGCCTCTGCGAGTTGTTCGGGGTTAAAGGTGGTGGGGCCGCAGCATCCGCCGCCCCCTCCGCCGGACCCACAGCAACTGCTCGCCTTCGAAGGCGAGACGGCTTCCATCGCGGCCGCGGTCCAGGAGCCGGTTTGGGCGATCTTGGAGTAGCCCGCGCGGACCTGTTCACGAACGGTGTCGGCGCTGACAGCGTCCGTGGTTTCAGGCGTTGAGCAGCAATCGGACGAGCAGCAAGACTTCGCTTTCATGGGAGCATCCTTTCGGTTCAGTGTTTCGGGGAGATTCTGGATGAAGGCTTTGATCTGGTCGCGCACGCGGCGGTAGTGGGGGAGTGCTTCATCGTCGGCACGGGCATCACGCGCGAGCCGCGGCGGATCGTCGAAGGCGATGTGGATCATGCGAGCGCCGGGGATCACGGGGCAGGCTTCGCGGGCCGAGTCGCAGACGGTGATGATGAAGTCGAACTCGGTGCCGCGGAGCGAGTCGATGTGTTTGGAGGACTGGGTTGAGATATCGACCCCGGCTTCGCTCATGGCGCGGATCGCGAGCCGGTTCATGCCGTGCGGCTCGGTGCCGGCGGAGAAGGCGTCGATCGAATCGGCCTTCAGCGCGCGGGCCCAGCCCTCAGCCATTTGGCTGCGGCAGGAGTTGCCGGTGCAGAGAAACAGGACTCGCTTACGGCTTGCAGCCACAGCCACCTCCGGGAGTGCAGCAGGAGCCATCGGGGCAGCAGTCTTCGACGGCATCCGCCAGGTCGCGCAGGGATTGGACGAAGCTCTGGAACTGCACGCGGTAGAACACGGTTCGACCTTGCTTGGTGGATTCGAGGATCCCCGCTTTCTCGAGCATGCTCAGGTGGCGGGACACGACGGACATGTCCACCGAGCAGCACTCGGCCACTTCGCTCACCGAGCAGTGCCGGCCGCATTTGGCGAGGCACGCGATGAGGAGGAGTCGCGTGGGATCGCAGAGGGCCTTGAAGAGCTCCGGATCCAGGAGCTTGTCGATGGGCCTTGAGCGGGCGGCGGCCTGCTTGGGGCTGGCGGGTGGACGTTTGCGTACTTGCGTCATTGTGCAAGTATACAGCGCCACAGCCGTTGGTCAAGCTCCCACCTTTCCGGGGCTAAGGCAGCGCGTATCGCTCAAGCGTCTTGGCGTCGCCGTCGAGAAGCCACACTTCCTTGCCATCCGGGGACGCGTACGGGTACAGCCAGCTCTGCTTGTGGTCTCCGGGCACAGTGAACTGGCGACATTCCCCCGTACCTGAATCGATCAAGGTGAGTGTGTTCTCATCCATGATGCACGCGTGTCGACCACACAGAGCGATCCTCGCGAATCGCATCCCGGGAAGCTCGACGGTCCTGACAGGCTCGCCGCCGGCGGTGAAGAAGGTCACCGACTCTCCGTCGCCCGAACTCCATGATGATGGGTCCGCGATGATCGCGAACGTGCCGTCGGACGCGATGGCCGCGGCGTGAGGATGATCAAGCCACTTCCGATCGGCGCGGCGCTCGATGGTTCGGGCTTTCTTTCCTTCGGCATCCACCATGAACACCCGCTCGTATCCGAGCACGATGCGCTCCTGCGACCCCGGACGGAACACCCACTCGTCGGATACCTCGCCGGACATGCCGCGCTCAAATCCGGCGCGGGATCCATCGGCCGCAAACTTGAGGTACTTGGAACCGCCGAACATCTGCCGGTTGCCAAGGTACACGCTGCCATCACCCGCCACCGCGAGCGTTGCGAGCTCGTTTCGAGAACCAAAGTCCGCCGGGTCGGGCTTCAGGATGGATTGGCGTTTGCCCAAGACGTCAAAGATGTGGATTCCGTAGTTGTGCGCATCAACAGCGAAGATGCCCCGCGCGGTCACAACCAGCTCGTGGATGTCGGACAGAGACGACGCATCGGGAGCGCGGCCCACGACCAAGTCCACCTTGCCGTCGTCATCAAGGCGGAGCAGCGCAGCCTGGTCGGTGGTCCAGAGCCGGCCATCGGGCCCGCGATTCAGTCTGCCGTGGATCTCGAGTTTCCGCCCGTCGGCGTAGTGGGGTGTGAAGCTCTTGACGATCCCTCCGTCGGCATTCAGGCGGTACACCGAAGGGGTGCCGCTGAAGTCACTCAGAACCCATCCTCCCGCGGCATCTTCCGCAAGTCCCGACACGTAGTTGGGCTTTCTACCCAACGTGCTCTTGAGGTCTATTTTGCGTTTGAACGCGCCTTTCTCATCGAAGACGCAAATGACATCCGAGATTCCAACCAGAATTCCGACGGTGCCGTCGGGCTGCACCGCGATCGATTGCGGCGAACCGATCACGTCCGGTCCGTCAAACTCCCAGTTGCTCTTGAGGTCCTGTCCGATGCGCTTAACCTGGTACCGGGAGCGGAAGCCTCCCATCACCATGAATCCGCGCTCACCCATGCCGAATATCCCTTGCCCGGTGCTGGGCGAAGGGCACTCAACATCGGGGGCAGGGGTCAATGAGCCGTCGGCGGTGTTGAGCACTGTGATCGAAGTCTTTCCGTGATCGTCGTAGCTGCCGCGCACGATGACCCACTTGTCGCCGCCGATCCAGGAACAGCCCGGAAACGCGAGCCCGTCCTCGTGCTTCATGCCCAGCGGGAACTTCTTCGCGGGCGGGTGCTGAGGATCGACGAGACTGAACTCCAAAGGCCCTGACGCAACGGAGATGAACCCGATGCGGCCGGCCCCGTCAAACTCAAAGTTGGGCACGCCGAGCGGAGCCGAATCGCCGGAGCCTCCATCGAGTGTGATCGTTCCACGGTGTTCCAACGTCACCGGAGTGCCGACGAGCTTCTGGTCTCGCGCCCGGTGATGCCTGAGCGTGACGGCTTCGGGCGCCTGGCCCACCTCTTCCACTTTCCAAGCTTCTTCGCCGGCCTGACTGACCAGAAACGTGGTTCGCGACTGGGACTTGACGGAGCGAAGCACAAACTGACTGGGCTTGAGATCGCCGGACGCGGTGAGCTCATCGGATTCAAGCATCCAGGCGGAGAAGTTCTCGATCCCAGAAAACTCGTCCGGCCATTCCTTTGACCACACCTCTTTGCAGCTCCTGTCCACAAGAGCCAGGTGAATGCCCTGCGTTGCCTTCTGGCCGTATCGATGCACCACGCGGGATACCAGTATGAGCTTGGTCCCCGGGACCGCGTGCACATCGAACACCATGCTGAAGCCGTGCTGGCCAAGGTCCTGACCGGCCAAGGTCTTGTCGGGGTCTTGCGTGCCCTTGGCGATGTTGTAGACCTCCCAGCGTTCTCCTCGCTTCATCAGGTCGTTGGCGTTCTCGTCAAATCGAATGATGAAGCGCCCATTGGCCACCAAGCACCCGCGCGCGAGGGGGCCGGGGGCCGTGTGCAGCGCCCGACTCTCTATTCTCGCAACGGTGCGGTTCATGCGCTCCGAGCCATCGGGATTGAGGATCGCGACCACAAAGTTGCCCGCGTCGCGCCCCATGGCCCGCCATCCTTGTGTGTACGCGTAACCGGCGACCGAACCATCATCCTGAACGCTGGCCTCCCAGAACGTGTAATCGAGGTCCTTCTTCCATGACTCCTTCCCGTCGCGCACCATGCGATACGAACCCTTGCCCTCGCCAAGCCGGTGCGAAGGGTCCACCGTCAACACATAGTGGCCAGAAGGTGAGGCATAGCTCTTGATGTTCAGAACCGGCGGAGGCCCTTCGGATGCGTTGGCCAAGGTTGCCAGGAAGAAGACCGCCGCGATGATGAGCTTCATATCTGGACCTCCACAACACCCAAGCGACGCTTTCTGTGGCATTATGCCAAAACACCTGTCAACGCAGGGCCTGCCAGTCTGGCAGCGGGCTACCCGCTCCAAGACCGATTCACCGTTCCCAGGGCCAAGTCGAGGTTCGCACAATGGCGCGCAGATTGCAATGGAAACGTGAGGGCGAGTGCCCGAGGAGTGCCGATGCGACCCGACCGCCTTACAACCATGGCCCAGCAGATCGTGGGGGATGCTCAGAGCGAGGCAAACTCGCGGTCAAACCCTGAAGTCACCGGGCTGCACATTCTGGGTGCGATGCTCTCGGACCGGAACGGGGCGGGGTGGTCGTTGCTGACCAAGACCGGAGCCGATGCGGTTCGGGTTGCGTCGATGGCGACCGGAGAGGTTGGGCGGTTGCCGACGGTGTCTGCGGGAAGTGGGGGGGTTGCGGGCCGCGCTTTGATGGAGATTCTGAATCGCGCTGATGCAGAGGCGCGGCGGCTGAACGACTCATTCATCTCCACCGAGCACCTATTGCTGGCACTCACCGAGGTCTCCGGCCCCGCTCGCGAGTTGCTCCGGGTGAACGCGGTCGACAAGAAGCATGTTGAAGAAGCGATCAAGGCGATTCGCGCCGCATCCGGAGTGCAAAACGTGACCGATGCCGGCGCTGAGTCGCAATATGAGGCTCTTAAGAAGTACGCGATCGACCTGACCGAGAAGGCGAGCAAAGGCAAGCTCGACCCCGTAATCGGGCGCGATGAAGAGATCCGGCGCTGCATGCAGGTGCTGTCGCGGCGGACCAAGAACAACCCGGTGCTCATCGGCGAGCCGGGTGTGGGAAAGACGGCGATCGCCGAGGGCCTGGCCCTTCGCATCGTGAACGGCGACTGCCCCGAGGGGATGCGCGACAAGAAGATCATGTCTCTGGATGTCGGGCAGCTCCTGGCCGGGGCCAAGTTCCGCGGCGAGTTTGAGGAGCGGCTCAAGGCGGTGTTGCGGGAGGTGACGGCCGCGGCGGGGGACATCATCCTGTTCATCGATGAGTTACACACCATCATCGGCGCGGGCGCGGCCGAGGGCGCGGTGTCGGCCGGCAACCTGCTCAAGCCGGCACTGGCTCGCGGCGAACTCCGCTGTATCGGCGCGACGACGCTGGATGAGTATCGCAAGCACATCGAGAAGGACCCGGCGTTTGAGCGGCGCTTCCAACCGATCTTCGTGGATCAGCCGAGTGTGGAAGAGACGGTTGCGATCCTGCGCGGGCTCAAGCCGCGGTACGAGGCGCACCACGGCGTGCGGATTCTGGATGAGGCGATCCTGGCCGCGGCCACGCTGAGCCATCGGTACATCGCGGATCGGTTCCTGCCGGATAAAGCGATTGACCTGATCGATGAGGCGGCATCGCGCCTGCGGATCGAGAACGATTCGATGCCGACGGAGCTGGATGAGCTGCGTCGTCGCATCATGCAACTTGAGATCGAACGCGAGGCGATCAAGATCGAAGTGGGGGAAGGCACGAAGGCACGGAGGCATGAGGGCACGGAGGGGAAAGACGGTTCGCGGCGCGAGCTGGACCGTATTGATCGTGAGTTGTCGGAGCTGCAGGAGAAGAACCGGGCTCTGACGGCTCGCTGGGAGCAGGAGAAGAAGGAGCTCGACTCGGTCAAGGCGATCAAGGCCCAGATGGATGCCAAGCAGACGGAGCTGGACCAGGCGCAGCGCAAGGGCGAGCTTGAGAGAGCCGCGCGGATTCGCTACGGCGACATGCGCGAGCTGGAGACCAAGCTCAAAGAAGCGGAGAAGATGCTGGATGAGCAAAAGAGCCGCGGCGATGCGATGGTGAGTGAAGAAGTGGATGCGGAGCAGATTGCGGAAGTGGTGGGGGCTTGGACGGGGATTCCTGTCAGCCGATTGGTTGAGGGTGAACGGCAGAAGTTGACCCGCATGGAAGAGGGTCTAGGCAAGCGCGTGATCGGTCAGGAGCACGCGCTCAAGGCGGTATCGGATGCGGTGCGGCGTTCGCGCGCCGGGCTTGGCGATCCGAACCGGCCGATTGGCAGCTTCCTGTTCCTGGGGCCCACGGGTGTGGGCAAGACCGAGACGTGCAAGTCGCTGGCGGAGTTCCTCTTTGATACTGAAGAGGCGATGGTCCGCATCGACATGAGCGAGTATGGCGAGAAGCACTCGGTGGCGCGGATGATCGGTGCGCCGCCGGGGTACATCGGGTACGAAGAGGGTGGCGCCCTGACCGAGGCCGTACGGCGGCGTCCGTACTGCGTCGTGCTGCTGGATGAGATCGAGAAGGCTCACCCCGAGGTGTTCAACGTTCTCCTGCAGGTGCTGGATGATGGGCGACTGACCGACGGCCAGGGCCGCACCGTGGACTTCAAAAACGCGATCATCGTGATGACCAGCAACTTCGGAAGCCAGATGCTTCAGGAGTTGGCGGCATCCGGCGCGGAGGATTGGGAGATTGATGCGGCGGTCCGCGACCTGCTGCGTCGTGGGCCTGCGGCGGCCGCGGCTGAGGAGATGGGCAAGAAGACGGGAGTTCCCGCCCAAGTCACCGAGGCGATCATCAAGGCTCAGCAGGCGATGGGTGGCGCGCAGTTCATGCGGCCGGAGCTCTTGAACCGCATCGATGAGATCGTGGTCTTCCACCAGCTCAAACGCGACCAGATGGGGCGGATCGCGGAGATTCAGTTGCAGCGCCTGCGTCAGCGGCTGGCCGAGCGCGACATGAAGCTTGAACTGAGCCAGGAAGCCAAGGACCAGCTCGCCAGCGAAGGCTGGGACCCGGCGTATGGGGCGCGGCCGCTGAAGAGGACGATCCAACAGAGGATCGAGAACCCGCTGGCGCAGAAGATTCTGGCCGGGGAGTTTGGGGCGGGGGATGAGGTGGTGGTGGGGTTTGAGGGAAGCGGCTTTACCTTTGGGAAGGCGGTAGCGCCCCGCTCTGTCCATCGTTGATCACCACAAGGGTCTCGGGAACGCAAGGCCGGCTTCTCCTGACCGCGTCGCAACCGCCGCGCGGGCCTGCGGTATCACTCTTGCCCAGCGCAGAGTTGAACCATGCGAAGCCTGATATCCGTGGCCATGATTGCCGCATTCTCGACCACCACGCACGCCCAGGTCTTTCAGACGCTCGACTTTCTTCCGGGCACGAACGCGAGTTGGGCCTCCGGCGCCTCGGTCGATGGGTCGGTCATCGTGGGGATGCCAACGACTTTCAGTGCATCCTGAATCAGTTCGCGGCGGGATGCAACTGAGCTTGGAGATTCGCCCGCAATCGGTACACTGGCGCTTTCCTTTCGCGGGAGATCGTTCAATGAACCCACACCTGCTGACCGTGCTGACCTTGATCCCCTCCACCGCCGTCGCCCAAGCCACCTTCTCCGGCCTGGGCCACCTGGGCCCATCCGTCTCCTACAGCCAGGGTTACGGCGTCAGCGCTGACGGCGCCACCGCCGTCGGCAGCAGCCTCATGTCCGGCGGCATCGGCGGCATCAGCGCCCCCTTCGCGTGGACGCAGCCCTCAGGCATGTACGACGTCTACGGCAATGGCGCCGCCAGCAGCACCGCCGCCGCGGCCTCCGCCAGCGGCTCGGCCATCGTCGGCTGGGCCGACTTCGGCGCGTTCAGCCCGCTGGGTGTTCAAGCGTTCATCAACAACGGCAACGGTGTTCAACTGCTGGGCGACTTTGCCAGCAATCCCAACGGTGTGCCGCGGTCGTTCGCTCGCGCGGTGAATGCGGATGGCAACGTGCTGGTGGGAGATGGCCTTTCCTCGCACGGCACTGAGGCATTCATCTACCGCGTCTCAATAGGAGAGCGAACCGGCCTTGGCGCTCTCTCGCCGACGAACTTCTCAAGCTGGGCGTATGGCGTGTCCGGCAAGGGCTCGATCGTGGTCGGCGCGAGTTACTCCGCGGCCAACGAACTCCAGGCCTTCAGGTGGACCAGCGCCGGCGGCATGGTCGGCCTTGGCTTCCTGGCCTCTCCCACCACCTTGGCCCGCTGGAGCCGCGCCGAGGCGATCAGCGCTGACGGCAGCACCATCATCGGCGAGTGCCGCAGTAACAACTCTCAGAACGGGCTCGAGGCTTTCAGGTGGACGCAGGCCGGCGGCATGGTCGGCCTGGGTGATCTCTCCGGCGGCTCGTTCCAGAGTTTTGCGTACGCCTGCAGCGCTGACGGCTCGGTCATCGTCGGCATGGCCACGATCGATGGGCCCGTAGGCCCGTTCGGCGGCGGCTCGGCCCCGCGCGCGTTTATCTGGGATCAACAACATGGCATCCGCGACTTGCAGGACCTCCTGCTCACCGAAGGCGCACCTATTGCCGGTTGGAAACTCACCGAAGCCCGCGGCCTCTCCGCCGACGGCCGCACCATCGTCGGCACCGGCACCGACCCCAACGGAAACACCCAGGCGTGGATCGCCACGCTCCCGGCGACCGCCTGCTATGCCAACTGCGACACCAGCTCCGTACCCCCCATCCTCAACATCAACGACTTCCAGTGTTTCACCAACCGCTTCGCCGCCGCCGACCCTTACGCCAACTGCGACGGCTCCACCTCGCCCCCAACCCTGAACGTCAACGACTTCCAGTGCTTCCTGAACCGCTTCGCGGCGGGCTGCACCTAACACCACCCCACAGCCAGCCTAATAGACCCAACCTTTACCCTTCCGACGTGTGGGAAAAGTGCCTACGCCCGATAAGAGTTTTTTCGATCTATCAGGCTGCATTCTCCGCGTCTTGAGTTACACTCCCTCGGTTGGCCGCCCGGAGCCGGGTGGGAAAGGGAGCTGCAGATGTCGTTTGTGTTCCGGCCGCGGGCCTGGAGCCGTGGTGCGCCTATCGCGTCAATCGTGACGGCGGTCGGTATTGCCGCGTCTCTTACCCATGCGCAGGCGACCTTTCAGCCGGTCCCGCTCTGGGCCGGAGCCAACTACAGCGCCGCGAATGCCGTCTCGGCCGACGGCCTCACGGTCGTTGGAGAGATGGGCCAGCCCGGTACCGGGCACGCGTTTGCCTGGTCGGTAGCCCGCGGCCTAGTTGATCTTGGAACCCTTCCCGGCAACTCGACCAGCATCGCGACCGCGGCCTCTGGAAACGGCTTGGTGGTTGTCGGCGTTTCCGGCAACCGCGCGTTCCGTTGGTACAACGGTGTCAAGCAGGATCTTGGGTTTCTGCCCGGAGCGACTCAATCCGCGGCCACGGGTGTCTCATCCGACGGTCGCCTGGTCGTGGGCTGGAGTGGCACCGGCAACAATCGGCACGCCTTCATCTGGACTCCCGGCGGCGGAATGAAAGACCTGGGTGTGCCCGCAGGCGGCACCTACAGCATGGCGCAATCGGTATCGGCCGACGGCTCAACGATCGTGGGCTTCAGCGATACGGCCGTTCAAGGGCCGCGGGCCATCCGCTGGACCGGGGGCACCTTCACCGACCTTGGCCTGATCCCCGGCGGCGGCTACGCGCAAGCGTGGGGCGTGTCGGCCAATGGTTCCAAGATCGCCGGCGAGGGCACCGCGCCCGGCGGCTCGCAGACGTTCATCTGGACCGGCTCCACAGGTGTGGTGAGCCTGGGCGCTCTGCCCACCGCTACCAGCGCCGGCGCACGCGCGATCTCCGGCGATGGGCACGTGGTGGTGGGATACAGCGACTCCAACGCAGGCCTTCACGCGACCATCTGGACCCCCGAAATCAGCGGCGGCGTGCTCGACCTGCGCCAGTACATGGCTGATGGCGGCACACCCATGGATGGTTGGATCCTCCTGAACGCCACGGGCATCTCCCATGATGGGCGTTCCATCGTCGGCACCGGTGCCGGCCCGCAAGGCCAGCGCGCTTACGTCGCGCGCCTGCAGACGCTCCCTTGCTACGCCAACTGCGACCAGAGCGTTGCGTCCCCCACTCTGTCCATCGGCGACTATCAGTGTTTCATGAACCAGTTCGCATCCGGGGATGCAAGAGCCAACTGCGACGGCAGCCTCGCCGCGCCGGTGCTCAACATCGCTGACTTCATCTGCTTCCAGCAGAAGTTCGCGGCCGGATGCCCTTAAGCAAGCGACTGGCACACATCTGCAAAATCCGGTAGCCTGATGGGCTCTCATACAAGGAGTCCTCATCATGCGCCGACTCACCGCCGCCTTCATCGCCGCCTCCTTGTTCTTCCCCCTCGGCGCGCACGCGGACAACATCTTCAGCATCACCGCCTCCGACGGCACCAGCACCGTTACCGCCGGTTCCAACAGCCTCATCGACCTCGTAAACAGCAGCGTCAACTCCACGGGCGCGTTCAGCTCGCTCAACCCAGGCGCGGCCCAGAACGTATCCCTGAACTACGGCGGCGTGCAGAACGCCATCTCGATCAGCAAAAACGCCGGCGGCACGTCCGCCACGCTCACCTTCGGACCCACCGGCGTCACACGTACCTTCACCGGCACCGACGCCAACGACCTCCAGCGCCAGATCGAGGACTATCTCAAGAAAAACGGCGCCGGCGATGTGCGCGACTTCCTCAAGGCGATCAACAAGCTCTCGGTCATCGCCGTCTCCGACGGCAACCCCAACGCGACCACCGCCCGCATGGCCGAGTTCTCCTACAACCGCTTCGGCTTCTTCGGTGATGAGGCCAAGGCTTACACCGTCAACACCGAGGGCAAGATCGGCGATGCCGGAACCCAGTTTCACCTCAGCGCTGCCGGCAAAACCTACGACGTCGGCGGCTTCAAGGGCCAGTCGGCCACGGTCAGCACCGCCTTCAACATCAACTTCTCGCAGACCGTCGGCATCTCCCTGGGCAGCTTCCTGACGTACAACACGGTCGAGAGCGCCAATGTCTACCACCTGGGTTTCAACCTGGGTGTGCCCATCCGCATCATCGTGCCCGAGAGCAAGACGGGTGTGCTCTGGCAGGTCACGCCCTTCCTCGCGGCCGCGGGCTCCGGCTCCGTGGACATCGCCGCCGGCGGTCTCATCACGGGCTACGGCGGAGTGAACCTCCTGCAGTGGAACATCACCGACCGCTGGTCGGTCGCGATGGCCAACCAGATCGCCAAGTACGACGGGCGCAAGCTGTCCTATCAGGGATACGAGTTCGATCCAGGCGTGGACCAGGCCGTGCTCAAGAACGGCCTCCGCGGAGCCTACCGCTTCAGCGAAGGCTGGTCGGTCTACGGCGGGGCCACGTACACCAACTTCCTCCAGGATGCCTCCGTCAGCAACTGGATCTCTCCCGAGGTCGGCCTTACCTACAGCACCGCGGCCGGCAGCGGCGTGCTGCTGGGCTTCACCGGCGACTTTGCGAGCAACTACAAGGCATACGGCGTGCGGGCAATGTTCAAGTGGGCGTTCTGAGAATCCTGAGCTTGCGAAAATGAAAGACGCCCGGCCAACCGGCCGGGCGTTTTGTGTTGGGTTGAGCGTCCTTGCTCAGGGCTGCCAGTTCGGATCACCCTTGCGGGCCGCAGGGTCGGACCACCAAGTCCGGTCGACAATCTCGCTGGGCTTGAGCAGCCCGACATGTCCATCCATGAACGAAGTGAGAGCCTTGCCCTCGTAGCGCGGGTGCACGCATCCGAAGGTGGGGGGCGTATCCGTCTCGTGGAAATTCGCGCCCAGCGGCGGCGGTTCTACACGGTGGAAGCCCTCGACGATGGGACCCAGCGGCTGGCCGGGCTGCGCATCCCAGAATCGCGCAGAGGCGAAGACGATCAGGTGATCCGGTCGCGTCGGCTGGTCGATCCGCGTCACGTGGTGGTTCAGGCGAATCTCCGCATCGTTGGTGAAGTTACCGCCCACGTAGCGGTAGTTGATCCCGAAGGAGGGGAACACGCTGACGTAGTACGCCCACAAGTTCGGCCCGCCCTCGTTGAGCAGGTCCTGCTGCTGGCGGAGCAGCTCGGTCCGCCGGTTCACGTGCGTCGCCCCGCCCCAGCCGTAATCAAAGTACGGCGCGAGGCGATAGACCCAGCGTTCGGCCAGCGGGCCGGAGAACTCGTTGCCCCACTGATCACGGATCGTCAGGGGCCGCCCGTTGGTGAGCGAGGGCAAGTATCCCGGTATGACCTTGCCCTTGTAGTCGTTGGAGTACACCGTGTAGGACTGCATGAGCGTGCGGGCCGCGGAAGAAGCCTGCGTAGCCAGCGCCGTCCGGCGCGCACTGGCCAGCGAAGGGGCCACCAGCCCGATCAGCACCGCCATGACAGCGATGACGACCAGCAGTTCAATCAGCGTGAACGCGCGACGCTTGTTCACTGGCACCCCACGGCAAAGGTGTTCAGGAAGCACTGGAAGTCGTTGGCGGTGAGGCTCGGTGTGCCAGTGCTGCCGTCGCAGTTGGCGTAGACATCCCCCGAGGCGAACTTGTTCAGGAAGCACTGGAAGTCGTTGGCGGTAAGCAGCGGTGAGACCGCGCTACCGTCACAGTTGGCATAGCAAGGCGAGCCGGCAAACGTGTCCACCGACACCCGGTCCAGGCTCAGGAAGTTGTCGGTCGAGTCAAAGCGGATCTCGTACGAAGCGGCGTTCCCGGGCAGCACCCACTCGTAAAGCGTGTCCACGATGAACCCACCGCCGCCGGGGCCGCCCGCTCCCATATCAAACCGGTACAGCTCGGTCGTCAACGTCGGCGTCGCGCCGCCGATCTTCACGCTCCCGGGGAGAATCTCGGTGCCCAGCGTTCGCACCTGAAGGATGACCGTGGTTTGATAGCCGCTGCGAAGCCCGTAGCTGGGCGCGATGACATGCAGGTTCATCGGTAGCGTGAACGAATAGATGTTCCCGCTGGCGGTAATCACCGAGCCGCCGGAGGAATCAAAGACGTTGAGGGGGTTGCCCGTCGGATTAAAGACTCCGACGTCCGGAGTGTTGGGCCCGGCCGCCGCCGTGAAGTGGTCCCACTGGCCATACGTCGAGTTCGCCGAACCGCGTGTCCAGCCGTAAGTGTCAGGGGTCACAAAGTCCGCGCGGGCCACGGAAGCGAGGGAAGCAGCAGCGACGATGAGCATTCTGGTCTTCATTGTGGTTCATCCTTCCGTTTTCGAGTCTGCGGCGACGGTTCTCGCCGGGGGTCGTCGGTGGTGAGCACAAGCTCCGTCATCGCCAGCCCCAAAGGACCAATCGGTCCTTAAGTAAGCGATGCTAGAGCCGCGTTCTCAAAAGTGAATCGCGCGGCCACCGATCAGGGAAATGTCCCTTGCGACTAGGCGCTGACCTGGCTCAAACGCTCGACAGCGGCCGCGGCCTCGTCGATTCCGAGCGGCGGATGGTCCAGGTCGATAGGCAGGTAAACACCCTGCTCATGATCACTATTGAGAATAATCGCGCACGGCGGGACCGTCTTTACCCCCAGTTCAGCCTTCTCGTGACCGAGAATGAACATGTTGACGCCCCAGCGCTCGACGAGATCCTCGAGTTGCTCGGCGTCATAGCCGCGCCCCCAGACCATGATGTGGGCAGCGCCTTTGCGGGCTTCATAGTCGGCGGGGGTGAGGTCGCGCATCAGGACGGTCGGATCGAATCGTCCCATCATGGCGGTGCTGGGGACGCTGTGGGCGACCAGGATCTCGCGGCGCCGGTCGGGCGACCCGCAAACGCACCGCAGCGCCAAGGGCATCGAGAAGATGAACTCGCCGATAGCCTCGGCCACGGAAGGAGCCTCATCGCCGAACGTGTAGTCGAGGGCCTCGTTGAAAACTTCGACAACCTTCACGCCATCCTTGATGATGCCTGCGCCGAGCACTTGAGAGAGTTCGTGATTGGCCAGGAGCGTGTGGACCAGTGCCGGGTAGTCCACCTTCAGGGCCGCGACGCGGCACAGCATCCGGTACGAAAAGTCCATTTCGTTGACCAGGCGGTCGGAGTGGATGATCTCGTGGAGGACCAGATGCGAGCGGACCCCGGTCTGTGCCTCTTCCAGCCCGGCCGCTTTCACCAACCGCGCCAGGTGCAGCGGGTTGTCGTGAAGGTCCCCGGTGGCGATGAGGCGGCCGGGAGCTTCTATCCGGTCGATCGAACCGACGCGGCAGGGGGCCGCGAAGTTGGCCTTGGCGCCGGCGCGGAAGATGTCGCGCACGACCGCGGCATTTTGTAAGTCGATCTGGCGCAGGTACGCTTCTCCGGAGCATTCGAGTGGCATCGCGGGCGATGGTCGGAATTCAAAGAACATCGGGCAGGCGCCCGATGCCACGAAATTCAGCGTTTCGAGTCGCCGCCCTTGGCACGGAGGATGCCCAGGATGAAGTTGAGCTTTTCGGCGACGTTGTGCATGGACTCGGGACGCTTCTCGGGATCGACCTCGACGCACTGCATGATGAGCTCATTCAGGCGGGGGTGGATCCGGGGGTTGAGCTCACTGGCGGGTGTGGGCTTCTCGATCATGTGGTCATCCAGGGACCCGACCAGCGAGTCTCCCTGAGCCAGAGCCGTGGGAATGGCCTTGCGGGTGAGCGTCCAGTACATGGTCGCGCCCAGGTTGTAGGTGTCGGTCTTGGGGGTGATCGCCCGGCGGTGCACCTGCTCGGGGGCGATGTAGTCGGGGGTGCCCTGGATGCGCTCTTTGACGGTCCCGATCTTGCAGGACTGCCCCAGGTCGATGATCTTGGCCACGCCATCCATGACCATGATGTTGTTGGGCTTCATGTCGGCATGCACGTAGCCGCGGTCGTGCATGTGGGCCAAGGCCTCGGCGACCTGGTGGAAGATGTCTACCGCTTTTTCGAAGGTCCGCGGCGGCTGCCTCTCTTCGCTGATGCCGTCCACAAACTCCATGACCAGGTAAAGGTCTTTGGTGTTGACCAGGTTGACCTTCCGCTTGATGATTTTGTCGATCTTGCGGATGGAGGGGTGGTCAAACTGGTTGGCGATCTTGTATTCCATCTCGGCCTGGTCGAGGAACCGCTGGTCCTTGGGGTCGTTCTTCTCGACGTGCTTCATGGCCCAGATCTGCTTGGACTTGGGATCCTGGACCAGATAGATAATCGACGCGGCGCCGCGACCGATCTCTTTCATGATCCGGTAGCCCTCGATGACATCACCAGGTTTTTTGGCTTCCAATACTGGCACCAATATCCCTCAACCCGCTCTCTGGCTCCAGAGAGCCTTGATCAACACCTGACCAAACTGCCGAACCGGACCCACCTTCGGCGTCCCGAAAACCCCGGCAACGGGACATTCCCGCCTTCCGGCCCCTCCGGCCGGGCCGGAGAGACTACCAGTATCGCCACCGAACGGTCACAGTTCAACGTCCCCAGACGGAACGCACAGAATCCCGGCGGCGAAGGCCACCTTCAGGAGGCACTGATATCGAACCAACCCAAGGCCGGTTTCATGTCCGCGAGTGGAGGGGGTGCGGATGCAGGAACAATGCCCATTCCGGACGGGGGAATGATGCGCCACCCGGATTATCGAACGGTGGGGAAAGACCCTGAACTTGGCACAACCTTAACGCGAGTGAGCCAGTTGAGCCCTGAAAGCGGCCTCGGGGAAGAAGGCACCCGGATCGTTGACCCCGGCCACATCGCTGTGCAGATAGATGTGGTCGGAGGGGATTTTCAACTCATCGGCCAGGGCGGCGACCAGCTGGGTCAGGCGCCACATCTGGCGCTCGGAGGGGGGCTGGCGGCTGAAGTCGCCGATCAGGCAGATTCCGATGGAATTGCGGTTGTACCAGTCACCGTTTTTTCCGGCGACATGGGCGCCGGGGGTCTGGTCCAGCCAGCGATAACCGACATGGACCTCGCCATCATCCAGGCCCGAGCCGTTTCCGATCAGGAACTGGAAGCCCAGGCCGTCCAGGTTCATGGCCTTGTGCTGGGCCGCGATCGAGGCCGGGGTGCCGAAGGCGGAGGCGGAATGGTGGATCACGATGGCCTGCCACCGCTGGGGGGCGATGGGGATGTTGGTTTTGAAGACCCGTTCGATTGAGGCGGGGCCGGCGGCCGCGACCATCGCGGGCAGGGCCAGACCATCAGCCCGGGGGGCGGGGCCACCTTGCAGGACCCACAGCAGGCCACCGACTGCGGTCATGGAGGCCATCAGGGAGGCCCAGACGACCTTGGCCCGGCCGGCGGCCGCCGCGGACTTTTTCGCGGGCTTGCGGGACTTGGCTTTACGTGACTTGGGCACTTACCGGTCCTTGGTGTTTGCCGGATCGCTATGACCGTGACAATCAATACGATCGTACGAAACAGATCGGACAAACGCGCGGAAACTCTTCCAAAAGGATTCGGAGCGATGCGGATATTCGTGCGAGTCGATCCATGTTCGCGCGCGTTATGAGGCGGTGCGCGGAGTTCATCGCGTTAGTTTTTGGGAGAGAGACGTGCATCCAAATTGGGCCTTCTGCGGCCGAATTCGTTGAAAATGTACTGTTCATCGTGCTGGTTGCGGACGGTGTCGTAGCGGTCGAACTGCGAGCGCGGCTCATCGGGCGCAAGAAGCGGAGGCGCGCACGCGGTAACCGACAGGGTGGCACCCAGGAGCGCGAATCGGAGGAGAGTTCGGGGCTGTCGAATGGTGTGGAACATTGGTGAGTGAGTTTACGCGCGAGAGGCACGAGATGGTGGGGAGGCGGGAGCTGGGACCACTAGATGGGGGATCAGTACTTGACGGAGAGGCGACCTTCGAGATCGGGGCGTCGCTGGGCGCGATCGAAGATGTATTGGTCGGCGCGCTGGTTTCGCACCGTGTCGTAGCGGTCAAACTGCGAGCGGGGCTCATCAGGAGCGAGGAGGGGGGAGGCGCAAGAGGGGAGGGATGCGAGGGTGAGCAGCGCCGTTGCGCGAAGCCAGATTCGGCCTGGGATGCGGGTCACGGCCTGAGTCTATCGCGCCGGAGAACCAACCCCCCAACGCCCTCCCTCAGGGAGGGGGAGTAGGAGACGGCCGTCGGGGCCGAGTTTGATTTCGCCTCTGGCGAGGAGCTGGCGGATTCCTTCGTAAACGGCGGCGCAGACGGCGGTCGCCAGATTGAGGGAACGCTCGCCGGGGGCCATGGGGAGGGAGACGACGTGATCCGGGTCGCGGATGAGGATGTCGTCGGGGAGGCCGGCGGTTTCGCGGCCGAATATGAGGTGATCGCCGCGTCGAAGTTGCGCATCAAAGACGGTCTTCTTGGCTTTGGTGGAGAAGAGCCAGCGCTGGGGGGGCGGGGATGCTGTCTCCTGGAGGTAGGCTTCCCAGGAGTCATGCTCGCGGACGTTGAGTCGTGGCCAGTAGTCGAGTCCCGCGCGGCGGCAGGCTTTTTCGCTGGTGCTGAAGCCCAGGGGGCGGATGAGATGCAGGGCCGCGCCGACGGCGACGCAGGTGCGCCCGATGTTCCCCGTGTTGTTGGGGATTTCGGGTTGGTGGAGGGTGATGTGGAAGAGCGGGGAGCTCTCGCTCACCGGGCCTTCTCAATGAACGCACGATCAGCGCGGCGGCGTGCTTGGACGGCAGGGTCCGAGGCCAGGATCTGGTCGATGGCGTACTTGAAATCGGCATTGTTCGTCCAGCCGATCCAGCGGATGATGCCGTCGGAGCTGACGATCATGGCGCCGGGGAGCGGGAAGCCCGTGCCGCCGCCGGTACCGATCACTGAACTGAGGGAGGTACCTGCAAAGTCCGCGGCCAGGGCGTGCTTGAAGGTACGGTTGGAGAGGAAGGAGAGGTACTTGGGGCGGAGCTTCTCGGGGGTCTCATCCTTCTCGCCGTTGCTGTTGTTATTCGCGCGGGCGGAGTCGAGGGAAGCGATGGGGATGGCCGCGCCGATGACGGCCAGGTCGCGCTGGTGGGATTGCTGGAGCAGGTCCATCTGGGGCATGACCTTGCCGTAGGACTCGACGACGTCGGGGTGCCAGAGGTAGATGACGATGGCGCGGCCCTGGAGCTCGGGCTTGGCGGGAAAATAGCCCATGGGGGTGAAGGCGATCTTGGTATCCTTGAACTTCTTGGTCTGACCGTCGATCAGGCCCCATTTTTCGGCCAGCTCCTTGTCCATTTTGGGCCACTCGGCGACTTTGTACTCGGCCGCGGAGGGCGGGATGTAGCCGGGCGGCACGGGCGGGAGGGTGGAGAGGTCCACAGTGTTGTTGATATTGGAGGTTTTCCGCTTGTCGGCGTTGGCCTTGTCGTCGCGCTCTTTGCGGATGCGCGGGAGATCGTTGGCCTGCTCGCGGGATTCATCGACGACTTCGGCGCAGGCCTCTTCGACCGAAGAGGTTGCGACGGCGGCGTAGCGGAGGTGGCCGGCGCGATCGATGAAGTAGAACTGCGGGTCGTGGTCGATCTTGAGGGCGGAGCGGAACTCGCCGGCGGGGTCGTTGGCGATGGGGAAGTTCCAACCCTTGGCCTTGGCGTCGGCCGCGGCGGAGTCGAACCCTTGCTTGTTGTGGATGCCGACGACGATCAGGCCCTTGGCGCCGTACTTGGTAAGCATGTTCTGGGCGATGCCCGCGGCCTTGGCGGAGGCGGGTTGCCAGGTGGCGAAGGACATGATGAGGACGGCTTTGCCGTCGGTGGAAGCGGCAGTGGGGGCCGCGCCGTTGAACCAGCCGGAGAGCATGGACCAGGATTCGGTGGGGAACTTGGTGAGCTCGAGGCGGTCCAAGTCGGCGCGGCGCTGGCCGGAGGAGTCTCGGATGATGTCGGCGTGGACGGCGGGAAGGGCGGAGAAAGCCAGGCCGGTGAGCGCGGCGACAATCAGGGCGCGACGGATCATGCAGGAAACTCCCTATGCGACTACTTGGTCGAGAATGCCCCCTCGGGCCACCAATAGATTCTAGTAGGACGCGGGAAGCGGTTGCTTGTTCGGTCAGAAAGTGTGGGGCGCGCGGAGTGAACCCACCAACCCCCTCCCTCAGGGAGGGGGACAAAGACGATGGAGGGCGATTCCGGCGGCGGAGACGACGTTGAGGGAGTCCACGGCGGGGTCCATGGGGATTTGGGCGGAGATGTCGGCCATCGCGATGGCTTCGGGGGTGAGGCCGGGGCCTTCGGCACCCAGGAGGAGGGCGACTTTGGCGGGGGGTTTGATGGATTGGATGGGGGTGGAGCCGGCTGGGGAGAGGGCGATCAGGGTGAAACCGGCCTGTTTGAGGAGGGTTAGGGAAGTGGGCCAGGGGTCGAGGGTGGCGAACGGGAGGCGGAGGGCGGTGCCCATGGAGACCCGGATGGCCTTCCTATAGAGAGGATCGCAGCAGCGGGGGGAAAGGAGGATGGCGGTTTGGGCAAGCCCGCCCAAGGCCGCGGCGGATCGGAAGATGCCGCCGAGGTTGTCGTGGTTGGAGAGAGAGGGTCTTCGAGAACCACGAGGGTTTTGGCGTTGGCGAGGAGGTCGGGGAGTGGGGAGGGGGGTGGGTCGGAAGCCGGCGGCGAGGATGCCGCGGTGGATGTTGAAGCCGACGATCTGGTTCATCAGGGGCTGGGAGGCGAGGTAGATGGGGGTTTCGGGGGGGAGGTGGGCGATGTCGAGGGAGTCGAGGCGGTTGGGGGTGATGAGGATGGACTTGGTTTTGAGGGGGGAGTTGAGGAGTTGGCGGACGACCAGCTCACCCTCGGCCATGAAGAGGTCGGAGGCGATGAGTTGGCGATCCATGAGATTGGAGTAGTCGGCGATGCGGGGGTCGGCGGGGTCGGAGATGAGGTGGGGTTGGGGACCCGGCATGGTCGATCGTAGAGGCGCGAGGGTCGATATTGTCCGGGCCCGACGCGAAGACGAACCCACCCCCGCCCCCTCCCTCAGGGAGGGGGAGCAAGAAGCGGAGAACTTCCTTTGGAATTGTGGCAAGCGGTTGTGCTGGGGTTGGTCGAGGGGATCACGGAGTACTTGCCAATCAGCTCGACGGGGCACCTGGTGCTCGTGTCGTCGCTGATGGGGCTCAAGACGCCCGAGCATGAGTTCGCGGTGAATGCATTCAACATCGTGGTACAGGGTGGGGCGATTTTGGCGGTGTTGGGGTTGTATTGGAAGCGTGTCGCACAGATGTTGAAGGGTCTGGCGGGGAAGGACCCGGCAGGGTTGAAGCTGGCGATCAATTTGGTCATCGCGTTCATTCCCGCGGCTGTGATTGGGAAGCTGGCGGATCACTGGATTGAGACGCATCTGTTTTCGACGGGGCCGGTGATTGCGGCGCTGTTTGTGGGTGGGGTATACATGATTCTGTTGGATCGGTGGTGTTGTGGGCCGCGGAATGGGGTGACGGTGGAGGGTGGGCCGCCGGAACCTGCAAAGCTGGGTGTTGAGTCGTTGACGCCGAAGAAGGCGTTTGTGATTGGGTTGATGCAGTGTGTGGCGATGTGGCCGGGGACGAGCCGGTCGATGATGACGATCACGGGGGGGATGCTTGTGGGTCTGACGCCCGCGGCGGCGGCGGAGTTCAGTTTCTTGCTGGGGCTGCCGACGCTGGGGGCGGCGACGCTGTACAAGCTGTACAAGAACGTGAGTGAGTCGCACGCGGCGCATACGCCGAACTTGTTTGGGCAGTTGGGATTGATGCCGGTGCTGGTGGGGATTGTGGTGGCGGCGGTGTCGGCGGCGATTGCGGTGAAGTGGTTGGTTGGGTTTTTGAATCGACGGGGGCTGACGCCGTTTGGGTATTACCGGATGGTGCTGGCGGTGGTGCTGCTGGGGCTGATTCTGGCAGGGGTGGTGAGTTTGAAGCCGCGGGAGCAGGCGCCGAGGCACGAAGGCACGCAGGCACGGATTGAAGAGGGGAAGAGAGCGGTATGAAGACGTCGTTTCCTAAAGACAAGATCAAGGTTGTGCTGCTTGAGGGTGTGCACGCGACGGGGGTGCAGCTTCTCAAGGGTGATGGGTTTACGGTGAAGGCCTCGGCCAAGGCGCTGGAGGGCGCGGAGTTGATCGCCGCCGCGAAGGATGCGCATGTGCTGGGGATTCGGTCTAAGACCCAGTTGACGCGCGAGGTGCTGGAGGCAGCGCCGCAGTTGCTCGCGGTGGGGTGTTTTTGCATCGGGACCAATCAGGTGGATTTGGCGCGGGCCTGCGGACTGGGTGTGCCGGTGTTCAACTCGCCGTTCACCAATACGCGGAGCGTGGCGGAGTTGACGCTGGCGGAGGTGATCGGGCTTTCGAGGCGGCTCTTTGAGAAGAGCACCCAGCTTCATGCGGGGATGTGGGACAAGTCGGCGGTGGGCGCTCGTGAGGTGCGCGGCAAGACCATCGGGATTGTGGGGTACGGGCACATCGGCTCGCAGGTGTCGGTGCTGGCTGAGTCGCTGGGGATGCGGGTGCTGTACTACGACATTGTGCCCAAGCAGCCGCTGGGGAATGCGAAGGCGGCGCGGTCGCTGGATGAGCTGCTGGGTGCTTCGGACGTCGTGACGCTGCATGTGCCGGAGACGGCTTCGACGAAAGGAATGATGGGGGCTTCGCAGATCAAGAAGATGAAGGCGGGGGGGATGTTGATCAACAACGCTCGGGGGAGTGTGGTGCAGATTGCGGCGCTGGTTGCGGCCTTGAAAGATGGACGGCTCAGCGGGGCGGCACTGGATGTTTTCCCGGAGGAACCGACGGGGCGCGGGGAGTCGTTCAAGAGCGAGGTGTGCGGGCTGCCGAATGTCATTTTGACGCCGCATATTGGTGGGAGCACGGAGGAGGCGCAGGAAGCGATCGCGGAAGATGTCGCCGCCAAGTTGAGCAAGTTCATCAACAACGGGTCGACGACGGGGGCGGTGAATGTGCCGGAGGTGGAGTTGCCGGAGCAGGGGGAGCGGGCCAGTGGCGGTGGGCGGCATCACCGGATTCTGCACTTCCACCGGAACGTGCCGGGGGTGTTGTCGAAGATGCACGCCGCGATCGCGGGGCTTGGGGTGAACATCGTCGCCGAGCACTTGCAGACGCGCGGGGATGTGGGGTACGTCGTGCTGGATGTGGAGCCGACGGAGGGGAAGAAGGTGTTAGAGAAGTTGAGGGGTGTGGCGGAGACGATTCGGGTGAGGATGTTGTGGTGAGAAGAACACTGGCCATGCAAAGCCATGACCAGTGCCACCAAAGCAAGGACCGGGGCGAGGACGCCCCGGCTCACTGGATCACGCCTCAACGAGCGTCCCTGAACCCGCACTCAAAGCCGCCGGGCCATCGGCGAGTTTCATTCGCTTGCCGATGAGGGAGAGAACATCGACCTCGGAGCGCGCGAGCGTGGCAATAGCGTCGGCGACGGTGCCGCATCTTGCGCCGAAGAGTTCGATTTCGTTGGCGACGATGAGTGACAGGTCGGCTGGCTCACCCTTGGCCGGAAGCGGTTCGCTGCCGGAGGGGCGGAGTTCGTTTCTCAGGACGATCTTGCCGCGGGGGCGGACCAGGCCCAGGGCGAGTTGGAGGCCCTGGGGCGTGGCGGTGCAGTCGATGACGATGTCCTGATCGTTGCGGCGGCCGACTTCGCCGGCGTGGCGGTGTTTGATGCCCCATTTTTCGCAGAGGCCGAAGCGTTCGGGACGCGTGCCGAGCAGGCGGACCGAGGCGTTGAGCTTGGCGAGTATTTGCGCGCAGAGGAGGGCGTCGATGCTGTCGCCCAGGATCGTCACGTAGGTTTTGCCTTCGACTCGGACGAGTTGGCCGGCGTGGATGGCCGCGGCCAGGGGTTCGGCGAAGACGGCGGCATCGTCGTGAACTTCACGCGGGACTTCGCAGAGGTTTCGGAGGGGTAGTTTGACGCGTTCGGCGAAGCAGCCGTCCCAGCCTTGAATGCCCAGGACGCGGCGGGCGCGGCAGTGGGAGGCCAGGCCGGCGCGGCAGAGGTCGCAGCGGCTGCAGACGACGTTGATCGCGCCGGTGACGCGTTTGCCCAGCCAGGTCTTTTTGAGGTCTTTGTCGGCGGAGTCGCCCAGGGATTCGACGATGCCAATGAAACGGTGGCCGAGTGTGAGGAGGCCGGCGTCGCGCGGGACATCTGGTCTGGCGCCGGGCGATGCGAGCATCGCGTCGTAGGCGGAGACGGCCATGCGGGTCGGACGGATCACGGCCTCGCCGGGGCCGGGGAGGGGAACATCCGCGCGTTGATCCAGAACAACGCGGGCACCATCGAATCGGATCGCTCGCATGTGGGGTTACGGACCTCCTGCCTCGGTGGACACTCCGATAGATGTATCGAAGCCTGAGCGCGAGCGGTTCCCGGTTGCATCGTGGGCGTCTTGAAGGGTGTGTCGGGGGTTCCGTCTGTGCCGACTATCGGGGCATGCCGGCAGGCGGGGCCGCGACTTCGTTGGGCGGCTTGGGGACAAAGGGGAGGTACTCGTAGATACGTTTTTTCCGGTTGTAGACGGGGTAGGTGTAGAGGCCGCGGCCGAGAAAGAGGGTGCCGCTCTTGTCCATCGCCTTGTCGGACCAGTCTTGCCAGGCGTGGGCATCCAGGCCGAAGTCCTGGCCTGTGAGGGTCTTGAGGGAGTGCTGGGCGCTGCGATTGACGGAGAGATCGGTGTCATCCAGGGCCTTGATCAGGTTGCGGACGACCTTGGCGGTGTCGTATTGGCCCAGGGCGAACGCGGCCTCAGCCCTGACTTCGGGCTCGCTTTCAGACGAGTCATTGGGGTTGTAAGGATCGGGCTGGCGGCAGGAGACAAGGAGTGGCTCGATGGCGTCCTCGTTGTGCAGGCGCTGCAGGGCGCGGGCGGCCTCGATGCGGACCAGGACGTTGTCGTCTTTTAGAAGCGGAGTGATGGCGTTGACGTGTCGCGGCTCGCCGTGGTTGGCCAGGCCTCTGATGGCGGCGAGGCGGACGGCGGGGTCCACATCGTTGATGTTGGTCTCAAAGAGTTTGAGGTAAATGGGATCGCCGGCGAAGCTCTCGTTGGCGAGGGCGAGGGTGCCGACGTATCGCGCGTTGGCGTCGTACCGGTCGGTGGCCATCTGGGCGGATTCAAGGGGAGAGGGCTGAGCGCCCTGGAGGGCCTCGGAGATAGTCGCGGCCCCAGGTTTGAGGTTGCCGCACGCGGAGAGCATGAGAGCGCAGCAGAGCGCGGCGAGGGATCGCGCGGCGTGTGCGGGGCTGCTCAAGTGCGGCTCCTTAGAAGGGCAGGGCGGGGGGAGCCTCGCGGAGGGCGAGGGGCTTGGCCATGATTTCGCTGGCGAGGATGGCGCGGCGCCATTCCTCGGGAGTGCGCGGGGCGCTGGCGTGTATGACAGGGGCCGGCGTGCGGGGGATCACGACCTCATCGTGGAGATGGTCGACGTGCGCGGTGATGGGGGCGGGGGCGGATTGTCTCTGCTTGGCCCGCACAGCGGGGAGTGGCTGGGACTGAGACTGGACGCGGGCGGTCTGGCGCGGGGCGGTGCGAGCGGGAGCCTGGGGACTGCGGGAGGGGACAGTCGGGCCGGTGCTGCCGGGGATGTGTTGAGGGATTGGTGGAGGCGCGATCGGGGGCGTCGGGCGGGAGGCGGGCTCATTGGCCTGCTGGCGGGCGCGTTCCTGGGCGCGGCGGCGAAGCTCGGCGAGCTGGGCCTCGCGCCGGGCCGCGAGTTCGCGTTGGCGCTGGGATTCGGCGCTGTGCTGTTGCTCGGCGGCGGGGTCACGCCCGGTGCGGAGGGTTTCGAGTTGCCGCTGCTCGGCATGAGGATGACGATGAGTTGAATCGGGATGTTGCGCAAGAGGTGGATTCTAGGGGGTGGGGGTGGGGAGGGATGCCGTGAGGGTTGGGTCGGAATGGAAGCGGACGCCGAAGACGGGGTTGAGGATGGGTGGGGTGAGTGTTTGCGAGGCGGGGCCGGCCGCGGCGATCTTTCCTTGATCGGTCAGGATGATGGCGTCATCGCAGAAGCGGGCGGCGAGGGAGAGGTCGTGGATGACCAAGAGCACCGTGGTGCCCGCGGCAGCCTGTTGTTTGAGGATGGTGAGGGCTTCGAGGGATTGGCGGGGATCCAGGGCGCTGGCGGGTTCATCGGCCAGGAGGATGGCGTTGGGGACACCGTCGAGCTGGGCCAGGGCGCGGGCGAGGATGGCACGTTGTTGCTGGCCGGCGCTGAGTGTGTCGAAGGAGTCTTGGGCGCGGGCAGTGAGGCCGACGCGGGTGAGGGCCTGGTCGATGATGCGGTCATCGTCGCGGAGTTCGGACGCGAGGCGGCCCATGCGGATGCACTCGCGGACGGTGAAGCCGAAGGCGGGGGAGGATTTTTGAGGGATGTAAGCGATGCGGCGGGCGCGGGCTTTGGCGGAGAGGGAGGAGAGGTCGGTGTTGTCGAGGGTGATGCGGCCGCGGGTGGGGGTGAGGACACCCAGGAGGAGGCGCAGGAGTGTGGACTTGCCGGCGCCGTTGGGGCCGACGATGGCGGTGATGGCGCCGGGGCGGGGGGAGAAGGAGATGGAGTCCAGCACGGGGCGGGAGGGGTGGTAGTGGAACGCGATGTCGGAGGCGGAGAGGGGCACGGGGGGATGGTAACGCGGCTACGCTGGGCGCATGGCAACAGTGTTTTTGAACGGACGTTTTGTGGATGCGGATGAGGCGCGGGTGTCGGCGTTTGATGCCGGGTTGCAGCATGGGGTGGGGTTGTTTGAGACGATGTCGGCGCGGGTCGAGGGCGGGGTGGTGGCGGTGTTCCGGTTGGAGGAGCACATTGAGAGGTTGATTGGGTCGGCGGGAGAGTTGGGGCTTTCGGTTTCGCTGAAGGCTCCGGCGCTGGCGGATGCGGTGGCCAAGACTGTGTTGGAGTCGGGGTTAGCGCGGGCGCGGGTGAGGTTGACGGTGACGGGGGGAGACTTGAATTTGCTGACGCGCGGGAAGGTTGATGCCGGAGGCGCGAAGGCGGGGGATCCGACGGTGTTGATCGTGGCTCAGCCGGCGACGGAGTATCCGCCGGAGATGTTTGAGCGCGGGGTGATGGTGAGTGTGGCGGATCTCAAGCTCAATCCGTTTGATCCGATGGCGGGGCACAAGACTCTGAACTATTGGGGGCGGTTGAGAGAACTGCAGGTGGCCGCGGCCAAGAAGGCGGGGGAGGCGCTGGTGTTTACGGTGACTAATCACCTGGCTGGCGGATGTGTGAGCAATGTGTTTGTGGTGAAGGGTGGGGAGATGGTGACGCCAACTGCGCGGGGCGAGGAGGAAGGCACGGAGGCACGGAGGCACGAAGGCACGAAGGGCGGATTTGTGATTCCCAGTCCGGTGTTGCCGGGGATTACGCGCGGGTGGGTTGTGGAGTGGGCGGCGCGGCGGCGGGTTCGGGTTCACCGGCGGATGGCGACGATTGAGGATGTGCTGGGGGCGGATGAGGTGTTTTTGACCAACTCGAGCTGGGGAGTTTTGCCGGTGGTGGCGGTGGAGAAGAAGGAGATTGGGGATGGGGAGGTTGGGGAGATGACGGGGGAGGTGCGCGGGGGGTGGGAGATGGAGCAGGAGGGTTAGGCGCGGCGAGACTGGCGTCGCAAAGTTTGATGTCTGTATCGCCCTTACAGGGCTTGAGTCGATCGGCGACTGAAACAAGGGGCTTCCGCCCCTGGCTATTTACGATCGCCGCTCCGCGGCTTAAGACACGCGTACTCGCTGATTTGTGATGCTGACTCGAGGCGATGAGGCCGATATGATCTGTTGTGAACGGCGAATGCTCGCGGTTCACGCCCCGCGCCGCTTTGAAATCGGGCTTCGGCGCATTTACACCACATGTCAGACCCAAGAGTTCGTCGGGAGATCGCGCTGCGCGCGGCGCAGATCATGTATGCGCGCGAGGAGTCGGAGTACTTCACAGCCAAGCGGAAGGCCGCGCGGCAGGTCGTCGGGTCGGATCGGGTTCGGGATCTGCCGAGCAACTCGGAGATCCGGGATGAGATCCTGCTGCTGGCGGAGATGCTGGAGGGGGATGCGCGTCAGAAGGAGCTGACGGCGATGCGGCTGGTGGCGCTCAAGATGATGCGGGGGTTGAGGCGGTTTCGGCCGCGGTTGATTGGGAGCGTGCTGACGGGGCATATCCGGAGCGGGTCGGATATCGATGTGCACGTGTTCACGGATTCGCTGGGGATGCTGGAGGATGCGCTCGCGGAGATGGGGCTGTCGTATCAGGTGGAGCACAAACGGGTACACAAGCGGCAGGAGCAGCATGTGTACACGCATGTGCATATTGAGGGGGAGTATGGGATTGAGCTGACGGTGTATCCGCTGGACAAGGTGAGCTATCCGTTCAAGAGCTCGATCACGGGGCGGTTGATTGAGCGGGCGGAGATTGGGGAGCTCGAGGAGTTGTTGCGCGAGCGCGTGGCGGACTTGGAAGGGGAGCTGGAGCGGGCGGATGAGCATGTGGATGCGTGGGAGATGTTTTCGCTGCTGCTCATGACGCTGGAGAAGGTGAAGCAGAATCCCAAGTACCACCCCGAGGGGGATGCGCTGTATCACAGTTTGCAAGTGTTTGATTTGGCGCGGTGGGTGCGGGGGTTTGATGAGGAGTTTTTGCTGGCGGCGCTGCTGCACGATGTGGGGAAGGGGATTGATCCGCACGACCACGTGGCGGCGGGGGTGGAGGCGCTGGAGGGGTTGGTCAGTGAGCGGACGGAGTGGTTGATTGCGCACCACATGGAGGGGCAGGAGTATCGGGCTCGGACTTTGGGGGAGAGGGCGAGGAGGAGGCTCGAGGAGTCGGAATGGATTGAGGACTTGGTTTTGTTGAGTGAGCTGGATGAGCAGGGGAGGAGGGGAGGAGTTGTGGTGCCGACGGTGGAGGAGGCGATGGAGTTTGTGAAGACACTTCGAGAAGAGTCGGAGTGATCGAAACCTCTTAGCCGCGGAGCGGCGGCATTTCATAGCCAGGGGCGGAAGCCCCTGGTTTGTGGGCCCGAGGTTTCAAGCCCTGGAAGGGCGACACAAGGGATGCCGGTCCACAACTCAATCCCAAATGTACTTCGGGTCGTACTCGACTTCATGAAGCCGCAGCATTTCCAGGAGCTCTTCTTGAAATGAGAATCGCTTGTGGTGTTCTGCTTGGTTGGCGATGTACCGCTGTACGTCCGGAACGCCTGAGCGGCTCACGGTGAACGCCGCGTATCCGGTTTGCCATGCGAACGAATGCATTTTGGGGAAAGTCCCATGGATCCACTTGGTTGAGTTTGCTTTGAGAAGCCCGGCCATTTCAGCGACGGCGATCGTGGGGTGCAGCTTCACGAGGAGGTGGATGTGGTCCGGCATTCCGCCGGCGGCGAGGAGCGCAGCCTTGTGGTTTTTGGCGATGCCACCGAGGTAGGCGTAGAGCGTGGATTTGAAGTCTGGCGCGATCAGGTTCTCGCGGTGTTTGGTGCTCCAGACGTAATGGTATAGGAGGTCGCAGTAGGATTGTGGCATGTCGGCAGTCTAACGCCGGGCATGTTAAGTACGCCATTTGTGTCGCCCTTACAGGGCTTAGGAATGAGGCGTCGGATACCAGGGGCTTCCGCCCCTGGCTATGAACGATCGCCGCTCCGCGGCTGAAAGAGGGAAAGCGGCGAGCGAACGGCTTGCGAGGAGTTTCAGGTCACCGTTGCTCGCACCACAAACAGTGCCGTCACGCTGATGAAGATCCAGAGGATGACGCCCTGGATGAGCGGGCGCGGGCCTACGGACTTGAGGGCCTTCCACGTGAGGCCCGCGCCGATGAGGAGGAGTGCGATGGTCATGCCTCGGGTGCTGATGTCGAGGAATAAGGAGTTGGCGCGTTGGAGTTTTTCGGGGAAGGTTGTTCGCAGCGCGGCGGCGACTAGAAAGAGCCCGATGAACCACGGTATGGGGAACTTGCGCTTCTGATCGGAGGCGGATTCGCTCGGAATGAGGGCCGCGGCGGTGATGCAGATCGGGATGATCCAGAGGACTCGGGAGAGTTTGACCACGGTCGCGGTTTCGACGGCGATGTGTTTGTCCCACCCGAGCATGCGGTCGAAGGCGGTGCCTGCGCCAACGACGGAGGAGACGTCGTGGATCGCGACTCCGGCCCATGTGCCGAACTGGGTCGCGGAGAGGTGGAGCTGGTGGCCGATGACGGGGAAGAGGTAGAGGGCCGCGGCGTTCAACACAAAGACGGTGCCGGTCGCGACGCTCATGTGCGTGGGTGAGGCGCGGATGGTCGAGCCGACCGCGGCGATGGCGGAGCCGCCGCAAATGGCGGTGCCGGAGGAGATGAGTGTGGTGAGGCGTGTTTCGGTCTTGAGCCACTTGCCCAGGAGCCAGCCGAGGATGAAGGTTGAGGAGATGGTGCCGATGGCAAAGAGGATTCCGGAGGAGCCGGCCTTGACGACATCATGCAGGTCCATGCGGAGGCCGAGCAGGACGACGCAGGCCTGGATGAAGTAGCGGGCGATTTGTTCCTCGAGTCGGCGGATGGTGACCAGGCCACAGAGGCCCAGGGCGATACCTAGGCCCAGACCGACCTCGGGGAGTTTGGGGATGGCGACGCCGATGCCGGCCGCGATGAGAAGAAGTTGCGACCTGGAGAGTCTGCGTTGTGGGAGGGGGTCGGGCACGGGCGGCTACTGTAGCGGTGTGACCACTCAAACCACCGCCGTTCCGTCTGCGAAACCGACCCTGCCGCGCCCGTCGGAGTTCATGAAACACTGGACTCTGGACCCCGATGTTGTGTTCCTGAATCACGGATCGTTTGGGGCTTGCCCGAAGGTTGTGCTTGAGGTTCAGTCAGAGCTGCGTGGCCTGATGGAGCGGGAGCCGGTGCGGTACTTTGTCGAGCTCTACGACGACTTGATGTACGAAGCTCGTGGGGAGCTTGCGAAGTTCATCCGCGTGCGCGGCGAGGATCTGGTTTTCGTCCCGAATGCGACGACCGCCGTCGCAACGGTGTTGACGAACCTGGAGCCTTCGATCAAGGCGGGCGATGAGCTGCTCGCGACGGGGCATGAGTACCCCGCGTGCATGAACTCGATGAGGCGACTGGCGGCCAGGACAGGGGCGAAGGTGGTCTCAGCGCCGATTCCATTCCCGCTGAAGAGCCCGGATGAGGTCGTGAACTCCGTCATGGGGGCGGTGACGCCGCGGACCCGGTTGCTGCTCATCAGCCATGTGACGAGCCCGAGCGGGTTGATCCTGCCCGTGGAACGAATCGTGCCGGAGCTTGAGAAGCGCGGGATTGCGGTGATTGTGGATGGGGCGCACGCGCCAGGGTTTGTGGCGGGGCTGGATGTGGGGAAGCTGGGGGCTTCCTACTACACGGCGAACTGTCACAAGTGGATCTGCTCGCCGAAGGGTTCGGCGTTCTTGCACATACGCGAGGACAAGCAGAAGGGGTTTCGGCCGCTGGCGCTGTCGAACTTTGCAGAGAAGAACAAGCCGGGGCGGAAGCACCTGCTCACCGAGTTTGACTACATCGGCACCGGGGATATCACGGCGTATCTGGGCATTCCCGCGGCCATCAAGTTCATGGGGTCGCTGGTGCCGGGTGGGTGGGCGGAGAATATGAAGCGGAATCGGGAGCTTGTCCTGAAAGCGCGGCAGGTGCTGTGCCGCGAGCTGGGGGTGGAGGCGCCCGCGCCTGAGTCGATGATCGGGAGCACGAGCACGATCTTCCTGCCGCCGCACGATGCGGCGCGCACCGCGCGGCTCATGGCGCGGCCTAGCAAGCACCACGATGCGCTTCAGGATGCGCTGATCGGGCGGCACCGGATCCAGGTACCCGTGTGGTCGATCGCGGGAGATGGGCGGCGGCTGTTCAGGATCAGCGGGCAGATGTACAACTCGATGGAGCAGTACGAGTATTTGGCCAAGGCGTTGAAGGAGGAGCTGGAGAGAGAGCGGGGGATCTGAGGTGGCACTGGTCGCTGCTTTGAGTGGCCAGTGGGGAGGCGAAAGCACACAGGCCATGGAGAGCCATGACCTGTGCCACCAAAGCCAGAGAGTCAGGGTCACCCACCCGGCGCGAGCGTCACCCAACGGCCTTCATCAAAGTTCACCAGCGTCTGCGAATCGCGGGTCGTCTCGGCCATCTGGTCGCTGTAGTCGATCCAGCGAACGGTGAGCCACGCCATCACGCCGCAGCAGAACAGTGCGCCCAGTTCGGCCGAGAGCCGGCGGCGGGCGAAGACCAGGATGCCCACGGCCAGCATGAGTGTGCAGAGCTTCCACGCGGCCAGCAACCACGGCGAACCATGGCTGATCATCGCCCGAGCCAACGGGTTAGACTCGAGCATCCCAAAGTGCAGCAGGTATTGCAGGGTCATGTAGAGGTCGCCCAGGCTCATCAGGACGACACCGACAAGGATGATCAGAACCCGCTGGGAGCGACAACTGGGGCAGAACAGCCCCTTCCGTAAGTGCGCAAGTAGTGACTCCCCCGTCCCCGCCATGGGCACTGGCATCGACTGTGTAACGGGGCGGGTACAGCAACCCCGGGTTGGCGGGGGTCGTAGACTCAGATGGTGTCGGGCTTATGCCGATGACGAGGTTGCGGTAGGTCCGGGTAACAGTGGTTTTGGCGGGTCTGGGAGGCGGTGTGCTCTTGAGATCATCCAAGATAGGTGTGCTGGCTGTTCTGCTGTCAGCTCCCGCATGGGGCCAGGGTGTCAATCCGGTTTACGTCGATGACTCCCCGGTGGCTCGGGAAACACTTTCGCGCGTTGGAGAGTTCGAGGTCGCGGGGAATGAGTCCGAGGCGGTGCGCGAGTTGCAGCGGTTGCTGGATGAGCAAGCGGACCGGCTGGTGGCCGAACCCGGCCAGAACAACCTCTTTGTGAGCGTTCGGACGAGGGTGCACCGGAAGCTGTTGTCATCGCCCAAGCTGCTTGAGCGATACCGCATCGCCGAGACGGCCCGGGCGCAGAAGGAGTTGTCGGCGCCGGGCGGCGGCTGGCCGGAGCGGGTGGAGAAGTCGCGGCTGTTGACGACGCCGGGGTTTGAGGCCGCGCTGCGGGTGGCCCAGTCGCACCTGGAGGCCGCGGAGTTTGAGGCGGCGCGGCAGACACTGGCCCAGCTTCGCGACCACCCGGATCGGAAGACCAGCAAGCTGAACAAGAACGCGGCGCAGTTGATGAGCGTGGTGGCTCGCTATTGCCCCCGCCCCGAAGTGTGGGAGATGGCCGATCAGTGGTGCACCGAGGCGGGTGTGCAAGTAGCGGCAAGGGCCCCGATCGAGCCGCCGCCATCGCTGCGTCAGCCCAAGTCAGACTTCATGTCCGGGGCCCAGAAAGTGGATCCTTCGGGTGTGCCGAACCGGCCGCTGTGGTCTAGTCCTATCGATCCGCCGGGGACGACCGGGCAAAGTACCAGCGAGGAATACGCGCAGGAAGATGCGGCTCACAATCTGTTCATCCTGCCGACGGTGGTGGGGGACAGCGTGTATGTAAACGATGGCACATACATCACAGCACGCGATCGGTTCACGTTGCAACCGCGTTGGACGCTCCAGCCGCATGAGGATGACATTGATGAGGAATCCTCGGCGACCCGCCGCGCCGGGATGGGCCGCGGCGGGCCGCGGATTGATGACACCTGCACGGTAAGTGTGCAGGGCCGCGTGCTGGTGGCGACAACGGGGTTGTCGCAATCAGGCTCACGCGAGGGCGCGGGACGGACCTATGCCCTGGACACGGCCACCGGTCGCGTGCTGTGGTCGTTTGCACTGCCGGATCTGGACCCCGTGCTGGAGGGTGCTTCGATCCGCGGGCCGGCGCTGGTTGAAGGCTCGACGGTCGTTGTCGTGGCCCGGAAGGGGTCGCAGGGCCGGCGGATGACCGGGCTCTACCTTGTCGCGGTTTCGCTGGATAATGGGATGCTCAAGTGGGTGCGGCCGATCGGCAACGCCGGGGCTCTGCCGTTCCGGGGAATCGAGCAGCGCACGGATCGCGTAGCGATTCTCCATCAGGGTGTCGTGTACTGCGCGGACCGGCTGGGCATTCTGGCCGGGGTAGAGGCGGCAACGGGGCGGCCGCTGTGGATTCGTCGCATGCCCGTGGCCGCGGCCAATGGAATCGGCTTTGCCCCGATGCCCGAACCCACGCCGCCGTGGACCTGGGATTCACCGATCATCAACGGGGGCGAACTGATCACGCTCGCTCCGGACCGGCAGGAAGTGCTGGTGCTGGATCGGCTGACGGGGGTGATCAAGGCCAAGCGCTTGTCGCCGGAGCTGGGCTCACCGTCGTATCTGCTGCGGATCGGTGATCGGCTTGCCGGTGTCACGGGCGACTCGATCTGCCTGACGCCGATGGCGGATGTCGCGCACGGGATCGTCACGACGACGCGGACATTTGGATCACCGGGCATCCGCGGGCGCGTCATGGCATCGGGGGACCGGTTGCTTGTGCCGCGGGTTGATGGCGTCGCGGTGATTGATCCTGCCAAACCGAATGTGGACGAAACGGTGATGCGGCTGGAGCGGAGCGGGAACGTGCTGCCTCTTGAAAACCAGCTGCTGCTCACCGATGCGACGATGCTGCACAGCTTTGTGACTTGGGACATCGCTCAGCGGCTGTTGAGCGAGCGGATGGCGGGCAGCCCCAACGATCCTGAGCCCGCGATCACCTACGCCGAGCTGGCGTACCGCTCGCAACACCCGGACCAGATCGCGGCTGCCGTGGACAAGGCCATCGCATCCATAGACCGCAACCCCGCGGCGGAACCCAGTCGCCTGGCTCGTCAGCGGCTCTTTGACGTACTGCGCGATATGGTCGAGGCGAGTCAGGCATCGTGGGGACAGCGCGAGCCTGCACCGCCGTCGCGGACCACGCCAGCTCCCCAGCCGTATCCCCGCCGGCGCCTGCCGGGAGTTCCGCCGGCGCCCAAGCCCGCCGCGATTGAACTGCCGGTGCTGAGTCCGGCCCAGTTGGCGCCGGTCATTGAGCGGTGGGGGCGAATTGCCCAGACTCCGGATGAACGGGCCGCGCACCTGATGGCGCTCGGTCGCTTGTGCGAGGCGCAGGGGCAACCGGGCTTGGCGGCCGAGGCGTATCAGCGCGTTCTGGGAGACCGGCGCCTGGCGGCCGCATCGTGGAAGCGTTCGGGCATCGCCGTTCGTGCTGAGATCGAAGCGACGCGGCGAACCCGGCAGATTGTCTTTGAGAGCGGCCCGGCGGTGTACGCGGCGTTCGAGGCTCAGGCGGCGCAGGAGTCGGCGGCCCTGGGGCCCGGCGCCTCCAGCGATGACTTAGAGCGCCTGGCGCGGCAATACCCCGCCGCCGGAATCGCGGCGACGATGTGGGCCCGGGCTGCGGACCTGCACGATCGTGCCGGCAAAGTCCACCTGGCGATCCTGACGCTTCGCGAAGGCCTGGCCGCGGCCGAGGCGGCCCAGAGCGCCGGTTCAAACCTCGAGCCCAACATGATCGGGGAGATCGGCGGGCGGCTGGCAGTTCGGCTGCAAAAGCTGGATCAGGTGTTCGCGGCCGCGCAGTTGGTATCGCGAATCCGGGCCCAGCACCCGGATGTGAAGCTGCTGGACCACGGAACGGTGATCAACGCCGACTCGCTCGCGTCGGACCTCATGAACAAGCTCGCGGGCCTGCGCCGCCTGCCGCTGATCGGGCCGGAGGTTCAGCCCAATCCGCAGGCGTTGGTGGGCTGGCGCATCCTCCACCCGCGCAGCAAGGAGCAACTGGGCAAGGCGTGCGAGCACGTCATGCTCATCTCTTCCAGTGAGTCCAAGGTCGCGTTGTGGGGGATCGCCGGTCCCGGCGGTGCCGAGCCCGGCGCGGCCCCGATTCAGCAGTTCTGGTCTCGCCCCTATCTGAACAATCGCCCGCCGATTCTCTACCGCATCGACCCGGACTCGGTGTTCCTCTACTGGGAGGATGGTCCCGAGGGCGCGGTCATGGAGCGCATCAACACCGTGGATGGTGAGACACGCTGGAAGTCTGAGCCGTTCCGGAGCCTCTTCGGGCCGGATCCGGCGTTCGATCAGCGGCTGCAGATCACACGCAACGTCATCGACACGCCCGTGGATGGCGCGGTGAAGATGACCGACATCGCCCTGACCATGGATGAGCAGGTGCTGGCGATGGTGGAGCGTTCGGGACGCGTCGCGGCCTTTGATCCACTTACGGGCAAGCTCCTCTGGAAGGGGCAGACGGCCGTTCAGCAAGTGCACGATGCGGATGCCGGTGGCGGCACGCTGGTCATCGCGGGCCAATCCATGGCTCTGGCCGGGGGTCCGGGCGGTGCGGGCGGCGGGATGGAGAACTTGATCGCGGTGGTCGATGCCCGCACCGGCGCGATGGTTCATCGCCTGGATCAGCTCGCCGGGCGGGCCCGCTGGGTGCGGGTTGCCGGCGGGCGGTTCCCTGCTGAGGCCGCGCGGTCCGTGCTGGTCGCGGGCCTGGATACCGAGATCACGAGCTTTGACCTTGAACGGGGCAAGACCAACTGGACGATCCCCGGCAATCAAACCGTCGAATCGCAGGATGCCTGGATCTTCGGCGATCGCCTCTTCATCTTGTCGGATAATCGCTCCATGTGGCTGGCCTCGCTCTCCACCGGCAAGCTTAATGAACAGCCGATGGAGACCTTCGAGCACCTGGTCGGCAGCGGGATCATCCAGGGGATGGCGATCGGCGGCGACTTCCTGCACACATCCTTCGCCACCACCCGCGGCGTCTGCCTGTTTGATGAGCACGGCCGGCTGATCGGGATCGACGCCCTGCAAGGGGGCGAAGCGGATGAGGGCGGGCTGCTACCGCCGGCCGCGGGGCAGGACTACTTCATCACGGTCGAGACCACGGCGGGAGACACGCCGGCAACACGGACGCTCTACAACATCCACACACTGGACACGCGGAGCGCGATGCTTAAGACGACGCGGCAGTTGTCGCTGGAACTGCCGCCGACTCGGATTGCGCTACTCGATGGTCGCGTGCTGATCACGGCGGGAATGAACACGATTGTGTATGCGGCGCCGGAAGTGGATAAGTAACTCACGCCCCCGGCGGCGTCAGCGTCGTCGGTCCCAGCGTCTGAATCGTCATCCGCCCCAGCCGCCGCGTCTTGAGATAGTCGTTGACCTCTCCCAGCGTCACCGCATCGATCTGCTTGGCGATCTCATCCAGTGACCGCGGCCGGCCCAGGCGGTGATAGTCACTGGTGAGTGATGCAGCCCGCCCGGCGGTGGATTCGCCGCTGAAGACCAGCCGCGACTTCATGCCCACCACGGCCCGGTCAAACTCTTCCTTCTCCACCGCGCCCGCGGCCGTGTTGATGCGGGCCAACTCGGCGAGCATGACATCCAGCGACTGCTGGGCCCGCTCGGGCGTGGTGCCGACGTAGCCGACGACGGCTCCGTAGTCCTTCCCGGCCGCATACCCGGCGGAGACGGAGTAGCACAAACCCCGCTTCTCGCGGACCTCGCTGAAGAGCCGGCCCGACATGCCGCCGGAGAGCACGGAAATGACGATCTTCTCGAGGATGCTCTTGGGCTCGCTCTCGGACGGAGCATCGTGGAGGATGATGATCTGGACCTGGTTGGTCTGGTCGGTCTCGTGGGCATAGCCGCGGGGGGGTTGGGGACCCTTGGTGAACTCTGCGGCAGTGCCCGTCCAACCCTTGAGAAGCGTGTTCAACTTCGCGGTGACCGCTACCGGATCCACAGCCCCTGCCACAGCAAGGATCGAGCCTCCCGGAAGTGCCCGGGCGCGCCAGCCGTTGATCAGGTCGTCGCGGGTGATCGCTTCGAGGCCTTCTTTGGTACCCAGCGATGAGCGGTTAAGGGGTTCGGGATAGTGCCGAGACCGGGCCGCGACCGAGGTCCGCTCGTGCGGGTCATCTTTAAGTGATTCCAAAGCCTGGAGCGCCAGGTCCTTCACGGGACCCACCGCCTCTTCCTCCATCCGAGGCCGCCGCACCATATCTACAAGTAGAGGGAGCGCTTCGACCACGCGCGACCCGAGCATGGTCGCACCGATCCGCAGGTGGTGCCCCCCCACATCGGATGAGCGTCCGACACCCAACCGGTCCAAGGCATCCGCATGCTCGCGGGAGTTCAGGTCACCCGCGCCCCGCATGAGCATCTCCGACCACATCGTGCCCAACCCCTGAAGGTTGGCCGGCTCGGTCGCCGTCCCCGCCGGCAACAGCCAGGAAAGGCCCGCCGACTTCACGCCGGGAATGACCTCGATGATGAGCGGCAGGCCGCACTCCAGCCGCTGTGTCGTGATCGCGTTCATGCTCGGCGAGTCTAGCCCCGGAGCCGATAAGCCGCGCCGCCCCTACAGACGGACCAGTCCACCGTTGGGTCGGCGGGTCTGGCGAGGGTCGATGGCCGATCGCACCGACGACTTACTGATTGGAGCTCGCCCGATGACCAAACCCCTGCGCAGAGCCGTGGACCTGTCCACCATTGTCGCGGGCATCGCATTGGTCGCGGTCCTTGGGTGGCACTTCTCGGGTCAGGTCCAGCGCGACACCCAGGTAAAGTCTGTCCAGGATGGACTCCGCCGGTTTGAGCAGTCGCTGTCCATGCGGGCCGCGGCCCATGACACGCCGGTGACCCCCCGGGGCTTCCCGACCACCATCGACCCCTCCTGGTTCGGTGGCGACCCCCCCAAAAACACCCTGGTGACACCCGAGCGTCCCTGGGTGGAGATCGCCCCCCCCACCGAGGCCCATCTGACCAACCCAAACGTGAGAATTGCGGCCACCTGGTCCACCGCGGCGTTCTGGTACAACCCATATAACGGGACCCTTCGGGCCCGGGTGCCCTACGACATCAGCGATGAACGCGCCCGCGACCTCTACAACCTCATCAACAACACCAACGTGAGCTCGATCTATGGCGTCGAAGCGGTGCTGCCGGAGGACATGTTCATGGGTCCGCCGGCGGAGCTTGCAAGCCCGATTCCCGAACCGCCATCGACCGGACCGGGCGTTGACTGACCGCGCCATCTGCGCCGAGTGCGCGGCGATCTGTCGCTAACGTGCGGGTAAGCCGAGCACATCGTTCATGGTGTACCAACCTGCCGCGCGCCCGTGCAACCACATCGCTGCGACCAATGCACCTCGTGCGAACAAATCCCTAGAAGTCGCGCGGTGCGTGATCTCGATGTACTCACCAGGACCGGCGAAGCGCACGGTGTGTTCACCCACGACATCGCCCCCTCGGATGGACACGATCTGGTCTGGTCGAACCTCTGCGCCACCCTGCTTGGCTGCATCGGCAAGGCGCAGCGCGGTACCGGATGGGGCATCCTTCTTGGCGATGTGGTGAGCTTCGGTGATGGAGCAGTGGTACGTTGGACCGAGCAACTTTGCTGCCTGTGAGACAATCGCGGCGACGGCCGCGACCCCCATCGAGGTGTTCGGCGCCACTAAAATTGAAATTGTTCTCGACGCGGCGCGCAATGCCTCAAGCGTTGCCGGAGTGAGCGCCGTGGTGCCCACGAGCAGCGCGCATCGTGACTTGACAGCCAGTGCGCACGCATCGACCGCGCCGGTATCGCTGGAGAAGTCGATGACGACATCCACGCCGGAAGCCGCAAAAAAGGCCTGTATATCCGTGGTTTTGAGCGATGCGCTGTGGACCGCGGCGCCGATGCGCGATGAGCCTGCACGCGTCGTCGCGCCAACAAGTTTGAACTCGCTGTCATCCATCGCCAGTGCGCAGACGCGCGCACCCATGCGCCCCGGCGCTCCGTTGACGACGATGCGGGTTTGAGATTGTTGATGACCCTGAGTTGACATGGCGGACAAAACTCGCTCTCATGTTCATCGCTTGCAGTTACTGCGCGTTTGCTCAAGCAACGCACTTCGGTCATCCGATAGTACTGCAAGCAGTTGAATGCGGCGCGGCGCACGTGGCGCGCATCGCCGCAGCGGAAGGCTGCACGAACATTTCAGGAGATTCTCAGATGGCAAAGAAAGCAAAGAAGAAGGCGAAGAAGAAGGCCGCTAAAAAGTCCAAGAAGAAGCGCTCCCGTCGATAACGGTCGAACGATCCCGTTCCTTTGATCAAACGTAAAGCCCATCAGGGCATTCCAAATCCAAGCCACCGATCTGACGGGGCCGACGAAAGTCGGCCCCGTGGTCGTTTTGCACTTTCCGGTTCACGCTTGCGGTGAGGAACATGCCTGCCCACAATGAGAACATGCCCGACGCGGCCCTCCATCTCCGAATGCACCGCGAGGGTGTGCTCATCGCCGATGGCGTCGCCGCGCCCCCAATCCGGTTCGTGATCGATCCCCTGACCGCCGAACTGGTCTTCCCGGCAGATGGCTCAATGCTGGGTGCCGAGGAGTGGGTTCTCTTTGTACCCCGGGAGCTACCCGAGCACGACCGGGAGCTCCAACTACTAGTAACCGCCCGGGAGGTGCCCCAGGGGGGCATTTCGGACCGGTGGATGGCCTATCACGGGACCCCGCGATGGGCCGGCTTTGCGGGCTGCCGGGTCGAGGGAGCCCGTTTTGACGGCCATGTACTAGAGGATGGCGACCTGGCGGCCCTGATTGAGCCCCCCGGCATTGGACGCCTTGAAGGCCCCATCCTTAAGAAGCTCAACGGGGACAAGGCCCGCCTTCGCGCCGCGTGCAAGCGATTGGCTCAGGCCGCGGTTCCAGACCCGCTCGCGGTGGGAGTGGACAAACACGGGGTAGATGTGCGGACCACCTTCGGCATCGTTCGGCTGGATTGGGGACACTCTCCGAACGTCGAGCGGAGCGTGGATGACCTTTTGGGGACCGACCGATGAAGCCCGCGAAGTTGAGAGAGGCGCACGCTCACATCGCCGCGCACGGGCGCGAGATGGGACAACTCAACTTAAGCGATTGCACATCGCGGGATGAGTGCCTGGAGCGGTTGAGGGCAGAAGCGGCACGCCTCGACGCCGCGGCGGAGCCCGGATGGCTGTTGGCCAGCGCCTTGCGGGTTTCGGCGTGGGCGAACTCCAAGAGCGGCGCGAAGTGGCCGACACTTTACGAACTCGATCGTGCTTGTCCGAATCGCGCGTGCATGGTCAGTTCATTCGACCACCACGCGTGCGTGGCAAACTCGGCTGCGATGGCCGCGGGGGGGTTTAGCGCCTCATCGGCGGACCCCGAAGGCGGACGCATCGAGCGAGATGCTTCGGGTGAGATGACCGGCTTGTTGATCGAGGCGGCGTTTGGCGCGATGCGGCGGGCAGTCCCGCCGTTGTCGGCCGCTCAGCGTCGTAGAACGGTCAAGGCCGCGGCTGATGATCTGGCCTCGCACGGCTTCGCCGAGGTTCACGATCTGCTGTCGGAGCCGTGGCTGGGTCCGGTACTGGCAGACCTGGATCGTGCGGGCGAACTCCCCGTGACCGTCTGGCTCTATCCGCCGCTCAGCGAGGCGCGGCAGGTTCACGCGGGCCGGCACCAGTGGGAAACGCCACGGATCAGGCTCGCTGGAGCCAAGATCTTCGCGGACGGGACGCTCAACAGCCGCACGGCGTGGATGCTCAAACCCTATGCAGACCCCCTGCCCGGCTTGCAGCATGGGCAGGCCATGCAATCGCACCGACAGCTTCGGGACGCCATTTCGCTCACGGATTCACTGGGTCTGGGGTTGGCGGTTCACGCGATCGGGGATGCAGCGGTTCGGGCGGTGCTGGATGCCTGGGAATCCCATCTGATTCAGAACCGAAGCGCCAAACAGACGGCGCTGCGCGTTGAGCACGCCGAGATCATCGATGAAGCCGACATCCCGCGGTTCGCAAGGCTCGGGGTTGTGTGCAGCGTGCAGCCGTGTCACCTGCTGTACGACATCGAAGCCTTGAGCCACGGATTACCTCATAGGCTTGATCGCGTGCTGCCCCTGCGGGATCTGATTCGAGCCGGTTGCCGGCCGGGAGAGTTGCTCTGGTTCGGGTCCGACACTCCGATTGTGCGTCCGCATCCGCAAGACAGCATCCAGGCCGCGGTCCATCGCCAACGCATTGACGGGGGGCCCTCGATAGCTCCTGGGCAGGCGCTGACTGAAGCCGAAGCGTGGGCCGCGTTCGGTTTGTCACAAGAGTGAGAACAGAGCGACGATCCCCACGCCGATCGCGCCGACGACGCTGACGATCAGCCGCCATTTATACCAGGTCACGAGCATGCTTTGCGGGCCGCGCATGGATTCGCGGCTCTTCTCGGCGGCGGACTGAGCGAGGGATTCACCCATCCTGCTCATGGCGGCGCCGGGCAGCTTGCCGGTGTACTTCTGGTACAAGCGTGGTTCGATTGGCAATCGGATATCTCCGAAAGCCGGCTCAGTCGCCCTTGGAGCGCATCCGGTCTTTAATCCAGAAGAAGAACTGGGCAAAGTAGCCCGGCCGGGCCATCACTTTGAAGCCACCCGAGACACCCTTGGGCATCGCGTCGCGCTCCTGTTTGGCCTTGGCCTCTTTTGCGAGCACCTGGCCCAGGCGCTTGTAGGGATCGCCGGAGCGACCAGAATACTTCTCGTACATGCGGGGATCGATCGTCATAAGCAGTCCTCCTCGGCCTTGGGGGGTGGTGCCAGACCGGGCGACAGCTAGTCTACTAAGATTTGGGGACTTTCAAGATCGATTTGCGGTCCTTTGGGACCGGTTTTGGGTGATTCGCAGGGGCTTTGGGCCGAAAATGCCTGAAAGTCCCAGGAGTTCGGGCATGCAACCGACCATTCGTTACAACAACGTTATTGACGGCGAAGAGGCCCGGATCGCCCAGGCGGCCGCGGACAAGGCCCCGGAAACCCCCGCTGACCAGATCGATGCGGACAAGTTCTACATCACTCAGCAGTATGAGAAGTACACGCGCGAGGACCACGACGTGTGGCGCGACCTCTTTGACCGGCGCTGGACGGTGCTGGAGCAGCAGGTCAGCCGGATCTTCATTGATGGCATGAAGATCCTGAAGCTGAGCCGCGACCGGATGCCGCTGCTGGATGATTGGGTGGCAGACCGGGACATCGAGATCGCCGGCGGGGTGAGGGTGAAGAAGGGAACCAAGCTCGACGGGATCAATAAGTTCCTGAAGGCCCAGAGCGAGTGGGCGAGCTACGGCGTTCCGGGGTATCTGCCGGCCAAGGCGTTCTTTGCATGCCTGGCGCAGCGGGAGTTTCCGACGACGGTGCTGATCCGGCCGCGGGAGGTGATGGACTATCTGCCCGAGCCGGACATCTTCCATGATGTGTTCGGTCACGTGCCGCTGCACACGTTGAAGGTGTTTGCGGACTTCCTGCAGACTTACGGCAAGGCGGCGCTGCTCTGCGAGGATGATGTGCACGTGAAGCGGCTGGCGCGGCTGTTCTGGTTCACGGTCGAGTTTGGGTTGATCAAGGAGAGCGGGAAGGTCAAGATTTACGGGAGCGGGCTGGTGAGCAGCCACGGGGAGAGCGCGTACTCGCTGAAGGGTTCTTGGGAGAAGCAAGGCTCATCGGCGGAAGAGTGCAAGGAGCGGCCGGTGGCCGAGTGGCGGCCCTTTGACCTGGACCGCGTGTGCGAGACGGACTTTGAGATTCATCACTACCAGCCGATTTACTACGTGCTGGAGAGCTTCGAGCAGTTGCGGGATGCGATGAATCGGTATGCGGAGCAGGTGATCGGGGAGGCGGGGTTGGCGAAGGCGGGGACGCACTGATCATTCAGAACTGAGAGAGGTGTGCGCGTGCCGGATGTCCGCGAGATTGTCTCGGGTTTGCCACGCCAACGCGTATTGCCCCCCGCGACGCGTGAACAACTCGCGTCCACTCGGGCCACGCTTGGTCGCCCGATCCCGACCGCGTTGGAAGCGGCGCTATCAATCACCACGGGGCTGGACTTGAGCTATCCCCTTCACCTGACCGACGAAGGACTGGGGCAGGACTTGGCAGACATATGTCCATACTCCCTAAGCCTGCTTGGGGATGGCTTTGGAAACTCTTGGAACCTCGACTGCGATGCTCCTCCGAGCGAGCGGTTTCGAATAGTGTTCGCCTCACATGATCCACCGGTTCTCTTTGTGCAAGGTTACGACCTGGCGGAGTTTCTGCTCTTTGCCCTCCATATTGGCGATTACTCCACAGCGCACGAACAGCGGTTGCTCGCGTTCAAGGAACCGGGCACGGTCATTCAAAGTGGCAAGCGGCGGGTTGCACGCCACGGTGAGGTGCTTCGCTGCGACCTTACGGCCGCGCAACCCGGAGATGGTTTTTGGTGGGCGGGCTCGGCGGGCAACTTTGCGGCTCGACGTGTGAGCGACGGGCCATTCTTTGAGGTTTGGCGGGAGGGTGATTGACGGCACGCCAAGGATGAATCTGAATGGAACTCATCCTCCTCATCGGCCTGCAGGCCTCCGGCAAGTCCACGTTCTACGCGCGGCGATTCGCGGATACGCATGTACGCCTGAACATGGACATGCTTAAGACGCGACACCGCGAGCAGGTGATGCTCGACGCCTGCATCAAGGGCAAGACACCCTGTGTGATCGACAATACCAACCCCGATGCGGAGGACAGGGCGAGATACGTCGCGCCGGCGAAGGCCGCGGGCTTTCGCGTCGTTGGCTATTACTTCCATTCCAAGGTGAGCGATTGCCTGACAAGGAACGCCGCTCGGGCGCAGCCTGTTCCTGAACCCGGGCTACTCGGCACTCAACGTCGAATGACGCTCCCGCGCCGGGATGAGGGCTTCGACGAACTCTGGCACGTCCGCATCGAGAACGGAGACTTCGTGGTTTCGGAGTGGCAGGATGAAATTTGACGTCCTGGATACCCGCATGCGGGTCTTTGAGGAGTCGCACGACCAGTGCGTTCTCCCGGGCATCTACATGGTCGCCCGCCTGGATGGACGGGGATTCACGGGCCTGACCAAGGAGCGGCACAAGTTTGAGGCTCCGTTCGATGAGCGGTTCCGCGACATGGTGGTCGCCACCGCCGAGCACGTGATGACCGCGGGGATCCGGGCGGTTTTCGGCTACGCCCAGAGCGATGAGATCTCGATCCTGCTGCACCGCGATTGCGACGCCTTTTCGCGGAAGCTCCGGAAGCTCAACTCCGTTCTTGCGGGTGAGGCCAGCGCCAAGTTCTCGCTTCTCCTGGGCGACATCGGCGTCTTTGACTGCCGGGTGTCCCAACTTCCTTCCTCCCAGGATGTCGTCGACTACTTCCGCTGGCGGCAAGAGGATGCGGGGCGAAACGCCCTCAACGCCCACTGTTACTGGCTGCTCCGCAAGGAGGGCAAGTCGGTTTTTGAGGCGACCCGGACGATCGAGGGCCTCTCGGTCTCAGCCAAGAACAAGCTTCTCTTTGCGCGCGGCGTCAACTACATCGACCTCCCCAACTGGCAGAAGCGCGGGATGGGGCTGCTCTGGGAATCGTTTGACAAGCAGGGGCTCAACCCGGTCACGGGCGAAACGACCACGGCCCGACGCCGCCGGATCGTCAAAAATATGGACCTGCCGCGCGGCGATGACTACACCGCCCTTCTCGCACAAGCCGCCGCGGCCGCCACTGAGGCCTGAAAGAAAAGCCGCACCCGGCCTTCCGGGTGCGGCTGTCATTCACGCCTTGGGCGTCACCAGCGTCCTCAACTGTTCGGTGAGATCGTTCCCACCAAACACGAACTTCACATCCGCGCCTGCAAGGACTTGCTGGATCATCTCCAGCTCCTTGATCCGGGCGAGCATGGGGTTCTCGCTCAAGAGCCGCGCGGTGTTGGCCTGGCTTCGGGCCGAGGCCGTCTCCTCGCGACGCTTGATGTTGTCGGCCTCAGCCTTCTTCTGGGCCTCGATCACCTGGTTCAGGATCGCCTTCATCTCTCCGGGCAAGATGATGTCCTTGAGGCCCACGCTCTTGACCTCGACTCCGAAGTCTCGGGCGCGCTCCGCCACAGCCGTCCGGACTTCTCCACCCACCGCCTCCTTGTCGGAGAGCAGTTGGTCCAGGGTCCGGGTCCCCACCGCGGCCCGGAGCAATAACTGCGATTCGCGGTAGAGCGACTGCGAGAAGTCAGCCACGGTCTGGGTCGCCTTCAGGGCGTCGGCGACCTGATACGTGACCGCCAGGTTCACGCGCAGCGTGACCTTGTCGCTGGTCATGATCTCCTGGCCGGCCACATCCAGCGTGTGCTCACGCTTGTCCACGCTCGCGACACGCAGGTTTCCCGCGGCCTTCCAGAAGACGTGCTTCCCGGGGCTCAGCCGCTCGCGCAGCACCCCGTTGAGCATGACCAGTACGTCAAAGCCGGGCTCGACCGTGACCACTTCCAGGTGGTTGCGGGCGTCGGCGTGGGCCACGACCGCCTCGAGCTTGCTGTGCTCGAAACGGCACGTGTTCACGTCGAACACCTCGACCACAAGTTTGGCCTCGGTCTTCCAGAAGGCGTGGCGGCCGGGCGCCAGTACGTACGCCAGGCGGTCATCCTTCCAGACCAGGGCACGCTGGTTGTCGGCCAGATCTACGACGGTCAGTGCCGCGGCCATGCTGGGCTCGCGAACCAGGACGTCGAGATACCGATGCTCGAACTTGGTGGCCAGGGTGTTGACCACATCAACCAGTTCGTGACCGGGGGTCACGAGGTTGCGCCAGAGCTTGTAGGAGCCGGGGGCCAGCAAGCGGACGAAGTCGCCACGCTTGAAGAGGAGCCCGCGCTCGTGTTTACGGATACGGACAGTGAACATGGTCAGACCTCCAACAGAAAGAGAAAGAAACACAGACTTTGGTGCCACTGCTCGCGTCGCTTTGGACGCGCAGCTGTGCGACAGCGTCCCTGTGCAACGAACGCCTTCGCACTGCTGCGCCGCTCAAAGCTGCGGCGAGCAGTGGCACCAAACCAGACTGAATGCGAGCCCAGAGCTTCGGTCGCACGCTTGGCACGCGTTGGTGGGGGAGGTGCTTGAGACGGGGCGCTTCGTGGGCCGCGCCGTGCTCAGGTTGACCAAGGTCCCGGCTATTCGCCAGGCAGGTACTTCCGGAGCACGGTCGCCCACGAAGGGCACTGTCGGTATCCGCATCCTCTCAACCGCCTTGGCGTTGCCCGCCTGTGCTGCTGGTTCGCTCGGGCTGGGCCCGAGGCGAGGCAGAACAAGTGGGCTGCTTCGCGATTGTCCGTTGGCCCTGAGCTCACCAGATTGCGTTGTTACACGCACCGTTCTTAAGACGGTTGGAGCTTGCGCTCCGGTGGTGGATGAAACGGGATTTGAACCCGCATCTCCGAGACTTCGTCCCGGCGCCCTACCTGTTGGGCGATTCATCAAACCTCATCGGCGGCGTAGCGACACCGTTCACAGAACACACGCGGGCGAACTGCTCAGAGTGCCGCGGGAGCTGCCGGTCGAACGCCGATAGGGCCATTGGAGTTTGTATTTTCGCGGAACTCCTTTCTGTGTTCAGGTTTCAGTTCAGTGCAAAACGCAAGCGGCCCCGGAAGAACTCCGGGGCCGCTGGATTGGTGATCCAGAGAAGCTACCTCGGAGTTCGTTGAGAGCGAGTCTCAATGGATGGCCCTGTCTGCTCGCAGACGCTCGGGCATAGGAAGTTGTGTGCTATCGAGGACATGTGTGGACGGTGAAACGCGGGGCGCGCGGGTTTGTTCCACGGGATTTGAGAAAAACTTGCAGCCCCTCTACGCGGAGTTCCTGGTCCGTCGGCGTTTCGCACGAGCCATCAAGCGCTGGTGACCCGGAGCTCCGGCCGTGCAGAAGCCGCACTCGCAAGGCCGCTTGCCGTGGGCATCCGGGTAGTGGCGCCATCCAACGACCTGTGATACTTCCTTCACCGAGTGGATTCGGTCGGCTGGAACCGATGCGGGCACGATGACCTCAAAGCCGCGCGGGTCGGGGGCCTCGAGAATGATCCGGGCAGCCTCGGCGGCAGTCACCCGTGTGTGGGCCGCGTTGTAGTGTCCAACCCACACCAGTCGTGACGAGTGCATGCGAAAGTAGATGCCGACGAGTTGGCGAGCACCGGAACTCTTCAGTTCCCGTAGCCACTGGTGGGAGGCGAAGTAGTTGGGCAGCACGGGCATGCAGAAGACAACGCTTTCCAGGCGCAGGATCGCTCTGTCTCGACCGTAGAGCGACGCTGCGCGGCCGCGGATGCCCGACCGCTTGATCGCCCGCGACGCCCGCTCATCGGCAATGTGCACGAACATCCCCATTGCTATTGAGCGTAGCGGCAAGTCACAGAAACGGCTTTCTGACTTCGCCAGCGGCGATTCAAAAGAATTGTGATCCCAACCAGCAAGGTTTCTTCCCCCCGCGGCAAGTCTAAATGCCGGGGCAGAAATGCCGCGGCAGGAGACACAAGACATGAAACGCTGGACTTTGGCCTCAGGGCTCTTGATATTCGCCGCGACCGCGGCATCCGCACAGCTCGTCAACACTGGGTTTGACACGGGGGTCGTCGCTTCGGGTGGGATGGGGCAACTGCCCGCACCCTGGAGCAGCACAGCACCCGGCAACACAAACGCCTCATACGACACGTGGGACGACACGGGCGCCAACGGCATCTTCCCGACGTTTCAGGCCGTGTTCTCCGGCGTGACCGCCCACAGCGGGCACAGGTGGGCCGGCGGCTGGGACTTTGAGAACATGAGCCAGCTCATGTCCTTCACGCTGACCCCCGGTCAGACCTACCAGATCGACGCGTGGGTACACGCCCCGCAGCCCAGCGGCGGATACATCGCGGGCGGGTTCCAGTTTGGCCTGGGCGCGACGGCGACGTCGGTGCCATCCATCGTCGCGGTGTTCCCCGCCACGGTGACCTGGACCGCGGGGTGGATGCTGCAAAGCGCAACCTTCACCGCGCCCTCCAACGCCTCAACCCTCCCCTTCTTCTTCCCCCAGGTCTACGCGCTCCCGGGCACCAACTCCTACATGGGCATCGACGATGTAACAGTCCGCCCGACACCCGCTCCGGGGTCTGTAGCTCTGCTGGGCCTGGGCGGTCTGCTCTGCGCCCGGCGTAAACGAACAACCTGAACGACTCACCCGCTCAGGCACCCTGGGCGTCCAAACACACAAAGGAACCGTCCCATGAAGATTCGCAACGCGAAGAACGCCATCGGTCTATCCACACTCATCGTGCTCTCCCTCTCGGCCGCGGCCCACGCCACGATTGTCACCACGACCGGCAGCGTGACCCAGATCGCCCCTCCGCCCTCCTGTGCACCCGGCGCCTTGATCGGGTTCACCGCTTTCACCTGGAACGAGCAGCAGAACGTCCCGCTCAACCTGATCGTGGACATGGTGAACAACCCCGGCAGCAGCAACGCCCCGACTCCGGGGGCCATCAATGGCACCTACTCCAGCCACTTCCTGCACTTTGAGCAGATCCCCGGCGTCCCGCCCGCCACGGGCACCATCACGTACAACCAGCCGATCGTCGCGGTCATCTTCCGCAACATCAACCTCGACAACTCGGACGGCCCCGCCGGTGCGTTCGGCACGTTCTATCCCACCACCTTCCCAATGCGCGGCCTCATCACCGCCCCAGTCTCGTTCGTCACGATCAACGCCAACGTCCTGACCTTTGACCTCAGTTCCGTGTTCACCTTCGCGAACGTAAATCAGATTCGCGTGATCACGCAGGCCCCGGCTCCCGGCTCGGCCGCGCTGCTCGGCCTGGGCGGGCTCGCCTGCCTCCGCCGTCGTCGCTGAAACCCACTTCGGACTCAATCACACACACGCCTGAACCAACTCAAAAGGACCCAACCCATGAAAACCTGCACCATCACATCTCTGGCCGCGATTGCACTGACTTCCACTCTCGCCTCCGCCAACATCGTCTCCACCACGGGCGGCGTGACACTGATCGGCTCCCCGCCATCCTGCGTGCCGCTGGCCCTCACCGGGTTCACCGCTTATGCCTGGAATGAACAGCAGAACGTCAACCTCAACCTCAACGTAGACATGGTCAACAACCCGGGCAGCAGCAACGCCCCAGTGCCGGGCATCTTCAACGGTGTGGGCTCCAGCCACTTCCTCCACTTTGATCCGAACGCCGCGGCCAACCCCGTCTCCGGCACGATCACGTACAGCCAGCCCATCGTCGCGGTCATCTTCCGGAACATCAATCTCGACAACTCGGACACGCCCGCGGGCGCGCTGACGACGGTCTATCCGACCGGGTTCGCGTTCCGCGGTCTGTTCACCGCGCCGTCCTCGTTCGTCACAATCGCCGGCAACGTGTTGACCTTTAACCTGAACACGATCCACCCGGTGTACAACATCGCCGAAGTGCGTGTCATCACGCAGACCCCGGCACCGGGCTCGGCCGCGCTGCTTGGCTTGTCGGGCCTTGTCTGCCTCCGCCGTCGTCGTTAAGTCCGCCTCCCCCTCTCGAACCCCTGAGCTCACCCTCACGCCCAACGCTGAACTCCGAAAGAAGAACCACATGAAGAACTCCACCCTCATCTCCGCCCTCGCGACCCTCTCCATCTCCTCCCTCGCCTCCGCGAACATCCTCTTTGTCACCGGTAACACAACGCAGATCGGCGCACCGGTCGCATGTGGCTGGGGCCAGCTCACCGGGCAGAACGCCTTTGCCTGGAACGAGCGGACCGGCGTAAACCTGAGCCTCGCGGTTGACATGATCAACAACCCCGGCTCCAGCACCTCCCCAACCCCCGGCAGCATCGGCGGCGGCCCGTGGGACAGCCACTTCATCCACTTTGACAGCGTCCCGGGCATCGTCCAAGCCGTCGGCACGGTCACCTTTGACGCCCCAATCGCCGCGGTGATCTTCAAGGCCAACAACCTAGACCTTTCCGATGGTCCCGCTGGCGCCTTGGGAACGGTCTACCCCACCGGTTACCCCTTCCGCGGCCTGAGCACAACACCCCCCTCGTTCTTCTCCATCTCCGGCAACACCCTCTCGTTCAACTTCTCGACCATCGTCCCATCAAACTTCGTCGATCAGGTGCGCGTGTTCACCCACACCGCGCCCGCTCCCGGCTCGGCCGCCCTGTTGGGGCTCGCAGGGGTCGCGTTCGCGCGGCGTCGCCGGAGCTAACCCCTTCGTGTTTGTGTTTCCCTTCTCTAACGACTGCGGCCCCGGAAACGGGGCCGTTGTCGTTTTCGTCTTTGGCTTTGGTGGCACCGGTCAGCGTCTTCGCTGGCCGGTGTTCGGACGTCCAATCACTGGCCACTCAAAGCAGTGACCAGTGCCACCAATACACTTCACTTGTGTATGCGTGATCTTCCCCCCATCCTTCCCGTCGGCACCGCGATCGTCGCGCTGGTGGATGTGCGCGGCCACGATGGCCGGCCGGCCCATCTCCGCGGCACCGCCGGGCTCATCACCAAGTCCCCGGCCGACCCAGAGCACAACTACCGAGTGCGGTTCCCCGGAGGCGACGAGGTCACGCTCTCGCGGCGCGAGATGGAGGTGCTGTCGATCTACAACAGCCCCGGCTACCAGCACAACGACCCGTTGACCGGGCACAATCTGAACCAGCACGTCATCTACCGCTGCATTGTCGGCTCCCGGGCGTATGGGCTGGATCACGACCAGTCCGACACCGACCGGCGGGGGATCTATCTACCGCCGGCATCGATGCATTGGTCGATCTACGGCGTGCCCGAGCAGCTTGAGAACGATGCGACGCAGGAGTGTTATTGGGAACTGGAGAAGTTCCTGCGGCTGGCTCTGAAGGCCAACCCCAATGTGCTCGAGGCCCTGCACTCGCCGCTCGTGGAGCACGCGGACGAGATTGCTCAGGAGTTGCTGGCCGCGCGGGGGGCGTTTGTGTCCAAGCTGGTGTACCAGACGTTCAACGGTTACGCGATGTCGCAGTTCAAGAAGATGGAGCAGGAGCTGAGGAACCGGGGCGCGATCAAGTGGAAGCACGCGATGCACCTGCTGCGGTTGCTGCTGGCGGGGATCGAGACACTGAGAACAGGGGTGGTGCCGGTGCTGGTGACGGAGCATCGGGAGAGGCTGCTTGCGATCCGGGATGGGCAGATGCCCTGGGATGAGGTCGAGTCGTGGCGGAAGGAGCTGCACGCGGGGTTTGAGAGGGAGTTTGAGCGGACGAAGGTGCCGGAGAGGCCGGACTATGAGAAGGCAAACCAGATACTGGTCCGAGCGCGCAGGAAGTCTGTGGAGGCTGAGCCATGAACGCGGTTCACGACATTCCCTCACAAACGCTCGAAGGCGACTTCCGAAGGTCGGTATGCCGTGAGTTGAGTCGTGGGATGACTGAAGGTGTGTTGGTGCTCTTCCTGCCGTCGTGGGGCCCAGAGATTCTCATTTCGGTTTCGCCCGAAGGAGATGAGGCAGCATTGATCGTGCGATCCGCTCGAACATCGCTGTGGGCCTTTCACATGAGCGGGCCCGAGCGGCGCGTATGGGAACAGCTTTCCCAGGGGGTACTCCCGCTCAAGTGCTGGCAAGCGCGCCGGGAACTGACTCAAGATGACCGGGCTGCGTTCCAACTGCTCCTGTGCCTGGATGCAGCACGCCCAACCAAGAAAGACGGACTCGTCTTTGATGGTTGCGGAATCCTGTTCGGCGTTCGCAGCGATTTCTGGCTCTTCGCAGGCCACTCCTTCGATGAGGAATGCCGGCTGTACTGCCGGAAGCTGATCATCTTTGCCTCGCAGCGCATCGCCGACCAGGATGCTGAAAGCTTGCTGGCCGCGCTGATGCTTTGGTTCGCAGACAAGGTCGCGTCATGAATCTCAACCTCCCCCTTTGCCGCCAACTCGCCTCCGAGCACCCTTACCCCCTCCTCTTCGCCACCATCTCCGGAGCCCACCTCTACGGCTTTGCCTCTCCCGACTCCGACTACGACCTCCGCGGTTGTCACATCCTGCCCGCTCGCGAGGTTTTGGGGCTCCACCAGACCAAGGACACGATCGAGCAGGCCGGCATCCGCGAGGGGACCGAGATCGACCTGATCACGCACGATGCCGCCAAGTTCTTCCGATTGCTCCTGAAGAAGAACGGGTACGTGCTGGAGCAACTTCTCTCGCCCCTAATCATCCAGACCTCGCCCGAGCACCAGGAACTCATCGCCCTTGCCCCGCGGTGCATCACCAAGTTTCACGCGTACCACTACCTGGGCTTTGCCGAGACGCAGTGGGGGCTGTTTGCCAAGGAAACTCCGCCGCGGGTCAAGCCGCTGCTGTATGTCTACCGCGTGCTCCTGACCGGTATCCACCTGATGCGGACAGGGGTGATTGACGCCAACCTGCTGCGGCTCAATGAGGAGTACAAGCTGCCGTACATCGCTGATCTGGTCGCGGCCAAGACCGGCGGGAAGGAAAAGGGCACGCTGGATGCTGCGGACCTGGCGTTTCATCGGGCGGAGTACGAGCGGCTGGTCGCCCGCCTGCACGATGAGCACCTGAACAGCAACCTGCCCGGACAGAACTCCGCCATGGATGCTCTTAGTGACCTTCTTGTCCGCATTCGTCTGGCATAAGCAGGTGGTAGCAGCTCGCTGTTATTCTTCGTCGATGAGCACTACGTCTGACACCGCTCCCCCCGCCGGTCCACAACTCGAATCGGAAGTGGGGGTGGTCGATCACGACCGGAGCTGTGTGCGATGCTCCTACAACCTGCGCGGCCTGCCGATCCAGGGCAACTGCCCGGAATGCGGTAACCCGGTGCGGGATTCACTGAAGGGGATTCTCCTTCAGTTCGCTTCACCTGAGTACCTGGCGAAAATTGGCAAGGGGCTCTCGTTCATTCTCAACGGCATTCTCCTGATGGTCGCCACGTTCGTCGGGGCGTTTGTCGTGATGGCAACCTCAGGTCCGGCGGCGGTGCACTCGCTTATCTGGCAGGGGATTCAGTTGGTCTCATCCATTGTCATCTTTGTTGGATACTGGATGTACACCGAACCGGACCCCGGGTTCGTGGGGACGGAGACTCCGGGTTCGGCACGAAATGTCGCGAGGGTGGCCGCGGCCGCATCGGTCGTGGTTCTTGTGCTGACAACCGCGCTTGAAGAACTGGGGGTCATTTCGAGCGGCCCCGGTGGGCTTACTGCCGGATCGTTTCTGTCCATGCTGCTGGGATTGGTGTCTCTGGCGGCCTGGGCGGTCCAGTTCTTCGCCATCATGCGGTACACGCGATGGGTTTCAGGGCGCGTTCCGGATGCCTACATCGTGAAGCGCACCAAGACCTACATGTGGCTCCTGCCGGTGCTTAACACCGTGGGGATCGCCATCCTCATCGGCCCCCTTATGGCGTTGATCATGTACTGGAACCTGCTGGACCGCCTCCGCAAGCACCTGAAGGCCATCCGGGCCACGGGCCAGCCTGCGGCCCTGCCCAAAATGGTGTGACGGGCGATTCTCGAAAAAATAGTCCTCCTTCCTGCAAGGTCCGCCCCCCTCCCGGTAAGTCTTAGTGCCGAGGACGACACGCCGCGGCCAACCGAAAGGAGGCTCGACCTGAACACTCTCTCCCTTTGATCTCTCTCTGATCTCTCTCCCTTTGATTTCTCTCTCTCTTAAGACAAGACACGCGACTACGGCCCCGGAAACGGGGCCGTTGTCGTTTTCGAGATTCCCCTGCAAGGTTCCTCCTCCCTGCGGCAAGTCTGAATGCCAGGGCAGGAATGCCCGCAGCAGGAGACAAGACATGAATCGCACGCGACTCGCCTTGGGCGTTGCCCTTTTTGCCGCCACCCCCGCCTTTGCCCAGCTTCTCAACGGCAGCTTTGAGACCGGGTCGGCCTACCCCGGTGGATTGAACATCTTCTCGTCCGGAACGCCGGCCCCGTGGGTGGCGACATCCTTCACGCCGGACCTCTACGACAACACGGGGGTTGACGGCTGGGCGATCGGGACGGGAGTTGGCCCCTACAACGGGATGTTTCAGGGGATGCCGGCCGCGGCGGGTGTTCGTTTCATCGGGTTTGGTGCCTCCACAGGGTTCGGGGGGATCAACGAGGCGTTTCAGCAGACCACGGCCCTTTTGACGCCCGGAACTACCTACACAGTCTCGGCCCAAATGGCCGCGGATGACGGTGGCAAGGCCATTCCTTACGGCGGGCCTTACTTCGGCCGTGGCCAGGTGGACATCTACTTCAACAGCGCCCTGGTGGGGACATTCACCCAGAACACCGCATCCATGACCTGGCAGGCCCGGTCGATTTCCTTTGTTGCCCCGGCGGCCACTGCTGCGATCTTCACGTTCATCGCCCAGCTTGACCCCGTAGCCCTTGCCAATGGCACCCCTGCCAACAGCTACATCGGGCTGGACAACTTTCGCCTCATCCCAGCTCCAGGATCTACGGCCCTTCTGGGGTTGGCCGGACTCGCGTGTGCACGGAGGCGCCGGCTCTAGCGATCTGATTCTCGAAACCCGCGATGACGGCCTCGGAAAGCGAGGCCGTTGTCTTTTGCGGCTTGCGATGAACCCCACTTGCGGCTAATTTGAACGATCGTTCAACTGACCCCAGGGAGCTTTGACATGCGGGTTCTTACCGTCGTTTTCGCTGTCATGCTGTGTGGGGCTGCTTGGGCACAGGATCGGGCGACGCTTCAAGTAGATGCGGTGGAACTGGTGGAGGGGAAAGAGGTCGCGGGGAAGGCCGAGCTTTCGGTTGAACGCGACGGGCTGACCTACTGGTTCAGCTCTGAGTACAACAAGGCGGCGTTCAACACGGAACCGGACAAGTACGAGATCCGGTGGGCAGGGGCCTGCGCTCGGATGGGGCCGCTTTCGGGGAAGGGCTCAGCCCAGCTGTTCGCGGTACACGAGGGGCACATCTATCTATTTGCCTCTTCGGCGTGCCGAAAGGCGTTCCTGGCGGGCCCGGAGAAGTTCCTGGAAAAAGATGAGGGGCCTCCCGCCGCGACGCTGGAATCGGCGGCCGAGGGGTTAAAGCTGCTGGACAAGGCCGCGGCCGCGATGAGCGGGACGCTGAAGTTCGACGACCTCAAGTCGGTTCGCCTGGTTCAGGAGGGAACCGCGAAAGACCGGGATGAAGTGGTCAAGACCAGCCACACGGTCTCATTCCAGTTCCCGGACCGGGCACGCCGGCTCACTACCTGGCACACCTATTACTGGGGAGAAGTCCTGGCCCCGGATGAGGCTTACTTCGTTTCTGCCATGAGCCCGACGACGATGGTCGAGTCGCAGAAGCGGATTCTGGAACGGGAAGTGTCGCACAACCCGGTGATGGTCATGCGTGGCCGGCGCCTCCCCGGCACCGTCGTGGCGCACTTGCCGCGCGAGGAGCTGGATGGGCGGCCGGTTGAGGTTGTGGCGGTTCACCGTGTTGGCGGCACCACAAAGGCGCTGATCGACCCGGAATCGGGGCAGATCGTGGCACTTCGCTACCGAGCAAGGGGTCCCAACCTGGCCCTGGGGTCGATCGAGATGCGGCTTTCCAACTACAAGGATGTCGGCGGCGTGACTCTGCCGATGACCCAGCACGTCAGTTTCGAAGGGAAGCCATCCGATGAGCAGTCCTTTACCTACGCATCGATCCGGGTCGATTGCGTGGAGGCAAAGGAGTTCGAGAAACCCGGAAGGCCGTGAGTGAGCGGCGCGCCAAGTTCGCGCAGCGCCGGTTTGGTCAATTTCTTGCTCGCGGGTGATTCACCCTTGCTCTGCGCTCGATATTCGATATTGTCTAGTGCCGTTCGATCTGTGGCGTGTGGTGCGTCATGGTCGGACCAGTCAGCCGGGCCCGTGCCGCGGCGCCTCTCGAGCGAAGGCGTGACGCGTGACGGACCCCCCGGGGGAGCAAGTTCGCACAGGCCGCGTGGGTCCGGCCGCCGCTCATGGGTCTTTCGAAAAACAATGGCAACGATCTCCGCCTCGCGTAACGCGTTCATCCACGGGCAGTGGACTGTGGATGACTCCGCGCGTCTGTATGGGTTGCAGGACTGGGGCAAGGGGTATGTGGGGGTGGATGCGGACGGACACGTCACCATCCTGCCGACCAAGGACCCGGCCAAGCAGATCGACCTGTATGACGTGGTGTCGGGGTTAAAGGCCCGCGGCATCCATACGCCGGTGCTCCTTCGATTCAATGACATCCTGGATCATCGCCTCCGGGAGATCCGCAAGGCGTTTGATGACGCGATCGCGGATCAGCAATACGGCGCGAGCTATTCGTGCGTGTACCCGATCAAGGTGAACCAGCAGCGGCACGTTTGCGAGCAGATCGCCAACCTGGCGGTCGAACTGAACTTCGGTCTCGAGGCGGGTTCCAAGCCGGAGCTTCTGGCGGTGCTGGGTTTGTCTGCGGTCGCGGGCGGGCCAGGCGTGAACGGCATGCCCATTATCTGCAACGGCTTTAAGGATGATGAGTTCATTGAGACCGTGATCCTGGCGACCAAGCTGGGGCGGAACATCATCCCCGTGGTTGAGAAGTTCAGCGAACTGGAGCTGATCGTCAAGCACGCCAAGGCGTACAACGTGCGGCCCAAGATCGGCCTGCGCGTGAAGCTGTCCAGCCGCGGGGCGGGGCGGTGGGAGACCTCGGCGGGGGTGCGGTCCAAGTTCGGCCTGTTCGTGTCGGAAGTACTTCAGGCGGTGGACTACCTGAAGAAGCACGGGATGCTGGATTGCCTGAACCTTTTGCACTGCCACGTCGGGAGCCAGCTCTACGACATCCGTGTCCTGAAGAATGCGATCAACGAGCTGACGCACATCTATTGCGAACTGCATCGCTTGGGCGCAGGGCTGACCACGCTCGACATCGGCGGGGGCATGGGTGTGGATTACGACGGCAGCCAGTCGGCGTGGTCCAGCTCGATCAACTACTCCGTCGCCGAGTACGCGGCCGACGTGGTCTACCGCGTCAAGGCAGTCTGCGATGACAACAAGGTGCCCCACCCTCTGATCATCAGCGAATCCGGCCGCGCGATGGTGGCCTATTCCAGCGTGCTGATCATGGATGTTCTAGGAACCAGCCGGTTTGAAGCCAACCCGGACATGGTCGCCATTGAAAAGGCGATCAAGGCCGAGGCCGAGCCGCCCCAGCCGGTACTGGATCTACTTGAAGCCTACACCAGCCTCACGGACCGCAACCTGGTTGAGACATACCACGATGCAACTCAAGCCCGCGATGAGGCGATGAGCCTCTTCAGCCTGGGCTATATGACCCTGCATATGCGAGCCGCGGCCGAGCAGATCTTCTGGGCCATCGGGCACAAGGTGCTCGAGAAGTCGATGAAGAAAGGCGGCGAGTTGCCCGACGAGTTCGAGGCCCTGCCCGAGCTCTTGAGCGACATCTACTTCTGTAACTTTTCGCTGTTCCAGAGCATGCCCGACTCCTGGGCCATCGACCAGCTCTTCCCAATCTGCCCGATCCACCGTCTCAACGAGCAGCCAACCCGCCAGGGGATGCTCAGCGATATCACCTGCGACTCGGACGGCAAGGTCGATCACTTCGTGGATAAGCGGATTGACAAGAAAACGCTGGAACTCCACGAGGTCAAAGACCTGCCCGGCGAGTGCGCGGGTGTCGAGCCTTACTACCTGGGTGTGTTCCTGCTTGGGGCCTACCAGGAGATCCTCGGCGACCTCCACAACCTGCTTGGCGACACCCACGCCGTCCATCTCACGATGGATGAGAACGGCGAATGGGAAATCGATGAGGTCATCGAGGGTGACACGGTCGAAGAAGTCCTCCAGTACGTCCAGTACGACATCGCGGACATGAAGCGGGCGATGCGGTTGGATATCGAGGCCGCGTGCCGGCAGGGACGGCTGACGCTGCCTGAGGGCAAGAGCCTGCTGAAGTACTACGACGATGGGCTGGAGGGTTATACGTACCTCGAGGGCTGATTCTGTACGATGGTTCCGTCATGGAACCGTCTCACACCTTCTCCTTCTCGCTCTCTGAGGATGAACTCCTCGATGTCCACGTGGACATGCTTCTGCACACGACGGTCGGGAAGAAGCGGGTCGCCGCATCCAAGAGAGCCGCCAGGTACCTGTTCATCGCGGGCGCGGCACTGACCGGCATCGCCGTGTTCAACATCTGGCGGCAGTGGACGGGGTTCATGTCTGTTGCGGATGGCCACATCCTGTTTTTCGCCGTCGCGGTCGCGCTGTGGGCGCTGGGCTGGTCGCTCCTGAGGAACACCTCACCCGATCGTGCCCGCAAGTCGGGCGCGCAGCTGATCCGCTCGGTCGGCGCCTTTTCACTCCGGCAACCGCACACCATCACGCTGAGCCCCACCGGGCTCCGATTCGAAGGTGACGGCCAAGTCGCCGACATGGCGTGGCGCCACTTTGAAGAGGTCACGCTGGGTGACAAGTTCCTGGTGATCGTGAAGCACGACGCGACGGCGCACGTGATTCCTCGTCGCGTCGCGGGTGGCGATTCCTCGCAGCAAGAGCTCACCCAACTCTGCAAACAATGGATCAAGGATGACGGCGGTGGCGCGGCGTACGCTGTGGCCGCGCTGCTGTTCGAACGCGACCTGCCCTGCCCCAAGTGCCAGTACAACCTGCGCGGCCAGACCAGACCCCTTTGTCCCGAATGCGGGATCGCGCTGGACCAACACACGTTGACAGAGCAACTCTTAGAAACCGCGAAGACCTGAGCCGCCGTATGCTGCGGCGCAGGCCCCGCATAGGTGCTGGTGGAGGTTGACGCATGGGAATCGGTTTCGGCGTGACGGCACGGGTACCCGCACCAGACGGGAAGATAATGTCTCGCGGCACGCTTTTCGCCGCGATCCGCAAGGCGGTAGAGGACTCCTGCGAAGACCCATACTTGGCGAGCCTCATGGAGTTTGGTGAGCACGAGCACGAACTGGCGGTGGTGCTCCACCCTGGGGCTGAGGCGATTTTCTTTGTGTGGGATCCGGATGGCACCGTCACGGCGGACTCCAAGACTTCGGGCACGGGTCCCGGCTATCACGCCTACGCCGTCGATGTGGTCCGCGCGGTAGGCAAGCTCTGCGGCATCGAATGGGACTGGTCCGCCGATGAAACCGGGTACGCCACCAGTGGCAACTTCGAGGACCTTCAGGATCAGATGGCTGAGTTTCTCAAGGCATTGGGTGCCGCCTTCCTGAAGGATGGGCGGATGAAAGATGCTCTGCCGATGGCGGTGAACATGGCCATGTTCGCGCCCGTGCCTGTTAGTGGCGGACCGTTCAGCATTACGCCCGCGGGGCCGCGGAGCCGCAGTTTTTGGGAAGCCGTCAAGCGCGGCGAGAACCTCAAGCAGCACGCTCGCGAGTTCTACCCTTGGTGGACCCGCGAGCGCGATGCCGACTATTACCGCAAGACCGGACTGGTCTTGCTGTGGAGTGAAATCACATGGCGTCCCCCCGCAGATGAGCGCGAGGAAGCAACCATGCGTCTGGCCATCGACTGCTTCGAACGTGCCGCGGAACTGAACCCTAAACTCGCCTTGCCGCAGGCCGAGATCGCGGACCTCAACGCGTTGCTGAACTTGGAGGAGGGCGATGACCTGCCGGACCTGGACCCGGCTCTCATCGGCTACTACCGCGCGACGATTGCTCGGCGGCTCCCTGGACCGTGGACCGTGGCCGTGCCGGGCTTCTGGCCGGAAGACTACAACGAGGAGAGCGGGGTCCAGTACTTCGGTCACAACACGATCGGAGTTCATGTTTCCACGTACGACCTCTCAACGGTTGAGCCCGGTCAATCGCCGCGGACCGCCGACGAGATAGCCAAACCGGACAAGGAGGATCTACCCGAGGGCGCCAGGCCTGTTCGGTTCCGCAAGGATGACCGGGTCGGCTATTACTGGATCTACTACTCCGAAGAAGAAGATGAGGAGGGCTGGGTGCTGCAGGGATGCATGGCCGTCACCACTTCCGCGGCCCACATCACCGTTTGGTTCGCCGAAGAGGGCTCCCTGGATTGGGCCATCAAGACATTCGAATCGCTGACCCATAGAGCCGGTCACGAGCCGGAATAAGACCGCTACCCTGATCCCTGTGTCCTCCCTGGACTTCATCTCTCTCTGGCGGGCCCAGCCGTTCCGCCCCTTTCGCGTTAACACCTTGAACAACACGGTGTTCGATGTTGTTCAGGCGCAGCAGGTGGGCATCTCTCCGGGCCTCCGCCTCATCGTCGTTGCGGTGGCGGACAACCGCTTTGAGGTTTTGGTTCCCGAGCAAATCGGCACCTGTGAAGTGATCACCGACGCGATGCCCGCGATTCCTCTGGCCGCGCCGACCGTGACCATGGATGACCCCGACATGAAGCAATCCCCCGGCGGCATCAAGTTCCTGGCGTTCACCGGCAAAGATGGCCGCGGCCTGGTTCAGTTCACGGTTTCCGATCGCAAGGGCAACCCCATCCTCTCCACCGCCGGCACACGCTGGGACCTGCACGGTTTGGAGACGTTCGAGAACGGCCGCTCGCTCTACATTCACCACGCCGATGACCCGACCCTGATGAAGCGGATCATCGTCTGGCCGCCCAACAGCGCGACGTTGGACAGCTTTGCCGAGGCCATGCCGCCCGCGGACCTCATGTCCCAGTTGATGGAGATGGATGCGGACGCGCGGGCCAACCCGCAAGAGCCGCCGCTCCACAAGGAATACCTGAAGTCCGTCGGCACGATCAAGGCCTATGTCCCCCCCAAGAACATGGTGAACGGGCGCGAGGAAGAGATCAGCGATGAGGAGCGTTTCACGATCGAGACCGAGGACCGGGAGGCCGGACCCCATCATTGGGTGCACGCGCCGCAACTCACCGACACGGTGACCGGTGAGGCCATGCTGGATCTGTTCGGAACCAACTGGGATGCGAGCCACACCGGCAAGGCGCCGGATATCGTCTTCGAACTCCGGCACTATTCCCCGGGCACGCAGTTCCTGGAGTTCCGGGTGAACCCAATCGCCGGCATGGCCAAGGTGAACGGGAACGACATGCCGCTGACCATTCTCGGCCGGCACTTGGCGAACTACGTGCTCTACGAAAACTGGGATTCGCTCATGGCGACCCTTGCTTCAACCCCGGTGATTCCGCCCGAGCCACACGCTGAGGTGGTGTTCGCGGGTCCGGCGGGCTCCGTGATTGAGATGTGGCCGGGTGCAAAGAACTGGCCCCTGCCGTTCCTCTCGCCGCGGATTGTGTCCGCCGCGGGCAAGACCATCCTGGATATGCGCGGTTCCGTCTGGACGGCAATGGTCCGGCTCAACGGCCCACTCATCTGGCTCCACCTCATCCACAAGGACCCTGACGAGCAGACGCCGATGCCGCTGCGGATCGACATCAACCCCGTATCACACCGAGTGACCGCCAAGTCCATCCCCGGGTCCACCGTGCTGGCGGAGCTCAACCCGGCCATCCACAAGTGCCGCACCGCGTCGTGGATGCTTGAGGAACTGCAGGAACTGTTCGCCCGAGGCGCGGACCTCCCACTGCCGTAGCACTGTCTGATAATGGCCGCCCGCCCGCACAGGCCGCACGCCTTCAGGTCCAGTTTGCAATACCGCCACCACACACACGGCTGGACGTCGTGGGGGTCCGCTTGGATTCCGACACTTGTGGAGGAGGATCCATGCACTCAACACTCAAAGCTGCCCTCATTCTCGCTTCCGCGGGTATCGCCGCGGCCCAGCCCACCACTAGCCAGCCCTCCCAACCCGCTCAGCCTCCCGTAAAGGAGCGAGTTTCGGTGCCGTGGCACCAAGCTGGTCCGCACCGCGCTACTGCCGTTCGAGCGGGTGAGCCCACACCCAAGCAGACGGTCTACACGAGCATCAATGGAAAGGTCGTCTCCGGTGGTGAAGGCGCCAAGGAGCCGGTGGTCCCGATGGGATCCAAGCCCGCCGCCGCGGCGGCAGGAAAGGCCCCGCAGGCCGCCAAGTCCTCACCCCAGGAAGTAACGATGTCCCGCGATACCGGATGGGATCACGACGATGATGCGGATCCCCAGGTGACTCAGGTGGCAAAGGCGGAGACCCTGACGCCGACCCAAAGCGCGCCCCCGACCACGACCGCACCCCGGGTCTCGCTGATTAGCCACGACGCGTATGTGCGCATCAAATCGCCCGCGGCGATCAGCCGCGACAGCGGAGGCGATGCGGTGCAACCATCGGTCCGGTTTGAGACCGGATCGCAGCACCTTCGAGCCCAGCCCGCGGCCCGAGCGCAGGGGAAGTAAGTCTCCTTGCTCTCTAGACTCCCAGCCACATGCCCAGCTTGACCCGGGATGAGTTCGTGGCCCTTGTGAAGCAGTCCGGCGGCGGGACGCTGGCGATCCCGATTTCACTTCGGTTGCTGGCGGACCAACTCACACCCGTGCTGGCCTATCGGCGGCTCGTCAGCGCCGATGAGCGCACCGCGCCGTCGTTCCTGCTTGAGTCTGTTGAGGGTGGCGAGCGGCAGGGACGGCACTCGATCCTCGGGGCGCAGCCGATCCAGGAAGTCATCGCCCGCGGCCATGAAGTTCGCGTCACGGATTGTGCTACGGGCAAGACGGTCTGCTCTCATGAAGCCGATCCGCTTCTGAAACTCCGCTCAATCACCGCGGGCATGAAACTAGTCCTCCCGCATCAGAAACGCGGCTCCGGGTCGCTCCCCCAATGCTTCCTCGGCGGCTGGGTTGGATTCGCCGGCTACGACACCGTGCGCTACGCCGAGCCCGACAAGCTCAAAGGTGGCCCTCACGATGATCGCGGCCTGCCGGACCTCCACTTTGGCCTCTATGACGGCGTCGCCGTCTTCGACCACGTGGACAAGCTTGTTCACCTTGTTCAACTCGCGATCGTCCCGAAGGGGACCGATCCCGCGGCCGCATACGAGCACGCATGCCGTCGGCTGGATGAACGTGCGGAACAGATCCAGCGCCACAGCAAACCTCTGCCCTCCGGAATCGTCGATCGAGAGCTGCCCGCAGTTCCATTGCCCTCGAACACGACCAAGGCCCAGCATGCCGCGATGATCGCCCGCGCCAAGGAGTACATCCGAGCGGGAGATATCTTCCAGGTCGTCCTCGGCCAGCGCTTCGAGCGCCGCAGCAAGGCCGACCCCTTTGACGTCTACCGCGCGTTGCGGGCCGTCAACCCCAGTCCCTACATGGTCTACCTCCAGGCCCAAGGCTGCATCCTGGTCGCCTCCAGCCCCGAGATTCTCTGCCGCGTCCGCACTTCCGCGAGCGGTGAGTCCACGGTCACCAACCGCCCCCTCGCCGGCACCCGCAAACGCGGCCAAACCCCCGAAGAAGACGCCGCACTCGAACGCGAGCTGCTCTCCGACCCCAAGGAACGCGCCGAACACATCATGCTCGTAGACCTGGGCCGCAACGATGTCGGTCAAGTTGCCGTCCCTGGGTCGATCTCGCTTCCCCGCATCATGGAGGTCGAACGCTACAGCCACGTCATGCACATCAGTTCAACGGTGACGGGGACGCTTCGCCCCGGGCTGGACTGCTGGGACGCCCTGCGATCCGCACTCCCTGTGGGCACGATCTCCGGCGCCCCCAAAATCCGCGCCATGCAGATCATCGATGAACTTGAGCCCGTCCGCCGCGGCCCCTATGGCGGCGGAATGGGCTACGTCGGTCTTGATGGCCAGATGGATATTGCACTGGCGCTTCGAACGATGGTCGTCCCAACCGCCTTGCACAACGCTGACGGCTGGGAGTATCACCTGCAGGCCGCGGGTGGCATCGTCGCCGATTCCGATCCTGAAGCGGAGTTTCAGGAAACCGTGAACAAGGCCGCGGCCCTCGCCCGCGCGATCGAACTCGCTGAGCGGGCGTTCGCGAACAAGCCCGCCTAAAAACAACGCCACATCTCACGATGTGGCGCTGTGTTCATCTGTTTGTCGTCGAGCCGGCGGCTTAGAGGGAAGCCTTCAACGCCGTTGCCGGCTTGAACCCGCAGGTCGTGCTGGCAGCGATCGCAATCGGCTGCTTGGTGACGGGATTGATGCCCGTGCGAGCGGCCCGCTGGCGCTTCACGAAAGTGCCAAAGCCGGCCAGGGCGACCTTGTCCTGGGCCTTGATGCCGTTGGTGATGCACTCCAGCACCGCCTCGACCGCCTTGCTCGCCTCGGTCTTGCTGAAGTTCAGTTCCGTCGCCACGCTCTCGATAAGCTCGCCCTTGTTCATGATCAGATCCCCATGAGCGTCCTTTGGGGGCCGATCCCCGGCCGCATCGGAACGCTGGTGTGCTGGGCGGTCTATCGGCCGCTCAGACCGAAACGGCCCAAAACTGCCCATCCGATCGGGGGTTCGTGCGAATAGGATGTGTCGTGGCCAAGACCTCAACCCAAACAAAAACCGATTCAACAACCGACGTTCCGGTTCCTTGGAACGTGGTGCTGCTGGATGACGACTTCCACTCATACGAGTACGTCATCCGCATGATGCAAGAGCTGTTCGCCCACTCACCCGAGAAGGCGTTCAAGATCGCCGAAACGGTGGACAAGGATGGGCGTGTGGTCTGTCTCACGACCCACAAAGAGCACGCCGAACTGAAGCAGGAGCAGATTCACTCCTTCGGCCGCGACCCGCTCATGGTGGAGAGCCAAGGCCCGATGTCCTGCATTATTGAACCCGCCGAGTTCGGTGGTGACGATGATGAGCGCGAATGAGTCGTCCGCTGGTCATCCAAACTGAAGACCTCGACCGCGGCCCGGCCTCGTGGCTGGCCGAGCGGTGTGAGTTCATCGCCTGCCCGTTCAGCGACCTGCCGCGATTTCATCACCTCTTGGCCCGGGCTCAGGGGCTGGTCGTTCGGACCTACACCAAAGTCGATGCCGACCTCTTGGCCAAGGGCCCGGGGCTCAAAGTCGTCGCCCGCGCGGGTGTGGGGCTGGACAACATCAACATCCCCGCCTGCCGCGCACGCGGAATCGAAGTCGTTCACACGCCCGGGGCCAACACCCGAGCCGTTGTTGAGTACGTGAGCGCCCTGATGGCCGATGCCACCCGCCCTCGCGTGTACCTCGACCACGCTCCGACCGATCCACAGTGGCACGACATCCGCAAGAGCCTGAATGCCCGACGCCAACTCTGTGAGATGACGATGGGCATTTGTGGGCTGGGGCGCATCGGCTCCCAGATCGCCCGGGTGGCCGCGGCCCTGGATATGCGGGTTATCTACCACGACCTGATCACCATCCCCGAATCGCACCGTAACGGAGCCACATCCGTTCCCTTCGATACGCTCCTCCGCGAGTCCGACATCCTCACCGTCCACATCGACGACCGCGCATCCAACCGCCACATCTTCAACGCCGGGACGTTCGCGAAGCTCAAGCCCGATTGCCTGTTCCTGAACACCAGCCGCGGCTTCGTCATCGATGACGCCGAACTGGCCGGGTTCCTCAAGGCCCACCCTGGCGCGACGGCGATGCTCGACGTTCACGACCCCGAACCGATCACCTCGGCCAACCCGCTCCTGGGCTTGGTCAACGCACGCCTCTCGCCTCACATCGCCAGCGCCACCGAAACCGCCAAACGCAACATGAGCTGGGTCGTCCGAGACGTCTGGCGCGTGCTCAACGGTGAACGCCCCGAGCATCCCGCGCCCTGAATCACGCCCCCGGCTTGCCCTTGGGTTCTTGCTTGGCCATCAGCTCTTTCCATTCCTGCTTCGCGGCCTCAAAATCAGCATGAATCGGGCTCGCCGAGTCCTTGGCTGCGGCGATCATGGCGTCCGCGATCGCTGTCCCCAGCACGATCCCGCCCACGCAATCCGCCGGATGGTGTTTCCCCGCGATCAGGCGGTTGGTCACCATCGACCTCGCCTCCATCACGATCTGGTTCTTCCGATCGGGGGCGATCTCCGACAGAATCCGCGCCCGAAAGAAGGCCCGCGTCGAATGCCCGCTGGGATATGAGTCGTTGGTGGCGATTCCGGACTCCGGCGGCCGTACACGCCCGAACTTCTTCTTGGCCGCATCCTTAATGGGCCCGACTTCCCGCTCCGCGTTGGTCATGAACAGGGCGATCTTCGGGCACTCCTTGCTATTGAAGTGATGCCCCAGGGCCACATCGAAGTTCCACCAGGGATCAAACTCTTCCAGATGGTCCGCCCGTGCCCGGGCCTGTGTCGATGTATCCGCCTGGACACCCCGGATCACCTCAACCTCGGCCGCGCTCAGCAGCGCATCAAGCGCCTTGGATTCTTCCGCGGTCGCGCCCGGATGCCGCGGGAATGGTCCCGGCAGCATGTCCTTGAGTTTCTGTGTTTGCTCCGCGCTCAAGTACGCCGTCGTCTTGGCCGCGGCCAAAGGAGCAGCGGAAGTGGGGGACGCAACCGGAGCAGTCTGGCACGCCGGCATCACCAGCCCGCCAACCAACGCCATGACCAACAAGTGCCGAGTCTTCATCCCGCCAGCTTAACCCAAGATCAACTCCGCCGAAGCTGCTCCGCCTCCATCCGCCGCACTTCGGCGCTTCGGTAGCGGGCGAGAATCATCGGCAGCATCCCGCCGAACACCGATGTCGCGATCGTCCCGCCGAGGCACAACGGAAACCACACATGCCGCGGTTGACCAGTGGAAACCGCAAGCACCCCCGCAACCAACAGGCACACCCCCAAACCAGCCATGCCGGCGTAGATCCCCACCATCAGCGGCTTGGCCTTTCCACGGGCAACCAAGACACTCAGGCTCCCCACCAGCCCGCCCACCATGCCGATTGAGGCCCCACCGATCGCGCCGATGAGGTTGCTGTCTTGAAGCGACCACCATTCCATCACGCACCTCCTTCGCGCGGCTTGCGCGCCGTTTCCCGAATGGCCCGAGCACCAGAAGCTGACAACTCCCCTCGCTCCACCATGGCCGCCAGCAACTCGCTGAGCGGATCGGCCTTGAGGCCCTCGCGAGCGGCCGCGAGCCGGGCAATCACTTTGTCCAAGCGAATGCGAATGGTCGGGTAGCTCACCCCATATTCCGCGGCCAAGTCCTTGAGCGATCCGGACCGCAAGACCAGCTCCACGATCAGGTCCAAGTCCTCCCGCGGCAAGACGGCGAGTGGGTGGCCGATCAGGGCCGAATCGTCAGAGGCATTTGATAAAACGGAAGTCACGTTGAACATTATTCAACAGAACTTCTGTTTTGTCAATATCAACTTTCCTTTTGTTCAACTATTTTTGGTTATCGGACTCTAGCGGGGGTGTTCATTGCCCGGATTTCGCGATCGAGTTTGCCCTGTTCGTCCGGGGTTGTTCGGGCCCGGACTTCCTGAAGCATTCCGGCCGCGGCTTCCCGTCCGAAGGCGGCCGCGTAGGGCTCCGCCAGTTCGATGGCGTCTCGTGCCGGCTGGTCATCGCGGATGGCTTGGCGGAGGGCGTTGAGGACTTCGGGGTCTTTGGTCACGGGAAGGCTGCGGTAGGCGCTGAGCCAGACGGCATCGCGGAGCGCGGGATCCATGGCCGCGGGTTTGGCGAGTTGGGCGTAGCACTTGATCATCGAAGTGTGGTCGCCGGTGCGAAAGAGGGGCAGCACCGCGAACTCCGCGGCCTTGGGTGTCAGAAGCTTGGGATCATCCTTGAGCATCCCCTTCACGAGCGCGGCGACATCGCTGTCTCGACCTTGCAAGATCAGGACCCGGATCGCCGCGGCGAAGTCTTTCGCGGTGAGGGCGGCCGAGAGGTCCTCTTGAAGGCTGGATGCGTCCGCCAGCGCCAGCTCGCCTTCGACCTGCACAATGGGGTTGGCAAGTGAGGCCAGAGGGTCGCCGACCACCGTCAGTTTCCAGGCCGGGCCGTTGTCAACACGAACGGCGGCGCCGAATGGGTACTTGTTGACCAGTCGCCCGGTCACAAACGGCGTGGGCACGAATGCGTTCAGGTACGGTTCATCGACGGAGCCGAGATAGGCGTACGCGCCTCGCTCGACCCATCGGCCGCCGACGGTCCACCGCTCTGAGGGGGCGTGGGCGGACCAGGAGTGCACGAAGTGGACCATCGCGGGGGTGTTGAGGATTGGGGCATCGGCAGGCAGCAGACGACCTGGCTCCAGATTGAACTCGTTAGACAGGCCCTTGGTGTTCACACACACCAGGCCCGCATCGACCACGTTTGACGCTCGCACACGCCAGGCGCGCTCGCCGGTGTTGGGGGTGTCGTCGATGGTCGCGTCAATCTTGAGGCGTTTGAGTGAGTCGGCGGCGGTCGTCGCGTCAAACTCAGACCAGGGCTTGGTCTGCGGATAGCCGTCAAAGAGCCAGGCTTTGTGGGCGGTAAGAAAGAGCGAGCACATGGCGGCGTAGGCGCTGCGTGATTCGGTCCCGAAAATCTGCCCCGTCCAGGCCCAGCGCTCGTGCTTGCCAATTCGCTCGGCGGGGTCGGGGTTGATGCGCCCGATGCAGTCCGTTGTCGCGAGCACGACCTTGGGCTCGACCTGGGCGCTATTGGGAGAGGCCATGCAAAGCGTTACGGTGTCGATGTCATCATCCAGGCCTTTCCACGACAGGCCCGTCGAATCGCACGCGGTCTCGATCGCCGTCTCAAACTTGCGAAGCTCATCGGCGGAGATGAACGTGTCTACTCGGCCCGGCGGGGGACGCGAGACCCACGCCAGCGGCTGTGCGCGGCCGGCGGCCAGTGCCAATGCGGCTGTCCAAGCCGGGTCGTCCGGCGCGGTGATCACGATGCCCGTGCGTGGCGCACCGATCGCCTTCCACCGCGCCAGAAGATCAGCGCTCGACGCGACCGCCGGCGCCTTCTCTTCACCGGGCAGTTGTTTGCCCCACACTCCGCACAGCGCCGCCTCCACCGCAGTCTTTCGATCCGGTACTTCTTCCTTGGTCGCCCAGCGGACCACCTTCTTGGGCGCGTAGCCGCGGACGAACCGAGCAATGTCTTCTCGCGATGCGGCGGTTCCGTCATCAATTAGCACCGGAAAGCGAGCCATGGGTTTCCACGCCGCGATCGCGTTGATGTACGACTTGCCATCGGGGACGATGACGACGATCGAGAGCGCCGGCCATGCCCGTTGGATCGCCTCAGCACGAAGACCCAAGTGGACAGGGGCGGGAAGGTCTTCGTAGCGAGTCGTCTTGGATTCAGGTTGGGGCGCGGGCTGGGCGAGTTCGGGTTGAGCCGACACCGCAGCCGCGACGAGAAGCGTGACGAGGATCATGATCGACTGTAGTGGAGCGGGGGCACTGGGGTTCGCGAAATGCAAACTCCACGCAATTGCACATGATTTCAGGCGTTGTTCTTGACGATTCAGAGTTTTCGGTTACAGTCTCAACGATCGCTCCCATGGTGGGTGCGGGGCTTCTTGCGAAGGGATTCTCATGCACAACGCTGCGATTCCATCTTTGCTTGGCCCGGCCGCGCCCGCCCGCTGATCCTCTGACAATGAGCTTGGTCACGCTGGCTTCGGCTGGGCTTGTCATTCCATTTCAACTTTGAGTTTCTGAACTCATCCCGAATCACCGGGCACGGCATCGCCGCGCCCACTTGGAGTTATGACATGACGAGGCGTCCCGGTCGGGACCTGCGCGAACTGTGCGCGCGGACCCACGACGAAGATGGAATCGATCCCCCGTATTTGCGTCGCGAACACGATGAACGACCTGTTTCTCGGAAGGACATGCAGCTGTGCAAACAAGTGTTGAGAGCCCTGGCCGCGGCCCTGCAGGGGTGCGCGGACCCCGTTTTGGCTGAGTGTGAGGTGTTGAGCGTGGAGCCGTTCCCGCATGCGGGGAGGCTGCGCGTGGTGGTGGCGCCACGCGTGGGCGGGCCACCGATCGCAGGACGCGAGGTTGTCGCGCGCCTTGGCGCCGCCCGTGGTTTCCTGCGCTCTCAGCTTGTCGGCGTCCTGAGCCGCAAGCGGATCCCCGAGTTGGTCTTCGCGCTCGGGCCATCGCTGGAGGTGCTTGATGGCCAATAAGCCCTCCGGAGTACCGGTGCGCTCGTGGCTGGCCGCTCCGCTCACGCCCGATGTGAAGAAGGCCATCGACCGCATCGCGCGGGCTGAGGATGTCCAGCGCGTGGCGATCATGCCCGATGTACACCTCGCCTCAGGGGTGTGCATCGGGACGGTCATTGCGACTACCCGCGTCATCTATCCGCACGCGATCGGCTCCGACATCGGTTGCGGGATGGCGGCGATCGCATTCGGGTGTGAGGCGGCAGCGCTCGACAATGCGCGGGCTGCGCCGGCGGTCCTCGCGGCGCTGCGCGATCATGTTCCCATCCTGCGGCACCGTTCGCTCGCGAACTCGGGGGCGATGCCGGCATCGCTGGGGGGGTTCGCGGAGCGCGAGGGGCGCATCGAACTGGGCACGCTCGGCCGAGGGAACCACTTCCTTGAGTTCCAGCGTGACCACGAAGACCGGCTCTGGCTGATGGTCCACTCCGGCTCGCGGGTGATGGGGCAGGAGATCACCCGGGCGCACGCCGCGAACGCGGAACGCGCCGGTGGCGGGCTGGTGTCACTCAACACTTCCGGTTCAGCGGGACAGGCCTACCTCAACGATGTCCAATGGGCCGTCCGGTACGCCGCGGCCAATCGCGCCGCGATGATCCACAGCGCCGCCATAGCGCTCAAGAGCGTTCTTAACGTCGAACCCGATCCGGACTCGTTCATCGACGCGAGCCACAACCACGCTCGATGGGAGCGATACCCCGAGGGTGTCCGACTGGTTCATCGCAAGGGTGCGAGCCCGGCAGAGGTGGGGGAGGTCGGCCTGATTCCCGGCTCGATGGGAACGGCGAGCTTCCATGTTGTCGGCCGCGGCGTCGAGGAGGCCCTTCGTTCAAGCTCTCACGGCGCGGGACGGGCGATGAGCCGCGGCAAGGCGGGCGGTCGCATCTCAACACGGCAGTTGGAGGAGGAGCTCGGTTCGGTCTGGCTCGACCGCAAGCGTCTGCACGCGCTCTCGGATGAAGCCCCCTCTGCCTACAAGGACATCCGCGCAGTCATGCGCGCTCAGCGCGATCTAGTCCGGATTACCCGCGAGTTGTCGCCCGTTCTCAGCTACAAGGGAGCGTGAACGTTGCTCACTTCTGCGCGGAAAACCTGTAGGTACCGGCCGCGACCTTCATCCTTACCCCGCCCGCCACCGGGCCGCCGAAGGTGACGCCCTGCGCGCCGCTCGCGAAACGGTTTCCTTCTCTGACGGAAGTAGGGTTGGACGTCGGCATCGTCACTGTCGCCCACGTGTTAGGCGGCACGGTGACATCCATCAGGAATCGCTCACCCTCGATGCGCCACGATACGTTGATCTGGCCGCGGATGGAGTTGTACGTCGTCTTGGCCCAGGTCACGCCCTCGCCGGGGATGGGCTTGATCTCAAACGCGCGCCAAGCGACTTCGTCGGGTGCATCGCTGGTGGTTGAAAGCCCGCCGATCACCCGGACCATCCACTCACCGACTGCGCCGAACGCGAAGTGGTTGAAGGAGTTCATCCCGGGATCCTGGAACCCGCCACCCGCGCGGCCCTTCACATACCCATCCCATCGCTCCCACATGCTGGTCGCACCCTGCTCGATCATGAAGCCCCAGCTGGGGAACTCGGTGCTGCTCACGAGTTTGTACGCGACATCGGCGTGCCCGGCCCGCACCAACTCATCCATCATTGGAGTCGTGGAGTGGAACCCGGTCGAGAGATGCCCGCCGCGGGCCTTGATCGCATTGAGCAGGTGCCCGACCATCGCGGGTCGCTGGGCATCGAGTACTAGGTCGTACTTCAGCGCAAACGAATACCCCGCTTGTGTGTCCCCCGGCATCTTGGCATCCGCCCCGATGAAGCGCTTCTGAAACTCATCCCGGATCTTGTTAGCGAGAGCCATGTACTGCTCCGCTTCATCCTTCTTACCCAAGACTGTCGCCATCTGCGCAACCATTCTCGTGGATTGCTCAAAGCACGCGGTCGCGAAGATCTCCTTGGGCACCTCTGCGCCCTTGCTGGGGAAGCCCTCGAGCTTGAGCGTGTCGCCGTTGAGCCAGTCGCCGTAATCGTTGCCGCGGGCCTTCTCCCAGATCAGGCTCGGGTTGTTGGTGCGGATGTAGTCGATCCACTTCTTGGCCGAGTCGTAGTGCTCGGCGAGGAGTCGCTTGTCGGCGTAGTTCTTGTACATGCGATAGGGGATCGCCACGCCCGCATCGCCCCAGCCGGGAACGGACACAAACTGGTTTTTGCCCATGACTGGGTTTGGCGAAACGTCGGAGTACGCGCCTGCGGGCGTCTGGGCGTCGCGGATGTCCACCGCCCACTTCGCGAAGAACCCGGCCATGTCGAGATTGTGGATCGCCGTCTCGGCGAAGATGTGGGCATCACCCATCCAGCCCATGCGCTCGTTGCGCTGCGGGCAGTCTGTGGGGACGCTCATCATGTTGGCGTACTGCGTCCAGCGGACATTTTGTTCAAGACGGTTGAGCATCGGGTTCGAGCATTCGAACGTCCCGGCCTCGGGCGAGTTTGAGTGGGCAACGCGGGCAATGATGCCTTCCAGGTCCGACTTCGAAGTGACTCCCGTCACCTCGACATACCTGAACCCGTGATAGATGAACCGCGGCTCGTAGACATCCTTCCGGCCTGACAGGATCAGCGTGTCCTTCTGGTGGGCGCTGCGGAGGTTGGTGGTGTAGAGGCGGCCTTGATCGTCGAGCATTTCGCCGTGGGTGAAGTTGACCATGGTTCCGGCCGCGCCGGTGAGGGTGATCTTGATCCACCCCGGGAGATTTTGACCGAAGTCGATGATGAAGATGCCGGGGGCGGGTTCGGTGATGGAGGTGGGTTTCACCTCGCGCGTGACGCGAATGGGTTCGTTGGGTTGCGTCACTAGCGCGGCAGTGGGGGAGGGGAACGCCTGCACAGTTGTCCACTTGGAATCATCAAAGCCGGGCGCATCCCACCCCGCGATCTCCTTCTGCGCGTCGTAGACCTCGCCATCCAGCATGTCATCGGCCCGCATCGGGCCATCGAGCGTGCCGCGCCAATCTGTCCCGGTTCCAACAAGGCGCGACGTGCCATCGGGGAAGTCCAGCCTCACCTGTGCGAGCAGGCTCAGTTGGTCGCCGTACATCTGGTTGGTCAGGAATCCGATCCGACCCGCGTACCAGCCGTTGCCCAGCATGGCCGCGAGGGCGTTGTCGCCGGTTTGAAGCAGGGGGGTTACGTCGTATGTCTGATATTGGATCCGACGCGAGTAGTCGGTCCATTCCGGAGCAAGTTCGTGGTCTCCCACCCGCTTGCCGTTGATGCGGAACTCGTAGAGGCCCCGGGCAGTGATGAACAGGGTCGCGCGTGAGGGTGCGGCATCGAGCCTCAGGCCCGACCGCAGCATCGGCGCCGGGCCGCGCTCGGCGTAGCGCTGCTTCACCGACTTGGTCACACCGTCCGTGAGCCGCCTGGTGGACCAGTGGTTTCGCTCGATCGAATCGGATGCGGTCACCGCCTTGCCCTTAGCCACGTTTTCCTCACCGGAAAGCACCTCCATCTCCGCCAGCGTGAACCCGAACTTGCCAGCCTCCCGCGAATCGAGTTTGGTGGTGGCGATGCGGACGTACCGGGCCGCGGCATCCTCAAATGAGTACTTCCGCACCTCTGTCCCCGGGTTCGCCTCATCGGCCCCGGTCTTGTCCACGACAACCTTCGGCTTCGTGAAGCCCGCATCATCCGAGACCTCAATCCGGAATCTCAACGGAAACAGAAAGCCAGGGTCGTCGCGTATCCAGTCGATCGGCCGCGAGGGGTAGAGCTTGACGGAGTTGAACTTGGTCGTCTGGCCCAAATCAATCATCACCCACTTCGGCGCCGCGGCGTCGGCGGCCAGATCGCTATGAAACCCGTTGTTGTCATCGCTCGCAGGCTCACCCTTGAACGGCAGCCCGATCCACTGGGCTGTCCAGTCCTTGGGCGAGAGCAACCCCATCGACCACGTTGCCGCATCGCTCCAGGGAGATTGAGCCCCCTCAGGCGTCCACATCTTCACCTTCCACACCACGCGCTGCGCCGAGGCGAGCGCCTTGCCCGCGTACTCAACCTGCATCGTGTCGCCGGTGTTTACCGCGCCGCTGTCCCAGAGATCGCCGTGGTCTTTGTCGAGTTCCTCGCGCGAGGAGGCGACCAGAATCCGATACCCCGATTGCATCGCGCCCCGGGCCGGGTCGTTCACCACCCACGACAGGCGGGGGTGGGCGGCCTCGATGCCCAAGGGGTTGGTCAGGTATTCGCAGCGGAGGGAGCCGGGAGCGCCGGGGTCGGCGAGGGCGACAACGACAGACGCGAGGAGAAGGGTGATCATGGGCGGCACTTTACCGCGCAGCGTCACACTTGGTTTTCAGTGGCACAAGGGTTTTCCGCGGCTATCAGTTGCAGTCACGCGCCGCATACTTGTTCAAAAAACAACAGAAGTCGTTGATATTGAGGATGGGCGGCGCGGTGGACCCGTCGCAGTTGGCGTAGCTGTTCCCCGCCGCGAACTCGTTGAGATAACACTGGAAGTCTTCAGCGCTCAGGAGCGGGGAGCTCGTGTTTCCGTCACAGTTCACCCAGCAGCGCACGCGAAGCTGGGTTCCCGGCGACGCCACGGAACCACACGCGTTGCTGACAAGGCAGGAAAAAAGGTTCAGTTGCGACAGTGTTGCAGAATTGATGGTCAGGTCGGGAGTGTTGACTCCGGAATAGTGCCCCCCGTTGGCCAGTGGCTGCTGGCTGGCCCTCCACTGATACGACAATCCGGGGCCGAAGCCGTGACGCTGATGGTGACGGAGCCACCAAGGTCGAACCACTCCTCTGGCGGCGATGAGAGGATTGCGGGCCCGGAAGACAGGCCATCCCACTCCCAGGTTTGCCCCAGTTCATTCACCAAGACGGTGCGCTGACGAACCGGGTCGAACGCCATGGAGCGTGAGGCGACGATGGGAGCGCTGTTGGATCGAAGACTCCAGACCGCCGATCCCAGTTCCCAGGTTGAAATACTCGAAGGAAACCACTGCCACTCCGTCACAACGACGGTGTTTCGGATTTGGTCGAAGACCAAACCGGCTGCGGAAGCAGGACCAAACCCGATAGGCACGGGTTGCCACGGGTCAGTGCCGGTGCTATTTCGTCGCCAGAGCGGCTCCGCCCCGCCGACCCACACAGTCACGCAAGACCTTGAAGTGTCGTACGCGCCAAAGACAAGAGAACTCTGCGGGCCCGAGATCGGCTGCTGGGTCCAGTTGCCGGTCGCGCGGCTCCACTCCCAGGTATCAGAAAGGTGTTGGGGCGCGCTGTACCCGTCGCCGCCGAACATCACGACCGTTTGGCGAATGGGGTCGTACACCATGCCCGGCGAGAATCGGGCGCGCGGAACGGTCGCTGGAAAGAGCTGCGTCCACTGTGCACCGTCCCACTGCCAGGTTTCCGACAAGGGAGTGCTGACACTGCCTCCACCGCCAAACATGATGATGTGCGCGCCGTCAAAGGCAAGCCCCAGTCGGTCCCGGCTTGACGGTCCGGTCGTCGCACGGAGCGACCATGCCTGGCCGTCCCACTCCCAAGTGCTGTTCCCGGCAAACATGACCAGGCGTGATCGGAGCGTGTCGTAGGCGAGGGGACGTCCCGAACCGCCACCCGGGCCTCCGCTGGCTCTTTGCACCCACCCCTCCCCACACGGCTGCCCCATCGCCGTCACCGCCAATCCTGCAACCAAACAAATGGAAGCTGCGGCCGTCCGAAGATGCCGTCGTTTCATGGAAGCTCCTTCAACCACCAGCCTACCCCATCCTGCCAAACTAACCAAGGGTTTCCCGCGAAATCTCCCCGCACCCCGCTAATAATGCTCCGCCCCGCCACCCCCGGGGCTCCACAATCCAAACTCAAGGCCAGGGGGGCTTGGCCGCGATCGCTTAAAAGCGAAAGGGATGCACCATGGCAGCCACCAAGTGGACCAAGAAAGAACTCCTCTCCCGCCCCATCGAGCACGTCGATATCACCAAGATCGACTGCCGCTCCATCGTCGATAGCTACCGCGACATGGCCTACACGTCGCGCACGCTGGCCAACGCGGCCGACATCTACTCGATGATGCTCAAAGACAAAGACTGCGCCGTGATCCTGACCCTCGCCGGCTCGCTCATCTCGGCGGGCCTCAAGAAGGCGATCATCACGCTCATCGAGAACAACATGGTGGATGCGATCGTCTCCACCGGGGCCAACATCGTCGATCAGGACTTCTTCGAGGGCCTGGGCTTCAAGCACTACATCGCCCCGGGCTCGCCCGAGGCACCGCCGGTCGATGACATGACGCTGCGGAACATGATGATCGACCGCATCTACGACACGTACATCGATGAGGATGACCTTCGCGCCTGCGATGCCAAGACGCACGAGATCTTCAACGCCTTTGAGCCGGGGGCGTACAGCAGCCGCGAGTTCATCAGCGCGATGGGCGCGTATCTGGCCAAGAACAACGCCAAGAACGAGTCGATCGTCAAGACCTGCTTCCTCAAGAAGGTGCCGATCTTCGTCCCCGCGTTCAGCGACTGCTCGGCGGGCTTTGGCATCGTGCTCCAGCAGACCGAGGCTATTGAAGAAGGCCGCGGCCAGGTCGCCTTCGACTCGGGTAAAGACTTCCGCGAGCTGACCGACATCAAGCTCGCGTGCAAGGACACGGGCCTCCTGATGCTCGGCGGCGGCGTGCCCAAGAACTTCGCCCAGGACATCGTGGTCGCGGCCGAGCTCCTGAACGAGCGCAAGGGCGGCAAGGCCCGCGGCGACATCGGCATGCACAAGTACGCCATCCAGATGACCGTCGCCGACTCGCGCGACGGCGCCCTCTCGGGCTCTACGCTCCGCGAGGCCTGCTCGTGGGGCAAGGTGGATGTCGTGCACGAGCAGATGGTGTTTGGGGAACTCTCGGCCCTGTTCCCGATCCTGGCCAGCGATGCGTATCACCGCAATGCTTGGAAGGGACGCAAGGGGTTCAAGTTTGCGGAGCTCTTTGAGAAGGGGGATGGGGTGCCGAGCTTTGAGGGGAAGAAGAAGGCGGGGGCACGGTAAGCGTCGCTAGGCGAACCACTCAAGACCCCAAGGGCTGCCCTTGGGGTCTTTTTCATGCGCGTGTTATGATGATGCCAAGGAGAACCCCGCGTGATCTGTCGCGCTTTGATTTCCTTGGTCTTCGGCATCACCTGCACGGTCGGGCTGGCGTGGGTAACCGCGACGCGCGATGTGCCGGAGAGTTCTGCACTCCTGTTTTCGAGGGCGCTAAGTGGGCCGCGGGTGGTTGGCCCGAGTCCTCGCAAAACGACGCGACGGATCCTGATCCCCTCCAGCGCAACGATTTGCGAAACGCGACTTGGTACCCACGTTCGCGCGTACGGCCCGACGTCGCTGATGAGGTGCGGAAACTCGAACTATGGAGAGCCCGAGCAAACCATTCCAGAGCCACCGCCCGCGCCCCCTTGGGAACCACTGGTTCCAACGTGGGCAACGGATTCGATTCGGCCGTCGATGTGCTCCGAAGACTTCTCTGATATCTTCGAGTCGATTTCGATTTCGGTGGACGCCAGAGGTTGGCCGTGTCGAGCGCTGTGCAGTGTGGTGACTAGGAAAGTGGGCCCAGCTGGCCCCACAACATCTGTCGAGCGCGGAATCTCCGTCGGATCGCCCAAAAACTCTGCGCTGGTGGCCAATCGTGGCTACGGCGTCGTTCTGCCGTATGGCCCAATTTGGTCAGGGCTCGTTGTCAACATGTTTGTTTTTGGTGTGCCGGCTTGGTTCTTGCTTTCAGCAGTCCCGTTAGCTCGCCGCAGCCTTCGCGTCCGCCGCAACCACTGCCCCAAGTGCAACTACAACCTCCACGGACTCATCCCCGACACCACCTGCCCCGAGTGTGGCCGCACCCCCGCGCGGCATCGCCCATAACCCTTCGCAAATGCGACAAACCGTCGCACCAGAACGGCCGACAGTCAATCGCACGGAGAGAGGGGGGGAGAGTGGAAACCGCACGCCGCGCGTTGGCTTGGCGTGCAGGGGGTGTTGCATTCAGCGGCGTCGCCGGCGAAGGGCCGTGATAGCCCCCAAACCCAACACCGCGGCCGCGCCCGGCGATGGAACGTTGTTGATATGGACGTTCCAGTTGTCGATCCCGCAATCGGTGTTGATGCTCCCGTTGTTGGAGTTGCCGCGATAGAAGCCCAACTGCATGATTGATCCCGACGCCGTGAAGTCCGGGACGTTGGCCAAAACGTTGCCGTTGATGTCGACCTCCCAGAAGCTCGCGGCGGTAAGGCCCAACGCAATGTTGGAGTTCCAGTTGGCGTAGGTAGAGAACGGCATCACCAGCGACGGAGCGTTCTGGCGATAGAACCGGCCGTTCTGCAGGATGGCCAGCCCCGTGCCCTGACCGTTGCCCGGTGCATTGAGGAAGTTGATCGAGTCCTCGCTGTAGTCGATGCTTGTGATGGCGCCCTGGCTTGATGGCGTGTACGAGGCCGTCACGTTGATGTGGAGACTGTGCAGAATGCCCGTGGGCGAACTCACGACAAGTTGATGGCGGATCCGCCGGTACTCGTTGGGGTTGCCGCCGGTGAGGAACTGCAACCCCTGCGATGTGCTGCCGGCGCCGTTGGTGTTGACGCGCTGCGTCAGCGACCAGTCGGCGTTGTTGAAGACGCCGTCAAAGAACGTGACGACGGCGGAAGCGGAGCTTGCCGCGGCACCTGTGACGGCCAGCGCGGTTACAGCGAAGAGGGAATGATTCATGTGTTGTGTCTCCTATGAAAAACCTGGAACGTCTTGTCTGATGCCGCGCGAGCCGGCACCATTCAGACTTCCCGCTCGCGCGGCGTTTCTTGCAGCCTCGCAAAGAAAAATCTGACAACCGCCTGGCGTTCCGCGAAATGGGCGCTTTCTTCGAGTCCGGCCGCACCCCGGCGCGGTAGACTCCGCTCGTGATCCTCTGCCCCACCTGCAACAACCCGGTCCTTCCGGCAGACCTCAACATCGCCACCGATGTGGCCTTCTGCCGCGCCTGCAACAAGCCCTTCGCCGTCTCTGACGTCGTTCACGGCTACACCAAGGCACAGGCGGTGTTCGACAAGGCAACCCCTGCTCCCGGCACCTGGTTCCACGACGATGGCGTCGAGACCCGCATCGGGGCCTCCACCCGCTCACCCGTCGCCTTCTTCGTGGTCCCCTTCGCGGCCATCTGGTCCGGATTCTCTCTGGGCATGCTCTACGGAACACAGATCGTTTCGGGAAAGTTCAACATCATTTTTTCGCTGTTCGGAATCCCGTTCCTCATGGGAAGCGTGATCATCTGGAGCATCGCGCTCATGCTGATCGCCGGAAAAACCGAAGTTCGAATCCGGTCCGGAGAGGCCACCGTGTTCAGTGGCATCGGCGCCTTGGGCTGGACCAGGCGCTTCTCTGTGTCCGAGATCACCACCATCCGCGAAGACTGGAGCGGTCTGCGGACCAACCGCCAACCCCGCAAAATGATCGTTCTCGAGGGCGCCCGCCGCATCACTCTCGGCACCATGCTCAACGAGTCGCGCCGTTATTTCCTGCTGCAAAGCCTGCGGTCTGTTCTCAAGATCAACCATTGACGCGTGCAACCGCCCTTTGACCCGCCGGTAAACTCATCCATGCCACGCTCCAGGCTTCGGCGATGCATCTCGCTCTCGCTCTTCGCCGGCATTGCCACCACCCTGCTCATCGCCTGGGTCCTCCCCATCGCCGCGTTTTATGCCGACGGCACCTGGTGGGGCGGTCGCGGCCGTTTCGCCTGGGGGCTGAAGTCCGGAATCTGGCCGCGAGATTGGTCCCCCGACACCTGGTGGGCGGATGATGACCCGCGCCTGGGTGCCGCCAAAGCTGGTCATTACTTTCTGCGTCCCCACCCATTCGTGTCTGTCGTCGATTTCCGCCGCATCGTCTTCGAGGGTGACCTGCGGTCCAAACCATACTACAAACAGAACGTGCCGCCGCCCTGGGCCGCGGTCATTTCCACCGACCAGCGCGAAGGATTCGAGCAGGTCATCACCGCCGCGACCGGTTGGCCAATGCGCTGCTTCCGGGGCGAGCAATGGATCAGTTGGCGTACGCCGCCCGCGGGTGAGCCTATCTTCACACTTGACGCCTCCGGACGCCTTACCGCCGCGCCCGCCTCCCCGACAGCACCGCCCGAGAAACTCGTTCGTCTCCGGCGCTTCTCACACCACGCGATCGATGCGGGCTACGTCCCTTATTCCCCAATGTGGCCGGGGCTCATTGCGAACACCTTGATCTTCTCCGCGACTTGGTTCCTCCTTCTCTTCGTGCCGGGCGGGTTCCTCCGCGCCCGCCGCCGCGCCCAAAACCGCTGCACCCAGTGCGGATACGCCCGCCTCGGCCTGCAGGCTTCCGCCCCCTGTCCCGAGTGCGGCCAAGCCCCGCCACTTGGTTAGACTCTCGCCCCATGTTCAAAAAGCTCTTTGGATCCAAGGTCGCTTCCAACCCCAAACCCGGCCCGCAAATCTGCATGCCCACGCTGGCCACAGAGACGCCACCCTCCGCCGCGGCCATCATCGCCGCATGGAAGTCCCTCTTCCCCAAGCACCCTCCGCTCAACGGCGCAGACTCCCAAGACCAGGTCTACTCCTTCGAGGCCGACGGCATGACGGTCATGGTCGCCGCGATGCCCATGCCCATCCCCTCCGGCGACATCGAGTCCGCCTGCGAGCTTTCCTGGATGTGGGAGGATGCAGCCACGGAGATGAAGCGCCAAAAATCGCACTTCATCATCACCGCCCTCCACGCCAAGGGCATGGGGGCTGATCCCGTCTCCGAAGCGATGCTCGTCTCCCGCACGGCCGCGGCCGTGTGCAAAGCCTCGCAAGCAGTGGGGGTTTACTGGGGAAACGGTGTCCAGGTCCACAAGCCCGAGTTCTTCATCGAAGCGGTTCAGTCGTTTGAGGAGGATGATCTCCTCCCGTGCATGCTCTGGGTCGGCCAGATCGTCAGCGGCGACAGCCAGGAAGGCCCCTTCACACTCAGCACCGTGGGCCTGAAGCACTTCGGTCACAAAGACATCGAGGTCATCGATACCTCAATGCACCCCGGCGAGCTCCGCTCCACGATCTACGACCTCATCAACTACCTCCTGTCCAACGGACCGATCCTCAAACACTGCCAGACCTTCGGCCCATCGGCCGATATCAAGTGGCAGGTGGAGCACACGACGTCCAAGTTCCGCCCCGGCGAGCCGGTCATCCGCCTCCACATTCCCTGAGCGTTGTTACAAACCTGATACACCCACGGCCGACCATCGTGGTACAACTTCCCGATGATGGCCCGCTCCACACCATCCCGGCCCCGACGCGTCATCGCCTTGGGCATGGTCTTCCTCTTGCTCGGCGGCCTGACCACTTACACCATCGCCTTCATCGCGGCATTTCGTCAGGTCGATCTCCCTGTCTGGCAACCATCCCGCGGCGGAGAGAGCATTGTCGATGGCGCCGGAATACAACTGCCGCTGCCAGTCAATGGCAAGGAGCCGCCGGGTTCGATGTACTTTGAGTTGCGTGTCTACGAGGGCCGCGGCATCACCTTCGGCATGTCTCGCCTTAGGCCGTTTCAGAACTACACACCGGCCGCGCCGCCCATCGCTTTCCCTTCGCCGCAATCGATTGGGCTGCGTTGGGAGCGCGACGAACTGCTTCCCTGGACTCATGGGGCGCGATCATGGCCGGATCCAACGAAGGGTGACAGCGTGTGGGTCAAGGCATCCGGCTGGCCGCTTCGCGCCACCGTCACCCACATCTGGAACACTTCCATCCCCAGTGGTCACACCTGGCACGCCCGCGGCGGCCTCATCATCGGCGGCGCCAACAAGCCGGGTTGGGCAGATTGGCCGCCGACCTTCGCGAAGATCATCCCCCTCCGTCCCCTCTGGCCAGAGTTCTTCGTCGATTCTGTACTCCTGGCTATCCCGTGGGCTATCGCGTTCTTGACCTTCACCGTCATCCGCCGACGCTTTCGAACTCGTCGCGGCCATTGCGCCCGGTGCGGCTACGACTTGTCCGGTCTCCCCGCCGGATGCGCCTGTCCTGAGTGTGGTAGCATCCCCTAGAAAGATCTCCCCTTGCAGACCACTTCAACGACTCGCCGCTTTCTCAGACTAGCTGCACTGTTCTTTCTGCTCGGCACGGCGATCTCACTGCTCTTGGCCTGGCCACTTCCCCTCATCCTCCTCCGCACGGGCCTGAACAAGCACGAACACGGCCGTCGCGAACCATGGACCTCTCCCTCCGGCATTCGTTGCGGCGTACAGATTTCCCACCTGACCTTTTCTGATTGGTACATGGTCCGTCCGGTCCGCATGGAAGACAGCTTTGCCCTCCTTGGCGCATCCATCCGCATTCCCTCGTGGGTCGCCTTCCCACCCGCACCCGACACAACTCTCTACAACATCGACACCGCGGCAACTGGTTGGCCATGGCGCGCCATGACGTCACAGAGTTGGGTCTTCCGAAACCCGCCCGACTCCACCAGCGTCTGGCGCGAAGAGCTCCGCGGCAATCTCGAACTTCTCAAGCTTCCCTCGGGCCGGATCATCCTGCCTCTCCGTCCGATCTGGCGCGGCCTGCTCGGCGACAGTGCTGTGTTCGCTGCCGCGAGTTGGATACTCCTGATCGGCCTGGGCTCTTTCCGCGGCCTCATGCGCCGCCGCCGCGGCCGTTGCCCCCGGTGTGGCTACGACATCCGCAACACCCCGCCTCCCTGCCCCGAATGTGGGTACGGCGCGCCATCAGAAGGCCGTGCCAAGCCCATAGAGTGAACCATGCGGCAATCTCGCGCCCGACGCATCACACTTCGAATCACTTGCGTGGCATTGGTCCTCACACTTGCCGCCTGGGCCTATTCCCACTGGCGAATGGACCGTGTCGCGTACAAGTTCGGTTCGCTCGTCGCTCCCGGCGCGCCCCACGGCGAGCCCGACATGTGGACCTTCCGCGCCAGAACACTCTCGTTCAACAGCTTCGGCGGCTGCCTCTTCTTGGGACTCTCTGAATATCGAAGCCTCGCGCCAACTCGCGAAGAACTCGGCAACTGGAACTCATACGGCGGCTGGGACGCCTTCCATCTTCCCCGCAGTTCCGTCAAGCCCGACGAACACGCTCTCACGTTTTATGAGTCACCCTCCGAGTTCTCTTTCGTGGGACTGGGTATTCGCTCGGACATGCGCCAGGGTGAAGAGACCCGCTACATCACAATCCCTCACTGGATTCCCGCTTGCGCCTTCGCCGCCGCCGCCGCCTGGCTTTGGCTCCCCATACACCGCCGCTCCGGTCGCCTCAAACGCGGCCTGTGCATCCACTGCGGTTACGACCTGGCCACCTCCCCTTCCACCTGTCCCGAGTGCGGTCACGCTCAAGGGACTCTCGAGAGGTCCCACACCAGCACCTCGGCCGCGTAGTCCCAGGGTGAAGTCGATCCCGGCCGCCGCACATACAGCACCGGGCTCCCCCGTAGGGAGGAAATGGTCAACTCCGGGTTACTAACCGCCCCGCTGGGGAGCGTTTCGATCGGCACGTGCGCGACGGGAGTGAGTTGCGGCTGCATCTGAACCTGAGCGTACCCTTGGGTCGCCGATCGGTTGCCGATTCTCCGGGCCAGGCTCGCCCGACATACACTTTTTCGCTTCTAAACCCCCGGAAAACGCCATGCGCAAGCTCGCCCCTTCGTTCCTTTCTGCTTGGCTCACCATCCTCCCTGTCTGCCTCGCTCAGGAAGCCACACCCCCTAAACCCGCTGCTCCCGCGACCCCGCCGCCGGCTACCGCCGCGGCTCCACAACCCGCGGCACCGGATGCCCCCGCCCCCAAGACCGCCGGCACCTTCAAGATCACTTTCGACGACAAGCTCCAAACCACGCCGTACTCGGGCCGCGTCTACCTCGCCCTGTGCGACGATTCAAAGGTTGAGCCCCGCCGCGCCATGGGCGACTGGTTCCGCAAGAACCCGGTCTATTCCATGGATGTCAAAGACATCGCGGTCGGCGGCTCGGTTGACATCACCAGTCCGACGTTCGCGTACCCGGTACCCCTCGCCGATCTGAAGCCCGGTGTCTACGCCGCGCAAGCGATCGCTCGCCGCAGCATCGACTCCCCCTACGCCGGCTGGGGCGAGGGCGATCTCTACAGCGACCCGATCACCATCACACTCAAGCCCGGCGACTCCGCCTCTATCGAGTTCAAGCTCGACAAGGCCGCCCCGGGCCCCAAGTTCCAGGAGAGCGACCGCGTCAAAGAGTTCTCGATCGTCAGCGCCAGTCTCTCCAAGTTCTACGGACGCGAAATGAAGTACAACGCCGGCGTCATCCTCCCCGAGGGCTGGCAGGATGATCCCACCAAGCAATACCCCACTGTCTACTTCCTCGGCGGTTTCGGCTCCGATCATCGCCTGGCCTCCGCCATGCTCGCCCGTCTCCCCAAGTCCGCCGCCCAGTGCTTGGTCATCATCCCGGACGCTTCCAGCGGCCTGGGCTACACCGCCTTCGCCGACTCCGCCAACAACGGCCCCCGCGGCCAGGCTTTCATCGAAGAACTCATCCCCGCCGTCGAGGCCAAGTTCCACGGCGCCCAGAAGCCCGGCACCCGCGTCATCTCCGGCATCTCTTCCGGCGGCTGGGCCGCGCTTTGGGTCACCATCAACTACCCCGAACACTTCTGGGCCTGCTGGTCCTACTGCCCCGACCCTGTTGACTTCCGCGACTTTCAGCGCATCGACCTCTACGCCGACCACGCCAATATGTATAAGGATGCCGAGGGCAACCGCCGCCCCTTGGCCCGATCCGGCGACAAGGTCAACGTCTACTACGAAGACTTTTGCAAGCAGGAATGGGTTCTTGGCCCGGGCGGTCAGATCCACTCCTTCGAGGCCGTCTTCAGCCCCAAGGGACCCGACGGCAAACCCCTCCCCCTGTTTGACCGCGCGACTGGCGATGTGAACCACGATGTCGCCATGGCCTGGGAAAAGTACGACATCCGACTCTTCATCGATCGAAACTGGGCCACCCTTGGGCCGCGGATCACCGGAAAGCTCCACATCTACGCCGGTGAGTTGGACAACTTCTATCTTGAAAGCTCCGCCCGACTGCTCGGCAAGGCGCTCAAAAACGTCGACCCCGGCGCAGACTTTCACGTGATCAAGAACATGCAGCACGACATTCACCGCCCATCGTTTGATGTCCTGTTCCGTGTCGTCGCCGACCCCGAACGGCTGGCCAAGTAGGGGACCAACCAAGAGCGATACACTCCGGACATCTCCGGGAGTTACCCATGCCTTCGCACCTCAAAGACCTCTGCACCCTGACCCGCAGCGCCAGCACCCTCTCCTCCGTGGCGCAGTTGCTGAACTGGGATCAGGAAACCTACATGCCCCACGCCGCGGCCGCGCACAGGGCCGAGCAGCAATCCATGCTCGCCACCCTTGTCCACGAACGCCGGACCAGCCCCAAAGTCGGGGAGCTCATCTCTAAGTGCGAGGGAGACAAGTCCCTGGTCGGCGATCCCATGGCCCCGACCGCGGCCATGGTCCGTGAGCTCCGGCGCGATTACGACCTGGCCACCAAGCTTCCCGGCGATCTGGTCGCCGAAATCGCACTGGTTGGCAGCCAGGCCCAGGAGGTCTGGAAGGAAGCACGCCAGAAGTCCGACTTCAACATGTTCGCGCCCTGGCTCGAAAAGATGATGGCCTTGGCCCGGCGCAAGGCCGACTGCTACGGCATCGCCAACGGCCCCGACGGCAAGCCCGGCGAGCGCTACGACGCGTTGCTCAACGAATACGAGCCGGGCATGACCGCCCGCGAGATTGAGGCGATCTTCACGCCCCTCCGCCAGCGCCTCACCACGTTCATCGCGAAGGTCAAAGCGAGCAAGAACAAGCCCAGCGATGCGCCCCTCCATTCACGCATCGACCAGGAAAAGCAGCACAAGTTCGGGCAGTTCGTCATCGAGGCCATGGGCTTTGACCTGAAGGCTGGCCGCCTCGACGTCACGACCCACCCCTTCTGCTCCGGCATGGCCCCCGGCGACACCCGCCTCACGACGCGCTACCGCGATGAGAAGTTCACCGATGCCCTCTACGGCACCATGCACGAAGCCGGACACGGTCTCTATGAGCAAGGCCTCCCCAAGCTCGGCACCCTCGCCTCAAGCAATGGTCTCTCCGGCCTGCCCCTCTTCGGCACACCGCTCTCCGACTCCATCAGCCTGGGCATCCATGAGAGCCAGTCCCGCATGTGGGAGAACCTCGTCGGCCGCTCACGCTCCTTCTGGGAGTGGGCCCTCCCGCACGCCCAGAAGATCATGGGCGGCGACCTGACCAGGTACACCGTCGATGACCTCTTCCGCGCCGTCAACATGGTCACGCCCAGCTTCATCCGCGTCGAAGCCGACGAAGCGACTTACAACATGCACGTCATGATCCGCTTCGAGATCGAGCGGGCCCTCCTCGCCGGCACCCTGCAGCCCCGCGAAGTCCCCGGCGTCTGGAACAAGAAGTACAAGGACTATCTCGGTGTAGACATCCCCGACGACCGCCGCGGCTGCTTGCAGGATGTCCACTGGTCCTTCGGCCTCATCGGCTACTTCCCCACCTACACACTCGGCAATCTCTACGCCGCGCAGTTCTGGGACACGATCAGGGGCCAAATCACCGACCTGGACCAGCAGATCAAGCGAGGTGACTTCAAGGCCCTGAAGTCTTGGCTCAACACCAACATCCACGCCCACGGCCGCCGCTACCGGGCATCGGACCTCTGCAAGATGCTTACCGGAAACCCGCTCTCCGCTGACCCGTTCATGCGCTACCTCGAAGGCAAGGTCGGCCCGATCTACGGTGTCTGACGAGCCCGAAGCGCAAGCGAGGATCTTCGAACCCTCCCTTTGGAGCACCGATTGAAGTTCTACATGCTCCCACTTCTGCTCGCCTCTTCCGCCCTCGCCCAACCCTCCGTCCACCTACTCCGCACCCCCGACTCCGGCCTCCAGCCCCAACTCGCCATGGGACCCCACGGCACCCGCCACCTCCTCTATTACAAGGGTGACCCGCGAAGCGGCGACCTCTTCTACTCCTCCTGCTCCAAAGACAAAACCGACTTCGCCCCCGGCATCCGCGTCAACACCATCGACGGCGCCGCCTGCGCCTTCGGCAACATGCGCGGCGGCCAAATCGCACTCGCCCCCGACGGCCGCATTCACATTGCCTGGAACGGTTCCGAGGCCGCGGCCGACCACCTCAAAGACTCCATCCCCGGCGCCAAGCGCCACGGTGGCGAGCCCATGCTCTACACCCGCTCCAACGCCGATCGCAGCGCCTTCGAGCCCGAACGCGACCTCATGTCCCGCACCTGCGCGCTGGATGGCGGCGGCAGCATCACCATCGCGAACGACGGCCGCATCTCCGTTGTCTGGCACGCGTCCTTGCCCGAATCCGAATCCAAGGGCGAGCTCGGCCGCCAGATCTTCATGGCCCACTCCACTGACCGCGGCGTCACCTTCTCCACCGAATCCCCCATCCCCTGGCCCGGCGAATCCCCCGGCATGTGCGGCTGCTGCGCCCTCAAGGCCTTCGCCGACAAAGAAAACTTCTACGTCATCTTCCGGGCCGCCGGCGAAAAGGTCCACCGCGACTCCCACCTCCTCACCTCCGCCGACCGCGGCCAGACCTTCACCGACAAAGTTCTCACCAAGTGGCAACTCGCTGCCTGCCCCATGACGACCTCATCCGTGATCTCCGCCCCAAGCGGCCCCATCCTCGCTTGGGAGTCAGAAAAGAACGTCTACTGGTCGCGCCTCGGTGGAGATTCAATCGCCGCGCCCGATCGCAAGGCCGAACGCAAGTTCCCATCGGTCGCGGTGAACGCCAAAGATGAGGTCCTCCTGGCCTGGTGCGAAGGCATGACCTTCGGTCAATCCGGCTCGCTGCACTGGCAGGTTTTCGGCAAGGATGGCAAGCCGATCGAAGGCGCTTCGGGCTTGCAACAAGGGGTCCCCGCTTGGAGCCTGATCTCCGCCTTTACAGAGCCCGATGGCTCCTTCGCGATCATCTATTAGAGCGGCTTGCCCAGCTTCGCCCGCTTCTCATACAAGAACTTCATGTGGTGGTCCAGGTGGTCCGCATACCCCGTAACCATCCCAGACAACGTCATCTTCCCGTTCTCGTTGTGCACTCCCCACCGCTCAAACGCCGCCTCCGGCAGCGTCCGCAGCACATCCGCGCACAGCTTCCGATTGAGCCTGAACGCCTCGCAACACTCCACGGCATCCAGTTTCTCCGGCGAAAGACTCTTGATAAACGCGTTCTCGTCATACCCAATCAGCAGCGGCCGATTCATGCACGCAATCCGCTTGATCCGGTCGCACGCCACCAGGTCGCTGTCCATCAGGTGCACCACGATCTGCTGGATCGACCAGGTCCCCGGCACCGGAAACGCCAGCAAGTCCTGACGGCTCAAGCCCTTGATGCCCTTGCCCGGAATCTCAGCCCCGGCGGCAAATCGATCGATCGCGGCGGTGATGTTCATGTCCTTAGCCTAGCTTCTGCCGCCGCCCCGAGATTGATCTGAGAAGCACTTGATCCCACGCCCCAGCCCGCGACCATCTAGGACTTGAACGGACTCAGGAACGCCTATCTCGTCCTCCCGCGTGCCACCCGACGATGGATCGTCGGCGGCGCCATGATCACGGTCCTCACCGTGTGTGTTTTCGTTCTGGTCGCCTTCGCCCTCATCCGCTCCTCGCCGCGCTGGTGGCGCACCATCATCAGCGAAGATCCCGCCACCATCGCCATGGCCGTCAACGTCGAGAACCGCGTGGTGAACTCGATCAACGATCACAAGCCCAAGGCGCCCACCGCCGCGGGCCAGCCCTGGCGCAGCGATCCCTGGACCATCCCCATCCACGCCGTCGAGGCCAACGCGTGGCTGAACGTCCGCCTCCCAAAGTGGGTCGCCAACCAGCAGGATCCCGCGTTCGATCCAGAAAAGTCCGATCCCGAACGGCGGGCGGAGGCGCCGGAACACGCATTCCGCTGGCCACGCAATCTGTCCGACCTCCAGGTGGACTTCACATCCAAACAAATCACCATCGGTGCCCGCGTCCGCTCCGGTGATCGTCACCAGGTCCTGACCGCGACGCTTGGGCCGCGGCTTGAGGCCGCGGGTGCACTGTGGGTCCCCGCGCAGTGGGTTAACCTTGGGCGCCTCTCCATTCCGGCGTCGTGGATCCTTGAACGAGCCAAGTCCGGAACCGCGGATTACGTCCCCACCGATCTACGCAATCTCGAGCAGACTCAGAAGCTTTTCCGGGCCTTCGAGGGCCTGGAGCCCATCTACGAAAGCGCTGCCATCCAGATCGGCGGCCAGCGGCTCCGCATTCTTCAGATCGTTCCCAAAGACGGCGTCCTCGAAGTCACCTGCCAGACCGAGCGCGACGAATAGACCCGGTCAACGCCGGTCATCGCCGCGCAGGTGCCTCACCATGTCCACCATCATTTGCTGACCCCGCGTCTTCTGGGCGACCGAGGCGTGATTCCCCACGTTGTCGCGCATCAGGGTGACCATCCGAGCAAGCGCCTTGGGCGGGGGCTGGTTCTTGCCCCGGAGCTGCTCCTCATCTCGCTTGGCCTGCCGTTGCGCCTCGGCGAGCCGCTCTGAATCCGGGATGTCCCGCGGCGTGCCCGCGATCGCTTCCATCATCTTTGTGAACTCAATGAGCGTCGCATCCAGGAACGCCCCCTTGTCCTCCACCTTCACGGCGGCGTACTCCCGGGCGTACTTGTCCCACAGGTCGATGGCCAGTCGTGAACCGTTCTCTTCGATCTGCTGCCGGGCCGAGCCCGCGATCCCCGCCGCGAAGGATGCCAGCAGCATCGAGTCTCCCGACGACATGTTCTTCAGCCGGTTCACCAGTTGCCCGATCAGCTCCAGCCGCTTCTCCACGGGTTGGCGATTGAACTCGTCGGTCAGCAACGTATAGCTGAAAATCTTGTTCAGCCTCGCCTTTTTGTAGTCCGGCTGCGGCACCGGACGCAGGATGAAGTAGAGCCCCACACCCACCACGAGCAGGGCGATCGGCCCACCGACCTTCAGCTTCTTGACGAACTTCGCCCGCCGATCGGCAGTGCCCGCGAGCCGATACCGCAGGTCGCCGAGGATGTCGCGGACATCCCGCGACTTCTTCAGTCGCTTGGTAATCCTCCCGATGGTCGCCGTCATTTCCGCTTGAGAGTCCATGTCAGCCCCCGTACCGCCGCACATCCTCCAGGAACTTCGCCAGCAACGTTACGTCCTCCGGTGGAGCCCAATCCGCGTGGAAGTCGTTGTAGTACACCGCGTTTTGCTGCGTGCCCGATCGCCGGAGCTTGTGCCACTTGCCAAAGTCTTGCATGATCGGCATCGGGCGAGACTCGACACCCTTCTCGTACGCCTTGCTCACACCCACCTGCGGGTTCTTCACCACCAGCAGCAACTCCGCGGCCAGCATCGCCAGCCCCGGTTGATACTCGTAACTCGTCCCCTCCGTCCGCCACGCCGGCTCCCATTCATGGTCGCCGACATCCGCTACTTTGTCCGACGGACACTTGAACACATCCGCCGTGATGTAAAACGAAGTCGGGTCCCCCTCGATCTCGTGCCGCGGGGCTTCGACATCCAAGTACGTCGGCAGCATCTCCAGCAGCGACGGGTTGCTCGGAGTTCCGGTCGTCCCGTGCAGCGGCCGCACCAGCGGGAACAAGCCCTTGCTCTCGTTCAGGTACAGGTTGAACCCCTGTCCGATGCTCCGCAGGTTGGCCAGGCACTTGGTCCGCCGACCGGTGTCCCGCGCCTGCCCGAGGGCCGGCAGCGTGATCCCGATGAGCAGCGCAATAACGCTGATCACCACCAACAACTCAATCAGCGTAAACCCGCGGCGATTCGGCATGGATTCATTCATCGGTATTCGCCTGGCCATTCGTACCCCGATTGTTCGCCGCGCCCTCGCCGGCAGATTCCCGGCAGGTCACACCCTGATACACACCAGTGTCGCGTTTGTTACGCCGTTGTCCAGCCCAATTGTCGGGGTTTGTACGCTGTCTTAGGTCCTCCTCCCCGAGAGATGGGTTGGGGGGAGGGAGCGCGGCAGTCAGAATCCGCCCAACTACACCGCCGACCCTAACAACGCCTTGGCCATCGCCTGATTCATCGCATGCCCCGCCTTATGGGCCACAATCTCCGCCTGAATCGGACGCCCGACCAGGGCCAGATCCCCGATCAAGTCCAGCAGCTTGTGCCGCGCCGGCTCGTTCTCAAACCGGTACGTGTTGTCGATGGGGCCCTTGGCGCCAATCACCAGCATGTCCCGTGCTGTCAGATGCTTGAACAACCCCGCCTTCGCCATGGCCACGGCCTCCGCCTCCGTACAAAACGTCCGCGCCGCCGCGACATCCTGTGTGTAGCTCGCATCCGTCCGCGCCGTATCCAGAGTCGCCGACTGTGCCGGAATGGCACCGCCCGCGCCATAGTCCAACTCATACGTGTACGAACACCCCGCCGCCGCCCGCGGCCGCGCCACGATTTTCGCCCCATCCCGGCCGGTCACCTCGACCTCTCGCAAGATGCGCAGCGGCTCGACATCCACCCCGGCGTACCGCAATCCCGCGCTCCAGAGCGCCCGCACAAACGGCTCCGCCGAGCCATCCATGATCGGAACCTCAGGGCCGGTCACCTCGACCACAACATCCGTGATCCCCAGCCCCGCCAGCGCCGACATTGCGTGCTCGATCGTCAGAATCTCCCCGCCCGGCACAGCGCGGATGTTCGTGTTCCGAGCCGGAATCCCCGCCGGAGCATCAGCGAGCGCTGCCACGGTCGCGACAACCGTCCCCGGCACCCCCACACGACAAAACGAGATCCCTGTGCCCGCCACCGCCGGAGAAAACACCACTTCGCTTGCTGCGCCCGAAAAGAGCCCCATTCCCTTCACCCGCGTCGCGGTGATAAGCGTCCGCCGCGGAATCATCCCTGGCCCTGCGACGCATCGGCCCGCTGGGCCCGCCGCAACTCCCGGATATGCCCCGCGATGTCGCGCAGCACCGCAAAGTTTTTGGCCGCATCCCGCGCCAGTTGAGCGGGAGTGCCCAGCCAGGTTTCGCCAGCCGGCACATCATCCGCCAGACCGCTCCGCGCACCGATCCGCGCACCCGCACCGATCGTCAGGTTATCCGCAATCCCCACCGACCCCGCCAATACCACGCCATCCCCCAGCGTCACCGAGCCTGAAAGCCCACACTGCCCGCAGATGATGCACGACTTGCCGACCCGGCAGTTGTGCCCGATCTGCACCAAGTTGTCGATCTTCGTTCCCGCGCCGATCGTCGTCGAGCCAAACTTCGCCCGGTCCACGCACGAGCACGCGCCAATCTCCACATGGTCGCCCAGCTCCACATTCCCGATATGCGGCACCTTCACCAGCCCCTGCGCCCCGGGCTGATATCCGAATCCGTCCGCCCCCAGCACCACGTTCCCGTGCAAAATGCACGACCGCCCCACCACGCACCGGTCGCCAACGACAACCCCTGGATGAAGCACCGAATCCGCGCCCACCACTGCGTCGCGCCCCACCTGCACGGATGCCATCAACACCGCGCCCGCCGCAACGCTCGCCCCGGGCCCGATCACGCACAGCGGCCCAACGCACGCCTTGGGGTCAATCCTCGCCGCGCTGTCCACCACGGCGGACGGGTGAACACCCACCCCGGGCCGCGATGGCGCCGGTGTGAACGCCACCAGCAGCGGGATCATCGCCTTGTCCGCATCCGCCACGATGATTAATGCCCGCTTGGCCGGATCGTGCACGGGCACCGTCACGCCGCGAGTCACCAGCGCGGCCGCTGCTCTCGAAACCGCCCACTGTGCCGCGAACGATGCGGATCGGATGAATGTCAGTGATGCCGCGCCCGCCGAATCCAGTGCATCTAGGCGCTCAATCATCAGGTTGCCCGGACCGACGAGCTCACCCTTAACCATGGTCGCAATGTCACCGGTTGTGAGTTGCGGCGACGATGTTCCCCGGGTTGCTGCACCCACGCGAAGGTTCTCCGGTTACTTCTTGGAGGCGGGCTTGGCCGGCGGAGCGCTGGGCTTGGCGTATTCGGCGTTCATCAGGTCGGTGATTTCTTTCGTGACGTCAACCCGCTTCGCCGCGCTCAAGATGTGGCGACGCTGGATGATCTGTTGAACCTCCCTCATCGTCGGTCGGGCGCCTTCCTTGCCCTCCGCATCCGGGAACCGCTCCGGCGGGGCCAACTTACGATCATCGATCAGGATCATGTCCCAACCATCCTGCGTTTGAAGCTTGTCCGCGGCCGCGACCATGTGTTCAAAGGCCTTCCGCATCAGGTCGCCACCCTGAACCTCGAGAATCTGCTGCGATGTGCCCGCCGTCGCGTTGAGTTGCGCCTGGGCAATCAAGGCCTCTTGCGTCACCCGCAGGCGATCGATCGTCGGGCCATCCTTCATCGCCTCAACGTCCTTCTTCAGCTTCTCAAACGTCGCCCGGAGCGCATCGACCTTGGCCTGAAAGTCCTTCTCCTGCGACTTGAGCAACTCGAGCCCGTCCTTGACCTCTTTTGAGTTCTTGACCACCTCTTCCCAGTCCACCACCGCCACTGCCGTCGGCTTTTGTGGGGCCAGCAGCATCTCCGCCTCGGTCCCTCGCGCGTTCGCGGACCGCCAAGCCACCCCCGCCATCACGCTGGCCGCGCAAAGGCTCAAAACCGTCAGGCTCCGCGACGTCGATTGATTCATGGCGTCTTCCTCGTAGGCCCGGCTCCGCGGCGACCATGCCTCGTCTCCCGAACCACATCTCAATGATAGTACCCACAAACTCCGGTGCCTCGACTCGCTGCCACCCCCCGCTGTTACTGAAACGGGATATCAACCGTAAACGTAAACACCCGCTCCCGGTCTTCATCCTGCTTCAGGAATGGGAAGCCAAAGTCGAACGCCAGCGGTGCCGGGCTCACCTGGCGGATGTAGATGCGGAGTCCGAACCCGACCGAGGCCCGGTACCGGTCAAAGCCCGGGCTGGTCTGCACCGTGCCCGAGTCAATGAACAGGACACCTGAAACGATGTCCTCGTACAGCGGCTGGTTAATCTCGGCGCTCAGGAAGAAGTCCCAGGCCCCGCCCACGTTGTCCCCCCCGGGGTAGCCGGTGTCGTGGCGGATGCCTTCGGGCCCCACACCGCGCGTGTTATACCCGCGAAAGTTCTGCCCGCCGCGGGTAAACCGCTCGAAGATCGGGGCGCTGTTCTGCCCCTGAACGATCCACCCCGCCGTGTTCTCCAGTTTCAGCAGTGTCTTGTATCCCAAGAAGCTCTCGTACAGCGTGAAGTACTCGGTGCGGTTGGCCTTGAGCTTGGTGAACGAGAAATCCCCGCCTAGCGCGCCGACATGCTCGATGCTGAGGGCTGTCTGGCTCCCGCGGCTGGGTCGCATGGCGCTGTCCGTCGAGGTTCGGGTCAGCCCAAGACTCACGCCGGTGATCCGGCTGAAGTCAGGGATGTCGAACAGGTCCTGCGGGCTTGTTGGGTCGATATCCGAAAGCCCGATCCACTCATTTCGGATCGCGGTCGCGCCGTCCCACACGGTCCCGAATCGCCGCCCCAGGCCCACGTTTGTCCCGTAGCGTTGCTCGTTGTACACCCCGAGGTCCTGCCGGTTGTAGTACGCCCGCCCCGACGTCGAGTAGTCCGTCTCCAGAAAGTGCGGCTCTGACAGCGACACGGAATAGAACTGGTTGGTGATTCCCGGCTGAAGCTCCAGGCTCGCCGTCTGCCCGCCGCCGTGAAACGCGTTGAAGATCGACCCCACCGATTCGGGTGTGTCGGTGATGTCAAAGTTCCGCTGCGAGAGTTTCACCTGGCCCAGAAGTCCCAGGTCCGAGCTGCCCGCAACGCCCACGCTGAAGGACCCCGTATTGGTTTCCTTGAGTTCGATGAGCACATCCCGCACATCGGGTGATTCGGGCCTGGGCGCCTGGATGGAGATCTTCACGCTGCCCGGCTCAAACAGCCGCGAGTCATCCAAAACAGTGCGCGATTCGGCAAGCCTCGGGATATCCAGCGGTCGCTCCGGCTCAACCCGCACCATCTGCATGACCACTTGCTGCTTGGTCTTGTCGTTGCCCGCGATTCTGATGGCGCCGACCATGTACGGCTTGCCCTCATCGATGATCAGCAGCAGTTCGACCTCAGGCCGGGTCTCATCCCGGATGATCTCGATGGCAACATCAACACCCTGCGCACCCAGCAGCCGCTCGACGACGTACCCCAGCTTGCCGTACGCCGCGCGGATGCTCTCTCGGCTCTTGCGTGTCTTGTCTTCGCTGTACACATCCCCGGGCTTGATCGACATCAACCCGGCGATCTGCGCCGAACTGAGACTGCGCCTCCCCAGTTCCGCCATCTGGGCGGGGGTCAAGGTGCTGGTTGGCTTGGCCTCCGGGTGCTTGGCCCGGTAGTCGCTCAACGCCTCCGCGGTCTTGTACACCACCCGCACCGAGCGAAGCGTGTACAGCGGCCCCTCATCCACCCGGAACGTCACGATCGCCTCGCGCCCGTTCGGCGACGGCTGCACGTGCGAGGCGATGCGGACATCCAGGTACCCCCGGTCCTTGTAAAACCGGCCCAAGGCCGCTTCATCCTCCGCCCGCACCTCATTGTCCAGCGGCGCCGATTCAAAGATCGGCACGTACTCCGTCGTCTTGATCGACGATCGCAGTTCCTTGGGTGTGAACGCCCGGTTCCCCTCGAATACCACCCCCATCACCTTGACCCGTTCACCCTCAATGACCCGGTACACAACCACCGACGAGTCCTTCAGGTCCTTCTCCACCACCTCGACGCGGGCCGAATAGAACCCCTTGTTCTTGTACTGTTCCTCCATCCCGCGGGCCGCGCGATCGATCTGGAACCGGTCCACCGGGTTTCCCGTGAGCTTGTCCGCGACCGCCAACAACTCCTGGTCGGTCAACTCCCGGTTGCCCACCACCTGCACATCCTGCACCACGGGCTGCTCACTGAAGGTAAACACCACAACCACCGACCCATCCTGCTGCAGCTGGATCTGGCTGAAAATCGTCTTAAAGTGCCCCACCCGGTTCAAGTTGGTGATGTCGTTGGCGATCGTCTGCCGCTTGTACGGCCTTCCCTCCAACGTCCGGAGCTGATTCCGGGCCAACTGCGCCACCCCTTCGGGCAGCGGCTCCATCTCCCCGGGCTTTCCACCCTCTTTGGGCCTTTGCAGCCTGACCTCGCGGATCGGCCGATCCTCGTACGGGTCCGGCTGATCCGCCGCAACCAGGGGCGAAGGCGCCGCGGGGGGCGCGGTCGGTTTGGGCCGGGGAGTTACCGGAGGAGCCTGTCGCGCCACGGCAAACTGGCACGCCAACCCCACGGCCAAGCCCGCAGCCATCGCCGCGCGTCCCGGACCCCAAGTTGACCGCGTGCTAACTCTCACGGGCCGGACGATAGCGACCCCGGCCCCCGATCACAAATCGCGACCACCCAGACACTTGCAGCCGGCCCCTATTCCGGACCTCGAGCACCTCCTCAGAACCGATGAGCTTGCACTTGCTCGGCCGCTCCATACCCCATACGGTGGACTCCCCGGCAGGCGAGATGTTGGCGTCCCCGGGGTTCACGGATGATGGGGAATCTATGAGGCGCGAGTTCGTTCTTCTCCGCAAAGCGGCGATCGTTATCGTCGCGGGCGCTTCGGTCGCCGGCGCGGTTGGTCTCATTTGGATCCTGGTCAGCGACCTGCCCTCGCTCACAACCCTTCAACTCATGGGGATGCTCGCCCTGATTCTGCTTCCCGGCGCCACATTTGTCGCCTGGCACTGGGATCGAGCCGCGGCACACAAACACGCTCCCGCGAGTGACTTGTTCGAGATTCCAGAAGGTGTTGAGTTTGTGGATGAGGCCAAGGCGGCACCGGCCCGCGACCTCCCCCGCACCCCCGGCCGGGCCTCCGACCAGCCCGCGCCGCACCGCCGGCGCAAACACACCTCGCGGCACGCAGCCGAGCGGGACTAACTGGTTATCCTGATAGTGTGCATGAGGAAGGATCCCATCGCGATCCTCAGGAAGCAAAGCCGGCGACCAGTGCGCCCGGGCCCACGGTGCCAAGCACCCCCGCGAACCCAATCCCCACTCCGATCAACATCGGACCCTACCACATCCTGGGAGTCCTGGGTGAGGGCGGGTTCGGGATCGTGTACCTCGCCGAGCGCCGCGAGCCCATGGTGCAACGTGTCGCGATCAAGATCATTAAGCCTGGCATGGACTCAAACGCCGTGCTCGCCCGCTTCGAGGCTGAGCGCCAAGCCCTGGCCCTCATGGACCATCCCAATATCGCCCGCGTCTTTGACGCCGGTGCGACACCCGAGGGCCGCCCGTACTTCGTCATGGAGCACGTGCCGGACATCCCGATCACTGAGCACTGCGACCGCGAACGACTGAGCATCCGCGCCCGACTGACCCTGTTCGCCACGGTGTGCGATGCGGTTTCCCACGCCCACGCCAAGGGCATCATCCATCGCGACATCAAGCCCTCCAACATCCTCATCTCCGTCCGCGAGACTGGCGAGGGTGTTCCCAAGGTGATCGACTTCGGCGTCGCCAAGGCCACACAGATGCGCCTCACCGAGCACACGGTCTTCACCGAAACCGGCCAGCTCATCGGCACGCCCGAATACATGAGCCCCGAGCAGGCGGAGATGACCACCCAGGACATCGACACGCGCAGCGATGTGTACTCCCTGGGAGTTGTCCTCTACGAACTCCTGACCGGGGCAGTCCCCTTTGACTCCAAGACTCTCCGTTCCCGCGGCATGGAAGAAATCCGCCGCATCATCCGCGAGGAAGACCCGCCGCGGCCCAGCACCAAGATCACCACTCGGGGCTTGGCGGCGCGCGCCGCCGCCGAGGCTCGCCATACCGACTCCACGGAGCTCGCACGCCAGCTTCGGTCGGAGCTTGAGTGGATCCCGATGATGGCCCTCCGCAAGGACCGGCGTTCGCGCTACCGGTCGGCGCAGGAGCTCTCCGAAGAACTGCGCCGCTACCTCGCCGGAGAGCCCCTCATCGCCGGCCCCGAATCCCCGTTGTACAGGATCAACAAGTTCATCCGGCGCAATCGCCCCACGGTGCTGGTGTCCGCGGCGATCCTCCTTCTTCTGGTTTCACTCGGTATCGCGTCCTACATCGCAACCACCCTCAGCGACGCCCGCTTCGCCTGGATCTCTGTCGAATCCGCGGCGCCCTGCCGGGTATTCCTCCAAACCTCTCTCGCCGACGCTCTGGAGCCCGATCCACAACTCCGCCCGATCGGCGCAACCCCCCTTCGCGCAGCACGCCTGCCCACGGGCCAGCACCGCCTCACCGTCGTGCGAACATCTGATCAGTCGTTTGTTGAGTTTAATCTCTTCCTCGCCAGTCCCGGCAAAGACCACACCACAAAACTCCGCGTCCTGGATGCCAGGACCAACGCCTCACCCGTGCCCGGCGAGCTTTCCGGAACCCTGTCCCCCGCCGACCAAGCCGGCATGCTCCACATCACCGCGGGCAAATACGACTTCCGCAAGCCCGCCAACTCCCCCAAGTCCCTCCAAAGGGTCTTTGACCTGCCCGACTTCCTGATCGACAAGGCGCAGGTCTCCAACGGTGAGTACAAAGAGTTCGTGGATGCCACCGGCCACAAGCCTCCCGCTCACTGGGCGTTCGGCTATGACAACATCGTGGATCTTCCGGTCATTTACGTCTCCTTAGAGGATGCCGAGGCTTATGCCCGATGGCGCGGCAAGCGCCTCCCGACAGTCCTGGAATGGCAGGCCGCGGCCCGTGGCTCAGAGGGCCGCTTATATCCCGGCGGCGACGACCCCCCACAGTTCGCGGCCGGGACTGTAGAAACGGAGCGAAGCCTGAGTGGGTCTGCCGCATTTGCCAGCTACTTGGCCTTTGTCGTGCCGACGCACAAACCCGCGCCATTCGATGCCGTCTCCGGCCCTTTCCACACCTTCTCGAACGTCCGCGAGCTCACCGCAACAACCAATTTTGAGCAGCGGGAATGCCTTTGCGTCGGTCGCGCATGGTCGGATGATCCCGGGTCGCGCACCCTTGCGACGATTTCCGGAACGCCCGTCAGCTCCCTCCCCCCGGCCCGCGCCGGATTCCGCTGCGCCAAAAGCATCCATACGCCAAAGGACTTCCCGCCATGAAGCACCGAATGTCGGCCGCGAAACTGATCGTGTCTTCTTACGGGGACTCCTTCGATCCAACCACCCAGAAACCGCCGCACACCCTGGCCAAGAACCTTGATCCCGGCGGCGTCATCCAGAAGCTTCTGGATTCCTATGTTCACCTCTGGCTCTCCGCCGATGGCCGGTCCTCCGAAGACGCCCTGGACGATGCCCGGGCCCACATCGGCACATCGCTCTCCACGGCTCTGGGCAAGACCTACGAGATCATGAGCGACAAGTCGTTCTATGACATCGTCTACGACGATGCTGGAAACCCGATCGGGCACGACACGGCGACCTGGGTTTACGTAAACAAGGTCCCACTGTTCAAGTCGATCCCTCAGCGTCCGCGCATCAACATGTATGGCTGCATCTTTCTCGGAGTCGTCCCCGAATGAGCCCCATCCTTCACCCCAAGGTCCTTGCCGCCATGGCACAGCCCGCCATGCGGCTTTCCCACCTGCTCTGGCACGGCGTCCGCGACTACTGGATGCGGCTGTCCGATGCCCAGCAGGCCGCGTTTGTCACACAGTTCGGATCCGAGTGGGTTCCCGCCCGGCCGTCACGCAACAAGCGCGGCGAGGTCATCCTCACCAACCGGGCGGGCCTGGACTTCCTCTTCATGCACCGGCACATGATCTGCCAGGTCAACGGCATCCTGAAACAGGCTCGCGCTAAGCCAATCGTCGGCTTCAAGCGCCCCCCGATGAAGGACTCGGAGTACCCCGTGGTCCGCGACTACCGCCTCCCGCCGGAGGTCTACGTGAGCAAGGATGACGCCGTCTGGAAGAAAATCGTCAGCGTGACCGGCGACCTGCTCACACCGGCCAACCTGAAGAACATCCACCCTGCCGAACTCGGAACCCGAATCGAGTACGGGATCCATGCGGCGATGCACGAACGCTTCGGTGGTTACTCAACCTCCGGCCGCCTGCGGCTGGACCAGACCGACATTCTTAAGTCCCCAACCTCGACATGGAATCTCCCGAGCTATGACACGCTGCTGGATTCCTACGCCGCACACGTTCATCCGGGATTCTGGAAGATCCACGGTTGGGTTGATTCGTGCCTCGACGCGTGGGAGCGCGAGAACAAGTGCCAGATTCTCTGGGACACTTGGATGGGCGGCATGCAGCACGGTGATTGCGGCCACGACCACCATCCTCCGCTCAAGGGTCCCAAGGTTTCCACGCTCACCGAAGCGGTGGTCTTCCTGACCCGCGCGGGAATGAGCTCCAAGTTCACACCCGCCCTGTATATGTTGAACCCGGGCATGGAATGGCCGGGACCAACTCTCAAGGCCCCGAAACTGAAAATGCCCAAGCCGATCGCCAAAGAGCGGCCCGGTGCCAAGCCCAGCAAAGTGCCCAGCAAGCCGCCTGGGCATCATCACTGATCGACACCGCCTGCTTACTGCAAGTTCACCGGCATCACCACATATACAAAGTCCGTCCCGCTCTTGATCAGCCCCGGCTTATTCCCAGCCTTCAGCTCCATGATCACTTCGGGATCAACGATGACTTTGAGGGCATCCGTGATGAAGCTTGGGTTAAACCCGATCTCGATATCCGAGCCCTCGTAGCTCGAAACATCGATGTTCACCTCGGCCTCTCCCATCTCCGGGGCGCGGCTGGAAAGCTCGACCTGTTTCTCGGCCGCGTTGAACTTCATCCGCACGCCGCGGGACTCTTCGTTGGTGAGGAGGGCCGCCCGGCGGACGGCTGAAGACAGCACATCCCGGTCGAACGTAACCTTCTTGTCCTGATCCTTGGGGATGACATCCTCGTACGGAGGGAACGCGCCTTCAACGAGGTTGCTCGTCAGAACCGCCCTCTTCCCTCCCTCTTCATCCGACCCCAGGCTGAACAGGATCTGGTTCTCGGTGATCGCGATCTGGATCGGCGCATCGGGCGACTCGATCAACTTCTGCAGCATCGAGAGGGCTTTGCTGGGAACAATGCACGAGATCGTCGGAGCATCCTTCTCGCCACCCTGGATGCTCTGGCGGCACAGCGCCAGCCGCCGACCATCGGTCGCGACCATCTCCAACTTCTTGCCCTCGCGACGGAACAGCACTCCGTTAATCGCATACCGGCTGTTCTCGCGGGCCGTGGCAAACAGCGTCCGGGCGATCATCTGCCCCAGCGCTCCGGCCGTGTGCGTGAACACCGTCTTGGCCTTCATCGACGGGTCCTTCCCCGTCGCCACCTTGTCAAAGTCCGGGATCGGCGGGAACTCGGCGGGCGGATAGCCCAGCACCTTGAAGTGCGCATCGGCCCCGCGGATGTGGCAGGCATCCCCATCGCCCTCGATGGTCAGCGTCGCGTCACCCTCTTCGGCCGCGATGATCCCCCGCAGCTTGTCCGCCGGGATCAGGATCTCCCCCGCCTCCTGAACATCCACTTGCGTGGTCACCAGCCGCAGCGACACTTCCGCATCGGTCGCGGCCATCGTCACCTCAGAAGCCTTGCCGGACTTCTTGGCCGTGATCTTCACGCATTGCAACTGCGGGCGGGGCGTGCGAGCCGCCACCACGCCGGAAATCAGGTTGATGGCATCGAGCAGGGCACCGCGATCGCAGATCACTTTCATGGGCACGAACTCCGTTTCTCTAGGGAGGGGAGTGTATCGCGCCCGGCGGGGGATCGCCCCGCGGCCCGGCAGGTCAACCGCGGGTCCCCCGGGATGTCTCGGCCCGCCCCGCCTACCGCCTCGCCTCCCCAATCAAGCTCCCAAACCCCCCAAAACCCACACCCCCGAAGGCGCCGGGAACCGGTTGATGTTCGCGCCCGCTCCAAAGTTCAGTCGGCACGGGTCATCGGAGGGTTGCACGCCGCGAGGGCGATTCGTGTTGATGGAAAGACACGGATGGCCGGGAAGTTCCGCTCCCAGAGGGGGTGCGGATCGGATTAGACTTGGGGCATGTTGACGCCGGAAGAAATTCGGAAAATTGCGAAGTTGGCGCGGCTGGGGCTGAGCGAGGCTCAGGTGGCGGCGTTTGGGCCGCAGATGTCGGCGATTTTGGGGCACATGGATACGTTGCGGGGGCTGGACCTGGAAGGGGTCGAGCCGCTGACGCATATTGGCGAGGGTGTGAATCGGCTGGATGCGGATGAGCCTGGACCGGTCTTGGAGGCGGGGAAGTTGATGGAGATGGCTCCGGAGAAGATGGAGCCGTTTGTGAGGGTGCCGAAGGTTTTGGGGGATGGGGGTGGGGCGTGAGGGAGTCGACGAGGCGAACGACCCGGGGACAGACCGCGATGCGGCGGGCGGTGGGCGCGGGACTGCTTGTGTTTGGCGGGAGCGTGTTCAGGCTGGGTGACAACCGCGATGCGCTGCACATCGCCGCTATTGCGGCGCTTGTTCTGGGGCTGGTGTTCATCATGTGGAGCGTGGCGCCGGACGATTCGCCCGCGGGCGGGAAGACATGAGCTTGACACCCGCAAGTAGCTCGGCGGTGCGTGAGTCGTTGGAACGGATTGAAACCCTCAATCCGACGCTCAACGCGTTTTTGGAGGTTTATCGCGACGCTGCGGAACGGGCGGGAGAGCGCGTCGGCCCGCTCGCGGGGGTTCCGATTGCGATCAAGGACAACATGTGTCTAGGTGCGCCGTACGGCGGGCGGACTACGGCGGGTTCGAGAATACTGGCGAACTACTCATCGCCGTACACGGCGACAGCGGTGCAGCGGCTTATTGATGCGGGCGCGGTAATTGTCGGGAAGACGAATCTTGACGAGTTTGCGATGGGGAGTTCGGGGGAGAACTCGGCGTTTGGGGCGACGCGGAATCCGTGGGACCTGGAGCGCGTGCCCGGGGGAAGTTCGTCGGGGTCCGCGGCCGCGGTGGCGGCGGGGATTGTGCCGGTGGCGCTGGGGTCGGACACGGGCGGGTCGATCCGGCAGCCGGCGGGGCATTGCGGGATTGTGGGGTTGAAGCCGACCTATGGACGTGTATCGCGGTATGGGCTGATCGCGTATGCGAGCAGCCTGGATCAGATCGGGCCGCTGGGCAGGACGGTGGAGGATGTCGCGGCGGTGCTCAACGTGATCTGCGGGCGCGATCCGCTCGATTCGACTTCGGCGGATCATGAGGTGCCGGACTTCACTCGCGACCTGGACAAGCCGGTTGAGAATCTGGTGATTGGTGTGCCGCGGCAGGCGGAGAAGGGGAATCACCCGGCGGTGGCGGCGGCGCTGGCGGAGGCGACGAAGGTGTTTGCGGGGATGGGGGCCTCGGTGCGGGAAATTGATCTGGCGCACTCGGAGCATGGGATCGCGGCGTACTACATCGTGGCGCTGGCGGAGGCCTCTTCCAATCTAGCTCGGCTGGATGGTGTGCGGTATGGGCACCGGGCAGCGCTCAAGCCGGGTGAGGACCTGATGGACCTGTACTGCCGCTCGCGCGCGGAGGGGTTTGGCGCAGAGGTGCAGCGGCGGATCATGCTCGGGACGTACATTCTGTCGAGCGGGTATTACGACGCGTACTACACGACGGCGCTCAAGGCGCGGCGGAAGATCAAGGCGGACTATGACGCGGCGTTTGCCTCAGGATGCCATGCGATCTTGATGCCGGCTTCGCCCGCGCCGGCGTTCAGGCTGGGGGAGAAAGCTAGCGATCCCTTAACGATGTATCTGGAGGATGTGTACACGGTGGGTGTGAACCTGGCGGGATTGCCGGGGATCACAGTGCCGGGGGGATTTGCGGAGATGGGGGGCGGGAAGCGATTGCCGATAGGCCTCCAGTTGATTGGGCCGGCCTGGGGTGAGCACACATTGCTGTGTGTGGCCAGGAGCTTCCAGGGGGCGACGGGGCATCACCTGCAGCGGCCGCCGAGCTGCTGAAAATACCTCTTGTGTAGATGGCGGAAAGAGCTAGACTCCAAAGGACCCAGGTATCGGGTTTGGTGGCGCGGCGTGCCGCGCAAGGGCCCGGGCTTGGATGTTGGAGGGAACCATGACGAGGCACAACAAGAGCGTTTATGCATTGCGCGCGGTGGGTTCAGCCGTGATCACGGTGATTGCCGGGCCGGTGTCGGCGGAGCCGTTGACCAGTCCGGCGCAGCTCAGCGCGGGGAACGCGAAGTTGACGTTTGAGTCCAATGCGCTGGGCCCGGCGGGGGTCATTGTGGCGGTGGGGTGTACGCGGTTTTCCAGCCCTCAGGGCATGAGCATCGTGGATCTTTCTTCGCAGCCGTATTCGGGGCCGCTGGTGGGCGGACACGGGCTGCATCCCTTACCGGGCGCGATCGGTAGCGGGGTGTACATCAACACGAGCATGGTGTTTGATCCGCCGGTGTCGGAGGTTGGGCTGGGGTGGTGGGACTGCAACGTCCCGGGCGCGGTGCTGCGGGTGTACGACGTGAACAGCGTGCTCCTGGAAGAGATCGCGGTGCAGACGACTCCGGCGGGTGGCGGCGGGGCATCGTTTGTGGGAATCCGGCGGCCGACAGCGCAGATTGCGCTTGCGATCTGCTTCCCGGGGTCGGCCGCGGACACGTACGTGATCGACAACGTGAGCTACGGGCCGTATTGCGCGGCCAACTGTGATTGCAGCAGCGCGCTGCCATCGCTGAGCGCCAACGACTTTCAGTGCTTCCTGAACAAGTACGCGTCGGGGGACCCCTATGCGAACTGCGACGGATCGAGCAACGTACCTCTATTGACTGCCAACGACTTTCAGTGCTTCCTGAACCAGTTTGCGAGCGGGTGCACGTGAGGGACGGGGTAGAAGGCCCTAAGGGATCTGGATGATTGGTGTGGTTTGGGGCCTGTGACCGATGGCTTGCGGCCAACGGTTGTGATTGAAGTCGAGCTGCGCGTAGGACGGTGAGAGACCCGGTCTGACAACTCAGAGCTCTTCGTGAGCGAGCGCCGGGGACAAGCCGCAGTTTTTGCGTCGAGTCATAGTCTGGGGCCTGCGCACCAGCGTGGGCCGACCTCTATGGACGGAGAAGTCACATGCGAGTTACCTTCACGAAGTTTCCGCGCGCTTGGCACGCCTGTGCACTGGTCGCCTTGGCGGGGGCCGTGCCCGCGCTGGGGCAAACAGCCGCGCTCCAGAGTCGCGAAGTTGCGTGGAAGTCGGATTCGGGGCCGATTGCGTCGCGAGCGCAAGGGAGCGAGGCGGAGGTGGTGTATTCGACCGTGGTCTTTGTGCCGCGGGCGTCATGGGTGAGGCTTCGATTCGATGAGACGCTGTTGGCGGGCGGGGATGGGTCCTATCTGAAGATCACATCGATGCGGGATGGGAAGTCGCAGGTGTTGAATGCGGTGTCGGCGGCGCAGTGGGCGGGGACCAGCGCGTACTTCAACGGCGATGCGGTGACGGTGGAGCTTGTGGCGCACCCGGGGACAGGCGCGAGCCGTGTGGTGATCGGGTCGGTGATCGCGGGAGATGGCGGGGCAGCAGGCGGCGCTGCGGACACCATCTGTGGTCCGACCGATGATCGGACCATCTCGGGCGATCCGCGGTGTGCGCGGCACTATCCGGAGGGCTGCAGCTCGTGGTTGTTCAATGACACAAACCACACATTCATCACAGCGGGTCACTGCGGGGTGGGCGCGGCGGATGTGCAGGAGTTCAATGTGCCGTTCTCGAACGCCGATGGGTCAATCGTGCATCCGGGGCCCGAGGATCAGTACGTGGTGGATGCGAGCTCGGTGCAGTTCACCAACGGCGGTCCGGGCGCGGACTACACCTACTTTGCGTGCTATCCCAACGCGAACACGGGGATGACGGCGTACCAGAAGCAAGGCCAGTACTTCTCACTGGCGACGGGTGTGCCGGCGGTGTCGGGGCAGGTGCTGCGCATGACCGGGTACGGGGTGACAACGTCGGGTGTTGCGCCGCTGGAGTGGAGTCAGGTACAAAAGACAAGCACAGGCCCCTATTCGTCAACCTTTGGCGCGGTGGTTTATCACCAGGTGGATACGACGGGTGGCAACTCGGGCTCCGCGGTGGTGGACCTGACGAACAACACCGTCATCGGCATTCACACCAACTCGGGGTGCACATCAGAACCGGGAACGACAACGAACGCGGCGTGCGGGGTGAACTATGTGGGCCTGCAGGCGGCCTTGGCGGGCCCGCTGTCGCTGTGTCTGACAGGCAGGGGCGCGGTGGGCGGACAGTTGTTTGCCCTGGGCGATGGGGCCAACAACTTTGGCACACTGAACACAACGACAGGAAACTTTGCGAAGGTCAAGGAAGGTCCGGTACGGGCAGAGGGGTTGGCATACAACAGGAACAACGGGAAGTTCTACGCGGTGAACAACGACACGAACCCGGCCGCGCCTGGGATGCGGTTGTACGCGATCAGTCCGGGCACCGGGAGCGCGGTGTTGCTGGCGACGGTGAGCGGGGCGAGCAACCCGATCAACGGGCTGGGGTATGACCCGTTCTCGGGAACGCTGTATGGAGTGTCGCAGGCGACGGGGCAGATCTACACCATCAATCCGGCGAACGGGGTTGCGATACCCATCGGGAGCGGGAACCCGGGAACGGTGATTGGCGGGCTGGAATACAGCCCGACGGACCATGCGCTCTATGGCATTGATGATTCGGGCGGAATCTCAAAGCTGCTCAGATGGAGTGGTCCGGCCGGGGCGCCGGTGGTGGTTGGCTTGCTGGGGACCGGGATTGGGGATTGCAACGGGCTGGCGGTGACGGATTCGGGGGACCTCTGGACGATCGCCGCGGGCCAACTTCTGAAGATCAATCCGGCGACGGGGCGGGCGACGGCGATCGGCCCGACCAGCGGCGTGTTCGGCAGTGGATTTGGGATGAGTGCGGTGCTGACGGGGTTCGAGTGCTATGCAAACTGCGACCAATCAACCGGAGTTCCGGTTCTGACAGCAAACGACATTCAGTGTTTTATGAACAGGTTCGCCGCGGGTGATGGGTACGCGAACTGCGATGTGTCGGCAGGCTCACCGCTCTTGACCGCGAATGACTTCCAGTGCTTCTTGAATACCTACGCGGTGGGGTGCAACTGAGGGTGGACGGTCCGGGAATATGGGGCTTTTCCTGGTTTGGTTGGGGACCACGAGAATTGTGTTGCCGCGGATTGGATGTAAAGGTAGTCTGCCGCCGGCGGAGCGGGCTCTTACAGGATGAGGATCAAGATGGGAAGTACTTCGAAGGTTGCGGTGCGCGGTTCGCGAGCGGGGCTGCTCTTTGCGCTGGCGGGGGCCGCGCCGGCGCTGGCCCAGACAGCGCCGCTGCGGAGTCATGAGGTTCTTTGGAAGGCGGACTCGGGGTTGATCGCTTCGCCGGCATCGGGTGATGCGCGGGCGGTGTATTCGACGGCGGTCTTTGTGCCGCGGGCTTCGTGGCTGAGGCTGCAGTTCGGGGCGATTGAGTTGCCGGGCAGGGTTGAGGAGGGGCGAGGGTCGTATCTGAAGATCACTTCGCTGCGGGATGGGAAGTCGCAGGTGCTCAATGCCGTGTCGGCAGCCCAGTGGGTGGGGACCAGCGCGTACTTCAACGGCGATGCGGTGAGCGTGGAGTTGATGGCGTATCCGGGGACGGGCGCGAATCGCGTGGTGATTCGGTCGGTGATCGCGGGTGATGATGTGGGCGGGGCGACGGACACGATCTGTGGGCCGACGGATGACCGGACACTCTCAAGCGATCCGCGGAGCGCGCGGCACTATCCGGAGGGGTGCAGTTCGTGGCTCTTCAATGACACCAACCGCACGTTCATTACCGCGGGCCACTGCGGGGTGACCGCGGGGGATGTGCAGGAGTTCAACGTCCCACTCTCGAACGCTAACGGGTCGGTGGTGCACCCGGGGCCCGAGGATCAGTACGTCGTGGACCCGACGTCGGTACAGTTTGCCAACATCACCCTGGGCGCTGATTACACGTACTTTGCGTGCTTCCCGAACTCCAACACGGGGATGACGGCGTTTCAGAAACAGGGGCAGTACTACACGCTGGCAACCAGCGTGCCGGCGGTTTCGGGCCAGGTGTTGCGCATCACGGGGTTTGGCGTGACATCATCCGGCGTAGCGCCGTTACCGTGGAGCCAGGTACAGAAGACGCACACGGGGCCCTACACCCAGTTCACAGGATCGGTAGTGTATCACCAGGTGGATACCACGGGCGGCAACTCGGGCTCGGCGGTGGAGAACCTGACGAACAACACGGTGATCGCGATCCACACCAACGCGGGATGCACGGCGGGGAGTGGGTCCAACTCGGCGTGCGGGTTGAACTACGCGGGTTTGCAAAGCGCGCTGGCGGCCCCTCGGACACTGTGCCTGACGGGCAAGGGTGTGGTGACCGGATCGCTGTTTGCGCTGGGCGATGGGGCTAACAACTTCGGCACGCTGAACACCGCGAGCGGGAACTTTGCAAAGGTGAAGGATGGCCCGGTGCGGGCGGAGGGCCTGGCGTACAACTGGAACATCGGAAAGTTCTACGCGATCAATAACGACACCAATCCGGCCGCGCCGGGGATGAGGTTGTACACGATTGATCCGGGGACGGGGAACGCGGCGTTTGTGGCGCTGGTGACGGGGGCGGCCGGACCGATCAACGGGCTGGGGTACGACCCGGTGGCGCAGGTGCTGTACGGGGTGGCCCAAGCGAATGGGCAGCTCTACACGATCAACACGACGACGGGCGCCGCGACAACGATCGGCCCCGTGACCGGCGGAAGTGTCGGCGGGCTGGAGTTCAGCCCGACGGCCAACGCGCTGTTCGGGATCGATGACTCGGGTGGCGCTTCAAAGTTGCTTAAGTGGAACAACCCGGCGGGAGCGCCGGCCGTGGTTGGGGCGCTGGGCGCGGGGATCGCGGACTGCAACGGGTTGGCGGTGACGGATTCGGGCGACTTATGGACGATCAACGCGGCGACGGAGCAACTGCTGAAGATCAACCCGGCGACGGGCGTGGCGACGGTGATCGGGCCGACGGGCGGGATCTTCGGCGCGAGCTACGGGATGAGCGCGGTGCTGACCGCCCCCCCCACCGGTTGCTACGCGAACTGCGATGGGTCGAGCACGAATCCGATGCTGACAGCAAACGACTTCCAGTGCTTCCTGAATGAGTTCGCGGCGGGGAACAGCTATGCGAACTGTGATGGGTCTACCGCACAGCCGACGTTGACGGCCAATGACTTCCAGTGCTTCCTGAATGCGTTTGCGGCCGGGTGCTCGTGAAAAAATTCGGCCGACGGAACGTCGGGGGTGTTCTTAGAGCAAGAGCTTCCCTCAGTGGCGCTATTGACAGACCGGGTAGCATGGTCGTGTGCTGATGGAACACCGGGCACCGATTCACCAATCCCCGAATAAGGAGTCTGCCATGAAGCGATTGCTCTGGTCCGGCGCGGTACTTTCGCTGGCAGTGGGTTCGGGAGTACGAGCGCAGCTCGCCGTGGTTTCAACCGTGCCCGGCGTGAACGCCAACAACGTAGCGCGGGGTGCGCCGATCGTCGTCAACTTCGACCGGGCGGTGGATCCGAGCACCTTCACGGCGAGCCGGTTCTATGCGTTCGGCCGGCGGGCGGGGCCGATTCCCGGGTCGCTGGCTTTTTCCAACGGCAACACCACCGTGACATTCACGCCGACCGCTCCGATGACGGCCGGCGAGAACGCGGTAGTCATTATGTCGCACGATCTGCGCGGCGCCGACAACGTGGCGCTACGGCAGGCGGGATACACACTGAGCTTTACGGTGGCCGCGGCCCCATCAGCGGGGAAGTTCTGTCATAAGGCGACGCTGACGGACCGGACCAATCCCAGCGTGGGTACACGGATTTATGGCGGGCTGGCGTGCGATCTGAACCACGACGGGGCGCCGGACCTGACGCTGATCAACGAGGATTCGGCGGATCTGCGGGTGTTTCTGAATGCGAACAACGGCTCGGGGCTGTTCGGGCCGATGCTGTTGCCCCCCACTTCGATCCCGTTTGAATCCAGCCCAAACAAACCGGCGGACTTCAACGGTGACGGGTTGGTGGACATTGTCACGACCAGCAACGGGACCAACCAGATCACGATTGCACTGGGCAACGGGAACGGCACCTTTGCGACACCGACGAGGATCAACACGGGTGGATACCCGCGCGGGATCGGCATCGTGGACTTTGACGGCGATGGGGATATGGACATCGCCTTTGCCGTGCGGAACATCGACAGCATCGGCCTGCTGACCAACAACGGGGCCGGAGTGTTTTCGGGGCCGGCGTACATCGCGTCTGGGGCGGCCGGGCCGTACGGGCTGGCCGCGGCGGATATGAACAACGACGGGATTCTGGACCTGGTGGTGGGGCACGACACGACGCAATCGGTGGTGGTGCACCGTGGAAACGGGAACGGGACGTTCACGTTCGCATCGTCGCGTTCGCTGGGCGGGGCGAACTGGGTGATCACCTGCGGGGATGTGAACAACGACGGGAAGATGGATGTGTCCGCGGCCAACTCATCGTCGGCGAACGGATCCATTTTGAAAGGCAATGGAGATGGAACGCTACAGGCCGCCGTTGTGATGGGGAATGGCGGCCACACGACCGGGACGGACCTAATCGATATTGACGGGGATGGGGACCTGGACTGGTTGATATCGGCGTTTGGCGCGAGCAAGTGGTACCTGTACACCAACAACGGATCGGGCACATTCGCGTTGCTCAGGACGTTTGATGCGCCGGGGAATCCGGCGTGTTCGGTGGCCGCGGACTTTGACGGGGATGGGGATATCGATCTGATCCTGCTGGATGAGACGACGGACAAGATCCTGGTGGAGATCAACGGCACGGGGTGCTACGGCAACTGCGACTGCTCGGAGGCAACGCCGGTGCTGACCGCCAACGACTTCCAATGCTTTTTGAACCGGTTTGCGGCGGGGGATGTGTACGCGAACTGTGACGGGGTGGGTGGGTTGACGGCGAATGATTTTCAGTGCTTTTTGAATGCGTTTGCGGGTGGGTGTTCGTGACGAGTTGTGCTGAGGCGGGTCGTCGAAAGCCGGCCAGAGGTTTGGATTCCATGAGCAGAACGCGCCCCAAACCAATCGAAACAAAAAGATAAGATAGCGAAGAAGAGCGCACCGACGACCACGCAAGCGGTTGCGGTCCCCGGACACTCCAAGTACCGTGGCCGCTCGCGTCGCGAGGCGGGTCACGCCAGAAGCGGACAACGCATCACCGGGCTGCGGACGCACCATAGAGAGGGAAGTCGTCATGCGCTTGAAGAAAACAATGTTGCTGGTTGCTGTGGCCGGGTCGCTGGGGAGCGCGGGGCGGGCGTGTGCGCAGCCGGCAGATCGGACATGGTCCGGCGCTGGCGGCGGACTTTGGGCGGTGAACGGCAACTGGACGCCCAACACCTTTCCGAACAACCAAACCATGACGCCGCCATTCCAGTTTTACACAGCCCTGATCACTGCCGGGGGCAACTCGGTCGTGTACAACATTCCCAACGGCACAATCAGCCGGCTGAACCTTGGGGCCGGCCGGTCATTGACACTGAACACCAACACAGCCCTCACGGCCGGGGGAGACTTGTTTGATCTGACCACGGACCTGTGCGGCGTGTTGAATGTGAACGGGGCCGGCGCGGTGTTCACCGCGCTCAAGAGCGCGTTCTCGTGCAACTCCGGACAGATTTTTGCAACCGCGGGCGGGCAGGCCGTCGTGGGTGCGAGCACATACTCCCCGACGGGCCTGGGAGCGGTGACTTTGCTCTCGGCGGACGGAACGGGCTCCCTGGTTGATCTACAGACGCTGACGAGCATCAACGATGCGTGGGATGTGTGCTGCAACTCCTTCGCGCACACGATATCCGCCACCAACAGCGGGCATGTGGACTTGCGGAACGTGGCGACCATCACGGGTCCGGGAGGCGATGAGCAGTTGCATATCACGGCGGGCACCGGCGGGCTCATTGATCTATCGGGGCTATCAAGCGTGAGCGGATCGGGCAATGGCACGACGCGTTTCGTCATTGCGGACGCGAGCACGCTGTCGCTGCCGGCGATCCAGACGCTCAGCCGGGTCATGTTTCAGGTGACCGGGGGTGGCCAGATTCATGCCGCCGGGGCGGGGCCGGCGCAGTTTATCTCGTCCGGGATCGGGTTCGAAACGACACTGATGTCAGCGGCGGGAGTCGGTACGGAGCTCGACCTGCGTGCGCTGACGAGCATCAACGACGCGTGGGATGTGTGCTGCAACTCCTACGCGCACACGATATCCGCCACCAACGGCGGGCACATAGACCTGCGGAACGTGGCGACGATCACGGGTCCGGGAGGTGATGAGCGGCTGGAGATCGCGGCAAGCACCGGTGCCGCCATAGACCTCTCGAGCCTTTCAACGATCGTGCTTGGCGGGGGCTCGGGACGCGTCAACGCGACCCTCACCGCCGGCGCTCGACTCGACTTGGGCAGCCTGGACGTCAAAACTGGATCAACGATCTCAGTCACAGATTCCGGCACGGTTCTCCATGCCCTGGGGTTGAAGTCCTCCACCGGGTCCAGTGTGGCGATCAATATCAACTCCGATGGATCGAGGCTTGAAGTCGATGGCTCCCTCCTCTTGGGGAGTTCGATTTCGCTTGCGGCGGCGGGCGGTTCGGCGGTGACCATCGGCGGAGATTTTGCGTATGCCCACACCGACGAAAGCAAGGTCCAGCTCGACAAGGCAACGGTCCACTTCAATGGCGCTGGCGTGCAACACTGCGAGGTCGGTGGAATCGACCTGGCGAGCCCGTGCACCATGTCCGACGGCGGCTTTGGGATTGGTCAACTCATCGTCGGTGACTTGGGCGGTTCGACAACGGTGCGGCTAGAAGATCTGGTGGACAACGGAAACCGCCAAGGAAACCGCATCGAGGCGCTCTACCTCTGGGGTAACTATCGGCGCGAAGTTCTGCCGCCCAATCCGGTTCCTTGCGGGCCGTCGGGCCCGGCGGTAAACGGCCTGGAAATCCGGGGCGGGTCCACGCTTGAGCTTGGACCGACAATGAATGTGTATGCCTTTCAGAACAGCCAATGGATCTGCCTGATGCCTCCGGCCAACGGAGCCCCGATCCCCTTTGGCGGCGGGTTCATCCGGCGCTACGGGTGCTACGTCAACTGTGATAACAGCACGGCCGCTCCCGTGATCAACACCAATGACTTCCAGTGCTTTCTGAATCGGTTCGCCGAGCAAAACTGCTACGCCAACTGCGACGGGAGCACTTCGCCTCCCTTGCTCAATGCCAACGACTTCCAGTGCTTCCTAAACAGGTACGCGGCGGGGTGCTCGTGAAGCGGTGACGGAGCAATGCCGAACAAAACAAAAGAGCCCCGCGGGGGCTCTTCTTTGCTAGCACTTGCTCTGAGGATCGGGGCGGAAACGCTCCGGCTCTCTGGGGCCAAGCCTTAGACCACCTGCAGCATCTTCATCACCGTCTTGGCGATGTCCGCGGCGGTGAGGCCGGTCATCTGGAGCATTTCTTCCGGGGTCTTGGCGCTCTTGGGGATCTTGCGGACGTACATCTGGTGGAGCGTGAAGGAGTCGCCGGACTCGGTGATCGCGTCGGCGACGGCCGAGCCGATGCCCCCGCCGTAGTTGTCTTCGAGGGTGACGACGTAGCCGTTGTTGGCGCCGATGATGTCCATCAGTTTGTCGTTGTCGAAGGGCAGGGAATAGAGATCGACGAGCGTAGCAGAGATGCCGGCCTTGTCGAGGATCTCCAGGGCCTTGTTGGCCTCGTGGACCATGTAGCCCGCGGCACACAGGACCACATCGCGGCCCTCCTGCAGGACTTCGAAACCGCCAAGGTTGAAGACGACGTTGTCGTTGTAGAGGAACTCGGTGTCGGGGCGGATGGTTCGCATGTAGCAGGCGCCTTCGTACTCGGCCATGACGCCGGTGAGGGCGTAGGCCGCGTAGGCGTCGGCGGGCTGCAGGATGTAGCACCCGGGGTTGCCGCGGTGGTCCTTCATTGTTGAGAGGGAGCGGAACCAGGCGACATCCGGGAGGCTCATCTGGCTGGGGCCGTCGGAGGCGAGGCTGATGCCGGCGTGGCTCCCGACGATCTTGAGATTCGCACCGCTGTTGATCGCCATTTCGATCTGGTCGTAGCCGCGGTTGACGAACTTGGCGAAGGTGGAGCAGAAGGGGATTTTGCCGGCCGCGGAGAAGCCCGCGGCGACGGAGAACATGTTCTGCTCGGCGATCTTGCACTCAAAGAAGCGTTCCTTGAGGTCGGCATCCTTGGCAAACATGTCGGCGAAGGTGGAGTTGCTGACATCGGCATCCAGAACGACCACGCGGTCATTGACCTGGCCCAGGGCGCGGAGGGCGACGCCGTAAGCGCGGCGGGTCGCCAGCTTGCCCGTGTGCATCACGCTCTCCATGTCGAACTTCTTCATCGCGACAGAGAGGGGCGGGAGCTCACCCTGGCTGAACTCCTTGGGAGCGGCCTGGGGTGGGGGCTGGATTTCAAAGGCGTCCGACGAAACGAGGGAGGTGGTGAGGGCGACGCGCTTCTCATCGAGTTCGGCCAGGGCCTTCTTGAGCGCGTCGGCGGTTGCGGGCTTGCCGTGCCAGCCGCCGCCGTGCATACCGGTGGAGCCCCAGCCCTTGACCGTCTTGGCGATCAAGACCATCGGCTTGCCGTTGGCAGAGGCGGCGTTCTCAATGAACGCATCGAACGCGGCCTTGATCGCCGGCGGGTTGTGGCCATCGATGACCCGGACGGTGAAGCCCATCGCGGTGAGGCGGGCCTGCTGGCGGTCGGCGGATTGCTGCTGGCTGACGCGGTCGGCCTGGCCGTACTCGTTGCAGTTGAAGATCGGGAGCACGTTCGTGAGATTGTGATCCATGATGTAGTCGAGGGCCTCGGTGATCTGGCCCTCGCGGCTCTCGCCATCGCCGATGATGCAGTAGATCTTCTTGTCAAGACCGTCGAGCTTGGCGGCCTCACCCAGGCCCGCGGCGACCGAGAGGCCCTGGCCCAGAGAGCCGGTGGCCGCGTCAAAGAAGGGGAAGCCTTCCATGGGGTTCGGGTGGCCGTCGAGCTCGGAGTGCCACTCGCGGAGCTTCTTGGCATCGGTGACTTGGAGCTTGCGACGTTTCTCGGGGTCCTTGCCGACGACGACACCGAGTTTGCAGGCCGCGGCGTAGACGATCGGGACGGCGTGGCCTTCGGAGAGGACGAGGCGGTCGCTGGTGGGGTAGGCGGGGTAGTCGGGGCTCCACCGCATGGTGTGGAACATGAGGACGGTGACGATGTGACCCAGGCTCATGGCGGTGCTGGGGTGGCCAGCGCCGGCGGCGGCGGTCATCTCAAGGGACATCTTGTCGAGCTCGATGGCCTGAGCATGAACTGCGGCTTCAAATGACATGAGCGGTCCTTTCTCGAACGAGGCCTGCCGGCCGGGTCGGGTGAAGCGGGGCGTGGTCCTTACAGAACCACAACGATCGGGCCGTCGTGCGCCCGATAAGGCGAAGGAGTATCGGCGATTCTCCGCCGCCGGACAACCTGTAAGCCCGTTGGCGGGGCCAGCGGGGGGTAGAGCATAGGAACCAGGGGGGTTGTGTGGGTAGAGAAATCCTGCCCATCTTTATGGCACGCGGCTTGTTGTGATGTAGGTTTTCAGTAGGGACCGCCCTTGGGGCGATTCGTGCGGCCTCATTTTTGGGGTGGTCCCGAGCTTTGAAACGAGGGGGTGTGGCGGAGGCTTGTGATGCGCGCACGAGTTGCTTGGGTGGTTTTGGGTGTGGCGGGGATGGCGGTGGAGGCCCGCGGCCAAGAAGTGATGCAGGTCTCGTACACCTGGAGCGAGGTGGTGGCGGGGACGCTGACGCCGGTGGCGTCGCCGAACAGTGTGCTGGAGCCGGGGGAGGGGGCGCGGATTCACCTCAACATTGTCGCCCTGAGGGATGGGGTTGATGTCATGGGGATGACAGCGACGTATCAGACACCGCCCGGGCCGGGGGTGGGGACGGTTCGGGGGATTGGGCACTTCATCTACAGCCTTGATGGCACGGGTGGTTCGGCGACGGGCACGTGGAGCAACCGAGCTATTGACCCGATTCTGAACGCGGGGGCGTTTGTCGGCAATGCTCTGAATGGCGGGGCGACACTGGATAGTTTTGGGGGCGGTCAGTTCTTGCCCGCTGGCCAGACCGCCAACGCGACCAGCCCGATTGCCCCAGCCTTCCGTGGCGTGTGGACGCCGACGACCTACGCGACAAGGACCGTCAACTTCAAGGGTTCGGGGCATGTCGGACCGGCGGGGCTGTGGAGCGGCATCATCTTGCAGTACGGGACAGCGTTTCTGGATCCATCGGACCCGACGACGGAGTACGCCCTGTACTACACAAAGTACATTCAGACCAACTTTGGCGCGGGGGTCAACATCCCAATTGCCCCTGCGCCGGGAAGCTCCTTGGCATTGGCCTGGGCGGCGGGCATGAGCTTGCGTCGAAGGAGGCGAGAATGAACACTCGTGTATTGATTGCCATAGCGGCCGCGGCGGGGTTGGCGGTGGAGGCTTGTAGGCAGGAAGTGATGCAGGTCTCGTATTCGTGGAGCGAGGTGTTGGCGGGGACGCTGACACCGGCGGGGTCGCCGAACTATCCACGGGCCAGCCTCCCCCGCTCCATCTGCCCCTCATGCGGCACCTCTCTTGCTCCCCCTCCCTGATGACGGGGGCTGGGGGGAGGGAGTCGGCGCGCAAGAGCTTCCCCAACTCCGCAACCCGCTCCGCCCCAACCAATATCCCAAGCCCATAATCCCCTATGCTCCGCCGCGTCCTGATCAACCCGTTTGCGACTTTTGTTCTCTTCGCACTTCTCTTCCTAGACGCCCGCGCGATCTGCAATACCGATTCCACCGCCGGCCTTTTCTACACGAGACTTCGCTTTGGCTCGAGCCCCCAGGGACCACAACAACCCGCCACCCGTCGCTACACCACCGTCATCATCAAAGAGCCCACCGGCATCCGCATCCTCGACCCCGACTCCCAAAGCTGGGATGAAGCCACCAAACTCCTTGCCGAACACCCCGCCCAAACCGCGGCCCTCATATACCGACCCCGCGCCTACAGCGACGGCTTCTGGGCCATCGCCACACTCCACCGCGAGTTCGAAATCGAAACCGCCTCCGGCTCCTCCTTCTCCGAAGATGACTGGCACACCGCCCGCTCCGCCATGCTCCGCTCCACCTTTGGCGATGTAGAAGCCAACACCCCCAACCTCCGCCGCCTCGCCCGCGAAGACTTCAAGACCTCCGAACCCATCTGGTCCGGCTACCTCCACAACACCCTTACGCTCCTCTGCCTCGCCCTCCTCCTCAACTCCCTCCGCTGGATCCCCCGCACCCCCGCCTACTTCCGAGCCCGCCGCGCCGCCCGCGGCCTGTGCCCGCACTGCGGGTACTCCCTGGCCGGGCTCGCCGCCAACACCTGCCCGGAGTGCGGCTCTATCAGAGACGGGACCGCCATGGAGCGTTCCGACCACCGAGTGCGTATGGACAATCCATGACCCGCCGCCCCGTCATGCGATGGTTGAAGCTCATCCTCGTCAACCCCGTGACCACCGTCGCGCTTCTCCTTCTTCTGCTTTTCGACGCGTGGTCACTACCTTGGGCCAACCATCGCGGCGGAAAATCCACGGTCGGCTTGTTCCTGCATTCCCGCCGAACCAACGCTGCCCGCATTGGCAGCTTTCACGTTTCCATTCAAGCGTTCCGAGTAAGCAGGTCTGGTACAGAATTCGCTATCACGGAGGAGAATGGATGGAGCGCTTACGCCCCAGAGCCACCGCCGGACGTTGCTCTTCTCCTATACACAAGCGACCAACTCTCGCGCGGTGCCGGATTCTGGGCTATCACGCGTGGTGGGCGAGAATGGCACCTAAGCAAGTCTGGTGGCGCCGCTTTCACACAAGACGACTGGGCTGCCGCGCGAGCGCTTGCTGACAATCGGCTGGTCCAGACTTCGAGCGAGGTCGCCCGAACACCTGTCTATTCGGGGCCGGATTCTGTTGTCGAATCCAAGATCCTCTGGTCCGGTTACCTTCATAACACGCTCACACTCCTCTGTCTCACCCTGCTTCTCAACTCCCTCCGCTGGGTCTCGCATATTCCGGAGTACATCCGCGCCCGTCGCCGCGCCGCCCGCGGCCAGTGTCCACAATGCGGCTACCCCCTCGCCGGCCTCACCACACCCACCTGCCCTGAATGCGGCAACCCACTCTCGCCCGCCGCTTCCCCATGACCACACCCGCACCAACCCGCAAGCGCCGCTTCCGGCACAGCCCCGCCGGCACCGCCTTTCTTCTCATCAGCCTGTTCTTCGTCTGGCTCTGGATCCTCGCACACCGCGACCCCTTCATTTCGCAATCGCTCGCCAACCCACTCTGGTGCTCCTTCCGCGTCTTCGTCGAACCCGACGGCCAAACCCACTTCGTATCCCCGTTCGACTACGACTCGGAGTTCGGCGCCATCCCCGGCGTCCGCATCGCCGATTTCTCGTTCCACCACGAGGTCAAACGCACCGGACTTTTCGCGGGTACCGAAGACGTCGAGTCAATCACCATCTCCATGAGTGCTGTCGACGGCAGCCCCACAACACCCTTCCTCAAAGATGCGATCGCCGCGGGCGCCAAGACCGCCATCGCACAGTTCTCCTTCGCGCCCGGCAGATTCCGACATCTCAACCCCGGCGCCGGCGCGCAGACCCTCGTTTCCATCCGCTGGTTCGGCTGGGTAGAAAGCGCGGCCTTCCTCCTCCTCACCTTCGCCGCCTGCAACTCCATCCGCTGGATCCCCATCACCCTCCGCGCCCGCCGCGGCCAGCGCCGCACACTCCAAGGCCTCTGCCCAAACTGTGCTTACCCCACCAAAGGTCTCGAATCCTCCCTCTGCCCCGAGTGCGGCCACGCTTTTGCAACCTCTACGAGTCCTTCCTAGCCGTGAAGAGATTCTCACCGCAGAGGCGCAGTGGTCGCAGGGAAGGAGAGGAGTGGTGCCCAGGCTCTTTCTTTCTGTTCTTGTTCTCTGACTTCTCTGCGTCCTCTGCGCCTCTGCGGTGAAAACTCTTTCCCGCCCAACAAAAAACCCCCAGCACGCGCCGGGGGCTTTGGGTAACACCTGTCGCAGAAGCTACTTCTTCCCCGCCAACCCCTCGCTCAACCCCGGTATCAACTCCTGCCCCGCCGGCACCGTAATCGTGGACCCTTCAAAGTCCTTCCCGATATTCTCCCACGACCCACCCAGGTGCTCCGCCAGGAACAACTCCGTCACCGCGTTGAAGCTCTTGTTGTTCGGCGGCCGGGCAAACCCGTGCCCCTCATCCGGATACAGCACATACGTCACCGGAATGTTCTTCTTCTGCATCGCGGCCACAATCTGGTCCGCCTCCGCCTGCTTCACGCGCGGGTCATTAGCCCCCTGGCCGATCAACAGCGGCTTCTTGATCTTGTCCACAAAGTTGATCGGGCTGCGGCTCTCCAGCAGCTTCTTCCCATCCTCTGTCCGGTGGTCACCCACGCGCGTCGTGAACTGCGTGATCAGCGGCGCCCAATACGGCGGAATCGAGTTAAACAGCGTGATGATGTTCGACGGCCCGACAATATCCACACCGCACGCAAACACATCCGGCGTAAAGGTCAAGCCCACGAGCGTCGCATACCCGCCATAGCTGCCGCCCATGATCGCGACCTTGTCCTTCCGCGCGATCTTCTGATCCACCGCCCAGTTCACGGCGTCAATCAGATCGGTGTGCATCTTCCCGGCCCACTCCATGTTCCCCGCGTTCAGAAACTTCTTCCCGAACCCCGTAGAGCCGCGGAAGTTCACCTCCAGCACCGAGTATCCACGGTTCGCCAGCCACTGTGCGTACGGGTTGAATCCCCACGAGTCCCGCGCCCAAGGCCCCCCGTGCACCAGCAGCACCATCGGCCCGGGCCCGTTATCCGGCTTGGCATCGTTGTTCTTGTCGTACTGCGAAGGCACCGTCAGGTAGCTCACCAGGTTCAGCCCGTCCGAAGCCTTGATCACCACCGGCTTCATGTGCGACAGCGGCAATCCATCCAGTTTCGGCTGATTGCTGAACAAGAACGTCGCCTTCTTCGCCGCCTTGTCATACAGGTAGTACTTGATCGGCCCGTTATCCAACCGATACGCCACCGTCCACTTCGCATCATCCTGCGACCGCGCTGTAATGCTCAAGTCGCCATCCGCGACCTTCGCCAGCGCATCCAGGTCCGGCTTGATCGCCTCATCCAGCACCTTCCACGATTCACGCTCATAGTTGAACGAAGCCGCCTGAATCAGCCCCGTCTTGGGGTGCATGATCGCCCCGCCCGCATCCGCCCGTGCATCCTCCGCGATCAGCTTCTTCTCGCCCGTCTCCATGTTCTGAGCAAACACCGCGCCGGTATCCCGGCCGCGGCTGTCGATCCAGTACAGCGTCTTCCCCGACGCGTCAAACCCCGTCGCCTGCGTCGTCAGCGCATCGGCCTGCGGCACCTTCTCAATCGAGGTAAACCCGCCCTTGCCATCCGCCTTGAAGATCTCCATCCCGCCATCCTGCGTCGGCTTGCTCGCCAGGCGGATCGTGAACGTCTCATCCGCGTTGAACGAGCCCCACTCATCGTTCTTCTGCACCAGCGTCAGCTCACCGGTCTTGATGTTGCAGCGATGCACATCGTGATACTGCGGGTTGCGGTTGTTCAGCCCGAGCAAGATTTCATCCGGGAACCGCTGGCTCACTTCCTCAATCCGCGCCGCCGGCCGCATCTGCTTGCCGCTGGGCAGCATGATCGGCTTGCCATCCTCACCCTTGATCTCCGAGAACGGCGTCAGGTCCTTGGCCTTCCCCGTCGCCACCTCCAGCGAATACACCTTCCAGTTCTCATCTCCACCCTCATCCTGTGTATGCAGGATGTGCGTGTTGTTGTACGCCCACTGATAGTTCCGCAGCCCGCGGACCTTCTCCGCCGTCACCGCCTTGGCCGCGGCCAGATTCTCCGCCGGCGCCACCCACACGTTCATCACCCCATCCACCGGCGCCAGCCACGCCAGCATTTTCCCGTCCGGGCTGAGCGTTACCCGCGACCGCTCCGGATTCCCAAACAACGTCTCGCGCGGGATCATCGGAATCGCCTTCACCGTCTCCGGCGGGCGGTTCGGAATCGGCTTTCCGTCAAATGTGATGTCCGACGGCTGCGGCACCTTGGGAACTTCTGGCAGCTTCGGCTTGTTCGGCAAGCTCGGAACCTGCGCCATCAACGGCGAAGCGGTAAACGCGGCCACGGCCAACAACATCGAAATGCGATTCATGTGAACTCCTGAAGAGATGCGGAAGTGAAGCCAAACCTTATGCGGCCTTATCCGGAAACACCCGCGATTCCTTCCGCGATTCGGGCCTCGTTCGGCCTCACGCCGCCGCGCCCGGGTGCCCGGCCGTGAACTTCGCCACCGCCTTGGATGCCATGCTGCTGATCACCACCACCACCGCCACCGCCACCGCAATGCTCGCAATCCACACCCACCCCGGCGCCGCCTTCTTCAACGCTTCCCGGCTGAAGTCCGACAACCCCGCCCCAATCACGACCGCCAGCGCACTCCGCGGCAACATCCCGACGATCGTCCCCAGGAGAAACGGCAGCCGCGGCACCCGCACCGACGCCATCACCAGGTTCGTCAACGCAAACGGCGAGTTCGGCGGCAACCTCAAAAGCGCCACCATCCCCAGCGTCTTCCAGAACCCCGGCGTCACCTCGTCCCCGCCAGCGCATCCCGCACCGCCCGCCACTTGGGCCGCTCATCCATCAGCTTCATCACCCGATCACCCGAAGCCCGCAGCGCGATCTCATATCCAATCACCGCCCCGCCCGCAAACCCCAAGAGCGCTGCCGGCAACCCAATCTTGATCCCAAACGCAAAACCCCCCAGCGCCGACTGCATATACGTCGGCAACAGCGACATCCCCGCCAACAGCGCAAACATCCATGAATACGCCGCGGCCCCCTGCAACCCGTGCGACCTCAGCCACGGCCCCAGGTTCGTCGCCGCCATCGCATAAAGCAGCCCGAACGCCCCCAGCGGCGGCATCACCGAAGACCACAACCCCAGGATCGCCGCCGGCCCCAGCCGCTTGGTCAGCTGCCGGGCCTCGGCAAACCACCCGCGCTCCGATCGCGCCCCCTGATCATCCGACTTCCCCGTCGTGGTCCCGTCCGTCATGCCCGGACAGTAGGTAATGGAGCGGGTGGGCTCTTCACCCACCCGCTCCCCCAGAAACCAAATCCAGAAAGCAAACTCACTTCGCCGCCACCGGCATCCCCGAAATCATGAGTTGCTTGTCATGCTCCAGCCGGAACTTGTACTCCAGCGCAAAGGCCTTGCTCCCGGATCCCGCGGCCGCGGCCGTCACATCCCACCTCAAAATCCCCGTCTTCTTCTGCACATCCGGCTCGGTCGCCTGTGTGCCGCCGCCATCCGTCAGCGTCAGCTTGATCTCCCCCTCCCGGGCCTTCGGCAACCGGTCCAGCAGCCGCACCTTGGCCGCGGTCTCACCGAAGTTGTCAATCGCCAGCCGATACGTCAGATCAACAATCCGATTCCCACCCTGCACGTTGTCCGACTTCTCAACCAGCTCGCGCGACGCCCGCAGTGAGGAGTCGATCCCGAACCCAACAATGAACTTCTCCCCACCCGCGATTGTCGCCACCTCACCCGATCCGACAAACCGCCCCTCCGAATACGCCGCCACCGGCCCGGCCAAGAGCACCACCTTGGAGTCATTGCTCACCGACGCCTCGTCATACACATACTCCGTCAGCACCGGCGTCGCGACCTTGTAAAACTCCGCTGGCATGCTCATCGAAGCAATCTGCACCTGCTGCACATCCGCGCGGCTCGGCAAACTCGTCTTCGCAGCCAGCGTATACGTGATGCTTAACCCCTCTTCCCGCTTCTGGGCGTTCCCCGACACGCGCACCACGCGGCCCGTCGAAAGCAGATCCAGGAGTTGCATGTCGCCCGCCAGCGTGTTCAACGCCTGGTCGCCCGCCATCACACCCTCCGCCTGCGCCTTGATGTCGCCCCGTCCAAAGTTGTCCTCAAACTTCTGCCCACCCTGCGGCCCGTTGCTCAGCGCTCGCGTGTTGTCCGCCTGCCTCTGCCTGCTCATCAACTCCTTCCGCACATTCTGATAGTCCACGCTCGACTTGGGCTCCGACACCGCCGCCAGTGACACCAGCATCGGCTTGAGCTCCGGCGCCCGCGACACCAGGCTCGGCGTCGCCGTCGACAGCGTCATCGCCACATCTCCCCAGTCCTCCCCGCTCATCTGCTGAATCGCCGCGTGATACTCCACCAGCACCTTGTCTTTCTTCCCATCCGCCCGCACCGTGTAGCTCGGCGACCACCCCGCCGCATCCACCAGATACCGCAGATGGAGCGATCCACCCTTCGCCCCCGCCGGCAGGTTTACTAGGACCACCGCCTCCCGCACCGTCCGGTTCGACTTGCCGGCGATCGCATCCCGCTCCCGCACCGCCAGCGTCTTCTGCTCGGTCAGCTCCCGCTGCTCCAGCCCCAGCTTCAGGTCCGCATCCGCGATCGTTTGTCTCTGCGTCAACAACAACTGCGTCAACGAGGTCAGCGTCTCCGCGTTCAAAACACCCTTGCTGATTTCCATGTTGGCCGCGGGCGCCACGAACGTCTCCAGCTTCGCCAGGTATGCCTTGTGCTCCGCCAGCAGTTCGCCGCGCTTACCCACAGCCCGCAACTTGTCATCCAGCCCCCGAATCTGATCATCCAGCTTCCGAACCTCCTCGTTCACATCCTGCATCACCGGCCGCACGCGATACCGCACCGACCGCACCTCGGCCCCACCCAACCCCCCATCCGCCTCCGCATACAAGCTCGAAGGCACCACATGCTCCGGCAAGTCCGTCACCAAAATCTCTGACAACCCCGCCCCCTCCACCTTCACCGCGCGGCTCACAAGCGCCTGCCCCCGATACACCGTCACCTCATCAATCACCCCCCTGATCTGCACCGGCTCCGGCGCCGGGGCATCCGCGAACACCGACGAAGCCAACCCAGCCACAGCACAAACAACGCTCAACCGTGATGCCAGCATGACCAACTCCTCAAAAGTGGTTTACCAACCCGCGATAGGAGTCTTCGCCTCCCCCCTCCCCGCGCGCGCAACAGCTCTGTAACAGCACCCGTGCCATCGAAGTCGGTTCCTCCGACTTCGATGCCCTCCACCCCCACCCATGCGGGTTTCACCCCAAACACAATCCCCTCCCTTCGCCTAAACTCTTCCGTCGGCATCGTGTGATGCCCCGTCCCTCAAGGTGCGCTTTCCGATCGGGCAACCGCCCGCTCTGGAGACTTGTCCGATGATCCCCAAGCCCCCGCCGCGTGAGTCCTCTCCCGGCTTCCTCTATATCCCGCCCTACCGCATCGCCGGCGTCTCCGTCGCGGGCGAAACCACCGCCATCCAGATCCCCGAGCTCGATGTCTGCTTCGACATGGGTGAGTGCCCGCGCTTCGCGCTCTCATCCAAGTTCGTCGCCCTCAGCCACGGACACATGGATCACGTCGGCGGCCTTGCTTACTACTGCTCCCAGCGCCGCTTCCAGGGCATGGGCAGCGGCACCATCGTCTGCGATGTCCGCATCGCCGGCGCGGTCAAGCGCATGATGGACGGCTTCGTTGACCTCGAGCAACAGCGCACCCCCTACGAGCTCATCGCCATCGAGGCCGAGCAGATGACCGAGATCAAGCCCAACATCTTCCTCCGCGGCTTCGAGACCGAGCACACCTCCCCCTCCTTCGGCTACACCATCATCGAGAAACGCTCCAAGCTCAAGCCCGAGCTCATCAACCTCCCCCAGGAAAAACTCAAAGAACTCAAAGACCGCGGCCAGGAAATCACCCGCACACTCGAAATCCCCCTGGTCGCCTACATGGGCGACACCCTCCCCGGCGCCCACCTGGTCCGCAACGATGTCCGCAAGGCCGAGCTCATCATCTGCGAGTGCACCTTCTTCGAGCCCGAGCACACCGAGCGCGCCAAGGTCGGCATGCACATGCACATCAACGACATCGCCGAATGGCTCCGCGTCGTCGAGTGCAAGGCCATGATCCTCACCCACATCTCCCGCCGCACCCACCTGGGCTACGCCCGCGAACGCCTCGTCGAAATTATCGGCCAGGAAAAAGCCAAGAACGTCTTCCTGCTCATGGACGGCAAGTTCAACCGCGAACGCTACGAACAACAAGAAGCCGCGGCCGGAATCGTGCACCCGCCCAAAGGCACCGCCGGCGCCGGCAAACGCTAACCGTGCCATCGAAGTCGGTTCCTCCGACTTCGATGCCGACGTCCCCAGTCTCAACTCTCAACTCTCACCTCTTGCCTTTCGCCTTTCACCTCTCGCCGCAAGGCGTTAGCAGCCCCGCGGGACCGATAATCGAACACTTGTTGGTGCTTGCTGGGGCGCCGACTCCGCCTGCGGTAGACTTGTTTGTCGCCCGTTGTTGAGGACGAGCCGTCATGTGGCCAGGTGTGATCCAAAGAGCCCGACTCGTGGCATGCGCCGGAGCGATTCTGTGCGTTGTTGGTGGCGCGTCCGGCCAAGTCGTGCCTGGGCCCCTCATCGGTTTCGGCAACAACGGCTTCGGACAGCTCAATGTGCCGCCCGGCAAGTTTGTTGCAGTAGTCGGAACTTCCATCACATGCGCCGCCCTCCGCGCGGATGGATCAATTGCGCTTTGGGGCGACCCCGACCCTGTTCTCATGAACGCCCCACCGGGGCCATTCAAGTTCATCACCGCCGGCGCCAGTTGCTACTTCGCCATCCGCATGGATGACACCCTCGTCGGTTGGGGTTACAACGTCATGGGCGAACTGAACGCCCCACCGGGAACATACCGCAAGGTGGCCGCGGGCTGGGGCTTCAGCGCCGGCATCCTCACCGATGGTTCGTTGGCGTTCTGGGGATCCGGCTTGGGCGGCGGCACCATACCCGGCAACGACTTTGTTGATATAGCGGTAGGAGAGGACTTTGCCCTCGCCCTGCGCGCAAACGGTTCGATTGTCGCGGTTGGATTTAACGCGTTCGGCCAGCTCAACGTACCGCCCGGCACCTACACCGCGGTGGTCGCCGGACAGCGTTTCGGTGCCGCCATCCGTACTGACGGGACTGTCGCCGCTTGGGGTGACGCAAACGGTTTGCTTGGCCCGCTCGCAACTCAGGTTGTCACACAGCTCGACGCGGCCTTCGCCTCGCTGGTAGGCCGCACGCAATCCGGTGAAATGACCGGGAGCTCCAATATACAACCCACCCTGCCCGGGTTCTTTTCATCGGTGGGCGCCACCTTCGCCACATCCTGGTTCGGAATTGTCGCCTGCTATCCCAACTGCGACGGAAGCACAACCTCTCCAATCCTCACCGCCAATGACTTCCAGTGCTTTCTAAACCGCTTCGCTTCGGGATTGCCTTCGGCCAACTGTGATCAGAGCTCCGCGTCCCCAGCGCTGAATGCAAACGACTTCCAGTGCTTCCTGAATAGCTTCGCCACCGGGTGCGACTAGCTTGTTTGTGTTCCGCACCACGGGCCCGTGAATTAGGACCACCGCGCCGTGCCATCGAAGTCGGTTCCTCCGACTTCGATGCCGACGTCCCCAATCGCCCATCTCGCCAACCGACCTACGAACACCCCGCCGCAAACGCGTTCAAAAAACACTGAAAGTCATTCGCGTTCAGCACCGGCACCGCCGTGCTCCCGTCGCAGTTCGCTGCCACATCGCCCATCGCGAACTTGTTCAGAAAGCACTGAAAGTCATTGGCGTTGAGCACCGGTGGCGCGACCGACTGGTCGCAGTTCGCATAACACACCACCCGCCGATACCCCAGCACATCCATCACCCGCAGGTCCACGGGCGACACATCATTCACGACCCCCGAGAACAAAAACGCGTTGAACGCATCGTTCGTCGCGCTGTTCCAATCCGCCAAGTCTCCCCCCGCCACCGAGTTGAACCCGTGCAGGTTCGTCACGCCCCCATCAACCGAAAAGTACACCCCGGTCCCCGTCGTGCCGAGGCTGCGAACTCCCGGCGCTGTATACCGCAGCAAGTCAAACACCGTGTGATACCCGCCGTTCCCCAGGATCGAAACCCGCCCCATGATCTCCGTCATCTCGTGCTGCGCCAGCCCGATGAAGTCGTACTTCCCCGGCACCGCCCGATTCACCGGATCAAACGTGTAGTTGTACCCGGCCCCAAACGAAAACGTCCCATCCAGTTGCGGGTCGTTCGCCGGCCACCGCCCATAAATCCGCGCCAGCGCAATCGGCAGCAGAAACGGCTGGCCACCCGTCGGGTCCGCCGCCCCCAGGCTCGCCACCGCGCTCGCATCATCCGCCGAGTTCGCCGCGGCCATCATGTCGCCGCGAACCTGCGCATACGTGAACGGATACGTATACACCCACTCCGAATGCCCGAACGTGCTCGTCCCGGGTGCCGCCACCACCTTGATGTTCACCGTGATCGGATTGGAAAGCTGCGACCGAAGCTGCGCCGCAACATAGTTCACCGCGCTCTGAATCTCCGCGGCCCGCGGATCGCTCAACACCGACGCGTCAAAGATCAGGTGAATATTGAGCTGCCCCGCCGCCGAAGCAGCCAAGCCACCCACACCCGCCAACGCCACCCATCCGCGCATCAACATACCCATCTCCTCATGCCACGCCGCCCAGTCTACCCCCTCTGTCAACCACCCCCGCCTCTTGCTCCCTGAGGGCTTGGGTTCGTCCGCGGCCATACACCGTGCTGACACCTTGTTGAAACCGTGCCATCGAAGTCGAATCACCGGCCACGCCGGCCTCCGACTTCGATGCCAACCACCTCAATCGCACCACCTCTTGTCTTTCGCCTTTCGCCTTTCGCCTTTCGCCAAATCTCCCCCAACTTCCCACCTCCACCCCCTACCCATCAAAAATCTTCGCGCAGAGTGACAACGTCATGTCACTCTGCTCCTCCATTTTCCGTTAGGGTCCCTTGTATCACCCAAAAATCCCGCTACGTTGAACCCATGCTCACAACCACCTCCCACCCGTCCTTCCAAACCCCCATCGACAACCAGATCGACGGCAAAACCGTCAACACCGATGAACTCATCATCGATCTCCTGGCCGCGGATCGACCGCTCCTCCAAATCGCGCAGGCCCACAAACTCACCCTCTCCCAACTCACCGTCTGGTTCGCCCAACCCGCCGTCCGCGCCCTCCTGGATGCGCTCGACGAACTCGCCAACCGCCGCGCCGAATCCACCGCCATCCACGCCCGCCACGCCGCAATCGTCGTCCTCAAAGAACAAGCCGTCAGCCTCTGCGAAACCCCGCGCGCCCTCGAACTCGCCGGCAAAGCCGCCCGCACCCTCTTCCGCCACCGCCCTACGCCCACCACCGCCCCGCCGCCGATGAACAACAACAATCCTCCCGAACACCAACAACCCTCCAGCCAAGAACCCACTCCGCCGCAACCCACCACCCAAGAACCCCAACCAAAACGCGCGGCCAAACGCAGAGCCCAACCCAACCCCCGAACCCACGCAACCCCGAACACGGCTCCAAATGTCACCGTACCTTCAAACGCCGCCTGGTCTTCTCCGGCCCAGCCACGAAGTGGCGGCAGCCCGTAGCCAGGGGCGCAAGCCCCTGGTACTCGACATTCAAATAATCAAGCCCCGGAGGGGCGACACCAATTACCACACGCCAACAGAACCGCTCCACCGCAACCCCCCGCACCACCGCCCCTAAAACCAACTAACCTTCCTCTCCTATTTTGCCGCTTTGCTCATTTGCTGCTTTGCTGATTTGCAATCTCCCCCGGAGCCCCCGATGAAACTCCTCACCCTTCTCCTTCTTCTCCTCCCCTCCATCACCTTCGCGCAGGGCGCCATCATGGAAAGCGGTGAAGGGTTCGACTTGCTCGTCGCCCCCGCCACCGCCGAGGAGGCCGCCGACCTGGCCAAAGATGCCAACGCCGGCGATGCCGCCATCGCCGCGGCCCGCTCCCTAGTCGAGGGCTGCGCCGCCCGCCTCAAGCGCGATGCTCTCCGCCAGAACCGCGCCATCGAGCGTGCCTATCTCGTCAACACGACCGACCGCCCTGCCCTGGATGCCGTGATCAAACAAGAAGAAGCCAAGCGCCAGGCTTCCCACGATGCCGCCTCCAAAGAGCTTCTTGCCGACCTCCGCTCCCTCCTCCCCGACGGCTCCGAAGAAGCCTGGAACACCTTCGAGCGCCGCCGCCACCGCCGGTTCTATCTCCACCAATCCGGCCGCTCCGGCGTCGGGGTTGACCTCATCGAGGTTGCCCGCGTCACCAAGCTCTACGAGCGTCCCGATGTCCGCGAACTCCTTAAGCCCTACGAACTCGAGCTCGACCGCCTCATCATGGCCCGCCTCCCCCTCATCATCGACAGCGAAAAATCCTGGTCCGAGCCCGACGGCACCACCTCCGCCCGCGCCTTTGACGCCCTCCGCGATGCCGACTGCACCATCCTCCGCCTCCAGCGCTCCACCGCCCAGCGCCTCCTGGCCCTCGCGCCAAACGACATCAAGGGCACACTCCGCGACAAGCTCCTCACTTCCCGTTCACAAATGATCCAGATTCACCCGCCCATCCGCGCCCGCGCGGAGCGCCTCCTGAAAAGCAACCGCCTGGACCCCAAGCGCCAGCAACAGCTCCTCGACGCCACCCGAACTTTCGACGAGCGATCCCGCTCCATCGACGAATCCCACCTTACCCTCGCCGAAGACCAGGACTGCGCCCGCAGCTTCGCCGACATCAACAAGCCCCAAGACAACACCGACATGACCAAGTGGTACGAAGAAAGCCGCAGAATCCAGGTCGACCTCCTCGACGCCCTTGAGAAAATCGCCAGCGAAGAAGACCTCGACGCCATCGCTGAAGGTTGATGTTCTCCGGTGCCCAAAAGTCTGCTCTGTGGAGTGTCTCGAACTTGATGCCGGCTCTTCGCCCGGAGGGCGCACGATCGTTGCCAGGGGTCGCGAGGCTTGGCGAGCGCACCCCTGGTAAGCCTTTTTGTTTCCCCACCCGGAGGGTGGACGATTCTTGCCTCCCGCAATCTCTCGCGCCAGCACTCTTGTCCCCATCTGGGCTCATCTGACACATCTGTGGCCCCTTCTCCATCGATCCGCCTCCGATCTCCGTTCCAACTCCCTTCACCCCACCCAACCCCAAACCCCGCATTCCCGGTTGACACCCCCCAACTCCTTGGTTACGTTCCCCACACACGCGGTGGCGTGTTTCGAGTTCGGTGGGAAGCAAGGAAGAGGCGAGTACATGGCCGATCAAGACGCCCGACTCTGGGCGCAGATGCTCACGCACCTGCGGACGCATCACCCCGCGATTTGCCGCCAATGGTTCGAGGACATCGTCCCCCTCGGCCTGGCCGGTGGCATCCTGCGCCTCAAGGTCACCCCCACCCTCCACCGCGTCTATCTCCGCAAAGACTGCACCGAGCAATTCGTCGATGCCGCCCGCGCCGTCACCGGACGCCTGGTCTCCGTCCGCTTCGTCGGCGATGTCGATGAACCCGAGGAGGACTACGCCCGCGGCACCGCCGCACCCCAAACCCCCCAGTCCGCCCCCAGCCTCCCGTCTTTCGGCGAGGTCGCGATCAACCCCGACAACAACTTCGAAAACTTCGTCATCGGCCCCGGAAACCGCCTCGCCCACGCCGCGGCCCAGGGAGTAGGGGAAAAACCCGGCTCCGAAATGAACCCCCTGTTCATCTACGGCGGCGTAGGCCTGGGCAAAACCCACCTCCTCCAGGCCACCTGCCTCCGCCTCCTGGAACGCTACCCCGGCGCGGTCCTCTGCTACATCTCCTGCGAAGAGTTCATGACCCGCTACTTCGCCTCCGTCCAGGAGGGCCAGCTCATCGCCTTCCGCCAGAAGTTCCGCGAGATGGACATCCTGGTCATCGACGACATCCACTTCCTGGCCAAGCGCGAGCGTTCCCAGGAAGAGTTTTTCCACACCTTCAACACCCTCTACCAGGCCAGCAAGCAGATCATCCTGTCCTCCGACGCCGCGCCCGAGGTGATTCCCCACCTCGAGCAGCGCCTGATCTCCCGCTTCAAGCAGGGCATGGTCGCCGAGGTTGAGCCCCCGGACTTTGAAACCCGCGTCGCCATCATCCGCGGAAAGGCCGGCCTCCGCGGCATGAAACTCCCCGAAGATGTCATCTTCCACATCGCCACCTGCATCGACACCAACATCCGCGAGCTCGAAGGCGCCATCACCACGCTCCAGTTCACCGCTCGGGTTGAGGGCCGCCCACCCGATATCGAAATGGCCCGCTCCTGCATCGGCGACCCGGCCCCGACCGGCCCCGGCAGCACACTCAACATCCAGGTCGTCATCGGCGCCGTCACCGAGTTCTACGGTGTGAAACTCACCGACCTGCAATCCAAGAAACGGCCGCAGTCGGTCTCCATGCCCCGCCAGGTCTGCATGTACCTCCTCCGCAACAACACCCGGTACTCGCTAGAAGAAATCGGCGGCCACTTCGGCGGCCGCGACCACACCACGGTCATGCACGCCATCAAGGCGGTGGAAAAACGCCGCAAAGCCGACGCCGAGTTCAACGAGCAGGTGAAACAGCTCCAGGGCCAGCTCGTGAAGCCCAAGCAGTAGTGGGGTAGAGCAACCTTCCCCCATTGTGAAGTGCTTTTTCGCCGCAAAAACGGGTCCACAAAACCCCTCAACTGCTGTCACTTGCTCCGGGGAGAGCATGTGGACAACCTGATTGAACAAATCGGCGGCGGATCGAATTCCAAACCTCTCCGGCATTCACCCCAGACCCTCTCCCCCGCAGACCCGTCGCAGATGCGCCCCACGCGACAGACAACCGACAGAATCACCCGCGAGCTCGCCGCCTCAAAAACCCCTTTAAACCGGCCAAATTCGCTGCGTCTTTCCACTTCTCCACAAACCGCGCGCCTTTCTTATATCAGCATCTGATCTATCTCTAATTTGAAGAAGAGAACCAAGCCCCCGCACGCGATCGACGAGCACCCCTCCAAACACACTCTCAAAACCGGGACTTTTCCATGTGGAGAACATGTGAACATTCCTCACCTCTGGCACCGGCGGCACAAGACCGTTGTTCGCTGGTTGAGCGTCAGTCGGGTCAGGGTGGTCCCGCAGGTCAGGCAAGGCAATCCGCCCCTCCCGTAGACCTTGTGGCCATCCTGGGCCGACCCAGCCTGCCCAGAGGCATCCCGGTAGTCCCGCAGCGTGGACCCCTTGGCCATGATGGCCCGTTCAAGCACCGACCGGACCGTTTCCGCCAGCTTCTCAAAACCCTCGGTCGTCATCCGAGTCGCCAATCGCCGCGGACTAATGCCAGACTCAAACAGCGCCTCATCCGCGTAGATGTTTCCGACCCCGGCCAAGACCGCCTGATCGAGAAGCACCGCCTTGATCGCTCGTTTCGAACTCCCCGCCCGCATCGCCAACTCCTCCCCCGAGATGGTCAGAGCATCCGGACCCAGCTCCGCCCACCGCTCTTCAAGCGCCGCGAGATTCGGAAAGAACCACAGCCCGCCAAACCGTCGCGGGTCGTTGAAATAGACGCTTGACCCATCATTGAGGTTCCACGTGGCGTGGGTGTGAACCACCTTTTTTCTGACAACTTCGTGTCGTACCTGGCCGGTCATTCCCAGATGAACCAGGAGCACGCGTCCGTCAGTGGCGATCACCGCCATCTGCTTGCCGCGGCGGTGAAGTTCTTTGACGCGGGCGCCGACCAGAAGATGTTCAGGGAGTACACGCCCACGCGTCGGCAGAGTCAGAACATCGCGCCGATGCAGAGTCGCGGAGAGCACCGTGCGCCCGACGATAAGGGGCTCAAGGCTACGGCGGAGCGTCTGGACTTCGGGGAGTTCGGGCACAGCCCAGTATACGTTCAACACACAAAGTTGTGTAACACTTGACAACGAAATTGAACATGAGAGATACTCAGCACCGACATCCGCTGCTTGCAGCGAGGAGGCCTCATGAACTGTTTCAGAGTCTTGAGCTGCGTGCTGGTTGCGCTCTTCGTTCTGGTCGGCACATCGGGCTGCGCGGCGACGTCCGGCGGGTTTCCGCAGCGGTCGGAGAATGAGCAGGCGGAACTGGAGGCACTGGAATCCAGATACGCCAGCGCAACACGCATCACCAAGCACTACGAGATGGCGGAAGGAAGTAGAAGGGACGATCGGGATGATGTGGTCAGCGGGCGCTTGGCGCTCATAGACGCAAACTACAAGATATTCGTGCGCAGCTTTGTCCTACAGAAGCAACGCGGCGACACCGCAACAGATGCGGTTCTTATCGGTTTGAACACGGCCGGTGCGATCATCGTTCCATCAACCACCACACAGATCCTGGCGGGCGTGGCCGCGGGCATCACGGGCGTCAAGGCCTCGTTTGACAAGAACTTTTACTACGAGCAAACGGTCAAGGCGCTGTACTCGGCGATGAACGCCCAGCGGAAGGAGGTGCGGGCGCGGATCCTCACCGGGCTGTCGCTGGACTATGGGTCGTATCCACTCAGCCAGGCCCTGTCGGATCTTGATGATTATTACTTTGCGGGGACATTCCTTGGCGCGCTGCAGTCCATTCAGCGAGATGCGGGCGCCAAGGACAAAGAGAACCAGGAAAAGATCGACCTCATTCAGACCCCGACGCCCGTGGATGTTCGGACCCAGATTCGCGAGAACGCAATAGCGATTCAGAGCAAGGTGAGCACGCTGACCGATCAGGCCAAACGCTTGGCGCTCATCACCGCCGTAAACAGCACACTAAGCCCGTCGGTGGCGGCCGCGGAAGTTACGGCGGCCGCCGCGAGCGTTGATTCCGCCAAGGCGTGGCTGCTGGCAAGGCACAAGGAAAACAACCGCGATCCGGCGAAGGTGAAAGCGCTCAACAAGGCGCTTCAAGACGCCGGTCTGATCGCGAAGTAACAGGCACCCAACCAGGAGGCGCGACGTGGCGACGTATCAAAAAGACCTGAGCGGTTCGTTTACCCTCGAGGAACTCAACAACGAAGTCCGGACCGAAGAAGAGTCCCAGTTTTCGTGGTTTCAGAGCAGCAAGCCGGTGAAAGGCAACAACCGGATCACGTTCCGTGGGGATGACGATCGACCCATGCCTTCGACTAACCAACTGATCATTGCGGAGTCAGCGCCACCGGCCGGGCTCAACCACTTCTGGACAGGCCCGATGGTCGTGAGTCGGACGACCCGACAAGTTGAAGCGTACAAGTAGGAGGCAGGAAAAGCGGCGAACGCACACAGGACAGGAGAGGTGCGTTGAGCCGTCCTTAGGAGCTTCTCAATGAGCGGAAGAACTCCTTGAGCAAAGCAGAACACTCTTCTGCCAACAAGCCGTCGATGGGTTGGACGCGGTGGTTGAGCCGCGGGTCGTTGGTGAGCTTGAAGAGCGAGTCGGTGGCCCCGGCCTTTGGGTCTTTGCAGCCGTAGACTAGCCGTCCCAGCCGCGCGTTTACGATCAGCCCCGCACACATGGGGCAGGGCTCGAGCGTCACCACCAGCGTGCAATGGTTGAGGCGCCAGTCGCCGATGGCGTTCGCGGCGGTGCGGATGGCGATGAGTTCGGCGTGTCCTGCGGGGTCGTGGTCGATCTCGCGGCGGTTGGAGCCTTCACCGAGGATCCTGCCGGAAGCCGTTTCGTAGACCACCGCGCCGATGGGGGCTTCGCCGATGGCCGCGGCCTCCTTGGCCAGTTCGATGGCCCGGCGCATCATCGGCTCATCGTGGGGCAGGAGGGGGTTAGTCATCGCCGGCGTCGGGGCCCTCGGAAGTTGCCGGGGCGTGGGTGAGGTCGGAGACTTTGACGCCGCGGGCGATGCGGCCGGGCGGGAAGAACTTCAGGAGGAAGAGACCAAGCTCATACAGGAAGTAGAGGGGGATGGCCAGGACGATCATCGAAACCGGATCCGGGCTGGGAGACAGCACGGCCGAAAGCGCGAACGCCGCGAAGAGCGCGTACTTGCGGCTCTTGCGGAGTGTGGCGAGTGAGAAGATGCCGATCCAGCCCAGGAGTAGAACGACGACCGGGGTCTGGAACCCAAGCACGAAGGCAAGCGAAGTTGTGAACACCAGGCTGATGTACTCGCTGACTTTGTACTCAGGCCGAATGCCCGCGGCCTTGGTCAGCGGCACGCCGCGGATGATCGGTTTGGGCACGGGCTCGCCGGCGGCGACCGGAGGGACCGTGTTGAAGCGGAGTTGCTTGAGATCGTTGTTGTACCAGACCGACCCCGGGGGCGGATCAACCGGATCACCTTCAAGAATGGGGGCCGTCGGAAACACCATGCCTGCCGGAGTCTCCACCGTCTTGGTGGTCTGTGCGCCGATCTCGGCGCCGAAGCCGATGAGGAACGCCAGCATCGCCGGGAGCATGACGTAGTAGAGAAACGCCAGGCCCGTGATTGAGAGGATCAGGCTGAGCGGGATGAGAAAGCGGGCGAAGCGTTTCTCTTGCTCATAGAGACCCGGCGCGATGAACAGCCAGAGTTGGTAGAGGATGAACGGGACACCGAAAACAATGGTGACGACGATCGCGACTTTGAGGTAGGCCCCGATGACTTCCAGGGGGCTGGTCGAGATCAGGCCGGTAGGCATGCTGGCCGCGCGAAGCTGGGCCTGGGCGGGCTTGAGAATGAAGTTGATGAGCCGCTCGCCGAAGACCAGCGCGGCGATGAAGATGGGCAGGACGCCCAGGAGAGCGAAGATCAGGCGGCGGCGGAGTTCCTCGAGGTGTTCCCCGAAGGACATGGCGCGCGGGTCGGAGATGCGAGAGCGTTCGATGGGGCGTGGTTCGGCGGGCATGGGGAGGGGGAGGATAGGGGAGGGGTCGGTTCGGGTGGCCGCATCGACGTCAGAGGAACCGACTTGGATGGCACGAATGCCGATAATTGCCTCATTCAGCACGCACAAAGGGGTGTTGGCGGCCGAAGAATGGGGATGACGGGTGGAGGTTTCTGGCGCATCTATGGATAGCGGTCAGCGGAGTATCCCGGTGGAAGGCAGTTTGCGGCTGGATGTGGCGGCGGCAATCCGCGGTGATGCGGATGCGGTGCGGCGCGTCTGGTTGGAAAACCGGCGGTGGGTGGCGGCCGTGCTGCTGGCCCACAAGCCCCGGGAGGCGGAGCTGGAAGACCTGCTGCAGGATGTGGCGATGACGGTGGTTCGGACGGTGAGCAAGGTGCGTGATCCGGCGATGCTCAAGCCTTGGCTTCGGACGGTGGCGATCAACGCGGCGCGGGCTGCGGGACGAACGACCAAGCGAAAGCGGCGGGTGATGGGGCCCCGGGCGGAAGACTTGTCGCCGGAGGGTTCGATCGGGCCGGGGACCGAAGGCGCGGATGAGCCGGTGGAGCGGAAGGAACAGTCCACGCGGTTGACGAGGTTGGCCGCGACTCTGCCGGATGGGTATCGGGAGCCGCTGATTCTGAAGTGTGTTCGCGGGATGAGTTACCGGCAGATTGGGGAGTTGATGGGATTGCCGGAGACGACGATTGAGACGCGGATTGCTCGGGGTCGCAGGATGTTGAGAGAGTTGGCGATGGGGGACGGCGGAGTGAGTGAAGTGGTTGGTGGTGGGGGTGCTTCGTGAGTGAACCTATGAACGACATGAATGACAAGGCGCTCGACAGGCAGGACCCGGAGGTCCTGATGAGCCGCATCGTGGATGGCGAGGCGACGCCGGATGACTGGAACGTGTTCCATCATCAGGCCAACCGCGATCCATCGCTCTGGCGTGAGCTGGCCGAAGCGCAGCAGATGCACGCGGAAATGGGTGAAGAGGTCGGCGTGGCGATCGCGGTTGCGAACCTGGTGGATGCTCCGACGCAGGATGAGATCGAGCGGCGGTTCCAGAACCGGATTCGGATGGTGGGGGTTTGGGGCGGTTGGGTCGCCGCGGCGTGTATCGGGCTGATGTGGGTGAACAACGCGGGCAAGGCACCCAGCAGCGTGGGCGATCCCGGTGGCCGGGCGCAGCTCCCGATTCCGAGCTTGGGCGACACACTGAGCAGCTACCTGGACCGCGGCAAAGAAGAGGGCCGCGTCTTGGGTGAGTTGCCCGAAAAAGTGCTGGTGAGCGCGACTCCGGTGACGGGTCCGGACGGCAACACCATCGGAAAGGGGTATGTCGTGGTGTATCTGCGGCAGATCCTGGAGCGCGTGGAAGTGAAGGATCTGTATCAGTTTGGCGAGGATGAAGCGGGGCGGAAGCAGGCGGTGCCGTATGACGTGCAGCCGGCCAAGAGTGGGAAGCCGATGTAAGCGTGTGGGGTAGCGGGGCCCTTGGGTTGAGTTTGTTGCGGGGTCATGTCAGGTCAACAAGGAGTCTCAATCAATGGAGTCTTTCAAGATGAATCGTGCAGCGTTCAAGAGTGGGATTGTGGGTGTGTGCGCGGCCCTTCTGGCGTGTTCAGGCGCGGCCCTTGCGCAGGAGAAGGCCGACGACTTCAGCCAGCCGCTGGACAAGTCCATCAATAAGTCCACGACCAAGAGCACCAAGCGTGCGGGCCCCAAGGTGGACTCGGGCGGCATGGGCGAGAGCCGCATGATGATTCAGTCCTCCGACGGTGAGGACACGTACTCGATCACGATCAACGGCGGGGACATCGAGGCCAAGGTCAACGGCAAGGCCGTTCCGGCCGAGCGTGTCCGTCGCAGCAAGGACAAGGTCGAGATCCTCGATGATCACGGCAAGGTGATCAAGTCGTTTGATGTGTCGCTGGGCGGCGCGGGATTGGGCGGCGCCGATGCGCGGCCCCGGTCCAGGACGTTCCGTCAGGTGGATCCCGCGCAGCCGATGGAGCCCATGCAGCCATTCCCGCCCATGGAAGGTATGGCGATGGCCATGCCCAAAGTGATGATCGGCATCACGATGGGAGAGCCCAGCGAAGCGCTGGCCGGGCACCTTGGAATCAAGCAGGATGAGGCCGTGCTGGTCGAAAAGGTGTATGAAGGCCTGCCCGCGGACAAGGCGGGTTTGAAGGCCCAGGACATCATCGTCGAGGTGGATGGAGTCCGTCCGATCAATCAACTGAAGTTCCGCGAGACCATCAACAAGCATGAGGCGGGCGAGAAGGTGACACTCAAAGTGCTGCGCAAGGGTGAAGAGCAGAAGCTCACGGTTGAGCTCAAGAAGTTTGATGGCGAGAAGCTCGGCATGCCCGGCGCTCAGGGCGGGGTGAATGTTATCGGCGGCGATCAGCAAGGCTGGCAGCAGTTCAACAACGGGGAGTTCCACGACATCTTCAAGGACAACCCCGAAGCCCAGAGGAAGTTTGAAGAAGCCATGAAGAACGCGTGGCGTGCGAATCCGAACGGAGTGGGGGGCGGCCAGGCCTGGGTGTTTGGCAATGGCCCTGAGGGCCAGTTCAAGTTCACCCCGTTCAGCGGGAACGATGCCAAGCGTCTGGATGAAATGCAGGCGCAGCTCGACAAGAAGATCTCAGAGCTTGATGAGAAGCTGGCCCGCGTGAACGAGCAGATGGAGAAGCTCGAAAAACTTCTCAGCAAAATGAGTGAAAAGGGAACTCGGTAAAAGCCAAAGAGTCGAACGACACGTACCGCACTGGTACGACAACCAAGCTCCGCTACCGGCCGCGATTGGAGTTTTCCGTCGCGGTCGGTTTCTTTTTAGGAGTTTTCACCGCAGAGGCGCAGAGGATGCAGAGAAGGAGCAGAAAGAGAGGCCTATGGGCTATCGCTCATTGCTGCTCTGTTTGGCTTTTTGACCTTCTCAGCGTTCTCTGCGCCTCTGCGGTGAGTCCTTTTCCGGTGGGCGTTTGGACAGTTGCGCGGTATTGTGTTGGCATGGCCAGCGAAGAAGAACGCGGGATGGTGCGGCGGCAGAAGCCGGTGTCCGGGTCGGTCGAGGACTATCGGCCGGAGGAAGAGGATGCCGAGGGGCCATCGGCGGAGGATGTGGAGCGGTTCAGCGATGTCACCATCAAGTGCGCCGGGTGCGGCACCGAGCTCATGGATGATGTGCAGGAATGTTGGAAGTGCAAGCGGCCGGTGGATTCGCGGCACCTGCACGAGACGGGGTTGCCGACGTGGGTGGTGATTACGGCGGTGGTGCTGTTGTTGCTCGTCGTGGGGTACTTCCTTCTGTGAAGGAGCACGCATGCTGGGGCTACTTCTTGCGGCGGGGTTGATGGCGCAGCCGGTGACTTCGGGTGGGCCGCTGGGTGGCCCATTAAGTGGGCCGCGGGTGGCGCACAAGGAGCGGGAGGGAATCGTCCAGACGGAGATGAGCGGGCGGGTGCGGCGGCCGGAGACATTGATCGAACAGGCGGCGCTGGACCGGTTGGCTCTGTCCACCGAGGTTCGGGCGCGGGTGGACAAGGTGCTGGTGGCGCGGGCCGCGGGGATTGATCGGTTCGTGACCGAGAACTTTGTGCTGCTGGGCCAGGCGCAGACGGTGGGGGCGGCGGGAACGGTGAAGGAGAAGGTGACGCTGTTCCTGGTGGGGCTGCACAAGATCAGCGCGGCCGTGGGCGGTCAGAGCCTGAAGGAGCGGATCGCCGCGGAGTTGCCTTCGGAGGATGCGCAGAAGTTCCGCGCGATGTTGCGGGAATACTGGAAGGCTGTACACGTGGAGGCGGTGAACGCCAAGCCGCACGATCCGCCGCCGGCGTGGGCGACGTACCTGGGAGAGTCGCTGGGGTCGCTGGGCCAGGAGATCGCGCGGTCATTTCAGCGGCAGGAATCTTCGGGGACGCTGATCGTGGATTACCTGACGGCGGGGCTGGATCTGACGGAGAAGCAGCAGGAGATCATCCGCGAGATGAAGCTGGAGATGATGGAGCGGACGGGGATGAAGGCGGATGCGGAGGAGCAGAAGAAGCTGGCGATTGGGGTCGCGGCGTATCTCAACGAGAAGCAGAGGGATAAGTTGATGGAGAGGATTGTGGGGAAGTGAACAAGGGCTATAGCTTCTTCGCGACGACACAAGATCTGCGGCAGATGCTGGCGGTGGTCGAAGCTGACGGGCCGCTTCAATACATTCTGACAGGGAGCTTTGAGCGGCCTTCGCTACAGCGACACGAACGTGGAGCAGACATACGGAAGCTTGGCATCGCGAGCGGGGATCAACAAATAGCGTGCGACGCCTTCCTCGTTTCTGAGATGGGCAAAGTGATCAAGGTGCGTTCCGCAAGGCAGACCACCGGCGGCACGCGACACCTCGTTGATCAACTTGAGAATCCCGACACGGTCGTGCTCTTGCCCGCGGGGAGCTTTGGAAATGGCGTGATGATTGAGGGTAGAGTGGCGACGGCATCGGATTCGGTACAGGCGAAAGAGCTGCTAGAGCGGTTTGGCAGAGCCATCAAGAGGAGCTGGGCAAAGAGCGGCGCCGTTTACGTCGGCCCAGAGGCGGATTTGAAAAGGCAGAGCGGCGCGAGGCTGACGATCTCAGCGCAGTCTCCGCCCGAGTTCGATCTCTGGCGGCAGCCGCGAGCCTGATGTCGGAGAGGACGGCGCGCTGAGTCACTCGTTTATCCCAAGGTCCTTCTTGGTAAAGAGCGCCTCGAACTTGATCCCGGCCTTCTCAACGTTCTCGCGAGCGCCTTCCTGGCGGTCGATCGTGGCGATGAGCCTGGCCCCCGGTGGTCGCGACATCTTCGACGATGACGACCTTGTCGCCGCGGTTCAGCACACCCTCGAGCTGCTTGGCCGTGCCGTAGTCCTTCTTCTGATTGCGGACGAAGATGCAGGGCAGGCCGGTGTGCAGGCTGGCGACGGTGACCAGCGGGATGCCGCCGAGCTCGGCTCCGGCGAGGCGCGCGGGGTTCAGGGGCTTGATGCGTTCGGCAAAGAGCTTGCCCAGTTCAGACAGGACCTCGGGGCGCGTGGAGAAGAGGTACTTGTCGAGGTAGTAGTTGCTGATGCGGCCGGAGCGGAGTGTGAAGGTGCCGCGGAGGAGGGCGACATCGGCGATGGACTTGGCGAGTGGGGAGGAGGCGGTGGGTGTGGTTGGCATAGGAGAGGGTAAAAGCTCAAAGCTCAAAACTCAAAGCGATAAATCAGGAAGAGTGAGAGGGGGGTGGGGCGGCAATCAGGGCCGCGGGCGGACGTTTGGCCGATGGTGAAGGATCGAAGGGAGTCCTTATGCGCTTTGAGATTTTGCTGGCGGTTGTCGGGATATGTGCCGGGCTGGCGCGGGCACAGGAGCCGGCGAAGAAGGCGGAGGAGCCGGCACTGAAGGGGCCGCGGGTGACGGACAAGGAGTCGAGCAAGACCCTGGTTGAGAAAGACTTTTCGGGAAAGCTCAAGCGGCTGGAGGTGTCGGCGGAAGAGGCGGCGCTGCGGCTGGTGAAGGTGGATGACGCTTCGCGCGCGAAGGTGGACGCGATTCTGGGCCAGCGCGCGGCCATCATGGACAAGGCCCTGATTGAGAACATCGACCTGGTGGTGCAGATTCACAACGCGGGTCAGAGCGGGGACAAGGCTGAGGCGCTGAAGCTGCTCCAGGAGTTTGGGAAGAAGCTCGAGCCGCTGAAGGCTCGGGGGAAGTTGCTGGATGAGGTGGCGGGGGCGCTGCCGGAAGATCAGCGCGAGGCGTACATCGCGGTGGTGAAGGAGTATCACCAGGCGCTGGTGGCGGATGCAATGGCGCAGGCGAAGGCCAAGGGTGAGGAGTTGACGCTGGGGCAGGCCGCGGGAAGAGAGTTGGTCGCGGCGATCGGGCAGGAGATCAAGCGGTCGTACGACCGGCAGATCGGGAGCCGCAAAGAGGACTTTGAGAAACTGATCGCGAGCCTGAATCTCAAGCCCGAGCAGGAGACCAGGATCCGGAACATGGTGACGGACTATGGGCAGAAGACCAAACTGAACCCGACGGCGGAGCAGAAGAGGGCGCTGTTTGGGAAGATCTATCGGGAGCTGGATGGGGAGCAGAGGGAGGCGTTGTTGGCGTATTACCGTGGCGCGAAGTGAGTTATTGGTGCGCAGGGCAGGAGCGCTCAGGGCATTCCGGTGCAGATTACCTCCACAAATCCAACGGTTTTCGGGGCTCGAACGCCGCGGGAACCCCTCCTATCTTCTCTGCCATGAAACGCATCAAGACGATCGTGGCGATGGCGGTGATGGGTGTGGTGCTGGCGGGCAGCCTGGCGGCGCTGGCGCGGTGTCAGCCGTTTATTGATGACACGCTGATCAAGAAGAGCCCGGAGGGCAAGATCCAGCGGCACGACGGGTTTGTGGAGCTGCTGGCGATCAAGCAGTGCGCCAAGCTGGATGATGCGACGCGCGAGAAGATCAAGCCCATGGCGCGCGAGTGGCTGCTGGATGTGCAGCAGCAGGTGATTGACAACCTCGACTTTATCGCGGAAATCGAGCCGTTTGATGGGTCACCCGGTGTGTTTGATTCCTACGACCCGGCCAACCCCAAGGCGACCGAGCGTGTGAACACGTACGGGCGACAGCTCAACGCGCCGGGGACGCTGATCAACCAGCTTGAGTTCCGGCGGTTGATCGATGCCAAGCAGGCCGAGGCGGCGCGGAAGCTGGTGTACGAGTATGACCAGGATGTTCTGCGCGAAGTGATGGGGGCGACGCCGGATCAGAAGGAGACGTCGCGGCACTTGTATCGCGTGGGGCACCGGGATGCGATGGGGATGTTCCACCGGCTGCTGGATCGGGCGGCGGGCGTGATTGATGAGGCCGCGGCCTCGCTGAAGCTGCCCGAGTCGGTGGCCATTTCCAGCCAGGTCGCGGCCGTGAAGGCAGCGGCGGACCAGGGCGCCAAGCGTGCGGCGGTGAAGCTGCTCTTGTCCAAGATGTCGTTGGCTCAGCAGCGGATGCTGCTGAACAAGGTAAAGGAGCTCGCGCCGATCAAGGACCCATTCGGGGTCTTGTAGTTCTCGGGCGGAGGTGGGCGGGGTGGAAGTGCGGAATTGCGGCGAGCGCGGGGGTTGTACCCGGGAATAATGTCGGGCTGTAGCCTCGTCCCGACCTAGACCCCCTTAAGCCTTATTCGAACAAACCACGAACACCGAGACCTGAACATGAAGAACTACTGGCGGAACTTGATGGTGCTGGCGATGGCGACTCCCGTGATGGCCCAGGGTCCGGCGGTGGTGGATAAGCCCCAGCAGCCGCCCGCCGCCACACCCCCGACAGCGCAGCCCCTGAACACAGCGCCCGCGGTAGCACCCGCGGCCCCGCAGTTTGAATCGTTGGCCAAGAAGGGCCCCAACGGCAAGATCATCCGCCTTGAAGGTGTGGTGGACATCCTCGCGTTTGAAAACAACAAACTGATCGACCAGGCGACGCGCGAGAAGTGCAAGCCGTTCATCCTGGCGTGGCTGGCGGATGTGGATCAGTTGATGATCGACAATCTGGACTTTGTCCTGAAGATCGAGCCGGCCGACGGCCAGCCGGGCTTGCTCGACAACATCGATGTGGATGACCACGTGAAGCTGCAGCAGATGTCGCAGATGATGAGCCAGCTCATGTCGGCCGGCCCGCTGTCCAACCACCTGGAGCTCAAGGGTGCGCTCACGCGTGACCAGTCGGGCCTGAACCAGCAGATCACGTCCGACTACCTGCAGCAGACGATGAACGAGATCATGGCCGAGAACCCCGAGAAGCCCGATGGCGCCGGGGATGCGGAGAAGGCCAAGAAGGATCGCATCAACAACCTCACGCGGTTCCTGTACGCGTTGTCGTGCAAGGACCCGATCTCGTCGTATCACCGGATCGCGGCGGACTCCGCGGCCAACATCGACACCGTGGTCGCCAGCTTGAAGCTCGAGGGTGAGCAGGCCAAGGCCGCGGCGGCGATGGTTCCGGCGATCAAGGCGGCCAAGTCTAAGTCCGACAAGTTCAACGCGGTGCGCAAGCTGATCGGCATCTTGAAGTTCGACCAGCAGCGGGCGTTCCTGACCAAGGCGCAGGAGTTGTCGCCGGTGACGGACCCGCTGGCGAATAAGTGGTCGTGAGCCGGCAGACAACACTGGCCATGCAGAGCCATGACCAGTGCCACCAAAACAAAGGCCGTTGGAACAAGTCCAGTTCATCCCAGGCAGGTGTCCTCGTAGCTGGACCGATTACGTTCGAAAGCGAGCCGTGCCGTGTCGGCACGGCGGTCGTTCGACCTTCGCGATGAAGGGGCAAAAACTCGGATTGCGCTCAGCCGCGCTATGCATCGGCAATAGAGCCTTCCGCCGTGCCGACACGGCACGGCTCGCAAACGCTACGCTTGAACCCAGTTCGCTTTAGCCGCCGATGGGCGCGAGCTCGCGCTCTTGCGCGGGCGCCGCGAGCGTGGTCGATGAGCCGTACATGAACTCTTCGCGGATGATCTTGCCGTTCAGGACGGTGTAGACCGCGATCTCTTCCATGAGCGTGCGGCGCCCGGTGGACTTGTCCTCGACATCCATACGAAGCTTGACGGAGAAGCCCGACGCACCCAGGTACGGGCCTTCGGCCGCGCAACCGTGGATGGTGTGGCCGGCAAGCCATTCATTGCACTTGGCTTCCATGGCCTTGCGGCCCGTCCAGCCCAGGGCCACACCGGCGCCTTCAACCGAGGCGACGGCGGGGGACCAGAACTTGTCCCAGATGAGCTTGTCGGGGCGGCCGGCGTTGATGTTGGCCACGACTGCGGTACCGATTTCGGCGGGAGTTGGGCCGCGGCCGGTTTTTACCGGCTTGGGGGCGGGCGATTTCTTGGTTGGCTTCCTGGCCGGCTTGCTCGCAGCCTTCTTTGCAGGCTTCTTGGCTGGGGTTTTCTTGGCGGGCTTTTTGGACATCTTCTTTGCCATGGTGGAAGGCTCCGGGATGCATGGTTTACCAGAGATGGTGGATTTTTGCGCGGGGATGGCGAGCAAAGAACGTTGGGCGGGTTAGAAACCCGCCCTCCCATCACCCCCTCTTAAACCCCATCCGGTGCCAGACCCTCTATCCTTTGACGTGTTTGAGATTTCTGTTCAGACTGAGTTTGCCGCGGCCCATGCGCTGTCGATCGGCGGGGTCCGGGAGACGGTGCACGGGCATAACTGGCACGTGACAGTGACCCTGATGGGCGACACGGTGGATGGGGATGGGCTCTTGTGCGACTTTCACACGGTTGAAGCCTCGCTGCGAGAGCTGACCGAGCGGTTTCATAACCGGAACCTCAATGATGTGGCTCCGTTCAATGGGTCGGTGAATCCGACGGCGGAGAATGTGGCGCGGTATCTGGCCGAAGAACTGTCGGCGAGCCTAGATGCGGACCTGGCCCCCAACGCGGCGATTGCGTCGGTGCGGGTGACGGAAGCTCCAGGGTGCGCGGCGACGTATCGGATTCCTTCGAGAGGCAGGTAGTGACGACGATCAATCCCAAGACTCGTGCATCGGATGCTGCGCCCAAGGCGTCGGCGGTCCCGGCGGATCAGAAGTTCCTGAATCGCGACTTGTCGTGGCTGGAGTTCAACCGGCGCGTGCTGGCACAGGCGACGGACCCGCGGACGCCGCTGCTGGCCCGGGTGAAGTTTCTGGGGATCTTCTCTTCGAACCTGGACGAGTTCTTCATGAAGCGCGTGGGGTACATCAAGAAGCAGCTGGATGCGGGGTCGACGACGGCGACACCCGACGGGTTGACGCCGCGGCCACTGCTCTTTGCGATCCGCTCCATGGTGAACGACCTGATCACCGAACAGGCGCGCTGCTATGAGAGCGACATCGTGCCGGCGCTGGCGGCCGAGGGAATCCGGATTCTGCGCTACGCGGACCTGAGCGTTACGCAGCGATCGGATATCGACCGGTGGTATCACCTGAACGTGTTCCCGGTGCTGACGCCGCTGGCGGTGGACCCCGGGCACCGGTTCCCGTTCATCTCCAACCTTTCAGAGAACATCGGCGTCATGGTGAGCCAGCCGGGCGGCGGGCTTTCTTGGAAGGGCGGGTTTGACGGCGAATCCGGCGAGCGGCACTTTGCCCGCGTGAAGATCCCGGACGTGCTGCCGCGGCTCATTCCCGTGCGGATTCCGGGGGATGACCTGACGCCGCCGAACAAGCCGCCGGTGGCGTTTATCACCCTGGATGAGGTGATTAAACACAACCTGGATGACCTGTTTCCGGGGATGACGATCCACGATGTGATGGCGTTCCGGGTGACACGCAATGCGGCGGTTGAGATCGAAGAGGATGACCGGGAGGATGTGCTGCAGTCTGTGGAGAATGAGCTGCGGATGCGTCGGTTTGCGCACGCGGTGCGGATTGAGGTCGCGCCGAACCCACCCAAGACGGTGTTGAACTTTGTGCTCCAGGCGCTGCGGCTTTCGACGGAGGATGTGTACGAGCGCGGGGGGCCGCAGGAGTACGGCGACCTGTTCCCGATTTCGGACCTGGATGTGCCGCACCTGAAGGAGCCGCGCTGGGTGGCGGTGCCGCCGCCGAAGCTGGCGCCCGAGGCGATCTCGTGTGATGCGGATGTGTTTGCCGCGATCCGCGAGCAGGACATCCTGCTGCATCACCCCTACGAGAGTTTCAACCAGTCGGTGGAGCGGTTTATCGCGGCCGCGGCCAAGGACCCGGATGTCCTGGCGATCAAGCAGACTATATATAGAACCAGCCCGGACTCCCCCTTCATCGCGTCACTGGTGAAGGCCGCGGAAGATGGGAAACAGGTGGCGGTGCTGGTGGAGCTTCGGGCGCGGTTTGATGAGAGCAAGAACGTACGGTTTGCCCGGATGCTGGAGAAGGCGGGCGTGCACGTGGCGTACGGGGTGGTCGGCCTCAAGACCCACTGCAAGACCTCGCTGGTGGTGAGGCGCGAGGCCGGCGGGCTGCGGAGCTACGCGCACGTGGGCACGGGGAACTACAACCCGTCGACGGCGCAGTTGTATACCGACTTGGGATTGCTGACGTGCGACCGGGCGATTACCGACGACGCGGTGAACCTGTTCAACTTCCTGACGGGCCGGTCGCTGAAGCGCGAATACGACCAGCTTCTGGTGGCACCGTTCTCGATGCGGGACGGGTTTGTGAAGCTGATTGATGGTGAGATCGCCCTGGCCAAGTCCGGTGTGGGCGGGCGGATCATCGCCAAGATGAACAGCCTCGAAGACAAGAAGATCACCGAGAAGCTGTACCAGGCCTCGCAGGCGGGCGTGAAGATCACGCTGATCGTCCGCGGCTTCTGCTGCCTGCGGCCGGGTGTGCCGGGGTTGTCGGAGAACATCAATGTGATCTCGGTGGTGGGGCGGTTCCTGGAGCACTCGCGGGTGTTCTTCTTCGGGTGCGGGCAGACAGACCCCTTGGATGGCACGTGGTATATCTCCAGCGCGGACTGGATGTACCGGAACCTCTCGGCTCGGGTCGAGGCCGCGGTGCCGGTCAAGGATCGCGCGGCCAAGACGCGGCTGAAGAAGATCGTCGACATCATGTTGACCGACCAGCGGGCGGCGTGGGACCTGAACCCGGACGGGACGTACACGATGCGGTGCCCGGATGGGAAGTGTGCGCCAGAGTCGCCCGAGGCGATGGGGACGTTCAAGACGTTGATGAAGGAAGCGGTGGAGTCGGTGACGCCCAGAGGATGAGGCTCACTATGATGTCTTCGTACTTGTGAAAGGATGCACATGTCCGATCCCCTTGCGGCTGCTTCGCACTCTGCTGTTGGTGGCTCTCCCGAGCAGGCGGTGGCGGAGGTTCGCTCTGCGTATGACCGGCTGACGACTGAGATCCACAAGGTGATCGTGGGTCAGGACTCGGTGGTTGAGCAGATGCTCAGTTGCATCTTCTGCCGCGGGCACGGGCTGGTGGTGGGGGTGCCGGGGCTGGCCAAGACGCTGTTGATCTCGACCATCGCCCGGACGTTGAGCCTGGGGTTCAGTCGCATCCAGTTCACGCCGGACCTGATGCCGTCGGACATCACGGGCACCGAAGTGATCGAGGAAGACAAGGCGACAGGCACGCGCGGCCTGCGGTTCGTGAAGGGGCCGATTTTCGCGAACGTGATCCTGGCCGACGAAATCAACCGCACTCCGCCCAAGACGCAGGCGGCGCTGCTCGAGGCGATGCAAGAGCGGCATGTCACCATCGGCGGCGTGCAGCATCACTTGCCTTCGCCGTTCTTTGTGCTGGCGACGCAGAACCCGATTGAGCAGGAAGGCACGTACCCGTTGCCCGAGGCGCAGCTGGACCGGTTCATGTTCATGATCCAGATCGCGTACCCGGATGCCGAGCAGGAGCTGGAGATCGTCAAGCGGAGTACCACCCGCCGCGAGGTCAAGATGGATGCGGTGCTTTCGAATGCGGACATCACGCGGGTGCAGGAACTGGTGCGGCAGGCGCCGGTGGCGGATCATGTGATTCGGTACGCCCTGCGGCTGGTGCGGGCGACGCGGATCAAGGAGCCGATGGATGGCGGGGTGAAGCGGCCACAGATCGTGCAGGATTACGTGGCGTGGGGCGCGGGGCCGCGGGCCAGTGAATATCTGGTTTTGGCGGCCAAGGCCAAGGCGATTTTGAGCGGGTCGTATCACGTGACTCCGGAGCACATCAAGCAGGTGGCACACCCCGTGCTGCGGCACCGCATCTTGACGAACTTCAATGCCGAGGCCGATCAGGTGACCGCGGACCAGATCATCGATGGGCTGGTGAAAGATGTGCCCATCGAGGGGACGGGCGCGGCGACCAAGAAGCAGATGGATGCGGTGATGCGGTAGGCTTACGAACAGCCGGCCGCGTACGTGTTCATGAAGCAGATGAAGTCGTTGATGTTCAGCATCGGCGCGGCCGCTGAGTTGTCGCAGTTGGCGTAGGGCTGCTGTGTCGCAAACGCGTTAAGGAAGCACTGGAAGTCGTTGGCGCTCAGCGTCGGCGCGGCGGTGCTGCGGTCGCAGTTGGCGTAGCAGGCGGGGGTGCCTTCGATCGTGGTGGCGGTGACCGCGCCGATGCCGCCATCGTTGAAGGTGGCCTGGCCGTTGTAGCTCAGGGCGACCATGCCGGTGCTGCCGTCGGCCCAACTCCAACCGGGGGCGCCTTCGTGAAGGTCGCACTCCAGGATGATCCAGTAATCAATACCGGCGCGGAGCAGGGGGTGGTCGCGGGATTCCACGCTTTGCAGGAGAGGCGCCCAGCCGAGGGTTTCGACCTCGAAGGCCATCTCTTCGATCACCGTGCTGGTCGGGCGCGGGAGGGTTGGGTGTGATGTGCGGAGTTGGACGCGGACGGGGGCGTGGCTGATGACCTCGAAGTTGTCGCTGATGATCCAGACGCGGATGGCGTCGAGGGTGTAATCGCGATCGGGCGTGAAGCGGAGGGCGACGGCCTGTTCATCGGTGAGGCCGAAGGCGGGCGGGCCGCTGGGGCCAAAGTAGGGGGTGTTGGTCTGGTAGATGATGTCCCCGCGGGAGAGTCCGGCCATCGCGGCGAGTGCGATGCAGGGGAGGGCGAGGTGCATGGTTTTCATCCTATCGGTTGGGCCTTCTTAATGCACGCATAAAGAGGGGTTCTCGACGGGGGATAGGGCGGGGACTAGGCTCTGCCCCTATGAGCGAAACAGCACCATTGATGGTCGGGGTCAGCGGCTTGCGTGGCATCGTGGGCAAGAGCCTGACGCCAGAGGTGGCGGCCCGGTATGCGGGGGCGGTGGGGGCATTTGCATCGGACTGGATTGAGGGGAAGGCCGCGCCGCGGGTGGTGGTTGGGCGGGATGGGCGGGCCGGGGGTGAGGCGGTGATGGCCGCGGCCATTGCGGGGCTGCTGGGCGCGGGTTGCCGGGTGATAGATGTGGGTGTGGCGATGACACCGAGCATGGGGGTAGTGCTGGACAGCATGGCGGTGGATGCGGCGATGCAGATTACCGCGAGCCACAATCCGCAGGAGTGGAACGGAATTAAGGTGTTGGTGCGAGATGGGAAGGGTGTAAGCGCTTGTGCGCCGAGTGCGGATTCGGCGGCGGAGATTGTCGCGAGGTTCAAGTCGGGGAAGGTCGGGCTGGCGGGTTGGGACACGCTGGGGACGGTGGAGAAGGACCACCGCGCGGCGGAGAAGTGGCATTGGAAGGTGGCGCTTGGCGCGCTGGATGATGCGGCGATGGTGGATGCGGTGGCGAAACGGAAGTTCCGCGTTGCACTGGATTGCGTGGGCGGGTCGGGGGGTGTGTTCTCGCCGGAGTTTCTGAAGAAGGCGCTCAAGTGCAAGGTTGAGGTTTCGGGTCCGTATGAGGACGGCATCTTCACGCATGTGCCGGAGCCGACGCGCGAGAACCTCGCGAAGTTCTGCAAGGTGGTGAAGAAGGGGAAGGCGGATGTGGGCTTTGCCCAGGATCCGGATGCGGATCGGCTGGCGATCATCGATGAGCGGGGGCAGTACATAGGTGAGGAGTACACGCTGGCGCTGGCGGCTGAGGCGCTGCTTGATGGCACGAAAGTGCGGAAGCGCAAGGGTGCGAAGGTGGAGCGGGTGCTGGTGACGAACCTGAGCACCAGCCGGATGCTGGAGGATGTGGCCGCGCGGCATGGGGCGCGGGTGGTGCGGACGGCGGTGGGGGAGGCGAATGTTGTTGAGGCGATGAAGCGGCTGGCCAAGGACGGGATGGATGTGGTGGTTGGTGGGGAGGGGAACGGGGGCGTGATCTGGCCGCGGGTGACGTATGTGCGGGATTCGATTTCGGCGATGGGGTTGGTGCTGAACCTGATGGCGCGGCGGAAGATGCGCCTGTCGGAGATTGTCGCTTCGATGCCTTCGTACGCGATTGAGAAGCGGAAGGTGGATCTGGCGCGGAAGGAGGATGCGGCGCCGGCGGTAGAGAAGCTGGCTGCCGTGTATGCGTCGCATCGCGTGGATCGGCAGGATGGGGTGCGGGTGGATTTTGAGCATGGTGACCTGGCGGGGAAGGCGTGGCTGCATGTGCGGGCGAGTAATACCGAGCCGATCATGAGGCTGATTGCGGAGGCGCCGACGGTAGAGGGGGCGAAGCGGGTTTTGGATGAGGCGGCTGGGGTGATTGGGTAGCAAGAGCAGCAAAGCAGCAGAACAGCAAAGCCGCAAATTGGGAATCTCATCAGCATGCGTAGTCCCCCGTGTCGGTGCGGAACTCTGCGTCGAGATTGATGATCAGGTAGCGGAGGGCGTCGGCCGCGTGATCGGGGCCGTCTTTGACGGGTTCTTCGACGAACGGGCGCTGTGGGTCGTAGTGGTATTGCTCGAGGGACTCGATCAGTCTTGTGCAGCGTTTGTGGATGACGAGCGTGGGTGGGCCGCCCTCGGCAGGTTGGAGGCGGGCGCGGACCAGGTTGTTGCTTTCGGCGACCGACATTCGACGTGTCTTGACGGGGAGGCCGGCGTCATGAAGGAGCTGGACGTTGCTGCGTCCGGATTGGTCGTTGCGGGCTTCGCCGGCGGGGTCGGCCCCGACCCATGAGGGCCGCGGGTGGTGTGAGGCGAGGATGCGCTTGATGTGGTTGGGCAAGATCTGGTTGCTCTGGTGGTGCTCATCAACGATGACGAGTCGGCCGGAGGGTTCGTGGACAGCCCAGAGGAAAACGGTGGGGGCGCGCATGCCGAAGTCCATGCCGCCGAGCCAGGTGCCTTGGGTTGGATCGTCGGTTGTGATGTGGATGTCGCGGTCGAACTCGGGGAAGACGGCGTCGGTGCGAACGGGTCGGATGCAGAGCATCTCGGAGTTCCAGGTGGTGAGGGAGACGCGGGACTTCATGCGGCGGGCATCGGGGATGGTGATGTGGCCGGAGCGGGTTTCGTTCTTCGCCGCTTTGTTGCACTCAGGGAAGAGCGTGCACGTTTCACACTTGTAGCGGTCATCGCAGCGTTCGAGGTTGTCGACGACGCCCCACTTGAAGAGGCGACGATTGGGGTCTTCGACGAGTTTGGACATGATGCCGTGGACGTGGTGCATGGTGCTGAAACACTCGATGGCGCCGTGGACTTGGCGTCCGTCGAGGGTCGCGGAGCGCGTGGTGAGTTGGGCCGCGGCCCAGACATCGGGGTCGAAGAGCTCGACCTCATCGCAGCGGAGTTTGTGGGGGCGTTGGCCGCGGACGGAGGGTTGGGATTGGGAGAGGATTTCGACGGCGGAGCCGTTGATGAGGCGGATGCGCTGGTCGGTGATTTTGCCCTGGACGTTTTCCTTGAGGGTGTCGCGTTCGAAGAAGGCGCGGAGGTGCTCGTGCATGCGCTGGGCTTGCTCGAAGGAGCCGGCGAGAATGCGGACCTGGATTCCGGGCTTGAAGAGCAGATCGAGTGTGGTGGCGATGGCGCCCAGGAGGGTTTTGCCGCCGCCGCGGTTGGCCCAGATGAGGGAGTCGGGGAGGTGGGGCTCTTGCGAGAGCGCCCCTTCGAAGAACGCGTGTTTGAGATAGTCAAAGGGCGCGGCGTGCCCGGGGATGATCGCGCTTTGGGCGATGGCGAGATCGAGGTTCTCTTGGATCCAGGCGTGGAGTGTTTCGGGAGTCGTTGGACAATCGGACATGGGTCCCCTCTTTCCGAGGGGGGATGGGTGTATGCGATGGGTGGAACGAAGATCGCTCGCGTAGCGGCGAGGGCGATGCTTCGGTGGTCGGCGAGGTGGCGGGTGGCGCGGGAGTAACTGGCCCAGGTTCGAAGAGCGGATTTTTCACCACGGAGAACACGGAGGGCACGGAGAGGGGAGGGAAGAGATTCGCAGAAAAAGGAGTTGAGGAGTTGGCGGTCGGCGCGCGAGAGCGGGCGGTGGTGTGGGGTCATGCCGGCTTGCTCGAAGAAGGGGATGTGGCGGCCCATGGTGGCGATGGATTCAGTGAGGGGTGTGAGTGGATGGTTGAGGTAGTGGCGGACCAGGCGTGTGGCCAGGCCGAGGGATCGCCAGCGGGGGTCGATGATGACTCGCGAGATGGTGCAGATGTTTGCGTTGATGAGGACGGCGCGCTTTTGCGAGTCTTTGGTGGTGAATAGGTGGGGCCAGGCCAGGGGGCGCCACCAGGCGTTGAGTGTGGGGTGGGAGATGACCAGGCACGCGATTGGGGCTTGTTCTTCGGGGTCGATGAGGGACAGAACTTTGCCGATGGTGGCGGGTGGGGGGAGGTAATGGAACCTCGCCAGCGCGTGGTAGTCGGCGATGTTGCCTTCGCGCAGGATGAGCGTGTCGGCGGGATTTGTGCCTTCGGGTGGGAGGGATTGGAAGCGGTCGAGGAGTTTCATGGCCTACGCGCGCTCACGATGGCGCGGCCGTTGAGGGGCTGGACCGCCAGGATGCTGGGGGCGAGGTACTCCATGAGCGTGTGGTCGTGGGTGGCGCACACGGCGCGGATGGGCCTTGGCTGAATGAACCGTCGCAGCGTGCGGCAGATGCAGCGGGCGGTGGTGGCGTCGAGGGTGGAGCCGAGTTCATCGATGAGGAGGGTGGTGTGGGTGCCGGGTTTTGTTGCACGAAAAGCCGCGGCCAGGGCCAGTCGCCAGCGTTGACCAGTGGAGAGATGGCGGACCGGGGTTTCGAGGATGGTCGCGTCCGCGAGGCCGCAGGTGGCGAGCAGGGACAAGGTGGTTGCGAGTGGGGCGTTGAGAGAGTCGATGACGGGTTTGTCGTCGGGAAGTTGGGAGGTGTCCAGCATGAGGGCGGTGTGGCCGCGGGCTCGGAGTTGGCGGGCCAGCTCGCGGAGTACGGTGGTTTTTCCCGCGCCGCTGGGGCCGGTGATGAGCGCGAGTTGACCGGGTTGGAGTTGGTCATCGATGGCTTGGGCGGTGATGTGGGCGTCGGGCACCGGTTGTGATGTGGAGGTGGTGCCGAACATGGCTCGGGCGAGGAATGTGCGTTCAGGCAGGGTGGTCGGCATGGGTTTCACCTTTCAGCGACGGGTGCGGCGGTCTCGATCAGCAGTTGGATCGCATCCATTTGTTTGCGGACGTTGTATTCGGTGGTGCCGGTGGCGGCCGCGGCATCCTTGATGCTGCGCCCGTGGAGGATGCAGGCGATGGCGATGCGTCGGCGGGCGCCCGAGAGGGAGTCCTGGTTGCGGACCACAAAGGCGAATCGCTCCGAGAGGATGCGCCTGGTGAGTTGTCTGACGCGATTGCGGACATAGCGGTGGTCCCGCCCGGTCATGGCGGCCAGGTCGCGGATGGGGACTTGGCGGTCCATGGCGGCCGCCAGGAGGGCCCGGTCGGCCTCGGGAAGGTGGATGGCCCTGCGGGCGACCAGGTCTGAAAGGTCGCGTCTCCAGTTGGGGCGGTCTGTGGGTTGGGTCATCGGATCCTCCGGGTGTTTTTCTCGTGTTCACTGGCTTGTGAACAGGACGGGATAGTTGTACACTGATATAGAACCTTTCGCAAGGGGTTTGTTCGGCATGACCAGAATTCTGATGACAAGACGTTGTCACTGAGAAGTTGCGCCCGGGGCGTTTTGGTTAGGGGTGGCAGTTTGGGAGGTGAAAAATGTTGAAGCGGACAAGGAAGTCAGCAAAGAAGCGAGGCGTTGGCCTTTCGGGAGAGGTGAAGAAAGCAGGAACACCGAGCGGAAGCTCGGTGCCACGGGGAGTGCCGCGGGGGGTGGGTGCGCTCATCGCGAATCGGCGGCGGCAGCGGGGGTGGACTTTGGCGCGGCTGGCGACGGATGCGGGCTGCGCGCGAAGCTATCTATGGATGATCGAGCGTGGGCAGCGGGCGGCGCCGGGGGATGAGGTGTTGTCGCGGATTGAGAAGGCGCTGGGGTTTGGGAAAGGCGAGTTGCTGGCCGCGGCACGGTGGGAGGGGATGACCGAGCAGATGCGGGATCGTGTCGATGAGCTTCGCGGGAAGGAGCGGATCGCGACGCGGCTGGCGGAGATTCTGGGGGGCAGTGGGATTCGTAAGGATGGGAAGGTGGCGGGCGCGCTGGATGCGGCGCATAAGAGTGGAGAGTTGCGGAAGCTTGTGGAAGAACTGTCGGGAGATGAGCGCGAGCAAACCAAAGAAGAGCGGGCGGGAGTTCGGGTGTCCGGGGTGCGAAAGCTCCCTCCCCCCAGCCCCCTGGGAGGGGGAGCAGGAAATGTGCCGCTGATTAACAGTGTGGCCGCGGGATATCCGCGTGAGTTCACGGATCTGGGGTATCCGGCGCGCGTGGCGGATGACTATGTGCGTGTGCCGGGGCTGGATGATCCGGATGCGTTTGCGTGCCGCGTCGTGGGGGATTCGATGCAGCCGGAGTATCGGGAGGGGGATGTGGTGGTGTTCAGCCCGCTTAAGCAAATCAAGAGCGGGAGTGATTGTCTGGCGCGGCTGGAGCCCGATCACGAGACGACGTTCAAGCGTGTGTATTTGGAGCGGGACAAGCGCGGGCGCGAGATGATCCGCTTGCAGCCGCTGAACCCGGCGTATCCGGCGAGGGTTTTGGAGCGGGAGGCGGTGGCGGGGTTGTTCGCGGCGGTGAGTGTGACGCGGGTGGTGGGGTAACCGATTTTGTATTCGGTCCCGGGTGGTTAGAGAACAGTTCCCAATTGCACACTTCACGGTGAGGAGTAGACTCCCGCCGGGACGGCGAAAGTCATTTGGAGCAAGTCAATGGTCAATGTCATCTGGCGGGCTGTGGCTGCCGCGGCTCTCTTGATGGGCATCGGCGCGGCATTCGGACAGCCGCTTCCGCCGAACTTTGCGGATCAGGAGGTTGTCGGCGGGTGGAACCTGGCGGTGGGAGTGACATTCGGACCGGACGGGCGCGCGTTTGTGTGGGAGAAGGGCGGCAAGGTCTGGCTGGTTGAGAACGGGGTTCGGTCTGAGCAGCCACTGATCGACATCAGCGAGGAGGTCGGCAACTGGGGCGACTACGGCCTTTTGGGCTTCACGATCGACCCGAACTTCGCGACCAACGGGCGGATCTATCTTCTGTATGTCGTGGATTACTACTACCTGACGCACTTCGGCCAGCCGGGGTATGACCCGACGCAGAGCACGGATTACTACGACACGATCGGCCGGTTGACGCGATACACCTGCAATGCCGCGGACGGGTTCCGGTCTGTCAACTACAACACGCGGCAGGTGCTGGTGGGGGAGAGCATCACGACCGGGTGGCCGATGACGCGGGACTCGCACGGGGTGGGAACGGTGATGTTTAGCAAGGATGGTTCGCTGATGGCCGGATGCGGAGATGGGGCGAGCTACAGCGGGCCGGATGTCGGCGGGCCGCGCGTGGGCAGCAGCAATACGGCGCTCATCGATGGGATCATCACGCCGCAGGAGGATGTGGGCGCGTGCCGGGCGCAGATGGTGAACTCGCTGTCGGGCAAGATCATCCGCATCGACCCGGCGACCGGGAACGGCCTGCCGAGCAACCCGTACTTTGATGGCGCATCGCCGCGGGCGCCGCGGTCGCGCGTGTGGGCGCTGGGGATGCGCAACCCGTTCCGCTGGACGATCCGGTCGGGGACGGGCAGCGTGAAGCAGCAGTTGGGCCGGCCGGGCACGCTGTACATCCCGGATGTCGGGTGGGACTCGCACGAACGTCTGGCGATCGTTTCAACCGGCGGAGAGAACCTCGGGTGGCCGATGTTCGAGGGGCTGGATCCGCAGCAGGCGTATGTAGACGCCTCGCCGATGAATCTGACGGCGCCCAATCCGCTGGGTGGAGGCGGGTGCGACCCGTTCTTCCGGTTCCGCGATTTGATTGTGATGCCGACGCTGGGCGCCCCGAGTTGGCCCAACCCGTGCGATCCCTCGATGCAGATTCCATCGTCGCTCCATCGGTTTGTGTTCAAGCGACCCGTGCTGGAGTGGGGGCACGGGCATCCGGTGCGGGTGCCCATCTCCCGAGGCGGCGTGCTTTCGGCCGTGAACATCGACAGCGTCGGCTCGCCGGTGCAGGGAATTCAGTTTGGCGGCTCGGCGGGCACGGGCGCGGCGTGGTACACGGGCACCGCGTTTCCGGCAGAGTACAACGACACGTTCTTTCTGGCGGACTTTACAGGCCGCTTCATTCTGAATCTGGTCTTTGATCAGAACAACAACCTGAAGCAGGTGCGTCCATTTGCAACAGGGATCGAGGGGCCGATTTGCCTGACCGTCAACCCCAATGACCAGTTCCTGTATTACATCGGGTACGACGATCAGGGCGGCTCGAAGCTCCGGCAGATCTCCTGGCGGAGCAATCTGCCACCGGTGGCGGTGGCGGCCGCGCAGCCGACGTTTGGACCGGCGCCGCTGTCGGTCGCGTTCTCAAGCGCGGGGTCCAACGACCCCGAAGGCCAGCCACTGACGTACTACTGGAACTTTGGGGATGGCTCACCGGGCAGCACGCTGGCGAACCCGACGCACGTATTTCAGGCGGTGGAGGACATCACATCGCAGGGCACAATCGTGGCCAAGGTGTTCACGCTCAACCCGCCATATCCAATCGGCAGCGGCAACCCGGACCCGGAAGTGATCCGGGATGGTGTGTATCCGCCGCTGGCCAGCGATGACCCTACCAAAGAGTTTGACACCAGCCACGATGGTGACCAGGGCGATGATGACTGGATCGGGTACACGTTTACTTCACCGCACCAGATGCGCTGGTTGAACTTTCAGGAGGGGATGCAGTTTGTGCCCTATGGCGGGTGGCTGGATGTGTTGAACGTCGAGTACCTCTCGGGCGGGATCTGGCAGCCGGTGACGCACCTGACATCGGACCCCCAGTACGCGGGCCTCACGGGTCTGAACTACCAGAGTTATCAGCTCGGGTTTGATCCTGTGATGGCCACGGGCATCCGCATCCGCGGCACCGGCGGCGGCTACAACAAGTTCCTGAGCGTGGGCGAGCTGCGGGTCATCGCGACGCCGGCAACGCCCGACACCAGCCCCACCGTGCACGAGGTGACGCTCTTTGTACGAGATGACCTGAACAGCGCGGCGACGGCGACGCTGTCGATTTCGCCCAACAACTCACCGCCGCAGGTGACGATCACCAGCCCCGCGGATGGCACGATCTACCAAGTGGGCCCGGACCTGTCGGTGCAGTGCCGGGCGAACGTGACGGACGCCGAAACGCCCGGGCAAACGACCTGCCGCTGGCAGGCCATCTTCCACCACAACGAGCACACGCACCCGGAGCCGCCGATCCTGCAATGCGCCCCGGACATCACGGTGCCCTCGGGCGGGTGCGACCAGGTGTATTACTGGGAGTTCCGCCTGACGGTGACGGACCCGCAGAACCTGTCCACCACACGGTCGGTGTTTCTGTATCCCAACTGCTCGTGCTACGTCAACTGCGACGGCTCAACAGCGACCCCGCTGTTGACCGCCAACGACTTCCAGTGCTTTCTGAATAAGTTCGCCGCGGGCGATGACCACTACGCCAACTGCGACGGGTCTACGGCGGACCCGATTTTGACGGCCAATGACTTTCAGTGCTTTTTGAATAAGTTCGCGGCGGGGTGCTCGTGAGGGGCGGGTGGCGGGGTTGTTCGCGGCGGTGAGTGTGATGCGGGGTAGTTATCGCGACCCGGATTACCAAATCCACAATATTGGGTGTGTTCTGAGATCAAGGCGTGCAAATAGCGCACAATCGTGGTCGTGGAGGTATTGCGGAATAAGCAACCTTGTGGCACACTGGTTGGTATCAGTTGGGTCCAGCCGGGCCGTTACCCCGGCGCTTGCACGAGTTTGAGGATTCCAGTCAAGGAGCAGCGGATGAAGCGGAGTCTGATCAAGGCAATGGTTGCGATTGCGCTTATGACAGGGGGGGGGGCTGAGCAATTGGTCTGGGGGCAGACGCTCCAGTGGGGCACGCAGTTTCCATCCGTAGCGCCATTGACGGGCGCGACAGACTTGCCGACTTCCGTCGCGGCTACAACCACAAACGTCTACGTCGCGGGGAGTGTGCAACTCACGCACGGCAAGCACCTGGCTGTCGCCCAGTACGACGTACCAGCACAATCAGGTCAGAGCGCACGTCTGAGATCCACTCTCTACTACACCAACTCCGCCGCGGCACAGGCAGAGCCGATCGTGGTGGACGGAATGGCTATCTGCAACTTTGTCGGCACTATCAACAATGCAGAGGTTCAAGGAACCCGGGTATACGTGATTTCACATTCCCCGAATCTACAGGGCAAGCAACGGGTGCTCATCACGGCCTTCATCACCCAAGACCAGGCAGTTGCAAATCCTCTGGACTATGGAAAGCTCCAGCTGACTTGGTCGGTCTACCTAGACGGATTGCCAAAGTCGGTCGGCGACGAAATCCCTGTCGCAATCACGGTGAACGACACGAGTCCACAAGCTTGGACCGCCCCCGCCGTCGCTGTGGCGATCAAGAGTACACGCAACACAAACGACCTCAACATGCGGACCGTCGTGCTTCGCGGGACAGACGGCAAGTTCCTCTTTGATGCAGAATCCTCTAGTTTGCAACATCCGCACGAAATACCTGTTGGAGTAGCGCTTCGAGGCCTGTTTACTGAGGGCGACCCGGGGCAACCGCCTGACGCCAACTTTGTCGGGCACGTGTACTTAGGCGGAACCTCTTGGACAGCCCCGGGAGCCCTGGGGCCAAGAATCGAAGCAATCGGCTGGGACATTCCGTCGGGGAACCTTCTTGGTCCGCCGGTGTATGTCAACGTCGAAAACTGCACGGCGACTTGCATGTCGGCGTACAGGCGGGCAACAGATCCTCAAGGCATGCAATACGACGAGATATTCGCCATCGCGGGGTTTGCTGTGCCACCGGCAACGTTTGTGGCGGCGAAGGACATTATTACTGCGGGCTTCAGGTACAACAGCACAACAGGACAGCTCGAACAATCGATCGAGGCCCAGTGGGACCAGGCGTCGGTTGCTAATCCGATTAGCGAGGACAGCGCGGTTGCGATCGCGGTGGGAGCTTCTCAGGCAACCGACGAGGTCCCTTACGGCCCACTAGTGGTTGTCACGGGCACAACGAAGGTTCAGGGACAGCCGCAACAAATCGCGACCATTTCGTATTACGCAGGCAGCTCACCCGGGCAGCCAATTCTCCACCCCACCCTTCGTTGGTACTCGCTGTTCGAGAGCGACTTCGGGTTCGATGCTTCCCCGAGTTCGATCATGCTCGACGGAGATGCCGCCGCCTCGTACAAGGCATACATTTCTGGCGCTGCTCTGGTGACCTCGTCCAACTCCAACTTCATAAGCCTGAAATACGCCGCGGATTGCAATAATCCCGCACCGTGCGGACCACAATACCCTGCACGAACAGTGGATTTTCTGAACGGGCCCCAGCTTTGGCCCACAACCGGGTGGTCCGACTTTGGAAACGACGGCGCCGTTTCGATTTCTGCACAAGATATTGTCTATCCAGGCGTTACTGGTCGCTGGTTCTTCACCGTTGGCCCGTCGAACAGGGGCCTCACCGGCGTTGACTGGGAGGTGCTGGGATATCAAGAATGACGCACCCATCTAGAAATCAGGTTGCCCCGATTGCATTGAGGACCACTAACGCAATCCAGCAATGTGCGATCCGCTCGCGCGGCTGGTTGACGCTTGCCGTGTTTTGGCTCGCCGCGCTTTCCGCCCAAGCCCAAACCTGCACTCCGCATTGGGCAACAATGCCAGACTCTTCGGTACATCTGGATGTCTACAACGCCAATGCGCATTCCGCAAACGGAGCCTTATACGTTGCGTCTCGCAGCCAAAACTCGCTCACCATTCGACGGTGGGATTCCCAGCATTGGTCTGACATCACACCTCCAACCCTCTTGTCGGCGGCGGACTACATCTTCTTCCGACAGCTCGATGATGGCTCGGGCGAGGGGCTTTTTGCTCTAGCTGAGCGGGAGCCACAGACCACGACTGAACCGTGCGGCGGCTGGGCAGGGCGGTGGAACGGCTCGTCATGGCAAGAACTTCCGCCCGCATTCTTCCGATGCGATCAACAGTCGGTCGCATCGCCCATGGTTTCCTGCGATTTCGGCAATGGTCCTCACATTTACGGCTTCGGCGCCGCAACCACGAATCCATTCGTTCGGGTTTGGAACGGCGCCGATTGGCAGAACATCGGGCAAGTCACGGGATCAAGCCATTTTGTTGGCAAGCTCATTTTCTACAACGACGGTGTCGGCCCGGCCCTTTACGCCTTTGGCGAATTCACTGCGATTAACGGTGTCCAAGCGCGCGGGTTTGCGCGATGGAACGGTCAGGCGTGGACTTCCCCGTGGTCCGAGAGAGTGAATTGTGGCGCGACTGGCGATGCTTGTGTGTTTGACGACGGCACCGGCCCTGCGATATATACCACGTGGCGTCCGACGATTGCCGGCGCCTTCAAGGCCGGCCTCCACAGATGGAACGGGCACGAGTGGACGTTTGTCGCGGAGCCGGTCGTCCCACCTTTCCAAATCGCGGGTGGAAGGTACCTGACAGTCTTTGACGACGGACGCGGCGCCGCACTGTACATGAACGGGGGGTTCCCGAACTTCCAAGGTGTTTCCGCCCAGAACATCGTGCGTTATGACGGCCAGACCTTTGAACCGCTGGGAGCCGGGGTCGAGTATGACCAGACCGGACCTGGCCTGCTCGTTCCTTTCAACGATTCACGAGGTCCGGCCTTACTCGTCACGGGCGGGCCAAGCATGTCTGCGGGAGGTGGATTGGTTCCAGGTGCGGCCATTTGGGTCGGCTGCCCCAACTGCTACAACAACTGTGACCTGTCCAGCGCCGCCCCCAAACTCAACGTCAACGACTTCATGTGCTTTCTCAACGCCTACGCCCGGCGCGACCCTTACGCCAACTGCAACGTCGATGCGGTCATCAACGTTGCCGACTTCATCTGTTTCATGAACAAGTTCGCCGTGGGGTGCCCATGAACTACGGCGCTGAACAGTTTCGCGACAACAGCGAATCGAACCATCGGTACCCGCCGTGTGTTTCCCGGCCACACTCCCGACACGGGACAAGGAGACACAGATGAAATGGAAAGCGCTGAAGTCGTTGGCCATTCTGGCGGTCCTATTTGGAACCACCCCGGCGTGTGAAACCGCGGCGGTTGCTCAGGGTGGAGTCGAAATCTGGAATCGCCGATTTCCAGACCCGTCAACAACTCCAGGGAACTACGAAGATACGCCCGTCGCATCAATGTTCGTGAACGCCGATCAATCGCTGCTTGTCGCGGGAACACGGACGATCGGTCCAACCTCATACTTCCAGATCGTCAAGTACAACGCAGATGGATCTGGTGCGTTACTCGGCTCCGTCCGCTGGCCTCTCACTTCCGCCAAGGGCATCGCGCGAAAGGCTGTCGCCGCCTCGTTGACAAGGTTTCCGGCGACCACCTCCACGCCGCGAGTGTTTGTCGCGGGCCTTGTTCCAAACAATCCCACACCACTCTCAACCGTGCAGGTTCACGTAGTGGCCTTCAATGCGGTCACGCTCTCCTCGACCCCTGACTGGGCGATCGCGTTGAATACCGGGATCCCAGTCGGAGAGACGCTGCCGGTTTCCGTGTTCGCGGACGGCAACGAACGGGTGGCAGTCACCTATGGCGCCCGCGTGTTGAGCGGCAGCACCAAAATTACCACCGTAGTTCTGAGTCAGACGAACGGAGCCATCCTGTGGGGCCCAACGACATTCAACCTCGCGGTGCACGAGAATGACCTTCCCGTCGGGGTCGCGTTTGATACCCACAGCGACAATAACAACCGGCTTTACGTCGCAGGCACGTATCCCTCGCTGGTTTCGGGGCAGGGCCTGGCTTACATCGCGTTGGGATACGACCTTTCGGACCCGACCCACAACTGGGTCACCCCTATCGGCCTTGCCGACCACGACCTGGTCGCCACGGCGATGACGACCAATGGCAAAAACCAGAGCGTCTTCATCACGGGTGTGTCCCGCCTCCTGACCAGTTTCGTCCCGACCGGCGACTACGTGACCGTACGCCTGGATGCCGAGAGCGGTGCAGAAGGCTGGCGGGCGAGCTATTTCGGCCCTCTCCCCTTTGATGGGGTGGATGTACCCAACGCTATCGCGGCCCAGAATGTGGCCTTCACGGAGGAAGAAGACGGCCTGTCTAACTATGTCTATGTCACGGGCTATTCGGCGAACGCGGCCGGAAATGACGACATGGTCACGATTCGTTACCACGACCTCGCGACGTCCTACACCCAGGACTGGGTTGGCAGATTCGACCGCGGCGTCAATGGTGACGACATTGGGATCGCACTCTCGACCCATCACCTGCCGCCCACCGAGGTTTTTGTCACCGGTGCGAGCAAGAACAGTTCAGGCAACTGGGACTATGTTTCCTTTCGATACGATGACGTGGTTCCGGCAACGGGCTTCAAGGACCCCTCTTGGAACCCCGTCGTCTTTTCCGGCTTGACCACAGGAGACGATCTGCCCGCCGCTATTACGCACGTCCTGGGAATCGGCCTGCCTCCTAATTTTCTCCCGACCACGGTGTTTGTCACTGGGAAGTCCCTCGGCATCGGCACGGGCAACGACATGTACACAATCCGCGCGGATGGACCTTAGTATGCAGTCAGCACAGCCCCTGCGTCAGAGATTCGTTTGTGCCTGCATCGCGGGGGTATTTGTCGCACTTGGATTCGGCAAGTACGCTCAGGGGCAATCCTGTGTCGGATACTGGAGTTCGACGGGCTATCACTACTCAGGCTTCAGCGTCGCACAGCTTGCGCTCTTTGACGATGGGTCCGGGACACACTTGTATGCAGGTGGCCTGACGTACGTTTCCGGCATTCCCGCCGCCTCTCAGCCCGTTGCTGTGCAGCGATGGGATGGCACTTCATGGTCCCCAATCGTTTTGGATGTCGGGGGTCAGTGTGCCGAGGTCGTCGCTCTTGAGGATGCTGAAGGGAAGTTCCTGTTTGTCGAGGCAGTTGGAACTGAGTGGTGGGCCAGAATACTCCGACCATCTTCTGGCTGGACCCCGCCGCCCACCGGTATGTTTTCCGGTACATACCCGCGCGCAGCACCGCTGTTTTGCTTTGACGAGGGACGGGGAAAGTCAATTTTTGGGTTCTCCGAGTTCGTTTCACAAGGCTTCTGTTTTACGAAGTGGTCTGGCACCGCATGGGAACCGCTCGGGGGGCCACTTGACAACCCCGGGTTTTCCGGCGCAATCTCGTTCGATGACGGAAGTGGTCCCAAGCTCGTTGTCATCGGTGCCTTTCGCGCCATCGGAAGTGTCGCCTGCGACAAAATCGCCCGCTGGTCCGGCTCCGAGTGGACCGCCTTCGCCCCACTCCCAAACTTCGGATACACCCGCGCCCTGTGCACGTTCAATGACGGCACTGGCACCGCCCTCTACGTAGGGGGAGACTCCCAGCCCCCAGCCCCCAACACCGCCCACCCCATCCTCAAGTGGACCGGCCAAAACTGGATCCCC
>JBGAND010000030.1:0-67691 GCA_044222485.1 Phycisphaerales bacterium | reverse complement strand
CTCCTCGGTCTTGGCGGGGACGATGGGGGGGCGGGGACGGGGAGGCGTGGAGTGTACGGGGTTCACGTGGGATCTTCGGGCGGGACGGGTTGCTCACCTTGTTTGGCGGGTGTGGCGGAATCGCCCTTGTACGCGGGCGGGTTGGCCGGGAGTGGATAGACCCAGCGGACGAACGTGGGGCCGGTGGTGGGAACGGACTTGTACGACCCGCCGCTACTCACCATGAGCGGGACTGGGCCCGGTGAGTTGCTGTCCTTATCACCGATGCGACCGACGATGATGACGCAGGGCTGCGTGAACCAGGCGGAGAGGTCCATCCCGTGGGTGCAACGCCGGCGAATCAGAGGGCGGCCGGTGAAGCTGCTGCCGGTGTTGCTTCCAGAGTCGGGCCTGACATTTGGAGGCTCGATGAAACCGAAGAACGCCAGGGCCTTCATTTTCTTCCCGAGGATTTCGAGTGAAGAATTGCCCAGGCCCGCCATGTCATCTGGTCGTCCATTGAGGGTGGAAAGCAGCACGCCGAAGTATCCGCTGGACTGACCGTTCGATGCCACGCCGTCGCCGGGGCTGAACTTGTCGATCTTGGAGAGGTCCAGCGGGGTGCCCGGTTCCCATGGGTCCTTCAGGTCTGCGACAAACACGTTGGAGGTCTCACGCCAGGCGAGCGGGCCCGCGAACGACGTGTTCAATGGATGTTGACCTAGATTCACCACAATCGTCACATCTCGGAGAGATTCGGGTAACTCATGGGAGACGATGCCGGTGAGCAGTTGAGCACTCAACTGGTTGTTCTTGACAATGGCGGCAACGCCCTGAGGTATCGTGGCCTTGATCTCCGTTGGCTTGCCCTGTGCGTCAGCCAATGGCCGCGGCATCTTCCACACCGGGCCGCCGGCCCAATCAACCTGGAACGACTTTACCGTAGAGCGGGTCGGAATCGAGTAGTGATCCGGTGAGCGGCTGTTGATCCTGTACGCGCGCGCGTCGGGGAACCCCGCCGTGGATGCGTTCTCGGGTTCCCAAGGCGTGATCAGATTGTGGAATCGCGCGCTGCCGGACTTGCTGGGGTCGCCGACAGCGACAGACGCGTCGCCGTATTCCGGGATCAGGATGCTGGCCCAGGAGCGGGCCCGCTGGACGCTTTCGCCGTTGGGTGTGTAGACGTGATCGAGGATGGTCATGTGCGCAGCGCTGACTTTGGCCGGGCGGATCAACGTGGCCCCGCCCCATGCAATGCCGGTAAAGAGCCCCGCCGCGGCCACAAAGGCCACCCAGGTGTGCCGCTGATTCCCAGACTTTTTGAGCGCCGCGTAACCCAGCGGCCCGGCGATGAGCCAGTAAATCACGAAGATCGCCAAGCCCATAAGCACGCCAGCTCCCGCAAGTGTGGTCTTGGCGATCTGATCGGCGATGGAGTTGTCAAGCGTGATCGGTGTGCGGGCGGTGGAGCCAAAGCTCGAGTCGAGTTCGCCGTTGGCTTTCAGGGTGACCATCTCGCCGCGGCGGCCCAGGATGCGATGCCAGAAGAGTTCCGGATCGGGGAGCGCCTTCTGCTCCATCCAGCGGCTGGCGGCGTTGAGGCCGACCATCGTGACCATCCCCAAGCCGACCTGGCGGCGGGCGACAAGCCACTCAGCCGTCCCCTGAGCCGTGTTGGGCGGCATGGACATGATGCACGCGGCATCCTCTTGCGTCGTGCCCGGGAGGGGGACCATCGTCTGGAGGATTTCGCTCGTCGGAAGTTCGAGACGTTTGAACTGGTCTTCGCCGCTGTTAGAAGCCGGTTCTCGCGGCAGGCGAGTGATGAGAGCTCGCAGCGGCTCGAGATTGAATCCCTCGTACCGGTTGATCTTGACCTTGGGCGTGATGTCAAAGAGCGGGTTGTTGGGCTCATCGGTCCAGGTCTGCGACACGGGCGGGAGCACGACCACCAGATGGCCGCCGCGCGTGACCCACTCGCGGATGGCTTGAGACTTCTCGGAGTTGAGCGCACCGGGCTGGGGATCGTTCCAGACCAGAGCAGCGAACTGCATAAGGCCCATCCAGCGGTCGGGCAGAGTGTCGGGGTCCAGACGCTGGATGATCTCCCAGCGCTCGTGGCCGGTGGGGAGAAAGTTGTATTGGCCGGGACCGGCGTAGCGGCCCAGGCCCATGATGCGTGTGCCGACGATGCCGACCATGCCCTCGGAGCTGGCAACCAGCTGCCGACAGAGGATGTTCGCAGATGCGACCTGGCGCCCGGCGGTCAGCGCGGCCGTGTCTCCCGCTGCAGGGCCGGAGCCCTCGACGGCGATGTGAGCCGTCACCTTGAGGGGCTCGCTGGCGCGGAAGCGGGCGGGGATGCGCACATACGCCCACACCGGCTGGTTAACGCCGGGGTTAGTCGTGATCGCCGTCTCCCACATGATCTTGTCGCCATCGGCATCGTTCATCAGGATGCGGATGAGCACCTCTCGCGGCTTGTCGGAGCTGTCGTTGAGCCTCAGCTGAAGCCCGGCCCACTCGCCGGGGCGGACCGACCCGCCAACGCCGAACCAAGGGCAGGAGATGGCGATCTCGCCCGTGCTCTGAGTGTCAGGATCCGGCTGCTGAGCAGAGACGCGTCCACCAAGCGCGACCACAGCCAGCAGGCAAACCAGCCATCTGAAGGTCCGTGTCTTGGAGAGCGGGGTCATGGTTCTATCAACCTCCTCGGAACCTGCGATGCGCCGTTTCATCCGGTTCCCTGCCATTCGACTGGTGTTCGGGTCCGGACCGCGCCCGTACGGGCAATTCTACCTGAACTGAACCCGAAAGGTTCGTCGGTCGATGACGTATCTGTGTCACAACTGCCTATGGAAGCCTGGATCGTCATTGGCCTGATTATCGCGGCCACGGCTTTGTGCCTGCTTTACTCGTTGGCGGACAACGTTCGGGTCGAGTCCCAGATTCACGACACCAAGATCAAGGCTCGAAACCTGCGGGATGCCTACGCCGCCCAGTTGGCCGAACTTCAGGCCAAACAGGCGATGGAAGAGCAGATATCAATCGTCGGCCAGGGAGCGGTGACTCGGCCGCTTCCCGCCCCGTCCGCCGCCCCGCCCGCCGCCCAAGCTGCCTGATCACTTCAGGTTCCAAAGCTCCGAAACCAGGATGGCGTGGGAACGGGCTCCCAGGCGGTAGCAATCCAGTTCGAACTTCTCGTTGGGCGAGTGGACGCGGTCATCATCCAGGCCGAATCCCATGAAGATGGTCTCCAAGCCGAGTTCGGACTTGAGGAGCCCGGCGACCGGAATCGACCCGCCGCTCTTGATGAGGGAGGGTTTGGCCCCACCGGCCTTCTTGATCGCGGTTGCCGCGGCGGCGAGAGCGGGAGACTTGATGTCCACGGTGACCCCGAACCCGCCGTGATGGTCGGCCAGCTCCCAGCGACAGCCGGGCGGCGTGCGCTGCTTGAGCCACGCGAAGAACAGCTTGACGATTTTGGCGGGGTCCTGATCGGCGACCAAGCGGAAGGAGACCTTGGCGGAGGCCTTGGCCGGGATGACCGTCTTGGCGCCGGGGCCGGTGTAACCGCCCCACATGCCGTTGACCTCAGCGGTGGGCCGACCCCACTCTCGCTCCATGGCGGTGTAGCCCTCTTCGCCGATGTCGGCGGCCTTACCCAGGCCGATCTTCTTCAGAGCGGCCCCGGCGTTGAACTTGAGTTTCTTCCACGCGGCGCGCTCAGCCTTAGAGAGCGGGCGGACATTGTCATAGAAGCCCGGAATGGTGACGCGGCGTTTCTTGTCCCAGAGTTGGGCGAGAACCTTGGCCAGTTCGTTGTTGGGATTGGGAGAGCGGCCGCCCCAGAGTCCGGAGTGGAGGTCTTGATCAGCGCCGTGGAGCGTGATTTCGGTGTACGCCAGACCACGCACGCCGTAGGTGATTGCAGGCTGCTTGCGTCCGAGCATGCCCGTGTCGGAGATGAGGCAGAAGTCGCACTCTTTGAGAGCCTTCTTGTTCTGATCGACGAAGTGGGGGAGGCTGGTGGAGCCGCACTCTTCTTCACCCTCGATCATGACGGTCATTTTCACACCGCCGGCGGTGAGGCCCGAAGCCTGCTTCCAGGCGCGCATGGCTTCGAGGAACATCATGACCTGGCCTTTGTCATCGACCGCGCCGCGGGCGACGATGCGCTCACCGGGGCCGCCAGGCTCGGCCGGTTTGAGCACGGGTTCAAATGGCGGGCTGTCCCAGAGGTTGAGCGGGTCCACGGGCTGCACGTCGTAGTGACCGTAGAAGAGAACGTGCGGGCCTTTGTAGTCGGGCGAGCCGGGGCAGTGGGCCATGACGATTGGGTGGCCCTCGCGTCCCTTGCCATCGCTGGCGGGGCGGACCTGGGCCTCGAAGCCGGACTCACGCAAGTGGGCCGCGCACCATTCCGCGGCCTTGGCCGTATCGCCCTTGTGCTTGGGGTCCGTGCTGATGCTGGGGATGCGGAGCCAGTCCATCCAGCGGTTGATGGCGGCGGTCTCGCCGACTTTGAGCAGTTCGAGCACCTGATTGACGTTGTTGGCGGCCATATCTGGTTCCTGTGGGAGGCACGAGCATAGCGAGTGGCGCAAAGAAAAACGCCCGTGGCGAGTGCCGCGGGCGTAGAGGAAGCGACTGGATGAAGGGTCAGCGGCGACGGCGGCGGGCGATTGCCAGGCCGGCGATGCCCATCAAGGCAAAAGAGCCGGGGGTAGGGACGGGGGCAAACTCAACGCCGCGGAAAATCGTGTTGCTGGTGGCCGTAGCCAGGACGGTGAAGGAAGAGGCCGCGCCGGTGTCAACGATGGTCACGAGCTTGTTGGCAGTGGTTTCCGCGCTGGTGGCGTACATGACGCCAGTGGCGAAGTCCATGGCCAGGCCGCGGAGGCCGACGGTGCCCAGGCCGGTGCTGAGCGTGTAGGCCAGCGTGTAACCGCCACCACCACTGGGGACCCACTTCTGTAGTCCGCCACCGCTGGCGACGCTGCGATCATCGGCGATGTAGACGACGCCGCCGGCGGCGAACAGGAAGTCGTAAGGGCTGCTGCCGGTGCCGGTGCCCAGGATAAGAGAGGCAACGCCTCCGGAGACGACACTAATGCCCACGTTTGAGCCGGAGCTGGCAGAAACCAGCAGAGCGCTGCCGGACATGTTGACCACGCGAGCGTTTTGCAGGGCGCCCGACAGGTTGGTCGAGGTTGTGCCCCCAAGCGTTGTGGAGCGAACGCCGCCGCCGGGAGAGGTCGCCGTTCCGGCGGTGTAGATGTTGGCGCCGTCGATCAGAGAAGAGCGGATGTTCGCCGCCGAGTAGGCGTCCGTGAGAGCGGTGGTGGTGTCCACCGACATGTCGAAGCCCACGCGGGCCACGACGCGGTTGGTCGCGGCAGCAGTGGTCGCGGCCACGGCGGCCGTCGCCAGCGCGGCGTCGTAGCCCTGATACGAAAGGTACTGGGCGTTGGTGGAGAGCGTTAGGAAGCCTTCGGACGTGGCGGTGCCGGAGGATGTCACCCGGCGGCCGGAAGCGCCGGAGTTGAAAGCTAGGTTGTCGCCCGTGAAAATGTTGGGGCCGACCTGGAACTCGCGGAGTGTTACTTGGGCCGCAGCGCCCGATAAGGCGGCTCCGCCGTCACCAAGCTGGGCGACGACGATGTTGCCGTAGTTGAAGAGCCCATCCTGGGCGACTGCGGGGGCCGCGAGGGCGAGTCCCGCGGTGAATACCAACGTGCCGATCCTTCTCATGTCTCAAGCTCCCTGAATGCGGTGAATCAGGCCGCGGGAGCGAAGCGGAGGCGCAGCGCAACCGGGCTGAATCACGGAACAACTGCGGCTCAGGGTGCGTCGGGTTTCAACCCGTCGCTTGTCTTGTCTCTCCCTTTGCCGACTCCTACAGGCGGGGAGTGTAGCGGGAAAGCGAGAGGTTTGCCGGCGATTTGGCGCCTGCAGCGACCTGTCGGTAATCGGGCCGGTTCAGGGTATTTTCCTGCTATGTCCAGGTTGGGCGTAGTAGGCAACGGACTCCGGAGTGCCGGAGGTCCCGTTGTAGGTGCTGCCGCCGGGGTACCACGGCTCGGCGCTGCCCCAGGCCTCCTGCAACTTCATGGCGACCGCGCTGCCGTCGAAACGACAGGTGTTCATGGTCAGGCGGGCGTGCCGGGCGGAGAGCACCTGGTTGGTGATGTCGGTGCCGCCGCCGAGGCGCCCGTAGGCCCGGGATCCGATGAACGTGGGTCCTGAGTCTGTGAACGAGCCGAACTCTCCGTTGGTCATGCCGCCGGCGTCGAAGTCCATCAGGCGGGCTCCCTCGTCGTAGTATCGCGTTCCATCGGCGAACAGGACTTTCTTGCTCGGGTTCATCCCAATCAGGTCGCCTCGCGGACGGAAGCCGGGGTTGTACGCGACCGGTTGCTGGAAGTGGTTATAGCGCAGCGCGATCCCTTTGTACTTGTTGGCGTTCGCAATTGCTTGATTCGGGAACTGATGCCAACCAGCGGGCGACAGGTAACTCACCTGTTTAAAGCCCTGGGCGTTGGCCATCGCGGAGATCTCAGTGGTGTCAGGGCCGGCCGTGCCGCTCCAGGGAGCGACGTAAAGCCGGGTCGCTGGGCAGCAGTACTTGTTCAGGATCATCGCGAACTTGGCCGCGCGATTGATCGGCAATCCCATCGTCTCTCCCATTGCGGGGCTGATCCAGTCAAAGTCCTGGACGGGCATTTCCGCGGAGGTGTTGAAGGCGTTGACGGCGTTGTTCAACTGAACCTGTGCACCCGACGTGTTGCACCCGGGGTAGAAGTCTTTCCAGGTTCCCATATAGGTCTGGATGCCCTGCATCATGCCGCGCATCTGCCCAGCGCACACCGTTTGGCGGGCGATCTGTCGTGCCGAGCCGAGTGCCGGCAAAAGCAGTGAGATCAGGATGGCGATGATCGCGATTACGACCAGCAACTCGATGAGTGTGAATCCGCGCCGGTTGTGCTTACTCATGCGTGATCCCCTTCCTGTGCGCCTGTCTTGGGCTTGGATCTACTTATTGCTGTGCCGAACTTCACCGGTCTTCTGATCAATGACCGCGGCCTTAGAACCCTCGATGTTCTTGAGGGCCGAGGCGTAGCGTTCGATCAGGTACCACTTTCCGTCTTCGCGTTGTTGAATCGGGAGCATGGAAAGGGTCTTGGTCTTCGGATTGATGCCCGGGTACGCCGCGCCACCTTTGCCGAAACCCATCTCCTGGGAGTCGCCGGTGTTGACGTCGAACATCAGGACTGAAGTTTTGGCTTGGATATTGGGTTCACCGGACATGGAGAAATAGGCCGAAGTCGCCACCGCGACGACAGCGACAACCAACAAGACGATCTGCCAAGGCTTGACGTTTCCCATCCCAACTCCGTGTGCCAGAGAATCCGGCCGCAGGTGTTCCGAACGATCGGAACGGGTGGGGAGTATAACCGGAAGGGTTTGGTTCGTGCCAGTCGGGCAAGGGTGTTTGCGTAGTCTTATTGGCTCGGAAATGGGTGTTTCGTGTCCGCGAGTGGATTAGGAAAGCGAAAAGGGAAATTCGGTTAGGGTCGAGCAATTGACAGCAAGCGACAACTGGCTTGGTTTGGCCATTCCCTAGGATTGGGCCGCGATGAAGATCCTGCTCACCAACCCCCGTGGATTTTGCGCCGGCGTCGCCATGGCGATCGATGTCGTGGACCAGGTCGTCAACCTATTTCCGGGCAAGACAATCTATGTTTATCACCAGATTGTCCACAACAAGCACGTTGTGGGTCGGTTTGAGGACCGCGGGGTCGTGTTTGTCGATGACTTGGATGAGGTGCCGTCGGGGCAGATCGTGGTGTTCTCAGCGCACGGGGTGAGCCCGGAGGTGCGGCGGCACGCCGATGCGCGGGGGCTGACGGCGATTGACGCGACCTGCCCGCTGGTGACCAAGGTGCACTCGGAGGCGATCCGGTATGCGCGGCAGGGGTTTCAGATCCTGCTGGTCGGGCACGCGGAGCACCAGGAAGTGGTGGGGACGCGCGGGGAGGCGCCGGATGCGATTCAGGTTGTTGAAACGCCAGAGTGCATTCCGAAACTGTCGATCCGCGATCCGAACAAACTGGTGTATCTGACGCAGACGACGCTCTCGACGGATGATGCGGCGGTGATCATCGATGCGCTCAAGAAGGCGTTTCCGAATCTGAAGGAGCCGCCGTCGAGTGATATCTGCTACGCGACGACCAATCGCCAGCACGCCGTGCGGCAGGTGGCGCCGGAATGCGATGTGGTGTTGGTGGTGGGGTCGAAGAACTCTTCGAACTCGGTGAGGCTCACGGAGATCGCCAGGAGCGCGGGGGCGGAGGCGTTTCTGCTCGATGATGTGGGGGAGTTGCGGGATGAGTGGTTTGAGGGCAGAGGCGAAGGGCGAAAGGCGAAGGGCGAAAGTGGTGGGGGGCTGACGGTGATGTTGACGGCGGGGGCTTCGGCGCCTGAGGACTTGGTGGCGGCCATTTGCCGCGAGTTGTTGAAGAGGTTTGGCGGGACGATTGAGACTCGGGACATCTTTGATGAGGATGTCGAGTTCGCGCCGCCGGTGGCTTTGAAGAGGATCATGCGGGATCAGGGGATCGCGGTGCCCGCGGGTGGCATTCGCGTGGGGAAGGCGACGATCACGCGGGAGGGGTATGGGGCCGTGCCGTTGACGGTGAGTGCGAAGCGGGGGTGAGGGATGCGCGGGAGGCGGTTGCGGAGATTCTGCGTCCTGGCAGCCGCGGCGTTGATGGCGGGGGCGTTTGCGAATGTAGTGGTGGCTTGGGGATGTGTTTTGTGGGCACCCTGGCCGGAGGGACGGCGTGAATCAGTTGATTCGCCGCGTTGGAACGGACGGGTGGCGTCGACATGGCCGGAGAAGCCCGCCGCGGCGGAAGAATATCGAACCGCGCTACTCGTGAGCAGCTCTGCTCATTGGACGAGACGCAAACTGGGAGAAGGTGCTGTTGCAGGCTGCGTTGAAGATCGAGTTGCGGCGGGTTGGCCGCTTCAGACAATGCAGAGGAGATTGCTGACGTATTGGTTGGACGGGGAGGGGGAATCGGGACTTGCCTACGAGGCGCCTTCGTCGGGGTACATCTCCAAGCCGCGATGGGTTCCGGTTGTGGATGGGAACTGGGAGCGGCACCTGCTTCCTGGGGTTCCAGTGTTTCCTCAGTTTGTGATCGGGGCGGCGTTCAATTCTGGTTTCATCGCACTTGCGTTTCATTGTGTCGGGACGATCCGTCGGCGCTCTCGCACTCGGACGGGTCACTGTCCCACGTGCGGGTATGACCTCGTGGGGCTTCCCGCGGGTACTACCTGTCCGGAGTGCGGGGCGGCTTCGGCGGCAAGATCCTCGCTTGCGCTTCGGGCTCGTTAAGACTCGAACTTTCCGCGCTACCCTTGTACCGCGATGCACCACCCCGCCAACCACATCTTCGAACACACCCTGGAGTCCCTGAAGGAGTGGTGCTCTACCCACGGAATGAAGCCGTTCCGGGCCGCGCAGATTCTGGAGTGGGTGTATGTCAAGAAGGTTGCGGATCCCGCGGCCATGTCAAACCTGTCGGCGCTGGATCGGGCGACGCTGGCTAAGGAGATGACGTTCCTGTCGGGGCGGACGGTGGCGCATCAGTCGGCGACGGATGGGACGCAGAAGTTGCTGGTGGAGTGGGGGGAGGAAAGCAAGCACGAAGGCACGGAGGCACGGAGGCACGAAGGGGAGAAGGCGGAGCCAGAAGAGCCGACGGGGCTTGCTTCGCGGCTTCGAGTTGCGGGGCAGCCGATTCTGGGAGTCGTTGAAGGGCCGGGCGGGGATACTCGTCGACAGACCGAGTGTGTGATGATCCCGTCCGAGCCGGCGCCGGGCGAGCCCGGTGTGCCGCGGCGGACGGCTTGTGTGTCTTCGCAGGTGGGGTGTCCGGTGGGATGCAAGTTTTGTGCTTCGGGGTTGGGTGGGCTGGATGGGAACTTGTCGGCGGGGAGGATTGTGGAGCAGGTTTGGAGGTTGGGGGCTTTGTTGGATGAGGGGAAGAAGGAAGAGAAGGCAGAAGGGCGGGTTGAACGCCCATTGGGCGCTGCGCAGCACAACCCGCCCCCCCCAAGCGAAGAGCGGAAGAGACCCAGTCGGATATCCAACGTCGTGTTCATGGGGATGGGGGAGCCGCTGTCGAACTTCGCGGCGGTGACCAAGGCGATTCGGATTCTCACCGCTCCTTGGGCGACGCACATCTCTGCCCGCAAGATCACGGTTTCGACCGTGGGGCTGCCCAAGGCGATTGAGAAACTTGCGGATCAGTTTGATCTGCCGGTCACGCTCGCGCTCTCGCTGCACGCTCCGAACGATGAACTCCGGCGAAAGCTCATTCCGTGGGCCGAGTTCACGACCATCAAGGATCTGCTTTCTGCTTGCCAGAAGTGGTTTGAAAAAACCGGCCGCGAGATCACGCTGGAGTACACGCTCCTGCGGGATGTCAACGACAAGCCCGAGCACGCGGCCGAGCTGGCCCAGGTCGCCAAGACTTTGCGGGCGAATATCAACCTGATCCGATACAACGAGGTCGAGGGATTGCCCTTCAAGCGGCCCAAGACCGAGGATGTTCTGGAGTTTCAGAAGTTGCTCAGGGCCCGGCACATTAACGCTCACATCCGGCGGAGCCGCGGGCGGGATATCGCGGCCGCATGCGGGCAGTTGAGGCACGAGAACGCGACGGCCTAGGGTTTGGCAAACGGGGACGGTGCATTGTTCACGACGCTCGCCGAAACGTTTGACTGGGGCAAAGAGTTCAAGCCGTTCACGCTATACCACCTGCTCATGGCGGGGTCGGGCGTTCTGATCATGATGGGGTCGTGGTGGATCGGGCGGAACTGGCGCGGGACCCCGAAGGAAGACCACTTCCGCAAGGGCTGGGGCTGGACGGTTCTGGCTTACAAGATCCTGGAAACCGTCTGGTACAACTGGCCAAGCAACTTTGATATTCAAGAGAGCCTGCCGCTCCAACTCTGTGACCTGGCGGCCGTTGTCGCGGCCGTCGCGATGATCACGCAGCGGCGCACTTGGAGGGCGGTGCTCTACTTCTGGGCCATTGGGCTCTCGACACAGGCGTTCTTCACACCCATCCTGCGGATGGGGTATCAGTCCTGGAACTTCTGGTTCTTCTGGATCAGTCACACGATGATCATCGGATCGGCGATGTACGACATCGTTGTGCGGCGCTTTAGACCGGGATTCCGGGACTTTGCGTTGGGGCTCGCCTGGAGCATTGCGTTTACGGTGATGGTGATGATTGTGAATGCGATCTGGCACACCAACTATGGATACGTAGGCAATACCAGACCGCTCAATCCGACGATCATCGACAAGCTGGGATCCTGGCCTCTTCGGGTGTTCAAGCTCGCCGGGGTTGTGATCGTGCTGTTCCTCATCCTGTGGGGAGTTTGGCCGCTTTCGCGAAGGCTCGGCTTGTGGCGTGAACAGCCGGAACCGGGCTTGTGTCCGAAGTGTGGTTATGACCGCAAGGGGCTACCGGTGGAGGCGCCCTGTCCAGAGTGTGGCGCGAAGTCGGCCGCGGTTTCTTAGACTCTTCTTATGGTCTGGCTGTGTCTCCTACTTATCCCCGCGGCGTTCTTCGTGTCGCTGCCGTTGACGGCGGTGATGATTCGGCTTGGGCATCGGCTGGGCACGTTTGATTCGGCGGGTGTGCCGGGACAGGACAAGGCGCCGCGTCGGAAAATCCCAAACACGGGTGGCGTCGCGATCTTCTGGGCCTTGGCCATCCCGATCGGGCTTGGTCTGGCATTCACCCAACTGTTTGGGGTGCCCGCAGATTGGCCCGCGGCGTTGCGAGATTGGTTGGCACCGCTCAAGGAACACATGGCCGGGATTCGGCAGCAGACGCCGCTGGCGGCTGTAGTGCTCGGGTCGGCGGGGCTGCTGCACGGGCTAGGGCTGATCGACGATCGACGCCCGATGGGCCCGTGGGTGAAACTCGCGATAATGGCGTTGCCACCGCTGGCGATCGTGTTGCTCTTTCCAGAAACGCGGTTGTTGACACTGTTGGATGGGCGCGTCGGTGGGCCGTGGCTTTCGATGGCGATTACGGTTGGCTGGTTTCTGGTTGTGACCAACGCGCTCAACTTCATGGACAACATGGATGGGCTTTCCGCGGGAGTCGCGGCCATCGCGGGCGGCTGCTTCCTGGGCGCGGCCCTGTTGCACCGGCAGTGGTTTGTGGCCGCCGTCCTGGCGCTTGTGGTGGGGGCGTGCGTCGGTTTTCTTGTGTTCAACTTTCGCCCGCAAGGCGGCGCGAAGATCTTCATGGGTGATGGGGGATCGCTGGTGCTCGGGTTCCTGCTGGCATTTCTCACTGTGCGGACGACGTACGTCGGGGCGGAACCCGGCAACGTGAATGGGCTTGCCGGCGGTTGGTATGGGGTGTTCATGCCCGTGGTCGTGCTGGCGGTGCCTATCTATGACTTTGTCTCGGTGTGTTCGATCAGGATCAGCCAGGGCAGGTCTCCGTTTGTGGGTGATCGGCAGCACCTGTCGCACCGCTTGGTCAAGCTTGGGCTCTCCCCAGCACGTGCGGTGCTGGTGATCTATGGCCTGACGGCGATCACCGGGATGTCCGGCGTCGTGCTCGGGTCTCTTCGCCCGTGGCAGGCGGTGGTGGTGGGGGTGCAGGCGATCGTGATCCTTCTGGTCATCGCGAGCTTCGAGTATTCGAGGGCGCGCCCGGTGATCCGCGGGAGCGACCCACGTGATTGATGCGGCAGCGCACGGCAGGGCTGGACGTGCCGCGGCCATTCTGCGGCCCGCGGGGTTGTGGATGGTGCTTGCGTGTGCGCTTCTCCGATGCCTGGTGGCGCCCGAGCCGTTTCCGTATTGGGATATCGATCCCGGGCGTGTGGTGCTTCCGGTCACGGGGCTGACGCCGTCGATGTCAGTCGGGCTGGATGTGATCACGATGTTCGCGGGCGGCGCGGCGCTGCTGGGAGAGGTCCTGGCCGGGTTTCCGGTGCTGCTCCTGCCGGTGATGCTCTGGATGCTCGGGTGCTTTGGGGCGGCGATTCACGGCTTGGCGCTGCGGAGCGGCTCGGTTGACGATGTGCGGATCGGTGCGACGTGGTGCGCGGCCATGACCACGGGCCTTGCGGCGATGCACGTGTGTCGGGATCCAAAGCTCAAGCGAGTAACGATCGCGGCGGCGATTGGGGTCATCGCCATCCTGGCGGCTAAGGGCCTGGTGCAGGTGTTCTACGAACACGCGGAGACGGTCGCGCGGTACCAGCGAGACAAGGCCGCATTCTGGCAGTCGCAGGGGTGGATGGCGGGCTCGGTGCAGGTGAAAAACTTTGAGCGGCGGTTGAATCAGCCCGAGGCGACAGGGTGGTTCGGGTTGTCCAATGTGTTTGCGACGTTCGCGGCGTCAACGTGCGTGATGCTGACTGGTTGTGCGATTTTGGCGTGGCGAGAGGCGAGGGTGAAGCGGAAGTTGCCGGACGGTTGGGCGGGGGTACTCACGCTGGGCGCACTGGGCGCGCTGGGCGCGGTGGTGCTGGCGGGCGGCAAGGGCGGGTTCACGGTCGCCGGGCTTGGGTTGGCAATGCTCGCGGTGTTCATGCTGATTCAGCGCGGGCCGGCATCGCGACGGATCAGCGCCAGGCTTGGCGGGATACTGGCGATCGGGGTTGTCGCGGCGGCACTGGGCGCGGTTGTGTTGCGGGGGATGCTGGGGCAGCGCGTCGGGGAACTGAGCCTCTTGTTCCGCTGGTTCTACTTGGAGGGTGCGGCGCGAGCGTTTGTCGAGACGCCGTCGTCGATGCTCTGGGGCACGGGCCCGGACGGGTTCCGCGATGCGTATATGCGGCTGAAGCCGGCAATGAGTCCGGAGGAGGTCACCAGCCCGCACAGTGTGCTCGTGGATTGGGGCGCAACGCTGGGCGTGTTCGGGTTGGCGTGGGGAGGGCTTTGGTTGTCCTGGGTGTGGAGGCTCGGCACGACGATCGGGCCCGCGACCGAAGCGAGCCAGACCAGCAAGGGGGCCGTCTCCAGCGAACCACTGTCGCCCATCAAACCCGAAGGTTGGTTTGCGGTGTTGGCGGTCTCTGCTGCCGTCCTGGGCGCGACATGGTTTGAGCGAGCGCTGGGCAGCCCCGAACAGGCCGGTGTGCGCCTGGTTGGTCTGGCCGCGTGGATCGGCGTGACGCTGGCGATACTCCAGTTGCTGCGCGTCTCGAGCACGGCGGCGGCGATGGTTTGCGTTGGCGCCCTCGCGGCCGCAGCGCACTGCCAGATCGAGGTCACACCCGTGTGGAGCGGGAGTACGTGCTGGATTGCCCTGATATTGGCCGCGGCCGGCGCGCCAACAGCGCCGCCGCGCAAGCCCCGGCGTGAGGATGCGGGGTTGATCGCGCCGGTGTTTGCCATTGGGCTGGCCGGAGTGATCGCATGGCTCGGGTTAACGCGAGTCTCAAGCTGGGAAGTTTCGCTGGGCGAGGCCTCGGAGCACTTGAGGCCTTTGGCCGAGGTGCGGACGCGCTGGCTGAGCATTCAGAGTGCGGCGCTGCTTGAGGGAGATTCAAAGGGGCGTCTGGCACAAGATCTTGGCAAGCTGACGAACTCTCCTGAGCCAAGGTCCGATCAGGAAGTAGAGGGCGCACTGACCAAGTTGGCAATGAAGGCGTGTGGGGCGGCAGCGGAATCGTTGAGCTTCGCCGTCGTGTCCGCTCCTCGCCACTTTCCAACCACCGAAGCCCTCTGCCGTGTGTTGATGGAAAAGGCGGGCTCCGAGTCCGCCTTGGGTCAGGGTGCGCAGGCCGCAGCCACCGAAACCCGGGCGCTCGACGTTGCAATATCACTGGCGAACCGTCGGCCCACGGCCAGCGTTTTCGGCCTCATCGGGAACATCCACGCCGCGAAGTTTGAAGCCAGTCACGATCCGGCCGCGCTGGCCGCCGCGGTGGCGGCCTGGAATCAAGCGAGCACGCGCGATCCTTACGGCACGAGTTTCCCGCTTCGGATCTTCCGTCAGCTTGTCGAGGCGGGCAGGTTCTCCGAGGCCCGACCCTACGCAACCAAACTCCTGGAAATGAACGAACTGCTGAAACTGGACCCGCTCAAGAAACTCTCAGAAGAAGAGCTCAAGTCCATCCGAAGGGTCCTGGGGGATTAGTGAGCGTGGGCGTCTAGGCCCGCCGGGGACATACCGACCGGGGTGAGGTCGCCCGGCTCACCGTCCACTTTCACGCTCCGGCCAGGCCGCAGAGCTTGTAGAGCACGCGGGCGCCGACGTTGGCATCCCATTCGTCATCTGAGCCCGGGCAGACTTCGACGAGGTCGAAGCCGACGATTGTCCTGCCGGATTGCCTGAGAGCGTCCAGGAGTATCGTGGCCTGGTTGAAGGACATCCCGCCGGGAACCGGCGTACCTGTGTGCGGGCACAGTGCCGGGTCCAGGGCGTCGATGTCGAAAGAGATGTACACCTTCTGCGGCAGGCGGGCCATAGCGTCCTTGCAAAGGCCCGAGAAGGCCTCACCGTCGAGGAGGGCCTGGGCCCACTGGTCGTCGTAAGAGGTGTGGACCCGGGAGCCCTGCTTGATGCCGAAGTCCATCTCGCCCTCGCCGAAGTCGCGGATGCCGACTTGGATGAGCTTCTTGACCTGCGGGACAGTGGAGAGCACGTTGAACATGATTGAGGCGTGCGAGTAGCGGAATCCTTCGAAGGCGTCGCGGAAGTCCATGTGGGCGTCGATGTGGAGGATGCCCAGTTCGCCGGTGTGTTCGGCACAGGCTCGGATCGCGCCGAGGGGAGTCGAGTGGTCTCCGCCGACCAGGCCGGGGATCTTGCCTTCCTTCAGGACGGCCTTGGTGTGCTCGTAGGTGAAGGTGATGACCTCCTCGCCTGCGGCATCGATCTTGGAAATGGCCGCGGCGTCAAGGGCGTTGCCTTCTTCGGCCCCACCCTTTTCGATGAGGGGCACGGCCAGCTTGCGGGCACCCTTGGAGATTGCGGCGATGCGGTCGCTGGAGGGCTCCATGAAGATGCCCTTCTCGTAGACCCGGCCGAACCGGCGGTCGTAGAGGTCTACCTGCATGGAGGCGTCGAAGATCGCATCCGGGCCCGCGGCCGTGCCGTTGCCGTAAGACGTCGTGGCGTCGAAGGGGACGGGGAGCAGGACGATTTTGGACTCGGCACGGGTGAAGGGAAGGCCGAAGATTCCAGAGCCGGGAGCGCCGGCGGCATCGGGGTCAAAGGGCATGGGGTCTCCTTGGCGGGAGAATACGCGGCAGGGACGGGGAAGTGGGGGATGTGGGAAGGTTGGTCGCTAGGATTGTGTTGGGCGCGTGAATCGGGTTGGGCCGATCTCCCAATGACTAGGACAGGGAGCCGCTGGATGGCTGAATCACCAGAGCCTTATGACATTGATGGGAATGACAAGCCCGCGGTTCCGCCGGACGCTGCATCCGCCTCGGGCGATCCGGCGGCCAAGCCGAGGCTGTTTGATATCCCGCTTCCTCCCGCGAGTGGGGGGCCCGGGAAAGGCAAGATCGATGCCCCGAAGTTGCTAGATGGGTTCGAGGAGGATGCGGACTTCGATAAGGACCCTGAGCTCGAACGGGTGATCACGGGGAGGGACAAGAGACCCAAGGCCCTGGAGCCTGTCCCGGTCGCGATGGAGGATTTTGTCAAGCCGGGTCTGGGTGGCGCGAAGGTGTGGATGGTCGTGGGGACAGTGTGTCTTGTGGTTGCGCTGGTCGCCACCGGGGTCAACGCCGAGAACTCGGCGTTTGTCCGTGTCATGCTGATGCTCTACAACGTGCTTTTGCACACGGGCACCGGGGTTGTCGCGCTGTTTATTGCCGCGACGCTTCTGAAGAAGCGACTGGGGAGCTTTGAGCTGGCGGCATCGCGGATGTTCTCGGCGGTGGCGTTGTTTGGAATGATGTTTGCTTTCCAGTTTTCGCCATTCGGCAATCAGGGAGTGAACTCGACGATCGTGCTGTTTTTGGCCGCGTCGGCCTATGGCCTTTTGGTGGCGACGCTGTTCGGGCTTTGGAAGAAAGAGCCGCTGGGGTATGTAGTGGGATCCCACTTTGGGCTCTGGCTGATTGTCGCGGTGGGGTCGCTGATGACGCAGTTTGTGGCGTCCCATCCAGCGGCCAAGAAGGCCGCGCCGGCGGAGGTCAAGCCCGCGCCTGTTGTGCATCCCGCGCCGACAGGTTCAGTCCCGCCGAAGTGACGGGCAAGAGCGGGGTGGCCTAGCCTCTGCCCATGACCGCCCGGTTGCCAGCCCTTCATCGAGCGCAAGAAGCCTTTGCAACCAAGCACGGGCATGCCGCGCGTTGGGCGGGGATTGCGCCGGGGCGTGTCAACCTGATCGGCGAGCACACGGACTACAACGGCGGCTTTGTCCTGCCGATTGCGATCGACCGGACATGTGTGGTTGCGGCGGCACCCGCGCGGCACGAGGCGTATTGCCACGTCTACGCGGCGGACCTGGACCGGATGTGGGTGTACCCGCGTGGTCGGTCGCTGATGGAGATGCTCAACAAGCCGGAGTTCTTTCCGTGGGGCGGATGGGAAAGCTACGTCGCGGGTGTGCTGCACTTTGTGGGGCAGGGCAAGAAAGCGGACCTGGATCTGGTGATCGCGAGCGATGTGCCGTTTGGGTCGGGGCTTTCTAGCTCGGCATCGCTGGAAGTCGCGGTGGCCGCGGCCGTGTTGCACCCTGCGGGAATGGACAAGACTCAGATGGCTCTGCTGTGCCAGCGGGCGGAGCATGAGTTTGCGGGTGTGCCGTGCGGGATTATGGATCAGTTCATCTCGGCGATGGGGCGGCGGGATCATGCGCTGCTGATTGATTGCCAGAGCAATCAGGCCAGGCCCGTGCCGATGCCGCCGGATGTGTCGGTGGTGATTGCCAACTCGGGCGTGCGGCATGCGTTGGCGGGTGGGGAATATGCGGTGCGGAAGGCCGGGTGCGTGGCGGCGGCTCAGAAACTGGGCATCAAGTCGTTGCGGGATGGGAAGTTGAACGTGCTGGGGATTCCGTCCCTGACGGAGCGGGAGCGGGGCTTTGCGCGGCATGTGATTTCGGAGATCGCCAGAACGCAACAGGCGGCGGTGGCGCTCGAAAACGGAAACATGAGCCGGTTCGGGCAACTCATGAACGAATCGCACGCGTCGTTGCGGGATGACTATGAGGTTTCGTGCGAGGAGTTGGACACGCTGGTGGAGCTGTCGACGGAGTGTCCGGGTGTGTGGGGAGCGCGGATGACGGGCGGGGGGTTTGGCGGGTGCATCGTTGCGCTGGCGGAGCGGGATGCGGTGGAGGGGCTGACGGCTGCTCTCAAGCGCGGGTACAAGGCAAAGCACTCGCGGGAGTGCGAGGTGTTTGCGACGCGGGCGAGCGATGGGGTGAAGTCGGTGGGGCTGTGATTCGTTAGTCGTTGGGGTTGCGCATCAGCTTCTTCAAGAACGGCGTGAGCACCAAGATAACTACGCCAGCGCCGATCGACGTTACGACGAACAAGAAGAAGAAGTTGGACTGACCGGGACCGACATCCCAGGGCATCTTCAGGTTCCCTTTCTCGATCTCTTCAACCTGACCGGCGATTAGGCCGCCGCCGAGGTTGGCAATGAACGAGGAGATGAACCAGATTCCCATGAGCAGGGACACGAATCGCTTGGGGGCAGCCTTGGTGACGTATGACAGGCCGGTTGGGGAGAGGAAGAGTTCTCCGACCGTGTGCCAGAAGTAAGTCGCGAGGATGAACACCAGAGAGGCTTTCACAGCCGCGCCACCGCTGGCCGAACCGCCGGCGATTTTGGCCGCCCAAACCATGAACAGATACCCGAGCCCGACGAAGATGAGGCCGATGCCGATTTTGGCGGGTTGAGATGGACACAGTTTGATCTTGGTGAGCTTTGTCCACATTCCGGCGAACATGGGCGCCATGATGAAAATCAGGCCGGCGTTGACGGACTGGAACCATGTCGCCGGAACTTCCCAACTACCGATGTGGCGGTTGGTGTTCTGCTCGGTGAAGATGTTGATGCTGGATCCGGCTTGCTCAAAGGCCACCCAGAAGAACGCGTTGAACAACATGAAGATGAAAAGCGAGGCAACTGGCCCCTTGTCGCCCTTGGGTTGGATGGCGACAAACCAACTCGAAAGTGCGACGACGAGCCCGGCGATCACGATCTTGACCGGATTGGTCATGATGGTTGCGAGCTTGTCCACCGCGCCAATGTGGAAGGCGGCAGCGAACGCCGCGGACAACACCAGGCCTGAAATGATGAACATCGGGGCGATCGCACCCTTTCCAGGAGGTGGCAGTCCGATCCCAGAGAGAAAGCGGGGGCGACACGCGGTGTAGAGCAACAGGCCAAAGATCATGCCGACGGCAGCGGACCCGAAGCCCCAGTGCCAGCCGACTTTTTCTCCGAGGGTGCCGCATGCGAATGCGCACAGGAACGCGCCCAGGTTGATGCCCATGTAAAAGATGGTGAAAGCACCGTCGCGGCGAGGATCGCCGGGTTTGTACAACTGACCGACCATGACCGAGACGGAGGGCTTGAAGTGGCCCGTGCCCAGCACGATGACCGCGAGGCCGCCGATAAAGACGCTCATCCCCAAGTCGCTGTGGGCCATGCCGCCCATTCCGGAGATGGCCAGGACGATGTGGCCGATCGTGATCAGCAATCCACCGACGACCATGGAACGATGCGTCCCGATCATCTTGTCGGCGATCATGCCGCCGAAGATCGGCATCAGGTATGCGAGGCCGGTGTACCAGCCGTACAAGTTGGAGGCGTGCTCCTTGGTCCAGCCACGCCCGGGGTTGAAGCCCTTGTCATCACCCGTGACGGCGCGGATCAGGTAGAGCACCAACAGGCCACGCATTCCGTAGTAGCTGAAACGTTCCCACATCTCGACCAAGAACAGCAAGAACAGCCCGGGGGGATGCCCCATGAAGGTTTTTTCGTTGGCTGCAATGTTGCCGACTCCGTCGGCAACGGCGTCTTTGAAGTCGGCGATGTGGGGGTTACGCGGGCCGCCGGTCGGGTTACTCATGGGATCTCCAGGCCGAATCTCGGGCCGGGCGAGGGGGAAGCGAACAGCATAACTCGGCCAGAGGCGGCCCGCGAGTCCAAAGAGATCGGGGGTGTTTCGGGCCTTCAGCATCGGTGGATTGGCCGGCTTTGGCAGCCGCATCGAGACCGGCGGGCTTGCGGTTGCCGGGTTGGCCGATGGTCGCAAACCTGCTGAGTGAGTTGGAGTTTGGTGGCCGGGGGAGGCTTGCTGAGGAGAGTCGCGGCACCCATTTTGGCAGTCGCGGCCTTTGCAAGTGGGGTAGGAAGTCTGACTAGGGCACACGCCCCCGAAATCAGGGCAATCTTCTCGACAGCAGAACCCCTCACGAGGGCATCCGTAAGGTGATTGAGATGGTGACGCATAACTGCGGGCCGTCTGAAGAGGGTCCGGCCGCGGATCAGCACCTGCTTGCCAAGTGCAGCGGGAACACAAGCTGAGTCTCACGCTCGCCGGATGTGTTCAGGATCGACCCCTTATGAAGGCAGTGCTGCTCGGCGCAGTGTTGCCTGACTCGCGAGTGATGCCAGGGTCGAGGCAAACACTCGCATGCCGGGGCCCCCAGCGCGAAAGCGTGGGAGTGTCGGTAAACAAACCCAGGTCGAAGGCTCAACGGGATCGGGCTGAAGCTGCTTGCGGCGTTCAGTTGTTCCTGAGACTCGCACCGCTAGGTGTTGCAGTCGAGGCGAGCGCGTCATTCGCGTGCTCATCCCGGCGGGTCGGCGTGCGCTTCTGAGTCATCGACGCATTCAAGGAGGAATCACTCCATGAGTAATTCCAGATTGACTTTCGTGGTCGGCACCGCCTTGGCGATTTCGGCTGTTCTTTCCCCGGTTGCTTTGGCCGACGGTCCACCCACGGACACCGTGGGCTGGACGGACTTGACGCCGCCCGCGGGTGCACTTGTGTTCTATGTGTCGAGTTCGACCGGCTCTGACAGCAACTCGGGTACGCAGGCGGCTCCGTTCCAGTCGATCGCCCGCGGTATGTCGGGGCTCCGCAACGGGCAACCTGACCAAGTGCTGCTCAAGTGCGGTGATACCTGGACACTCTCGGACCAGATCACGCTGACGAAGGCCGCAAACTCGGCATCCAAGTACATGGTGCTGGGGAGCTACGGAACGGGGCCGCGCCCGAAGGTACGGACGCCCAGCCACGGCATCTTTGGCGGCAGCTCCTCCGGCGTGCACGCGGGGTTTGCGATCGTTGGGCTAGACCTGGCTCCAACTGCGATGACGGCAACCTCGGACGGCATCGTCTTGCTCTCGACGACGGGGAACACCTGGGACAACGTGCTGATCGAGGATTGCTACATCTCCGGGTATTCGGCGGGTATCGTGGCTCAGACGCTGGTCGATGGACAGACGTTTGATGGAATGAAGATCCGTCGCTGCGTGGTGGCGGACAACGACAACAACGGCGGCGGGCACGCCCAAGGCATCTTCCTGGGCGGCGCTGCCAACTGGCTAATCGAAGAGTGCGTGCTGGACAACAACGCCCGCAGCAAGGCGGACATGTTCTGTCACAACCTCTACATCCACCAGTTGTCGGGTCCGGGGATCTTCCGCAACAACATCTCGGCGCGGGCGTGCTCGCACGGCGGGCAGCAGCGCCCGGGCGGCACGACCGACAACAACCTGTTCCTTCAGAACCCGATCAACTTTTATCAGGGCACGAGCGTGCTGCCGATCGCGGCGACCACGAACTACTTTCGGTACAACGTCGCCCTTGATAGCCGCGACATCAACAGCACGGATCGGCGCGGGTTTGGGTACGTGATCGGCGGGGCCGCGAACACGGTGGTTGAAAACAACATCGCGGCTCACCAGAGCAGCGGCACGGCGGCGGTGACAGCGTTTGACTTTGACGGGATCAACGCGGCGACAATCCGCAACAACCTGGTGTATGACTGGACGTACGGCGGGGCCGGCTGGGGCACGGCGTACCAATGGGAAACCGGCAGCAACGGGGCGGTTCTCTTCGAGAACAACCAGGCGTACCAGCCGAACCACGGCATGTGCGTGCGGCACGACGGGCGGCCGCTGGACTCGACGTTTACGTATCGCAACAACAAGTACTTCTCCACCAATCCGGCCACGGGGTACGAGCAGTTCAGTTCTTCGGGCGGAGTCGGTGGTGACTGGAACTGGTGGAGGGCCCGGGCGGTTGAGACGGGCACCACGTTTGCGAACCCGGGCTCGTTTAATGCCACGATTGACGCCTACCTGCTATCGATTGGTCGGTCTGGATCAGTAGCCGAGTTCATGACCCAGGCACGCTTGCAGGGGAAACAGAACTGGCGAGACCAGTTCACCGCAAATGGGGCGAATACCTGGGTTCGCTCCCGATTCGGAATGGGCGGCTCAACACCCACGCCGTGCTACGCCAACTGTGACGGGAGCACCGCGCCACCGATCCTCAACGCGAACGACTTCCAGTGCTTCTTATCGAAGTACGCAGCGCAAGATCCGTCGGCGAACTGCGACGGGAGCACGTTGGCTCCGACTCTTACGGCCAACGATTTTCAGTGCTTCTTGAACAAGGTCGCCACCGGTTGCCCGTGATGTGAGAGAAACGCGGCCGCGCGTTGATGAGGGCGCTTGCGTCGACGCGAGCGCCCTCTTTGTTTTCACTCAAGGTGGTGAAGCGAGTGTGTGAGCGGGCGCAATCGACAGGACCAATCGCGGTCGCGTGCGCAACTACCGCGATCGCTAACTTTCAAATTCCAGGAAAAAACCAGTTGCCTCCGGGCCGATAATCGACTAGGTTACGATCAACATCGACCCACCCAGTGGAGATGGAGTCGCTCGGAGCGGCTTTGTCTGAAGGCGGGATGGTTGCTCGGGTCGAGGCGACATCCTGCAAGCCGGGGCCCCCAGCGCGAAATGCGTGGGAGTGTCGGCGAAAAAACTTAGGCCGGGGGCCTTCAAGGGACTTGTCAGAGACAGCTCGGCTGCCTGCAGCGTCGTGCCTTCTCTGACATCTCCCACGATCCGCACCGTAACGGTGTAGAGGTCGCGTCGGGCACGTTGTGTACGTGCGCGGCCGGCTTAAGTTGGGGGTCCTTCGGCCGATTCATGGAGGAATCGTGCACATGCTCGATTCAGCACTTTTTGTTCGGGCCGCGGCCATTGTGGTTGCAGCGGCTGTCGGCTCTTGCACTCTGGCCCGAGCGGATGGACCGCTCACTGATGATCTGGGCTGGACAGTCTTAACACCACCCGCGGGGGCGTTGGTGTTCTATGTATCAAGTTCAACCGGCAGCGACTCGAACCCCGGTACCCAGGCGGCACCGTTCCAGTCGATCAACAAAGGTCTGTCGGTGCTACGCAACGGCCAGCCAGACCAGGTGCTGCTCAAGTGCGGGGACACGTGGACGCTGTCGGACCAGATCACGCTGACCAAGTCGGCGAACTCTTCGACGCAGTACATGGTGATGGGCAGCTACGGGGTCGGGGCGCGTCCGAAGATCAGGACGCCGAGCCACGGCATCTTCGGCGGGAACAGCACGCAGCGCAGCGGGTTTGCGATTGTGGGGTTGGACCTGGCTCCGCACGCCATGACGGCGACCTCGGACGGGATCATCCTGCTCTCGACCAACGGGCGCTCATGGGACAATGTGCTGATCGAGGACTGCTACATCAGCGGGTACTCGGCGGGCATCGTGGCCCAGACGCTGGTGGATGGCGATACGTTCAGCGGCATGAAGATCCGGCGCTGCATCGTCGTCGACAACGACAACAACGGCGGCGGGCATGCCCAGGGTATCTTCCTTGGCGGCGCGGCCAACTGGCTGGTCGAAGAATGTTTGCTTGACAACAACGCCCGTAGCAAGGCGGACATGTTCTGCCACAACCTCTACGTCCATGAGCTGTCGGGCCCGGGCACCTTCCGCGGGAACATTTCCTCGCGGGCATGCTCGCACGGCGGGCAGCAGAGGCCCGGTGGCACGACCGAGAACAACCTGTTCCTGCAGAATCCGATCAACTTCTATCAGGGCCGGAGCGTGCTGCCGATCGCGGCCGGCACGAACTACTTCCGGAACAACGTCGCCCTGGACAGCCGGAACATCAACGGCGTTGACGTGCGAGGATTCGGCTTTGTCATCGGTGGCGCGGCGAACACAATCGTTGAGAACAACGTCGCGGCGCACCAGCAATCCGGGACCGGGAACGTCATCGCGTTCAACTTTGACAACCTCAACGCCGCGACCATTCAGGGCAACGTGGTGTATGACTGGACGTACAACGGGGCGGGCTGGGGGGCCGCGTATCAGTACGACGGTGCGGGGTTCGGTCCGGTGCTGTTCCAGAACAACCGCGCGATCCAGCCCAACCATGGCATGATGGTGTCGCACGGGGGCAGAATTCTGGATGCGGGGTTCACGTACCGGAACAACCAGTACTGGACGCCGAACCCCTGGGGGGGCTATCAGCAGTTCGCCACGATCACCGGCGTCGGTGGCGTGTGGAACTGGTGGAGGGCGTTGGCGGGCGAGTCGGGGTCAACCTTCGCAAACCCGGGTGCCTACAACGCAAAGATCGACTCGTACATGCAGTCGATCGCTTTGTCCGGCTCGGTGGTCGAGTTCGTGACCATGGCGCGGCAGCAGAGCAAGCAGTTGTGGCGACCGCAGTTCACGGCTGCGAACGTCAACTCGTGGGTCCGTGGGAAGTTCGGTGTCGCCGGTGGTTCGGTACCGTGCTACGCCAACTGCGACGGCAGCACGAATCCCCCGGTGCTGAATGTACTGGACCTGCAGTGCTTCATGGCCGCGTTCGCAGCCCAGAGCCCGCTTGCCAATTGTGACGGCAGCACGATCGCTCCGGTGCTGAACGCCAACGATTTCGGGTGCTTCATGAACAAGTTCGTAGTCGGATGCCCTTGAAAGCTGGGGTTGCAGCAGAATGATCGGGCGCCCTTCGCGGGGCGCCCTTTTTTTTGGCGCTCGTTAGAAGTTCGCAGAAGACAGGTCATGAGATTGCCCCACTCCCCCAAACGCCCCAAGTCCGCACTGTGTTAGGGTGATAGTGAGCCGATTCACCCACGGCTCAATTCTTTCGGTCCGGCTTTGCGTGACCGGGCACTTCGGGTCATAGTATCAAATGAGGAAAACTTCCCTAATCGTTGGCGCTGGAGAAGAGGTTGAACATTCGTTCGATGGCGATATTGATCGCAGTTGGCTGTTTTGCGGCGATTGCATGCGCTCAGCCGGGCACGTCGAAAAGGGCAGCGCCGGCCGGGGCACGCAAGCCGCCACCCACGGACGGCCCGGAATGGACGGCATTTTCCCCCAGTGTTGATTCCGTTCTGGTGTACGTCAGCAACAGCACCGGGAATGACGCGTTTTCCGGCCTGAGCCCTTCCCAGCCGAAAAAGACGATCGCCGCGGGCGCGGCTCTGATCCGCGACGGATTCCCCGACTGGCTGCTTCTGAACCGTGGCGACACGTGGAGTGAGCCGGTTCCGAGCTGGGACAAAGGCGGTCGCAGCGTTTCGGAGCCCCAAGTGATCGGGAGCTACGGTGTGGGGGCGCGACCGCTGCTCAACACGGGTTCCGGAAACGGCTTCTTTGCCTCGGGATACCCGGTGCTCCGCTCCCATCTGGCCGTGACGGACCTGCACTTTGTATGCGACAGAGGCACCGGCGTCGGAACTGAGGCGGGGCTGACGATTCTGAATCTGTGGTCGGATGTGCTGGTCGAGAACTGCATGTTCGAGTCGTATCCCAACAACATCGTCATTCAGGAGGCGGGGATCGGCCGGCCGTCGAATATCCGTCTTCGTCGCTGCGTCGTCGTCGATGCATTTCGTTCGGACGGGGCGCATTCGGCCGGGATATTTGCCGGCGGGGTCGACGGACTGCTGGTCGAAGAGTGCATTTTCGATCACAACGGGTGGCGTCGAGGGGTGTCCGGGGCCAATGCCAATATTTTCAATCACAACATGTATCTGCATGAGGCAAGCACCGGCGTGGTCACGCGCGGGAACGTCACGACTCGCGCATCGGCGACGGGAATCCTCCAGCGGGCCGGTGGGATCAGCGAGAACAACCTCTGCCTGGGCAACCCGGTAGCGATTTTCCATGGCCAAACCGATCAGCCTGGAGTCCAAGCTCGTGGCGCCGTTCGCAACAACGTGATCCTCGACTCACGCGATATTGCCAGCGATACCCTTCGTGGCTTTGGCATCTGGCTGGGAGCCAGTCGCAATACGGACGTGTATGGGAACGTCATCGCTCACCAGCGCACGGGCAGCGGGAACGTCAACGGCATCACGGTCGAAGGCGCCATGGTTTCCGTGGCCGTGTACCGCAACATCGTCTATGACTGGTCGACGCCGACAGGCTCCAACGGGAGTGCACTGGCGGCCAACCTGACAACAGCCCGTGGCATTTCAATCACCGACAACCAGTTTCAGCAGGTTCAGGGCGGGTTCCTTATCGATGATGCGGGGCAGCCGCCGGGGGATGTGGGATCTCTGTTCGGGAGGAACTGCTATTTCACGGCAAACCAGCCGCCTCACCAGTTCTTCTACGGCGTGGTCTATTCCGGGTGGCTGCAGATGTCCGGTGAGCCCTGGAGCACCTTTGTGCGGACGCACCTTCCGGCGCCTGAGCGGACCATCGAGACGTACATGGCGTCGCTTGGAATGGAGCCTACGTTGGATGCGTTTGTCGCTCGTGCCCGGTTACAGGAGCGGATGAACTGGGATGTCCGGTTCACCGCGAACACCGTTAACAACTACATCAGGCAGGGTTTCGGCGTCGGCCAGGCCACCTGTCGAGCCGACTTCAACAGCGACGGCGCAGTCAACATTCTGGACTTTGCCGCGTTCAGTTCCGCGGTGTCGGTCGGAGATCCACGGGCCGACGTAAACCTGGACGGCGTGATTAACCTGACGGACAATGCGCTGTTTCAGAGCCTGGTGACGGCGGGCTGCCCCTAGCGCGATGGTGCGTCCGGGAACATTGACCGGGCGGAATGGGTCCGCGCGATTCGCAATCTGGTGTGTCAAGCTCCCGTCTCAATTTGGGGTGTGCGCCGCGTGCGGTTGATTGGGATGGGGAACCTGTGGATAACAGGGTATCTGTCCCGGCTGGTGCGGTTATAACTCGGGGGAAGTCTGGCGGCTTGGGGAATGGTGGAGAATGGCCCGCGGCATCGAAGATGGGGTGACGCGGGGGCCGATCGTCAAACCATGAACCTCAATCATCCCATTCTCACAGCGTGCGTTTCGTCCACTCTCTTTGCCGTGGGCCTTGCCTCGCCGGCCCAGGCCCAATCCTCCCATCGCCCGTCGGCCCCATCGGCACTGGCCGCCGCGGCCGGGCAGGACGGTCGGGTAACCTTGACCTGGAGGGACAACTCCCGCAATGAGGCGGGGTTCAAGATTACCAGAACTCCGGCGTTCCCGGGCGGTGACAAGGTCGTCACTGCCAACACGCGAACCTTCATTGACCAGCCCTCCGCGGCGGGCACGTTCCGATATCGTGTGTCGGCGTTCAACCCGGCGGGTTCGTCTCGTTGGACACCTGTCGCGGCGATCACCACGACGATGAATGTCCCGCCTCCGCCTGTGGTCACTCCTCCAACCGGAGACTCTACGAGTTCGGGTTCCGGAGGCGTTACGGTGGGAATCCCGAACGCCCCGTCGAACCTCGTCGCCACGCCGAGTACGGGCCAGGTGATGTTGGTTTGGCGTGACAACTCGGACAACGAGTTCTACTTTGACGTTGAGAAGCAGATTCAGAACGGCGCGGCGTGGGTTGCGATGGATCCGCTGCACGAATGGTCGAACCACACCACCCACCTCGATCTGGTCACAGACGGCACCTATCGGTACCGCGTGCGGGCCGGACAGTGGGGCGGCGTCTCGGCTTACACGCCGTGGACGCAGGTGACGGTTGGTGTCCCGACGGGTCCCACGGTCCCCAATGCTCCCTCGGGTCTGCAGGGATCCGACGCGGGCTCTGGGCGAGCGATGATCACCTGGACGGATAACTCCAGCAATGAAACTTCGTTCCTGGTTGAGCGCAACCCCGCGTTCACCTCGGGTTCCACGTCGGTGAACGCGAACGTGACATCGTTCATTGACACGACCGGTAACGGCACTTTTAGCTATCGGGTCAGCTCGGTCAACGGGGCCGGTGCGTCGACTCCGACCGGCTGGACCCAGGTCGTCGTGACCAGCGGCACAACCGGTGGCGGTGGCGGCGGTGGCGGCGGTGGTGGTGGTGGCGGGGGTGGTGGTGGTTCTAGCGCGGGCTGGACGGACCTCACGCTGCCCGCGGGCGCACTAGCTTTCTATGTTTCGAGCTCCAGCGGCTCGGACAGCAACCCCGGCACGCAGGCGGCCCCCTTCCAGTCGATTGCCCGCGGCATGTCGGGCCTTCGCAACGGCCAGCCCGACCAGGTGCTCCTCAAGTGCGGCGATACCTGGACTCTGAATGACCAGATCACGCTGACCAAGTCGGCGATGTCCGCTACGAAGTACATGGTTCTGGGTAGCTACGGCACGGGCCCGCGTCCCAAGATCAAAACGCCCAGCCACGGCATCTTCGGCGGCAATCAAGCCCAGCACAGTGGCTTTGCCATCGTGGGGCTTGACCTCCAGCCGATTTCCATGACGACTGGGTCGGACGGGATCATCCTGCTCTCGACCAACGGCGCATCTTGGGACAACGTGTTGATTGAGGACTGTTACATTGCTGGTTACTCGGCCGCAATCGTGGCCCAGGTGCTGGTGGACGGGAACACGTTTGACGGCCTGAAGATCCGTCGCTGCGTGGTCGTGGACAACGACAACAACGGCGGTGGGCACGCTCAGGGCATCTTCCTGGGTGGCGCGGCCAACTGGCTGATCGAGGAGTGCCTCCTTGACAACAACGCGCGCAGCAAGGCGGATATGTTCTGTCACAACCTCTATGCCCACGAGCTTTGCGGGCCGGGCGTGTTCAAGAACAACATCTCGTCTCGCGCGTGCTCGCACGGCGGACAGCAGCGTCCGGGCGGCAACACGGAGAACAACCTGTTCCTCCAGAACCCGATCAACTTCTACCAGGGCAGCAGCGTGCTGCCGATCCGGGTCGGGACCAACTACTTCCGTTACAACGTCGCGTTGGACAGCCGCGACATCAACAACACGGACCGGCGCGGCTTTGGTTACGTGATCGGCGGGGCCGACAACACCGTGATCGAGTATAACGTTGCGGCTCACCAGAGCAGCGGTACCGAAGCGGTAACGGCGTTTGACCTGGACGGGATCAACGCGGCCACGGTTCGCGGCAACTACGTGTACGACTGGACCTACAACGGCATGGGCTGGGGTACGGCGTACCAGTGGGAGTCCGGTCCCAACGGCGCGGTTCTGTTCGAGAACAACAAGGCGTTCATGCCTAACCACGGCATGTGCGTGCGTCACGATGGGCGCACTCTGAACTCTTCGTTCACGTACCGCAACAACGCCTACTGGAGCACCAACCCGGCGACCGGGTACGAGCAGTTCAGCCGCGCAGGCGGAGTGGGCGGCAGCTGGACCTGGTGGCAGCAGCAGGCCGGCGAGACGGGGACGACCTTCGCCAACCCCGGCTCGGTGAACGTCAAGATTGACGCGTATCTGCAGTCGGTTGGCCTGAGCGGCTCCGTTCCGGAGTTCGTCGCGCAGGCACGACTTCAGAGCAAGCAAAACTGGCGGACCCAGTTCACGGCCGACGCGGCTAACGACTGGGTGCGCACGCGGCTTGGCATGGCTGCCAACCCGTAAGAGGTTCACGGGATGGATTGATTCACGCCTCCCCGCTGGGACCGCGGCTTGCCGCGACTCCAGCGGGGAGGTTGCTTTTTGGGGTTGTACGGGGCTCATGCGTACCCTCTTGCTTTCCCGTTGTGCCTCACCCACCACCACCGATCGCGCCGATATCCGAACCGATGCGAGTCCTGCTCATCGCCGAAGCCGCCAACCCGGAGTGGACAAGCGTGCCGCTTGTCGGGTGGTCACACGCGATGGCCCTGGCGCGGGTTACGGATGCTCATCTGGTGACCCAGGTTCGCAACCGCGAGGCGATCCAGCGTTCGGGGCTTGCCTCGGACGCGTACACGTGCATTGACTCTGAGGCCGTTGCCAAGGTCATGTGGAAGGTGGGGGGGCGGCTCCGCGGCGGGGCGGGCAAGGGGTGGACGACCCTGATGGCCGCGGCCAGCGTTTCTTACTACTACTTTGAGAAACTGCTCTGGAAGCAGTTTGGTGAGCGGATCCGGGCCCACGAGTTTGACATCGTGCACCGCATCACACCGCTGTCACCGACCGTGCCGAGCCTGCTGGCGGCGCGGTGTGCGCGCGCTGGTGTGCCGTTTGTATTGGGGCCGTTGAACGGCGGGGTGCCCTGGCCCAAGGCGTTTGATACCGAGCGACGGCGGGAAAAAGAGTGGCTCAGCTATGTCCGGGGCGTATACAAGCTGCTGCCGGGGTACGGGTCCACACGGCGACGGTCGAGTGCGATCATCATCGGGTCGCGTGACACGTGGAACCAGATGGCGCCAAGGTTTCATGCGCGTTGCGTGTACATTCCGGAGAATGCGATCGACCCTCAGCGGTTTGGACGGAACGTGAGCGGACCGGTGGGCTCGCCGCTGCGTGCGGCGTTCGTGGGGAGGTTGGTGCCGTACAAGGGCGCAGACATGCTGATTCAGGCCGCGGCTCCGCTTGTCCGGGCCGGGAAGTTGCTGGTTGACATCATCGGCGACGGGCCGGAAATGGCGAGGCTGAAGGAACTCGTGACGTCGGAGGGGCTGGACGAGGGAGTCAGGCTGGATGGGTGGGTAGACCACGCGAAGTTGCAGGATCGGCTTTGCGCGGCGGATGTGTTTGCGTTCCCGAGCATCCGCGAGTTCGGCGGGGGGGTGGTGCTGGAGGCGATGGCTCTGGGGCTCGCGCCGGTTGTGGTTGACTACGGTGGACCGGCGGAGTTGATTGCCGCGGATTCCGGGGTCAAGGTGCCGATCGGGACGCGGGAGCAGGTTATTGAGGGCTTCCGCGACGCGCTGACCCGGCTGGTTGAACATCCCGCGCAGATCCGGCCGATGGGGGAACGGGCCCGGCAACACGTGCTTCGGCACTTTACCTGGGATGCCAAGGCCAGGCAGGTGATGGAGGTGTACCGTTGGGTGCTGGGCGAGCGGAAAGACAAGCCGCAAGATGCGGACCTGTTTCCATCCGCGGCGGCCCTTGATGCGGTTGGGAGCGTTGCGTGAGAATCACCGTTGTGACACCGCACGCCGGACATTCAGGCGGCATCCGAGTGATCGCGGCGTACGCCGAGCGGCTCAAGCGCCGCGGCCACACGGTGCTGGTGGTGTCACAACCGTTGCCGACGCTGAGTCTGAAGGATCGCGTGAAGCTTGCGGTCACCGGTAAGAAGAAGCCAAACTGGATGAGCCAGCACGGGAGCCACTTTGACGGGGTGGCGGTGGAACACCGCGTGCTCGAAAGAACGCGCCCGGTGACCGATGCGGACCTTCCCGACGCTGATGTAGTGGTCGCGACCTGGTGGGAAACAGCGGAATGGGTCGCCAAGCTCTCGCCGGGCAAGGGCGCCAAGGTGTACTTCATTCAGGGCGATGAGGCGGAACTAGCGCACGATGATGCCACGCGACAGCGGATTCTGGCGTCCTGGAAGTTGCCGTTTCTCAAGATCACCGTGGCGGCGTGGTTGGTGCGGCTGGGCATGGACAGGTGTATGGGCCAGCCGATCAGGCTGGTCCAGAACGCGGTCGATACGGAGCGGTTTACGGCGCCTCAGCGGGGCAAGCAAGCTGTGCCGACGGTCGGGATGATCTATTCGACAGCGCCGCTCAAGGGGGCGCACATCATGCTGGAGGCCTACCAGATCGCGAAGGCGAAGGTTTCTGATCTTCGGTTGGTCGTGTTCGGAGACTCGCCGTCGGACGGCGGGCTGCCGTGGCCGGCCGATATTCCGGTGGATGTGCGTCCGGCGCAAGAGAAACTACCCGGGTACTACGCATCCTGTGATGCCTGGCTGTTCGGGACCCGCAGGGAAGGATTCGGGCTTCCGATCCTGGAAGCCATGGCGTGTCGCACGCCTGTCATCGGAACGCCGGCAGGCGCAGCGCCGGAGTTGATCGGGGCCGGCGGGGGCATTCTGGTGAAGGCCGAAGAGCCCTCGATCATGGCCGCGGCAATCCTGCGTATTGCTCGCATGTCTGAGGACGAGTGGCGGCAGATGTCGGACCTGGCGCACAAGACGGCGCACGGGTATACGTGGGACAGCGCGTGTGACTTGTTCGAGGCGGCGTTGAAGGAGGCCGCGGGCGGGGTGCGGGAGCGGGCAGCGCCGTGACACCCCTTGTCCCCATCGCGCTCTTCGGCTGGGTGCCGCTGATCCTGCTGATCTTCACGCTCCTGCCGGCGCGTCGGGCGGTGGTGGCGGCGTTTATCGCGGGGTGGTGCTTTCTGCCCATGTACGGGTACAGCATCACGGGGTTGCCGGACTACAACAAGGCCAATGCGACGTGCTTTGGAGTTTTGCTGGCGACCGTCATGTTCGATGGCGCCCGACTGACGAAGTTCAAGCCGCGTCTCATAGACGTCCCGATGTTGATGTGGGTCATCTGCCCGTTCATTTCCAATACGCTCGGCGAGTTTGGGTCGTACGAAGGGATGTCAACGACCGTGCGCCACATCTTCCAATGGGGCGTGCCGTACCTGATCGGAAGGTTGTACTTTACGGACGTGAAGGCGATGCGGGAGTTTGCGATTGGCTTCTTCATAGGTGGGCTTTTGTACGTGCCGCTGTGCTTGTTTGAGATCAAGATGAGTCCGCAGCTTCACTACATGCTGTACGGCTTCTTTCAAGACGACTGGAAGATGACCATTCGGGGTGGAGGATGGCGGCCCACGGTGTTCATGCAGCATGGTCTGGCGGTTGGCATGTACATGAGCATGGCCGCGCTCATGGGGCTCTGGATGTTGCGGGCCAGGAGCGTCAAGAAGATTCTCGGAATGCCCGTATTTGTGCTGGCCCCACTGGTGTTGATCACCGCCGTGCTGTGTAAGTCAACCGGCGCCATTGGCTTGATGGGCATCGGGTTGATGGTCCTGTTCGGGACAAGCCTGCTTCGGACGCGATGGGCCGTGTGGCTGCTCTTGGCGATTCCGGTGCTTTACGTCGTCACCCGCACCGTGGGCGGCTGGGATGGGCGCGAACTGGTCGACGCGGCGCAGCTGATCAGCGACGAGCGCGGCGGCTCGTTGCTGTTCCGGCTCAATAGCGAGAGCGCCTGTTGGGGACTGATCCAGCCACGTGTCGTGTTTGGCTTTGGCCGGTTTGTCTTTGCGGCAACGCGGCTCGAGGGCTCCTCATCATTCATCACTCCGGATGGTTTGTGGTTGATTGCGCTAGTGTCGAACGGCCTCTTCGGACTTATCATGCTCTACAGTTCGCTGCTTCTGCCGGTGATCGCATTCGCTCGGCGAATCAAGCCCATCCACTGGACGCATCCGGCCGTGGCCCCGGCGGCCGCAATGGCTGTTATGGTGGTGCTCTACGCGATTGACTGTCTATTCAACGCGATGATTAATCCGCTTTTCACGATGGCCGCGGGCGGCCTTGTTTCCACGGCCGCGTCGATACCGACCTTCCGGCGAGCCCCGGCGCCCGAAGCGCCACCTCCGCGGCCCCGCCCCGCTCGTCCCATCGCTTTGCAGTACTAACTGGAGGTCCCGAGCCCACGTGTACATCCTTCCGATTCACGTCCCGATTTATGTTGATGGTGCGCGAACGCTCGTGACGACGGAGTGGAAGCGCTCCGTGCTATTGCTTCGCGACTCACTGGGGGGACGCCTGGGGCCGATCGTGCTGATGGCGCCGAGCCTCTCTGCGGCGACGGCGGCGGCACAGAGTCTGGAAGAGCTGAACGAAGAGAACAGCGGCGTGATCGTGCGGCCCTCGTTTGATGCCCGATGTCGGGCCCGTGAGTATTGGACCAGGCACCGAGCGCGGTGGCGTGCCGAGTTGGCGGACGCGATGAAGGGCGCGCGAGCAGTTCACGCCGGGCTTGATGATGTTTTTCGTCCGATCGCCTATGACGGGTGTCTGGCCGCGTACCGGCAACGCAAACCCGTGGTATTCGTCCGCGACATCGACCAGGTGCATCAGATGCGAGAGTTGGCGGCCGGGAAGGGCTTGGTGATGCGTACGCGTGCGATGGTGTACGGGACGGCCTTTGAAGGTTGCATGAGGTACGGTGTGAGCCGCGCGGCGCTGACCTTGCTCAAGGGGCGGTTGCTGTGCGAAAGGTACCGCCCCTATGCCAACAACCTGCACGAGTTTGAGGACACGTCCTACTCGTCGTCGGAGATCGTGCCCCGAGCGACGGTGGTTGCGCGTCTAGCTTCACTCGAGTCTGGCCGCACGCTGAGGTTCGTGTACTGCGGCCGCATCGAGGGGCGGAAAGGTGTCGAGCACAGCATCCGCGCCGTGGCCGCGGCGGCCAAGCGTGGGGTTCGGGTTGAATATGACGTGATTGGAGACGGGACCGATCGAGCGACGTGTGAAGCAGCGGTCCAGAGCCTGGGAGTTGCGGATCGAGTGCGGTTCTTGGGGCGGAAGGCGTATGGGCCGAGGCTGCTCCTAGAGCTGGCCAAGTACGACGGTTTGCTCTTTACGCCCTTGGCTGAGGATACCCCTCGGATGATCTTCGATGCCTATGCCGCGGGCTTGCCGATGGTCGCTTATGGGATTGAGTACGTCAAAGAGAGAGCCGAGAAAGAGGGGGCGACCGAAGTTCTGAGGGCTGGCGATCCTGAGGAAGGTGGGCGCGTGTTGGCGGAGTTGGATAAGTCTCGCGGACGCCTGAGGGAACTAGCCGAAAAGGCCATGGCGGCCGCGGCATATCACGCGGCGGATGTGTGGTACGCACGTCGTGCGCAATGGACGATGGAAGCGGTCGAACGCTTCGAGGGAAAGTGATCGCGCGTGGGCACTCGGCTGGCCATCATCATCGTGAACTATCGCACCCCGGGGCTGACGGTGGATTGCCTGAGGTCGCTCGCGCCTGAAGTCGCAGCGAATCCTGGGACCCGGGTGGTTGTCGTTGAGAACGGGTCTGGAGATGACTCGGGGGCGAAGATCAAGGATGCGATTGATGGGAACCGCTGGAGTGCGTGGTGCACGCTGATCGTCACGGAGAAGAACTGGGGATTCGCGGGAGGCAATAACCGGGGCCAGGAGCGCGTCATGCAGGAGGGTGGGGCGGATTATGTCCTCCTGCTCAACAGCGACACCTTGGTGCAGCCCGGATGCTTGAAGCAGACGGTGGAGCTCATGGAAGCGGACCGGGGGATTGGGTTGTTGAGTTGTCGCCTGTTGAATAAAGATGGGTCCGCCCAAAATGTGTGCCGGAAGTTCCCTTCGCCCCTTCGGTGCGTGATTGGGGCGTTTTCCTTGCCGTGGAAGATGCCGCGGTTGTTTGGCTGGGCGGACTGTGAAGACTTGAAGTGGGACCGCAATACGGTCGCCAGAGATGTGGATTGGATCGGGGGAGCGTTCATGCTGATCCGTGGGGAATGGCTGGCAAAGCACAAGGGACTGGATGAGCGGTTCTTCTTCTATGGCGAAGACATCGAGATCTGTCACCGGGTATGGCGAACGGGCTACCGGTGTCACTATGATCCGACTTCTACCGTTGTTCACCTTGGCGGGTCCTCGTCCGATCCGACACGCATGGCCGCGGGAACCAGGAGTGTTCACAGTTGGCGAGGGCGTTACCTGGTTCAGCGGTTTTGCTACGGCCGCATCGCGGACTGGTTTTTGCGCTGGGTGGACCTGATCAATGTGCGGGTAAGGCTGAAGCTCAGCCGCCGGGCTGGCGGGCCAAAAGAACAGGAGCTCGCCGAGGCGTTGGGGATGCTCAAGGCCAACTGGAGCACATGGAATGAGCGCCGTGCCTGACGTCGCCAATCCGGTGTCGAATGCTTTGTCCGACTTGCCCGTTGTGACGAAGAATGTGCGCGTTGCGTTTGTGCTGCAGGGGCTGCACCGCGTGACGCGTGGTGCCGAGGTCGCGTTTGAATCTGTGGCAAACGAACTTGCGGCGATTCCTGGGTTTGATGTCACGCTGATCGGCTCGGGTCAATCGCGGCCCGGGCAGCGGTACCGGTACATCCACAGTCCGTGCACGCCACGTGAGAAGTTTGAGCGCTGGCCCAAGTTCCCTCCGTTTCGCAGCGAGTACATCTGGGAAGAGGCGACGTTTGCTCGGCGGCTGGGGCGGGTTTATGACCCGTCTTCGTACGATGCGACGGTCACATGCAGCTACCCGTTTGTGAACTGGCTGCTGAGGGCCAAGAAGCGTCGAGGCGGCGGCAGGCCGGTGCACGTGTTTGTCACCGAGAACGGCGACTGGCCGGTGCAGGCTGGGAATCGCGAGTACCGGTGGTTTGGTTGCGACGGGCTGATCTGCATCAACCCGGTCATGCATGAGCGGAACAAGGATCGGTACAAGTCTTGGCTGATTCCTAACGCGGTGGATATGTCGAGCTACGTCGGGGCGGTCGCCAGTCGGGCCGAGTTTGAGATGCCCGCGACGGGCAAGGTCGTTGTTATTGTGAGCGCGTTGATCGGCAGCAAGCGTGTGCTGGAGGGTGTTCGGGCGGTGGCCGCGATGGAGGATGTCCATCTCATGGTGGTGGGTGATGGGCCGCTTCGCGATCAGGTGGATGCCGAAGGGAAGGAGCTCATGGGCTCGCGGTTCCGGCGGGCCAGAGTGCCCTTTGACCGGATGCCGGCGCTTTACCGGTCGGCGGATGCGCTGCTCCACATGAGCAAAGATGAGCCCTTTGGGAATATCTATGTCGAAGCCCTGGCAGCGGGATTACCGGTTGTAACCCATGATTGGACCTCAACCCGTTGGCTCTTTGAGCGGCACGCCGAGTTGGTCGATACAGACAGCCCCGAGGCGGTTCGGGCTGGGATACGGAAGGCGATCCAAGAGAACTCGGCAGCCGCGGCCGCGGGCCGCGTAGAGCTTGTGAAACGAAGATACACATGGAAGGCCGTTGCCGAGGGATACGCGCAGTGCCTGAGGACACTCTTGCAAACTTGAGTCGAGTCGGAGCTGTCATCATCGGGCGCAACGAGGGTGACCGGCTCATCGCGTGCATCGGCTCGGTGCGCCGGGCGATCCCGCAGGTGATCTACGTCGATTCGGGCTCGACGGACGGGAGCGTTGATCGCGCGAGGGCGGCGGGCGCCATGGCAGTTGCGCTCAAGGGCGGCCGGTTCAGCGCGGCACGGGGTCGGCAGGAAGGGCTCGATGTATTGCAGCGTGAAATGCCGGGCGCGGAGTTCGTGCAGTTCATCGACGGTGATTGTCTGCTTCACGAAGCGTTCGTCGAATCAGCTCTTTCCTATCTCCAGGCGAATCCTCGGACCGCGGCGGTGACGGGGCGACGGAGGGAAGAGGGGACTTCGTTCTACAGCCGGTTGATCGACATCGACTGGGACATTGCCCCGGGTCCCGTGGGGTACGTGGGCGGGGACTCACTCTGGCGGATCAGCGCGATTCGCGAGGCGGGTGGGTGGGCGCCTGAACTCATCGCCGGCGAGGAACCCGACCTGTGCTTCCGCCTCCGCGACATGGGTTGGGTGTTCCAACGCCTGCCGCAGGAGATGGCTCTCCACGACATTCGGATGTCGAGCTTCCGCCAATATTGGCGTCGGAGTACCCGAGCAGGGCACGCCTACATGGAGGTCGGGTGGCGGCGGCGGCAGGGGAGCGGGCGGGCATGGCTGCGGATGGTATTGAGTATCTGCATATACGGGCTCGTTCTTCCCGTGGCGCTTGTCGCGTCCGCGGTCTGGTTCTGGCCCGCGGCGATTGTCATTGGCCTTGTGTACCTCCGGCTGGGGTTTTCGATGTACCGGAGGTGCATCAAAACCGGTCGGACCCGTGGGCTCTCGCTGATATACGCCTTGTTTACGACCGTTTGCAAGGCCGCGGGGGTGATTGGGATTTCCAAGTACTTGTTGGGGAGATTGTCGGGCAGCCGGGCGAAGATCATCGAATACCGAACAGATATGCCGACAAACTCACCCGCGGATGCCCGGCTTTCCGATTCAATAGGCGGAGTCCAGCCCCCGTCATGAGTATCGGAAGCGCCTTGTACCCAGTTGCAGACGCCGCGGCGACCATTGTCGCTGCTGTCCTACGCCTATGCGGGCCTGTGGCGCTTGGGGTGATGCGGTTCGTGCACCTTGCTGGCCTGCGGTCCCGGTCGCGTGGTAGGGTGCCGGTGACGACGCAGTTTGATGGTCCTGTGAACACGGCGGGCAGTCCGAGCTTGGACCTGGGTCAGCATTGCCGCTTCGGGAGGTCGGTGTTCCTGGAGACCGGCGGTTCGGGATCCATCATCATTGGGGATCACGCGCGGATCAACGCGGGGACGACGATCGTCTCACACGCCGCGATCAAGATCGGGAATGACTGCCTGATTGGAGAGTACGTCAGCATCCGCGACGCCAACCACGGGACTGCGCTCGGCTCACCGATGCGGTCCCAGCCCCACGAAGCGGCGCCGGTGACCATCGGAAACGATGTGTGGATCGGGCGCGGGGCTTGCATCTTGAAGGGTGTCAATATCGGGGATGGGGCGGTGATCGCGGCGAACAGTGTCGTCACGAAGGATGTTCCGGCCCGGACGATCGTCGGCGGTGTGCCGAGCCGCGTGATCAGGGAGCGGGCGTGACTGCTTCACCGTCAGCCGGTACCGCTCAGCCGCGCCGCATGCGCATCGCGTATCTGACGACGCAGTATCCTGCGGTCAGCCACACGTTTATTCGGCGTGAACTGCTGGAAATCGAGCGGCGCGGACATGAGGTGCACCGGTTTGCCATCCGGCCGCATGCTTCCGCGCCCGTGGATCCCAAAGACAAAGAAGAGTTCGCCAAGACGCTCCATGTCTTGCGGCAGCCGAAGTCTCGCCTCATTGGGGCGTTGTTGAAGTTCTCGGTTGCTCAGCCCGGAAAGGCGGTCGCCGCGCTTCGACACACGCTCAAGCTCGCGAAGCGAAGCGAGCGGGGGGTGTTCAAGCACATGGCCTACCTCGCCGAGGCGGCCTTTCTGTTGGGAGAGGTCCGCCGGCGCAGGATCGAGCACATCCATGTGCACTTTGGTACCAATGCCGCGGTCGTGGCGATGCTGGTGCGCGAGATGGGCGGGCCGCCGTTCAGCGTGACAGTTCACGGTCCCAGCGAGTTTGACGCCCCGATCGGCCTGAGCCTGGGGGACAAGATTCGTGCCGCGGAGTTCGTGTGTGCCATCACCGACTATTGCGCGGCCCAGCTGCGACGCTGGGTCACGATTGAGCATTGGGACAAGATCAAGGTGATCCATTGCACCGTGGGGGAGCAGTTCTTTCAGGCCGCGGCACCGATGGATCCGGCATCGACGACCTTCGTGTGCATCGGTCGACTGGCACCGCAGAAGGGCCATCTGATGTTGGTTGATGCCTTTGCGCAGGCGATCAAGTCTGGCGTGGAAGCAAAGCTGGTGCTGTGCGGGGATGGGGACCTCAGGCCCGCGATCGAGAAACAAGCCGCGGAGGCGGGGATAACGGACCGCGTCGAGATCACGGGCTGGATCGATGAGGCGGAAGTTCGTCGTCGATTGTTGACCTCTCGCTGCATGATCCTGGCGAGCTTTGCCGAGGGCCTGCCCATGGTGATCATGGAGGCGTTCGCGCTCGGGCGGCCAGTGATCAGCACGACGATTGCCGGCATCCCGGAGCTGGTCGTTCCCGGTGTCAATGGGTGGCTGGTGACCGCTGGACGAGCCGATCAAACGGCAGCCGCGATTCGTAGCGTCATGACCACTCCCGTGCCCAAACTTCAAGCCATGGCCGCGGCCGGACGACAGATGGTTCTGGACCACCACAACACCACGATCGAGGGGGAGAAGCTTGAGCGGCTCTTCCTGGAAAGTGTCGAACGGAACTCCAAGCGGTGACAACCAGCACAGACCCAAAGTGTACTTCACGCAGCTGTTTTGATCGGTCCTCCTGGGTGGTGATGGCACTGGCATTGGTTGTTCGCGTTGTTTGGGCGGTCGTCGTGCCGATGTCGCCCTTGTCTGATTGCGCGATTTACGATGGGGCGGCCCAGCGATTGGCCGCGGGAATGCCGTACACAATTGACGCCGCTTCGAACGCGCCATCGGCTCACTGGCCGGTAGGTACATCGTTCATGTACTCGCTGGTGTACCGCGTGTTCGATCAGGCGTCTTGGGGTTACAGGCCGGTTGTCGTGTTGAATCTGGTCATTTCGTTGGCGGTCGTGTGGCTCTCGATGGCGGTGGGGAGGACGTGGTTTGGCGCGAAGGTGGGGACTGTGACAGGTGTGCTCATGGCCTTCTGGCCGATGCACATCGAATACACCACGATCATCGGAAGTGAGCCGATCTTCACGGCGTTGATGCTGGGTGGGATTCTGCTGTGGCCAACTTCGATGAAGGACTCGCCTGCAGAGTCCGCGGAGCCCGGAACGGCCGCACCGCGGAAGTGTCCGGCGATCAGCCGCATTCCGTGTCTCATGTTGTCTGGACTCACTCTTGCGGCCGCGACGTACGTCCGCCCGACCTCGCTGCTGTTCCCAGGCATCTTGGCCGGGATCGACGTTCTTCGGACGCGACGGCTTCTGGTGCCAATCGCTCGCGGGGTCATGGTTGGAGCGGTAGTGATCGCGGCGCTTCTGCCCTGGTCGTTCCGCAACCAGCGTGTGTTCCACCAGTTCGTCCTGGTCTCAACCAACACGGGCACGAACATGTGGATGGGGAACAACCCTGACACCACCGGGTACTACCAAGCTCCCCCGCCGATGGATGACAGTCTGAATGAAGCGCAAAAAGACAGGGAACTGGGTCGGATCGGGAAAGAGTACATCCGCAAAGACCCTGTGGGATTCGTAAAGCGGTCCCTGGTCAAAGCCGTCCGGCTTCACGACCGCGAGACGATCGGCGTGGCTTGGAATCAGAAGGGGCTGGAGCGGGTTTCTTCAGCATTTGAGCCTAAGACAGGGGCGGGGATCAAGGCCCTTAAAGCTGTGTCCTCGGGGTACTGGTACTTGATGCTGGTTTCCGCGGCCGCGGGAGGAGTCATCCTGGCCCGTCGGGACGGGCTTTGGAAGGCGATCACCCACCCGACCGTGGTGTTCTTTGCCTACTTTACGGCCGTGCACGCGATCGTCGTTATCCAGGACCGGTACCACTTTCCGATAACTCCTATGGTCGCTGCGCTGGCATCCCTTCCGATCGCGATGATGATCAAGGGAAGAGCCGATAAGAAGCCCGCATGACCGCCCGTACAGCACCCAAAGGCCGCCGCATGGTTATCGTCTCGCCGTGTCGAGATGAGGCGAAGTTCATGCGCCGAACGCTGGACACGGTGACCGGGCAGACGGTGACGCCGACGCTGTGGATCATCATCGATGACGGCAGCACGGATGACACGCCCAGGATCCTGGCGGAGTACGCGGCGAAGTTTCCGTACATCAAGATCGTGACGCGGAAGGACCGCGGGAAGCGAGCTGTAGGTCCGGGTGTCATCGAGGCGTTCTACGCCGGGCTCGAGGGCGTGAACCTCAACGATTACGAGTACGTGTGCAAGCTCGACCTTGACTTGGACTTGCCGCTCAAGTACTTCGAGATCCTGATGCAACGGGCTGAAGCCGATCCCCGAATTGGTACGTGCTCGGGCAAGCCGTATTACCCGCATCCGGAATCGGGGCAACTCATCAGCGAGGGGTGCGGCGATGAGACGTCGGTCGGCATGACCAAGTTCTATCGCACAGACTGCTTCCAGCAGATCGGCGGGTTCGTGCGTCAGGTGATGTGGGATGGGATCGACAACCACCGCTGCCGCATGCTGGGCTGGCGGGCGGTGTCGTGGGATGAGCCGGAGATCCGCTTCACGCACTTACGCCCGATGGGATCAAGCCAGGTCAGCCTGTGGACGGGCCGGAAGCGGCATGGATTCGGGCAGTACTTCATGGGAACCGGGCCCCTGTACATGTTCGCTTCGGCCGTGTTTCGCGCCGCTCGGCGACCGCTGTTTGTCGGCGGGGCGGGGATGATGATGGGGTATCTGCAGGCCGCTTGGAAGCGCGTTCCGCGCTACGACGACCTTGAGTTTCGGCGGTTTCTCCGTAAATACCAGATGGCGTGTTTGTTCAAAGGAAAGCACGCGGCGACCAAAGCGATAGATGAATCCTGGCAGGATCGGGCGCGCCCCTTTGCCTGACCACCCGTGACGCTCTGCGTGAAAGCACCATGACCAAAGAACTGTCATCTAAGATTGCCGCGAAGTCCGCAACCGTTGCCGTTGTGGGCCTGGGCTATGTAGGTTTGCCGACCGTCCGAGCGTTTCACGATGCGGGCTTCTCCGTGATCGGGTTTGATATCGATCAGGCCAAGATCGACATGCTCCGGGCCGGCAAGACTTACCTCAAGCACCTCGGATCGGAGTGGGTGGCGGCCCTCGCCAAGTCCAAAAGGTTCAAGGCGACCACCACGCCCTCCGACTTGGCCGCGGCCGATGCGGTCATTTTGTGTGTGCCGACCCCTCTGGGGCAGCATCACGAGCCGGACCTGAGTTTTGTTGAGAAGTCCACGGCGATGGTGGCCCAGACGCTTCACGCGGGTCAGTTGATCATCCTGACCTCGACCAGCTATCCCGGCACGACCCGCGAAACATGCCAGCCGATTCTCGACGCGAAGGGACTCGTGTGCGGGCGCGACTACTTCCTGGCGTTCAGCCCGGAGCGTGAAGATCCCGGCCGGCCCGGTGTGCAGACCCAGACGATTCCGCGGCTGGTCGGCGGCATCGATGAAGCGAGCGGCAAACTGGCCGCGGCCCTGCTTTCGGCTGCCATTGACAAGGTCATCCCCGTCGGCACCGCTGAGGTCGCCGAGGCCGCCAAGTTGCTCGAGAACATCTACCGCTCCGTGAACATTGCCCTGGTCAACGAGCTCAAGCCCGTGCTGGCGGCGATGAACATCGATATTTGGGAAGTGATCGCGGCCGCGGCCACCAAGCCGTTCGGTTTTCAGCCGTTCTATCCTGGCCCCGGCTTGGGGGGACACTGCATCCCCATCGATCCTTTCTACCTGACATGGCGGGCCCGAGAGTTCGGGCACGTGACGCGGTTTATCGAGCTCGCCGGTGAGATCAATAGCAAGATGCCGCACTACGTGGTCGAGCAGGTTGAGCGGGCCCTGAACGATGAAGGCAAGCCGGTGAAAGGGGCGAAAGTCCTGATCATCGGCGCCGCCTACAAGGCGAATATTGACGACATTCGCGAGACTCCTGCCGCCGAGATCATCACGCTGCTGGGTGAGCTGGGCGCCAAGCTCAACTACCACGACCCGCATGTGGCGAGCTTCCACAAGATGCGGAAGTACAACCACGAGTTGGCCTCAATGCCGCTGACGCCGGCGAATGTCGCCGCCCACGATTGCGCGGTCATCGTGACCGACCATGCCGCAATTGACTACGCTCTCCTGGGTGAGCACTCCCAACTGATCGTGGATACTCGCAATGCAATGGCCAGGGTGGCCAAGCCCAAGTCTCGAATCGTCCGGGCGTGATGACAAGAAAGTAATACGACTCGATGCCGCCAAACTCAAACAAGACCGCGCTCATCACGGGCATTACCGGCCAAGACGGCTCGTACCTGGTCGAGCTGTTGCTTGAGAAGGGCTACAACATCCACGGCCTTGTCCGCCGCACTTCGCAGTTCAATCGCGAACGTATCGATGAGTCTCGAGCCAAAGCCTCCTTACGAGGCCAGGTTTTTGACCTTCACTACGGAGACCTTGCCGATGCCAGCAGCATTTCTCGCGTTATCGCCAAAGTGAAGCCGGATGAGCTTTACAACCTGGGTGGCCAGAGCCACGTGGGCGTTTCATTTGAGGAGCCGGAATACACCGCGCTGGTGGATGCGCTGGGCGTGCTGCGGCTGCTTGAGTCGATCAAACACATCTCCCCGACCACACGCTTCTACCAGGCATCATCATCCGAACTGTTCGGCTCCACCGGTGGCAAGCCAGCGACCGAGACCACCGCGTTCCGCCCGCGCTCTCCGTATGCCGCGGCCAAGCAATACGCCTACTGGACGGTCGTGAACTATCGCGAGTCTTACGGCCTCCACGCCAGCAACGGGATCCTGTTCAACCACGAATCGCCGCGTCGCGGCGAGAACTTCGTGACGCGAAAAATCACCATCGGATTCGCACGCATCCAGGCGGGATTGGACCAAACACTCCGCCTGGGCAACCTCGACTCTCGGCGCGACTGGGGCTACGCCAAAGAGTACGTTGAGCTCATGTGGCGTCTGCTTCAGCAGGAAAAGGCGGACGACTATGTGATCGCGACCGGCGAAGCGCACTCTGTCCGAGAGTTCGTTGAGCACGCGGCGAGGGCGGCGGGATTTGAGATTCGGTGGGAGGGCAAAGGAGAGCACGAGATCGGCCGCGATGTCAAGAGCGGTCGGGTCCTGGTCCAGATCGACCCGCGATATTACCGGCCATCTGAGATTGATTCGACGGTGGGGGACCCTTCCAAAGCGAGGACCAAACTGGGATGGTCGCCCAAGACACGCTTTGCCGAACTTGTGGCCCTGATGGTGCGTGCCGACTTGGAGCGTCTCTCGACGCGTGCGTAGCGCGGGATGGCTCAATACCGTGAACGCACCAACCCCCACATCTTCTCCGATCCCGACCGTGAACCTTCTGGGTTTCCCGTTCTTCAAAGCGACCGAGTCTCAACTCGTGGACCACGTGCTGACCGAGGCCGCGGCGGGTCGCGGCGGGTGGATTGTCACTCCAAATCTGGACATTCTTCGCCAGGGTTGTCAGCAGCCGGCGATCCGCGAGTTGTTGCTCCGGACGGATGTTCTGGTTGCGGACGGAATGCCGCTGATCTGGGCGAGCCGGTTCCAACGCACGCCGCTGCCCGAGCGTGTTTCGGGGTCACACATCATCTGGTCGATTCCGGAGGCCGCGGCCGCGCGTGGTGCATCGATCTTCCTGCTCGGCGGCAAGGAGGGAGCAGCCGACGAGTGCGCCAAGGTGCTCCGATCGCGATTTCCAAAGGTGCGTATCACCGGCACCTATTGCCCACCATTCGGTTTTGAAAAGAGCGAAGCCGAGTTCGCTAAGGCGCGGGCCGCGGTGGAGGCGGCGCCCGCCGACATTGTCTTTGTGGCTTTGAGCTTTCCCAAGGGTGAGCACCTGATCGAACGCATCCGCAGCGTTGCGCCGAAGTCATGGTGGATCGGCGTCGGTATTTCGTTCAGCTTCGTCGCGGGGGATGTCAAGAAGGCGCCGCGGTGGATGCAAGTGACGGGCCTTGAGTGGATGCACCGATTGATCCAAGAGCCCAAGCGATTGGCCCGCCGGTATCTGGTTGACGGGCTTCCCTTTGCCGCTCGGCTTTTGGTAGGGTCTGCTTGGCGAGGGGTTTTTCGATCCTGACGCGGGTGTCGATGTCGCGAAAGGTCCAAGAATCAGGCCAACGGCTGGATCGCCGCGCCAGTCGATACCGGGCGAACCGTAAGGTGGCTCGGAATAGCCGTGAAACCCGAACACAAGGCTACGATCTCCGATAAGAGGTGGGCACCGACAGGGATGCGGCGCCTGTAACACGCGCACCCCCGACGGAGGCGGGTCTGGACTATCCCGCCGGACGGGATGGAGGATGATCTCGGGGCTCAACGGACAGTCTGCGCACTTGAATGGCCAAACGGGGCGATTGCCTCAGGATACGGCCAAGGGGCTCTACGCGCGCTTGCGGGCCGTCATCCTGCTCACAGGATCGGTGCGTAAGAGCGAGCTGAGCCAAGCGGTGGACCGATCCCTCTTGGACCTGCCCGTGGACAACCACGGTGAATCGGTGCTCTCGCTTTGGCAGGACCACGCCGAAGACTTGGCAACCCGAGGTGGGCTTGAACACCTACCGCTTCGGATCGTTCTGTCTCACACCGCCGCTGCGCCGGCCATTCCTGTGCCCCGCGCTCGGGTTCGATTGACCGTAGAGCGTGACGCCAAGGAGTTTCGTGGCACGGGAGGGGTGCTCCGCGATCTGGCGGATTCCTACACGGCCGAAGACCTTATCCTGGTGGCCAACGCGGCCCAGATCCTGACCGCACCCTTGGCAGATCTGGCGGCCGATCTTCTGGGCGGCTCTGAAGGCGTTTCGTTCGTGGGGCATCGAGATGGGACGCCCTGCGGCTTGTTTTTGGTTCGGTGCGCAGCGCTGGCTTCGATTCGCGAGATCGGGTTCCTCGATTTCAAGGAACAGGTGCTTCCCAAACTTGGCGCCGGCGGACACCGTGTTCGCGCGCTCATGCGTGAGACCGCGACCGGGTTGCCGGTTCGCACCCTCGGCGGATACCTGTCTGGCTTGCGTTCCTTTACCCGAATTCGCGGCGGCAAGCCCAGCGACACCGACCCATTCGGCGAAGACTGGTCCCCGACTTTCGCTATCCGCGAAACGGAAGCGGTCATCGAAGACTCAGCCACTATCCACGACTCTGTGGTCCTCAATGGGGCCCGTGTTGGTCGTGGCGCGGTGATCGTCCGATCGGTCCTCGGACGGGGAGCCGTTGTGGACGATGGTGAAACGGTGGCCGATCGGGCCATCGGCGCTGCCGAGGATGCTCCGGCGCGGAGGAAAGGATGAGTCTCCGTCGGCTTACCAACGTCGGTTGGACGCCCTGGCACGTCGTCGGTGCGCTGTTCATGGCGTGCGTCGGTATCGCCGCGACTTGGGACTCTTGGGTCGACATCTACAACTTCGCGTCGCGTGATGAGGAAGCCAGCCACATCTTCCTGGTCCCGATCGTCGCGGCGTGGATGGCCTGGGTACGGCAAACCCGGATTCGGTATTGCGCGCCGCGTGGCCAGTACATCGGCCCGGTGATCCTGGCGGCGGGTTGGGCGATCTACGCCCTGGGTTACAACCATGCGGTCCAGGCGGCATGGCACTTTGGCGCCGTGGTTGTCGTTCTCGGGTGCATTCTGTCGGTTCTTGGCCGGAATGTGTTGTTCCGGTTCTTGCCCGCCTTCGCAGTGCTTGTGTTCCTGGTGCCAGTCCCCGGTTCAATCCGGCAGGAGATTTCCAAGCCGTTGCAGACCGCAACAGCCGCGGGGACTCAGGCAATGCTCGAGACCTTGGGCGTGCCGATCGAGCGCTCCGGCAACGTGCTGTCCGTGAACGGTCAGGCCGTGGCCGTTGCCGAAGCGTGCAACGGGATGCGTATGGTGTTCGCGCTGATTCTGGTCTCGTATGCCTTTGCCTTCAGCATGCCGCTGAGGAACACCGTGCGGGTGGTGGTCCTGCTGGCCAGCCCGTTGGCCGCGATCGCCTGCAACGTTGTGCGGCTGATTCCCACGGTCTGGTTGTACGGCTATTCAACCAACAGCATCGCCGACGCGTTCCACGACATCAGCGGGTGGCTCATGCTCCCCATCGCGTTCCTGATCTTGCTGGGCATTATCCGGGTCCTCCGCTGGGCCCTCATTCCCGTCGCCAAGTTCAATCTCGCGTATCACTGAGAAAGGTCCCTTCCTGAGCTCTCGACTCTCCAAAGTCCTCCCCGCGGTCGTCTGCCTGGTCATGGCGGGCACGATGTTTGTTCAGATGCATGCGAATGCGTCTACGAACGACGCTGCGGTGTACCACGCGAACATCGCCGCCGCCGTATCCCGGATTCCCATTCGCTTCGGCGGCTGGGAAGGGTCCGACATCAAGGTCCCGGTGCCCGCGGCAAAGCTCTTGCGCCCCAACGCACTCTTTGCGCGTCGTTACGACAATCAGCACTCCGGTCGCGTCGCCAGCCTGGTGCTGGTGCACTGCACCGATTCGCGTGACATGAGCGGGCACTATCCGCCCAACTGCTACCCGGCAACGGGCTGGACGCCGGCGGGCCCGAGCCAGTCGATCGAAGTGCCGCTTGGCAAGTCGCTCATTCCGATGGTGGTTTACAACTTCTCAAGGACAGAGTTCAACACGGTCCGCCACACCGTGATCTACAACTTCTTCATCCTTCCCAGCGGACTGGTTACGGGGATGGATGAAGTACAAAGGGCCAGCGGCGATCGCAGGGTTCGCCCCTACGGCGCCGCCCAAGTGCAGATTATCATGGACTCGGCGACTCCCGAGCGTGCTCGTCAGAACATCGTCGGGGAGCTGCTCGAGCCCCTGACGCCCGTCATTGAACTTCTTCAATCGAAAAAGCAAGGGGACCGGTCTTGATTCGCCAGCGACAACTACCAGCCAGCAACGCGATCGCCGAGTTCGATCCTTTCGCAACGCCCGAGCCCATGCACCAGGCGCCCGATGAGTCGCCGGCGCAGTTGCTGAACAAGATCCACCGATTGCTGCGCGGACGCTATGTCCTTGCGTTGGCATTGGGAGCGGTCGGTGCCGTGGCCGGCGCGGCCGGCGGGTACTTCTCGACCGGGCAGAAGTGGCAGAGCATCGGTGCGATCAAAGTCGAACGCGGAAAGGTCGTCTATCAGTCGGTCGACACTCAGGCCGATCGCGACTTTGAGAGCTTTGTCCGTGATCAGATCGGGTATCTTGAGGAGTGGCAAACGATCGATCGAGCCATGTTGAGCGATCAATGGCGACAGTTCGGTCGCGGCGTGGACAAGCAAGCCAAGCGCGACTTTCGCCGTGCGCTGACGGTGGACACTGATCGCGACAACAACCGATGGATCAAAATCCGGTTTGTGGATGCCAATCCTTTGGCCGCTCAGGTCGCCGTACAGCAGATCGTGGACTCTTACAAGGAGATCTTCGGTCCCAAGATCAACCTTTCGACCACGGAACGTATCGCCGCTCTGAAGGCCGACAAGAGCAAGTTCAACGCGGAGATTAAGGCCATCGAGGGTCGATTGATGAAGCTGGGAGAGCCCTATGGAGGGATGGACCTCACGACAGATCAAGCCAAGGCAAAGGAAAACTTGAGCGTGCTCGACGGTGACCTCCAAACGCTCGAACGCAGGATCGCACAGGTCAAAGCCGCTGCCGTGGCGCCGCCTGTGTCGCCGGTCCCCGATGCGGCACCCGCGAAAATCGATGATGACGAGATCGTGCACGACATTGCCAAGACCGACATGATGATGTCGCGACTGCTGGACGATCGGCGGATTGCCGCCGAGCTTCTGGCGAAGAAGCAGGGCAAGTACCCTCCGACCAGCGCGCAGGTTCAGGATGCGGTTGATGCCCTGTTCGCGGTCGAGAGCCAGATCACCCAGCGCAAAGACTCGTGGGTCAAGGCCCACCCGAACTTCCTCGCGGGCGGCGGCGTGCCGGGTGCGATCATGGGAACCGAGTCTCTTGAGGTGCTAGAGAAACAGTACAAGGGGCTTTCCGACCTCAAAACCGTGGCGCTTGCCAAGGCCAACGCGATCAGTGACACGAAGTTGGCGATCGAGTCCGCCAAGAAAGAGCTGGCCCAGAAGAGCGATGAACTCTCGGAGCGGGAGCGACTGCTCCGCAACATCGAGACCGAGTTCAGCAATCAGCCGACCGACAGCAACATCATTGGCAAGGTTGAAATCGTGAACCCGGGCGAGGAAGCCAGCCTCTATTCCGACGGCCGCAAGAAGCTCGCCGCCCTCGGCTTCCTGCTCGGCGGCTCCTTGCCCATCTTCGGTGTCATGCTTATTGGCGCGATGGACCGGCGCTACCGCTATTCCGACGATGCCGGCTCCACCGGTTCGCAGATACCCCTCCTGGGCATCCTGCCCTACATCCCGGAGGCAATTAACGACCCGGAAAAGGCTTCCGTGGCCGCGCACTGCGTGCACCAGATCCGAACATTGCTCCAGATTGGCGGCGTGGAGCATGATCGCAAGGTATTCGCCATCACCAGCGCGACCTCCGGCGACGGCAAGACCAGCCTGAGCCTGTCGCTGGGGTTGTCGTTCGCGGCTTCCGGTGCGAACACCCTTCTGATCGACTTTGACATGATCGGCGGAGGCCTGACCGCCGCCATGGGTGCCCGATCCGATGTCGGCCTGTTGGCCGCGATTGATGACGGCCAACTGGAAGGCCATGTCCGCCCCACGGCCTTCCCGCGGCTATCGATCATCCCATCCGGTCGCGACGATGCCCAGGAAATCAGCCGCCTTTCACCCAAGCAGGTCCGTCGCCTGATCGATCAAGCTCGTAAGGAGTTTGACGTCATCGTGATCGACACCGGCCCCATCCTGGGCAGCATCGAGGCGACCCTGGTCTGCGGTATCGCCGACGGGGTTGTACTGGCCCTGGGCCGCGGCCAGCAGCGCAGCATGGCGACACGGGCCATTACAACGCTCCGCGGCGTCGGGGCCCACATCATGGGCATCGTGTTCAACCGAGCGCAGCCCAACGACTTCAAGCGTGCCGTGAGCCAATCGGTCCGGTCCGTTCCATCCCAGAACTCGGGCTCCCCGAGCACGCTCAAGGCTCTTCCAGCGATCGGACCCATGGCTCGAACCGTCGCTTCACACATTCGCCCGGACGCATAAGGACCTTCGTTGAGTTCAACGATTTCACAATCTCCGCTCAGCCGTGTGGAACCAGCGACCGCGCGTCCCACGCCGCTTCACACGATCTGGGGGCTGGACCCGGTGCAACTGCACTCCCGGTTCTGGGCCTCGCGGGGCATCCAGGTGGTCCGTCAGGGTGAGCCGTCGGAGATCGTCCCTCAGGCTGAGTTGTTTCTGCTCGCCGACCCGCGCACCATGGCGATCTTCCGCCTCGTTGCCATCGTCGAGCAGATCGCCTGGCTCAACGCGGACCTCATGTTCGTCCGGATCACGGACAACCGCGACCGAGGCTATCGCGAAATGGTCGCTACAGACGATGACGGTCAGTTTGTCAAGTTCAAGCGTGACTACGGCGGGTCCGACACTCGGCTGGCCCGAATCGCACTGACGCCAGACCGCGAGATTGCCAAGCTGTGGCAGGCGGCCAAGGACCCACGCAGTGGATGGCAGCGGCTTCGGTACGGCATCCGTCCACGAGATCGCTGGACCATGCCGGCCCGTGGCCGCGTGTATGACCGTCAAACCGACCTGGAAGTCGCCTCGTTCGTGCGTGATCTGGTCACAACGTGGAAACGACCCGACTCGACGATTCACGACATTCACGAGGTGGCTCCCCGAGTCTGGGCGCCCTTGAATACCCGCCCGGACCCTTCGACGCGGTTTGTCGGTCCGGTGTGGCTCGGCTCGGGCCGGACATTGCCCGCCGGGGCCACGGCCGTGGGCCCGGCGGTCGTGTGGGATGCGGCCGATGCCAGACCGGTGCCCGAAGCGATCCGCTGGCTTGATCTGGAACCCACGGCCGCGCCAACGTTTGCCAGCATCAAGAAGCGTAAGGCGACGCCGATCTACGACGTGATCAAACGCGGGTTTGACATCGTGTTTTCACTCATGGCCCTCATGTTCACGCTTCCTTTCTATCCGCTGATCATGCTGGCGATCTACCTTGAGGACCCGGGCCCCATCTTCTTTTCCCACAAGCGCGAATCGCGCGGCGGACGAGAGTTTGGTTGCATCAAGTTCCGTTCCATGCGGACGGATGCCGAAGAGATCAAGAAGAAGCTGCTGGCCGAGAACAAGAACCTGGCCGACGGGCCTCAGTTCTTCATGGACCCGGATCCGCGCCTCACCAAGGTCGGCGCATTCATGAGAAAGTGCCAGCTCGATGAGTTGCCGCAGTTCATGAATGTCATCGCCGGACACATGTCCGTTGTCGGCCCCCGTCCCAGCCCCAGGGCCGAGAACCAATACTGCCCACCCTGGCGCGAAGCACGCCTAAGCGTTCTTCCCGGTGTCACCGGACTTTGGCAGATCGAACGCACCCGCGCCAAGGGGGCCGACTTCCAGGAGTGGATCAAGTACGACATCCAGTATGTCGAGAGAGCAAACTTCTGGCTCGATCTGTGGATCATCTGGAAGACGGTCCACATCGCGATCCGCGGAGTCCTGCGCTCATGAGGCTCAAACCCAAGACGGTCCGCAGGCTCAAACTGCTCGCCGTCGTAACCATCTTGGTCGTGGGGGGCGCATTCTCCCTGTTTGTCGTGCGCCGTTGGCAGAACACGCGGAATACCGAACGCCTCAGGCGAGAGGGCATGTCGGCGCTGGCCGCGGGCCAGTACTCCAAAACGCTGGATCAGCTGGGGCGGTACCTCCACCGCGGGCGAACGGCCGATGCCCAAGCGTGGCTCGCATACGCACAGGCTCGGGCCGGGCTGGAGGAATCAAACTTCAGCCACATCCGCGAGGCCATCCTGGCTTATCAACAATATCTGGACCTGAAACCGGGTGACGCCGCGGCCCGAATGGCGATGTTGAAGCTCTGCAACCAGATCGGACTGTTTGTCGAGGCCCGGGATGCCGCAGAACGCCTGCGTCCTTCCGACCTTGCCAAGGCGGGGCCGGAGCATCTGGAGGTCCTGCGGCAGGAGGGCATCGCCCTGGCCGCGAGCAAGGCGTTCGGGCCGCCCAATGGCGATCGCCTCGACAAGATCATCGACCGCCTGCTGGAAATCTCCCCGCTGGACCTCCAGGGGCACCTGCTCCGTCTGGAAGTGTTCGGAAAGACCGAACGCAAAGCGCAAGCCCGTGAAGGTGCAAAGAAACTCCTTGACGCTCACCCCGGCGATCCGGTCGCCCAGGTGATTAGCGCGACCTCGCTGCTGGTGGAGCCCACCGGCGATGAGTTTCGGCTCGCACGACAGATGCTGGCCCAGGCTGTAGGTCTTGATGCGGGCGCCCCTGCATTCGTCTTTCCCAACGGCAGCTTCGCGGCCCATGTCTCGGATATTTTCGATCGCCTTCAGGCGTTCGATCTTTCACTGCAAACCATTTCGAAGTGGCATCTTCAACACTTGGGAGTACCCAAGGATGAGGATGAACTTCAACTGTGCCGGTCCTTGGCTCGGCGATTGTGGCAATCCGGCGACCAGCGGGGCATGGCGCAGCACTTTGGCGACACGTTGAAAAACGTGTCCACCGCGGACTCCGAAGTGCTCGCGTTCGTGGCGATGGACGCCCAGCGATCAAACAGATCAGCGGTGCCCACGATTCTCGAACAACTCAAGTCTCGTCCGGACGACTTCCGAGCCAAGACGTGGGCAGCGGTCATCCCGCTCGCGGACCCGACACGCGCCGTCGATCCCAAGTCAGACTCCGAAGTGCTCAAGGCCGCGGTCAAGGATTCCAGCCGTCGCGAGCCCGTGTTTCTGGTCATGCTCGGAGAGGCTCTTGCAGCTCTGTCTCGCGTGGATGAAGCACGTGAACTGTGGAGGGATGCTGCGCAGTTGCCCGCTTCCGCGGGTTGGCCGTTCCCGCACATGCGAACCGCCGAGGTCTTATTGAGCGAGGGGCGAGCGGCGGAAGCCGCGGCCGCCGCCACCGAAGCGCTCCGCGCCGCGCCGGATAGCCCCGTCATGAACGCCGTCTGGTTTGAAGCTCAAGCGGCCTGCCTGCAACGGGGCGCGACGGGCATGCCTGATCCGGCGCTCGTCTTGGACAGACTCGAAAAAGCCGTGTCGCAGATCGAGGCCGCGCAGCCAACGCCGGAGATCCGCGCCGTCTGGGAGAGGTTGCTTCCCCCGCGTGTGTTGTTCCTGGCTCGAACCGGTGGACGTGAGCAGGCGATCCAGATCGCCAGGGCCGCGATCAACGGCCAGCCTCCGCTCAGCACGATCTCTCTGCAGCGGCTGGCGTCGATCAGCAAGGGCGAGCGGCTGGGTGTCGAAGCCGAGGTGCTGAACCGCGCGCCGCTTTCGGGTGAAGGCGCGGCCGGTGTGGCCTTTGCTAAGGCGCTGGAGCTGGCCCGCGCGGGCAAGCCCGATGAGGGTCTGGGCGTTCTGCGGGCAGCAGCCGGGCCCGGCGATGCCGACGCCTCCCTGGCCATCGCCCGCTACATGGAACGGACCAATCATCCCGGGGCGCTGCGAGCCTGGGTCACGCTCGGTGATGAGTTCAAGTTGGATGTGGGCGTTCAGCGCGCCTGCCTGTCATCCCCCATCGCGACGGCAGATCCCGCTTTCATCGAACGCACGATTGAGCGTTACAAGTCGCTCTCCGGCCGCGAGCCAACCGCGGAAGATGCCATTGTCCGCACCGCCAAGGCGCGCGTGCTGCTGAGGGGGTCTCCAACTTCGAGGGATCGTGACGCCGCCATCGCACTCTTGGCCCCTGTCATCAGCACCCAGCCCAAGCTGGTCGAGCCGAGGTTGGTGCTTGCTGGGGCTTTACAGATGTCCGATTCGGCCCGAGGGATACGACCGGAGCTGGCGCGCGCGACATCCCAGCTTGTTGAGGCGCTCATTCTTGAACCGCGATCCGCGCCGATTGCCCTCGAGTTGGCCCGAACTCTCCAGAAGCAAGCCGAGTTTGCTCGCTCCAAAGATGTTCTGGTCGGCTTGGCTGTTGATGCACTCGCCGAACTCGAGTCGCGCCTGATGGCGGCTCGGATGTTGATCGCGCAAGGAGAAACCTCGCCGGTCGCGATCCAGACCCTCAAGGATCTGGATACCCAGTGGGGGACCGGCGCACCCACGGAACTCCTGTCAAGCCTTGGCTTTGCCTACGAGTCTCAACGCCAGAATGACGCCGCGGCCGAGGTGTACGGCCGGCTCATCGCTCACGCCGCCGTCAACGTTGACGACTTGTACGCCGCAGCCAAATTCTTTCAGTTCCGTGCCCTGCCAGAGAGAGTGGCGGCCGCCTTAGCCCGAGCCGGCCAAATCGGTCCGGGAGTGCACGACGACCTGGCGTCCCGTCTGGCCGCGGATCGTGGTGACTTCGCGGAGTCGCAACGGCTCTTTGAGTCCGCCGTCGCTGTGGCGCCATCAAACGCAGGCATCTGGCGGGCATACGTCGCATCGCTGCTCGCTCGGTCAGAGGTCGGCCCGGCAGAAAGGTGCGCCCTTCGCGCGTTGCAGGCTGTCCCAGGCGACCAGCCCTTGATGCTCATGCTCGAACAGGCCCGGTTGGCCACCGCGACGCCGGACGCTACGCCCGACCTACGCCCGTTGATTACCGAGCTTTCGAAGAACCCCGCGCTCTCCGGCGCGGCGGACATGATCAAAGCCATCGATGCCGCGCAGCACCGGGGAGATCTTGAGCGCCGTGAGGGAATTCTGGCTCTCGCAGAAGTCTACTCCACCGTGCCAATGCTGCAGCTCTATCTCGCCCAGCGAATGGCCGCGATCGACGCGGAAGGTGCGGCCTCTTTGGCCAACCGTGCCGCCACGCTCGCTCCTGGCGATGCGTCCGTGTCTCGCTCAGTCGCTCAGTTGTTTCTTGAACTGGGTCGCTGGCGAGAGTTGCGAACCGTCGCGACGGCATGGCGTGCAAACGACCCCGGCAGAACTGCTGAAGCGGATGTGGCGATCGCGCAGGCCTGCCTCAATCTCAAGGACTACCCCGCGGGTCTTGCCGCGCTGAAATCCTGGACCGCCAGCGCCGCTGCAAACCCCATGCTTCCGCAGTCTCTGGCGATCCTCAACATGAACACGCGGCTTCTCATGGCCGACGGCCGAGAAGGCGAGGCACGATCGTTCCTTTCGCCGCTGCTTTCCAGCTCCCCGCAGGTCAGGGCCGCGATCTGGCTTCGCACCGCCGCGGAAGTGAGCCGGACCCTTGAAAGCGCTCGGTCTTGGATCGACCAAGTCCGTCCGCTCATTCCTGTGGACGCGATGGATGAACAGCTTGCTTTGGCAGGTGCGTGGTCCGTTCTGGCCTCGCGGTTCCCCAGCGACGGCAAGCAGTTGTTGGCCGTCGCCCGCGAGCACCTGCGGTCCCTAACGCAGAAAGGTGACTCCGCGCCGGCATGGGAAGCCCTGGGCGTTGTTTGCCACCGCCTGGAAGACTACCCGCCCGCTCAGTCGGCCTACGAGCGCGCCCTCGCCATTGATCCCCGACGATCAATCAGCCTGAACAACCTGGCCTCCCTCTTGCTCGACACGCAGAACGACGCGGCCGCGGCCCTTCCGCTAGCCAAAAGGGCCGTCGAGGTCTCCGCCGACCCCTCTTCGCTGGATACACTGGGATCCGTCCAGATCGCGATCGCCGACGCCGCCCGTGCGTCAGGGCAGCCGGCGACGGATCTGTACAAAGCCGCCGCGGAGACCTACGCACGCCGCGCAACGATTCTCCGCCGCGACGCTGAGGCTTGGGCCAGAACCGCCGAAGCCGCCACCCACGCCGGAGACCTTGCAGTTGCGAGCGCCGCTTGGGGCAAAGTCATCGACATCCCCGGGCTACTCCCCCCGTTCGCCGCTACCGCCAAAAACAACCTGGCCATGACGATCTTGCAGCAGGAGCCCACCAAGGAACAAATCGATCGCGCCCGAGGGTTGGTCAACGAAGCCATCCTCGTCGCCGATGAGCCGGGATTCCGGGACACCCTGGGCTGGATTGAACTCCAAGCCAACCGGCGTCAAGCTGCAATCGCGGCGTTTAGAAGCGCGATGGCTGTGCCCGCGGCCCAGCCTCGTCCCAAGTCCGCATCGATCGGCTTGGCGACCGCCCTGGCCACCGGGACCTCGGAAGAGCGCAAGGAAGCCGCGGAACTGCTCCGGGGGATCGAAGCCAAAGACCTCGACGCAAACCTGGCCGCCAAGTTCCGGCGAGTTCAGTCGATCGTGGATGCAGACAAGCCGTAGCTACGCGGCCTGAGACCAACTTGCGATAGACTCCGCAAGCACCGACGCGCACGGATGCCGCCATGAGTCAGCCCAATCCACAACCTCCGCCAGAGTCCGACCTGCCACGGGTGGGAACGCCCGCCGAGAGTGCGACCGGCCTTCCATCGGTTGTCAAGGCGATGTCGATCGCCTTGACCCAAATGGGCGTCGCCAGAACACTCAAGACCCTGCGAAATGTAAATCAGCGCGGTGCCTTTGACTGCCCCAGCTGCGCCTGGCCCGACCCCGAAGTGCGTTCCGCGGCCGAGTTCTGCGAAAACGGCGCCAAAGCGGTCGCTTCTGAGGCCACACGGGCAAGGGCGACGCCGGAGTTCTTCGCAGCCCACACGGTGTTCGACCTTGCCAGGCAGCCGGACATGTGGCTCGATCGCGCCGGGCGCCTCACCCACCCGATGATTCTCGATCCGGGCGCAACTAACTACCGACCCATCTCGTGGGATGACGCTTTTAGCCTGATCGCTGACGAACTTAACGCACTGAACTCTCCAGATCAGGCAACTTTCTACACCTCGGGCCGCACCAGCAACGAGGCCGCGTTCCTGTACCAACTCTTCGTCCGCCAGTTCGGCACCAACAACTTGCCCGATTGTTCGAATATGTGCCACGAGTCCAGCGGCTACGCACTCTCGCGCGTGATCGGCGTGGGCAAGGGGACGGTTCGGCTCGAAGACTTCGCCCATGCCGATTCGATCTGGATCATCGGCCAGAACCCCGGCACCAACCACCCGCGGATGCTCAGCACCTTGCAAGCTGCGGCCCGCCGCGGCTGCTCTATTGTGAGTGTCAACCCCTTGCGCGAGGTCGGGCTCGTCCGCTTCAGGCACCCCCAGGAACTCTCGGGCCTGCTTGGCAGGAGTACCCCCATCGCCTCGCTCTTCGCCCCCGTGAAAGTGGGCGGAGATGTGGCGTTTCTCAAGGGCGTGATGAAGCGGATGATCGAAGAAGAGGATCGCGCCGGCGGAGTCTTGGACCGCGGCTTCATTGAGACCAAAACAGAGGGATTCGACGCGTTCGTCGCGGACCTCCGTGCCGAAAGCTGGAAGGACATCCTCGAGCGATCAGGGCTTTCACAGGATGTCATCGATCAGGCCGCGGACGTCGCGATCAAGTCCCGCCGGATGATCTGCTGCTGGGCCATGGGTATTACACAGCACGTCCACGCCGTGGCAAACATCCAGTCCATCGTGAACTTGCTGCTCCTCGGAGGTCACTTCGGCAGGTCCGGCGCCGGGGCCTGTCCCGTCCGTGGTCACTCCAACGTCCAGGGTGATCGCACGATGGGAATCTCTGAGCACATGCCGGCCGCGTTCCTCGATAGGTTGGGCGCTGAGTTTGACTGCGCGCCTCCTCGCGAGCCGGGGCTGGATGTCGTGAACTCAATACGCGCTATGCACGACGGTCGCGTCAAGGTGTTCTTCGGCCTCGGCGGAAACTTCCTGAGTGCAACACCCGACACCGAGTACACGGCCGCGGCCCTTCGAAAGTGCCGCCTCACGGTGCACGTTTCGACCAAGCTCAACCGTTCGCACCTCATCACCGGCGAGCGGGCGCTCATCCTCCCGTGCCTCGGCCGCACCGAGCGCGACTTCCAGGCATCCGGCGAGCAGTTCGTCACCGTCGAAGATTCCATGAGCCACGTGCACGCATCCCGCGGCGTTCTTGATCCGGCGAGCAACGCGCTGCTCAGCGAAATCGCCATCGTTTGCCGCCTGGCCCGATTGACCCTGGGCGCTAAGTCCTCGGTCGATTGGCAGGGAATGGAAGATGATTACCGGCGCATCCGTTCCCACATATCCCGTGTCGTTTCCGGTTTCGAAGACTTCGAACGCCGCGCTGACAAGGGCTTCTATCTTCCCAGTTCGGTGCGGGAGGGTCGGTTTGAAACCGATTCGGCAAAAGCCAAGTTCACCGTGCACGCCATCCCCGTGGATCGGGCCAAGCCCGGCGAACTGACCCTGACCACCGTTCGCACTCACGATCAGTTCAACACAACCATCTACAGCCTCGACGACCGCTACCGCGGAGTCCACGGCGGCCGCCGTGTGATCTTCATGAACGCTCAGGAAATCGCCTCACACCAACTGAGCGCGGGCCAAAGCGTGGACCTGATCAACTCTTCCTTCCCTGATCGCATCGCCAAAGCGTTTCGTATCGTCCCCTACGACATCCCCGTGGGTTGCGCGGCCGCGTACTTTCCCGAAGCCAATGCAGTGGTCCCTGTGGACCACGTCTCAAAGGGAAGCAACCAGCCCGCAAGCAAGTCGGTCATCATCACCGTCCGACCGTCGCAACCCTGAATGTCAATCGTGGGAGAAGTTCGCCTTCTGTCCAAACCTCCCCGCCAGAGCCGACAAGTACTTCTTGAGGTACATGTCCTCACCAAACATGTGCATGATCGCTCGCGGTACAGTCGCCGTGACCTTGCCTTTCTCAGTCAGCCGTACCTTGACCTTCTTCCTCTCCGGGTCTGGCCCCGGCACCGGAATCAACAGAAACTCCCAAGACCCCGAGAACGGCCCGTTGTTGTCCACAATCTCCCGCTTCAGCCGGCGGGGCTTCTCAACCACTACCTCTTCAAGGCTGAACGAGTTCCGCCCCATCGTCTGCTTCCACACCGTGTGGCCATTGCGATCCGGCAGCTTCTCAACCTTCGTCACCTGCTTCATCCACTCGCCCTGACGCTCGGCATCGGCGATCACGCCCCAAACCTCCTCAGCACTGTTTGACAGCGTGATGACCGCGAACGAAGTGTGCTCCTCGGGCAGTTTCCGCCCCATCAGATGCAGCACCAGCACGGGCCCGCCCAGAACAACCACCAGAATTCCAACAATGACCAGCGTCGTGACCATGCGCCCAGTGTAACGCCTGCCCACAGCGCCGCGATCCCCGCTGCTATGCTCGGGGCATGCCGCCCGCGGATGCCAAACCCGATTCCAATCCAGCCCGCCCTTCGACGCGGCGCTCCGGGTGGTTTGGCGGAGTCTTCCTGGGTCTCATGCTCGCCGTCTGTGTCGGAACGCTGCCTTGGACACTCGCCGCCAGCAATGGAACGCCCCGCTTCAACCAAGGCAACCCGCGTGAAAATAGGCTCCCTCCGTCCTGGACCGGGGCGCGGTGGACAGATGAAGCCAAACGTCTGAACTCACTGGTCAACCCTCAAGTCGTTGCCCAAATCTCCGCGTCACGAAGAATCCCCGAGGCCGAGCTTCTAGCCGCCACCACCGGCGACGCCGCCGCCGAACTCCGCTCCCACTGGCCCACCCGCCAAAGCCCGCTCAAGTTCCTCCTCGGCAGCGACGCCCTCGGCCGAAGCCTCTTGGTCCGATGCCTCACCGGCGGCGGCATCTCACTCTGCATCGGCCTGGCCGCCGCCGCGCTTTCGGTGCTCATCGGCACGCTCTACGGCGCCATCGCCGGATACGCCGGGGGCATCGTGGATGGCGTCATGATGCGAATCGTGGACATTCTCTACGGCCTCCCGTACGTCCTGCTTGTCGTCCTCCTCGCCGTCGCCGTCGATGCCGCCATGGAGAACTGGGTCGAAGCCCGAGTCGCCCGCGGCGGTGGGGGCGCCATCAGTGCCGACACCCGTAACGTCATCGACCTGCTCGTCCTCCTCGTAGCCATCGGCGGCGTCAGTTGGCTGACGATGGCCCGCGTCGTCCGTGGCCAAGTCCTCTCCCTCAAAGCCCAGCCCTTCATGGAGGCCGCGCGAGCCATGGGTGTGGGCTGGTTCGGACAGTTCCGCCGTCACCTGTTGCCCAACCTCATCGGTCCCATCGTCGTCTACGCAACGCTCACGGTCCCTCAGGCCATCTTGCAGGAATCGTTCTTGTCGTTCCTGGGCATCGGCGTCCGCCCACCCCTCCCCAGCTGGGGCAACCTCGCGTCCGAAGGCCTCGGCGAAATTAACCCCATCCACCCCAGCCACTCCAACTGGTGGCTGCTTCTCTTTCCTTGCATCCTGCTCGCCTTGACACTCGTTTCGCTGAACTTCCTCGGTGAGCAACTCCGTGAGAAGCTCGACCCCAAGAGCCGCAAGCGATGACGGAGCCCCTTCTCCGAGTGCAGGACCTCGCAGTCTCCTTCGACTCCGCCCAGGGCCGCGTCCGCGCCGTCGACGGCGTCCGAATGTCCATTTACCCGGGCCAGACGCTTGCCGTAGTCGGAGAGTCCGGCTGCGGCAAAAGCGTCACCGCCATGAGTGCCCTCCAACTCGTCCCGCGGCCCCCCGGCCGCATCGACGGCGGAAGCGTGATGTTCCGTTCCAACTCCGGCGAACTCGATCTCCTCCAACTCGACGCCCCCTCCATCCGCAGCGTCCGCGGCAACGAAATCGCCATGATCTTCCAGGAGCCGATGACCAGCCTCAATCCCGTGTTCACCGTGGGCGACCAAATCCTCGAATCCATCATCCTGCACCAGCGCGTGAAGAAAACCCAAGCCCGCGACATCGCCCTCAAGGCCATGACCCAGGTCGGCATCCCCGACCCCGCCCGTCGCATCAACCAATACCCACACCAGTTCTCCGGCGGCATGCGCCAACGAGTCATGATCGCCATGGCCCTGGCCTGCAAGCCCCGCCTCCTCCTGGCCGATGAGCCTACGACCGCCCTGGATGTCACCGTCCAGGCCCAGATCCTCGACCTCCTCCGAATGCTCCAAGCCTCCACGGGCATGGCCATGATGCTCATCACCCACGCCCTGGGCGTCGTCGCCGAAAACGCCGACATCGTCTGCGTCATGTATGCCGGCCGCGTCGTCGAATATGCCACGGTCTTCGAGCTCTTCGACCGCCCCCTCCATCCCTACACCCGCGGCCTGCTCGCCAGCATTCCCAAAATCGGCGAACGCAAAGACCGCCTCACCACCATCAAAGACATCGTTGAAAACCCCGGCGAGTTCCGCGAACTTCAACCCGGCGCCCGCCCCTGGTGGCCCCTGCACGACCCGCCTCCCAACCTCCAACGACGCGACGGACCCGCGGGCGACTACACCCTCCTCGAAATGAGCCCCAGCCACTGGGTCGGGGTCTGGCGGACCACTTCTGTCGAGAGCCGGTTTCCAGACCTGCCCTACAAGCGCCCTATCTCACCGCAACTCGCCAACATTGGTCCCTGACGCCACCGCGTCGCCGATACCATCCTCGACATGCGAGTCCTGATTCTCACCGACGAGTCCTTCGCCAGCCGCGAGCGGTCGATGCTCTCGCGCCTTGAGGTCGGCCTCGTAGATGCCGGCATCCGAGTGATTCACGGCATGCCCCGCAAGGCCGCGGCCTGGCACCACCCCGAGGTCTTCTCGCAGTTCGTCGAGTACGAGAGCAAGGGCTCCGCCCTGAGCCGCGGCTGGCGCGTACGCCAAGTGCTCCGTTCCCTCGAAGAACTGACCGACGGCGACGGAAGCCCCGCCGACGTCATCCACTGCTTCGGACAAGGCTGCTGGGGATTCGGCAGTGAGTTGGCCGGCCTGACCGGTGCCAGTCTCGCCATCGAACTTTGGTGTGCCGAGCTGGTTGGCCAGAGCGTCCGCATCCGCAGCATCCGGGGTCGTTCGCACGGCGACAATTCCGGTCGCACGGGCGGAATTCAAACGCCCGTGTACTTCGTTTCGGACCCCGCCCTTGAGCGTGCCGTCCGAACCCAGGACCCTAACCTCCAAATGCGTCTGACGCCCTGGGGTGTCCACACTCCCGGACAGGCCTTGTCGATCCTCACCCCCGACAGGACCGTCTCAGTCATGCTCATCGGGAGCGGTCGCGATCCCGCCGCGATCAACGCCGCCCTTCAAGGCATCGCCCAGGTCGCGGCGCGCCACGACGAAATCATGGTGTTCGCCGATGGCGCGGTCATCCGCGCTGCCGGTTCCTGGTCCACCGTTCGTAAACTCGGGCTACTTGGCCGGTTCACGCTCATCCCCGACATGGAAGCACGCCGCGAGCTCGGCCTTCGCGCCGACATCCTCCTCATGCCCGAAGCCCGCGGCGAACAGCGCAGCCTCCTGCTCGACGCCATGGCCCACGGCATGCTCGTCATTGCCGCTACCGACCCTCTTTGCAGCGCCCTCTCCGATGGCCGCACTGCACGCCTCGTAGACAAGCCCACCGCCGACCGCTGGTCCGCGGCCCTGGGCTGGGCGCTTGATGACCGCGACAATGCCCGCTCCCTGGCCTGGGGCGGCCGCGAACACGTCCGCCTCAACCGGCGTGCAAGCTCGTACGTCGCCAGCGTCGTGGACGCCTATGAGTGGATGTCCGCAGGCGAAGCTATCCCCTTCGCTATGCGATAGCGGTTACCGGCCAGGTTCGTGTCCGATAGCCGCGCCCACCCTTAAGGGTCTTTACTCCTGCAACCTCAATCTGCCCTCGATCGGGAACAATTCCATTGATTTTGTTGGAGTTTGGGCCATGCTGATGTAGGCAAGTCGGGCCCGTTCTTGCGGCTGGATGCCGCTGGCGTGCCCGACACGGACAATAGAGAGAAAAACATGATTGGCTCTGTGATCGGCGTTGCTGTCGCGGTGAACTCGCTCAGTTGGTTCCATGACAATCGGCGGAAGACCAGTCGCCCCATCGCTACACCCGCGGCCTACCCGGCAGGCATGGCCGACGATGTGCACCGCCCCGGATTCAACGGCCGCCAGTGGGTGAGCCGCCCCGTGGTCGGCGGCACGCAGGGTCCGTACCCAACTGGGAACAGTTCGTGGTCATCGCAATACGGCGCGTTCGGCAACCAGGACGCCACGGTCTACGTCCGCGTCGGCGGCCAGGTCATCGGCATTAACGCCTTCGAGCCCATCACCAAAAATGGCCTCCGCCGCCTCGAAGAAGCCCGCAACTTCTGGCTCCGCGAGAACGGCTACACCGGCGGCGTCCGCACTTTCACCAATGACGCCTTCTCGGCCCCCAGGACCGAGGCACAGGTCAATCCCGATCCGAGCCGCGAAGTGGTTCGGGTCAACGGCAAGATCGAGCCCCGCGCCTCGTTCCAGCTTCCCGAAGACATGCCCCGCCGGCGTAATCGCCTCCGCGTCGATGCCGGGAACGCCAACGGTGCCGCGGCCATCGTCAAGTTCCAGGAGGGCACAGCCCGAGTCTCCTGGCCCATGAACGCCCCCGCCGAAGCCGTCGCCCGCACGGATGCCCAGGGCGGAACCATCCAACTCGGAGCCAAGCCGACAACCGCGGTCGCCGCGGCCAAGTAGTCCGGGTCACTGGGAGAGAGAAACCACGCCCGGGATGATGCCACGTTCGCCTGCCTGGTGGGTCGGCGAAAGAGGAGCACATCCCGGGCGTCCACGTTTGATGAGACGCCTGATACCTGCGATCATCCGGGTGCATGACGCGCCTCCCCTTTGACCCCAGCAAGATGGCCCAGAAGGAATCGACCGAGCCCAAAGGCCCGGCGACCCTGACTGTCTCGCAACTCGCCACGCAAATCACCGCGGCTCTGGCGGCTGGATTCAAAGACAAAGTCCGTGTCGTCGGCGAAGTCAGCGGCTTTGTCGAGCGCACGCATTGGTACTTTGCGCTTAAGGATGCCGGGGCCGTGATCAACTGCGCCTTCTTCGCCGCCGCGGCCAGAAGGGCGAGGTTCACCCCGACCAACGGCCAGGAAGTCGTCATCACCGGCCGCATCGACTTCTACGACAAACAAGGCCGCGTCACCCTCATCGTCGAGCGCATCGAGCCCGTCGGTGCCGGCGCCCAGGACCTGGCCCTCAAGGCCCTCCTCGAAGAAATCCGCAAACTCGGCTGGCTCGAAGAGTCCCGCAAACGCCCCATCCCCACATTCCCGCGCCGAGTCGCCATCGTCACCAGCCGCAGCGGCGCCGCCCTGCAAGATGTCCTCGACACCATGCGCCGCCGCTGCCCCGCCGTCGGCATTGCCTTGGTCGATGCCCGCGTTCAAGGTGACGGTGCCGCCGAAGAAGTCGCCGCGGCCGTCCGCTGGCTCGGTGCCTCTCACAAACGCCTCCAAATCGATGCCATCCTCGTCACCCGCGGCGGCGGCTCCAAAGAAGACCTCTGGGCCTTCAACGAAAAAATCGTCGCCGAAGCCATCGTGACCTGCCCGATCCCCGTCGTCGCCGCCATCGGCCACGAAACCGACACCACCATCGCCGAACTCGTCGCCGACCTCCGCTGCGCCACTCCCACGCAGGCCGCCATGCGGCTCACTCCCGACCGAGCCGCCCTCACCGAGCAACTCGACGCGACCGCCCAACGCATGCGGTCGGTTCTCCTCAGAGAACTCAAAGATGCCCGCTCCCGCCTGAACTCCGCCGCCAGCCGCCCCTGCCTCGCCGACCCTAGCACCACAGTCGATCGCGAACGCCGCCACCTGGAATCTCTGGCCAAGGCCCTCCGCCAAGCTGGCATCTCCCGCCTCCGCACCGCATCACAACGAATGGAGCGCCTCGCGGCCCGGCTCGAAGTCCACAAGCCCGCGGCCGCCCACGCCCGCCGCCAAACAACCCTCGCAACCGTCTCCGCCCGCCTCAACGCCGCAATCCGAACCCGCTTAGCTGATTCCGATCTGGATGCTCTTCAGTCTCGCCTCATCCGCGCCTGGGCCACCGCCAACGAACGGGCCGCTCTCCGAGTCGAATCGCTCAACCGCCAGTTAACCGCCATCGGTCCTACCAGCGTCCTCAAACGTGGTTTCTCCTACACCATGCGTGAAGATGGCGTCCTGATCCGATCCGTCACCGACGCCCGCCCCGGAGACATCCTGAACACCACCGTTTCCGATGGCCAGGTCAGATCAATAGTGGGGGGCGAATCTGCAGCCAAACCACCCGACACCCGCAAACCTCCCCGCAAGCCGGCCGAATCTCTCCAGCCCGGTCCCGACCAGATGGACCTCTTCGGCGGCACCCGATAAGGTGTAACTCCGGAGCAAGCCCTGAAGACCAACCCACCAAACCCGGCCGCCCCCGACTTCGAGCAGGCCATCACCCAGCTCGAAGAGATCATCGAACGAATCGAATCCGGCCAAGTTGGTCTGGAAAAGTCGATTTCCGAATACGAGCGGGGTGTCGGCCTCATCCGCCGCTGCCGGGAAGTGCTGGAGCGTGCCGAACAAAGGGTCGAAGAACTCTCCTCCCAAATGCAGGCCGACCGGTCGGCTGGTGGATCGGGTGGCAAGGAAGCCCCCCGCGATGACGATTCCCGGACTCCTTTCTGATGCCGACATACCAACTGCTCATCTGGATCCTGAAGGCAATCTGGCTCTTTTTCATCTTCGCCTACGGCGCTTGCCTGGGCTCACTCACCAACGTCATCGTCTACCGCATGCCCCTGGGGCTGAGCATCGTCTCGCCCCCTTCCCGTTGCCCCAAGTGCAACACCAAGCTCTCCTGGCGTGACAACATCCCCGTGTTCGGCTGGCTATTCCTCAAGGGCAAGTGCCGCTATTGCAAGAATCCCATCTCCGCCGAATACCCGATCGTCGAAGCCGCCATGGGCCTGCTCTTCGTAGTCTTCTTCGTCGTCTGGTACCTCATTCCGAATCAGGCCGTGTTTCTGGGGATCGACTGGGGCGAGATCAAGCCCACCTGGGCCGCGATGTACCCGGTCGAAAAGACCTGGCCCGAGTTCGTCGTGGTCCTGTTGCTCGTCGGCTCGCTCTTCGCGATGACCCTCGTCGATGCCAAGACCTTCACGATCCCCATTGTCCTCACCTGGGTCCCCGCGGTCATCGGGGTCATCGCCCACCCCCTTCACGCTGCGTGGCTGTCCCGGCCGAGCGTGGTTCCCCCCAAATCCGTTGCCGGTTGGCGATGGGCCATCCCAACCCCCGGCGATGCCCGCTGGGATTGGGTCGGCCTCTGCACCGGCGGCATGGTTGGGCTGGGGATTGCCCTGCTCCTCCTCCGGGCCGGCAAGCTCCGCCGCAGCTTTGCCGACTACAACGACTGGGAAGCCAAGGTCAAAGCCGAGGCCGCGGCCAAGAACCCGCCGCCTCTCCCTGATTCACCCGAGGCCACTGAGGCTCCCTTCCCCTGTCCCGACCTTGTCTCCCAAGACCCGGCACCAGCTTCGCCACCACCACCTTCCTCCCCAGAACTCTGGATGGAATACCCCCACGCCCGCCGCGAGATGGTCAAGGAACTCCTGTTCCTGGCCCCGTGCGTGGGGCTCATGGCTCTGGGTTGGTGGCTCGGAACGTACCTCGGCGGCGTGGCTCCAAGCCCCGTTCCGGGGCGCATGATCTCGAACACGGCTGTTCCTCTCTGGCTCAGCGTTCTGACGGGTGTCCTGCAGGGCTACCTCATCGGCGGCGGCATCGTCTGGGCTGTCCGCATCTTCGGCTCCCTTGGATTCGGTCGAGAAGCGATGGGTCTCGGAGATGTCCACCTCATGGCGGGCGTCGGTGCGAGCGTGGGTTGGTTTACAGCCACCATGGGCTTTTTCGGTGCTGCATTCGTCGGGCTCGCATGGGCGATCCTCGGTCGCATCGCAGGCGGCAAGTTTCAGCGGATGATGCCCTACGGCCCCTTCTTAGCCATTGCGACGGTGTTGGTGTTGCTGGGGAGGCCCCTGATCGTTTTGCTCGTCGGGCGCCTCCTGGGTCCAGGCGTCTCCGTACCCCCCTAGCGCAACCGACAGGTTGCGGGCAAACCGTCGGCGATGCCGATACCCTATTGAATCGAGTGCCGGGGACCGGCGCTGTCAATTTTGCTCAGGAATGGAGAATCAAGGATGAGTCTTACGGGACGGATCGGTCGGATGCTCGGTTTGGGTTTGATCGCCGCGGGGTTCGCTCTGGGCGGTTGCCAGAACGTGTCCAAG
>JBGAND010000056.1:0-11754 GCA_044222485.1 Phycisphaerales bacterium | reverse complement strand
CTCACCCCCTCATCCCCGCCACCTCTGCTCACTCAGCCCACCCCCAACCTCTCCCCACTCTCCCCACTCTCCCAAGTCCTCGCCTCCCTCGGCCTCCCCACCGACTTAGACGAACTCGACCGCCTCGAAGATGAATCCGAAGATGCGGAAGTTGATGCAGACCTAGTTTCTACCTCTTCTCCTCTTCCTCTCAGCGCTCTCTGCGCCTCTGCGTTAAAAATTCCTTCCCCCTCCAACACCAGCTAGCGCACGCCTAGCAGCAAGCGGCTAGCTAATGAGCCCGGAACGGGCCGACTAGCAAGGATCTCGGCCGCGCACACTGCGCGTGCCTAAACAACTCCGGTTACGCTTCCCAAATGCTCACCCGCCGCACCTTCCTCAAATCATCCGCCCTCGCGGCCCCACTTATCCTGACCCCCTCCATGCTCGGCGCTATCCGCCGCGCCGCCCCCAACGACCGCATCGGCCTGGCCGTCATCGGCTGCGGCAAACGAGCCTTCGAAATGCTCGGCAGCTTCATGGATGCCCCGGAGATCCAGGTCGTCGCAGTCTGCGATGTGGACACCACGCGCCGCGAGCACGCCAAGAAACTGGTGGATGACAAGTACGGCAATCACGACTGCGAAGCCACGAACTTTTACTACGACCTGTTGGTCAAAAAGAACGTGGATGCCGTCGCGATCTGCACACCCGACCACTGGCACATCAACCAGGTGACCGAGGCCGCGGTCATGGGCAAAGACATCTATTGCGAAAAGCCCCTGACCCTGAACCTGCGCGAATGCCAGCTCATGATCGAGGCCGTCCGCAAGGGCGGCGTCGTGCTCCAGACCGGCAGCCAGCAACGCACCGAGTTCCACGGCAAGTTCCGCCAAGCCTGCGAATACGTCCGCAGCGGCCGCATCGGACAGGTCCTCACCGTCCACATCGGCGTCGGCACATCCAGTAAGCCCTGCGACCTTCCCGAAGAAACCATGGAGCCGGGCCTCGACTGGGACCGCTGGCTCGGACCCGCACCCAAGCGTCCCTACAACTCCATCCTCAGCCCCCGCGGCCTCCATTCCCACTACCCCCAGTGGCGTCAATACACCGAATACTCCGGCGGCGGCATGACCGACATGGGCGCCCACAACTTCGACATCGCCCAGTGGGGCCTAGACATGGACGAGTCCGGCCCCATCGAAGTCCTCCCACCGCAGGATGAGAAAGCCGAGTACGGCGCAACACTGGTCTACGCCAACGGCGTCCGACTCATCCACGGCGGCCCCGACGGAATCACGTTCACCGGCACCAAGGGCCAGATCCACGTCTTCCGCGACCGCCTCTCATCCATCCCCGAGAGCATCCTCAAAGAGCCGCTCAAAGATGGCGACACCAAACTCCCCGAATCCCCCAGCCACATCCGCAACTGGCTCGACTGCATCAAGAACACCCAGAACCCGATCTGCAATGTCGAAGTCGGCTGCCGCAGCATCGCCTGCGCGCATCTCTGCAACCTCGCCTACTGGCACCGCCGCGCACTCAAGTGGGACCCGGCAAAGTGGGAGTTCCCCGGCGATGCCGAGGCAAACAAGTGGCTCGATTACGAACGGCGAAAAGGTTATGAGTTACCGCCCGCATGAGCGTCCAGTTCGACACCCTTGGGATAGACCGCAACGTGCGACCCTGCCGCGAGCACGACCGAATCCGGCGTCTTGCCCGCCAGGAAGTTCCACTCGGCGCCATACAGCCCCGCCCAATCGATGCGAAGGTCGCACGACTCAACCCGATAGACCGCCCAGAGCGGATGCACCACCCGATATCGCAACAGCCCGCCGCGCCGGCCTGTGCCAAAACCCCAGGTGTGTTCCTTGAAGAAGTGCTCCACCGAATCGTTCCCGGGCACGACCGCCGGTCCCCGCCCTCGAACCGTCATCGTTCCTACCGCCTTGCCGCGTTGGAACCGGTGGAACACCCCCACCCCTTCCGCGGCCTGTTCCACCCGGCTTTCCATTCGCGCCCAGGAATAGGGCTCGTTGTAGACCACCCGCGCCGTCAGCGAGATCGCCCGTCGAGGCACAAACTCCCGGATGAAACACACACCCCGACGCTCGCCTTCGCGGACATAAAACCGCAGGTTCACCTCCGGGAAGTTCACATGCCGCGGCAAGCGCATCCCGAGCACCCGCGTGTCCAGAAAGTCGAACGCAACCAGACTGACAAAGCACTTCCCATCCCGCTCATCCAGCGTCAACCCCGGCGGCAGCAGCGGCTCCAGCATCCCCCGCGGCACCGCGTAGGTGACGATGCACACGTTCGACCAGCGGGCGGTAAGAAAGGGTCGTGGGCGGGGGGGAGCAGACACGCAAGAGATCGTACACTGCCCGCCGTGACCACCATCCCCCACTGCCAACCCGGACTCTGGCCCGCCGACATCCCCGCGGCCCGTTTCGCCTCGCTCATCAAGCGAGATTCGCCCAAGGGCTGCCAGATCGGTCTCATCGGCCTTGCCGACGATCTCGGAGTCCGACTCAACAACGGCCGCCCCGGCGCAAAGGATGGCCCCCGAGCCTTCCGCGCGGCCCTCGCCAAGTACGGCGTCGCCGATCCCTTCAACTGGACTTGGCCCTCGGTGTTCGATGCCGGCGACATCATCCCCGCCGAGGGCTCCGATGAACAGGCATTGCATGAAACCCATCGCCGCGTAACCGAAGCCGTCACCGTGATGCTGGATGCCGGGTTGTTTCCGATCGCCGTTGGTGGCGGGCACGACCTGACCTTCCCGTTTGTTCGAGCCGTCATCAAGAAGTACCCAGGTCTCAGCGGCCTGTACTTCGATGCCCACCTGGATGTCCGCGAAACCGCGGGATCCGGTATGCCGTTTCGCAGGCTCATCCAAGACTGCGGCGTTCACGAGCTCAATCTGATCGGCTTCAATGACGTGGTCAACTCTCGCGAGCACTACGAGTGGTTCTCCGCTCACGGCGGACGAGTCGTTGAGGCCTACCCCGATCAAGGCTACATACCCGCCAAGCCCTTCTTCACGAGCCTGGATCTGGACGTCTTTGACGTTTCTCATGCTCCCGGCGTCAGCGCTCAAAACCCAGCAGGGTTGCGCCCGCGACAGGTTGGAGGGATGCTGAGTCGGTTGGCCGGCACTCAGCAAATCCGCTGCTTCGACATCATGGAACTCAACCCGGCATTCGACATCGACGGCCGCACCGCCCGCCTGGCCGCGCACCTCTTCTTGATGTTCCTCCGCGACTTCGCCAAGCGCTCCGGTGCCAAGCCATGACCACCGTCATCCACAACGCCCGGGTCCTCACCCTCTCCGGCCCCCGTCCACGCCGCAGCCCCGCACTTGCCGATCTGGGCATCTACAAACGCGCCGACATCGTCATTGAGAAAGACCGCATCACCTCCGTCGGCGCGGGCACCTCATCCCGCGGCACAGGCGTTACTGAGCTTGACGCCAAGGGCCGCATCATCATGCCTGCCTTCATCGACTGCCACACCCACGCCTGCTGGGCCGGTGATCGACTCAACGAATGGCAGATGAAGCTCGCCGGGGCGCAATACCTCGACATCCTCAAAGCCGGCGGCGGCATCATGTCCACCGTGCGAGCCGTTCGAGCCGCATCCGAGGCTGAGCTCACCGCCCTGCTTTCCGCCCGACTCCAAGCCATGGTCCACGCGGGCTCGGCCACCATCGAGATCAAGTCTGGCTATGGCCTCTCCACCGCCGACGAACTCAAAATGCTCCGCGCCATCGCCGCGGCCTCAAAATCCACCCCCGCCACCATCCTCCCCACCGCCCTCCTCGGCCACGCCCTCGACCCGGATGTCCCCAACTTCATCGACCGGACCATCAACGAAACCCTCCCCGCGATCCACGCCGCGTTCCCCAAGGTCCCAATCGATGCTTTCTGCGAATCAGGCGCATGGTCACTCGCCGACACGCTCCGCCTCTTCACCAAAGCCCGCGAACTCGGCCACCCGATTCGAGTCCACGCCGACCAGTTCAACAGCCTGGGCATGATCCCCGAAGCCATCAGGCTGGGCGCCGTCAGCGTTGATCATCTGGAAGCCAGCACCGAAGCCCACCTCGCCACGCTCGCGCAATCCAACACCTTCGGCGTCATCCTCCCCGGCTGCGGCTTCCACGTCGATGGCCGCTACGCCAAGGTCCGCAAGTTCATCGATGCCGGCGGCCTCCTCGCCATCGCCACCAACTACAACCCCGGCTCCGCCCCCTGCCCCGCAATCCCCATGGCCATCGCGCTGGCGGTTCGCCACTGCGGCGTCTCACTCCCAGAAGCGATCGCCGCCACCACCGTGAACCCAGCTTCGCTCCTCGGCCTCACCGACCGCGGCCAACTCATCCCCGGCCAACGCGCCGACCTCATCATGCTCCGCCACACCGACGAACGCATGCTCGCGTACGAGTTCGGCGCAGACCCCGTCGAAGCCGTCATGATCGCCGGCAGTTTCGTGCGCAAGCCGGTTTAGGGCAACAACACCGGCAACACCCCCGCATCCACTCCAATCTCTATCGTCGACCTCAACACCCCTTCATCCTCCCAATGCACCGGCGCTTCCCCATCCACTTGATACGGCACGCCCCCCTCGCACGTCGTGACCGACACCCGCTTCACGCGAGCCCGCACCACGCCGCGTCCGCGCGACCGCAATCGACACTCCGCTCCCCGCATCAACGCCGACACCACTCCCCCGCACGGCAGAAACACCACATCCAACATCCCATCCGTCATCGAAGCATCCCGCGCCGGATCGATCCTCAGCGCATACTGCCGGCTGTTCGCCACGAGCAACATCCCCCGCTGTCCATCCACCAGTACCTTTCCCTCTGCTTCAACCTTCAACCGAGGAAAGCACGGCCGCTTCAACTCCGCCAGCACCGGCTTCACATACGCCAAGTGTCCCGTCGCCTTCGACCGGGCCGCATGCAGCCGATGCACCACGCTCGCATCCACCCCGAAACTCGCCATCAGCACAAAGTGTCCGCCACCCTGCACCCTGCCCATATCCAGCCGCGTGGTCTTCATCCCCGACAACGCCCTCCGCAACTGCTTCACCGACCGCGTCGTCCCAAACTCCCGCGCAAACAGGTTCTCATTCCCGCACGGAACGTGATACAGCGGTTTCTTCGTTTGCACCGCGAGCAACGCCGCGTGATGCACCGATCCATCCCCGCCCGCCACCACGATCGCCTCCGACTCCTGCGCCATCCGCTCCAACCCCTCCACTTCACCACCAACGGCGAAGTGCACCACTTCCCAGCGGTGCCCCTCACTCAACTCGAGGACATCGCCCAGGAGCCCCGCGGCCTTGGCCCCGGCACCCCTCCCCGACCTCGGATTCGAAATCACCAGCACTTTCACGGCCTCAGCGTATCGCGTCATCCCGCCGGCTGTTCCCTACACTCCCCTCCCATGGCCTCGATCCCCAAAGTCACCGGACGCGATGTCCAAGCCGCCAAAGCCGCGGCCCAGAAAGTCGTCCAGACCCACCAGGTCCTCTCCAAGTGGCTGCGCCCCGGCAGCACCCTGCCCCAGATCGACGCATTCGTCGCGAAGACCCTCAATGACATGGGCGCCCGCTCTTGCTTCCTGGGCTACAAGGTCCCCCGCAGCCCCGCCTTCCCTTCCCACGCCTGCCTCAGCGTCAACGAGTGCGTCGTCCACGGCACCGCCGGCTACTACACCCCCGCGATGAAGGCGGGCGATGTGCTCAAGATCGACATAGGCGTTTTCTACGAGGGCTGGGTCGGAGATGCCGCTTGGACCTACGTCTTTGGCGAGATGACTCCGCTGGTTAAACGCCTCACTGATTGCGGCAAGGAATCGCTCCGCCGCGGTGTGACTCAGCTCCAAGCCGGTAAACCCTACATCAACTGGGCTCGCGAGGTCCAAGCCTGCGTTGAGCCTCAACCTCCGCAAGGCTTCGGCTTCCACCTGATCCGTGGCCTGGGCGGCCACGGCTACGGCCGCCGCCTCCACGGCCCACCCTTCATCTCCAACACCACCCCTACCCACGCCGGCGACTGGCCCGACTCGATGACCATCGCCGAGCCCGGCACGCTCATCGCCGTTGAGCCCATGATCGCGGTAGGCACCGGCGCCACGATCCAGCCCAAGCGCCAATGGCCGATCTTCACGCAAGATGGCTCGCTGGCTGTCCACTACGAACACGACATTCTGATCGCCGACAACGGCCCGGTGATCCTGACCGACGGCCTCCAAGAACTCAAAGACGTCATCAACTGAAACCATCCGTGACCGGCATCCAACGAATCAACTCCATCTTCGCCGCTCTACGGTCTCAAAACCGCAAGGCCCTCATGCCCTTCATCTGCGGCGGTTTCCCCGGGCTCGACTCAACCTCAGATCTGCTTCCAGCCCTCGAGCGAGCCGGCGCCAGCATCGTCGAAATCGGAATCCCCTTCTCCGACCCCATCGCCGACGGCCCCGTCATCGCCGCGGCCATGCACACCGCCCTTACCACCGGCTCTACACCCCTGCAGGTCTTCGAAGAGGTCGCCTCCGTCCGCGACGAGCTCTCCATCGGCCTGATCGCCATGTGCAGCGTCTCCATAACCCACCGCATGGGCGGGGCGACAGGGTTCTGCAAGCAGGCCGCGGCCGCGGGCTTTGACGGCCTGATCATTCCCGATTGCCCACTCGAAGAATCCACTGAGCTCCGCACCGCCGCCGCCTCACACGACCTCACCCTGAGCCTACTGGTCTCCCCCACCTCTCCGCCCGCCCGTGCCGCGGCCATCGCCCAGGCTTGCACCGGCTTTGTCTACCTGCTTGCTCGAACTGGCATCACGGGCGAATCCGGCGCTCCGCCCGATATCTCCGCTCGTGTGAACCTGCTCCGCTCTGCCACCCAGCTCCCCATCGCGTGCGGGTTTGGAATCTCATCACCCGATCACGTCCGCTCCGTCGTCCAATATGGCGGCGCCGACGCCGCGATCGTCGGCAGCGCGCTCATCCGCTGCCAGACCGACGCCCGCAAGTCAGGGCGCGATCCGATCGCCGCTTCTGAAGAAATGGTTCGATCCCTAGTCACGGGCCTCGTGTAATCGGACTCGCTTCCCGCGGCAACTTACCCCAGCCCCTACAGACCATCCCTGATCCCCACGCAGGACCGCCGCACCTGCTTGCAATCCTTGTTCATGGCTCCGGTGTTTGGGATGTTTCCCCCAGCACCAAGGAGATCAAACCATGATGAACATCCGCATCGTTTCCGCCGTCGCCCTCGCGGGCCTTCTCTTCGCCGGCGGTTGCAACCGCAGCATCAAGCGTGAGAACGCGTCGCTCAAGACCGACAACGCCACGCTGACCGCCAACCTCGAGAGCGCCGAATCCGCTCGCGTCGCCTCCGAGGCCGAGAATGCCAAGATGAGCAAGCAGCTCGCCGAATGGCAGAAGTCCAACGCCAGCATGAAGAAGGACCTTGAGTCCGTCCGCAAGGCCCTCACGATGGCTCAGTCCAAGCAGAAGGAAACTTCTGACAAACTCGAAGCCGCGGAGTCTCAGTTCCAGCAGTCCTCCAGCCAGCTCAGCCAGGCGCAGACTGACAACGCCATGCTCCGCCAGCAGATCGAGGATGCCAACGCCCAGCTCTCTAACGCCCGGGCCGCGGCCGAGAAGGCCACCAATGACGTCGCTTCGCTCAAGAAGCAGGTCTTCGAGCTCTCTGCCAAGCTCTCGGACGCCAACAGCCGCCCGCAGTCTCAGGCCAAGCCCATGGGCCAGCTCAACAAGTCCCAGGCATCTGCAGGTTCCAAGCAGTAATCCGCTCGGTTAGTCCACCCGCAGGCCTCCAGGTTGTTTGACTGGAGGCCTGGTCCTTTTTTGACCATTCAGAACTTGAACTCGAACTGCACCGTGAGCGAGTGGGACTGTGGATTCCGAACCATCAAAGTACCCGAGCCTCCGGTGAACTCCTTGAGTTCAAACTCGGGCCGTGACGTGGTCAGGAACTCATACCCCACGGCCATCCCCCAGCGGTCGTTGATCTTCCACTTGAATCCCGCGGCGAGTTGAAACGCCAACGCTGCCGCTCCGTCCGTTCCGTGCAGCGGAGCACCTTGGACCGTTCCCCGATCGATGTGCAGCCCATCCAGAGTGATGCCCGTGCCCACGCCGATGTAGGGCTCGAATCCGCTCTTGGTCGGCAGCTTGAACACCGCGTTGACCAGTTGGGCCAGTTGCACGAACTCTCCGCTGGTGTCGGGAGAGCCCTCGATCGACCGAATCGAGTTCGACAAGAGTCCTAACTCCGCCTCAAGGCCGAACCAGGGCGTGAACTGGTATCCAATCGCCGCATCCGCCCGTACGCCCGGATAGAACTTGATCTGATTGTCCGGGAGCGATGAGTTGAGGGTGATCTGGGAATTGGTCAGGAATGAGGGCCCGATGCCGCCGTGCACGTACCAGTAGTGCTGTTGGAACGATTTCGGTGCATCGCCGCCATCCGGTTCAGGGCGTGTGTCGAGTTTAACTGACGGGGTTGCCACCTGGTCCGTGGGCTTGGCCATCACGCGGTCAAGACTGCCCAGCTCGCTCCAGCGAGAGGATGCCGAGCTTGTGGCTCCAGAACCTACCGAGCCAAGTTCGCTCCCTGAGCTTCCGGTTTGAGCCTGCGCTCCGGCCATCCCACAACCGATCACCGCCGCGGCCAACAACCTGTTCATTTCTGGGCTCCTGTCACTCAATCAACCCGGTTCTACCTTCACTTCTGGACTCCAAGCCTGCGGGTTGCCTCCCGAGGCTCAGAATCCGCGATAATTCAGACCGTACCCCGGCTCTAAAGGTGCGTCAATGTGGCAGCACGATCCTGATTCCCTTGGGCATCGGACCGACTCGCCTGCACCGGGCGATACTTGATGTCTTACCGGCTCAGCTGCATCCCGCCGCGTATGCGTTCAGGAAGCACTGGAAGTCGTTGGCCGTCAGCACGGGGTTGCTGGTGCTCCCATCGCAGTTGGCGGAGCTTGCTCCTGACGCGTAGTTGTTGAGGAAGCACTGGAAGTCGTTGGCGGTCAGCACGGGGTTGGACGTGCTGGCATCGCAGTTGGCGTAGCAGGTTCCGCCGACGGGGATGTTGCTGAGGACGAATGCAAAGTCGGTGTTCTGCGGGGTGAAGTTGCCGGGCGAAAAGAACCACTGCACGCCCGAGCTTCCTTGAACGCCGGCCGAAGACTGGACCCAGCCCCACTGCGGGTCCTGCGATGTGCCGCCGCGATCCACGATCGCGACCACGCTCACCCAATAGGCTCCGGTGGTCGGCACCGTGAAAGCAGGGCTCAAGTCACACGAGTAGCTGTACCCGACCAGGGGATTCCCGCCGGGCAAGGTGTAGTAGATCGTTTCGTTGCAGGTGGTCACATCCTGCGTGAAAATCCGCGTTCCCGGCAGTCCCGCATTGTCCGTGTAAAAGCGAATCGTGACGCCGTGCAGGGTGCCCGCGCCCGAAGCGATGGATGCATAGCCGCCCCAGAACTTGACGTTGTTGATGATCCACCCGGCGGTTCCGGCGAAGTTGTCCGCACACTCGCTGAACCAACCCAGCCCGCCGGGATTGCGAGCATCCTGAGACGAGTACCCGCCCACCTGGTCGTACGGATTCTGACGAACGAACTCGGTCTGAGCCTGGGCAACGGAAACAACCGACCCACAGCACACCATGGACGCTGCAATCATGGACATACGCATCGCAAGTCTCCTGTTACCCCCGAGGTGCATCAGACTACCTGATTCTGACTCAAACACCAAGTCCGCCCTCACCGCTTTGCGTCACTTTCTCATGCTCAACCGGCGGTTGTTATTCACAATGGGGGGAATTGGCATCCGTCAGGCCGGTGAGTTGCTCGATCGCCCGTTCCAAAGCCAGGGTTCATCCTGCCTTTTCAGGGCCTTCAGCACCAGCGCCGAATCCACCTCGGGCATGTGCCTTTCAATCAACACAACAACTTCCGACACCAGTTTCTTCAGTTCCGCGGCGGCCTCGCGGGCTGGGAGCAGAATCAGACTTTCGAGCCGCACTTCAAAACACTCCGGGGCGATGATCAGGGACCTGACAAAGGCGCTGGATCGCTTGTATTGGAACTTGGTGAAGTACTTCCGGTTCAGCCCCGCCAGAACCCCCAGGAGATTGAACGACGCCTCCACCATGATCTGCTTGAGCCACAAGTCGGCATCGCGCCTCTCCAGCCGATCGACGACGCCCCACACGGGGAAGAAGCTCAGATGGTGCTTCACCATCGCCCGCGCCAGGGTGTCTGGATAGTCGCGAATCCGCGCCTTCCAACCTTCCAGCACTTCAGCCCCGCTTACCGCGATCGACACCAGAGTGCCGGACATCGCCTTGTGGAGCGGCGATGCGACATCCTCCGCCCTCAGCACTCTTCCCAGGTCTTCCTCCCATCGCGCCACGGTCGTATGCCCGATCTGACAATCAACACCGCGAATGCGGAACCCCTCGCCGAACTCACCCTCCGCGTGCGTTCCCGCGTTCCACGTGTACGGACCTCCGCCAACCTGCTCCCGTATCGCCCGGATCTCCGCCTCCGGTGGGAGAGTGCTGTAGTACACCGTGGTGTCCAGGTCGGAATACTCATCCGCCAGCCCTTCCGCGGCCGAGCCTGTGATCGCCGCGCACACGCATCCCGGTAGCTTGGCATACCGGCCCAGCACCTGGCGGCCAAGTGCAATCAGGTACGCCGATGGGCTTTGTAGCATGTCGGACTCCTTCATCTCAAGGATGCCGCCCAGCGGACAACCTTGCACTGAATTGCTCAGGCCCTGGTGGCAATCCGCCCGCGCGGCCCGCATTCCCTTCCCCCGATACACTCTCCGCCTCGAACCCAAACCGCAACGGAGAAACCCCCGATGGCCAAGTACTCAATCGCATGGATGCCCGGAGATGGAATCGGCAACGACGTCATGGAGGCCACGCGCCTGGTCCTGGACGCGATGAAGTTCGATGCGGAGTACATCCCCTGCGACATCGGCTGGGAGTTCTGGTGCAAGGAAGGCAACGCACTTCCCGACCGCACGGTCAAAGCCCTGCAAGGAACAACCTGCGGCCTCTTCGGCGCCATCACCTCTAAGCCCCAGGATGAGGCCAAGGAAGAGCTGATCCCCGAGCTCAAGGGCAAGGGGCTGGTCTACTTCTCCCCCATCGTCAAGCTCCGCCAGATGTTCAACCTCCACACGAACATGCGCCCGTGCAAGAGCTACCCGGGCAACCCGCTGAACTACCGCGGCACCGCCCTCGCCAACCCCGGCGCGTCGGAGGTGAGGATCGACCAGGTCATTTTCCGGGAGAATACCGAGGGCATGTACGGCGGCGTGGAGTTCTTTCCGCTGCCCGAGCCGGTGTACACGGCCCTGTGCGCCAATCCGAAGATGAAGCCGTGGAAGGACAAGGGGCTGGAGAACGTCGCCCTTTCCACCCGCATCGTGAGCGTGCAGGGGTGCACCAACATCTGCCGCCAGGCGTTTGAGTACGCAAAGAAGACGGGCCGCAAGCGTGTGACGCTGGTGGAAAAGCCCAACGTGCTTCGGGAGACGGGCGGGCTGATGACGCGGATCTTCCGCAAGATGGCGGCGGAGTACGAAGCGCCGGCGAACGGGGGGATCTGGGCCGACGAAGCGAACATCGACGCGATCTGCATGTGGATGTTCAAGAACCCGCAGGACTACTCGGTGCTGGTCGCCGAGAACATGTTCGGTGACATCG
>JBGAND010000029.1:65515-71009 GCA_044222485.1 Phycisphaerales bacterium | reverse complement strand
CCGGCCATCGCGATGAGAGGCCAGGGGGGTGCCCATCGGAAAGGCGCATCTGTGAAGCAACCTTTTCGCCGTGCCGACACGGCACGGCTCGCCATCGCACACGCTGCGCTTGAAACGAGTTTGCTCTAGTCCACCCACGGTGTGCACTTGACGGTGTTGGATTCGATGCGCACATCCTTGTAGGGCCGCAGCAGCACATTGCTGTTGCGGGCCGGCTCGTTGTCGGGCTCGACGATGCCCGTCTGGTCGTTTTCGTTCACGAAGATGTTGTCGCGCGAGTTGCGGGTGGTCGTGCCCATCGCGGCGAAGGCCCAGTGAAGGCTCTTGGGGTCGGGCTCGTTTTCCTGGGCCACGCGCCCGTCGTTGTAGCCGACATTGCCCATCCAGCGCTTGGGGTTGCCGTGGATGCGGAGGGTGTTGGACTGCGTGCCGAAGGGACCGGGGACCAGCTGCCAGTTGCCCGGGGCCCCGCCGTAGACCGGGCCGCGGTCGCTGAAGACGGCTTCGTTGGAGTTGTACGTGCTCTGCCAGCGGGAGCGGCGGGCGCCGATAGGGGGCAGGTGGGCATATGAGTTGTTGCTGTACATGGACCGGCGGTTGCTGCCGCCGCCGGTGCCGGTTTCCTGGGGCACGCCGGCGAATCCAGGATCCCAGGAGGCCTCGCGGGGGATGACGGCGTGCTGGGGCTCCATGTACTCGTAGGTCTCATCGACCTGGACTAGTTCGTTGGTCTCGGATGGGCACTTGAAGAGCACCGGGGGCGCCAGGCCGCTGAAGATCATCAGGGAGATGATGTTGCCGGTGTTGTCCTTTTCGATGCCGCTCTGAAAAAGCATGACGGTGGACTCGCCCTTATCCACCTGCGTGGGAAGGGGATAACTGTCTCCGTTGTTCTGGGCCCACATGACCATGCCCTGGACGACGCTGCGGATGTTCGTCGAGCACTTAAGCTGGCGGGCCGTTTTGCGGGCCTGGCCCAGCGCGGGGAGCAGGAGGCTCATGAGCATGCCGATGATGGCGATGACCACCAGTAGTTCGATGAGTGTAAAGGCGGAGGGGACGCGTCGAACGGGGGTGCGCATCACGGCATTCTCCACTAAGTCGTGCTCAAGCCCTCCGAGGGGCACATGGTTATACCCCTTCGGTCCAACTGGGTTCCGAGCAAAAGCACGAGAGGGCCGCGGCGTCAACCGCGGCCCCCTTCAAGAACTGATCAGACGGCCGAGCCGCCCGACTTAGTCAACCCAAACCGTGATGTTCGCCGAGGCGGCGTTGTTCGCGGCGGTTTGCGCGGCGTACGGGCGAATGTAGGCGTTCGCCTGTGCGCTGACCGTCTGGTCCTGGTACCCGTAGCTCTGGCCGCTGGCGCCGGCGGCCTGACCACCATTGGCCTCGGCGTTGCCGGTGGTGTCGTTCTCGTTGATGAAGATGTTGTCCGGGACGGTACGGACGTTGGCCTGAGCCTGGAGGAGCGTGAAGGTCACGTTCTCCGGGTCGGCCTTGGCGAGGAACTCGACGTGGTTGTCGTTAAACGCCTCGTTGCCTTCCCACTTGGTCCGGCTGCCGTGGATCAAGAGCGTGATGGACTGCTCGCCGTAGGGCTGGCCGGAGACCAGATTCCATTGACGGCCGGCCCCGGCGCCGTTGAGCGTGAAGCAGGGGCCGCGGTTGCCCAGGACGACTTCGGATGCGCTGAAGGTGTTGGTCCAGCGAGACTTACGCTTACCGAAAGGGGGCGTGTGGCCGTAGGAGTTGTTGCCGGGGTCGTTGGCGGCCTGACCGCCGATGACGGCATCGATCGGCGTGCCGCGGAACTTGGGATCCCACATCGCCTGCACCGGCACGGCCGCGCCGGTGGGCTGGTCAAACTCGTAGGAGTCGTAGACCTTGACCACGCCGCTGGCCTCCGCGGGATTGATCAGGAGCTCGGTGGGGATGGAGCCGTTGAAGATGAGCATCGACCAGATGTGACGGGTGATGTCCTTCTGGCTCGAGTTCGCGGCCGGGGTATTGATGACGTAGTTGGCCCGGTCCACGCGGCTGGGGAGCGGGTATTCGTCTGAACTGTTCTGCGCCCAGGTCACGCACGCCTGGTGCACGCCACGCACCTGCGTGCTGTCTTTGACCTGGCGCGCGGCCTTGCGCGCCTGGCCCAGGGCCGGCAACAGGATGCCGATCAAGAGAGCGATAATCGCGATCACAACCAACAGTTCGATCAACGTGAATGCTTTACGATTTCTCATTGCTGACTCCGATTCACACTGCGGGCTGCTGAGAAGATCAGACAGCCCAGGTCCATGGTGCGACTCCGGCTGAATGCCGGACGCCGCGGATGGCCGGCCGACAAGCCGGACACCCCGAACCGGAAGCGGTGTCCCCCGTTGCACACTGCGAGCGCGTGCGAACATCTACGCGGCAAGCGCCGAGTGATGCCCACCCGCCAAGCAATGCGACAGGAAAGCCGTTTCCGCCGAAACGATCAGCACCTCAGCGAGCGTTGGATTTCCTGCGCGGGCCAGCGTGGGCTGGGGGCTCAGGGTCCGCTGCTCGGCGGGCGCCATTCGAGTTGTCGGCGGGAGTGTGGAGGGCGGCAGTTTCTCACTGCCAATCAGAACGTTTCAAACAGATATGTTCCACATTCTCGCCATCTTGCAGCACGCGCGTGCTCTACAAAACCGTTCGCGTGTGAGCGCAATGGGTTCCCATAAGTTCATCGGCAAAGTTCTGTTCCGGGTGAGCGAAAACGGCGCAGGATCGTGCCACGGAACTCCGAGCCCGCGCGCTGCGTCGGCCCAGCAATACCAATGAGCGGGCTCGGAGATCCGTGGCGGCTCGCCGGGTGGATCCGATCGTGGCCGCGGGCCAGGAGGAGGCCGAAGCCGTAGTTGTGTTTGCAGCGCACCAGCGATTCGGCGAAGCAGGAGCTGAACTCGGGGTCAAAGAATGGGGCGCGGCGGTAGCAAGACAATGTTCGAGCGAGCGGTCCGGAATCCCAATGGTGCATTCTTTTCAGATACGTCCCGTCTGCGCGCTGCAGGAAGCCGGGAAACCCGAGGAGTGAACAAGCTGAATATCTGTTCGTCTCACTCACGGATCTCCATGCCTGGACTCGGAAGTCCGCACGCCACAGGCTGAGACGGCATGGAGTTCCGTGACACGCCATTTCCGACAAAAACAAGAGAGGGCCGCTGCCTTCGCAGCGGCCTCTGGATTTCAAGAATCGATCAGACGCTGAAGCCGTCTGACTTGCCTGGATTAGTCAACCCAAACGGTGATGCTGGCCGAGGCGGCAGCGTTGGGCTGCGTCTGGGCCGAATACGGACGAATGTAGGCGTTGCTCCAGAGGCTGGTACCAGCGTCCTGGTACATGCCGCCGTTGCCGCTGGCGCCGGCGCTCTGGCCACCGGCCGCCTCGGCGACGCCCGTGTCATCGCGCTCGTTGATGAAGATGTTGTCCGGAACGGTGCGGACGTTGCCCTGGGGCTGAGCGAGGGTGAAGGTCACGTTCTCGGCATCGGCCTTGGTCAGGAACTCGACGTGGTTGTCGTTGAACGCTTCGTTGCCTTCCCACTTGACCCGGCTTCCGTGGATGAGGAGCGTGATGGACTGCTCGCCATAGGAGCTGGCCGCGACCAGGTTCCACTGGCGGGTAGCGCCCGTGCCGGTGAGGCTGAAGATCGGGCCGCGGTTGCCCAGGACCACTTCAGAGGCGCTGAAGGTGTTGGTCCAACGAGCCTTACGCTTGCCGAAGGGGGGCGTGTGGCCGTAGGAGTTGTTGCCCGGGTCGCCGGCGACCGTGGGGGCGATCGCGGCGTCGATCGGGGTGCCGCGGAACTTGGGATCCCACGTGGCCTGCACAGGGGTGGCCGCGCCCTGGGGCTGATCGAACTCGTACGCGTCGTAGAGCTTGACCACGCCGCTGGCCTCAGCGGGGTTGATGAAGATTTCGGTGGAGACGCTGCCGTTGAAGATCAGCATCGACCAGATGTGGCGGGTGATGTCCTTCTGGCTGGTCGCCGTGGCGGCGGTGTTGACGACGTAGTTCGCCCGGTCAACGCGGCTGGGGAGGGGATAGTCGTCACCGTTGTTCTGGGCCCAGGTAACGCAGCCCTGATGCAGGCCGCGGACCTGGGTGCTGTCCTTGAGCTGGCGAGCCGACTGGCGAGCCTTGCCCAGGGCGGGAAGGAGGATGCCGATGAGCAGGGCGATGATCGCGATCACGACCAGCAGCTCGATCAGCGTGAATGCCTTACGATTCTTCATATCAATCTCCGATTCACACTTGGGGTCGCCGGCCTCACACTGAGGCTTGGTCAACCCGGTTTCGATTGTGGTGCCCGGCAACACGCCGGACGCCGCGGGTGGCAGGCCACAAGGCCGGACACCCCTAACACAGATCCCAGAAACGGAGTCCCTCAAGTGCGAACGCGAAACCAGTGCGAACACGGATAGCCATAAGGCGTATCTGTGGGCTTTGGGGCCGCGATCTCAAAAAGAGAGCCGTTTCCGCCGAAACGATCGGTGCCTCGGAGAGCGTTGGAGGTCCTTTGCGGGCCAGCGTTGGCTGGGGGCTCAGGGTCCGCTGCTCGGCGGGCGCCATTCAAGTTGTCGGCGGGTCTGTGGACGGCTGCAGGAATCAGGGTGGCAGTTGCTCACTGCCGATCAGGACAATTCAAACCGTTATGGTCCACGAACTCGCCATCTAGCACGCGTGTGCCCTAACAAGATACAAGATACTTCTCCGCGTGTCAAGCCGGGGGGTTCCCGGGGTGACGGGATTTTGGTCGGTTTTCTGCAATACGGACCGATTGGACCCGTTTGGGGGCTTCCGTCGAACGCCTGGCCCTCCATCCTACCGTGAGGCCCCTGAGGAGCCTCCCATGTCTGCTATCGACCCCGAAGCCCGTCTGGCTGAACTCGGAATTACCCTCCCCACCCCTGCCAAGCCCGTCGCCGCGTACATCCCGGCCCGCCGGGCGGGGAATCTGCTCTACATCAGCGGGCAGATACCCACGAAGGATGGGCAGATGATCGCCAAGGGGGCGGTGCCCAGCGAGGTTTCGATTGAGAAGGCCCAGGAGTGTGCGCGGCAGTGCGTGCTGAACGGGCTGGCCGCGGCCAAGGCGGAGTTGGGGTCGCTGAGCAAGATCAGGCAGGTGGTGCGGGTCGGGGCGTTTGTGTGCAGCGACCGGGGGTTTTATGAGCAGCCGAAGGTGGCGAACGGAGCGAGCGAGTTGCTGGTGGCGATCTTCGGGGATGCAGGGCGGCATGCTCGCGCGGCCGTAGGGAGTGTGGCGCTGCCGCTCGGAGCGCCTATTGAGGTTGAGCTCTTGTTTGAAGTCAAAGACTGAAGGCAAGTACGCAGAGGCGCAGAGATCACGCAGAGGCGCGGAGAAAAACAAGAAAGGCATGAGCTTCAGAGCCCATGCCTTTTTCGCTTATTGAATTCCTCTGCGCCTCTGCGTACTCCGTTTAACCGAATGCCTTCTTGTAG
>JBGAND010000029.1:0-65499 GCA_044222485.1 Phycisphaerales bacterium | reverse complement strand
CGAGGGCGCAGTCCACCATGTGCTTGCTGTGCCGGATCGACGCGGCCAGGATCTTGGTCTTCATGCCGTAGTTGTCGTAGATCGTGCGGATGCGCTGGATGAGGTCCATGCCATCTTCCGAGACGTCATCGAGCCGTCCGATGAACGGGCTCACCAGGAACGCGCCGGCCTTGGCAACCAGCATCGCCTGCATGGGCTGGAAGCAGAGGGTGAGATTGGTGCGTTTGCCTTCGTTGGTGAAGGTCTTGCACGCCTTCAGGCCCTCCATGGTGCAGGGGAGCTTGATGACGATGTTCTGGGCGATCTTGGCCGCATCGCGGCCTTCTTTGATCATGCCTTCGTAGTCCGTCGAGATGACCTCGGCGGAGACGGGGCCTTTGACGATCTCGCAGATCTCGGCGAGGCGCTTGTGGTAGGGGACCTTTTCCTTGGCGATCAGGGACGGGTTGGTAGTGACGCCGTCGAGCACCCCCATGTCGTGGGCTTGCTTGATCTCATCCAGGTTGGCGGTGTCGATGTACAGTTCCATGGGGAGGCTCCTCGATGCGGTAAAGGGAAGCTCAATGGTAGTTATCGGCTGTTGGAAGGTCATGGTTGAGGGTGGTTGCATTCAGGGTTTATCCGAGGTAGCCTGCCTTGCGGGTTCTCAAGACAGGAGGCCCGGAGATGAGACTAGACCTGTGTACTGCCCTGGCGGCGTGCGCGCTGGCGGGCTCGGCGAGCGGGCAGGTTTCCTTTGCGTTTACACCTGGACCTGGGCTGACGACCCTGTTTTCGACCGATCCGGTGAAAGCAGCCGGGATCATGTCGGGTGTGTCCGCGGCCGCGACGAAGTGGTCGGCCTTGCTCGGAGACCCGGTCACTTTGAGGCTGACGGTGGACTACGACGCGAGCCTGCCCGCTCTGGGAGCGGCGTACTCGACGTTTCTGCCCGGTGGGTTCACTTATTCGTCGGTGAAAGCCGGGATGGTGGCGGACGTGACCTCAGCGTTTGACGTTTCCGCGGTGACGCACCTGCAGCCGGGCCCGGCGCTGGCGATGTGGCGGAACGACATGCTGGCCGGAGCGCCGTATGGGCCGATCCTGGATGCGGGCGTGAGCCTGAACAACATGTCGATGGACATCACCACGTCGAACGCCAAGGCGTTGGGACTGCTGCCGGGACACTCCGGCGGGCCGGGGTCAGACGGGACGATCAAGTTCGGGGGAGCCGCGTTCGACTTTGATCCCTCGGATGGGATCACTCCGCTCAAGTACGATTTTGTCGGTGTGGCGCTTCACGAGATCGGGCACAACATGGGGTTCATTTCGGGTGTGGACACGATGGCCACGCTGGTCCCACCGGGGGCGGTGGGTCCCGGCGGCGATCCGGATGGAATCGTGATGGCCACAGCGCTGGACCTGTTCCGCTATTCGACCGATTCGGTGGGCGCCGGGCTTTTCGTGCCGGACATTTCGCTGCCGACCCCGGGGTTTGGAGCGCCAAAGTACTTCTCGCTCGACGGCGGGGCGAGCATCATCGATCTGTTCAGCACGGGCACGGCGCTGGCCGGTGACATGAAGGGCGCGGGGCACTGGAAGTCTGATGGAACGCTCGGATTGATGGATCCGGACTTGGCCGCGGGATTTGCACTCACCAGCGCGTTCACGGCGATGACGAGCGGACCGACGCCCAGTCTTGATCTCATGGCTTTGGATGTGATCGGGTGGAACGTGATCCCGGCGCCGGGGTCGGCCAGTCTGCTCGGCATGGCGGGCCTGCTGGTGGCACGCCGGCGGCGGTGAGCCAGCGGCAGACTTGAAGGCAAGAGTGATGAGGACCCTGGGGCATGCCGTTTTCTTCGCCGCGATGCTGCTGTCGGCGGCGTGTGCAGTTCGCAACGACCATGGCGAACGGCCTGCTCGTTCGCCGATCACCGTTCACGAGGGGCCGCGGGATGAGCGGTGGGATCAAGCCCGCGGGCGGTACAACCGGGTGTATGGCACTCCCGGCCAGACGATCTATGTTGACAAGCCCAGCGCGTTTCTGATGGAGTGTGTTCGCGATATGCCGCGGTCCGGCGGCTTGCCTCGGACGGCAGTCGACATCGGGGCGGGCCAGGGGCGGAACTCGTTCCCGCTCGCCGAAGTCGGGTACGCCGTGACCGCGATTGACCTTTCGCGAGTCGGGTTGGCCCACGTGCGGGAGGTGGCTGATAGCCGCAAACTCAGGATCGAGACTATTGAAGCCGACGTGCACGTGGTGGAGTTTGAGCCCGAGTCCATCGATCTTGCCATGGCAATGTACTTCCATTTGACAGAAAACCTCATCAAGCGAGTTCAGACTGCGATCAGGCCCGGCGGGGCGATCGTTGTTGAGGGATACACGGGAGACGCTCAGCCCGGCGACGTACCGCTCCCGGAGCGATTCCCCGGCTGGAAAATCGTCAAGTACAAGATCGCGGACGTTGTACCCGATTGGTTCTGGGGTGGTGAGCGTCGCCCGGCGAAGGTCGTTCAGTTTTTCGCGGTCAAGCCGGGGGGTTAGCCTGCGGACCTGGCGCACCGGACCACACGTAGATCAAGATGGCGTCCGCTTCCGTCACACGAGCTTCTTCAACTCCCGCCGCACGATCTTTCCCGTGGGGTTTCGTGGGAGCGCCTGGACGATCCTGACTTCCTTGGGCACCTTGTAGCCCGCAAGGCTTTCGCGGCACCAGGAGATGAGCGTTTTCTCGTCGGTGGTCTGGCCTTCTTTGAGTTCGACGAAGGCCATCGGGAGCTCGCCTCGCATGGGGTCGGTGACTCCGATGACGCCGGAGGCGTTGACCGCGGGGTGCTTGTTGAGGACTTCTTCGATCTCGCGCGGGAAGACGTTTTCGCCGCCGACGATCATCATTTCCTTGATGCGGCCGGTGATGAAGAGGTGACCGTCGTTGTCGTGGCGGCCCATGTCGCCGGTTTTGAAGTAGCCTTCAGAGTCGAACGTGGCCGCGGTTTCGTCGGGGAGTTTGAAGTAGCCCTTCATGACGTTGGGGCCCTTCATGACGACCTCGCCATCCTGATTGGGGCCCAGGATCTGGCCGGTGGCGGGGTCCTTGATTTTTTGTTCGAGATACGGAACGGGTTTGCCGACGGAGTGCGGGCGCCATTCTTCGGGCCGGCACCAGTTGGTGACGGGAGAGGTTTCGGTAAGGCCGTAGCCCTCGCTGATGTCTTTGCCGAAGCGCTCTTTGAAGGCGGTGCGGACGGCATCGGGTAGAGGCTCACCGCCGGACACAAGAAACTTGACGGACTTGAAGTCTTCGGGGCCGCCATCTTTGACGACCATCAGGGCGTTGAGCATCGATGGGATGGCGATCATCGCCGAGGGCTTGTGCTGGCGGATGAGCTTCATCACACGCTGGGGGATGAAGCGGGCGGTGTAGACGACCTGGCAACCGAGGGTGAGGGGGAGAAGCGTCAGCACCGTGAGGCCGAAGGTGTGGAACTGAGGCAGCACACCGACGAGGACTTCCTGCGGCGTGAACTTCACGAACTCGACGATTTGCTTGACGTTGATGGAGAGGTTGTGGTGGGTCAGCATGACGCCCTTGGGGCGGCCGCTGGTGCCGGAGGTGTAGAGGAGGACGGCCAGGTCGTCGGGTTTGGCGCCCTTGGGAAAACGCAGGGGCGGGATGCCCTTGAAGGAGACCTTGTCCATCTCGATCAGGTTGGGGATCTCGGGGCGGTAGTTGAGGAAGGTGAGCATCGGCCCGGCGGAGATGATCGTGTCGGTTTCGCAGTCGCCGATGACGTACTTGAGCTCTTCGGGCTTGAGGAGGTAGTTGAGGGGAACGATCGTCTTGCCCAGGATCCAGCCGGCCAGAGCGGCGATGGGGAAGGCTCCGCCCGTGGGGAGCAGGAGGCCCAGGTTCTTGGTCTTGCAGACCTTGTCGATGTGCTTGGCCAGGTGGAGGGCCGCGACCACGACCTCGATGCCCTTGTAGGAGCGGTTGTCGTCGATCATGACGACTTTGCGGGGGTGGGTGAGGAGACGGTGGAGGATGGGGCGGTGGACGCTCATGGGGTGGGATAGCCTAGCGGAATGCGATCAGAGGGGGCGGGGGGTGTGGCATCGAGCTTCTGGTCGGTCGCTTTTGAGGGGAGGCTGGGGAGAGGACATTGAGCAGAAGCTCAATGCCACGGCGATCATGGAACTTGGGAATCGTTCGGGCGTATCACCCCCCTATGACGAACTCCTCCATCGTCCGTGTGGTTGGGCTAGGGCTCGTGCTGGCTTCGGGCCGGTGCTTTGGCCAAGGTCTGAGCATGCCCCAGGGGACCGACGCTCCGGCGTGGGTCGTTCAGCAGATCGACAACCCGGATGACCCGCGGGTGAAGGAGTTTGCCCGGCAGCAGAAGACCCGCGTGCAGCTTGAGAAAGAGCTGTACAAGATCCGGTTTGAGTACATCCACAACATCAAGAACAAGGAGCTGCGGTCGGTCGGGATCCACAAGATCCGCGGCTATACGCAGCCGGCGATCTACGAGAGCCTGCTGAACATTTTCGGCAAGGAAGATGCCGACGTTCGCAAGGCGATCGTGGAGCATCTGGCGGATCAGAAGAACGACCTGGCAGATACGACGCTGGCGTGGGCCGCGGTGTACGGGAAGTTCAAGGACTTCCGGACGGATGCCGCGGATGCGCTCAAGCGGCGGGTGAAGGAATCAAAGGATGGGGAGGTTCGCAACGGGATCAAGACTGTTGTGGCCCACGCGCTTCGCAGCACGGACAACCAGGAGTTGGCCGCGGGCGCGGGGCTAGCGCAGCAGCTCAAGCTGATCGAGGCGATCCCGATGTTGATCAATGCCCAGATCCAGGGGCAGCAGGTCGGCGGCGGCGGCGGGGATGGGGATCACTCCCTGGCGTGGATTTTGGTCGGGACTCAGACGGCGTTTGTGAGCGACTTGACACCCGTTGTGGGCGACAGTGCCGTGGCGTTCGATCCGCAGGTGAGCGTGGTGACGGAAGGATCGGTGCTGCGGATTGTTGATGCGGTGGTGATCACCTATCAGGTGGATGTGCACAACGCGCTGGTCGGCCTCTCGAGCGATGCTTGGGGGAAGCCGACGAATCGATACGGCTGGGATCAGGGGGCGTGGCACAACTGGTACAAGAAAGAGTTTGTGCCGTTCCTGGCTCAGAAGAAGGCCGCGGAAGAGGCGACGGCGCGGAATGATCCAACCTAAAGGATGAGCTGCCACCAGCCGGTGTCGTGCCACTGATCGAACTTACGGCCGACCTCGCGAAACACCCCCACTTTCATGAATCCCATGGACTCGTGGAGGCGGACGGAGCCTTCGTTGGGGAGCGTGACGCCGCCGACGGCGGTGTGGAAGCCGGCGTTTTTGAGGCGGGCGAGGAGCTCTTTGTAGAGCGCCGTGCCGACGCCTTGCTTTTGGAATGCGGGATCGATGTAGAGGCCGACTTCGACGGTTTTGGCGTAGGCGTCGCGTTCGCGCCAGCGGGCGCCTTTGGCGTACCCGGCGAACTGGCCATCGATTTCGGCCGCGAGCCAGGGGTATGGGTCGCGGGCGGCCCAGATGGCGCGGAACTCTTCGGGCGTGTAGGGGTGAATGCCGAAGTGGACGGGGGTGTGCTGGATGTAGTGGTTGGTGAGGGTGGCCGCCGGGAGGATGTCGCGCTCTTCGAAGTCTCGGATGAGCATGGGTTTACTCACCTGTGGCGATCGCGGAGGCGATGGCGTGGGTTTCGGTGTGGCTCATGGAGAGGGTCCAGGCGGAGATGCCCAGGTCCTTGGCGATTTCGGCGGCGCGGCCGGTGAGGGAGAGGGTGGGTTGGCCGCTGGGGAGGAGGATGACTTCGACATCGGTCCAGCCGATTCCGTTTTGCCAGCCGGTGCCGAGGGCTTTGAGGACGGCTTCTTTTGCAGCGAAGCGGGCGGCGAGGTGCTCATCGCGGCGGCGGGATTGGCCGGCGTAGCTGCGTTCGCGCTCGGTGAAACAGCGCTCGAGAAAGCGGTCGCCGTGGTCGGCGATCATCTGGCCGATTCGGGCGACTTCGCAGATGTCAATGCCGTGGCCGATGATTCGCATGGGAGCCCGGGCTTACTTGTCCTTGGACTTGGATTTCGCTGGTTTGGACTCGGACTTGGATTCGGATTTGGGCTTTGATTCGGATTTTGATTCGGTCTTGGTTTCTGATTTCGCGGATGTGCTGTCCGACTTGGATTCGGACTTGGTGTCCGATTTGGAGTCGGTTTTGGCCGCGGGCTTTTCGGCTTCGGCGGATTTTTTGTAGGCCTCGGAGCGGTAGTCGGTTTGGTAGAAGCCGGAGCCCTTGAAGATGATGGCGGCGCCGACGCCGATCTTGCGTTCGAGTGTGTTCTTGCCGCACTTGGGGCACTTGCGCTTGGGTGCATCTTTCATCGACTGAAAGAGCTCGTGCTCGTGGCCGCAGGACTTGCACACGTATTCGTACGTGGGCATCAGGCCTCTCCCGACTTGGGCCGGATGCTGACCATCGCGGGGCGGATGACGCGGTCGTTGAGCTGGTAGCCGGGCTGGAGCGCGGCGACGATGTGGCCGGGCTCGATGTCGGGGTTTTCGGTTTGCATGACGGCCTGGTGGACGGCGGGGTCGAAGACGCCGTTGGGGGCCGCGGCGATGACTTGGACGCCGTGGTTTTGCAGGACCTTCATGAGCTCATCGCGGATGACCTTGACGCCGGAGATGATGGATTCGGTGGTGGCCTTGGTGGGGTCTTGCGCGAGCGCGAGATCGAAGTGGTCCAGGACCGTGAGGGCATTGAGGACGACGGAGGTGATGCCCTGCTGCTTGGCTTCCTTCTCGTTGGAGAGGGCGCGACGTTGGGAGTTCTGATAGTCGGCGAGGGTGCGGAGGTAGCGCTGGTTGATGTCGTCGCGCTCGGCCTGGAGCTTGGCGATTTGCTGTTGCGCCGCGTCGAGCTCGGCATCGATCACGGGCATTTCCGGGATCTCTTCGCCTTCCGGCCCTGCAACGGGATCGCCCTCAGGGCCTTCACCCTTGGGGGAGTCCGGTCGTTTCTCATCCTTGTTCCAACCCCATGCCATTGTTCGGCCCCTTTGTACCTGTACTACGTGATCAGCCCCCGAGCAGGTCTTTCATTTTCTTCAAGAATCCCTGACTCTCGGGCATGACGCTCTCATTCTCTGTTTCCGCGAAGTCGCGCAGGAGTTTTTCCTGCTTGGCGGAAAGCTTCTTGGGCATTTCGATTTTGACGCCGATGACCAGGTCGCCGCGGCGGCCGTTTCGGAGATTCGGCAGGCCTTTGCCGGAGATGCGGAAGATGGCGCCGTGCTGGGTGCCGCGGGGGACTTTGAGTTTGTCGTGCCCATCGATGGTCGGAACGTTGACCTCGGCGCCCAAAGAGGCCTGGGTGAACGAGATGGGCATCTCGAGGAGCAGATGGTCGCCGTCGCGGTGGAAGGTTTTGTGCTCTTCGATGCGGACCAGAACGTGGAGGTCGCCGCGGACACCCTCACCGCTGGGGGACATCTCGGCGGGTGGTGGCTCACCCTCGGCTTGCACGCGAACGGCTTGGCCATCCTGGATGCCGGGTGGGATTTTGATGGAGAGTTTGCGCTTGCGAGGGACGCGGCCCTTGCCGCGGCACGAGTCGCAGAGGTCTTTGACGATTTGGCCGCGGCCGCCGCAGTGCGGGCAGGCAGTGACCATTCGGAACATGCCGCCGAGGCCGGCTTGCTGTACTTTGCCCTGGCCGCCGCAGGTCGGGCAGGTGACCGGCTTGGAGCCGGGCTTGGCGCCCGAGCCTGTACAGGTGTCGCAGACATCCATGCGCGTGAACTCGACTTCGCGCTCGGTGCCTTTGAGGACATCCTCCAAAGAGAGGCCGACTTCGGTTTCCAGGTCGTAGCCGCGGGCCACGCCGCGCTGGCGGCCGCCTCCGCCCCCGAATCCCCCGCCTCCCCCACCGCTGAAGATGTCGTTGAACATCGAGAAGATGTCCTGGACGTTCATGCGGGAGAAGTCGTGGGCGGCGGCGCCTTGGCCGCGGAGGCCTTCGTGGCCGAACTGGTCGTAACGCTGGCGGCGGGAGGGATCAGAGAGAACTTCGTAGGCCTCGGCGCACTCTTTGAACTTGGCTTCGGCTTCGGGATCGTTGGGGTTGCGGTCCGGATGGTACTTCATCGCCAAGCGGCGGTAGGAGCGTTTGATCTCCTCGCCGTCGGCGGTTTTCTCTATGGAGAGGATTTCGTAGTAGTCACGGGTGGTCGGCATGGTTGATTCCGGGTCGTCCTGCCCAGGGAACTTTTCTGCAATCGAGCCCACGGGGGTTAGTCCGTGGGCTCGGGGTGTTCGTGCCCGGCGCTGGCGCTTGGGCTTCTGTTAAGTCAGGTTCAGGCCACGGCGCCTTCGACTGCTTCCTTGCCTTCCTTCAGTTCCGTGATCAGGACGTCGGTGGTCAGCATGAGGCCAGCGACGCTGGCGGCGTTGATGAGGGCGGACTTGGCGACCAGGGCCGGGTCGATGATGCCGTCCTTCACCAGGTCGGTGTACTCGCCGGTTGCGGCGTTGAAGCCGTAGCTGTTGCCGCCCTTGCCGCCTTCCTTGACCTTCTCGACGACCAGGTCGCCGTCGAAGCCGGCGTTCTCGGCGATCTGCTTGCAGCAGGCCTCGACCGCGTGGATGACGATGTCGAAGCCGATCTTCTCGTCACCCTTGGCCTTCTTCTGGGCCGCGATCATGGCATCCTGCGTGCGAAGGAGCGCGACGCCGCCTCCGGGGACGTAGCCTTCTTTCGCGGCCGCGCGGGTCGCATGGAGGGCGTCATCGACGAGGTCTTTGGTGGCCTTCATCTGGAGTTCGGAGGTGCCGCCGACCTTGATCATGGCGACGCCGCCGGTGAGCTTGGCGTGGCGCTCCATGAGCTTTTCCTTGTCGTAGTCGCTGGTGGACTTGTCGTGCTGGGCCTTGATCTGAGCGGCGCGGCCGGTGATCTCGCTCTTCTTGCCCGCGCCCTCGATGATGGTCGTGTTGTCCTTGGTGATGACGACCTTCTTGGCCCGGCCGAGTTCGGAGATCTCGACAGACTCAAGCGTGCGGCCGAGGTCCTCGGCGATGAACGTGCCGCCGGTGAGGACGGCGATGTCGCCGAGCATGGCCTTGCGGCGGTCGCCGAAGCCGGGGGCCTTGACGGCGCAGATCTTCAGAGCGCCGCGGAGGCGGTTGACGACGAGCGTGGCGAGGGCCTCGTTCTCGACTTCCTCAGCGATGAGGAGCATGGGCTTGCCGGTCATGACGACCTTGTTGAGCAGCGGGAGGAGATCGGGGAGGCTGCTGATCTTCTTCTCGTAGATGAGGATGTAGCAATCCTCGAAGACGCACTCGGCGGTCTTGGGGTCGGTCATGAAGTAGGGGCTGAGGTAGCCCTTATCGAACTGCATGCCCTCGACGTAGTCGAGCGTGGTTTCGTTGGACTTGCCTTCTTCGACTTCGACGACGCCTTCGGCCCCGACCTTGAAGATCGCCTCGGCGATGAGCTCGCCGACGTTGGCATCGTGGTTGGCTGAGACGGTCGCGATCTTGCGGTAGTCTTCCTTGCCCTTGCACTTGACGGCCATTTCGTCGATCGCGGCGGCCGCGGCGTTGGCGGCGTTGTTCACGCCACGCTGGAGGTGGACGGGGTTGGCGCCGGCGGTGACGTGGCGGAGGCCTTCAGAGAAGATGGCCTGAGCGAGCACCGTCGCGGCGGTCGTGCCGTCGCCTGCCTTGTCGGCGGTCTTCTTGGCGACCTCGTTCACCATCTTCGCGCCCATGCTCTCGAAGGGTTCAGGGAGCGTGATTTCCTTGGCGACCGAAACGCCGTCCTTGGTGACCGACGGGCCGCCGTAGGACTTCTCGATCACGACGTGCCGGCCGGCGGGGCCCATGGTGCACTTGACGGCCTCGGCGAGGCGATCGACACCCTTCTTCATCTCGAGGAGGGCCGCATCTTCGAACATGATCTGCTTGGTCGCCATTGAGAACGCTCCATCTCTAAAGGGGTTTACCCCGCTAGGGGTTCTAACCGTGTGTGTAATTCAGTTCTGCAAGCTCTGTGCCAGCTTCTTCTTCAACCCAGCGGACCGCCCGCGGGGATAGTTTGTCTTTCCAGTCGCCCACGCGGCCACGCCTGTAGTGGCTGGCTGGGTCTTCTTCTTTGACGAACGTGGTGCTTGTGCGGGTTGCGTCGCTGACGGGGTCGGCATCGCTGAGCTTGAGGCCCAGGAACTCGTACAACCGGCGGCGTTGACCCTCGATATCGGCGTGCAGGTCTTCGTAGCGAACGGTGAACACGGTGCCCCAAAGGTCGCCGCGGCCGAAACGTTGCACGGCGTCGAGATCATCACGCACGTGCTGGGCCCATTGGCGGGCGATGTGGCGAACCCAGCCCTCGTGGTTCAGCATCGCGACACCGGCGGCCTTCATGCCAGCGGGACCCTTTGCGAACTCTGCGAGTTGCTGCTCGAAGAACGGCTTGGTGGCTTCGGGAACGACCCACAGCTCTTTGCGGGCGAGGGCGTTGAACGTCCAGCTCACTGCGATGTCGCGGCCATCTCGGAACAGGACGATGTGGGCCGCATCGGGCAGGAAGACGCGGAGGCGGCGAGGAGTATGGTCGCCGACCCAGGTCGCGCCGGGCTTGCGGACTTCGAGACTCGACATGCAGTCGCGGACGAACCGTTGGAAGCCTTTGAGGGCGATGGTCTTGGTGGGCTCGAAACGGGCCGCGCGGCCGGGGGCGGAGACGAGTTGCTGGACACCCGCGAAGACGTCGTGGAACGTGAACTCGCCGGTGCAGGCGATGTTGCGGTGGAGGTGCATGAGGCAGCCGAGCCAGTTGGTCCCGCTGCGGGGGTGGGCGGAGATGAAGAAGGGGCGGGGCTCGCCGGGCTTGGCGGGTTCGGGGTGCTTGGCGAGTTCGGCCTCGAGAATGGGGCGGGGGCTGGGGGTCAGCGGCGGGCGAAGGCGCGGCGCGGCCACATCCACCTTCGCAGGTGTAGCGGCGCTGCTCGACTTGGACCCTACTGCCATCACCAGTTCTGATCCTTCTCGTACTTGAGGTCTACCAGCACATCTCCGGCGACTTCGTTGAACCACTTGCTGAGCGAATCGTGCCGATACGCCTTCCAGTCGCCCACTTGGCCGTGACGCCAGAAGGAGGCGGGGTCATCTTTCTCGAATCCCGCGATCGTCTTGCTCTCCTGCGAGATGGGCGCGGCCTCGAAAGGATCCAGGCCCAGGAACTCGTACATCTCGCGGCGGTGCTTCTCGGTCTGGGCGTGCAGATCTTCGTAGCGAAGCACCATCACGCGGGCGTCAAGCTCGGTGCTTTCGACGCGCTCCATGGCTTGCTTGTCCACCTTCATCCAGTTGGCCCAGCGGCCGGCGACGAAACGGACCCAGCCTTCATCCGCCAGCAGCTCGTGCGGGTGCTTGAAGAAGTGCTGGTTGTCGGCGGTGAACTTCTGATAGGTGGTTTCGAACGCGGCGCGGTGCTCGGCGGGGACGATGACATCGACGACGTGCTTACGCATCCGCAGGACGTGATACGTCCAGCTCACCAGGACATCGCGGCCGTCACGGATGATGAGGATGTAGGGGGCGCCGTCGAGGAAGATGCGAAGGCCGCGGGGAGTGCGGTCGCCGATCCAGCGGGCTGAAGGCTTACGGGATTCGAGGGTCAGCATCGACTTCTTGACCAGGTCCTCGAAACAGTCATCCATGACGGACTTCAGGGGCTCGCGGGCGGTGATCTGCCACGGGAGGTTCTGGAGGGTGTCGATGGAGTTGCGGATGTCTTCGAAGTGGAACTCACCGAAGCAGTTGATTTGAGGATGAAGGTTGAGGAGGGCGCCGACCCAGTTGGTTCCCGACCTCGGATGGCCGCGCACGAAGAAGAAGTCGTGGGCGACGGGGGTGTCGACCACGACGGGTTTCTTCGGGAGGATGCCGAGGCGGTTGAGGAGGGTCATGAGTTTTTCACCGCGGAGGCGCAGAGGTCGCAGAGCAGGAGGGAGAGGGAAGAGAGTGAAAGATCAGAATCCAGTTCCTGTCCTCTCACTGCTTTTCCTCTCATTCTTTTCCTTCTCTTCTCTGCGTTCTCTGCGCCTCTGCGGTGAATATTCCTAATCAGCCTTCGATTACCCCGAGCAGCTCGGTCTCGCGGAGGATCAGGTGCTTGTCGCCCTTGATCTCGACTTCGGTGCCCGCGTACTTGCCGTAGACGACCGTGTCGCCGGTCTTGACGCTGAGCTGGGCGCGCTTGCCGTTGTCCAGGCGCTTGCCGGGGCCGGTGGAGATGACCTTGCCCTTGACGGGTTTTTCCTTGGACGCTTCGGGCAGGTAGATGCCGGAGGCGGTCTTGGATTCGGACTCGATGGGCTTGACGAGGACGCGGTCTTCGAGGGGCTTGACGGGCATTGCAATCTCCGAACTGTGAGCCGTGGCGTGTCGCCACGAGGTTGGGTCTGTGTGATCCGCCGTGGCGACACGCCACGGCTCGCCGGGTTACTTCTTCTCGTGCTTGGTTTCTTCAGTCTTGAAATCAGCTTGCCATCTTCGGCGATCATGATGTCCCAGGACTTACCGCCGACTTCGGCGTCGAAGCTGTAGACGGTTTTGCCGTCCTTCATTTCCTTCTCGGATTCGGTGACCTTGCCGCCGGCGGTTTCCTTGTCGAGCGTGGCTTTCACGGCCGCGGGGAGCTCGGTCATGGCGACGGGGGTTTCCTTGCACTCATCCTTGCAGTCTTTGCAGTTGGCACAGCCGGTGATGAGGGAGAGGGAGAAGAGGAAGGGGATGATGATTTTCAGCTTCATGTCAAACTCCTAGTGAGCCGGGGCGTGTCGCCCCGAATCGAATGTCAGTGGTGTTCGAACCGGGGCGACACGCCCCGGCTCACTTTTAGACCTTGGGACGAATCGCCCCCGCCCCACCGCCGCCGCCCGCGGCGTGCGAGCTGCTGCCCTTGGCGGGCTTGGCATCCTTCGCGTGCTCGAACTCGGGGTGCTTGGCTTCTTTGAGCTCAGATGGGTCCGCCATCGGGATCGCGGACTTGTTGGGCTCGGTCTGGATGCCGGCGCTGCCGGTTTTGCCGAGGAGGTCTTTGGCTTTGGACATGTTCGAACTCCTTGAGTGACGGAGCGCGATCGCTCCGAACGTGACTTAGAAATCCATTCCGCCCATACCACCCATGCCGCCGCCCATACCACCCATTCCTCCCATGCCACCCATTCCGGGCATGCCACCGCCGCCGCCGTGTCCGTGGCCGGCGTGCTCATCCTTCTTCTCGGGCTTGGTGGTGATGATGCAGTCGGCCGCGAGCAGGACGCTGGCGACGCTCATGGCGTTCTGGAGTGCGGAGCGATCGACCTTGGCCGGGGTGATGACGCCGGCGCTCATGAGGTCGCCGTATTCGTCGGTCAGGGCGTTGTAGCCAAAGTTCGGGTCATTGGACTCACCGACCTTGGCGACGACGACGGAACCCTTGGCGCCGGCGTTTTCCGCGATCGTGCGGGTGGGGACGGCGAGGGCCTTGTAGACCACATCCATTCCGGCGGCGAAGTCGTACTTGAACTGGCCGACATCGTCGGCGGTCTTGTCATCTTCGCGGCTGCCGGGCTTGCCAAAGACGGCCTTGTATTCCTTGTTCCTCTCGATGGCCTTGCGGGCGCGGACGAAGCTGACGCCACCGCCGGGGACGATGCCTTCGGCGACCGCTGCGCGGGTCGCGTGCAGAGCATCCTCGACGCGGGCCTTCTTCTCTTTGAGCTCGGCTTCGGAGGCCGCGCCGACCTGGATTTGGGCGACGCCGCCGGCGAGCTTGGCGAGGCGCTCCTGGAGCTTCTCGCGGTCGTAGTCGCTGGTCGTGATTTCAATCTCGCGGCGGATCTGCTCGATGCGAGCCTGGATTTCCTTGGTGGAACCGGCGCCCTCGATGATCGTGGTGTTGTCGGCATCGATCTCGAGCTTCTTGGCCATGCCGAGGTGGCTCATCTCGACCTTGTCGAGCTCAATGCCCAGGTCCTTCATGATCGGGGTCGCGCCCGTGAGGATCGCGATATCTTCGAGCATCGACTTGCGGCGGTCGCCGTAGCCGGGGGCCTTGACGGCGCAGACCTGGATCGTGCCACGGAGCTTGTTGATGACGAGCGTAGAGAGGGCCTCGCCGGCGATATCTTCGGCGATGATCAGAAGGGGCTTCTTGGATGCCATGACCTTTTCGAGGAGCGGGACGAGCTTGGTGACGCTCTCGATCTTGTCCTCGTGAATCAGGACGAGGCACTTGTCGAACGCGACCTTCATCGCATCCGCATCGGTGACGAAGTTGGGGGAGAGGAAGCCGCGGTCGAACTGCATGCCCTCGACGACGGTGACCTCGGTGTCCAGGGCCTTGCCCTCTTCGACCGTGATGACGCCATCCTTGCCGACCTTCTCGAAGGCGTCGGCCATGATCTGGCCGATCGTTGCATCGTTGTTGGCGGAGATGGTCGCGACCGACTGGATGTCGGCCTTGCCCTTGACCGGGCGGGAGAGCTTGTTGATTTCATCGGACGCCAGGGTCGTCGCGGCCTTCATGCCGCGGATCAGGGCGTTGGCATCGACGCCGGCGGTGATGTACTTCAGACCTTCCTTGAAGAGGGCCTCGGCCAGGACGGTGGCGGTGGTGGTGCCATCGCCCGCATCGTCGGAAGTCTTGGATGCGGCCTCCTTAACCATCAGGGCGCCCATGTTCTCAGCCTTGTTGGAGAGTTCGATCTCCTCGGCAACCGAGACGCCGTCCTTCGTGACGGTCGGGCCGCCCCAGGACTTGTCGAGCACCGCGTTGCGGCCCTTGGGGCCGAGGGTGGCCTTGACGGCCCGGGCCAGCTTTTCAACGCCGGCGAGGAGGGCCTGACGAGCGTCCGCATCGAACATGAGGTCCTTGGCTGCCATGAGTCTGAGTCTCCCGAGTCTGTGGGGTTAGATACTGCATTGAAGCCGGGTCGGCCGGCAGGGATACACCGTCTCCCGGGAGTCTTGTTGGCAAGTTTGGTGCCATTGGTGGGGTGGGTCTGAGGTCGAATTGGGTCGGAACAAGCCTTCATTCGGGGCGAACGACGTTCGGAACGGCCTTTTTCCATGACACGGGGCGGGGAGGCGGCCCGAGGGGTCTGCCGAACTGGCAGACGAAACTGGGGTGGTCGGCAACCCAACAATCGGGCTCCTCCCTTTCAAGGAACCCTTCATGCTCCGAACCGCCTGCGTCGCGTTGTGCCTTTTGGCGTCCGTCTCCCCGGTTGCTCAGGGGCAGGCTGCGGCCGCCGTTGTGCCGGTCGCAGCGTCGGAGAACTGGAACGGGTCGGTTTCATTGCCTGGGGGTGGGAAGCTGGACTTCTCTGTCGTGCTGACCGGGACCGGTGGGACGATCGACATTCCGCAGCAGGGGGCATCTGGCTTGGCGCTCGTGGATGTCACAGCGGACGGCAAGGTGGTGAAGTTCACGCTCAAGCCGCCGGGTGCGCCTGAGGCCGCGGCCGCGAAGTTTGAGGCGACGGTGGAGGCCGATGGCCAGACCGCATCCGGATCGCTCCACCAGGCGGGGATGGACCTGCCATTGAAGATGACCAAGGCCAAGGAGGGTGAAGGCAAGAAGGAACTCAAGCGGCCTCAGGAGCCAAAGGCTCCGTTCCCGTACAACGAGCGCGAGGTTACGTACACCAACCCGTTGGACGGAACCAAACTCGCGGGGACGCTGACGTGGCCGAGCGGTGGAAGTAAACACCCTGCGGTCGTGATGATCACGGGCTCGGGCGCCCAGGATCGCAATGAGAGCCTGCTCGGGCACAAACCATTCCTGATCATCGCGGATCATCTCACGCGGCACGGATTCGCAGTGCTTCGCGCCGATGACCGCGGTGTGGGTGGATCATCCGGAAAGACCAGTGCTTCGACCAGCGACGACTTTGCGAACGATGCACTCGCGGGTGTTGAGTTCCTTACACAGCAACCTGAGATTGACGCGACGAAGATCGGGCTGATCGGACACAGTGAGGGTGGGCTGGTGGCGCCGATGGCCGCATCGCGGAGCGATAAGGTCGCGTTCATCGTCCTGCTCGCGGGAACCGGATTGCCCGGGCGCGAGATCATCAAGCTGCAGAGTGAGTTGATCAGCCGCGCGGATGGAGCCAAGGAAGGGGATGCCAAGACCGAGGCTGCTGAACAGGATGAGATCTTCGACCTGGTCGCCAGCGGCGCCGATGAAGCAGCGATCGCGGCCAAGATCCGCGAGGTCGGGGAGAAGCAGATCGCCCGGGGCGAAGCGTCAGCAGACCCGAAGGATCAGGAACAAGCCAAGGCTGCCAAGGGCACGATGGATGCCCTCGTGAAGTCTCAGACCAAGGAACTCTCATCCAAGTGGTTCCGGTACTTCCTGACCCTCGACCCGCGTGTAGCGCTTCGCAAGACGCATTGCCCGGTGCTCGCGCTCAATGGAGGCCTGGACCTGCAAGTCCCGCCGCGGCAGAACCTTCCGGAGATCGAGAAAGCGTTGGCCGAGGGCGGCAACAAGGACGTCACCGTGATGGAGTTGCCGGGGCTGAATCACCTCTTCCAGGTGTGCACGACCGGGTCACCCTCCGAATACGCCACGATCGAAGAGACCTGCTCGCCCAAGATGTTGGACCTGGTAACCGGATGGCTCCGGCAGCACGCCGGCTTGAAGGCTGACTTGATGCCCGCGACCCAATGAGTCGCTACTATCGGGACCTATGCAACCAGCGGTCCTGCTCGCCGACGTCAAGCTCAGCGGCTATTTGCCGATCCTGCTCATCGTCCTGATGGCGATCGGCTTTGGGGTAATGAACGTGGCCATCTCGATTGTCCTGGGACCCAAGCGGGTCGGCAAGACCAAGGGACTCACGTACGAATCCGGTATGAATCCCGTGGGCACCGCCCGCAAGCGGTTCAACGTTCGCTTCTACCTGATCGCCGTGGTGTTCCTTGTGTTCGATGTTGAGATCATCTTCCTGTATCCCTGGGCGTCCACCTTCACGAGTTTGCAAGCCCATTCGCAGGAATCGCTGCTGTGGCTGGGCCGGATCCTCTTCTTCCTGCTGACCACGGTCGTTGCGTACCTGTACGGTTGGCGGAAGGGTGTTTTCCGCTTCGATTGAGACGCCAGCGATACCGGCCACCACAAACCGATTTTCTCGGTCCCTCCAAACTTCCCCATACCGGAGTATTTGCTCCCTAACGCGGGTGGGTTAGCAAACTTCCTCTTGGGTCGTGCCGATTCCTTCCAACACAGTCGCGGCCCGAGAGGCCGCGATGTCGCTTGGGGAACCACGGATGGCGAGGGGTCAATCGGAGCACACGGCGGGAAGGGGTGACTCACCGCACCGGCGATCGCTCTCGCGATTGATCGGCGAAGAGCTTGTGACCGCGGTTTTCCAGCCCATCGTGGACCTGCAGCAGGCACAGGTCGCGGGATTCGAAACGTTGACCCGTCCGAAGCCAGACTGTGGATTTTCCAATCCCGCCGAGTTGTTCGACGCGGCAGAGCAAGGGGGGATGCTCTGGGAACTTGAACAGTTGACCCGTCGAACTTCGTTTAAGGCAGCCGCGGGGTGGCACGCGGGTGCGCTCCTGTTCTTGAACTGCTCTCCGTCTGTGTTCGCGGACGCCCGATTCGCCGAAGAGGTGCGGGCAATGGTTTCGCAGACCACCGGGCTCTCGCCGGGTCGAGTCGTGCTGGAGATCACCGAGCGCACGGATCAGCAACACGTGGACGGCCTGAGCAAGCAAGTGGCGATTCTGAAGGAAGCCGGATTTCAGATCGCCATCGACGATGTCGGCGCGGGCACCAGCGGTCTGAACCGCATCATGCGTCTGCGCCCCCACTGGCTCAAACTCGACCGCGACCTGGTGGAGTCGATCGACAAGGACCGCGTCAAGCAGAACCTCATTCGTTTCCTGGTGCACTTTGCTCGCCTGAGCGGCGTCAAGATCATCGCGGAAGGCGTTGAGCGCGCCGAAGAGCTCGCGGTGCTGATGGACATGGGGATCACCTACGCCCAGGGGTACTACCTCGGGCGTCCGGGTACCCGCGAGCAATCGCTGACCGAAAGCGTCGTGGACTGGCTGCACGATCGCTGGGTGCAGGCACAGTCTCATCGTGTGTCGCAGCCAATGGGCCAGCGCATCGGCAGGCTTGTCCGCCCTGCCAAAGTCATGGATGCCAGTTCTCCCGCGGCGCTGGTGGCCACGGAGTTGCTGGAAAGCGGCGAACCAGGTCTGGTCATCACGGAAGAATCTCGGCTGGTCGGCTGGGTCGATCGCCAATGGGCGCTGGAGCGAGTTCAGGGTGAGCACGCCGGGTACCCGATTGGGTCGCTCATGCCCTCGGGCTGCATAGCGATCTCGCCGGAGGACACCATCACCGACGTGCTGGACCAGATGAGTTCTCGCACGGGACCTTCGGCATCGCATCCGCTGATCGTCATGGATGCCGGGCAGGTGCTGGGCGTGGTGCCGATGGGTGAGATCCTGTCGTTGGCCGCGGAACTCTCGCGCAATCCCATGTCTCGCGGCGCGTCGATCACCGGCCTGCCCGGGCGAGTCAGGGCCGATGAGCACATCGCCAACCTCATCGCCGGAGCCTCAATGACCCCGCCCCTGCAGCGCCACGATGCGGCGTTCATCGACATCCGCCACTTCTCCGACTACAACGGTGCTTATGGCTACGAGCTGGGCGACCGACTCCTGCAAGAACTCATCGCCAACATCCGCACATCCATCCTCGGCGAGGATCCGTCGGCCTTCGTCTCGCACCTGGGAGATGACCGTTTCCTGATCACCGCACGCACCGGTTCCCTCGTTGACCGGATCCTGCCACTGGCCGAAGCGTTCGAGTTGGCCGCGGCCTCGCTCTCGGCCCAGACGCTCACTCCCGAGTCCGGCAAGGATGCGGCCTGGTGCCACGCAGAGGTCGGCCTGCGCGTCGTGTTGATCCCGGACGCGATGGCCAAGGTTCAGGAGCCCAAGGAACTGTTCCGACTGGCCCAACGAATCCGCGACTCGGCGGAAAACGCGGGACGCTGGGTCGCCAAGGTCGGACGCTCTTCTCTCATCGCTCGCGAAGGCGGCGAGGGGACGGCTCTGCGGGTCTCGGCTTAAGCCAGTACCGACTACAGTTGAATCATGGATACGACGGTCCCGGCCATCCCGGCGCCCGCTCGACGCGCCTTGGGACCCGGGGTGTCGGTCGGTGAGCGGTTCTCAGCCCTCGTCATCGCCATCGGGTGCGGTGCGGTATTGGGGCTGGCTGCTTGGCTTCCGCCATCCGCCAGCGGTTTTGGAACTCACACCCGACTTGGCCTGCCTCCCTGCGCGTGGCCGGCCGTGGTGGGCGGCCCTTGCCCGACCTGCGGCATGACGACCGCCTTTTCCTACGCCGCCCATGGACGATTTATTTCCTCGTTTCTGGCCCAGCCGTTCGGGTTTGTATTGGCCGTGGCCGCCGCCGCGGGATTCTGGGCCGCCCTGCATATTGCTGCAACCGGCTCGACTGTGGGGCGGATCTATGGCAAACTGCTTCGCCCGCGGGTCCTGTGGACCCTGGCGGGCCTAGCGTTGGTCGCGTGGGCATACAAGTGGGTAACTTGGGCCCACTAGGCTGGCCCCTCGAGCCTCGCGACGCACTCAGGAGCATCAACCGTGAAGCACATTCCAAATGGCGATGGCCCGACTGTCGGTCGCTGGTGCGCCGCGTTGGTTCTTGCCGGCACGGTGCTGTTCTCAGGCGGATGCAACATCTTCGGGATGCTCGGGGCGATGGAAGAAAACCGTCGCCGAACCAGCACCAAGACCATCCAGGCCGAGTACACGGGTCTAAAGGCCAAGAACTGGGCCGTAGTGGTAATCGCGGACCGTTCGATCCAGGCCGAGCTCCCGGACATCGTGCCCTGGATGACGGGCAAGATTTGCGAGCGTTTGGTCAAGGAACAGCCCAACATCGTCGCCAAAGGCATGACCCCGGCCAACAAAGTACTGAAGTACCAGTACGAGCATCCCTCGTGGGTCACCAAGCCGCACAGTGAACTGGCCAAGGACCTTCAGGTAGACCGGCTCATCGTCGTAGAGATCATCGAGTACCGGCTGAACGACCCGGGCAACCAGTATCTATGGAACGGCCTGGCCTCCGGCACGGTGGGCGTGGTCGAAGCCGACGGCACGATTCCCGACGAGTTCTCGTTCCAAAAATCGATCAACGTGAGGTTCCCCGACGGTGAGAGTTTCGGACCCAATGACTTTGATCGCGCCGTGGTGGCCACGGCCCTTGGGCAGCGTTTCCTGGACCGCGTCACCTGGCTCTTCTACAAGCATGAAGAGCCGTATTACCCCAAGTACTAAGGCAATCATGACCCAGGCCCTTGCTCGGATTCTCTGTCTCACCGCAACGGCCGGGCTGCTCGCCGCGCCCGGGTGCAACATCGTGGCGCCGATCGCCTATCTGGTTCACGGGCCCGAAAAGGTCAAGAAGGTCTACACGCTCGACAAGAACAAGACCACGGTCGTGCTCATCGACGACCTGAACAACAACGTGCCCCGCAGGGCCCTTCGCGTCGCGATCGGTGAAGAGACCGAGAAAACGCTTCTGAAGCAGAAGACCGTGAAGGACATGGTCTCCACCCAATCCGCGATGGCCGCGGCCGGGACCGACAAGTCTGGCAAGCCCTTATCCACGGCTGAGGTTGGCGCCGCTGTCAAGTCGGAGATCGTGATTTACGCGACGGTCGATGCATTCACGCTGACGCCGGATGGCGCATCGCTGGCCCCAATCGCCAAGGTCCGCGTCAAAGTCATCGATGCCGCGAAGGATGTGCGGCTGTGGCCGGAAGACCCGCACGGGTTCCCGGTGACGGTCCGGCCCAACGCAAAGGCTAAAGACCTGCCGTCGAGCACTTCCAGCCGCTACAAGATCGAAGATGAACTGGCCGCACAGATCGGCGCGGAGATCGCCGGTTTGTTTTACGATCATGAAGCCCCCAAGGGCCTGAAGGCGCCCGAGTAAGCGATGCGCGTGCTTCACCTGATCGATGCCGGTCGGCCGCGGTTGCGGGAGTTCACTCGGGCGATGCCCGGCGAGGGCTTTGACGACCGCGTGCTCGCGTGCGGGCTGGTCTGCCGCGAGACGGCCCCTGACTTTGAGCACCGTGTGTGCATCGTCGGAACCGCGCGTGCGGAGGCTCGTGCACGGCGACTGGGCGTTGTGCCTGATGCACACATTTCACCCACGCTGGGTTCGCTCCGCCACGCGACTGGTGCGGTGGGCGCTCTGATTACCTCGGTCCGTCCGGACCTGGTCCATTGGTGGGGGCCGGGATGGACAGGAGGGTGCTTTGGGCGACCCGGAAGGGCCTGGACGATTGAGACGCTCATGGGGGCGACGCCGCTGGGGCTACCAGTTTGGCTGTGCGGCGGCGCTGCGGTGGTCTGCGGATCCGAAGAAGGACGATGGGCGGCGCAGGCGGGGCTCGGGCGGATTGTCGAGGCGATATCTCCCGCGTTCCCCGCGACGGATCGTGCGGTGAAGGATGCGACACCTCGCAAGGATGGTGAGCCCTTGACCGTCCTTTTGCTGGGCCCAGGAGCGGATGCACGCCCGCTGGGAATCCTCTGCGGGCTTATCGGTGTGGTTGGAACGCCCCTGCGGCCGACCATTGAAAGAGGAGCATTCCAGATCGCGCGGGCCCGGCGGCTTCAGAGGCTGATTCCGGGCTTTGCACCGATCAAGATCGATGGCCGCCCGCGGTCCGAGTTGCTCAACGAGGCGGACCTGGCGGTATGGATGGGCGGAGACGGGTCGCCCGTGGTGTCCATCGCTTCGGCATTGGCCTCGGGCGTTCCGGTTGTGGCCCCGCCCAGTGCTGCTCCGCTCTTCTGCGATGAAATTCGCGGGGCGTGCATGTCGCTGAACGCCAATCCGCCCGAAGTGGCCCGCAAGCTGCTGGCGTTCTTTGAGCAGCCGGACCTGAGAGGCAGGACCATTCGCGCGGCACGGGCATCTGTTGACGCTGCGCGGCGAAACCGCGCCTTCGTCGACACCATCGCGGCGGCGTGGCGCGGGAAGCAGAGCCAACTGGCCGCGTCCGCGTAGGAGGAGCGAGTGAACAACACCGGCGTGCTCTTTGTGTGCCTGGGGAATATCTGCCGCTCGCCGCTGGCGGAAGCGATCTTTCTGGACATGATCGAGCGGCGCGGCCTGGCAGATCGATTCGATGTGGACTCGTGCGGCACGGGCGGGTGGCACTCCGGTGAACCTGCCGACCCGCGGTCGGTCGCGATCGGTCGGAAGCACGGGCTGGAACTGCGGCACTCGGCGCGTCACTTCAACCCGCGGCTGGATCCGGGGCGATACCCGTGGATCATCGCGATGGACCGGAGCAATGTGCGGAATCTGATCGCAGCAGGTGCGGCGGCCGACCAAGTCCGGCTGATCCGAACATTTGACCCGGCGATGACTGGCAAGCAGGAGCGGGAGCTGGATGTGCCGGATCCGTACGAATGGGCCGATGAAGGATTCGAGATCGTGTACCAGATGCTATCGACCGCGTGCGCAGGGTTGGTTGAGGTGCTGGTGGATGAACTCGAGAGCTAGAGCTCGAGCAGCAGCCGCCGCGGATCCTCGATCGCCTGCTTGATCTTGACCAGGAACTGCACAGCCTCGGCCCCGTCGATGATGCGGTGGTCGTAGCTGAGGGCCAGGTACATCATGGGCCGGATCGCGACCTCACCGGGCTTGTCGGGGTTCTCGACGGCGCGGTTCTTGATCGTGTGCATCCCGAGGATGCCGGATTGCGGCGGGTTGAGGATCGGCGTACTCATAAGCGAGCCGAAAATGCCGCCGTTGGTGATGGTGAAAGTGCCGCCGGTCATTTCTTCCAGCGTGATCTTGCCGTCTTTGGCCCGGGTGGCCACATCCTTGACGGCCTTCTCGATCTCGGCGAAGGACAGGCGTTCGGCGTTGCGGATGATCGGGACGACCAGACCCTTGGGGCTGGCGACCGCAACGGCGATGTCGCAATAGTTGTGCTTCTGGACTGCGGGCTGGCCTTTTTCATCCGTCACGATTGAGGCGTTGACGAGAGGGAACGATTCGAGCGCGGCGCACGCGGCCTTGACAAAGAACGACATAAAGCCAAGGCCCACGCCGAATCGCTTCTCGAAATCCTCTTTGTACTTAGATCGGTACGCCATGATGCCGCTCATGTCGCACTCGTTGAACGTCGTGAGCATCGCGGCGGTGTGTTGGGCTTCGACAAGGCGGGCCGCGACGCGCTGGCGGAGCATCGACATCCGCTCGCGGGTGATCTGGCGGTTGCCGCTCTGCACCTGGCTGACGGCATCGACCGCGGCGATGTTCTTCTCAGTATTGATGGAGGTCGCGGATGGCTGGATCGCCCCATCACTGCTCGTACCACCCTTGACGTAGTTCAGAACATCCTGCTCGCGCACCCGATCGCCGGGGCCGGTGCCGCGGAGCTTGGAGAGATCGACACGTTTTTCTTCGGCGACCTTCTTGGCGAGCGGCGTCGCGCGGACGGGCTCAGAAGGAGCGGCCGGAACAGGCTTGGCGGTGGGAGCGGGTGCCGCGGGCTTTGCAGATGCCGGAGCGGCGCTACCGGCCGGGGCCTGGGCCGTCTCGTCAATCCACCCGACCTTGGCTCCGATCTCAACCTGATCCCCCTCTTTGGCCTCGTGATGGACAATCCCTGCGATCTCTGCCCGAACCTCCATCGTGATCTTGTCGGTTTCCAGATCGATCAGGATGTCGTCGCGCTTGGCGTACTCACCCTCCTTAACGCGCCAGGTCTGGATGACGCCGCTGGTGACAGAGTCGCCTACGGGGGGGATGACAATGGGGGTTGGCATAGTGATCCGGTGGTGAGGGGAGAAGAGGGTACGCAGAGGGGGGGAGGGAGGGCTAGTCCGATGCTCCTACCGCCTGCAAAGTTGATCTCGGCCCTGCTATTGCTGCGATTGTGCCAATTCGGCAACTTACCGCGAGTAGCCCCCCGACCATTGCGCGTTATTCTGCGTCCATGAGATGGTTCGCCTTCAGAAATACGCCCGAACGGCGTTTTTGGTTGTGGTTTCAAAGGAACGAGCGAGAGCTGTTTTCGGAGAGCCCCCCGGGACCGCTTTGGATGGGAGAGCTTCATCGGCGTCTACGTCAGGTTCACCCGGACCTGACCTGGCAAGTCGGCAAACCCTTCAACGGGCAGCGCGAGTTCGCAATTAGCGCCGATGGGATACTGGCCGCGTTTTCGGCGGTTGAATCGGTCGCGGATGCCGCACCGCCTCTGAAGCGCTGGAAGATCGTTCGCTTTCGACCACGTGAGGACGCGTACTACGCGGGCGGCGTGCAGATGGAGGGAGTAAGAGTAAACGGCAGCGACATTGAATGTTCACTGTGCTCCGTGGTGGCGAAGGATGGCGGCCGCAGAATTGGAGTTGAAGTCTTCGTTCGTGGCTGCCCCGAAAAGAACCACCCTTCCTTCCGTCGGATCGCGTACATAATGCTGGACAGCGCTCTGGGCGAGTACGACGTTGAGTGCAAGGTCGGTTACATTGGTGTATTCCCGTTTGAACACGAGCCGTCGGTCGGCACCCGGGTTCCGTTCGCTGAGTTTCGGGCTGAGTTTGACCGGGTGTTTGACGAGCATTTCACCGCGGGTGGTTGACACGGCCAACGAGAGGGCGTCCGACACTCGCGGCCCGGAGGCAAACGACCCCCGCGCCTTCGCCTCTCCTCCACTGCTCGTCTTGAGATATGATCTGTGTTTCCACGGAGCCCCGCCATGGCCGACCCTGACACCATCCTCCTCGAAACCGAAGAACACATGGAAAAAGCCCTGACTTACCTCAAGCAGGAGCTCAAGGGCATCCGCACGGGCCGCGCCTCTCCGTCCATGATCGAGACGGTGAAGGTTGAGTATTACGGGGCCTCCACCGACCTGAAGTCTCTGGCGGCCATCAGCGTGCCCGAACCCACGCAGCTCCTGGTCAAGCCCTTTGACACCGGGGCGATCGGCGACATCAAGAAGGCGATCGAGTCAGCGGGCCTGGGGCTGAACCCGATGAGCGAGGGCAAGCAACTGCGGATCAACGTGCCGCCGCTGTCCGGCGACCGACGCACGCAACTGGTCACCAAAGCCAAGAAGATCGGCGAGGAGCAGAAGGTCGCGATCCGCAACGCCCGGCGCGACGGGAACAAGCATGCGGATGTGCTCAAGGCCGGCGGCAAGATCCCTGAAGATGAGATCGAGACGCTGAAGACGGAGATCCAGGACCTGCTCAAGAAGTACGAGGCGGAACTGGACAAGGTTGTCGAGGCCAAGACCAAGGAAATCACGACGGTCTGAAGAGTCTTTGAACGCAGGGGTCGCAAAGAACGCAGAGAAGAGCCGAGGAAGAAAGAGACAGGTAAGGAGTTGCCTGCTTCCGCTCCTACTCCCGCTTTGCGTTCTCTGCGACCTTTGCGTTCAGTTCCGATTTCCAGATCATTCGATCGGCTTGCCCTTCACAGTCAGCCTCGTCGGATGCCCGAACCACGAGTTCACACCGCCGGGGCCGGGGTACTTCTCTTCGAGCACCTTGGCTACCGCGCCGATGTCCTTGTCCGCCGGCACCCAGTCACCCTTCACGTCCGGGAAGTCGTGCTGGCAGTTCTCGCACTTTTCCGGCGATGAAAACCGGATCGGGCACCAGAAGCTCTCGACGTTCCGCAGCATTTCGCTCCCCAGCGACCAGATACCCGTCATCCAGTCGCAATACAAGCACCAGATCAGGTCGTACCCCACCAGCCCGCTGAACTTGTGGCGGCTGACGTTGACCCAGTCCTTCATCTCATACCTGGGAAACCGCACGAGCCAGATCAAGGGCGGGTAGAGCAGGATTTCGGCGATGCGGATCACGTTAAACACGGGGACTGCGAGCGCTGTCCACCACACGGCCGCGGCGTTGCGCACCGGCCCCACTCTTCGATTCATCGTGCCCGCGATGCGCGGGCCTTTGCGTATGCCCGGGTGCAGCGCTTCGTGCAGGCGCGACCAGCCCATGAGCGTCGCGGCCTGCGCAACCAACCCCGCGAAGATCAACAGGATCAGCCGACCGAAGGATCTCTCACCCGCCGTCCACCATAGGGTGATTGCCCCGATCGTCGGCGCAGTCGTGAAGTAGAACACGACCAGGTCCAGCCCCGGCGCGATGGCCGCGGCATCGCAAACCCGCTTTCCAATCGGCCCTAGTCGCACCAAAGCGTGGAAAGCTGCGGCAGAGAGCATGAGTATGACAAAGCACGCTCCAACGAAGTAAAGGATCTCAGTCATGCGTCTGAGAATAACCTCCGGACGTGGCCAGTGGGAGTCACCTTGCGCACGTGTGGCCAATTGCCTGAAAAACACGATTCTTCTCTGAATCTTGGCACAAACTCGGCTTGAACATTCCGCGGGATTGTGGTAGGTTTTAGCGGTTCAAAGCCCCGGGGATTCGGGGCGGTTTCTTCTAGGACGGTGTGGAGCGAGGAAGGGATTCCGGCCGCATCGGTGATCGTTTGAAATGGGCCTGATTCCAAAGCGATCGAGGACGCTGAGGTCTCGACGTTGACCGTCATGGCGGCCCCCCAATCCGGCCGTCGAGTGCAGGTGCTGGCGCGAGCGTGTGGAGGATGCGCTCGTGCCCCCGGCTCGGCGGCCGGTTGCTTTTTTGGGGTTTTGCCTGAACGATTTGCAGCGGGCGTAACAAATCGCTCCGAACCCCTAACAATCATCCGGATGCCAAGCTCCCCCATCGCTCTCTCGGTGCCCCTTGCGACATGCCTTCGCTGCGGGCTCACTCAGAAGCTGACAGAACCGCCGCGGGGTTATTCGGCCCGGTGCGCCTCCTGCGCCGCCGTGCTGGCACGTACGCGGCGCTTCGCGTCGATCTCTCCGGCCCGAGCCTGTGCACTTGCGGCTCTGGTGCTCTACCCGGCCGCCATCGCTCTTCCGGTCATCGAGCTCAACAAACTGGGCCACGTACGTCCGGTGACCATCTGGTCCGGAGCGGTGGAGCTGATCTCCGGCGGACAACTCGCGGTGGGTCTACTGGTTTTCATCTGCTCGATTGTGATCCCCATTCTCAAGATCATCGGGATCATTTCGCTGGATTCCGAGCGGCTGTGGCGTTCGGCTCAGATGCGGCGTTCGGTGCACCGGGCGATTGACTGGATCGGGCGATGGAGCATGCTTGACGTCCTGCTCATCGCGCTCCTGGTCGCCGCTATCAAACTGGGCAACTGGGCCACGCTGCACGCTGGAATCGGCATCAGCGTGTTCGCGGCCCTCGTTGTCCTGAGCATGCTCGCCTCGGCCTTCTTTCACCCCAGGACGGGAGTCACTCAATGACGAACGAATCAAGCGGCGCCGTGGTGGTCAAAGACCGCGGCTCGCTGTGGCTGTGGCTGATCCCCATTCTGGCGATCATCGCCTCGGGCGGCGTCGGTTATCAGGCATGGTCCCAGCGCGGGCCCCTCATCACCGTTGAGTTCGCGGAGGGTTCAGGCATCGCTGCGGGAGACCCGGTGCTGTATCGCGGCGTGCGGGTGGGTGACGTCCACGCGGTGAAGATGAAGGGTGACCTATCCCGCGTTGTGGTTGAGGCGAGGCTTCGGCGTGATGCCGCAAATATCGGTGCGGAAGGAACGCAGTTCTGGATCGTGCGGCCTGAAATCAGTGTCGGGCGGGTCGCGGGATTGGACACCCTTTTGGGGCCGCGGTATCTGCAGTGTGAGCCGGGATCGGGGAAACCGATGCAGGCGTTCGTCGGACTGGATCGCCCCCTGGCCAGGGCCAATCAACTCGGCAGCCTAGATGTGGTAGTCGAGGCTTCCCAGCGCGGGTCGCTGGATGTTGGATCACCGGTGGTCTACCGCGGCATACGCGTGGGCACCGTGCGTGATGTCGGGCTTGCCAGCGATTCCCGCAAGGTTGAGATGACGCTCCTGATTGAGGCCCCCTACCGCGATCTGGTGCGGAACAACTCGCGATTCTGGAATGCCGGCGGGATCGGGCTGGATTGGGGGCTGATCAGGGGCCTGTCGCTCAAAGCCGGATCACTCGAAACGATCGTCGCGGGTGGAATCGCCTTCGCCACGCCGACCAAGCTTGAGGATATTTCCAGCTCCGGCCATCGCTTCGCCTTGGCTGAGGGACCCAAGCCGGAGTGGCTGGAATGGGCACCGGTGATTGAACTCAGACCCGAGACCGCAAGTGTCCCTTGAGCGTTACGGCCGAACCCGACCGGGCACAGGCATGAACGTGTAGTCGCGCGTGGTGTTTTCGACCTCGCACAAGACATCGGGCACGGGCACCTTGATGCGGACGTGCATGTCCACGAAGCAAAGGTTGGCCTCGGTGGCGTGCTGGGTGTACCACTGCTGGCCGCGGTCGGAATCCTGCTGGAAGGCGTAGATGGGCGCGGAGCCAAGCAGCCACGTGCGCGAGGGGTCGGCGACCTCGGGCATAGCGCCGCCTCCGGCGGGAATGAGGGTTGCCTGAGCTTCTCCATCCAGGCCGTGGTCGTTCAGAACGTAGCTGGAACCGGTCATGTCGTAAATGGACTCGGCCTTGTCGAAGCCTTCAATTCCGAGGTAGGTCTGGGCCGCGCCTTTGTCGCAGGGAGAGCGGAATGCCTCGAGTTCCTGGCGTCCCTTTGAATCGTCCGCGGGATTGTCGGGCAAGTCCAGATACGAGTTGAGCGGTCGGGTGTGGGCGCCAAGTTGGTTCAGGCCGTAGACCGGAACCTGGCCCCTCTTGCCACCGAATGCCGCCGCGGAGATGCACTCCTCACCCCAAGGACGCTGAGATCGCATTTGCGGCAGGGCGTTGTTGAAGTCGCTTAGGTAGAGGCTGGTTGCGACGCCAAGCTGGTGGAGACGCGCCCCGCACACGGTGGCCTTTGCCTGGTTACGGGCAACACCCAGCGAGGGCATGAGGATCGCGATCAGTACCGCGACGATCGCAATAACCACCAACAGCTCAATCAGCGTGAATGCGCGGCGTGCGGTCACAGCCAGAGGATACCCGAACGGAACGGGTCCGGCTGTCAAGGACAACCCGCTCCGGACGTTACCGCAACGGATTGTGAAAGTGCGTTTCCTGGATCGGCACCACGGCCTCCAGGATGTGCTCGAGGACGCGAGCGGGTGAACCCGTCGCATCGACTTCCTTGACCGTGTTCTTGGGGTAGTACTTCAGGACCGGGAAGGTCTCTTCTTCGTAGACATCCCAGCGCTTTCGGATGACCTCTTCTTTGGCATCATCGATGCGGTTTTCTTTCAGGGCCCGCTTCTGGAGCCGCTTGATCATCTCTTCCTTGTCCGGGCAAACCAGATGGATAATCTGGAGCACCTGCAGGTGCTTCTCCAAGAGCTTGGCCTGGTTGACGTTGCGCGGGATGCCATCCAGCACCAGCAGGTCCACGTTGGGCTTGTAGCTGCTCAGGATCGTCCTGGCCTGCATGTTCTGGTGCCACATCTTGACCGTGGCATCATCGGGGACGAGCAACCCCTTGCTCGAATACTCAATGAACGTCTTGCCGACCTCGGAGCTGGTATCGAGCGTGCGGAACACCTCGCCGCAGGAGAGGTGATAGAACCCGGGGATGTTGCCCAGGATCTTGCCTTGGGTGCCCTTGCCAGAGCCGGGGGCGCCGAACAGGAGGACGGTCTGGAAGCGAGAGGTCATTCTGGAATCTCCGCCGAGCCGTGGGCAGTATAACGCCCGAAACGGACGTTCCGCTTTTTAGATCGGCCGGAAGGCGCGAGGACTTTCCCCGTGTCGCATGCTTGTGCCGTTCCACAGGCATGTTTGGCAGGGCTGGCCCGTCATGCCTGTGCCAATTCAGAGGCATGTCACCCAGCGTTACTTCCTATTGCCGGTCGCCTCGCCACCGTCCACCAGTTCGCGCATCTTGCTGGCGGGCATGGGGCGGTATTCGAGGAACTCCATGGTCGAGCTTGCACGGCCCTGCGACATGCCGCGGAGGGTCGTGGTATACCCGAACATTTCCGACAGGGGGACCTCGCAGGTGACCAGCTTGACCACGCCACGGTCATCGGTGTCGATGATCATGCCGCGGCGGCTGGAGATGTCACCGGTGATGTTGCCCAGGTAGTCGTTGGGCACAGTCACCACGACCTTCATGATCGGCTCGAGGAGCACGGGCCCGGCCTTCTCGGTGGCGAGTTGGACGGCCAGGCGGCCGGCCTGCTCGAACGCAATCTGGGAGCTGTCGACAGGGTGGTAGCTGCCTTCCATGATCGACGCCTTGACGTTGATCATGGGGTAACCCCACTTGATGCCGGTCTTGATCGCCTCGCGGATGCCCTTCTCAACCGACGGGATGAACTCCTTGGGAATCGCACCGCCAACGACCTCGTTGACGACCGCAATGCTGTCCTCGAAGTCCACATCGTCTTCCTTGGCCTGGGCCGCGGAATAGGGCTCGAAGTTGATCGTGCAATCGCCGAACTGGCCGCGACCGCCGGTCTGCTTGACGAACTTGCCGCGGATGTACTCGGCCTTCTTGGTGATCGTCTCGCGATAGGACACGCGGGGCTTGCCGACTTCGACGTTGATCTTCAGGTCGCGGACGAGCTTGGTCCGGATGATGTCAAGGTGCAACTCACCCATGCCGCTGATGATGGTCTGGCCGGTTTCGTCATCGAAGTGGAAGCGGAAGCTGGGGTCTTCGCGGCGGATGACCATGAGCGCCTCGGACAGCTTGCGCTTGTCTTCGGAGGTCTTGGGCTCGATGGACATGGAGATCACGGGCTCCGGGAACACCATTCGTTCCAGGAGAATCGGATGCTCCGGGTCGCAGAGCGTGTCACCCGTATAGCTGCGCTTGATGCCGACCACCGCGACGATGTTGCCGCAACCGACCGCATCCAGGGGGATGCGGTTCTGGGCGTGCATCTCGTAGATGCGGCTGGCGTTCTCGCGCTCTTCGTTGCCGGGGTTCAGGAGACGGGTGCCCTTGGCGAGCTTTCCCGAATAAATGCGCATGTAAGTCAGGTCGCCGTGTTGATCGGAGACAACCTTGAACACCAGAGCCGAGAACGGCGCAGATTCATCGTGCGGACGCGAGAGCTTCTCTTCGAAGTCACGGGGGTTGGTTCCCTGGACCTCTTCGACCTCGTTGGGCGAGGGGAGATACTCGATGACCGCATCCAGCAGGAGCTGGACACCGATGTTGCGGAGAGCGGCCCCGCAAAGCACGGGGTAGCACTTGCGGGCGATGGTGCCCTTGCGGATCGCGGCTTGGATCTCGGCGTTGGTGATTGTGGACTCGTCAGTCAGGAACTTCTCAGCCAGAGCGTCATCCATTTCGGCCGCGCCCTCGACGAGCTTGTGCCGCCACTCGGCCGCGGTGTCGGCGAGGTCTTCGGGGATGTCCTTCTCGGTGACGACGGCGCCCTTTTCATCGGCATCGAAGTAAAAGGCCCGCATGCGGACCAGGTCGATGATGCCCTTGAAAGAGTTGCCGCTGCCGATGGGGTACTGGATGGCGATGCCGTTGGCACCCAGGCGGGTTCCGATCGTCTTGAACGAGAAGTCAAAGTCGCCGCCGAGCTTGTCCATCTTGTTGACAAAGCACAGGCGCGGCACGCGATAACGGTCGGCCTGACGCCACACCGTTTCGGACTGAGCCTCGACGCCTTCCTTGCCGTCGAATACGGCGACCGCGCCGTCCAGCACGCGCAGGGACCGCTCGACTTCGATCGTGAAGTCCACGTGGCCCGGGGTATCGATCAGATTGATCTTGTATTCGCGCCCCTGATGTTCCCACGGACAGGTGGTCGCGGCCGACTGGATCGTGATGCCTCGCTCCTGCTCATCCTGCAGGAAGTCCATGGTGGCCGTGCCCTCGTGCACCTCGCCAATCTTGTACGTCTTGCCTGTGTAGAACAGGATGCGCTCGGACACGGTGGTTTTGCCCGCGTCGATGTGAGCACAGATGCCGATGTTGCGGATGTTTGAAAGGTCGGTTGCCATGGGTCGTTTCTCGTCTGAATCTGAGGCTGCCGTCGGTGACCGACGGGTGAATGGGGCGTGTTGTGGGTCGATTCACCAAGCCTGCCCCCGATTGGGGACCGCTGGTCTGCTCTGCATGTGGGCTCCGCGGTGAGGGCGACGCGGAGCGGTCGCTCTCACCCGGGACCCGGATCTTCCTGAGCGTCCATCGCCAGGCTCCTGGGCCCAGCCCGTTTTTCCCGGGCAGGGGGTGCGAAGGGCAGCGAATTCTGCCCGAACGTAAGTCTAGACCCCGCAGAGGGGGGGTCAAGATGCTGGTATGGCGGTGTTCGGGGGTTGACCGGCGCTTCCCGTGGGCCCCCCGCGCCCACCTCTCACGGCGATCCAAAGGTCCAAGACCGGTTGTTCGAACTTCCACCCCCGAACCGGAACGGCAGCGACTTGGTTACCAGCGGCACCGTCCGCCCGTCCGTCATCCGCCCCTGCACATCCACCTGCATGATCCAGCTCCCACCCAGACCGGGTCCAACAACTTTCCTCACTTCCAGCGTCACTCCTTTGGCGTCCGCCGCCGCGATGGGCTGCGCGAACTGAAGTTCTACCGTCCGATCCGTCTGAACCGCCCACACCCCATCTTCGCCGACGGTCTGATCCGCCAGCACTTCTTCGCCGCGTTTGACGGTCAACTGCACGGTCTCCCCGGCATCCTTGTCATCTTCGCGGGTGAACACGGTGATTGATAGTCCCGATATGGCGGCCCCCACGACCGGCTTGGGCAACGGAGCCCCCGCCACCGGAGGATGCACCGTCACCGCGACCGGAGCTGGCGGAACCAGTGGAATCAGCGTCCCCGTTGGCTTGGGCTCAACCCGCGGCTCGGGCGTACCGAGCACCTTGTCCGCCGCAGGCTCGACGATGGCCACCTTGACCAGCGCCGAGGAAGTCCTGCCCCGCGTGTTTTTGATGCTGTAGCTGAATACATCCTCGCCGCGGGCATCGGGCCGCGGCTCGTAACGGATCGTCTGATCGGCATTGACGACAACCTTGCCCTGAGACGGCTCGGTCGCTTCCACGACTGTCAACACACGCGACCGCGGGTCCTTGTCGTTCTGGAGTACGGGAATATCGATGTAGCCGCCGCGGAGGACCGACGTGCTGTCCGGGTTAGCGTGCGGCGTGACCTGGCACGCGGTCAGGCCGGGGATCATCAACGCAACGATGAACAGGGCTCGGATTCGCATAGTGCCTCCTTGAAAAGCCATCGTAGGGCTTGCCGGGCAAAGCTACCGGTGCCCGATCGCCTTCAAAACCGCATCCACCGAAAACAACGTCGCCTGCGTCGCGGCATCCATGATGTACGTGCCGGCGAAAAGGAACACGCCCACAAAGATGATCATCGCCACCATCGCGGCCTGGGGTCCATGCCAAAGCCGGCCAAACCCGGGGACCACATTCCCCAGGAGCGAGGCGCCATCTAACGGCGGCACGGGCAGCAAGTTGAACACCGCCAACGCCATGTTGAAGCACGCCCCGACCAGAAAGAACAGCACCATGTTCGGACCCAGCGGATTCGAAAGCTGCTTCAGGAACACAATCGCCGCGGCCGTCGCCAGAACGCACACGACAAACAGAATCAGGTTTGTCGCGGGGCCGGCGAATGACACGAGCGCCTGGTCGTAGCGTTTCCGAAAGCGGTTGGGATTGATCGGCATCATGCCCCAGGCCATTCCGGTCAACGCGAACAGAATCAGGCTGTTCTGGCCCATGTGCACCAACGGGTTCCAGGTCATATGCCCCGTGACCCGAGGGGTGTCATCCCCGCTCCGGATCGCCGCGACCCCGTGGGCCAACTCGTGCAGCACGATCGAAAAGATCACCCAGAAGACGTGCGCGATCAGGTAGACCGGGTTGTCTTCCCACTCACGAAGAACCCACCAACTGGGCATGTCCTGCTCCTTGCTTGAGGTCGCAGCATATCGGCCGGGGCACCATTGGCCCCTCTACATAGGGGCCAAAAGCACAAATCGCGCGCCAAAACGTGGTCGTGTTTTGGGTGTTGCGTGAAAGACAATGCTTGAAATAGGGCGCGGATTTGCTGTGCAGATTTCGCCCAAAAGTGGTCCACGTCAAACCAAATCGCGCGCGCAAATCGTGTCCAACTTGCCTCCCGCAGTGGGCTGAGGGCCTACACAGGGATCCGGAGCGATAGGGAAACCACGACTCGTGGCGTCCAAAAACAAACGAGCCGCCCCGGGCGGGCGGCTCGTCAAGTTACAGATAATGTTGATCGCTCAGGCCGCCTTCGCGGGCGTCGCAACCGAAGCCTTCTTCGCCGTCTCAACGAGCTGGTCGAAAATCTTCGGATCATCAATCGCGATCTGGCTGAGCATCTTGCGGTTCAGCAGGTTGCCGGCCATCTTGAGCCCGTTGATGAACAGGCTGTAGCGCGTGCCGCGCATCCGGCAGGCGGCCGTGATACGGGTGATCCAGAGCGAACGCATATCGCGCTTGCGGTTGCGGCGGTCGCGGTAAGCGTAGCAGCCGGCGCGAATGAGGGTGTTCTCGGCCTGATACTTGTGCTTGTGCTTGACGCCGTAGTAGCCACGGGCCTTGCGGAGAACACGTTTACGGGCTTGGGCGCGAGCGGCGCCTTTACGAACGCGTGGCATGGGCGAAACTCCAACTGTGCCCGGCGGAGCGGCCTAGGTTGGCCGGCTTGGGTCCCGACGGACGGGTGTGGCACCGGCAAGGGCCGGTGCATGAATGAGCTACTTCTTGGCCGATCCTGCTTTGACGGCTTCCTTAGCCGGTGCTGCCTTGGCGGTTTCCTTGGCCGCACGGCGCTGCGCGGGTGACGGGCTCTTACGCAGGGCCGCACGAGGCTGAGTCCGGCCGCGGAGGCGACGGAACAGGAGCTTCTCGAGGCGCTTCACATCCGCATCGGCCATGATCGGGCTCTTGCGGAGGCGACGGAGGCGCTTGCCGCCCTTGCCGGACCGCAAGTGCTTGTGATTCGCGGACTTGTGCTTCACAAATCCGGACTTGCTGACCCTGATCCGCTTGGACAGGCCTTTATGGGGTTTGTTCTTTGGCATAAATCCGATCGCTCCACAGGCCCCGGGCGCGGGGCTGGCGGGGGGGGAAGCGTAGACCGGTTAGGGGTAAGTTGCAACCGCTCAGGGTCCAAGGAACGTGTCATCGGCCCCGCTGGGAATCTCGTTGCCGGTCAGGGGCGGACCCTTTCCGAGCTGGCGGAGGCGGAGTTCGACGCTCCGGGGGAGCCAGATATTGTCGCCATTGGGCAGAACAGGGGACGTCACCCAGAAGACCGAACCGTCGGTCCGGAGCAGGTGTTCACCCTCGCCGCCATGGTTGGGGGCGTTCGAGCACGGATCGATCGCTTCGCCCCGGATGGCCGCCAGCACCACCGGCGAACGATCCGCCAAAATCACCTGAGGCTCGCCGCCGCGCCAACCAGCACGCTGCGGCCCATACATGATCTGGTAGCTATAGGAAACCTCTTCGAGGCGACGCCAGTCTTGTGCGCCGGGTTGGACGCGGGCGGTCGGTGCAGCGGGATTCCCCGGGCACGCAAGGTTGGCCAACGGCACATACCCAGCCCGCGCGAGGGTGTAGAGATTCGCCGAGTTCGAAGTCGGGGCTTTGCCCACATCCCACCAGGTACCACCAGGACTGAGAGAAGCGGTCGACACCGGGAGCGAGTCCCGATTGGCGCCTGCGTACGTTCCCATTCCCAAAGCCGTTGCGCCGAGATTCGACTTGCACAGTGCTCGGCGGCTCTGCTCCCGCATGGATGTCAGCACGGGAAACAGCACGCCGCAACCCACGAGAATGACCGCCGCGACCGAGACGATGTCCGCAAGGCGAAGGCCTGAGCCCCTCCGAGATCGCGCCACCTCAATACGCATTCCGTCTTGGGCATGATCGATGTGATCCTGAACGTGGGCAAGCGTTCGTTCAATGATGTCGCCGGTAACGGGCGAGCCTGCGGACAATGCGCTGAGCAGGGCATCCTGCTTACGAGCCCGCTCCCGCAGCGATGCCGGCACTCGCTCGGCATCGAATCCCGCCATCACCAGAGCGTCGAACGCTTCTTGATCATCGCCCGAGAGTACCTGTTCCTGGCTTGTAACCGAGTCCAGCGAACGTGCCTTGAGCACGCGCGCAAAGGTCACATCCACCAGCGCCGAATCCGGCCGCGGCCCGGCGCGCAGCAATCCCAGCAACGACACCAGCCGCGAAATCCGGCGCCGCTCGATGCTCGGGGGCGCCTTGGAGGCATCCATCCCCGCATCGATCAACGCGTCGCAGGCTGCGACATCCTTCACCGAGAGACCCAACTCCGTTTGGCTCTGGTCGTGACTCATGACTTATTCAACCCCGCAGAAACACTTTGCCAGTGCTTTGCAAACGTCGCGACCGCTGAGTGCAGCCGGCTCTTCACCGTCCCCAGAGGGATATCCAGCTCTTCGGCGATCTGCGCATAGCTCAGCTTCTGGAAGTACGCCAGAAGCAGGATTTCCTTGAGCGATGACGGCATGCGATCGACTGCCTGCTGAACGAGCTGATCCCGTTCCTGACCCTGAAGCCCTTCGTCGGGGGCGGGTACGTCGATCTCCATCAGATCGACAAACGTTTGCCCGCCCTCGCCGCCGCGAGACGACCCCCCTCCCCGGTTCACTGGGGCGGAAAGATCGACCTCTTGGCGTCGAACTCTCTTACGAAGCATGTCCCGGGCCTTGTTCGCGGCAATTGTAAAAAGCCAGGGCTTAAAGCGGCGGGTGGCGTCAAAGGTGTCAGCGGATATATGGACCTGCAGGAATGTTTCCTGAAAGACATCCTCCGCGGCCTGCCGGTCGCCCGTCAGCCGGACAAGGAACCTCAGAAGGTCTTCATGATGCCGTTCAATGAGCATTTTGAAGGCCGCGGTGTCGCCTTCGCGGTAGGTCTGGAGGAGTTGTTCGTCAGTTCGGGTAGCCAAAGCAGTTCCAGGGGTCAGGGTGAGTACTCAACTACGGCCCGGGCGGCACCAGGATCGAGCCGCCCCGTGTCTGGAGTCGAATTCGCTCAGGAATCGACAACTTCCCCCAGCCGCCTCTGGAAGGTAACTCCTCGTTCAGGGGGAAACCGGCGGAGCCCGTCGGCCCTCAGAGCCGGGGCCGAGGTCTGAGTATACCGATCGAAGGCCTGACGGTTTGCGAACAGATAACGGGACTCGATCTGGATGGGTGATGCAGGGTCTGTCACCCTGACGATGTCCCCCCGAAGAGCCCCTCCTGCAATGACTTGCTGAATGTGGCCATCCCTGAGCCAAGCGATGTACTCGTCGGCCGTTGCCCGATCTGGAAGTGTCGCTATGACCGAATAAGCGATCGTCATTCCCTGCAGGTTATCAGGAGTCCTTTGAGATCGCGTCCGGTGTGTGTTGGGAGGGCAATAGACTGTTTGCCGAATCGTTAGCCATAAGGATGGGCTTGTTGACAGAACCGAGACTTCCGCAACCGGTGTCCGAAGACCAGAGCGCGGAAGTGGCGGGGCTGCTCGAAGCTGCATCCAAGGGCGATCAGGCCGCTTGGAGGGACTTGATCGCCCGGTACGGTCGCCGCATCTTTGCATTGGCCAAAAGCCGGTGCCAAAGGGCGGACTTGGCGGAGGAAGTGACGCAGTCGGTGTTCGCGACGGTGGCGGGTAAGCTGGGGCGGGGCGGGTATACGGAACAGGGCCGGTTTGAATCCTGGCTGTTCCGGGTCGCGATGAACCGCATCCGCGATGAGATGCGCCGCCTGAAGCGTCAGGCGGACCCGACGGACCCGGCCTCTTTTGGAGGGGTCCCGACCCGGAGGTCAGTGGAGTCGGTCGAAGGGGTGATGCTGGACAAGTTGCGGGCGGCCATGATGGAGCTTCCCGATCAGGACAGAGAAGTGGTGGAACTCAGGCACCACGGACAGATGAGTTTCAAGGAAATGTCCGAGTTACTGAATGAACCGTTGGGAACATTGCTGGCTCGGCATCACCGGGCATTGCGAAAACTGAAGCAGATCATGGGCGGAGAGGAAAGCGAGGGGGAATCATGAGCACCAACAACGGATTCCAGAACGAGTCAACGCCGGCGGAACTCAAGGCTATTGAGTACTCGCTGGCCGAGCTCGGTGAGCGGGAACGGGCTTTAGCGCCCGCGGGCCTTGAGGCCCGGCTTGAGGCTTCGACTCGCCACATGCTCATGGCTGAAGATGCGCCTGTCGTGATCGCCCGCATTGGTCACCGCTTATCTTTGGTCGCCAAGCTACGCATCGCTGCGTCGGTGGCGATCGTCGGCGGCCTGGCGGCGGTATTCCTGAGCAATGGCCCATCGTCTTCGCTGTCGCCCATCGCCGCGCGATCCCTCGAAGAGGACATGAACTATGTCCTGGAGCTCCGCTCCGCCGATGAGGGCTTGGCAGCCATGGGTGACAAGATCGATACGCTGTTCATGGATACGTCCAACGTCGGCGATTCGCTCAAGACCGACCCCGCCACCACGCTGCTGGAGGGAGCCACCTGATGAAAGCCGCATGGCTGGCCGCCCTTTCGGGTTTCCTCACGCTCACCGCAGTTGCTCAGCAACCCGCGGAGAAGCCCGCGGGTGATCCCAAGGCCCCCGCTCAGCCCGAACCCTCGGACCGCGCCGGCCTGCGAGCCCGCGCCGAACGTCGCCTCGCCGATGCCAAACGCCAGCAGGAACGTTGGGAAGCCGCCATCAAAAAGTTGGACGCCGGCGCTCCTGTAGAAGAGGTTGACGCTGAAATGCGCGGCCCGCGCCCGCCGCAAGGCAACCGCGGACCGGACAACAACCGTGGCCAAAGAAACGGCAACCAGCCAGGCGGCCCACGCACCGATGCAGGCCCGGATCACGGCCCGGGCCTCACCGGTACCAAACTTACCCGCGAAGAGGTCTTGGACTTTCTCGGCAAGGAGTTTCCGGAGATTTCCAAGCGATTCACCGAGGCGATGAAAGAAGATCAGGGCCGCACATCCCGCATCCTGGATCGCATGGAGCCGCGCATCCGCGAGCTTCTCGCCGAGCACGACCCGGAAATGCGTGGACTCCGCAAGCAGAACTTCAGCAAGGACATGGAACTGCTGGGCGCCTCAAAGGCCTTCTTCGAGGCCAACCGAAAGAACGCTTCCGCCGAAGACACCAAGAAGGCCGGCGACACGCTCCGCAAGGTTCTCGGTGAGCACTTCGACCTTCAGATCAAGATCCACCAGCAGGAAATCGTCATGCTCGAGCGCCGCGTCGAGCAGCTGCGCAAGGACCTGAGCGAGCAGTTGCCCAAGCGTGACGAGTTCATCGATAAACGGCTCAAGGACATGGAGCGCATGTCCAAAGAGCGTGAACAACGTGAACCGCGCGGCGGCGTGGCTGGTGGCGGAGCGGGAGCGGTCGAGGGTGGGCCGGTCCCCAAGCGCTGATCACGACACGATCGCGCCCGGCTCGATATTCGACATGGGTGTCAACACAATCACCTGCCGGTTCGCAGCGCCCGCATCTTTTGGTGCGCTGCTTGCGGCGAGCAGCATGCCGCGTGACTCTTCACCCCGCAGCATCCGCGGCGCCAGATTGGCCACGATCACGATCAGCTTGCCCACGAGCTCCTCAGGCTGGTAATAGCCCCTGATGCCCGCACAGATCTGCCGCGGCACGCCCGAGCCGTCATCCAGCTGGAGCTTAAAGAGCTTGTCGGCAGACGGGTGATTCTCCGCCTTGATCACGCGAGCGACCCGAAGGTCGACCTTGGCAAACTCGTCGAAGTTGATCTGAGGCTTGGCCTCGGGTTGAGGAGCCGCCGCGGGGGTAGTCGGTGCGGCGGGAGCGGGTGTGGGGTCTGCCATGGCGGTTCCTTGATTTGAGAGGGGAGTGTAGAAGCTGGCCCGGCCAAGTCACGGCTTCTTGGCGACCCACTTGCCCGCATCCCAGTAGGGCTTGTCCGGATCAACCCGATAGGTCGGGGCGAGTTCGTTCAGGTCCGGGTCTCGAAGCGGTGCGCCCTGATCCACCACCACCTGCGCCGCCCAAGACCTTTGGATCCCATTCAACAGCGCCGCCTCGAACCGCAGCTGGCTGATGTACTCATCTTCATCCAGCTTGGGCCCGGGGTTGCCACGGCAGGTTGGACAGAGCCGTAGTTCCGGCCCCTTCTCGCCGGGCTTCATGACGAAACGGTTGTTCCCGCACTCGCTGCACGGCCACTGCTGCATGTACTTGGCCAGGCGCGACAGGGCCCCGGTCTGCCCGGTGTTGCCGATCGCCCGCTCGTACCGCTTGAGGACATCAGAAACGCCCGGTTGGTCGAGCACGCGCCGAGATTCGCGGCCTTCGCCCGCGCGAGCGAGCCCCAGCACGGTAGCCGCCTTGTACGCGGTTTCGTCCGAGATCGAGGGAGATGCGCCAACGTTCCAGTCCGGCAGGGCGTATCGGCGGTCCACCGCACCGGCGATGGCCACCAGCCACCGTTTGTCGCGTTCCAGGCGTTCGATCCGTGCGATCCCAAGCGCGCTGGCCGCGGCCAGCGATGTCGCCGCGCCACGCTGACGATCGAGTTCAAAGGCAAGCACGTAAAGCGTTCGGGCCAGCACCGCCCGCGGTTCATCCTCGGCCGTGTCAGCGATTTCCTCGGCGAGGTCAAAGTACGCCTGCGGGTTGTCCGGGCGGAGTGCCGTCAGACGCGCGATCTCGGCCGCGCTGGCAACCGACGGGGAGGTCGGCTGACTGGCGAACCCAAAGCAGAGCAACCCGACCACGAGAGTGGATAACGGTGCCGCCACACCTCTCACAACTCTGGCCATCGGCGTCGTCATGTTCCAGCCTCCTGCTGCAACCGAATCATCCAGAGCTGTGTAATCGCTCGCTCGGCGATTTTGATCTGCTCTAGAACGTTGGTCGCGTGCCGGCGATCGGTGGCCATATTGGTCAGCACCAAGCGGATCTTGTCCACCTGGGCCGGTTGCTCCGCCGTGACCACGTAGGCCATGGCCTCGGCGATGCTGGTTTGCTCTGCCGCGAACGCCTGCACCATGCCTCGCGCCTGGCTCAAGCGCCCCGAACGCCGCCGGTCCAACTGATCCAGCGGGATGGGCGGGGGAGTGCTGGGGACGAGTGCATCGGCCGCGAGCCGCCACTTCCGCCAGAGTTCGGCCGCGGACTGATGTGCGGGGGGCTGGATCCTTGCGGCCCGTTGATCGGGCGGGAGGGGCGAGGCCGCGACCATGCTGCGATAGGAAACGGCGAGCAGCGCCGACAAGCGATCAATGCGGACACGCGGGCTCTCGGCAGCAAGCGCCTCAAGCAGACGCTCGACCAGGGCCCGTCGCGCGGCGATCGGCCAATCCGGATCGCGGGCGCCGGGCAGAGGTCGACCGGCGACTGCGGAGATGAGATCCGACGCCGCGGAAGACCCCTTGGGGACCTTGGGCAAACGCTCCAGGAGCGCGTTGAGCACGGTGGCGCTTTCGCCGAACTTTTTGAGAACCTCCTGAGCCGCGGCCCGGAGATCCGCGGGGGCACCGGTGAGCGCCTCACCGGCGAGCACCTCCGCATCCGTCGCCCCGAGCTTGGTGCTCCTGGAAATCTGATCAATGAGTTCACGGCGCAGTTTCGGGCTCGTCTTGGCGGCCAGGTATCTCTCGGCCCAAGCTCCGTCCGACAGGTCCGGGCCCATTTGATCGCCGCCTTTGACCACTTCCGGCATGCTCATCGCCTGCTCGACTGGGCCTTTGATATCCGCCACGAGCGAGGCCGCTTCGGCTCCGTCACCCCTCCACTGCCACCACGCCGCATCGTTGAGACGCAATAAGACGATCGCCAACGCGAAGTCGTCCGTTTCAGAAGTGCTCGCGAAAGATGCGTTGATGGCGTCCTTGGCCGCGGTGGTCCAGTCGGTCACGAGGGCATCCCGCGCCAGCGAGTTCTGTACGCCCCACACCGTGGCGTACCGCTCTCGCAGGTCAGCCCGCGTGTTTTCGGAGGCCGAGGTCGAGAGCACCATAGTCAGGTCAACACCCTCCGCCCGCGACTTGGTCGCCAGCGCAGAGGTCACCGAGTTCAGGTCCGCCGTCGAGATCCGCGGGTCGCCGAACCAACGCAGGAGCCAGCGGCGGGATTCATCCTCCGCCCGCCAACTGAGTTTGGTCACCAACTCGACGACCACCGGCGCGACAGATCGATTCTCGTTGTGCTCGGGCCCCTGCACCAGCAGCGTCTCCAGGCCTGACAGCAGGAACCGCAGCCGCGCGGGTGAATCCGGCCCGGCCAATGCCTCGATGCCGAGAATCCACGCCTTCCAGGCATCTAGGTCGATGGAGGTCGTCTTTGCAGCTGGGCCTGTCGGCGTCAGCCGTTGAGGCCATACGTTCATGGCCGCCGCCGCGCCCGCCTCGAATGACTGGTCCCCACCCGACTGGTTCTGTCCCAGCAGGTGTACCAGTTCCTGATCGATTGCCACTTTGGTCGTCGCCGACAAGTCCTTCTCTTTCCCAAGCCGCGTGAGCATGCCCATCGCCCACGTCGCGGGCGGGACATCCGCGGCCCCCGGCCGCTCTTCCGACCCCAGCGGTGCCGCGTGTTTGGAGATCGCCTGAATCGCGCGCCCCGGGACATCCGGTGTCGAGTTTGCCCTATACAGAAACTCAACTATCGCATCGTGCGAGGCCACCAAACGGTCCTTGGGAATGCTCATCCAGTTCACGGCCAGCTTGTTGATCGCCGTTTCAAAGCGGGTGAGTGCGATCACCGGATCGATGCTCAGCGCCTCAGCGCAAGCGCCAATCTCTCGCGGAATGGCAACCAGGTCCGAGGCGTCGGGAACGGGCGGCAAAGGCTTGGGCTTCAGTGTAAGCGGATCCGGAGCGGGCGGGTCTGGTCGCTCGGGCGTTGGCGGCGGAACTGTCGTGACCGAGTTTGGTACCACCGGCGGGGTGGTGGTCGCGATCTGCTGCTTCTTAACCGCGATGATGATGCCGGTCACGGCAGCGCTGAGCCCCACAATCCCCAGGAACCCGAAGATGATCGCGTTACGAAGCAGTCGCTGGGCGGGGTCAACCTCGCGGCGCAGCGGGCGGAACGGAGTCATTTCCTGCACGGTGTGCGCCTGAGCCACCGGCCTCGAGGGAGCTGGCCCTGCTGTCGCCGGGACCGCAGGCGTGCCCGTGTGCAGCCTCGATGTCGGCTTGCGAACCGGCGCACCCGGCTGCTTGACGACCTTCACCTTGCCGCCCTTCCCGTCCCCGCTCCCCCACCCTCCGCGCCGGCGAGAAAGGTTCCGCAGCGTCTCGGCGACCTGCGCGTTTCCCATCCCGCGTCGATGGGCGAGCGTCAACAGCCGCCGAAGGGAGCGCTCGTTCCAACCACCGAACAGCCCGAGCGTCAGGATCGCATCGGCCTCCAGCAGTCGCGAAGACACTACCGGCCGCGCGACGACCGGCGGCTGCATCCGCGGCACGTTGACGGGCTCAACCGGCGCCTTCCCAGCCACGACAGGCACCGGAGGCCGCGCCGGCGCAACCCCTCCCCACCGCATAATCAGGTGACGCCGGACCACCGGATCGAGCAACTGAGCCGCCGCCGCGTGCAGCGCCAGCCGAACCTCATCCGCCTCCGGGGTGTCGCACTCTGCGTGCTGGTTCACGCGCTCGACCTGACGATCCAGCCCTGAGAGCACCAGTTCATCGGTGCAGGCGCGGGGGCTCACTCCCAGCAGCGCGAACGGTCCTCCCGCGGCCTCTTCTTCGCCAAGGAATCTCGCGATCGGCTTGATGCGGGCCTGACTCACCGCGACTGCTCCTTCTTCTTTTCCGTGATGGAGGTGGGTGAGCCCATTTGCACATCAAGCTCGGCGATCTTGGGCCCCCATGGCTCGGGCCCGAAGTCCGGGTGCAACACCTTGTACTGCACCATCGCTTCACGCGCACGAGCGGCATCCGAAGCCAGCAGCAACCGCATCGAGTTGTAGCGAGCCTCATACCACAGCGGTGAGGTCGTCCCCGCGCCGGCCATGATCGTCCGCCAACAATCCAGAGCTCCTTCTTTGTCCCCGGCGAGTTCTCCCAACTCCGCGTACCGCCGCAGCACCTGAATCGGCGCGTTGCCCATTTGCAAGAGAGGCTTGTCGATCGACACCGCGATCTCCCGCATTTGCTTATCGCCGGTCAGCCGATAGACGCGGGCCGCGGCGTCCGCGACGGAGTTATGCAGGCTGTACACCGCCTGGTCCTTCAACGCATCGGCGTTCTTCCCGAACTGTTCCATCACCTTCAGCCCGTAGCCCACGACTTGCTTCATGGCCTCGGGTTTGGCGTTTTCGCCCTTGGCGGCGGTCAGGGCCCGGTTGTACATCATCCGATCCGCCCGGTCCGCGAACGGGCCCCGCAGCCCATGCAGCTTGTCCAGGAACTTGGTGATCTCATCGCTCCGCGACCGCACAACCGCGATCTGGAACCGACGGTACGTGATCTCATCATCCAGTTTGGACATGTCGTACCCGGCCTGGGCCACGACCGAATCGAGAACCTCGAGCGCCTTGTCCGCCCGTTCCAGATCCGGCGCGGTCATGCCGAGGACGGCATCCAGCGTCTGGCGAACCCTCGCCACCACCTGCGTCGCGATTTCCTTGGCCTCCGCATCTTTCGCTGTGACCAGCTTCCGCCGGTCGATCGTCAGGATCTCGTCGGAAATCTCTGCAAAGCGCAGCGCCGCGAAGTCCTTATCCGCACCGTGCGTGCGCCGGTAGATGGTGTACAGCAGAGTCGCCGATTGCCGGCGCGCCGTCTCATACAACGGCGAGTCCTTCTCAACACCCAGCAGGATCTCCACGGCCTTCTCTTCCGAGATGATTCCGGTCGTGGCCTGGCGGATCAGCAGTTTCGCGGCCCGGTCGGTTTTCGGATATTTCTGCAGGTAAAGAGATCCCAATCGCCCCAGGCGCTCTTTCAGTGTCGTCGCGCCGCCCTCAACTCCCTTGTCGAGGGCGACAATGGCCATCCACAGCGAGTCCTCCGCCCGCTTTCCGCCGGCCGCGCCCGCCGTCTGAAAGGCCTGTTCAAACCGGTCCGCGGCCAGCGAAAGGTCACCTGCGTAAAACGTCGCAAGCCCGCGTAGCAGGGCCGCGTTCGACCGCTCATCAGCGAACCTACCCGCATCCTTCGATGTCGCCGCGTTGTCCAGTGCGCTTGCCGCCGCGCGATAGAGGTTGACCACCGCATCCGCCTTGCTGGGCTCCTCGATGTTCTCTCCCGCCTTGCCGTGCTCAGCCCTTGCTCGCTCATAGGCCTGCAGGGCCCGCACGTATTGAACAATGAACCCATCCCCCGCTAATGGCGCAGAGCCGTACTTGGACACCAGGTCCTGCACGTGCCGCACCTCTCCCAGCGTGATCAAGTCCGTCAGCGCGATGTCCGCCAGGATCTGGGCGAGTTCCTTGCTCCGCGGCTGGGCCGATTGATCGAGCGCTTCGAGCGTCAACACCGCCAACAGACGCGCCTCCCCAACCTCCAGCGGCACAATCGTCTTGCCCTCTCCGGACTCACGCTTGCGCTTCACGATGAGCTCGACATCCGCCCATCGTCTGGCCGCGGCATAGATTGAAAGTCGGCGCGCAAAGAGCTGCTTGATGATCGCCGGAGGCGCCCCCTCGGCGTTTTCGAGGGCATCCAGCCAGCGAAGCGCCGTGTCATCGTGCCCCCGCGCCGACTCGCACATCGCCGCGCCAACCGCGGCCCGCGCCACGTGTTCATACCTCAGCAGACTCGCCGGCGCCCGCTCCACCGTCGGTGCCCGACCTCCAGAGGCATTCAACAGCCATCCAAAGTCGGTGAGGGCATCCTCCGCCGGCTGCGGCTTACCCGTCACAAACGCTGTGTAGTAGTCCGACCATCCCGCGTAATAGAACGCCAACGACCGCAGTCGCCTAGCTTCGGACAAGTCGTTCCGTATCGTCTGAGAATCCTCATCCTTGCCTGTGGCCTCTTTGCGCTCGAGCAGCTCAACCCGCTTGTTGAGCTTTCCCCCGATGTCCCGGAACGTGGAGTTCACCGTGCGCAACGCCCGCTCGGCTTCTTGACGTTCTTCCGGAGTCACCAGCCGCAGCCGGTGCTTCTCGGCCACATCTTCAGCTTGCAGGTACCTCGCCTTCGAGAGGTTCAGTCTCAAGTTGAACGAATCGGCCTCGGGTACCTGCTTGAGAAGGTCCTGCCCGTGCGACTCCCACTTGTTCCGACCCTGCGCCGTCCTGGCCGCATCGAGCAACCCGACGTAGATTGTCCCCAAACGGTCCGCGATGGCCAGCCGCTCCGCTCCCTCGCTCTTCTTGAGACGTTCGGTCAGGTGCAACGCCAGCAGTTCGTTCAAGCCCCGATCCGACAAGTACCGCTCGATCTCCGAGAGCGGTGCGGGCTCCTCGACCTGCGCGAAAGCTGCGGACCCCACCATCAGCGGCATCACCGCCAACACTTTCCAGGCCGAGCTACTTCGCCGGGACATAGCTCACCTTTTGAAATCCAGCATCGTGAGTCGCCTGGAGCGCGATCGCCGCGGAATCCACGGTCACGCCGTTGGCAACCCGTACGATCACTCCGTTCCCCTTGGGCAACTGCTTAAGCACCGCGGCCAGCGATGCCTTGTCTTCCATCGTCCGCTCTCCCAATCGAAATCGTGCCTTGCCCGCCAGCGGCCCCGGCTCCACGATCAGAATCTGCGGCGCCAGGTCGGCCCCCTTGCCGGCCCCCTGCTTGTCCGCCTTCAACGCCGCGGCCAACTGCGCCTCTTCACCCGCCATCGTCCCCGCGATCACAAAGTAGATCAACAGAAAGAACACTACGTCGATCAAGGCGATCAGCGGCAGCCGAACGCGCTCCGGTGTAAATCTGCGATCCTCTTGCCTCAGAAACTTCAAGATTGCCCCCCCGACGTCGCGAGCTTCCAGTTCCGAACGCCCGCCCCCGCCAGAGACGTAGCCAGTTTGTTCAAGAACTGCGACGGGCACGCCCGCTCTGCCCGAACGACCAGGTCCAGCGAGTCTCCCAGTCGCCGCGCTTCACCCTCAACCATTTTCGCGACCGCTGACACATCGGTCGGCATGCCCAGGACGGAAATCCGCCCATCTGCTTTCATGTCAATAAAGATCGTGGACTGCTGCGTTCCCTCAACCTTGACACCCTTCTCCTTGGGCAGGTCGAGGGCCTCAAGCTGTGTCTTGGCGAACTGCGACGTCAGGGTAAAGAAAATAATCAGCAGCAAGACCACGTCGATCATCGGCGTGAGATCGAACGTTGCCTCGGTTGCCAGTCTGGGCCTTCCGAACTTCATCGTGCAGGCACCTCGCGATGCGGGGCGGGGGGCGTCGGGCGCACAGGCCGCGGCGGCGCCGGGGCAGCGGGCTTCTCTTCGCTCCCGGAAACCTGCTCCAGATTTCGCGTCAGTTCCTCGATCCGCTCGGCGATCTCGCTGATCAGGTGATCCACATGCCGCCGGAAGATAGCAAAGCAAATCGTGCAGGGAATCGCGATGATCAACCCTTCCGCGGTGCACACCAGCGCGACCGACATGTAACTGGCCAGGCCCGTCGACCGGGCCGCGCCCTCGAGCTGCCCGATCGTCGCAAACGCACCGATCATCCCAATGACCGTGCCCAGCAGCCCCATCATCGGCCCCACAGCCGCGATGATGCCGATGCTGTCGTTGTATCGATGCAGGCGATCCGCCTCTCGCTGCCCCGATTCCTCAAGCGCCGACCGCAACTCAAGGAACCCGAACGGGGAGCGGGCACACCTCTGGAGCGCCGCCCCGAACACGCGCGTCAGGAACGAGCGGTTCTCCTCCGCCGAGCACAGAGCCACCGCGCCCTCAGTGTCTCCGGCCTTGAGCGCCTCATCCAGCCGATAAAACACATCGTCGGGAGCCTGCTTGCTCCGCCGGAAGATCAACATGTTGCGGATCACCAGCGTCACCGCCACAAACGACAGCAGCACCAGCAAGTAGCTGACGATCCCGCCGTCCTGGATGTATTGCAGCAGGCTCTTCGTGACCGACTTGGCCGCGGCATCCTGTGCGAGAATGAACGTGTTGAACATGGTCCGATGACTCCAGAGGTCTACTTGGGTGTCGCGTCTTGTTTGGGCTTTGCGGTCTCGGGGGCGGGAGGTTGTTCGGGCACGACGGGTTTGGGCTCGGCGGGGCGTGTCGAAACCGCGGCCCGGACGGGCGCGGCCGCGCGGAATAATGGCCAATCAAGCACGGGATGCGAAGGAAACTTCTCCATCAACTCGCGGGCCAGAATGTCGGCCCCCACCGAGTCCCCCACTCCACGCAGAGCGACCGACGACTCCGCCAACGCCATCCCCGCCAGATACGGATGCAACGCCCCGAACCGCGCGGGAATATTCAGCAACTCAACCACGCCGAGTTTCTTTTGCTCCGCGGAATCTTCACGCAGCAGCGAACGCCCTATCGCGGCCCGGCACCAGGCCTCCAGCCACGACGGCACCGGGTTCGCCGCCGCCGCGGCCCCGAGGCTGCCCGCGGAACGCACCCGATCTTCAAGCGCCTTGCGAGCCGCGGCCCGTTGTTCCTGATCCCCGATCCGCGACACGACGATGTCGCGGACCACCTGCACTCCGGGGTCGTTCATCGCCGCGCCAGGAACCTGCACACTCTGGCCGCACTCGAATCTCGCCGAAAGCTCGTACAACGCCGCCAGCGCTGCGGCCTTGGGGTTCTTGTAAACCTCCGCTCCGCTCTGACGTGCGAACGCTTCGACACTTGGCCACGCCAGCCAGATCGGCGGCAGCGCTGGCACCAATCCAGTCGCAGTATCCATCGACGGCGCCAGCCCCGCTTCCGAGGCCCACGCGGGATGTAGCGCCGGCACCGCGGCCGGCGTCGATGCCACCAGGAACGCCAGCCACGGATCAATCGCCGCGACGTGCGCCGCTCGCCTTAACCGGCACCGCATCAACCCCTCAGAGATCACAGAAGCCGTCGGCCCCTGCTTGCCACGGTATTCCACGAATAGCTTCTCAAACAACGGCTCGGCGCTGAGCGGATCGCCGCGCTCCAGACGGGTCCGGGCCCGCCATGACTGCTCTGCGATCGACAGGAACGGCGCGGATTTTTCCGCCCAGGATCCATCCACGGTCCGCACACGATCCCAACTGATTACCATGGTGCCCGGCGGTGGCCCCAGCACGATCCCGGGCGAATCGACGGCAATCACCTCACCGGCGGGCGTGACCTCTCCGCCGCGCAAGTGAACCTGCGCGAGCACCCCGACTCCCACGATGGACAGGGCCACCATCATCCCCCGGGCCCCGACACATGTGCGTACGTCCCGCCCGACTGCTGGGCGATCTTCCGCATGGTCTTCTCACCTTCGCGGCTCACAAACGTGATGCAGTTAATCGGGATGTGGAACTCTGCGTTCAGGCGCGCGATCTCGTTGACATATTCCTCATTGAACTCGCCGTCGGTCATGAAGTAGATGGCATCCGGCTTGGGCCTGAGGCGGAATACCATCTTGAACGCCGCCATCGGCTCAGTAGCCCCTTCCGCCACGATCAGCGGCACCGTCCGCTTGGCCCACTGCTTGCCCGCATCCGTCGACGCGACCCACTCCATCCGTCCGCCCATCGCCTTGCTCTCGGTGCTGAAGAGCGACACAAAGAAGAACGCGTTTTCCAGCAGTGCGTTCAACGACTTACCAAGCTCGGACTTCAGAATGTCAACCCGCCTGAGCTCGCCCGACCCTACACCTTGGTCCATCGAGCCGGAGATGTCGCAGATGTAGGCAAACCGCGTCCCGCGTGCTTCAACGCCGAAGAAGTTAGCCGCTCCGCCCCCGCCGCCCCCAAGCCCTTGCCCGCCGGTGATGTTCCCTGCCCCGAGCCCGGACGTGAGCTTCCCCGACCCCTCACCCAGGCTACCGGCCTCCTGACCTCCCGCACCACCATCCGCAATCTGAATCTCGACCTCCGACCCAGGCAGTTTTTGTGTGGGGGCCTCCGCGACCGCGGGCGTCTCGGATTCCATTCCCGCCGCCTGCATGATGGACCCCAGCTCCGCCTCCGTCATGATCGCAACGCCGACGGTCTCCCCGTTGCCCTCGCCTTTGGACCCTCCTGCCTGAGCCCCCCCGACGAGAACCAGGGCCGCCACCAACCCCAACATGGCGTGAATCAGCATCGACAGCCCCACCGCGCCGAGCAAGGCTGGCGGGGCCCACTTCATGAAGATGTTCCCCAGTTTCGGTTCGGCCTCCACCTCGGCCGGGGCCGGCCTGGCCACAACCTGCGGCCGCGCTGCCACCGGGGCATTGGGATTCTGGCGTTGTACGCGGTCCGTCATCGGATTCATGGTATCGGTTCGGTGGCCCTTGGCCGTCGAAAGCCGTCTTCCTGACCGGCCTCTCCCGGTTCGTACGTGGCCCGACTTGGGGGGCGGGGTCGGGTCCGCACGCAGGCTTTCTACCTTCTCTATACCGGTATGACGCCCGAACGGTTGACGAGTTTCCCCGCTTATGATTGAATCCGCACGTCCCCACACCCCGCAGACCCTTATGCCAACCCCCACCAAAGCCCCCCTCACTTCCCTCTCCAAACAAATCGGCCGTACCTACAAGCGGGTACTCCTCAAGCTCAGTGGTGAGGCTTTCTGTGCCCCCGGCGGGTTCGGTGTGGACCCGCCGGAACTTGAGGTCATTGCCAAGGAGGTCAAGTCCGCCTCGGAAGCCGGGGCCCAGCTTGCCGTCGTCGTCGGCGGGGGCAACATCATCCGCGGCTCCCAGCTCGCCGAGGCCGGCCACATTCACCGGGCCACCGCCGACTACATGGGCATGCTCGGCACGGTCATCAACGCCTTGGCCCTCAAAGAAAAGCTCAACACCATCGGCGTCCAGTCCCGCGTCATGTCCGCCATCGAAATTAGGGCGGTCGCCGAACCTTTCATCCGCGGCCGCGCCATCCGCCACCTCGAAAAGGGCCGAATCGTCATCCTCGCTGCGGGCACCGGCAACCCCTTCTTCACCACCGACACCTGCGCCGCCCTCCGAGCCACGGAGCTCGAATGCGATGTCCTACTCAAAGCCACCAAGGTCGACGGCGTCTACACGGCCGACCCCAAGAAGGACCCCACGGCCAAACGCTACGACACTCTCACCTTCGCCGAAGCGATCAGCAAAAACCTCAAGGTCATGGACATGACCGCCCTCACAATGTGCCGCGAAAACCGGATCCCGGTCCTGGTGTTCGACTTCAAACGCTCCGGCAACATCCGCAAGGTCATTGAAGGCGGGGACATCGGCACCTTGATCACCGCCGACTGATTACAGCTTCGTCCCCACCACCACCAGTCGCTCCGCGTCATCGTCATACGGCGCCCCAGCCAGCGATCCGTACGCCTTCACATCCACAAACCCCGCTTCCTCCAGCAGAGTCACCAACTGCGGCCCGTCGTACAAGCGGTGCGAGAACGACATTTCCTTGGTCTTCCCATCCTTCGTGAAGACCCAGCGGTTCTCGATCCACGACCAATCGCGCGACAGCGACCGCTGCTCCAGCACAATCGTCCCGTCGGGCTCCTCGTGCCAGTCACTGGCGCGAAACGTCCGCGACAAAATCTCCTTTCCCATCAGCTCAAACACCACCTGGCCGCCGGGCTTGAGCGACTCAAACAACCCAGCGACAACCCGCCGATCCTCGTCCTGATCCTCAAAGTACCCAATCGAGGTGTACATATTGATCGCCGCATCAAACGCTTTCGCCCGCCGAAACTCCCGCATATCGCCCTGAACCCACTCCGCGTTCAGCCCCTCCCGCGCGGCCGTCGCGCGGCACTCCGCCAGGTACGGCTCCGTGCGATCCACTCCCGTCACCTGAAACCCCCGCCGCGCCAGCTCGATCGAGTGCCGCCCCACACCGCACGGCATATCCAGCACCCGCGCACCCCGCGGCAGCGAAATCAACTCCACCAGCCGTTCAACTTCCTGAGCCGCCTTCCCTCGAATCAACTCCCGAAAGATGTACGGCCCCGTCCCAGCCCAGAACTCCGCGTTGTCGTGCCACTCAGCCATGACCCGAGTGTATCGCACCGACTTCCGGCCTCCGCCACCCGCACTCACTGCACCCCGCATCGAAATCACGCTTCAAGTCATACCCACATTGCGGACACCGCCCACGCCGCTTCCGGATCGCACCCCGCAACGCGCCCGGAACAGTCAGCACCACCACCCAGGCGCTGCCATACAAGGTCGAATCAATCGCAAACCCCCGCCAGATCGGTACCAGCGGCAGAAATCGATCATCCAGTCCCTGCGGATCTTTCCTGACTCGAACCCCTCCCCGCCTCGACGGCGGGTCCGTCAACCGCATCGACATGCTGTAGAGCGCAACACACGGCCATCCCCGCGCCTCTTCTCCCCCAAACACCTGCTCCCCCTTCACCAGCGCCCTCCGCGCCAGCCCCCAACTCAAATCCACCTCCTCGCGTTTCAACCCGACGCGGATGCCCGCGGTCCACGGGAGCATCAAGTTGCCCCCACCCTCATCCGGCTCACTCCCAGCCATCACATTCCGCATCACAACGCCTGACTGCCAGACCTGTTGCACATCCACTGTCTTCAGGTCACTTCCTTGCGGCGCCATCACCTCTTGCCCACCAATGGGATCGCCCCAGGTCTGTAACATCGCCAAACCCCAGGCCACTCCGACCGTCGTCATCACACCCAGGATGATCGAAACCAGCGCCCGAATGACAAGCCCACGTCTGCTCATGTGGCCACCCTCGCGCCGCATTCCGGGCACGGCACCGCAAACTCCCCTCGCCTGTCATACCCACACGCCGCGCATCGCCCTCGCCTCCGCCTCACCACACCGAGCCCAAACAACGCCATCGGAATCGCCACCCCCCACGCCACCGCAAACACCCCCGAGTCCACCGCAAACCCCCGCCAGATCGGCCACCACGGCAGAACTCGCGCCGATCCAGGCGTCGCCTCGGCCATCGCACTCACCGCAATCCCTCCCCGCGTCTGCATCCCACTGGGCAACGCTTCCTCCAACTCGCACCACATCGACAGCATCGGCCACCCACGCGCATCTTCCCCGCCCGATCCCGCCTTGGATAGATCTCCCGCCAACACCCGCGGCAGCCTCCCCCACGAACGATCCTGTCGCACGGGGACCTTCAACGCAATCTCCGACTCAGGGTGCAACTCCTCCCAAAGCGCGGAGTGTGCCGGATACCCGCTCTTCCATTCGCGCCTCACCATCCCTGCCCGCGAAAACTCAAAAGTCGCTACGTACACGGGCATGGCTTTCTTCACAGTGCCACCGGGCGAGTTAGAGGCCTCCGAGATCACATTGCTCCGCCGCTTCAATCCCCTCTGCGGCACCCACGCGGCCAACCCCCACGCCACCGCCACCGTCGTCAAAAACCCCAACCCGCCGCACAGCAGCACCCGTGGAGCCGCGCGTTGAATCAATCCGCCCATACCAGAGCCTACCTCCCGACATTCTGGGATGCCCCAACACCCGCCTCCCGTCAGGCACCCTTCTACACTACCCCTTCCAAAACGCACAACCGCCGACCCGGCGGCCGAATCGGAGTTTCGTATGTCCACCACCGCCAAACCCGCTTCCCCCTCCAAGTCCGACGCCGCCGCCAACTTCGCCAAAGGCCTCGAAGGCGTCATCGCCGGCGAAACCGCCATCTGCTCCGTCGATCAGGGCAAACTCATCTACCGCGGCTACGAAATCCACGATCTGGCCGCCCACGCAACCTTCGAACAAACCGCTTTCCTCATCCTCGAAGGCCACAAGCCCAGCGATGCCGAACTCAAGCGGTTCAAGGGTGAGCTCGTCGCCGAACGAGCCCTCCCCGAGCCCGTCATCCAGTTCCTCCTGACCTCCGGCCCCATGCTCAAATCCGGCACCGCCGTCCCCATGGACATTCTCCGCACCGCCGTCTCGATCCTGGGCAACCTCGACAAAGACAGCCAGGACAACTCCGCCGCGGCCAACCTCCGCAAGGCTAAACGCCTCCTCGCCAAGACGCCGACCATCATCGGCCACATGCAAAACGTGATCGACGGCAAGGACCTCATCGATCGCAAAACCGGCGGCGATGCCAATCTCTCCTTCGCCGGCAACCTCCTCTACATGATGACCGGCAACAAGCCCAACAAAGACTTCGAGCACGTCATCGACGTCTCCCTCATCCTCTACGCCGAGCACGACCTCAACGCCAGCACCTTCACGACGCGTGTCATCGCCGGCACACTCTCCGACATGCACGGCGCGGTCACCGGCGGAATCGCGGCCCTCAAGGGCCCCCTCCACGGCGGCGCCAACGAGATGGCTATGGAAATGCTCCGCGAGATCATGAAGGATGTCGGCGAAAAGGGCATCGGCACCAAGGCCGTCGATGACTGGATGCAGAACGCCTTCGACACCAAGCGCAAGCTCATGGGCTTCGGCCACCGCGTCTACAAGAACGGCGACCACCGCGCCCCGATCCTCCACAAGCTCGGCCGCGCCCTCGCAGAAAAGGACACCAAAAACCCCGGCGGCCACGCCGCGGTGAAATGGTTCCAGCTCGGCGAGCAGGTCCAGAAGATCATGCTCGACAAGAAGAACATCCACCCCAACGTGGACTTCCCGTGCGGCCTGACTTATTTCACCATGGGCATCCCCGTCCCGCAATACACCCCCATTTTCGTCGCCTCCCGCATGAGCGGCTGGACCGCCCACATTTCCGAGCAGCACGCCAACAACCGCATCATCCGCCCTCTGAGCCTGTACACTGGCCCCGCCGAGACCAAGTGGAACGGATGATCCCACGGACTCACCGGCTCGGTTCAAAGGCCTGATCCATCGTGAGTTTCCTGCTCTTTGCTGTTTCTGCTTTCCTGCTGCTGGGTACCGCTGCGCATGTCACGCGTTGCCTCCCCGCGGTCCCTGGCTCCCGCCTCTGGACCTTCCTCGCCGCGGTCTCCGTCCAACTCACGCTCCTCCACATGGGCGTGTCCCTGTTCCATCAGTTAACGCCGACCGGATTCCTCGCCGGACAAGTCGTGCTCTCCTCGGCCGCGTTCGCCCTGCTCACATTTCTCTGTCGCAGATTCAACTGGCAACCCACACCATTGAATCCAGGCGATGACTTCCGCCAGCTCCTCGCCGACCGCCCCTCACGCGACCCCTTCTCCTGCGCTCTGGTTCTATCGATCCTTCTAGTCCTTGGCCTCTCCCTCACCGAACAGATGCTCCGCCCCGTCACCGGCTTTGACGAGCGGATGTACAACTGCTCCCGAATCCTCTACTGGCACCAGCACAAGCACATCTGGCCTTGGATCACCCAGAATGAAGCCCAGCTCGATCTCCCCTTCGGCGCTGAAGTCTTCTTTTCTTGGCCGCTCCTGTTCACCAAAATCGAATGGACCGCTCGCCTCATTTTCTGGCTGGGCTTTCCAACGCTCATCGCCGGCGTCTACACCCTCGCCCGCGCCATGGGCAGCACCGTCCGCATCGCGCTCATCTCCTGCCTCATCGTCGCCGCGACCCCCGGCATCCTTGTCTCCGCCGGCATCAACCAGAAACAAGACATCTGGACCTCTACGTTCCTCGTCGGCATCGCCTTCTGGACCATCCAACTCCTGAAATCCGGTAGCCTCGCCGCCTGCCTCTGGTCCGGCGCTTTCCTCGCCCTAGCCGCCAACGTCAAAGTCACCAACATCGCCGTCACCCCCGTTGTCGCGCTAGCCGCGATGATGTCCGGCACCATCCGCGCCGTCCCCAAGCGCTTCCTCCTCCAAACCATCGGCGGCATCTCAGGCATCCTCCTCTCCGGACTCGTCATCACCTTCGCCCACAACATGCACCAATACGGCAACCCGATCTCTTCCCCGGGTTCCAAAAAGGTCATCCAACCCGACTTCAGCCTCCGGCAAACCTACACCCACGCCATCCGCATCCCCGCCACGTTGATCGAGCTCCCCGAACAACCCCTCGAACCCCTCCGCGCCCGCTTCGAACAACTCGGAACCAAGGTCATCCAAAAGCTCGGCGCGGGTGAGCCGCTCCAGCTCGAAGACAATCCCGTCTGGCCCGGAGCCTTCAGGTTCGCCGCGCCCGCCGTCGCGACGCGTTACTCCATGGGCGGCACCGTCTGGATCTTCACTCTCTTCGTCGGGATCTTCATTGGCATCCGCCAACTTTTCACCCAGCGCCTCCGCTTCTCCCCGGACATCCTCATCCTCTGCATGTCCGGCGTCCTCCTCGCCAGCCTCGGCTTCATGATCCGTTGGATGGGTGGCGCGGCCGAGCGCTACTGGATCGCGCCGTACTCTCTCGGCGTCCCCGCATCCATCGCGATCCTCACCACCTTCCTCCGCGGCCGCCCGATCCTCCTGGGTATTTCCTTCCTCCTGGTCCCCTTCACCGTCTACCCCGCCGCCCGCACTGTCCTGCAACGCATCGACAGCACATGGCGCTACCCACCTTCCCTGGATGCCACCCAAGAGCCCTTCACCGAAGCCATCAGTTACATGCCCCCCGGCTCGCGCATCATGCTCTTCGGCCACCGCAACGCGCGCGACTACGGCTTCTTCCGCGCTCGTGACGGCTACCCCAATCAAGTCTTCCCCTACGGCAAGAACCCCACGTTCGATCCCGCACGCGTCGCCCGCATGATTCAGGACCACGACCTCACGCACGTCATCTTCGAAGATGACCGCGCTCTGGGCTTCCACTGGGATGGCGGCTTCCGCGTCGAAGAAATAACGCAATGGTTCGAGCATCGAACCGACTTCCAACTCGTCAACCTCAAGACACCAAATCAACGTCTCTACCAACGCACCAAAGACCCCGCCGCGGCCATCGACGGCTTCGGCGGCTGGAGCTACCCCGAAGGCCTCGATCCTGTCGAAGGCCCTTACCACGACCTGGGCCCCACCGTCGTCCGATGGGGGGTGGGCAACGCAACCACGCTCCGGTTCACCAGCCAAGGCGAACCGCTCTCTCTGCACGTCGAAACCAAACGCAGCAACGAACCCAATCAGACCATCACGGTCAGTCTCAACGGCCAAGTCGTCGGTTCGCACTCTTTCAGCGCCACCGACCGCGAATGGAGCAAGTTCGCGATTCCCCTCTCTCCCAAGCCCGGCCCGAATCTCATCACCCTTGCGTATTCGTCCAACGAGGGTGCCCGCCACCTCGCCGTGCTCTACCGCACACTTCACTTGTTGAACTCAGAAAAGTAGCCGGAAGCGGCCTGCTTGAGCGTCTGTTATGCTCGCGGCCGCATCCCCCCACCTCTACGGACAATCCGATGAGATACCTCACGTTTATCCTTGGCGTTTCCTGCGTCTCAACCTGCTGGGCCGCGGATCCGCCGTATCAGGCTCGGTTAACCCAACTCGCCGGCGCCAACACAGGCATCGTTGAAGTCAAGACCATCGGCAACAGCCGACAGGGCCACCCGATTCAGGTCGTCTGGCTCGGAGACAAGGGCGACCTTCCGACGTACATTCTCGTCGCCGGCATCGACGGCCGCCACAAGGTCGGCGTAGAAACCGCCATCGGGGTCGCCGAGAAGCTCGCGGCCGACCATAAGGACCTCCTCAAGACCGTTCGCATCGCGATCATCCCCTGCCTCAACCCCGACAACTACATGTGGCAACTCGATGCCGGTCATCCCAAGACCGACTTCGGCCGCACCTTCGCCCCCCACGATGCCGACCACGATGCCCGAGTGAATGAAGACTCCGCCGAGGATCTCAACGGTGACGGTGTCATCTCCCTGATGCGGATCAAGAACCCCGCCCCCGGCAGCGAGTTCAAGGCCGAGTTCTGCATCGATCCCGACAACACCAAGCTCTTGAAGAAGCCCGACGCCACCAAAGGCCAGCGCGCCGATTACGCCCTCCTCACCGAGGGCACCGACAACGATGGAGATGGCAAGTTCAACGAAGACGGCATCGGCGGCATCGGCGGCGGCACCGACCTCAACATGAACTTCCCCTACCGCTGGCCCGAGTTCTCCGACGGCGCCGGACCCTACCCCTTGAGCGAGCCCGAATCCCTCGCCTTCGCGCAGTGGATGTTGACCCAGAACAATGTCGTCGCCGTCATCGCCTACGCCCCCGGCGACACCTTTCTCAACACGCCGCAGGCCGGCCGCTTCGACGCCAGCGGCTCCCTTACGCTCGGCATCGAAGATGGCGACAAGGCCGCGTACGACGAAGTCTCGAAGCTCTTCAAAGACACCACCAAAATGACCGGTGCCCCCGGCATGGAACTGGCCGGGAGCCTCACCGGCTGGGTCTACGCCAATGAAGGCGCTCTCTCCTTCTCCACACCAGTCTGGGTCCGCCCCGACTTGGTCAAGAAGGATGAGCCCAAGAAGGAAGAAGCAAAGCCCGCCGATGCCGAGAAGAAAGAGGGCGAGGCCAAGGAAGCCGACCCAACCAACCCCAGCCCGGACGACATCCGTGCCCGCATCCGCGCCTTCCAGGATGCCAGCCCCGCCGAACGCGAAAAGATGATGGCCGAGTTCGGCAACCTCCCGCCCGAAGTCCAAGCCCGCTTCCGCGCGGCCGCAGGTGGACCACCTCCCGCGGCCCAACCCGCAGCACCCGCCGCTGGCCAGCCCGCAACCCCTGGAGCCGGTGGAGGTCGTGGCGGTCGCCCGCCGGGCGGACCACCCGGCGGTGGCGGCGGCCGACGTGGAGCCGGCGGCGGTGGCCGCGGCGGACCGGGTGGCGGCGGAGCCGGCGCTCCTGCTCCCGCAGAAGACAAGAAAGCCGAACCCGACTCCGACGACCCCAAGTGGCTCAAGTACGATGCCGATCAGGTCAAGGCTGGCGCCACCTCTGGCTTCCTGGACTGGAAACCCTTCAAGCATCCCACACTCGGCGATGTCGAAGTCGGCGGCTTCATCCCCGGCTTCAAGCTCAACCCGCCCGATTCGGAACTCCCGCGTCTCGCCGAAGAGCAAACCAAGTTCATCGCCGCACTCGCGGCCAAGGCCCCCAAGATCACCACCCAGCCTCCCGTGGTCGAACACGTCGGCCCCGGCATCTGGCGCATCTCCATCCGAGCCGTGAATGACGGAGCCATGGCCAGCATGCCGCAGGTCAACACCAAGGCCCGCCACGGCCTCCCGACGCTCCTCTCCATCGATCTCCCCATGGACAAACTCATCTCCGGCGAGAAGTTCGTCCGCTCCTGGGTCATCCCCGGCAACGGCGGCCAGATGGAAGCCGAATGGCTCATCTCCGCCGATGACGGCTCCTCCGTCAACGTCAACTTCCAGCCCAGCGTCGGCGCCAAGTCCACGATAAAGATCGACCTCAAGGAGGCCGCCAAGTGAAACTCAATCCTCTTGCTTTCTCTCTTCTCAGCACCCTCTGCGCCTCTGCGGTGAATCTCCCCGCGCTCGCCCAAGAGCACATCCCGGCCAAGGTCGAAATCCCCTTCGACCGCTACTACAAGTACGCGCAGATCGAGGACTACCTCCAGAAGATCGCCGCCGCCTACCCCGACATCGTCGAGCTCCGCAACATCGGCAAGTCCGGCGAAGGCCGCAACCTGTGGGTCGCCATCGTCAACTCCCCCAAAACCGGCCCCCACACCAGCAAGCCCGCGATGTGGATCGACGGCAACGTCCACGGCAACGAAATCCAGGCCGGCGAAGCCGTGCTCTACTCCCTCTGGTATCTCACCAAGGCCTACGGCGTCAACTCCGACCTCACCAAACTCCTCGACAACTACAGCTTCTACTTCCTCTGCTCCCAAAACCCCGACGGCCGCGAGCACTGGTTCCTCGATGTCCAGAACTCCAGTTCCTCCCGATCCAACCGCCGCCCCGTAGACAACGACCGCGACGGCAAGGCCGACGAAGATTCGCCCGAAGACCTTAACGGTGACGGCTCCATCAACCAGATGTGGAAAGCCGACCCCAGCGGCCAGTTCATCCGCGACCGCATCGACCCCCGTGTCTTCACCCGCGTCGGCCCCGGCGAAAAGGGCGAATGGACCAACCTCGGCGAAGAAGGCATCGACAACGATGGCGACGGCCGCATCAACGAGGATGGCCCCGGCGGTGATGACATGAACCGCAACTGGCCCAGCGACTGGCAGCCCGACTACGTCCAGAACGGCGCGGGCCTCTTCCCCTTCAGCAATCCCGAGCCCCGCGTCATCGGCCGCTTCATCATGGATCGCCCCAACATCGCGGCCGTCCAGTCCTATCACAACGCCGGCGGCATGATCCTCCGTGGCCCCGGCGCCAGCTACCGCGAGAACGCCTACCCGGGAGGCGACCGCGCCGTCTACGACGAAATCGCCTCCAAGGGTGAGGACATGCTCCCCTACTACAAGTCCATGGTCATCTACCGCGACCTCTACACCGTCCACGGCGGCTTCGTGAACTGGACCGCCGAAGGCCTTGGCATCTTCTCCTTCACCAACGAAATGTGGAACAACGCCAAGTACTTCCAGCGCGACATCGCCGACCCCGACGACAAACGAATGTGGCTCTTCCGCGACCGCCTCCAGTTCGGCCAGGTCTTCACGCCCTACAAAGAGTTCGACCACCCGCAGTTCGGCAAGGTGCTCATTGGCGGCCTGAATAAGTGGTCCAGCCGTGTCACCCCCACTTTCATGCTCGAAGAAGAGTGCCACCGCAACTTCGCCTTCACCATGTTCCATGCCGACCAGATGCCCATCCTCAGCTTCGGCCGCACCGAAGTCACCAAGTCCGGTGGACTCTGGGTGCTCACCACCGAAGTCCGCAACGAAAAGCTCATGCCCTCCCGCTCCGGCTTCGCCCGCCAGAAAGGCATCGGCACCAACGACCTTCTCATCTGCGAACCGGGCAGCGCCAAGATCGCTACCGTCGGCACACTCAGCTCCTGGATCGACACCCGAATCGACCCCATCAAGCACGAGCCCGCCCGAATCCAACTCGAAGGCGGCATCCCCGGCAAGAGCGGCGTTATCTTCCGCTACTACATCTCCGGCAAAGAAGGCGACTCGATCACGCTCCGCTACCAATCTGAAAAGGCCAAGCAGATCGAAGCCAAGATCACACTGAAAGAAACTGCCACAAAGTGAAGTGAGCAGGATCCTTATCGCCGACCAAAAAGCAAAGAGCCTCCGGCTAAACCGGAGGCTCTCTTCATTTTCATCTCTCAAAGTCTCTCAGTTCGCCAGCCGCGGCCCGCCACCCGGCCCGCCCGGTCCCTGCTGAATCTTGATCTCTCCATTGGCCTCTTCAAACTGCCGGACCGCCTGACCAAGGCTGATCGCCAGCCGCTTGGCCGCGCCCCAGTTCATGATCACGCGCGAGCCAACGCCGAAGTTCAGCACGCCCTGACCATCCGGCGTCGGGACCGGCATGTTGATGCCAAAGTCCATTACCAGTTCATCCTGCATCGTCGAGGTGCGGATCGTGTTGGCATAGGTCGTGACCATCTTGGACTCATCGATTCGAAGCTGAATTTGACGCTGCTCAGGATTGCCGGAAGACATAGGTGCCTTTCTGTACTGTTTGACGCTTGAGGAACCGCGGCCTCTCCGGACCCTGTTCCATCGCGCATCGGGGGGCTTGGGGGGAAACTGTAGACCGCCCACCGGTTCAATCCAGTCCTATTGGTCGGGCTCAACCGTGGGCAACTTCCCCCGCCAGGTCAGGGCTTGTTCGGGCTTCCCGCCCTCCTCACACGCCCGGGACAAGTCCCACAAGATCGACACCCGGACCGGATGGCTCGGGTCGTTCCACTGGTCGATGAACCGGAGCCCCTCCTCCAGCGTCCGCTCCGCCTCCGCCAACTTCCCCTGGGCGAGCAGCACCTCTCCCATGCATTGGTGCAGGTACCCCATCACCCACGCGGCGTTGATCAACGGCTGATGCGAATGTGCCCTGGCATAGAGCTTCTGGATCTCCTCATCCGCTTCCTTGACGCGCCCCAGAGCCAAGTCCGCAAGCACCGCGGTTGTCTGGTGATAGATCCCGTAGTCCTCTTCCTGGTTGTCCGCCGCCAGGCCCAGCAGGGTGTCCTTCGCCGACTTCTTTGCCAACTCACGAGCCTCTTCCAGCTTGGTCCCCGCTGCAATCAGGACGCGCGCCACCCGCGCCGCCGCTTTGATCGTCTGCAGGTTTTCCTTGCCCAAAGTGCGCCGATATGACTCGTACATCGCCCTGGCCTCGCGCTCGGCCTCCTCCCAACGCTCCAAATCCCAAAGCACGCTCACCCGCGCACGCCGGTTCTCCTGAATCGTCGCCGAGTCCGGCCCGAAGTGATTGATGTAATACGACGCCGTGATGTGATACAGCCTGTCCGCCTCCTCCAGCCGCTTCCGCCCCGCCCGAATCCGCAACGTCTCAATCAACCAGGCCGCGGCATCCGCGGTCGACCGATGCTGTTCTCCCAGAGTCTTCTTCAATCGCTCGAACGCATCGCGCGCAACCTCCTCCGCCTCCTTGGCCTGTCCGTCGGTCAACAGGATCGCCGCAAGGTGAACGCGCTCCACCAACACAAGAGGGTCCTCCACCCCCCGCCTTTGCTGCAGTTCGAGTATGTCCTGTCGCTGCGCAGCGATGATGCGACCCCGCCGGCCGCCATCGTGCATCGATGCGCCGTTCAAGTCCCGCGTAATCGCCCGAGTCCGCGGGTCCCACGCCCCGTAGAGCTTGGTAGAGCCCTCAAGAGCCTCCCGATACGCCGCCTCCGCCGATGTTGCATCGCTGGCCATGCTACTCGCCGAGGCCGCGTTCAAGCACGTCAGAATCGTCGCGTCGTCCGCCAGCCCCAGCAGCAACTTGCGTGTCGCGATCGATCGCTGCAGAATCGTTCGAGCCTCAATCACCGCCCCCTGCTGAAACAACGCCTGACCAATCAGGTGCTCAATCTCCGCCCGAACCAAGGGTTCATTGGGAAACCCCGTCCGCGCCCGCTCACCCGCCTCAATCAGAATCCCAATCACCGTCGGCGGTCCCGACCGCGGCGGCTGATCCTCCCGCTTCCGCTGCGTATCCCAAGGCTGGTAAAAATCCCCCGGATCCGACGGCGAAACCAGCGATGAATACCCCGGCGCAGTCGCCGCCAGCGTCTCCTTCAAGAAGTTCGCTACCAAGTTGCTCCGCCGCGCCGAATCTCGCGCGTTCACCGCCGCTTTTTTCGCGCTCTCCCGCTCCGCCACCGCCCGCCACATCCCAAGACTCGTCCCCGCCGCCCCGATCAACAGCGTGGCAAACACCACCGACGCCGCGACAATTAACGCCTTGTTCCGCCTCGCAAACACCCGCACCTGATACACCACGCTCGGCGGCCGCGCAATGATCGGCTGGCGATTCAAAAACCGCTCAATGTCCTTCCCCAACTCCGCCGCCGACTGATACCGCCGCTCCCGATCCTTCTCCAGCGCCTTGAGCGCAATGGTCTCCACATCCCCGCGCAGCGTCTTATTAATCCCGCTCAGCTTCCGCGGCACCTGCTCCCGAATCATCCGCGCCGCCTCGGGAATCGGCGTCCCCGTCACCCGATAAGGCAACTCTTCCGTCAACACCTCATACAGCACCACACCCAGCGAATACACATCGCTCCGCGTATCAATATCCGACGCATCCGCCAAGCACTGCTCCGGCGACATGTACTGCAACGTCCCCACAAGCTGGCCGATATCCGTGCGCATCGTCGTCACCGCGATGTCCGCATCCGTCGCGCGCGCCACGCCAAAGTCGATGATCTTCGGATTCCCCGACGAATCAATCAGCACATTCGACGGCTTGATATCCCGATGAATGATCCCCTTCTGATGCCCGTGATGCACCGCATCACAAATCTTGGCAAACAGCGACAGCCGATCCGCAACCGAAAGCCCCTTCTCCTTCGCATATTCCGTCAGCGTGCGGCTTCCCTGCACATACTCCATGGCAAAATAAGGCGTCTCTCCCGCCGGTCCCCGGTGCGTCCCCGCGTCATACACCTGCGCCACGCCCGGATGCCGCAACCGCGCCAGCATTTGCGACTCATACTCAAACCGCCGCAAACTCGACCGCGTCCGAATCCCATCTCGCATCACCTTCAGCGCCACCACCCGCCGCGGCTGATCCTGCACCGCCTCATACACCGCCCCCATTCCCCCCGACCCAATCAACCGCCGCACCTTGTAGCGCCCAATCACCTGCCCAACCAGATGCTCCGGCCCCACAACCTCTTTTGCCGCATCCAGATCCACCGTCGCCGGATCCAAAAACTCCCCCGCGGCCTCATTTCCCGCCTCAATCAGCTTCTCCACCTCGTCCCTCAACTCAGCATTCCCCGCGCAAGCAGCATCTAAAAACGCCGCCACCTCCGACGGCTCGCGCTCCATCGCCTCCCCCGCGATCTCCTTCACCTTGTCCCACATCCCCTGATCCATGTCAGAATTTTACCCGCCCAACTACTTCCAAGGCCTCAAACCAATCCCCCGTCAAATACAACCCGCTGCTTCCGCCGCCGCGGGTCCGGCTCCGGAACCGCACTGAGCAAACTCTGCGTGTACATGTGCTGCGGCGCCCCCAAAATCGCCTCCCGAGTCCCCTCCTCCACAATCTTCCCCTTATACATCACCGCTATCCGCCGGCACACATGCTGAATCACCGCCATGTCATGGCTGATGAACAAGTAGCTGAGCCCGAACTCCGCCTGCAAGTCCGACAGTAGATTGATGATCTGCGCCTGGATAGAAACATCCAGCGCACTGGTTGGCTCATCACACACAATGAACTTCGGCCGAAGCGCCAGCGCCCGGGCAATCCCGATCCGCTGCCGCTGCCCCCCCGAAAACTCATGCGGAAACCGGTCCGCCGCGGCCGCGGGCATCCCGCACCGAACCAGCAACTGCTCAACCTGCACCCGCAGCTCATCCCGCGACTTCACGAGCCCATGAACCACCAGCGGTTCTCCCACGATCGCCGCAATCCGCATCCGCGGATTCAATGACCCCGCCGGGTCCTGAAAAATAATTTGCATCTGCCGCCGCAGTGCCTTGAGCTTCGACCCCCCAACATCCAGCACTTCCACGCCATCAAAACAAACCGACCCCGAGGTCGAAGGAATCAACCGGAGGATCGACCGCCCCACCGTCGTCTTCCCACACCCCGACTCCCCCACCAGCCCGAGAGTCTCCCCACGCCCGATCTGAAACGAAACCCCATCCACCGCCCGCACATGCCCCGCCACCCGCTGCAACACCCCCGACCGAATCGGAAAATGCACACAAAGATCCCGCACGTCAACCAGAGGCTGTTCAGGTGTGGCCGAAGCAGGCATCCGGCCATGGTACTCAGAAACCCCCCGAGAATTTGCCACCCCAACCCACCCCC
>JBGAND010000028.1:0-72158 GCA_044222485.1 Phycisphaerales bacterium | reverse complement strand
CCGCACGGTCTTCCCCCGCGCCGAAGTCGGCACCGCCAAAATCTTGCGGCACACCAAGTTGGGGCACATAATTCGGATGGTCTCGGCGTGGGTCATTGGGCGGCGCTCCAGTTCCGATCATCGACACTGGGGGTGGGGACCTTGACGTTGGCGCAACCGACAGGTGGTTATCGGCCATATCGTTTTGATTGCCAGGAGCGCCAATGACGTGCACAGCAATCGTCGGTCTGCAATGGGGGGATGAGGGGAAGGGGAAGGCCGTAGACCGATTGGCGGCGGAGCATGATGTTGTTGTGCGGTTCAATGGGGGGGCGAATGCTGGGCATTCGGTGGTGGTCAATGGGACTCGGTTTTCGCTGCACCTGATTCCGTCGGGGATTTTGCATGCGGGGAAGTTGGCGGTGATTGGGAATGGGGTTGTGGTGGATGCCGAGAAGTTGCTGCAGGAGTTGGACGGGTTGACGGGTCGGGGGGTGGATGTTTCGGGGTTGGTGGTTTCGGATCGGGCGCATGTGGTGGTGGCTTACCACAAGGCGGAGGATGCTCTGCGCGAGGAGTTGTTGCAGGCTTCGATTGGCACGGGGGGAAGCGGCGGGGAGATTGGGACGACGAAGCGCGGGATTGGGCCGGCTTATGCGGACAAGCTGCAGCGGTCTACGGCGATTCGGGTTGGGGACTTGCTGAAGCCGGAGATATTGCGGGAGAAGGTGAACCGGGCTTGCTTGTTCAAAAACGGCATGTTGTCGGGGATGTCGGAGCGGGCGGGCAAGTCGGACTTTGTGGCGTTTGATCCGGCGGTGGTGACTCGGGATTTGTTGGCGTTGGGGGAAAGGTTGCGGCCGCGGATCAAGGACACGACTTATCTATTGCATGATTTGATGAAGCAGGGGAAGCGGGTTTTGTTTGAGGGGGCAAATGCGACTTTGCTGGATGTGGATCACGGGACGTTCCCGTTTGTGACGGCTTCGAGTACGACGGTTTTGGGGATCGGGCCGGGGACAGGGGTTTCGGAGCGCCGGATTGGGAAGGTGCTGGGGGTGATGAAGGCGTATTCGACGCGTGTGGGGCGTGGGCCGTTGCCTACAGAGCTTTTGGATGACACGGGGAATCGGATTCGGGAGCGTGGGCGGGAGTATGGGACGACGACGGGGCGGCCGCGGCGGGTGGGGTGGCTCGACCTGGTGGCCGTGAAGTACTCGGCGATGGTGAATGACATCACGGGGATTGTGTTGACGATGTTGGATGTGCTGGATGGGATTGAAGAGATCAAGGTGTGCACGCAGTACAAGGTGCGTGGGGTGGTGACGGATCGGTTCATTGCGGATGGGCCGGAGTTGGCGGCCGCGGAGCCGGTGTATACGACGTTTAAGGGATTCAAAGGGGACTTGGCGGGGGTGCGGAAGAAGGGTGATTTGCCGGAGGCGGCTCGGAAGTACTTGGACTTCATTCAGAACTATGTCGGGGTGCCGATCGTAATGGCGGGGGTTGGGCCGGGGCGGGAGCAGACGATTGAGATGTGAGAAGGAGTTTTTAACGCAGAGGCGCAGAGAACGCTGAGAAGGAGGAGAGAAGAAGAGAGGAATGGAGAAGAGAGTTTGGAACTCGGGAATGGACTGGTTCGTCCCTCTTTTGTTTCTCTGCGTTCTCTGCATCTCTGCGTCTCTGCGTTGAATTCTTGCTGAGGAGGTGAATCTTGGAGTTTGAGCAGGAGCTCGAGATTGCTAGCCCGGAAGAGTTCGTCGATGATCCGTTAACCCGTACGATCATTGGGTGTGCGATCAAGGTTCATCGGGCTCTGGGCCCCGGATTGCTGGAGTCGGCGTACCAGGCATGTCTGGCTCACGAACTCAGGAAAGCCGGCATGAGAATTCAGACGGAGCTGCCGGTTCCCGTTGTGTACGACGGAATCGAAATTGATTGCGGGTATCGGATGGACATCCTAGTTGAGGATGAGGTTGTCATCGAACTCAAGTGCGTGGAGAAGATCCTTCCGATTCACGAGGCTCAGTTGATGACCTATCTGCGATTGGCCCGGAAGGATCGCGGGTTGATTATCAACTTCTACGTCACGCTTCTTCGAGACGGCATTCTTCGTCGAGCGATGGGGTACAAGCCGGCGGCGCGGCCGACGCGTCAACTTTGATTGTAAAGGAGAGTTTTCAACGCAGAGGCGCAGAGATCGCTGAGAAGAAGCAGAGAAGAGGAGAAGAATGGAGCAGACATGACGGCTTGAGCACTCATGCAAGACTTCGCTTTCCTGTCTTTCTCAGCGTCCTCTGCGTCTCTGCGTTGAAAACTCCTTTGATCCACCTATGACTCAATCAGCACTGACATCGCCTTACGCCTCAGACGCCACAGCTTTGACCATCGTCGAGCGGATGCGGAAGCGGTCACCCAAGGCGGATCCGTTGGGGCTGTTGCCGGATGTTCATCCGGGGAAGATTCCGCGGCATATTGCGATCATCATGGATGGGAATGGGCGGTGGGCGGAGAGCCGTGGGTTTCCGCGGATGGTTGGGCATCGCGGGGGCGCGGCCACTGTTCGGGAGATTGTGGATGAGGCGGGGCGGTTGGGTGTTGAGGTGTTGACGCTGTATTCGTTTTCTTTGGAGAACTGGAAGCGGCCGCGGGAGGAGATTGACGCGTTGATGCAGCTTTGCATCACGTACCTGGAGGGTGAGCGGGATCACATGAAGCGGGAGAACATCCGGTTCAAGGTGATTGGGAGGAGAGGCGAGGGGCGAAAGGCGAAAGGCGAAAGTGCGGGGGGAGACTTGCCGGAGTCGGTGGTTCGGGTGATTGAAGAGGTGGAGGCGGCGACGGCTCACTGCACCGGGCCGATTTTGTGTCTGGCGATCAACTATGGGTCGCGGACGGAGATTACGGATGCGGTTCGGCGGATCGCGGCGGCGGCCGCGGATGGGACGCTGGATCCGGCGGGGATTGATGAGTCCACAATCGCGGCGAACCTGTACACAGCGGACTTGGGGGAGCTGGCGGATCCGGACTTATTGATTCGCACGGCGGGTGAGATGCGGGTGAGCAACTTTTTGCTGTGGCAGATCAGTTACTCGGAGTTGTTTGTGACGGAGACGTTGTGGCCGGACTTCTCGCGGGCGAGTCTGCATGAGGCGGTGAGGGCGTTTGCGGGGAGGAGGAGACGGTTTGGGGGGTTGGATTCGGGGGCGTGAGGATAAGGGGTGCCATTTGAGACGCATTGCGACCATCCTCGTTGCATTCCTGATGTTGTTCATTCTGCAGAGGGGATCCGCGGCCGCCGGGCTCGTCACAGACGTTGTCATAAGGATCCACTGCCGCACGACGTCGAACGACCCAATTGAGGGCTTGGTGATTGCGGTGCGGGGTGGCACATCGGCTGAGAACATTCGATTTGCCCGAACAGACGAGTCTGGTGACGCGAGTATCACGCTGTCGCTGATTGAGTCGGACGACGTGTTTGCCGTCATGCACGGGGTTGAGACCGCGGGCCTAATGCCCGGGGTAACCGACCGCGCCTCGGTAGTGAACCGAAACAAGCAGGTCCTCGCTAGTTACTGGTTCGAAAGGAGTTTTGAAGGCGCAGTTGTTGCCGGGCAATCGGAGTATGTAGTGAACTTGGTTGGCTATCCGGTAATCCGCATGTTGGGCCGGTTGATTGATCGGGCCGGGGAAGGGATCGAGGGTACTGTTTGGTTGAAAGACAACGGAAGCCGTGTTGAGTCCACGCGCAATGGCCTATTTCAAGTCGCGGCCCCTCGCGCAAAGCAGCCGGTTGAGTTGTTTGCTCGCATTGGCAAACGGGTTATCGCCAAGTTGGTCCCTGAACTGCCCGGCGATGCGGATATTGGCGAGATTCGCGAGCCCGATGATGTGTGTGACATGAAATTGCGGATCGTTCCCACGGCGACGGAAAAGTGGAGCAAGCGGCCGGAACCCCATGTGTCGGGAGTAACACTGGTGTCGTCTGATGGTGAGCGGATTTTCAGCTTTGTTCGACTTGGTACGACCGAGGAAGTTCTCGACCGGTCGTCGGCTGATCAAGTACCTCGAGTTCCGGCGGGCACATATTTTGTGGCGCCCGGATGGTTCATGGCGACAAAAGCGCAACTTCGGTTGATTGACGCGGTAAGGGCACGAGTTGACGTAGCGGCACTTGGGATTCCGCAAGTGGTTGCCGGACCGGGTGAGCCGGACGTGGTGAAAGTCGACGCAGAGAAAACGGAAGCAGCCATCCTGGCTCTTCCGAAATAGCGTCCAACGGTCGGTACTTTTGTCGCAGATGCTTGAGGAAGGGGAGGCCCCTTCCTCCGGCACCTCCATCCCCAGAAGGAAGGGAGATGCGAGGAGGGGGAAGCGTTCCAGGGACTCGCGAAGCGCAGCGCCCCTGGCTGCGTCTGTGCGCCCTCCGGGCGAAGTGTTGCGGGACGTCAGGCATGGTGATTGGCGGGGTTGGACGATTCGGGTGGTTGACCCCCGACTGCCGTCGGGGGCTCTGATAAGAAGTAGGACGGGGAGGCCGCTTCCTCCGGCACCTCCATCCCCAAGAGGAAGGAGATGCGGGGAGGGGGGTGCGTTCCAGAGGTGCAGAGCCACCTCTGGAACCATTCGTGCACCCCGCTGGGGTGAAGAGAGAAACGTGGCGCCGTTGGTATTCGTGTGGCTGAAGCCGGGAGTTGGGTAAGCCCGTTGAAAAGGGCTGGGTTGGGGAGATGCGGGTGCGGGTTGGTGACCATGGCTGAAGCCATGGCCTACAAGCGGGCAAGGCCGCTGAAGCGGCCTGAAGAGATGTCCGGGTGCATTGATTCTCCGATGAGGCTGCGTTCGAGCAGCCCTTCAGGCTGCGGGAGCTTGGGCGGGCAATCCGGGGGTATCGCTTGCGCGATTACCCCCGGCTACTGACGATCAGGCCTTCGGCCTTTTGGGATCGGCGAGTCCATTCAGGAAGGAATGTCCACTGAGCATTTCTTTCCTTGGTTGCAGTCTCGGCAGAGGGTTTGGAGGTTGGATTCGTGGTCTTGGCCGCCGCGGGAGATGGGGTGGATGTGGTCTACTTCGAGTTCGACGGTGTGGTTGGTGGCTGGGGAGCGGCCGCAGAGTCGGCACTTGTAGTTGTCGCGTTTGAGGATTTTGAAGCGGAGGGTGAGGGAGGCGCCGCTGCTGGGGCGGCGTTGGCCGATGGCGGGGCCAGTGGTGAAGAGTTCGCTCTTGGTGATGTGGCCCTGGTGGTAGAGGTTGTAGAGATGGCAGGCTCGGAGGGGGCTGCCCCAGGTTCGGATGAGTGGGGTTCTGGAGATGGGGGAGTGGCGATAGATGTCGGCGGGACGGAGGGAGGTGTTGTGAGTGGTGCCGCGGTGGCGGGCTTTTTTGTGGGCGGTTTCCAGGGCGGCAAGGAGCTCATCGTGGGTGAGGCGGTAGGCCTTGGCGGTGTGGCCGATCTTTTTGAGGGCGGTTCGCCAGGTGCCGAAGCGCTGGATGAAGACGGTGGAACAGAACGGGCGGTTGGGTTGGGCATCCCAGCGGGTTGTGGTGAGGCGTTGGTGGTTGAGTGTTTTTGAGAAGTTGCGGAGAAGGGTGAGGAGCTGGTGGTTGGTCAGGTGCTTTGGGCTCTTGCTGCGCATGTGATACCCCCTGGTGTGGCTGGTAGCGCAGCGCACTTTGCTCGCCCTATTACCCGGGCGCGTGGTGAGGGGGTTTGAAGTAAGACGCGGCGGGGGTTGGTGAGTTCTTGAGATTTTGGGGATGACACGATTTTTGCTGACAAGTTGTGGTCATTGGGAACACCGGTTGCACGGGCGTCGGCGCAGCGCCGGAGCCTGTGGCACAGATCGGGGGGACCGGGGCTCACGCAGAGCCCGGTCCCTACACTCGCCCGTTGCAAATATCTGACTGCACAACGAACCCCCGCATCGCTCGCATGGTCCAACTGGTCAGCCAGATCAGTCTGGCGCAGTCGCCTCGGGACATGCTGACGGCGATCAGCGAGCACTATTGGCCGCTGCGGCCGTCGGATTACATGATCTCGATGTCTACGCGGGACCTTGAGGAAGGGTGGTATCGGGTGACCCGGCAGGTTGACATCGCGGCGATTCGGTCGGGGAAGATCTCGCTGGATGAGGCGGACCCTTGGGGAGACAAAGGGGAGTTGCCCGTCGTTACCGGGGGCCTTCTGGGGGAGTTCATCCGGCAGAAGCGCCCGCTGATCGCCCACGACTTGAATGTGCGCGGCGACCCGATCCTGGGAGATTCGATCGCGCACCTGGGATCTGTCATGGTCCTGCCGCTCTATCACGAGGGGCAGCCGGTGTATTGGAACCTGGCGTTCCGGGCGGGTGCCCGGGGCTATACCGATGAGGAGTTGGAGCAGTCGCTGCTGGTGGCCAACCTGACGGGGGGAACCAACACGCGATTGACGCTGATGGAGGAGGTTCGGACGCTGAACCTGGCCCTGCGCCACGAGTTTGAAGAGATCGCGCGGATTCAGCGGACGCTGCTGCCGCCGGTGTTGCCGGATATCGCGGGGATTGAAATTGCGACGAGCTATTTGACCAGCGAGCAGGCGGGCGGGGACTACTACGACTTCTTCAAGTTTGCGGATGACTATCGCGGGGCGTTTATCGCGGATGTGTCGGGGCATGGGGCCGCGGCGGCGACGGTGATGGCGATGCTGCACGGAATCCTGCACGCGTACAAGGGGCCTGGGTGCGATCCGGCGGCGGTGTTGCGGTATGCCAATGAGCAGTTGGTGCGGGCGGCGTTGTCGGGGACGTTTGTGACGGCGTTTCTGGCGGTGTATCACCCGCAAGAGGTTTCGCGGGGGAGGACGAAGTTGAGCTTTGCAAGGGCGGGGCACAATCCGCCGCTGCTTAAGAGCGGCCGGGACGGGACCGTGTCGGCCCTGGACCAGGATGGGGCTTTGCCGTTGGGGATCAACGATCCGTACGAGATTCAGAGCGCCAGCGTGGTGATGTATCCCATGGACACGTTGCTGCTGTATACGGATGGGATCACCGAGGCGATGAGTCCGGATGGCGAGATGTTCGGGCCGGAGCGGCTGACCGAGACGCTGGCGCGGAGCGCGGGGGAGCCGGAGAGTTTGATCAAGGGGATTCAGGCGGGGATTGAGCACCACTCGCAGGGGCGGACTCGGAAGGATGATCAGACGATGGTGGCGGTTCGGTATTCGGGGGCGTGAAGCGGGCGTTTGTCACGGTCGCGTAACACGCGGTTGCCGGGGTCGGAACTTTGCGAGGTCGGGGGGGTCGAAAGACGTTACAGTCTTGGGCGGGATGGCTCCCACCCTCCCACCTTGCTTGGAACTTGTTGAGGAACATTGACATGAAGCGATTTCTGCCTGCCGTGCTGATTGCTGTTGCTGGGCTTGCCTTGGCCGCGCCGGTGTTTGCACAGGAAGGCAAAGGACGCGGGGGTGACGCCGAAGCGAGGGCGAATCAGCCTCTGCCCATCAGGAATCTGACCTTGTACCGCTCGGGCGTGGGGTACTTCGAGCGCCGGGGCATGGTCGATGTGGGGCAGAAGGTCCAACTGCGATTCGCCACCGAACAGATCAACGACATGCTCAAGTCGATGGTGATCCTCGATGAGCAGAAGGGGCTGCAGAGTGTGGGGTATGGGTCTAAGGAGCCGCTGGATAGGCGGTTGGCTTCGTTTGGCGTGAATATTTCGGACAACCCTTCGATGGCGGTGCTGCTGGATCGGCTGCGGGGATCCCCGGTGAAGGTGAAGACGGATGAGGGGGAGACTTCGGGCACGATTGTGAACGTGGAATCGCGGCCGACGGTGTTGTCATCGAGCGGGGCTCAGGGGGCTTCGCAGACGGTGGCGAACCTGATGTGGATCAACCTGCTGACGCCGACCGGGGTGGTGGGTGTGAATCTGACGAAGGTGCGGGGGTTTGAGATTTTGGATCCGGCGCTGGCGGGGGAGTTGAACAAAGCGCTGGCCGCGCTGGCGGAGCATCGGGCGGATCGGGTGAAGACGGTGGACATGACGTTTGCCGGGACGGGGGCGCGGCCGGTTGTGATTGAGTATGTGCATGAGATGCCGGTGTGGAAGACGTCGTATCGGTTGGTGCTCGCGGAGTCGGGGGATAAGAAGGGGGATAAGGACAAGGGGCAGCCGACGATACAGGGGTGGGCGATTGTGGAGAACACGACGGATGAGGATTGGGAGAATGTGAACTTGTCGTTGGTGGCTGGGCGGCCGGTGAGTTTTCAGATGGACTTGTATGAGCCGCTGCATGTATTTCGGCCGGAGATTCCCGTGCCGCAGGTGCCGGGGGTGATGCCGCGGGAGTATGCGGATGGGATGAGGTTTGGGGAAAAGGCGGCGTTGGCGGATGCGAGGAGCGTGGCGCCCGCATCGCCGGCGCCCATGGTGACTGGCGGGGTCGCCAAGTATCGGGATGTTCCGAAGATTGAATTGAGCGAGGCGTTGGGTCGCAGTCAGGGCGGTGGCGGTGGTGCGCAGTCGCCGTTCCGCAACGAATCGGATCGGGATGCGGGTCCTACGGGCGACGACATGAGCCGTTACGCGGCCGCAGCCCAGGCCCAGGCGGGGGAGATTGGCGAGGTTTTCCAGTATCAGATGAAGACGCCGGTGTCGATTGCGCGGCAACGGTCGGCGATGTTGCCGATCTTGTCATCTGCGATTGAGGGGCGGCGGGTTTCGATCTTCAGTCGGGCCGACGGGTCTGAGCACCCGATGCGGGGCGTGGAGATCAAGAACAACTCGGGGTTGCAACTCATGCCGGGGCCCATCAGCGTGTTTGATGGCGCGGCGTATGCGGGGGATGCGCAGATTGGGCATGTTTCGATCGGCGACAAGCGGCTGCTGGCGTATGCGGTTGACCTGGAGGTTCAGACGATCACGAAGGAGGACAGCACCAGCGTGGTAAGGAAGGTTCGGATCGTCAACGGGCTGATTGAGCAGACCGTGAAGCAGCAGGCGAAGGTGTCGTACGCGTTTGGGAATAAGGATGAAAAGCGGCCGCGGGTGTTGATTGTGGAGCAGCCGAAGGTGAAGGGGTGGGACCTGACGGAGCCCAAGAAGGCGACGGAGGAGACCGAGACGTTGTATCGGTTTGAGATTTCACTGGCGGCCAAGGAGTCCGGGAAGATCGACATTGTGCAGGAGCACACGGACCTTCAGTCGTTTGGCGTGACGTCGTATGACCTAGGGACGCTTGTGGGGTACTTGAAGGGTGGTGCGGTGTCGCAAAAGGTGGTGGATGCGGTGAAGAAGGCCGCGGATATGCAGGCGGCGATTAATGGGACGCAGAACCGGATCAACCAGCTTGATCAGGAGAAGGCAGGGATTGATGCGGACCAGAACCGTCTGCGGCAGAATATGAACAGCGTGGCTCGGGATACGGACCTGTATCGTCGGTATACGGGCAAGCTGAATGAGCAGGAGACGCGGCTGGAGACGATGCGGGATTTGCGGGAGAAGGAAGTGGCGACGTTGAATCGGCAGAATGCGGAGTTGCAGGCGTATGTGGCGGGGTTGAATGTGGAGTGACGCGAGAGGCGAAGGGCGATAGGCGATAGGCGAAAGTGAAGGAAACTGATATGACGCGTTTGAACTTGGGCGTTTTGGTTGCGGTGGCGGGGCTGGCTTTGGGTGCGGGACAGGTTGCGGTCGCGCAGCCGGGGAAACAAGAGGCAAAGGAGGGGGTGAGGGCGAACCAGCCCTTGCCGATCCGGAGTTTGACGCTGTATCGCTCGGGCGTTGGGTACTTTGAGCGGCGCGGGATGGTGGATGCTGGTCAGAAGATTCAGCTCCGCTTTGCGACCGAGCAGATCAATGACATGCTTAAGTCGATGGTGATTCTGGATGAGCAGAAGGGGCTGCAGAGCGTTGCGTATGGGTCGAAGGAGCCGCTCGCGAAGCGGCTGGCAGCGTTCGGCGTGAACATTTCGGATAACCCGGCGATGGGTGAACTGTTGAACCGCCTGCGGGGTTCGCCGGTGAAGGTGAGGACGGGGGATGGGGAGGTCTCGGGGACGATTGTGAATGTCGAGACGCGGCCGACGGTGTTGACCACCACGGCGCCGAATGGTGCAACCGAGACGGTAGCGAATCTGCCGTGGATCAGTTTGCTGTCGGCCAAGGGTGTTCAGTCGGTGAACCTGACGAAGGTGCTGGGGTTTGAGATTTTGGACCCGGCGTTAGCTGGAGAGTTGAACAAGGCATTGGCCGCGCTGGCGGAGCATCGGGCGGATCGGGTGAAGACGGTGGACTTGACGTTTGCGGGGACCGGCGCGCGGCCTGTGGTGATCGAATACGTGCATGAGATGCCGGTGTGGAAGACGTCGTATCGACTCGTGCTCGCGGAGTCAGGGGATAAGAAGGGGGATAAGGACAAGGGACAACCCACGATTCAGGGTTGGGCGATCGTCGAGAACACGACGGATGAGGATTGGGAGAACGTGAATCTGTCGCTGGTCGCGGGACGGCCGGTGAGTTTCCAGATGGATCTGTACGAGCCGCTGCATGTGTTTCGGCCTGAGATTCCGGTGCCGCAGGTGCCGGGGGTGATGCCGCGGGAGTATGCGGAGGGGGCGAGTTGGTCGGATAAGTTGGCCCTAAAGGAGGCTGTGAACAAGCCGGCAGCGCCGTCCGCGGCTCCGGGAGCGCCTGGGGCCGGCGGAAGGCGATTGTCCAGGGGTTCCGAAGGTAAAGAAGCCGCGAAGAGGGATCAGTCCGGGGCGTATGGCTTTGCGGAGACCGGACGGCCTGGAGAACCGGCGGTCACCGGCGAAGACATGACGCAGTACTCCGCGGCGGCGCAGGCCCAGGCGGGTGAGGTTGGCGAGGTTTTCCAGTATCAGATGAAGACGCCGATTTCTATCTCGCGTCAGCGTTCGGCGATGTTGCCGATTCTGTCGTCGGCGATTGAGGGAAGGCGGGTTTCGATCTTCAATCGGGCGGATGGATCGGAACATCCGATGCGGGGGGTGGAGATTAAGAACAGCTCGGGGCTGCAGTTGATGCCTGGGCCGATCAGCGTGTTTGACGGCGCGGCGTATGCGGGCGATGCGCAGATCGGGCATGTGTCGATCGGCGACAAGCGGTTGCTGGCGTATGCCGTGGATCTGGATGTGCAGGTGCTGACCAAGGGTGATGGGAACAGCACGGTCAAGAAGATCAAGATCGTGAACGGGTCGATCGAGCAGACACTGAAGCAGCAGAACAAGGTGGCGTATGCATTTGGGAATAAGGATGAGAAGCGGCCGCGGACGATTATTGTGGAGCAGCCGAAGGTGAAGGGTTGGGACCTGGTAGAGCCAAAGAAGGCCACCGAGGAGACCGAGGCGCTTTACCGCTTTGAGATCGAGTTGGCGGCCAAGGAGTCCGGCAAGATCGAGGTGGTGCAGGAGCACACCGAGATGCAGTATTTTGGCGTTACGCAGTATGACCTGGCGACGCTGATGACGTATGTCAAGGGCGGGGTGGTTTCGCAGAAGGTTGTGGATGCGGTGAAGAAGGCCGCGGACATGCAGGCCGCGATCAATGACACACAGCAGCGGATTCAGGAGCTGGATGCGGAGAAGACGGGGATTGATCAGGATCAGAACCGGCTGCGGCAGAATATGGGCAGCGTGGCGCGGGATACGGAGCTGTATCGGCGGTACACGACGAAGCTGAATGATCAGGAGACGCGGCTGGAGGCGATTCGCGAGTCGCGTGAGAAGGAGTTGGCGACGCTGAATCGGCAGCAGGCGGAGCTCAATGCGTACGTGGCGGGGTTGAACCTGGAGTGAGCGGAATGGCGAAGGGCGAAAGTCGCAAGGTGGGGGCGAAGAAGGCGGCTTCAACGGGTCGGAAGTCTTCACACGGGCGTTCGCTGAAACGGAAGCCCGTGGCACGGGGCGTGAACTGTTCTCGGCTGCGGAAGTTCTGTCGAGCTTTTCCGGGCGTTACGGAGGATGTGAAGTGGGGCGCGGACCTGGTTTCGTCGGTGGGTGGGAAGATGTTTGTGGTATTTACCGGGGGCGATGACGAAGTCCCGCAGTTGCCCTTTGCGTTCAAGTGTTCGGATGAAGACTTTGACAGATTGGTAGAGAAGAAGGGGATCATTCCCGCGCCGTATGCGGCGCGGTTTGGGTGGGTGAGTGTGCGGGAGGCGGGAGCCCTTTCGCAGAAGGAGGCGGAGCTGTTGGTTGCAGAGGCGTACCGGCTGGTGAAGGAGAAGCTGCCGCGGAAGGTGCGGGAGAACATTGGGTAGCGGTACACTTGTGATATGGTGTTCTGGAAGTCGCGTAAGCAGACGCGGGGTGTGGGGCTCAACTGCTCTCACTGCAGTTATGACTTGATGCGGATTGTGTCGCCTCTGTGCCCGGAGTGCGGCGCGTCGGTGCTGGAATCGGTTGACACTCGGGACAAGACGCTGGGGTTGGGACCGGCAACGCAGCGGCCGCGGTCGTGGCCCAGACGTTGGAACTCACCGTTCACCGGGATAGTCATGGGCACTTTGCTGGGCGGACGGTGCGTCTATATGTTTGCTCTGGCTCTCAGCGGAGAGAGGCTTCGCCACTACTCGCGATCGGGTAGCGGCCTGATGGCGCCGCTCACGGGGAAGATCTACTACGGCCTGTCCGCGGCGCTTTGCATCTGGGTTGTCGTCATCTGCGGGATCGAGCTGATGAGGCGCAGAAAGCAGGGCGGGCGCGGATGAGGGCGACGATTCACAAGGCGATGCGGGTTGCGCTGGGGGCCGCGGCGGGGATTGTGGTGTTTAGTGCGATCGCCTACCCGAGCTGGCGGTTGTATTGGATTGTCGTGCGCGGGGTTCTGCAGTCGGCCGAGTTCGTCGGAATCATGAACGCGCGCGGGAACAACCTGGGCGGGCAGGTTGCGGGGCACAACTACCAGCGAGAGCCCGCGTGGGTGTTCCCGGCCGCGCGGGTGCCTGCGGCGTTGGTGACGTACGGGCCGGGGCTGGTTGTGTCGTTGCTCGTGTTTCACCGCGTGGGTCTGGGGCAGTTTGGGTGGCGGGTGAGCCTGTGCGGGAAGTGCGGAGCGAGGATGCGGGGATTGAGCGAGCCGCGATGCACCGCGTGCGGGGCGGAGTTTTAGCGTGCGATCGATGACGCGCATCCTGGTGAAGCGGGTCGCGATTTCGGTCGCGGTGTTTGTGTGTGTGCACGCGTTTGTGTCGGCGGTCGATCAGTATCGGATTCAGCAGTGGTTCATTGAGGTGGCGAAGGCCGCGGGGTGTCAGCCGGTGTTTGAGTCGCGCGTGATGATGTGGGGGCCGAACGGACCGTTTTACGGGGAGGACTTCAAGACGCGAGCGTTCAACTACCTGGTGACACGCGGGCCGTGGTGGGTGGAGTTGATGGCTGCACTGGTGCCGGCGATGGTGGTGTACGGGTTGTGCATGCGGTGGGAGCGGAGCCGGTGGCTGGGGTATCGGGGGGAGACGCGGTGCGGGGGGTGTGGGTATGGGTTGAAGGGGCTGAAGGGGGTGAGGTGTCCGGAGTGTGGGAGGGGGATTTGAGGGGAATCGGAATGGAATGTAGCCGTTCGTCACTTGGAGGTCGATAATTACCTCATGAGCGCGTTTGACAAACATCTCATTCAGATCCCGGTTTCGGAGGAGCTCAGACTCCAGTTTGAGCGAGGCGCTCGGGATTTGCACCTCACTTCAGAGGCATACTTGGCCTATCTCATGGAACGGGCCGCGCCCGGCGTGGACGCCTCGACATTGGATCGGCACGTGGGCGATGTGTTTGGCAAGCACGGGGAGCTTATCCGCAGGTTGGCCAAGTGACGGCCGAGGCGATCAAGTTCATAGAACTGGATGAGTTGCTTCGGATTCATCGATTCGCGATGATCGACCAAGGAAGCGATCCGGCCGTCCGCGATTCTGGGCTACTTGAGTCCGCGTTGGCGATGCCACGCCAGCAGTTTGGCGGGGTGTATCTCCACACCGATATTCAATCGATGGCCGCGGCGTATGCGTTTCACAATTGTCGAAACCATCCATTTGTGGATGGCAATAAGAGAGCCGCGACCGCGGCAATGGTGATGTTCCTCAGTGACAATGGCTGGGAGTTCGTTGCTGATGTTGAGGAGGCGGAGCGTGCGATCGTGCGGCTGGCGGCGGGCCAGTTCAGCAAGGACGAGTGGACGCTTTGGGTGCGGAGATTCGTACGCGAGCGATGAATCGCACTCTCGTCATTTCGACGTCCAGCCAGGGCCTGCACGAAATCACAGATCAGGTGCGGACAGTGGTCGCTGAGTCGAAGGTGCGAGAGGGGTTATGCACGGTGTTCATCCGGCACACTTCGGCGAGCTTGATCATTCAGGAGAATGTTGATCCATCGGCGCGGCGGGATTTGGAGGCTTGGCTGAACCGGTTGGTGCCGGAAGGAGACTCGCTCTACACGCACAATGATGAGGGGCCGGACGACATGCCGGCGCACGTGAAGGCGGCGTTGACGGCGGTTTCGATTTCGATTCCGGTTGTGGAGGGGGAGTTGGTGCTGGGGAGGTGGCAGGGGATTTATGTTTGGGAGCACCGGCGGGCGCCGCATCGGAGGCGGGTGGTGGTGCACGTTGGAGCGTGAACGTCGCTGCTCAGGGTCGCGCTATCGGGGGTGCAGGTGGAGCTTTAGGAACTGGTCGAGGCGCTCCTGAGCGTCCTTCGCGGCCGCGGGGTCAAAGCCGAACGTCGCGGAGGGTCCGATGAGGGGGATGAGGCTGAGCTTTCGCGGCGGCTGGATCGAATGCACATCGAAGCCGTGATTGGCCCCGGGGTAGACGTGAAGTTCCAGCAGGGATGGGTCTGCCGGTGACAGCGCCTTTCGGATTGCCGGGGCCTTGGTCACATCGTCTTTCTCTCCTGTCAACACCAAGAAGCGAATCGGTGGCTTGATCGACTTCTCTTCTTCGTTAGAAGGGTAATACGCGGCCGCGGCGGTGATCCCTAAGGTTCCTGCTTTGACGGGTTGTGCGAAGATCGGCCAGAGACCCTCAGCGCCGAGAGACCAGGCGACGATCGCGCCGGGTTGGTTTGGCTGAGCGATGCCTTGCTCTCGAGCCCACGTGATGGCCTGCTCGATGACCCATGATATTTTCTGGCCGGTGGGGACGTTCGGACGCACGGGCGACTGCTTGTAGGACCGCTTGTAGTCAACCACCATGACGGTCATCCCCAGCTCGGAAAGGTGCTGGCCGGCTCGGAAGTAGTGCGCGTCATCGTCGAATATCTTGAGGCCCGAGGCACCGGGGAGGAGAATCACCCACGGGCGCGGGTCCTTGGCTTGGTCCTGCACCCACACTCCGGACGCAAACCCGGTTGGACTCGCCTGATGAAACCCGAGTTGCGGTGTTGACGGCGAGTCCGAACCGGCCGACTGGCATCCGGCGGTCAAGAGTGCCGCCAAGAGCGCGGCGATCAGCAAACAGCATTGGGGCACATTCGGCATGCGAAGATCGTACCTTGCAAGATGCCGATGTTGGTGTTCAATTCGCTCGACCGAGCGAAGTCTTCACGCATCCATCGAGGCATCCCACATCTTCACGTCGCGTTTCTCGCGGATGAGGGCGATGCTGATGACGACGGTGATCGTCGCGATGGCCATCGGGTACCAGAGGCCGGAGAGAGGGTCGCCGGTTTTGACGACGAGCAACTGGCCGATGAAGGGGACCATGCCGCCGAAGACACCGTTTCCGATGTGGTAGGGAAGGGACATCGAGGAGTAGCGGATGCGTGTGGGGAACAGTTCGACGAGGAAGGCCGCGATGGGGCCGTAGACCATGGTGACGTAGAGGACCTGGAGCCAGATGAGCGCGATGAGGGAGAGGGCGTGGGGGCTGGTGAGGGAGGGGAACTTGATGGAGGGTTTTTCGGTGATGAGGTCGGGTTGGCCGGTGACTTCGAGTTTGGTGATCGTGACGGTGCTGATCGTGCCGTCCTGGTAGGTGCGACGCTCGATGGTGGTGGTTGTGGCCTTGGCGGGTTCTTTCTTGATCGGATTGATGGGGCCGTGCTCAACCTTGGGGTCCCCCACTTGCGTTGAGGATGCGAGCGTGAAGCGTGCGGAGTTCTTGACATCTGCGGTGTGCTGCATGGCTCGGTAGATCGGGTAGTACGTGAGAACCGCAAGGATGCAGCCCGTTAGCATGATGCTCTTGCGGCCGATGCGGTCGGAGAGGGCTCCGAACACGACGAAGAACGGAGTTCCGAGCAGGAGGGCGATGCCCACGATGTACTCGGTTTGCGTGGCGTCGATGCCGAGTGTGACCTTGGTGAAGGTCATGGCGTAGAACTGGCCGGTGTACCAGACGACACCCTGGCCGGCGGTGGCGCCGAAGAGGGCGAGGAGGACGAGGCGAAGGTTGGCTTTGTTGCCGAAGGATTCCTTGAAGGGGTTTCGGGAGGACTTGCCGGTGCTCTTCATGCGCTGGAAGAGCGGGGACTCGTTCATGCGGCGGCGGATGTAGTAGGAGAAGAAGACCAGGACCAGGGAGATCCAGAAGGGGATGCGCCAGCCCCAGGCGGCGAAGTCTTCCTTGGAGAGGGCGGTGCGGCAGGTGATGATGACGGCCAGAGAGAGGAAGAGCCCGAGGGTGGCGGTGGTCTGGATCCAGCTTGTCCAGAAGCCGCGGCGGCCGTCGGGGGCGTGTTCGGCGACGTAAGTGGCCGCGCCGCCGTATTCACCGCCGAGGGCGAGGCCTTGAAGGAGGCGAAGGAGGATGAGCGCGATGGGTGCGCCCCAGCCGATGCCGGGCCAGTTGCCTTGGCGTTCGTAACCGGGGAGGATGCCGATGAGGAAGGTTGCGCCGCCCATGAGCAGGAGCGTGACCATGAAGGTGTACTTGCGGCCGATGAGATCGCCGAGGTAGCCGAAGGCCATGGCGCCGAAGGGGCGGACGACGAAGCCGATGGCGAAGGTCGCGAGGGTGCTGAGGAGTGCCGCGGCACCGGCGCCTTTGGGGAAAAAGACTGTCGAGAGCGTGACGGCGAGGCTGCCGAAGATGTAGAAGTCGTACCACTCGATGAGCGTGCCGGCGGAGGAGGCGGAGATGATCTTCCAGATGTTGTGTTTGGTCTCGACTTCAGACATTGGGGATACGGTACACGGAAAAACGCCTGAGAGCCGGATGACGAGGGGCGCTCGGCAAGGCGGCTCTGGGGCGTTTTGGAAATCGGAGGCTGTTACTGGGCGCAGCCTTGGGCGAACTTGTTCAGGAAGCACTGGAAGTCGTTGGCGTTGAGGACGGGCGCGACGGTGCTGGCGTCACAGTTAGCGGCTGGGCTGCCTGCGGCGAAGGAGTTGAGGAAGCACTGGAAGTCGTTGGCGGTCAAGACTGGCTGGGTGGTGCTGCCATCGCAGTTGGCGGTGCAGGCTTGAGGGCCGAAGCCGCGGATGATGTAGAGGTGGGCGGTGGAGAACTTCATGACCAGGAGGTCGCCGGAGATGGGATCAAATGAGGATCCCTCGATCGAACCCAGGCCCGAGGCGATCACCGAGCGCGTCGCGGGCTTGGGATTGCCCTCGGCGTCAAGGGTGTAGGCCACGATGCTGGTGTTGTTCCACTCCGTGACGACCATGGAGGGGAAGGGGAAGAGGGGCGAGCCTTGAGGGATATAGGCGAAGCCTTCGGGAGCGCCGGGGATCAGGGATCCGACGACTTGCGAGGCCGCGGCGGCGTTGAAGGAGCCCTGGCCATCCGGAGTGAGGGTTACATCCCACCACTGACCGTTGGGAAACGTGGCGACCTTGCAGCGACCTGCGCCGGGGTAACCAGCGGGAACAAAGTTAATGCTGGAGACTGAGTTGGCGATGCCCAGCGGTGCGAGGTCGGTGAGTTTGTCCGCCGCCTGGCTGCCGGGGCGGACCTGAGCGAACGCGGTGCTGGGGTAGCGGGAGTAGAACAGGACGTTGTTGGGGCCGTAGACCAGCGTGCCGTCGACAGAGGGCGCGGTGCAGACGGTGGTTGCGGCCCCGGCAAAACCGACAATGTGGCCTTGGGCGTCGCGTTGAACGGGGACGGAAAACACCGCGCCTTGGGCGGAGTTGGCCCGGCCGGCGATGAGCAGTTGGTTCGGGTCAGCCGCGCTGATGGTGAGGCCGCCCGCGGCCGTGGGCACGCCAGTGGGCACACCCAGGTCTACCAGCGTGTAGTGACCGACGAAGGGGGGCTGGATGGTCTGGGCCGTGGCGAGACCGGCAAGGAGGGGCAGAAGGGTGAGAGAGTTGCGGAACATGTGTGATCTCCAGGCCGCGGCGGTATGCCGGGGCTATTCACACGTGCGAGAGAGGGGGGTGGACGGTGACATGCGGAATGTGGTAAATCAGGAGAATGAAGAAGCCACAGGCGGTCGCGACCGGGGAGAGGGTGTTTCTGCGGTTTCCGACGGCGGCGGACCGGCGGGAGATGGTGGGGCTGAAACGGGCGAGCCGGAAACACCTGGAAAGGTGGGAGGCATCGCCGGTGGGTGGAGGCGACATGTTTGGGGCTTGGTGGTTCGGGAGGTTTTTGAAGTCCAGCAATGATGAGCGGTCGAAACGGTTTGCGGTGTGCTCGAAGGAGACTGGGGAGATCGTGGGGCAGGTGGGGCTGGGGGACATTTCGCGTGGGGCGTTTCAGAGTTGCTACATGGGGTATTGGATCGGAGCCGCGTATGCGCGGCAGGGATTGATGAGTGAGGCGGTGAGGCTGGCGGTGGGGTATGCGTTTGAGGAGTTGGAGTTGCACCGGGTGGAGGCGAATGTGGTGCCGACGAATCGGGCGTCGAAAGGGCTGGTGAAGAAGCTGGGGTTTCGGTATGAGGGGACGGCGAAGCGGTATCTCAGGATCGCGGGAAAGTGGGCGGATCATGAGCACTGGGCGGTGACGAGGGAGGAGTGGTGAGGTCTCGCGGTCAAAGGCGGAGAAGCCCTCACCCGGCCACCCTCACCCGCTCGGAGCGTGAGAGGGAGGGTTACTGGCCCACAGCGCACAGGACTGAGTTGTTGATTGCGTAGACGGTGCCGTCCGGGCCGATGACGGTCGGTGTGTAGGGCACGCCCGCGCCGGAGATGAGGGGCATGTCCTGGGTGAGGATGCCCGTGTTCAGGTCCCAGCGGTAGAGGTGGCCATCTTCGCTGTTGAGCATGGCCGCGTGGGTGATGGGGTCTACGGCGGCGTTGTTAATGCACCATTCGCGGACAGCGTTGGGGCCGGCGCCGGGTTCGGCGGTGGGACCCAGAACGCTCATGATGACCTTCATCGTGGAGACGCCGCTGGGTGGATCGATTTCGGCGGCGTTGGGGTCGAGGATGGCGACGCGGTTGCGGCCGTCGCCGTTGCCGATTCCAGCGTAGTTGTTGTACTTGCAGAGAAGGAGATAGGACGAGGTTCCGGTGTACGAGGGGACGCAGGCACGCGGGACGATGGAGGCGGTGTGGTCCCAGCCGAAGGCGCCCGGGGTTTTGATTTGCGAAAGCTTGGCGTCGAAGTGGAGCATCCAGCCGCGGTCGTTGTTGTTCCAGCCGTCATCGAAGACGCCGAAGTAAACGTCGCCATCCGGGCCGATCGTTGGCGAAGCGGAGCTGTATTCGATGCAGAGCGCGTCGTTGCCGGTGTGGGGATCGCGGAGACGGGCCTGGAAGAGCGATGCCAGGGTCGTGGTATCGATGGCGAGCATGTAGCCGTAGCCACTGGCCGCGCTGACGACCGCGACGTAAAGGACTTGGCCACCGAAGCCCAAGGCGGGGGCGCAGTTGAGGGCAACTTGCGAAATGCTGGGGTCGTGAGAAGCCGCGGCGGCGGTAACCCAGGAGCCCTGGCCGTTGGCGGAGATGCGGGCGATCCCGCCCTGGAGGTTGATGGGGGTCGCGCCCAAGGCGATGAAGCCGAAGTAGAGATTGCCGGCGGCATCGCAGGTGATCGGCGTGTTGATGCGAATGTTGTTGTCGTAGGCCGCGGGGTTGGCGGCGTAGTTGGCAGCGCCGTAGAAGATGAGGCTGGTGAGGGTGGCGGCGCGAGGTCTCTTGCCGGTGGTGTCGCGCAGGATGACACGGCCGCCGGAGTCGGGGATGGCGACGTACCCGTTGGGAGTCAGAGTGCTGCCGCAGACGGGGAGCCAGCCGGCGGACTGGGGGACATAGCCGGTGTTCTGCGTCCAGAGGAGAAGACCGTCGCTGCCGCGGCGGGCTTCGACGCGGAAGCCGGTGTTGGTGTGGACGGGGAAGATGACGTCGTTGGCGGGCGTGACCATCGGGCTGCCGTAGTGGGCCAGGCCGGTGAAGTTGGTGTCAACGGTGGTGGACCACTTGATGCGGTTGAGCGGCTGGGCGACGAACTGTGGATTGCCAGTGTGGGAGGAGTTGTAGCCGAAGCCGGGCCAGCAAGGGGGGCTGGCACCCCAGTTGGGCTGGGCCGCGGCGGTGGAAGTGAGAAGCAACAACAGACCGAGGATGGCGCGGTGGAGGTGCATGAGGTGCCTTGGGTTGTGGGATCCGCTTTAGAACGCCGACCGGCCATGGGGCGGCGACCCAATGTACCGCGCCGGGGCGGGAAGGGAAGGGGAATAGGAGTCTAGTAGGCCGGTTCGTTACCGGGTTTCCACTTGATGTTGCAGCCGATGCTGGGCTTTTGGTCTGTGGAGACCGTTTTGCTGGCGAGGAGGGCATCGAGGGCGGCTCGGATGTCTTTGCCGGTGACAGGGAGGTCGCCGCCTGGGCCGCGGCCGGTGGGGCGAGAATCGTCGAGCTGGCCGCGGTAGACGAGTTTGTGAGTTTTGTCGAAGAGGAAGAAGTCGGGGGTGCAGGCGGCCTTGTAGGACTTGGCGACTTGCTGGGATTCGTCGTAGAGGTAGGGGAAGGTGTAGCCGGCGGCCCTTGCTTCGGCGGTCATCTTGGCGGGGGAGTCGTCGGGGTGGTTTTCGATGTCGTTGGAGGAGATGGCGACGATGCCGACTCTGGGTTGGTAATCGAGGCCGAGGCGGGTTAGTTCGGCGCGGATGTGTTTGACGAAGGGGCAGTGGTTGCACAGGAACATGACCAGGAGGGGTTTGTTCTTGAAGTCGGAGAGGGAGACTTTGTTGCCCGCGTTGTTGGTGTCGGGGAGGGAGAAGTTGGGGGCGGGGGTGCCCAGGGCGAGCATGGTGGAAAGCGTGGCGGGCATTGGGGACTCCGGTTGAGGTGCGAAATGGTAGACGGTGCGGCTTGCCGAACGGTGGCTATTGGTGCGGCTTGTATACTCCGCCGATGCACGATTCGGCGCGAAGCGCGTTCACTCGGGTGGCCGCTGTTGCGGGTGCGGTTCATGAGGCGATGCGTCGGCGATCGACTGTACTGGGACGCTTGAGCGGTGAAGCGATTCGCGGGGTGGTCTGCGGATATGCGCGGCTGGAGTTGCCTCGGTGCGTGGGATTGGTTGAGGCAAGTATTCAGAAGATTCCGACGGCGTGGCCCCGGGAGGGGGTGCGCGAGTGCCGCGGAGTGTGGCACGGATATCGACTGCGGCTGGACTTGTCGGACTATTTTCAGTGCTGTGGATACTTTCTGCGCCGGTATCACGATGCGCCGCTGCAGTGGTTGATCGAGCGAGCCGTGCACCGCGGTGACACGGTGCTGGATGCGGGGGCGAACAACGGGCTGGTGGCGATGTACGCGGGTTGGCGTGTTGGCGCCGGCGGGTTGGTGCATGCGTTGGAGCCCAACCCGCGGATGATTGAACAGATTCGTTGGCATGTCACGACCAATGGGCTGTCGCAGGTCAGGGTGCATGAATGCGGGTTGTCCGATCGCGAGGCCGAACTGGAGTTGCGCATCCCCGGCCAAGACAACTATGGAGCAGGCACGTTTGCTCCTGTTCCGGAACGGTACGGGGGCGTCTTGCGGGAGACGGCGCGGGCACGGGTGGTGCGGGCGGATGGTCTGGGGCTGGAGGTGCGGGGAGCGTTGGTTGTGAAGTTGGATGTGGAAGGGTTTGAAATGCGGGCGCTGGAAGGGATGCGAGGGTTGATAGAGCGGCATCGACCGCTGGTGATCTCGGAGGTCAACGAAGAGATGCTCAGGCAGGCGGGGAGTTCGGGGCGGGAGTTGGTTGGCTGGATGACGGAGCGGGGGTATCGGGCGTATTCGTTTCTCACCCAGCGGGCGGTGGTGCGACAGAGAAAGCTGGTGTTGACGGAGGTTGATGCGGAGGCGGAGACATATCCGCTTGATGTTGCGTTCGTGCATCCGCAGACGGTGTTTTGGGGGAGGTTGGGGCCGTTTGAGAGCGGAGGCGGATGAACGAGGGGAGCGCCGAAGGCAGATGAGTTGAACGTGGAGGCACGCAGAGGAAGACAGAGAGGGCAGGGCATGTTCGGGCAGCAGTCCCTCAGTTTCTAGTCGCGTGGATGTTGAGAACGCACCACACCATGACTCCAGCGAACGCGATCACGACCAGGATCATCAGGGCAACGATCGCGAACACTACGCACTTGAAAATCGAATGAGCGCGATTCCATTTGGACTGGCCAGGCTCGTTTGGCGTTGTCATTGCACTCGAGCATACAGGAAGCGGAATCAGGGTTCACACTGCGACACTGCGTGTTTGGACAACACGGGGGGCGTCCGGCCTGAGTCAACCTGATCATTCCCCCCGCCGCTCGGCTTCTTCGCCGAGCGGGGGCAGAGGGGCAGCAGCCGCCTTTGCGTCAGCGACGCACCTTCGCGCATCACTGCATAAAGAGCACGAGCATTCTCATGGCTGTGCCAAGCCACAGCCATGCCACCCAATCACTCAGCCCTTGACGACCTCGTATCCCGCCTTCTCCCACGCTCCAAAGCCACCTGCAACATTGGCAACCTGAAACCCGTTGCGTTCGAGGAAGGCCGCGGCGTAGGCGGAGCGGGCGCCGCCTTGGCAGTGGAGGGCCAGGGGTTTGTCTTTGGGGACTTCGGAGAGGCGTGAGGCCAGGCGGGTGTGGACGATGTTGGGGACGCTTTTGATGTGGCCTTCGCGCGATTCGTCAGCGCGGCGGACATCCAGGACGTTGACCGCCCCACTTTCCATCTTCTGCTTGAGCTCGGCGACGGTGATCTCGTCGGTCTTGGCGAGCTTCCCCCCCCCCGCCGCGTACGCCGCGAGGGTTTCGGGGCTGAGGATGGCATCGCAGCGGTCAAGGCCGATGCGGAGGAGAACGAGCCAGAGTTCCTGCGCTTTGCCGGGTTCGGCGAGGAGGATGATGCGGTCTTCGGGTTTGACGTAGGAGCCGGCGACGGCGGAGAAGTTGGTGTTGGCGGGGGCGTAGAGGGATCCGGGGAGGTGGCCCTCTTTGAACTGGGCCCAGGTGCGGGTGTCGATGATGACGGGGGCGGTGGGTGATGCGGGGTTGAACTTGGCAAGGTCGGCGACGGTGAGGGGTTGGACGTTGAGATTCTTGGGAAGCAGGGGCGGACCGTCGCGGTTGTCTGCCTTCATGCGCGCGAAGTAGAGGGGAGGCTCGGGTTGGCCGCTGAGCATTTCGGAGAGGAAGCGCTGCGGGTTGTCGGCGGCGATCAGGGCGTTGTTGTGGCGGAGTTCGTAGCCGACGGTGGATTGCGGGACAGCGCCCAGGGCCTTGCCGCAGGCGCTGCCGGCGCCGTGGCCGGGCCAGACTTGCAGGTACTCGGGTGTGGACTTGAAGCGGCGGGCGGATTCGAGGAGGAGCTTGGCCGAGGAGTCGGCAGCGCCGCTGACACCGGCGGCGGATTCGAGGAGGTCCGGGCGGCCCAGGTCGCCGACGAAGATGAAGTCGCCGGTGAGGATGCCCATGGGGTCTTGGGCGCCCCCACCCTTGTCAGTCACCTCGAAGCAGATGTGCTCGGGGGTGTGGCCGGGGGTGTGGATGACTTTGAGTTCGATGTTGCCGACTTTGATGAGGTCGCCCTGCTTGAGGAGTTGAGCGTTGTAGTTTCCGCCGCCGGTCTTGTTATCGAGCCAGCGGTAGTTCCAATCCGGACCGCCCATGTCGGAGAGGTAGACCTTTGTGCCTCTTTCGGCGAACTCGCGGGAGCCGGAGAGGAAGTCGGCGTGGATGTGGGTTTCGGTGGCCGCGGTGATGGTGAGCTTTTCTTGCGCGGCGATCTGGAGGTAGCGGCCGATGTCGCGGGAGGGGTCGATGACGATGGCTTCGCCAGTTTTCTGGCAGCCGATGAGGTAGGAGGCCTGGGCGAGGTACGGGTCGTAGATGAGGCGGAAGAGCATGGGGGGCTCCGGAGGGGGCGGTGAATCTTGGGGGACGATAGGATGGGAATCAGGATTCGAGTTGGCGGTGAACGTGTGGCTGAAGCCGTGATCGGAGTAAGCCCGTTGAAACGGGCTGATGACGAGAACGGGTCGATGGAACCCACGGCTGAAGCCGTGGGCTACTAGCGAGCAAGGCCGCTGAAGCGGCCTGAAGAGCGGTGACGGTCGGAGCTACTGGGAAGCCGAATGGCCAACTCGCGGCAATCCAAGGGAAAGAAGAACGCCCCGCAGTCTGCACCTTCGCAGAATGGTGCGGGCAAGACGCCTCGCGCGGGCGTGGCGGGGGCGGAGAAGAAGCGGCTCGAGCTCGATGCCACGCGGGCGGCGAACTGGAAGCGTTGGGGGCCTTATCTCAGCGAGCGACAGTGGGCAACGGTGCGCGAGGATTATTCGGCGGATGGGAACTGCTGGGAGTACTTCCCGCATGACCATGCTCGGAGCCGGGCGTATCGATGGGGTGAGGATGGGTTGCTCGGGTTCACCGATCGCGAGTGCCGGTTGTGCTTCGCTTTGGCGCTTTGGAATGGGAAGGACCCGATTCTGAAGGAGAGGCTGTTTGGATTGACGGGGCCGGAGGGCAATCACGGGGAGGATTGCAAGGAGAGCTACTTCTACCTGGATTCGACGCCGACGCATTCGTACATGAAGGCGCTGTACAAGTACACGCAGAGTGAGTACCCGTATGCGCGGCTTGTGGAAGAGAGCAAGAAACGCGGGAAGAAGGAACCGGAGTTTGAGTTGGCGGATGCAGGGGCGTTTGAGGGTGGGAAGTATTTTGATGTGTTCGCGGAGTACGCGAAGGCTTCGCCGGATGATGTGCTGATTCGGATCACGATCGTGAACCGGGGGCCGGAGGCGGCGGAAATTCACGTGCTGCCCACTCTGTGGTTCAGGAACATCTGGACATGGGGGGCGACGCATGAGGAGTCTGGTGTGCGGCCGCGGTTGACGGGGGAGGGACCCGGGACGATCGGGGCGACGCATGAGACGTTGGGGAAGTTCAAGTTCAGCATTGAGCCGGGGCCGGGGGAGCACTTTCCTGAACTGCTGTTTACGGAGAACGAGACCAACTCGGAGCGGCTGTATGGGACGGCCAATGACACCAAGTACGTGAAGGATGCGTTTCACAACTTTGTGGTGGGCGGGAAGGCGGAGGCGGTCAATCCGAACGGGTTTGGGACCAAGGCCGCGGCACACTACAAGTTGAATGTGCCGGCGGGGAAGTCGGTGACGTTGCGGTTGCGGCTGACTCCGGAGGCGGAGGCGACGGCGCGGCCGTTTGGCGGCGAGTTTGACCAGGTGTTTGCGGATCGGATTGCGGAGGCGGACGCGTTTTATGACGAGCATGCTCCGGGACACCTATCGGAGGATGAACGAAACGTTGTGAGGCAGGCCGCGGCGGGGCTGATGTGGAGCAAACAGTTCTATCACTACATCGTGGAGGACTGGCTCAAGGGTGACCCCAACCAGCCCAAGCCGCCGGAGGAACGGGCGAGAGGCCGGAACGCGGAATGGCCGTACGTGTTCTGCCGCGACGTGATCTCGATGCCGGACAAGTGGGAGTATCCGTGGTTCGCGGCGTGGGACCTGGCGTTTCACGTGGTGGCGCTGGCGAAGATTGATCCGCACTTTGCCAAGGAGCAGTTGATCCTGCTGCTCCGCGAGTGGTACATGCACCCGTCGGGGCAGATCCCGGCGTACGAGTTTGCGTTCGGGGATGTGAACCCACCGGTGCACGCGTGGGCGTGCTGGCGGGTGTACAAGATGACGGGGCCCAAGGGTGGTCGGGACCGGATGTTTCTGGCCCGGGTGTTTCAGAAGCTACTCATCAACTTCACGTGGTGGGTAAACCGGAAAGACCCGGAGGGCAAGAACCTGTTCGCGGGCGGGTTCCTGGGCCTGGACAACATCGGGGTGTTTGATCGGTCGCGGCCCCTGCCTACGGGGGGGCACCTGGAGCAGGCGGACGGGACGGCTTGGATGGCGTTTTACTGCGGGACGATGCTGTCCATGGCGCTGGAGCTTGCGAGCGAAGACCCCGCGTATGAGGATGTCGCGTCCAAGTTCTTTGAGCACTTCGTCGCGATTGTCGATGCGATGAATACCCTGGGCGGGACGGGGCTGTGGGATGACGATGACGGGTTTTACTATGACCAGTTGCTGGCGCACGGTCACTCGACGAAGCTGAAGATCCGGTCGATGGTGGGGATCATCCCGGTCTTTGCCGTGGAAGTGCTTGAAGCCGATCTGATCAAGAAGCTCAAGGGGTTCTCCAAGCGGATGAACTGGTTCTTGGAGCATCGGAAGGACCTGGCGCGGCATATTTCGTATATGAGCGAGGATGACGATCCGCAGCACGACCTGCGGCTGCTGGCGATCCCGACGCGCGATCGCCTGGAGCGGACGCTCAAGTACGTGCTGGATGAGAGCGAGTTTTTGTCACCGCACGGAATTCGATCGCTGTCGCGGGCGCACATGGCCAAGCCATATGTATTCCGGACGACCAATGAGGAGTACCGGGTGCGGTACACGCCGGGAGAGTCGGACACGTCTCTGTTTGGCGGTAACTCGAACTGGCGCGGGCCGGTGTGGTTCCCTGTCAACTACCTTTTGATCGAGGCTTTGGAGCGGTATTGGCACTTCTATGGAGATTCGCTGCTGGTGGAGTGCCCTGTCGGTTCGGGGAAAATGATGAATCTGGCGGCGGCCGCGGCGGAGATCCGGAGGCGGTTGTCGAGTTTGTTCGTGCCGGATGGGACCGGGAAGCGGGCGTGCCATGGGGCGGATGAGCGATATGCGAGCGATCCGGCTTGGAAGGACCTGCTGCTGTTTCACGAGTACTTTCATGGTGAGACGGGGCAGGGGCTGGGGGCGAGCCATCAGACGGGGTGGACGGCGCTGGCGATTCCGGTGCTGTGTGATGGGCCGCGGGTGAGTCAGGTGAAGACGGAAAGCGGGGTTGTAGCGAAAGCTTGAAGAGATCGATGCCACGTAGGGAGACGCCGGGCTTGTGATTTGGGCTAGTGGGCCGTAACATCGGGCCACATGCACGGACGGAATAACCGACAGGATGGCGGTTGGGGGCTGGTGTTGCGGGCGTGGCTCGCGGCGGCGGGGGCGTCGTTGGGGGCCGTGCAGGCCCAGGAACGGGTGAATCCGCAGCCCGTCCGCGTGGAACCACTTGATATCACGGGCACGAACTTCGCGGGGGTGCGGCTGCCGGTGTCGGTCAACGATGGCTCGATCCTGTTGAAGGGGACGCGGGCTTGGAACTGGATGGGATCGACCGGGCCGGACGGAGTCGAGACTCGTCGCGTGCTTTTGTCGGGCGATGTGTCTGTGCGCCTCGGAACGTACGAGTTTCAGGCGGCCCGCGCGGCGGTCTGGATGGCACCCTTGCCAGCGGGGGACCCCGATGCAGCACCAGGGGTTTGGCAGGTCTTTGTGTTTCTGGATCGCGCGTGGACACCCACGGAGGATGTGGCGGTAGGAGTTACGGGCGACCGGGTGCCGGTCCAGGGGATCATGCGGACGGGTGGGGATGTTCGGTTGCAGGCGGTGCTCTCAAGGGATGAGCCGCCGGCTGAAGGGGATTGGGCGTTTGTTCGAGAAGGTGAACGGTCTCTGGCCATGCGGCTGCGGACGGTATTGACGGGCAAGGCGCCGCCACCGATGAGTCCGGATGAACTGGCTATTAAGGGACTGAAGATCCCGCCCTTGAACCCGGGACTTGACCGGGCGTTTCAGGTACGACCGTCGGACGACCCTAAGCGGGTTCGAGAGATCGAAAGGCGGCTGGGGCCGGCGGAGCGGGACGAACCGATCTTTGCTGAGACAGGGGTGATCACGTTTACCGCGGGGAACGCTAAACGGGTGGTCGGGTCGGAAGAGAACTCTGTAATCGTGTCTGGCGGGGTCACGATTCACTATTGGGAGCGGGAGCGCGATCAGAAGTTGGAACTGACGGCGGAGCGCGGGGTCGTGTTCCTTAAGCCGGACGTTTCAGGAGATGTCACGCAGTTTGACAAGAATCAGGTTTTGGGGATTTACCTCGAAGGCAATGTCATCGCCTCAATGGACACCGTCAAAGGCGTCTACACGATCCGTTCGCCCCGCGTGTTCTATTCGATCAAAGATGATCGGGCGCTTCTGATTGATGCGGTGTTCTGGACGAGCGCCGCAGCCAACGGGTTGCCGCTGTATGTGCGGGCCAAGACGATCAGCCAGGAGTCGGCCAACCAGTTCAAGGCGACTTCGGCGACGATGACGAACACGTCGTTCTTTGAACCGGACTTTTCAATCGGCACCCAGACGCTGACGTTGACTCAACGGACGACGGCGGACGGGACCAACCGCCTGCACGTGGATGCTCGAAACATCACGCTCAACGCCGGGCCCATCCCGTTCTTCTATTGGCCGATCCTTCGAGGAGAGCCTGAATCGCTCCCGCTGAAGGATGTTCGGTTTTCCAGTTCGTCGGGCTCTGGCTCGGCGATCAAGACGGTCTGGAATATGTACAGCTTGTTGGGTATTGATCGCGAAGGCAACAACCAGGCCGACCTGCTGCTTGAGTGGCACTTTGACCGGGGTGAGGCGTTCGGTACCAATCTGGCGTGGAACTCGGCCACGACACAGGGCGGGCTCTTTGCTTATACCTTTCCCGAAGATCGCGGGCGTGAGGTGTTGGCGTCGGGTGAAAAGAAGTATCACGATGCAGACTGGCGCGGGGTCGCGACCTTCGAGCATCGGATGGTGCTCAACAAGGAATGGACGATCTTTGCGGAGGCGTCGTACGTCTCGGATGTGACGTTCCTGGATGGCACATTCGAGGACATGGCCCAGCAGCGCCGGGAACTGACCAACTCGCTTTACGTGAGACGGATCAGAGAGAACTCGCTGCTTTCGGCCGAGGTCCGCGGCACATTCAACGACTTCATCTCGAATCAGTACCTGATTCAGTCACCGGGCTACGTCGTTGAGAAGTTGCCCGAGGTCGGGTACAAGTCGATCGCCGACGACCTGATCAGCGATTCGCCGGGGCTGCTGACGTACACGTCGGAATACCGCCTGTCGCGGATGCAGATCAAGATGAGTGAGCCCAAGGCTAACGAGTTCGGATACTCGGATCCGACCTCTTCGCAGAATGCGTTCGGGATCACGCCGGGACAGTCGGTGGCGGACCGCCTGCGGAACGAAGGGTATGAGGAACGGCCGGTGGACCGGTTTGATACGCGACATGAGTTGGGCTTGCAGTTGGCCGCGGGACCGGTGAGCATTCAGCCGTTCGTGACAGGCCGGGTGACGGCGTATGACGACAACTTCTCGAAGTACTCGCCCAGCAACGATGGGCAGCACCGCTTGTGGGGCGCTGAGGGTGTCACATTCGCAACGGAAATGCAGCGCGTGGACAACAGGGTCGAGTCGCGGCTGTTTGACCTGCACCGCTCGCGGCACATTGTCCAGCCCAACTTGACGGTGTGGCACGCGGATACGAGCCTGAATCGAGCAGGACTTCCGGTGTATGACGATGATGTCGAGTCGCTGGCGGAGGGGACCGCCGCGCACATGGCGGTCAACCAGACCTGGCAGACCCAGCGTGGCGGGCCGGGTCGGTGGAGATCGGTCGATGTGATCAAGTGGAACTCGGAGCTGTTCACATCGTCGGCGGATGTGGACAAGGAGTCGCCGGTCGGGCGGTACATTGATTACCGGCCGGAGCTATCGAACTTGGGCGGCACGTTTGGCGCGACCAACGCGACGTGGCAGGTCACGGAGGTGTTTGGGCTGGGCGCAGCGACGGTGTATGACTTCCAGACGGAGTACCTGGCCAAAACAGCCGTCGGCGCAACGCTGCGGCACGCACCGGACTTCATGACGTACGCCGACTTGCGAACGATCAACTCGCAGGATCAAACGCTGTTCTCGCTCGGGGCCAACTACGAGTTGACTCCAAAGTACTCGATGAATGTCAATGGCTCGTACAACACGGATGACGGCGTCTTTCAGATTTTGAACGCCGACATTCAGCGGCGGTACCCAAGCGTCATCCTGGGGCTGGGAATCAGCTACAACAACATCACGCACGATACGAGCCTGGGGATCGTGATCACACCCACGGGCACTCAGCGGGCCGGGGCCAGGCTGATGGGGATCGGCGGCCAGGCTGAGAATGTCGGGTTCGGCGGGTAGTCACTTCACTTGGCGCATGATGGTCGTCTCGCTCTTGCCGATGAGGTAGAAGCGGAGCATGGCGAGCGCGGCCTTGGCGGAGTAGTCGCGCACGGTGGTGCGGTCGGCGTTGATTTGCAGACGGCGGGCTTCGGTGCGCGGCGGTACAGGGCCCCCTGAGGCAGACGCAAGCAGGCCGACGCTGGCTCGGGCGATCCAGACGGTGCCGACGGGCTTTTCGGGAGTTCCGCCGTCGGGGCCGGCGATGCCCGTGATCGCCAGGCAGTGGTCTGCGCCGGAACGCTCCAGGCCCCCAACCGCCATGGCGATAGCGGTTTCGCGGCTGACGGCTCCTGGGCCGCCGGGGTGAAAGTTGGTTTCGGGGACGCCGACCAGGTCGTGCTTGAACTCGTTGGTGTACGTGACCCAGCCGCCTAGATAGGCCGCGGAGGAGCCGGGGATGTCGGTGATGAGTTGGCCGAGCAGGCCGCCGGTGCAGGATTCGGCCGTGGCGAGCTTCTCGCGGCGCGACTCAAGGAGATTCAAGATGACCGAAGGGAGGGTTTGGGATTCCGCGCCGAAGATGTGAGCGCCGAGGTGGGAGTGGATTTGAGATTCGACCTCGGCGATGGCGGTCGCAGCAGAAGAATCGGTGGCGTCGGACTCGTAGCGGATCCGGCACGAGACGACCCCCTGAGAGGCGGTGGTGCCGACAACTGGATTGCGTGTGCGATCCATGAGAGGACCGAGGCGCAGGGCGATTTCGGACTCGCCCAGGCCGAAGGAGTGGAGTGCCTTTGTTACAACTCTGCGAGCCGGACGCAGTTGTGGGACGACCTGCGACTCAAACATGGGCTTCATCTCGCGCGGCGGGCCGGGAAGGCAGTAAACGTCGTGATCGTGCACAGCGCCACGGAGGCCCGGCGCTGTGCCATTTGGATTGGGGAGGGCATGACCTCGGCTGGGGCGAAGGGCTTGGACCTTGTTGATTTCGCGCATCGTTGAGGATCGTGATGCGAACCACGCGGTGACTTGCTGAAGGGCCTGAGCATCCTCGACAAGTTGGTCGGACATGGCATCGGCGAGTGCCTGGCGGGTGAGGTCATCGGCCGTGGGGCCAAGGCCGCCGGTCACGACGACGATGTCGGCGGCGGCGGCGAGACGGGAAATCGCGATGGCGGTCGCATTCCTGTCATCGGGAACCGTGGTGTGTTCGATCGTGACAATCCCGCGCGAGAGGAGCTGGTCGGAAAGCCAACGCGAGTTGGTATCCAGGGTCTGACCGAGGGTGAGTTCATCGCCGATCGAAAGGATGGCAGCGGTTCGGTGGAAGGAAGCCATGCCTGAGAGTAGCTTCGGCAGATAACCAGCGGAAGGACCCAGATCACCCGGACTTCACAGGTCGGCGTGGTTATCGGCGATGGATCCTCATGGGCTCGGGATGGTCAACAGATGGGTCGATGAATAGGGGCGAGGCACGCAAGGGGTCCCATGGTCATCAATACCAACACATCCTCGATGATTGCTCAGCGGAGCTACGGCATGGCCGGGATGGCGCTGGCCGGTTCCATGGAGAGGATGGCCACAGGGTCGAGGATCAACCGGGGTGCAGATGATCCGGCGGGACTGATTTCTTCGGAGAGCTTGAAGGCCGCCCTGGCACAGCTGGATGCCGAATCGAGTGGGATGGAGCGGGCCGATGCGGTCGCGAATGTCGCCGACGGAGCGATGTCCGAGATTTCCGGTCTGTTGAGCGATGCCAACGCCGCGGCCGTAGCGATGGCGAATACCGGCGGGATGAGCCAGTCGGAGCGCGATGCCTATCAGATGGAGATTGATTCGTCGATGCAGGCGGTCGATCGGATTGTCAGCACGACGACGTTTAACGGTCAGAAGGTTCTGGATGGGTCGATGACCCTGATCGCGGGTGGGTCGTCGGTCACGATCGGCAGCTCGGCGACGGGGGATATCGGACAGGTCAACGTCGGCGGGGAGAGCTACACACTGGCGGACATCATGTCCGGCGGCGGGCTGGATGCCTCCAAGGGCAACGCAGAAGGCGCCCAGCAGGCGATCGCCGCGGCGATGTCGCAGGTCGCGACGATGCGGGGTCAGGTTGGTGCGTTCCAGAAGGATGTGATTGCCCCGGGCCTGAGGAGCAACAGCGTCGAGATGGAGAACACCGCATCGGCCAACTCGATAATCCGGGACACGGATTACGCGGCTGAGTCCGGGGTGTTTGCCCGTGGGCAGATGCTGCAGGGGGCCTCGCTGAGGATCCTGGCGATGGCGAACAGCTCGCAGGCGGCGGCGCTGCAGATCCTGGGTTAATGGACAATGGACACGCGGGTGATCGGCATCGAAGTCGGAGGAACCGACTTCGATGGCACTATGCGGTCGGCACTTCATCAACCGCCTCATACACCGGCTTGCCCGCGGCCTTGAAACGAGCCACTTCATCGTCGGCGCCCTTGGATGGGCCGCCGACTCGGAGCACTGCATCGCAGCGCTCACAGAGGGCGAGCGACACCGGCATCATGACCTCGTCATAGCCGCCTCCGGCCTTGATCATGGGCAGGGCCATGTTGACGCCGATTACGGGCGTGTGGCCGCGGCGAAAGAGCGCGACAGCCGCGGCGTTCAGGACGTGGAGATTCTCGTCGCGCTGCTGCTGATGTTGCGTGCCGGAACGATAAGGGCCAGAGACCATGATCCACATGTGGGATGGTACGGGGCTTACTGGCCGAGCTTGGCGAGGAGCTTGGGAGCTGAAGGGTTGCCCAGAGCCTTGGCGTACTTGGCGAACTCGACGGCCTTGGCGAGGTTGCCGGCCCGCTCGAAGGTGAGGGCGGCGTCGAAGGCCAGGGCACCGTCCGTGGGCGCTGCGAGAGAGGCATCCCCGAGCGTGGATGCGGCATCCGCCGGGCGGCCCAGCATGCTGTAGCACTCGGAGATCATGCGGGCGACGGGGGCAACCTTGCGTTGTTGAGATTCGATGCCGTTGAGGATCGCCAGGGCCTTGTCGGGCTCACCCTTGCGTTTGTGCGCTCGGGCGTCGAGGATCCGCCACTCGGAGGCGTCGGGCTGAAGGGTGCGAGCCCGGGCGATGTGCTGGATGGCGATGTTGACGTTGTTCTCACCTAAGGCGATGTCGGCCAGGGTGCCCCAGATGACGGCGTTGTTCTGGTCGAGATTCGCGGCCCTGAGGAGGCTGGCCTTGCAGGCCTCGATGCTGCCTTGCTTGCGCTGCATCTGGCCAAGCCAGAGGGCGTATGAGGGTTCGCGTGGGTCGGCGGTCTGGGCCATGGAGAAGTGCTCGACGGCGCGATCGAGCATGTTGGCGTGGCTCGCCGTGACACCGGCGGCGAACTCGATTTTCGGCTCGCGGGGGCCGATGGCAAGGGCCTTTTCGTACTGGTTGTAGGCGTCGCCGAAACGCTTGAGACCGGCGAGGGTTTCTGCGCGGGCGATGCGGAGGTTCTGATCATCTGGGGTGTTGACCACGGCGGGGGCGAGGATCGCTTCGGCGTTGGTCCACTTGTTCTGGGCCATAAAGGCGCGGGCGGAGGCGAGGGCGGAGGTGGCTTCAGGGGCGGCTCTGGGAACAGGCGTCGCAGCGGCGTTCTGGGGCGCGCCGTTTGTCCAAACCCAGAGGGTGCCGCCCAGGGTTGCGACCAGTGCGAGGATGATGCCGCTGGCAATCAGGCCGCTGGGGCGGGGCGATGGATCTTCAGGATCGCGCGTGGGGCCGGTGGGGATCGGCGAGCGATTCCAGCGGCGGGCGACGTCGGTCAAGGAGGTCGGCTTGTTGCGCAGTCCCATCCCTGTGGTATCGGCCCGACTAAACTGGGGCTCTATGGCAGAATCAGGTGACAACCAGGGCGGTCTGACGAGCGACACACAGGGCCGCGCGGAGTTGCCCAAGCTGTATAAACCCACCGACCATGAACCTCGGATCAGAGAACGATGGGAGAGTTCTCGGGCGTTTCACCCGGATCCCGAGCGGGTGTTGCGCGGCGAGGCGAAGCCCTACTGCATCCTGATCCCGCCGCCAAACGTGACGGACCGGTTGCACCTGGGGCACGCACTGAATAACACTCTTCAGGACGTGCTGGTGCGGGCGCACCGGATGATGGGGTTTGAGACGCTGTGGATGGTGGGGACGGACCATGCGGGAATCGCTACCCAGGCGGTAGTAGAGAAGCGGCTTCGCAAGGAAGGGACTCTGAAAGGTCCGCTGCGCGAGGCGTTCAAACGCGACGAGTTCGTGGCCAAGGTGCAGGCGTTTAAGGATGAGTATGAGGCCGTCATCACCGGGCAGCTCAAGGCCATGGGTTGCTCGTGTGACTGGGAGCGGCAGAGGTTCACGATGGACCCGCAGTGTGCCCGCGCGGTGCACGAGGCGTTTTTCCGGCTGTTCAAGGATGGGTTGATCTATCGCGGAAAGCGGCTCGTGAACTGGGACCCCGTGCTGCAGACGGCGGTCGCGGATGATGAGTGCTATGACGAGGAGATTGATGGGCAGTTCTATTACCTGAGATATCCGCTGGTGCATCCGCATGGGGCGGCGACTTCGCGCGAACGGGCGACAGGTCAGGGGCCTAAGGCTCCGACGCCGGTGACCTGGTCGGAGTTACGGGCTCGCGGTTGGCCCGTCGTCGAGGATGCAGAGCATTCGGATGACAAGCAGGCCTGGGTGACGGTCGCGACGACACGGCCGGAGACGTATCTGGGGGACACGGCGGTGGCGGTGAACCCGCGGGATCCGCGCGCGAAGGCGCTGCGTGGGTTGAGCGTGGAGTTGCCCCTGGTGGGGCGTGTGATTCCTGTGGTGGAGGATGACTACGTCGTTCTTCCCGCGGCCATGCAGTCCGATCCGGAGGAGGCAGCGAAGGACCCGAAGGCGAAGTTTGCTACGGGGTTCCTGAAGGTGACGCCGGCCCACGACAACAACGACTACGAGATTAGCGTGCGGCACAACCTGCCGAAGATCAACGTGTTCGCGACCGATGCGACCATCAGCGGGAAGCATGGGTGGTCGGATGCGGAGGAGCTCAAAGGGGCCCATGTGTTCCTCGGGCTCAAGCGCGAGGATGCACGGAAGAAAGTCATTGACGAGTTCAAAGCGCACACGGTGGGTGGTGAGGGGACGACGCCGCTATTTGCCAAGAGCGTGCCGTATCGCCACAGCGTGAAGCACTCGGATCGGTCGAAGGCGGTGATTGAGCCGTACTTGAGCGATCAGTGGTATGTGCGGGTGACAGATGAGAGGATGGCCGGGGCGGCGCTGAAGTCGATGGTGAGTGATCAGCGATCGTCCGCTTCAGCGAATTCCGCACACAAGCACACCGCTAGCAAGGGTGCGGGTGACGGCGACCTTCGTTTCTATCCCTCGCGATACGCGAAGACGTTTGAGAACTGGCACGACAACATTCGGGATTGGTGTATCAGTCGGCAGCTTTGGTGGGGACATCGGATTCCGGTGTGGCATGTGACGCCTCGTCACTCTTTCGGAGACTCGGATCCAGATCAGGGGAATGCTGCGTTTGAGGACTTTGGCAGCCGTATAAGCGGTTACTTTTACGACTTTTGCGAAAGCGGTGCTTCTTCTGCAGGCAGCGGCGCCACAACTCCCCGGACGTTCACCAAGTGGGATTCGATCGCCCAGACAGCCTTTGTTTGCGGCGGGAACACACGCACTGAACTAGCCTTGGATGCGCTTTCGGACTGGCTCGCCGCCGGCGCTCCTCGCGATCGAGTCCCAACTCTTGCGAACTCCGAGAAGGGGCGTAACGCTGCCGCTCACATTGCTGATTGCATCTCGAAACTGCACCGTGACCCCGACGTCCTCGACACGTGGTTCTCCTCCGCACTCTGGCCGATGTCCACCATGGGTTGGCCGGAAAGCACCCCACTGCTCGGCGCTTTCAATCCATCATCAACCCTCTGCACCGCACGCGAAATCATTACCCTCTGGGTCTCGCGGATGGTGATGTTCAACCGGTACCTGATGCCCGAAGGATCCGGCCACGGCCCGCTCCCCTTCCGCGACGTCTTCATCCACGCCCTCATTATGGATGGCAGCGGCCAGAAGATGAGCAAGTCCGCCGGAAACGGAGTGGACCCGCTCGACATCATCTTGTCCCACGGCTCGGATGCCATGCGGTTTGTTCTCTGCCAGATGACGACGCAGACGCAGGATGTCCGGATGCCGGTGCAGAAGGACTCGGCTACCGGTAAGAACACGAGCCCCAAGTTCGACATCGGCCGCAACTTCTGCAACAAGCTGTGGAATGCGTCGCGGTTTACGCTGGGGCTGCTCGAGAGCGAAAGCAGCAAAGCAGCAAATCCGCAAAGCGGCAAATCGGATCGGTCACTCATCGATCGGTGGATGCTGTCGCGGCTGGCCGCGGCCGTGGAGCAGATCAATACCTCGATTAAAGGGTACGAGTACAGCGAGTATGCCCAGTCGCTCTACGACCTGTTGTGGCGTGACTTCTGCGACTGGTACATCGAGGGCATCAAGCCGACCATCGCGACCGATTCCGGGCAGCGGGCCGTGCTGGCTCATGCTCTGGAGACCATTGTGCGGCTGCTGCATCCGGTGGCGCCGTTCATCACTGAAGCAATCTGGGAACGGCTCAAGGAAGTGAAGACGGCCGCGGTACCGGGGATCACCATGGCGCCGTCCCGCAAGGGTGACCTACTTTGCACCGCAGGCTGGCCGGAGGTGGCTTCCTCACTCCGCGATGAAGCAGCCGAACGCGAGTTTGAGCGGCTGCGAGTGCTAATCACAGCAATCCGCGAGGTGCGGGCACAGCACCAGGTATCGCCGCGGCGAAAGGTGACGCTGCATGTGCCCGCAGCCCTCGCCAAGTCGTGCGGCGGCATGCTGGTCGAAACGTTGGCGATGGTGGAGCGGGTCACCACCGACGCCGCACCCGCCGATGCCGTGCCGTTTACGTTTGAGTCGCAGGAGTGCCGCTTGAGCAACCTCGCTGACGAGGTCGATGCGGGTGCGGAGAAGGCTCGTTTGGAAAAAGTCGTCGCCGACTCCGACAAGGCGATCAAGACGCTCGAAGGCCGGCTCTCGAATCCCGGCTACGCACTCAAGGCTCCGCCGGCGATGGTGCAGCAGACCAAGGACCAGCTTGCCAAGGCCGTGGCGGATCGGGATGGTGCGAAGGCCGCACTGGAGAAGTTGGTGTGACGTCCGCTCGCGGCACCATGCTCCGCGGCGGAACTTTCCTGGCGATGTCGTTGGCAGCGACGTCCTGTGCACCATCCGCGGCCACCGACCCGCGTGCATCTCCCGGAGTCTTCACGCCCTCCCCTTCCGCAATCGAATCGACTGAGCCATGGGACTTTGAGGGCACTCCCGGCAAGGTCATCCGCACCAGTTCGTACCGCCTTTTCACGACAGAAACCAACAGCGAACTGGTGCGAACCGTCCCAGAGTTCCTGGAACAAACGCTCAAGGCCTACACCTCAGCTCTGGGCCCACTCCCCCGGCCCACTCTCAAACTTGATACGTATTTGATGGCCGATCGCGAACAATGGTCTGTACTCACCAGCGAGGTTATGGGCGACAGCGCGGCACCCTACCTCAAGATCCAACGCGGCGGATTTTCCTCGGGCGGGCGTGCGATTCTCTTCACCATCGGGGCTCGCGACACGCTGGCGATCGCCGCGCACGAAGGGTGGCATCAGTACACACAGCGGACGTTTCGTGAAGAACTCCCGGTCTGGCTTGAGGAGGGAATCGCGGTGTTCATGGAGGGTTCGGTGCCTGACCCTGTGAATCCGGGCGTTCCCGCGTTCGCACCCTGGGCGAATGCCGAACGCTATGAACAACTGGTTTCCGCGGCACAGGGGTGGCAGCTGCTCTCGCTGGAAAGGCTGCTCGACACCCATCCACACACGCTGTTGACAGGGGGGACGGACTCGGCGCTGATGTACTACGCACAGGCGTGGGCGCTGGTGCACTTTCTGAACGAGGGTGAGGGTGGGAAGTACCGGCCCGGCCTTTCGCGTGTGCTTGCGGATGCGGCCGCTGGCCGGTTGCACAGCACCATCGACAAGCAACTTGGCCAGAAAGCGTCTTCGCTGCTTGCGGCGGAACGACGGGGCCCACAACTGTTTCAGGCCTACTTCAACGCGGACATGACGGCCGCGGCCAGGGAATACGACGCGTTCGTAACCGCGATCGTGCGGCACGGGTCCAAGGACCGGATGATGTCGGGTCAGTCGCCGGTGAAGTGATCAGTCGGCCACCGGAGCGCTGGCGTTGATGGGCGTCGTCTGCGGCGGCGAAGGCGGCACGCCCAAGTACGTCAGGCTCTTCTCGAGCACGTGCCGCACAACCGGCCCGGCGACCTGCGTGCCGAAGTGACGCTTGTTGCGGCGGAGCTCTGGGCCCGGGTCATCGATGACGACCAGGCATACGAGCTTGGGACGCTCTGTTGGGCCCGCGGCGATGAAGCTCGAGTTTGTCTGTGATTCGTAGAAGCCCGTGAAGCCGGGCGGCTTGGCCTTGCCCTTGGGAGGAGAGCCGATGGGAATCTGGGCCGTGCCGGACTTGCCGAAAATCGCGTAGCGCCAGCCCGTTTCGGTCTTGTCGTATTGGGCCAGTTTGGCTTCCATGGAAGCGGCGACTTCGCGGAGGATCTCTCGCGTCATCGCGGCGATTTCAGGCTTGATTACGCGGTGGACCATATTGCCACCTTCGCTGGGGTCGGCAGCGATGAGGCGCGCGGGCGGAAGGGTTCCCGCCAGGTCGCCCGTGCGGGCAAAGATGCAGAACGCGCGGGCCATCTGCACCGGCGTCACCGCGATTTCCTGCCCGAACGCGACGGAGGTCTGCGTCCACTTGGTCCATTGCTTCTTAGGAGTGACCTGGCCGGGAGATTCGAAGGGAAGTCCAAGTCCGGGGCGAGATCCGAATCCGAACTTCAGGATCGACCCCCGCATCTGGTCAAAGCCCATCTTGAGCGAGCCTTTGCCCATCCCGATATTCGAGGATTGGACCAGCACATTGCTCCAACTGAGCTGAGCGAACTTGTGGACGTCACCGATCCGGCGGCCATACGGCGTGATCCACTGGCCGTGTTCGGTATCCACCACGTCATCCGGACGCATTTCGCCCGACTGCGTGATCGTCGCCCACGCAAAGGGCTTAAACGTCGAGCCCGGCTCATAGACATCTTGGATGCAGCGATTGCGACCCATCGCCGGATCGATCTCGCGAAGCGGATCGGGGTAGATCGTGATGTAGCGGTGGTGCCCCGCGGCCGCCGGCGGCTCGTAGAGCAGGCCGGAAGCGCTCGCACCCTTGGGTCGGGCTTCAGCCCACGGATACGGCACGGCTTCCGGCACGTGGCGGATCACGTCGAGCATTGCGAGTATCTCTCCCGTGTCCACATCCATGACAATCAGTCGCCCGCCCGCGGCGTCGGCCTCATAGACAGCCTTGACCAGTTCATCCGTCGCCAGGCGTTGAATCTCCAGGTCAATAGAGAGCCGCAGCGGCGCACCGGACCTAGGGGCCTCGAACGCACCCGGATCCATCCACAGCGGCCGCCCGACCTTGTCGCGCGTGAACGCGACTTTACCGACATGGCCCTGAAGGTCGGTGTTCTTTACCTGCTCGATGCCGCCCTGGGGCTTGAAGTCATTTCCCAGCCGGCCGATGATCGAGGCAACCGATGCACCGCCGGTGTAGTCGCGCACCGGGCTTTGCTCCAGATGCACTCCCTTGATTTTGGCGGCCTTGAGCGCTTGCACCGTGTGCTCATCAACAATGTCGGTGATACGGATGTAGCGAATCGGCAGGAGGGGCGGGGCCGGGGGGCCGATGAAGCCTTCGTCAGCCGCGGATTCAGGGTCGAACGATGCGAGCGTGACCTTCGCTTCGGTACCGCGGATCGATGCCACCTTGCCCTTGATCCACGTCGTGACTTCGGATTCCGGCTCAGGAGGTTCCGGCGGAAGCGCCGCCTTGCGGCGGGCGTTTTCGGCGAGCACTCCCACGATGTGCTCGCCGAGTTTGTCGGCGGGCACCGAGAGCACATCGGCGAGTTGGCCGATCATCTCATTGGGGTCGGCGGGAAGTTCCTCGGGGTCGATGAACACCCTCCATCCGAAACGAGATGTCGCGAGAATACGGCCGCGGCGATCCGTGATATCCGTGCGGCTGGCGTTCAGTCCGACGCTCACCTGCCGGGATTGGACCTGCTCGACGAGCTTGGGGCTCGGAGACATCTGAAGCTGAACAACGCGTCCGACCATGACGACCAAGCCCAGACTCACCAGGCCGACCAAGGCCCGTGCCGTTCCATCGGTTCGGACGCACGGACGAGACCCGAGGATGGGCTCAAGTTGAGCGGGATTCACCGGCGGCGCTCCTGATCCCCGGACCGGGCGATGCGGGTGTTGTCATGCACCGGTCGAGGTCCCAACTCCCCCGCCAGCGGCTTGAGCGTGTCGAGCTTCGCGGCCATCTGCATCACGCGCTCGGGGCTGATATCCGATGCGATCTTGGCGCGCACGCGGCCGAGCTCGTTGTCGAGCTGGGCCGCGCGAAGGCGAGATTGAGCAAGTTCGTGCGCCGCCTGCGTGCGCATTTGGCGGGCCGCGAGCAGACCGCAGGCACACAGGCCGGTCGAGACAATAAGAACGGCGGTCTTACCGAACACGTGCCTCTCCGTCAGCTCTTTTTGGCGGGGAGCTTGAGGACAGCACCGGGCTTAAGGTCATCCTCATCCTCAAGCTGGTTGAGCTCGAGGATTTCCTCCCAGCGCTTCGAGGTGCCCAGGGTTCGCTTGGAGATGTCACCCAGGGTGTCGCCACGCTTGACCGTGTAGCTGGCCAGTTGAACCTTGCCTGGTTTGGAACCAGCGGGTTTGACGGGGCCCGCTTCCTTCGTGGAGGGAGCTGTGGGAGCGGGCTTGATAAGCTTGATGCTGTCGGTGACTGTCGGCGCGTTGTTCACGATCGTGCGACCCAGCAGAACCTCCTGGGAGGGCACCTTGATCTTCATTCCCACGCGAACCGCGCCGGACTTGTCCATGCCGTTGAACTTCGCCAGTTCTTTCCACATGTTGCCGTTGCCGTAGTACTTGGCAGCAATGAGGTAAAGCGACTCACCGCTCGCGACCGCGTGCGTCTTGAGGCTTTCGATATTCCCGACCGGGGTGATCGTGATCGGCGATGTGCGAAGCGGGTTCGAGGCCTCGCGCCTTGGTTCGGGAACAGGCGTCGGCGAAGGCGCAACGGGCGGGAAGATGATTGATGTCGAACCGTCAGGTCCCTTGACCAGTTTGCCCCCCACGGCTTCCACTTCACGAGCGAGGTTGCTGTCGTTGCCGCCCAGCCCGGATGGCCCGGACGCTATTCGGTCGTCCTGCCGCAACGGCTCGCTGACCATGCCGTTCCCCGTTTCCGGCTGAGGCTGAATACCCGCGGTCGTCACCGGCGGGTTGGCCGGCGTCGATGCATCAATGATCGGCGTTGGCGGCTGAGTCGGACGCTCAACGGGCTGGGCCGCGGCCAGGGTCATCGGCACCGGAGACACGGGCGCCGTCTCCGGCTCTACCTTCGCGATCGCCGCCTTTCGGGCGCTCGAGAGGTGGTCGCTGATCAGCACCCCCACAAAGAGAATGAGGGAGAATCCGACGATCAAGGCAAGCTTTTGTTCACGCGTCACGCTGGGCATCCTTGCGAGCGTTCCTGTCTGTACGTTCTACCCGGCCGACCTTGGCCGCGGACGCACACCATATCAATCCCAAGCCCGGCCTGCCGGCCGGAACCGAGTTCAACCGATTCGAACGGCCCGCAACTTGGCGGACCGTGCACGCGGGTTCACCGCGACCTCCGATTCAGAACCTTCAACCGGACGACGAGTCAGAACTTGTGCGACGCCCGCAGCCGCCATCGCCGCGAACCCCTGCTTGGTCAGCCGGTCTTCGAGAGAATGGAAAGAGATGATCGCCACCCGAGCCCCTTGTTTCAGCCAACCGATCCCACCACCCTTTGCCCCCCGCTCTACCGCCGCGAGCAATGAAGACAAGCTGCCCAGTTCATCGTTCACTGCAATCCGCACGGCCTGAAACGTCCTGGTGGCTGGGTCGATCGACCCCGGCCTCCGGCCGACGACCGATCGAATGATGTCTGCGAGCTGTCCCGTCGTGGATATCGGCGCAGATCGCCGGGATTCGACAAGTTTTCGGGCGATCTTCCCGGCCGCGGGCTCATCGCCGAATTCCCGGATGAGACGGGCCAGATCCCGCTCGGGGGTTGAGGCGATGAGATCGGCCGCGGTCACGGGTGAAGTTGGGTCCAGCCGCATGTCCAAAGGCCCGTCACGCTGGAATGAAAACCCCCGTTCGGCCGTTTCTACCTGGTTGGAAGAAAAGCCCAGATCCGCCAAAACCATGTCCGCCGCTAACCCCTGTTCCGACAAGCGTCTAGGGGCATCCGCGAAGTTTCCGTGGAGGATGACCACCTTTATGGCCGGGGCTGCGGCCCCCACTGCCGCGGAGGCCCGCGCTAGATTCCCGGGGTCCGAATCGTTCAGGATGATCGTTCCCGAGCCCATCACCCCCGCAATGGCCGCGGCATGCCCGCCGAGCCCCGCCGTGCAATCCAGGAATGTCTCGCCAGGTTGTGGAGCCAGCAACTCCAGCACCTCTTTGAGGAGGACCGGAATGTGCCCCGGCGAGTTACCCGGAGCAGGGAGGCGTTGAGTTGAGTCCGCGTCGGTCACGGACAAACACTACCCGATCCGGCCGTACACTGCCCGCATGATCAAACGAATACTGGGCCTCTTGGCCATCGCCGCGGTGTTTACCGGTTGCTCACCCGTCACGGTCTCGCTAACCCTCTTCGCCGACGGGTCCAAGCTGCTGGAAACGACCGTCGATGCGGACCAGAACGCGACGGACAAGGTCGCGGTCATTGATATCCGAGGCCTGATTTCGGAGAAGGAAGACTCCGGGCTGCTCTCGCTCGGGGGCAGCTCCGTGGATGAACTGGTCGCCCGCCTGCGGGTCGCCGAGAACGATCGGTATGTCAAAGCCGTCATCCTCCGCATCAACTCTCCCGGCGGCACCGTCACCGCCAGCGACATGATGTACCGCGAGGTCCGTCGTTTCGTGGAAGAAACCAAAAAGCCCGTCATCGCCTCCCTGGGCGAGGTCGCGGCCAGCGGCGGCTACTACCTGGCTCTTTCCGCCGACCGCATCATCGCTGAGCCGACCAGCATCACAGGGTCCATCGGCGTCATCATCCCGACGGTCAACGTCAGCGAGGGGCTCAGCAAGATTGGGATTAAGTCCCGGTCGATCAAGTCGGGCAAGAACAAGGACCTGGCCAACCCGCTGGAACCCGTCCGGGAGGAGCAGTACTCCGTGCTCCAAGGGATGGTGGATGAGTTCTACGCCCGCTTCAAGAACCTTGTCGTGGAGCGGCGAAGCCGGGCCGCGGCCTTGGGAACAACTTCCCTGGACCAGACCCAACTCGATGACTTGACGGACGGGCGAATCGTCACGGGTGCCAAGGCGACCGAGGTCGGACTGATTGACCAGACTGGTGGAATCCGGGAAGCGTTCGCGCTGGCCAAGTCTCTGGCCGGGATCGATCGGGCGAAGATGGTGAAGTACTACCCCGAGGGCGGCACCCGCCCGAGATCCGCCTATGCCCAATCGCTGGTACCCCAACCGGGATCATCGCGAGAAGGTGAGATCAATTTGATCCAGATCCGTGCGGGAAGCATGGGACCGTTCGGCAAGGTCGGCTTCGCGGGTGCCTACTACCTGTGGATGCCGCCGGGCTGAGCAGCGTTACGAATTCCTAAGAACCGACCCGCGGGCTAACCCGTACGTTTTGACGGTCGTTATTCCATTTCTTATCCGTGTTCGAAAAACCTGTTGGAGATTCCTCATGAAACGTCGCTTTTTCGGCGGTGGTTTTACGTTGCTTGAGTTGCTCATTGTGATGGCGGTCATCGCCTTCGCCATCGGCCTGTTCCTGCCTGCAATGGGTAGGACATGCGGCGCAAGCAGCCGACAACTCAGAGATTCGACCCAAGTCCGCGGCATCCACCAAGCTTTGGTCACCTGGGCACAAAGCCACAAAGACCGGTACCCGATCCCCTCGCTCCTGGATGTCAACAACGCCACGGTCGCCGACCTGGGCACCGCCAAAGACCACACCGCCAACATCCTCTCACCGTTGGTCTTTAACGGGTCCATGTCCCCCGAGATCTTGATCAGTCCGGCCGAGGCCAGCGGCAAGATCCACCTCAAAGAGGACTATGAATATGACTCACCAAAAGTCGCGGTAGACCCCAAGAACGCCCTTTGGGACCCCTCGCTCTCTGCCGACTTCACCTCCGCCGCGGGCGGCCACATCAGCTACGCCCACCTCCTCCCCATCGCCAAGTCGGCCGAACGCTGGGCCAACACCTTCTCGGCGTCCGAGGTCGTGATCGGAAGCCCGGGGGCAAGAAGTCCGCTCGGTCACTCAGCTCGCGGATGGAACCGTCATCCCCACCTTTGCCCGATCCGATTCCATCACGCTCCTCATCCACGGCAGTCGCACCAAGTGGGAGGGCAACATCGCCTTCAACGACAACCACGTTGAGTTCATGACCCAACCCAAGGTCGGCACCTACATCGACAGCGGCGGCAAACCCCGCGAGGACTTGGTGTTCTACGACGAGCCGGATGATGCCGCGGGGACCAACGCGTTCCTGGGCATCTTCACCACGGCCGGGCCGACACGCGCGGCCTTCAAGCCGATCTGGGATTGAGAGCTACGAATAACCGGGGGCCGGACTCAGGGTGTTCTGATTGCGCCGGTTGATCATCGAATGATCTGCCTGCTTCCGCAACAACCTCGCGTGTCCTGAATTGGGGTTGGTACTTAACCGATAGGTGCCGTACACGGCCCCGGACTCTGGAGAGTCTCATTGGGCAAATATGTTGGCTGCCCGCCGGCGTTTGTTTGCCGGTGAAGAATGGATGAGAGCGAATGGGATCAGTTTCTTTAGATCGCGTGCTATCGTGCCCGGCACTCCCGAGCTTGCCCGGAGTCGCTATCAAGATGCTCGAGTTGGTCCGCCAGCCCGACTGCACGGCGGACAAAATCGCCCAGGTCATTCAGAACGATCCGGCCCTCGCGTCGAAGGTCCTCAAGACCGTCAACTCCAGTTATTACGGTCTTCCAAAGCCGTGCCCCAACATCACTCGAGCGGTCGCCCTCCTGGGTATGAACACGGTCAAGTCGCTGACGCTGGGCTTGAGTCTGGTTGATGTCGCCAAGGGTGATGTTCAGCAGTTTGATCTGGCGGGCTATTGGCGTCGCATGGTCTACAGCGCCGCCGCGGCCAGGATCGTTGCAAAGACCACACGGGCGTGCGATCCCGATGACGCGTTCGTCGCTGCCCTCCTTCAAGATGTGGGCATGCTTGCGTGCTTTGCGGCCCTGGGCAGAGACTATGCGGCCATCGCGAGCCAAGCCTCCGATGACCACGACGCGCTGCCCGCCTTCGAAAAAGAAGCGATGGGCTTTGATCACGCCGAAGCCGGGGCCGCGATGGCTGAAAAATGGCGCCTTCCCGAACACATCTCTGCGGCCACTCGCTTTCACCACCGTCCCGATGCCGGTGCGGGCCCCAATGCGAAGATGGTCCAGGTTGTCGGCGCGTCCGGCGATGCCGCCGCGGCCCTGACACTGGCAGAACCGCAGGCCAAGCTCGTTTCCTTCCGACGCCGCATGAGGCAGTGGTTTGACATAGACGGCCAGACGTCGGATGAACTCATCCGTCAGACCGGTGCGGCCGCCAAAGAGCTCTCCAAGCTGCTCAATCTCGACACCGGCGCGCCAGCGGATGTCACATCCATCCTGGCCCAGGCCAGCGAAGAACTGGTCCACCACCAGGTGGACATGGAGCGCAAACAGTCCGACCTGGCAAGACAGACGGTGACTGATGCCCTCACTGGGGCGTTTAACCGCAAGCACTTTGACGCCCAGATGACCCGTGCGTTCGACGAAGCGACGGAGACCGGCAACTCGGTGAGCGTCCTGTTCGTCGATGCCGACAAGTTCAAGAGCGTTAACGACACGCTGGGCCATCAGGCCGGCGATGCGGTGCTGATCGAAATCTCTCGTCGCGTTCAAGCCACCATCGGTGACTCCGGAATAGTCTGCCGGTACGGCGGGGAGGAGTTTGCGATCATCCTGCCGGGCACGGGTGTGGAGGCGGCCCGCGGGGCGGCGGAGGCCGTGCGGGGTGCCCTTGAATCCGAGCCAATCGACATTTCCTCGCTCGAGCTCTCCACCAGCGAGGTTCGCCAGACGGTGAGCGTGGGGGTGTCCTGCAAAGTTCCGGGCTCGACCGCCTTCGGTTCGGCGGGCTCCCTGGTCCACGCCGCGGATGAGGCTGTTTACGCCGCCAAAAAAGCCGGCAGAAACAAGGTGTGCGTCGCGCCCGAGCCGGTTCGTGTCGCTCCGGCGCCGATCCCGATGCCGGCCGTCGCGCCCCCGCCCACTCGTCGCTTTGACGACAAGCCCGCGGCCTCGACCGACGCCAAGCGGATCGTGATGATTGTCGAGGATGATGCGCTCTCGGCCAAAATGCTTGAGGTGCTCCTGACCAAACACGGCAACGTCAAAGTGGTTGTTGCCGTGAGCGCTGAGGATGCCCTTAAGTTGATACACGGGGTAAGACCGGCCCCAGGCATTCGCCCCGACCTGGCCCTGGTTGACATCAACCTGCCCGCCATGTCGGGGATCGATCTGGTCCGTGCCTGCAAGTCTTCGCCGGCCCTTCGATCCATCGCGATGGTGACGATGTCCGCGTGTACGGATGAGTCCGAACGGACTGAGGCAACCGCAGCGGGCGCTGTGGCCTACTTCGACAAGGCCCAGCTCTGTTCCGACCTCATGGGCTCGCTGCGCAAACTCGCCGACCTGATGCCGCCGCTGGCCAAGGCCGCGTAGGGGTCAGTCGTTCCCGGGCCAACCCGCCGCGGCGAACTTCCCATCCTTGTGGAATACCTGCCCGTCGGCCTCAATCGTGCCGCCCAGACGAAGATCGCAGACCATGTCCCAGTGCAGCCCGGACTGATTGGTGTTGCCGCTCTCGGGGTATCCCGCGCCGACGGCCGCGTGGAACGTGCCGCCGATCTTCTCGTCAAAGAGCGTGTTCCGCGAGAACTCTTTGATGGCGTAGTTGGTACCGATGGCGATCTCACCAAGGTTCCGTGCCCCCGGATCCTGATCCAGCATCTTGATCAGGAACTCTTCGTTCTTCTTTGCGGACGCATCCACGACGCGCCCACCCTTGAACGCCAGACGCACACCGTGGACCTCACGACCCTGATACACCGCAGGAAACGTGTAGTTCACATGCCCTTCCACTCCCTGCGGCCCGGTGAAGACCTCTCCATCGGGAAAGTTCTCGTGGCCCGCGCAGTTCACCCAGGTCGCCTTGGACGGATTCACATCCACCGTCAGGTCCGTTCCATCGTGACCGTCCCGCGCCGGAGCCCGGAACCGCAACGCTTTCTTGGTCTGCAAAAACTCGCGGACACGCTCCTGCCGCTCATGAATCTTCTTCCATGCCGCGGCCGGATCGGGCAGGTGCAAGAGCCCGGCGTTGTAGACGAAGTCCTCGTACTGCCGCAATGACATTTCCGCATCCTGCGCCGACGCGAGCGTTGGAAATAGCGTTCCGCACCAGCGAAGCTCGCCCGCGGCGGCTCGTTGCATGAACCGCTTGGAGACCGGCTGTCGCGCGGACTGCTGCATCGCCGTTCGGGCCGGATCAATCCGCCCCAGGTATTGCGTGTTCAACTCCGCCCAGAGCCCGATGTGGACATCCACAGTCTCCACACGATGCGTTTCTATTGGCGAGAGATACCGCAGTTGCTCCTCGGTACCATGCGTGAGCATGAGTTCCTGCAAAGACTCAGACCTGGGGGTCCAATAGGGGTGCCCGCCGGCCTTCACAACCGCCTCGAAGATGGCCTCAATGAGGGGCATCCCGATCGCCTCGGCGTGTATGTGCACCAGATCGCCCCGCTTAACACGTGTGGAGTAGTGAACGAGCACTTCGGCTAGCTTTTGGTGGCGGGGGTCGGGCATTTGATGGCTCCGGAAGGGGCCGGACTATAGAAGGTCCCGGGGTCGGCTCCGCGGAACCGGGGGCGGTCTGGGGCGTCTAATTCAGGGCCGAACTTTCGCCCACACGGGAGTAGGGGACTGCCCTAAACTCTGCCTTCGCACGATCAACCACCGGAGTCTTTATGCGCCCGATCGAGAGAATTGCCGTGTTCGCGGGTATCACCCTCGCCATCATCATCGCCCTGTCCGGGCACGACGGCCAGAACGCCGCAATCGCCCGCACACCGTCCGCCGCAGCCGGCCTGAAGATCGGCACCATCGACATTTACGCGGTAGCCGAGAAGATGATGAGTGCTGCTGACCTCAAGAAGATCCGCGAGGACATCTCCAACTCCTACCAGTTCAAAGCGGACGTGATTAACAAGGAACTCAAGGACATCGACAGCCAACTGTCGGTCATGCCCCAAAACGACCCCAAGGTCCAGGACCTGCTCAAGGTCGCCCAGAACCGTCAGCAGGAGATCCAGAAGATCGTTCAAGACCGCCAGATCGAGCTCGAGAAGATCAACTCTCAACAGCTCATCGACGCATACCTCAAGATCCGGGTCGCCGTTGAAGCGGTCGCGACCAAAATGGAATACTCGCACGTCTTTGCCAGCCGCGAATACGACCGGCAGATCACGACGCTGACGCTGTCGCAGACCCTTCAGGAGCTTCTGGCCCGCCCGCTCGTCAAGTCCGCTCAGGTGGATGACCTCACCAAGGCGGTCACTGCCGAGTTGAAGCTCGAGCCCTAAGCCTTCATTCCTTCGCGTTCTGCACGTTCGCGTTCACGCAATCGACCCATCAACTCGGGCGGCAAAAACCGCTCGAGCTGGTTGTGGTTCATATACAGGTAGGGGTTGAGCATCTGGGTCATCACCGGCCCGATGATCACGCGGCTCTCCGGAGCCCAGTCCTTCATGTGATAGACCATGCACGTGACGTTGGATGAACCCAGGCCCACGAACTGGTCGCACCGTGCCGCGAGGTAGATGTCCTTGACGACATCAACCCCCAGCCGCCGGCGATCGGGCAGGCCCTGAAGGTGCACTCCCTGCACGGTGCCAGTGCGGACCGAATCGGTCATGATCAGGCCCGGGCCGTATCGCGACTGGAAGTCATCCCGCACGATGGTTGAATCCGTGAGCAGAAACACACGCGGAAACCACTGGCCCACCGAGAACTGGCTGATCACCTGCGGGTACACCGCGTTTTTCTGGGCCAACTGCGGATCCTCGCGGTACTTGTCACTCCCGCGCACGTGGGCCGCGATGACCGGCCGATCACGAAAGCTCGCCGCGGCGAACAGGTCAATCTCGGACTGAATATCCGGCAGAGGGCGCAGGTACTTGTCGATCAGGTAGCGATACACCTCGGCGACGGACTTGCCAAACACCGCATGCCCCGGCCTGATCCACGGGACCAGACTCACGATGCCCGCGTACACATCCGCCACAGCCACCCGCTCGGGCCGGTTAAAGTACACCAGCGGCGGCAGCCGCGACCAATCACCCGCGATCTTGTTGACGTTCTCTTTTCGGAGATTCGCATCCCCCCACTTGGGCGGAAAGAAATCGTAACCCTTGCCGATCAGGTCATCGATCGTCATGCTCGAGGGCGGCTCAAAGTACAACCTGAACGCATCCTTTTCAGGGTCAATCCCAAACAGGCTGTTCCTTCCCCAGTGAACCACCGGAATCCGGCCAGTCATCTCCGCCAGCAGCAGGTGACCGAGCACCGAATCCAGGTCCGAGCAGAACCCATTGCCCCAGGCCTTGATCAGCAGGAACTTATCGCCGCTAGAGGCCGGTATGGCGGCTTCCGACTCGTTCACCGGTTCACCGGCTCGCCGCATGTACTCCGCGGCCCAGTAGCTTTCGCCGGCCACCCGGGCGATATTTCCCAACATGCGAAACGCGGTCGCATTCGTCGGGTCCTTCGCGAGCACCTGGCGCAGGATCATCTCCGCGACGCCAACGCCGCCTTCTTTGAGGTAGTTCCTCGCTTCATCCGTTGAAATCGGTAACTCAGTCACGCAAAGCTCCGGCGCCTTGCGGGAGTGTACTCAAATGACGCTTCGACGCGTCATCGACGCGCGACCGGTCGCTTTCCGGGCACGACCACCTGTGGCGCCGGAGCTTCGACCGACGAGGACGGCACTGGGCTCGCGTTCAAGAGCTGATCCAGCAGCACTTCCCCATCCACCCAGTTGCCGATATCCTGCCCGCCACGAAGCTGCCATAAAGCGTGAGCCAGAGACGCCGTAATCGCCCCCGTGACGTCATGGTCCTCACCCTTTCCGGCGGAAACGATGACACGCGATCGAGGCCCCTGCTCCCCCGGCAGGCGTGCGACCACGCGGATCGACGCCTTCCGCTGCTGCGCCGGCGGCGTGCCCGGGGCAACGGAACTCTTCTTCTCGGTCTTCTCAACGCCCATTGAACCCGCGGCCATGTTGACCTCCTGTCAGACAACGGCAAAAGTCCCGGCCGAAGGGCCGGGACGAAAGTGGGCGCAACAGGACTCGAACCTGTGACCTCAGCTATGTGACAGCTGCGCTCTAGCCAACTGAGCTATGCGCCCATGGGCGACTACCTATCGCTGGGCCAAGCATAGGGGGCTGGTTCGGGGGTGTCATCCCCCGGACCGTCGCTAGATTCAGGCCGCGCCGGACGCCGACGAATCCAGCGTCGCCAGCCGCAGGATATTGGCCTGCGTCATGTCCTTGCCCTTGAGTTCGCCGGTCATGCGGCCCTCGCAGAGCACCAGGATTCGATCGGACAAAGCCAGAAGTTCGGGCATTTCGCTCGACACCAGCAGCACCGCTGCCCCGCGATCCGCGGCCTCGCGCACCAGGCGATACACCTCGGCCTTGGTACCAACGTCAATCCCGCGCGTGGGCTCATCCATCAGCAGCACTTTCGCATCCGGGCTCATCCAACGGGCGATCAGCAACTTTTGCTGGTTGCCGCCGGATAGCGCCCCCGGCGGGATCGACGGCCGCGCGGCCTTCACCTGGAACTCTTTGAGCCGCGAGTTCGTCAGCGCCTTCTCCGCCCGCAAGCTCCTGAGCCCAAGCTTCGCCAAGCGCGACATGATCGGGACGACGATGTTCTCATCGCAGCCCAGTTGAAAGAACAGACCCTGCAACCGGCGATCCTCTGGCACGTAGCCGACGCCCGCGCGGATCAGATCCCGCGGCGAGGATCGGTTCACCGGCCGACCCGATACCAACACCTCTCCCGAGGCCTTGTTGTCCAACCCGAAGATCGCATCCAGCAGTTCCGAACGGCCCGACCCGACCAGCCCACCTATTCCCACAACCTCTCCCGGTCGAACTTGCAGCGAAATACCCTTGAGCTTCCCGGGCGAAGTCATCGACCGCACATCCAGTAGCGGCTCGTTTGACTGAATCCCCTTGGATGTCCCATTCCCGACCAGCGACCGCAGAGCCGCGGCCTCTTCTCCGCCCGCCGCGGAACCCTTGGCCGCGGGGGTCTGAAGGCGCCGGCCGATCATCTGCTCAACCAGCGTGGGCTCGTCGATGTCTTTGACGCGAGAAGTCGCAACGAAGTGCCCGTCACGCAGCACCGTCACGCGGTCGCAGCATGCGAAGATCTCACCCATGCGGTGAGACACGTAAATAATGGTGAGCCCCTCAGACGCGAGTTGGCGGATGATCTTCAAGAGCCGCTCGGTCTCAGCGATTGATAGAGAACTGGTCGGCTCATCAAACACGATCACTCGCGCCGAGTGACCCGCCCCACCCTTGCCTTCATCCAAGGCCGCGGCGATCTGGACGATCTGCCGATGGCCCGGCGACAACGAACCCAGGGGCGAGGTCGGCTGAATCCCCGGCTCTATGCGCTCCAGCAACTGCTGAGCACGACGATTCATCTCACCCCGATCGACCAACCAACGAGCCTTGGTCGGAAGATCGTGCAGGCACAGATTCTCTGCCACGGTCAGGTTCGGGCACTGCGCCAGCTCCTGATGCACGATGCGTACACCCGCCGCAAACGCATCGTCAATCGAGCCCGGGGCAAGCTGCTTGCCATCGATCGTCACCGTCCCCGTGTCCTGCTTGTGCAGCCCTGCGATCACTTTGCCCAGCGTGCTCTTGCCCGCCCCGTTCTCACCCATCAGGGCGTGAACCTCGCCGGCGAGGAACGACACCGAGACATCACTCAGAGCCTGGGTGATCCCGAAGCGCTTCGAAACGCCATCAACTCGAAGTAGTACCTGCCCGTCGGTCATGCTGCCCCGTCAGTGAACTGGTGGCACCGGCCAAACCGGTGCCACCAGAGCCTACCAGTTTCGGACCAACCCGGCTATTACTTGCCAGCCGGCTCTCCCAGCCACTTGCTCCACTGCTTGCCGTAATCCTCGGCATTGGCCTTGGTCACCCGGACAAGTTCGGCCTTGACGATGGGCTCGCTGGGGTTCTTCTTGTTTACGATCTTGTCTACCAGCAGGCGAACGGACTCATAGCCCCACTCGTAGACCTTCTGGCCCAGCAGCACTTCGACCTGGCCATTCTTGACGTACACCAACTGCTGCCGCAGCGCATCCACCGCGACGACCTTCGCCTTGCCGGCGATGTTGTTCAGGGCGTTATCGGTGAACAGCGGCCATCCGCCGACCATCGCCCAGCCCGACACGTCGGGATTGGTCCGCTGAACTTCTTCCAGCTTGGCAACGGCATCCTGGGCCGTCTCCTTGTGGTAGTAGGTGTCCTTGATCTTGATATTGGGGAACTTCTTGAGCTCCTCCTTCACTCCCGCGACGCGTTTCTGCAGATTGGGAGCCGTCTGGTTGCCGGCGAGGATTGCGACCACACCTTTCTCTCCCATGGCTTTGGCGAGCTCTGTGCCCACCTGACGGCCGCAGGCAAAGTCGTCCGTTCCGTAGTACGCAAACCGCTTGCTCTCCGGGGCATCGCTGTCAAAGCACACCACCGGCACACCCTTATCAACTGCTGCGTTGATCGCCAGCGTCAGGGTCTTGGCGTCCGAGCAGCTCACGGCGACGCCGTCCGCGCCCGATGCGACGAGCCGCTCCATGTAATCCGCCTGCTTCTGAGCATCCTCGGAGGTCGGAGTCTGCCAGTCGATCTTGATCTCGACATTGAGCTGCTTGCCAAGCTCCTTGGCCGCATCATTCGCGCCGGTTCGGGCCGCGAGGAACACCGGGTTGTTCTGGCTCTTGGCAATCAGGCCGATCGTGTACGTCTTCTTCTGGACCGGGCCGGCTGCCGTCATCGATCCAACGCCGACCATCAACGCCGCCGCGGCCGCCACCAGGGCCGCACCGCGAGCCCAACGATTCGCTTTCAACATGGAACATTCTCCAGATAAACGGAGTTCAGAACCGCTTGGAGGTTGGACGCAACACTCCGCCAGACGTTCCGTAATCCTAGGTTTGACACGGTATTCCCCACGTTCAGGCCCCCCGCCGAGCCGTCAGCCGGTGTTTGGCCTGGTCCACCACTACCGCCAGAATAATCGCCAGACCAACGATGATCAGCTTGTAGCTCGAATCGATGTTGAGCACCACGATGCCGTTCTCGATGAGTTGGATCACCACGGCCCCCAGCATCGCCCCAAACGCTGATCCGCGCCCGCCGCTGAGCGAAGCCCCTCCCACCACGGCGGCCGCAATCACATCCAACTCATACCCGGTGCCCGCATCGGACGACACCGCACCGTAGTAGCCAAGCCGCATGGCCGCGGCCACACCCGCCAGCAATCCGCCGATCGCGTACAGACAGATCTTGACGCGCCCCACCGGCACACCCGCGTACCGCCCGGCAATCTCATTTCCCCCGATCGCAAAGGTCCGCCGTCCGAACACCGTCCCGCTCAACACCGCCGCCCCCGCCACCGCCGCGACGAGCATGAACAGCATGGGTACCGGATTCACACCCAGGATCTGGTGCTTGAAGAATCCGAGCGTGTACGAAGTTGGAAAGTCTCCGATCGACTGCCCCTGCGTCATGACAAACGCAACACCCCGGTACACCGCCATACCACCGAGCGTGATGATGAACGGATGCACCCGCAGGCCCACAATGGCCGCGCCGTTGAGCGCCCCGCACGCCGCGCCGATGGTGCAGCACACCAGGAGCCCTGCCGGAAGGGATGTCGCCAGGGGCGCTCCCACGCCCATCTTCTGAAGGACAAAGGCGCCGAACACCGCTGCCAAGGCGTAGACCGACCCGATCGACAGATCGATCCCTCCCATGATGATGATGCCCGACATCCCCACCGCCATGATCGCGATGAAGCTCGCGGATGTGGCGACGCCCACCAGGTTCTCTTTGTTGGAGAACTTGTTGACCTCAAAGGTGTGCTTAAGAATCGGTGGAGCCGATTCGAGCAGTTCGTACCCGTCCTTCTCCAGGTATCGCTGTTCGCCCGCGGCGGACTTCACCACGAACGTGTCACCTTCTTTGGACACCTGCGCCGCCGCCGGCAGTTGCAGCCGTTCGACTCGCGTAATGCTCGGAGTCGCAATCGTCAGCCCAATGACCATCAGGGCGATAACGACCAGCAGCCCCGATTCCTGCGCCACGATGGTTTGGGACGATTAGCGGGCCGGATTGACGGTGAAACGTTGCTCACGGGGTCGGGACTGTATCAGGTCGCCTCGCCGTCGCCAAAGGGACGGGCTCCGTGGCACTTGGGGCGGGCCGAAAGCGGCCCAATCAATCGATCGTTTGAAGCCGCGTGCTTCGCTGGTGGTCAATCAGGTTGACGTTCTGCGGGTTGGTGTTCGGGGCGTTGGTCGGGCTGCGGAAGAAGGTGTCGTGGATGTTGTCTTTAAGGAACGACGCGTGCCCATCGGTAAAAACGAAGTTGGCCCCGGCGGTGCCGTGGTTGTCCACCTTGCCATAGCGCCCCGCCCCGGGTGAGCCCGCGTAGTTGGATTCGGCGGTCTGGCCACCGGGCGATGCCGCACCGGCGCCGTACCAAGCTTTTGTCGCCACATCAGCACAATCTGACTCATCGCCCCACAGCGGCGCGGGGTTGATGATGTTCGACTCGTCCGTCTTGAAGCCCGCGATGTACAGGTAGCTGATGTTGTAGTGAATGACGTCGGCTTCCTTGCCCGGCGTCTCGGGCTTGTGGATCCGGCTGGTGCCGGGGTAGTTGAAGTTGGGGGTGATGTACGCCAGGCCGAAGTAGCGGTCCTGCTTGTCGGCCGGACACGTCAGCACACCCAGTCCCTCAAGGTAAGGACGCATAAGCGGGTCTGCCGAGTTCTGACCGGCATAGGGCGTTCCGTCTATGTTCGCGTTTCCCCAGCACTTATCGACACCGTCACCGACTTGATTCAAACTGAACAAGCCGGCCACGCCGCCATACACATTCTGATTTGAGTAGATGTTCGCAGGCGTCGGCACTCCGGACACCGGCATGACCGGATACCAGCTCCGCTGCTCGTTGGCGTACAGCGTCATCGCCAGCCCCATGCCGCGGCAGTTGGCCAGGCACTTACCGATCTGCGCCGAAGCGCGGGCCTTCGACAGCGCGGGCAGCAGGATGCCGATGAGCAGCGCGATGATCGCGATGACGACCAGCAACTCAATCAGCGTGAAGCCCCGCCCGATGGAACGCCTGTTAATCATGAACGATCCTTTTCAACCTCCGACAACAGCGACCTCAAAGGGTGCGCCGCGCCTCGTGCAACGGTTTCTAAGGTACCGCGCGATTCGCGTTTTGGTCAAGAACGCCTTGAGGCAAACAGGGGTGGAATCCGCCCATTCTGATCCCTCACGGGCAAAACCGGGAATACACCCCAGCGCGTTATGGGCAATCCCTCAAGACAAGCGGGAAAACGTTCCGGAAACACGTAAACGCCCGTGTTTTCCCGGCGAATTCGCGAGAGATTGCGCTGGGACTTTTTCCGGTTCGCATTAAGATGCTGCGGAAGATGAGGGGTCGCTGGCACCACAGCCCGACCCCATGACACCAAGCCTGATGCGCGCCGCACCGACGCGCATCCGAGATATATGGGAGTTACTGGAATGAACACCGCTCGATTCCTTTCCGCCGCCGCTCTGGTCTCACTCGCCGGGCACGCCATGGCACAGCCAGTCATCGATGGCGTTCGCGATAACGCCTTCTACGGCACCACGCCCATCTGGTCGCAGAACCAGCCCACCAGCTTCGGTGACAACGCGGGAGGCACGTGCGACAACACCACGGTCGGGTCCCCGGCCGCGGTCTCCACCGGGGTCGAAATGGTGATCCCGCTGGCCTCGATCGGCAACCCCTCTCCCGCCAACATCAAGATCTGCGTCTTCGTCAACGGCGGCGGCCACGACTTCATGTCCAACCAGTTCTTGGGCGGCGTTCCCTCCGGCACCCCCACCGAGGTGACGGCGAACCTTGGCGAGCCGCGAAACGCGGACCTCTCCACGGTCGGCAACAACCAGTTCTTCTCGGGCGTGGTGTCGACCGCCCTGGGCGTTCCGACCATCGACGGCAAAGTGACCGTCGGCGGCTTCCCCAACGACGCCATCCTGTACGGTGCGCTCAAGGCCACCCAGACCTGCCGCACCGGGTTCGGGGATGCGACCACCGGCACCGGCGGCGCCTGCAACGGCTCTGAGCTCGACGGCGTTTACGCGGTCGTCAGCGGCGCCAACCTCTACATCCTTATCACCGGCAACCTCGAATCCAACAACAACAAGCTCGAGATCTTCCTGGACACCAACCCGGCGGTCGGGCAGAACCAGCTCGTCGAAACCAACCCCGCCACGCCCAGCGGCATTCACCGCATGAGCGCCAGTTCCGACGGCACCAACAACGCTCCCATCGGCCCCGGCCTCAAGTTCGATACCGGCTTCACCGCGGACTACTGGATCGGCATGGGCGGCTATGTTGACGGCGTAACCAACGCCTACGTCGGCTACGTTGACTTCGCGCAGCTCTACGGCATCGCCAACCCCACCGACCCCGGCATCGGCTACTACTGCGGCGGATTCACCGCTCAAAGCAACGGTGTCCTCACGGGCGGCGATGTCGGCGCACCGGCGATCCTGGCCACCATCGACAACACCAACATCGTCGGCGTCCCCGGCGCCTGCCCTCCCCCCAGCGGCAACGTCAACACGGCCAACGGCTCGGAAATCGACGCGATCTACGGCAAGATCGACAACGGCAAGCTTTACCTCATGCTCACCGGCAACTGCGCCAGCGACTACACCAAACTCAGCATCTTCATCGATGCCCTCAAGGGCGGCCAAAACAAGATTCGTGGCAACAACGCCGATACCGACTTCGGCGCCATGCAGCGCATGGGCGATGACGGCACCGGAAACGGCCTGAAGTTCGACGCCGGGTTCGCTCCCGACTACTGGCTCTCCTATTCCAACGGTAACGTCGGCGCCGGCAGCCCGCCCGCCGTCCAGCAATACGTGAACGCCCTCACCCTCCGCACCGACGGGATGATCATCGATCCCAACACCGGGTTCCCGCTCGACTACGGCTCCTACGACGGCGGCGACAAGGCCACCCACCAGCCCGTCACGTTCAGCGGACCGCTCCTGGACCCCCAACCCGGCACCACCCAGTCGGTGAGGGCCAACTACGCCCCGCGGACCGCCAGCGACAACCTGCAGACCAATCCCACCACTCCGGCCATCCCCGCCAGCGGCATCCTTAAGGTAGCCTACGACAACTCCAACACCTTGGGCGTCACTGCAGCCTCCGGCACCGGCGGCGATGCGGTCACCACAGGTCTTGAAATGGAAATCACCCTGCCCGAGCTTGCCTGCGTTGGCAACGGTTGCGGCCCCGCACCCACCTCCGTCAAGGTCGCCGGATTCCTCACCCACGGCGCTTCCACCGGTGGCGGCGGCTACGGCTACGTCGGCAATCAGGTCATCGGCGGCCTCCCCACATCCGCCGACCTGGGCGAAGTCCGCGCGATCGACTTGAGCCTCATCGCCGGCAATCAGTTCATCGTCATCTCCTCCGGCTCCTGCTACGCCAACTGCGACGGCAGCACCGCTTCCCCCCTCCTCACCGCCAACGACTTCCAGTGCTTCCTAAACCAGTACGCTCAGCAGGCGCCCTACGCCAACTGCGACGGCAGCACGGCCAACCCGCTCCTCACCGCCAACGACTTCCAGTGCTTCCTCATCAAGTACGCCCAGGGTTGCCCATGATCTCTTCGGATCCCTGACCAACAGCCGCCCGCCTCTCCGGCGGGCGGCTTTCTTTTTACCTTCCGTCCGCTCCTCGCACCGCTCGCTACGCTTGTCCCGCTTGCTACAGGAGTGATTCGATGATCCTCAGGACCTGGTCCCTCGCCACCGTCGTATTGACCGCTTTCATCGGCCGCATCGCCGCTCAACCCGTTGCGCCCGAGTCGCTCGCACAGGGCTTCATCATCATCGTGCAAGACAAGTCCGGCCAGTCCAAAGCCGAGTCCCCCCTCTACCTCGCCTCCAACTGGAACGGCTGGTCTCCCGGCGATGCCGCATCCAAACTCACCACCCGCTCCGACATGCGTTGGCAGATCATCCTCAAGCCGCCCGCCAAGGATGCCCCGCCCCTGGAGTTCAAGATCACTCGCGGCTCCTGGGAACAGTGCGAAGTGGCCGGCGACCTGGCCGACATCCCCAACCGCACTCTCGCCAAGATCGACTCCTCCAAGCTCACACCCAACGAGCAACCCCGCATCGAAATCGTCGTCGAGAAGTTCTCCGATCAGCGCCCCGAAGCCCAGGCCAAGAAATCCAGCGACCCCTACCACACCATCAACGCGACCGGAACCGTCCGCCGCCTCACGGTCGTCGGCGGCGGTGTTCCCGGCCTGGTTCGCGACTGCCTGGTGTGGCTCCCACCCGGCTATGACGACCCCAAGTTCGCCACCCGCCGCTACTCGGTCCTCTACATGCAGGACGGCCAGAACCTCTTCGAGCAGGCCCCCGGCACCCCCGGTGAGTGGCAGATCGATGAGACGATCACCCGCATGTCGGCCGGGAACCGCTACGACACCCCCATCGTCGTCGGCGTCCCCCACGCCGGTCCCGGCCGAATCTCTGAATACCTCCCTGTCAAGGGCCTGGGCCAGGTCCAGCCCCGCGGCGACGCTTACGTCGAATTCCTCATCAACGAAGTCATGCCCCGCGTCAACCGCACCTTCCGCACCAAGCTCCGCCCCGAAAACACTGCCATCGGCGGATCATCGATGGGAGGACTCATCAGCCTCTACGCCGCATACAAGCGCCCTGACATTTTCGGCAAGGTCCTGGCCGAAAGCCCGTCCCTGGGGTTTGGCGACCGCCAGCTTTGGAAAGACATCTTCACGCCGATGCGGGCCTGGCCGGGGAAGATCTATCTCGGAGTCGGTGGCCAGGAGGCCGGCAAAAACGAGGCCGCGAACACCGCATATGTGAACGCGGTTAAAGCCTTGGATGCCGAGTTCATTGCCTTGGGCGCCTCTGGACCGCTGCACAAACTCGTCGTCGACCCCAAAGCCGGGCACGACGAAGCCGCTTGGGCCCAGCGCTTCCCCGCCGCGTTCCAGTTCCTGTTCGACTTTGATGCTCAATAGCTAACGCCGCGGCCCCAGTTCCACCACTTCGACCGGAACGTGTTCCGCGCCCGTAGTTCGCAACACGCTCCGCACAAGCACCACCGCCCGCACTGCAAACGCTGGCACGCTCACGGGCGCATCGATCCGAGCCGCCTGCGACGTGTTATCAAATCGCAGCAGCGTGATGTGCGGCACAAACCGCGACCCAGTCCCCGGCTTGCGGGCCAGTCGCTTCACCAACCTCTGCTGAACTTCCAAGAGCGGCCCCGGAGCGTCCGTCTCCATCGCAATCAGCCGCGGGTCGCCGCGATCAGGCATCGTAACCAGCCGTGTTGGCTTGAGTTCAAAGCACGCCAAACCCGCGGCCGATCGACGCACGGACTCCAACACCTCCGGCAGTTCCCGTTCCGCGGTCTCTCCCACAAACTGCAACGTCATGTGAACCTGATTCACCGGAGTCACTCGATGAGGCTCGAGCGGACCCAACCCCTCCAGCAACCCCAAAGCCGCCGCGGCCACCTCCACAGGCGGATACAACGCCACGAACAACCTGAGCACTCCGGCCATGCCTACACCCCAAATCGCCCAAGGCCCAGAAAACCGATCGGTAGTTCACTCTTGCCGTGCATCGCCAAATCCGCCAGTGCCTCACCGATCACCGGTGCAAACTTAAATCCATGCCCGCTGAACCCGCACGCCACAATTACGTTGGGGTGCTTGGGGTGCTTGTCGACGATGAAGTGCGAGTCGGGGGAGTTGGTGTACATGCAGACCTCGGTCCGACTGGTCGGGCCCTCCGCCCCGGGCATGTGACCAGCGATCACGGATCGGAACTCAGCTTCATCCTCCGGCGTGACCACGCGATCAAGCGAGTCAGGATCTGCCACGCGGCCATGAACGTGCTTGGCCATTTTGAGGAAACAGTCCTTGTTCCGATGCAGGAGCGGGAACCCATAGTGCAGAGACCCATCGCAGTTGTCGATCGCCCAGCACGGAAACCCCGGCGTATCCGGGCCGCCTGCTTCAAAGATCCGACTGTTCTGCACAGATTGGGACAACCGCACCCACCCAAGCACCTGCCGCGTGACGACTAACTTGATCCCCAAGTCGCCGACCAGCTTCGACGTCCACGCACCGCTCGTGACAATGAGGCTCTTGGTCCGCGAGGTGGTGGATTCCGTCTTGACGCTGACGGCGCCGTCCGAAACCGACCAGCTGAGAACTCTCTCGTTTCGAGAGATCACGGCCCCATTGGTCTCGGCCCGCGCGATCATCCTCGCGATCGCTCCCGTCGTCACAAACCCCGCGCGCGGTTCATAAAGCCCGCTATACCCCCGCGGCAGGACAAACTGAGGAAACCGATTCAACAGCGCCCCGTGCGAAAGCACCTCGTGCTTCAGCGAGTGCTCCCTTGCCGCGCGGGCTGACCCGGCAACAAGTTCCCCATTCTCCGGCCCCATGTAGAGCCCGCCAACCTCGCTATAGCACCGGAGGTCGAGCCACAGCTCCCGCGACCGCTTCAGCAGCGGCACATAGTCCGGATGCTCGTAGTACGCCATCCGAAACATCCGCGTATCGCCATGATGCGACCCGCGATCGTGCGGCGGCGAAAACCGATCAATCCCCAACACCTTCACGCCCCGCCGCGCCAGGCAATCGCACGCGGCCGCGCCCATCGTGCCCACACCAATGACGATCACGTCGTACATCGCCCAAGCGTACCGTGTCGATCACGACACCGCCGCCTTTCGCGGGACTGCCAACATCGACGTCAATCTCGCATATCCCACCGCCACCAGCAGCATCAGCACTCCCACCGACAAGAAACTTGCAATCCGCCACTCCGGCCCCACATCTCTCAGGTCATACGCCACCACCTTGGCCCCCACAAAGAACAGGAACGCCAGCCCCGCATGCCGGATCAGCGGCACGCGCCTGGCAAACCCACCCACGATCAACCCGCACGCCACGATCGCCCACCAGATCGATATCGCCCCACCTCTGGCCGCGACGTCATGGCTCAAGCTGCCCGCGACGCGCCCAACCTCCAGACTGGTAGCCGTGAGCAGCAGCACAAAGACCGCAGCGCTGGAACTCTCAATGAACGACACCCGTTGCTCATCCTTCAGCCGCGCCGCCAAGCCCCGCGCCATCCCCAGCGCGGCCCCAGAGATCACCAACGCACCCCACAACCCCGGATGCAACAGTGGCGGCGCCTTGTGCAGCGACCACCCGGGCAGGAGATACGCCAGGCCCCAAGCCACCGTGGCCCCCAGCAAACCCCCCACCGCCGTAGCCAGATACCGCGTGGACCCGGAAACCGTCGCGATCCCCGCGATACCGATCGAGAGCATCAGAAACGCCCAGCTCAACGCACTCGCACTGCTCTTCTCATTCACGATCGCCGCGTAGAACATCATCACGCCCAAAATCCCGAGTATTCCCCGGACCTCAAGCTCCGCCTCACCCTTGCGCAAGGCTCGTCCCGCGGCCAACAGCGCGCCCCCCGCGAACACGGCCGACATTGCCCGCGCCCGGATCGGCAAACCCTCAATCCCCACCCACGTCGCCGACCCGCTCACCCACCACTTGGTGCCAAACGCCATCGCCATCCCCACTCCCAACAGCACCGGCGTCGCCACCAGGAACACCACCGACTGCCGACCCCGGTTCAACGCCGCGCACACCACACCGCTGATCAGCATCACCGCGGACATCGCCCCCGCCGCGGCATCCGGATGCACAAACGCCGCAGGTGCGAGCATCGCCGCAACCCCGATGCACGCCGTCGCCACCGGCTGCAACGACGCATCTCCCCGCTTGCCCACCAACACCCCCACCACCGCCCAGCAAACCGCGGCCACCAGCATCATCCCCGTCCACGTGGTGAGCTGCAGCCCCAACCACTCATACCCACCGGAGTTCATCCCCGAGTACGCCCAGTCATACACCAGGAGCCGGCCCGAACCCGCCACAAGCGCGACCACCCCGTACACCAGCAGCGGTCGGGATCGAACTGCAACCGCCGCGCACGCCGAGGCTAACCCCAGGGCCAGCCACCCAATCGCCATCACCCAACCCGTCAGCGCCATACCGATCGCCAGCAGCACCAACCCGCCCGTTTGAGCCGCCAGCGAGAAGCCCAAGTGCTTGGCATCGGTGCTCATCCCCCGCACACGCCCACCAAGCAGCAACATCCCAAGGCAGACCGCGGTAGCGACCGCCCCCACCGTGGGCGCAAGCCAATCCAGTTCCGGCTGATTCTGCTTGGCGAGCAGGATGGCCAGACCCGTAGCCCACCCCGTCAAGCCAAAGCTCGAAATCAGCGGCCGCCATTGCTGCCAGTTCGCATCTAACCCTACCCAGTCATTGATCGACGGGGGAACCGCGCCCTCGGACTCCGCAAAGCCTCGGAACGCCGACCAGCACAACTCCGCATGAACCAGCGCCCATGCCACGAGCAGAAACGGAATCGAACTGCCCGGGTGCTTCAGCCCGGTCGCGCCCATCCACACCGATCCCAGAATGATCGTCCCCAGCCACGTCAGGAACCGCAGCCAGCCAAACTTTCCTCCACGCCATCCAGCCAATGCCACTCCCGTTGCGAGCAGGAAGAGCAAGTAAGCCGGCAGCACCACAGGACTGAGCGTCTGCCCCGTTACCAGCACCGGCGCGAAATACCCACCCACCAGTGACACCGCCCCGACCGATACCAGCCCTGATCGAATCGCCGTTGCAACCCCGATCAGCGATGTCATCCCAAGCATCGCCAGCGCCACCGACGGCGGCACCAGGTGGTACAACTCGTGCGATGCCAGCGCCGACGCATAGATTGACCCGATCCCCGCGGCCAGAACGCCCACGGCCGCGATCGCGTTGACCTTCCGCCGCAGTACCTCCCCTGCCCCGAGCAACGCGAGCCCAAACACCGCCCCCGCAATGCACCGCCCTGCAGGAGGGATGCGGATCCAACCCTGGTCATACGCGTACTTGACGAACAGCCCAATCCCCGCGACAACAATTAGTGCCCCGACCCAGGCCAGCCACCTCGACCCAACAAGATGCTCGAAGTCGAATGCTCGCTTTTCCTTCGCGACCTCGTCAGCGGTTGGCGGTTCGTCAGGCTCAACCTCCGACCAGAGCTTCACCAGTTCGGCCTGCGGCTCCTCTTTTGGTGCTGACACATACACAATCGGGGCCGGCTCAACTGGAGGCATCGGTGGTTGCGTCGCGGGCGCCATCAGCGTCGAGGGCACGGGCGTTGCGGGCTGATTCGGCGGCGCAACGTCGATCGAGTAGATCTCCGCCCCCAGCACCGCCTCCACTCGCTCCATCCGCCGCGACAACTCATCCAACCGCGCGAGTACCCGATCGAGGTCCGTCGTCATGGGCATCACCTCGGTCAGATATTAGTGTATACTAACCTCTGCGTCAAGCCGATGTTATTTCGGCTCAATTTGCCCACTTTCTAATAGTTCGGCGTCGGCGCCCGGAAGCTCGCAAAGTCGATCGACTTGAAGTACGCGATCGTCTTAGCCAACCCCTCGCGCAGCGGCACCGTCGGCTCCCACCCCAGCTTGGCCTTGGCCAGGTCGATCACCGGCTTCCGCTGCGTCGGATCATCCTCCAGTGCCGGCCTGTACACGATCTTGGACTTGGCCCCCGTCAACTCAATCACGATCTCCGCCAACTGCTTGATCGTGAACTCGCCCGGATTCCCGATATTCACCGGACCCACAAACTCATCCGGCCCGTTCATCATCCTGATGATCGCTTCAATCAAATCATCCACGTAACAGAACGACCGCGTCTGCGAGCCCGTCCCGAACACCGTGATGTCCTGGCCCAGCAGCGCCTGGCGGATGAAGTTCGAAACCACCCGTCCATCAAACGGGTGCATCCGCGGCCCATACGTATTGAAAATCCGCACCACCCTGATGTTCACCTTATTGGACCGGTTGTAGTCAAAGAACAGCGTCTCGGCCGCACGCTTCCCCTCGTCATAGCACGCCCGCGGCCCGATCGGGTTCACATTCCCGCGATAGCTCTCCGGCTGCGGGTGCACCTCGGGGTCCCCATACACCTCGCTCGTCGAGAACTGCAACACCTTGGCCCGACACCGCTTGGCCATCCCCAGCACGTTGATCGCCCCCATCACCGACGTCTTCATCGTCTTGATCGGGTTGTACTGGTAGTGCCCCGGCGCGGCCGGACAGGCCGCGTTGTAAATCTCATCCACCTCCAGCGTGATCGGGTGCACCACATCGTGCCGGATGAACTCAAAGTTCTTCTTCCCCAGCAAGTGCTCGATATTGGTCTTCTGGCTAGTGAACAGGTTGTCCAGGCAGATGATGTCGTGCCCCTGGGCGACCAACCGGTCGCAAAGGTGCGACCCCAGGAAACCCGCTCCGCCCGTCACCAGGATTCGTTTGACTTTGTGCATGCGGCTACAGGGTAGCGAGCCGCGCACTACGCGGCACATTACTTCGCAAGAATCGCCGCGTATTCCGCCATCGCCTTCACCGGATCATGCCCCGGCTTCCACCCCAGCCCCTTAGCCGTCTCCGTCATGTCCGCGCACGTGTAATCCTGATAAAACGCCCGCACCTCCGCCGGCATGTCAAAGTACTCCGTCGGTCGATCCTTCACCCCCAGCCCCACCCGCACCGCATCCGCGATCTGGTTAAACGATGTCGCCACGCCCGACCCCAGGTTGTAAATCCCCGGCTTCACCTTCTTCTTCACCCCCAACCCCGCCCCCGCCATCGTGCACGACACCACGTCATCCACATACACCTGATCCCGCGCCTGACTCCCATCCGCAAACAACCGCGGCCGCTTCCCCGCCAAAACCTGCTTGGCCAACTGCATCACCATCGACGCCATCTTCCCCTTGCGCGACTCCCCCGGTCCAAACACGTTGAAGTACCGCAACCCCACCGCCATCGGGGCTCGATCGCGCTTCCTGCTCACCTGCTCGGTAAACCGCCGGTGCTCATTCTCCATCAGCCACTTGCTGAACCCATAGATGTTGTTGGGTTTCCCAGCCGCGGAAAGTGGGAACGCCTCCCGCGCCGCCGTCTGCGGAACAGTCCCATACGTCGCCGCGCTGGATGCGTATACCAGCGGCGTCTTAGCCGCATCGCACGCCCGCAGCATGTCGCCAAACCCCTGAACGTTCTCGCGGAGCATCAGCCGCTCATCCATCACGGTCGTGTCCGTGATCGCCCCGAGGTGGAACACCGCGCTACACGGCCACCAATCCAACAACTCCAAATAGTCAATTTCCGCCGTCGACTCGCTCAGCACCGAACCATCAAACTCCCCAACCCCGCGCCGCTCGCACGCCTCAACGATGTTCAGAAACGACCCGCTGCGAAAGCTGTCAATCACCAGCACATGCGGCCGCGGCTTGGCCGCCAGCAGAGCCGCCACCAGGTTTGATCCGACAAACCCCGCCCCACCGGTAACGATAAAGCTCGGACGCTTGGCCATATTCGGATCGTAGCGACCCCGCGACTGACACTCCGCCCCGCTGGTCACTTCTGCTTGGGCGGAATCCGCAGCTTCTGCCCGGGCTTGAGCGAATCCGCCCCGCGCGGCAGCCGATCCTTGTTCGCCAGCAGGATCACTTCAACATACCCCGCGCTCCCATACTGGTCCTTGGCGATTTTCGAGAGCGTGTCCCCGGCCTTCACCGTGTATTCAGCCATCTCCTCGCGTTTGTCCACCGGTGCCTGGGGGGCCGGGGCTGTGGGAGAGGGCCTGCCCTGGATATTCGTCGGGTCCTGCGGGATGCGGATCACATCCCCGACCTTCAGCTTGTCCATGTCCTTGAACGGATTGGCCCGCCGGATCGCATCAACAAACTTGGAGTTTCCCAACTCCATCGTCGCGATGCTCGCCAGCGTATCCCCCGTCCTCACCTTGTAGTCGCTGAACTGCGGCGGCACCACCACGGGCGCGGCCTGCGGCGCCGGAGTCTTGGGCGGTTCGACCACATAAATCGGCGGCCTCTCAACGGCCGGATGCGTATCCGGCGTGGGCGGCAACGCCAGCGGCTGCTTCTTGAGAGGCTTGGGGATGTCGACGAGCACCGGCTTAGCCTGCGGCTGGGGGGGCGGAGCCTTGGCTACGGCCGTCGCCGGCCCGGTATCAAAGCTGATCGGCGGCTCGGGTTTCATCCACCAATAAAAACCAATCCACGCGACAGCCACGAGCACCACGACGCCCAGGATGCGCGCCCACTTGTCCAACGTTCCCGCCCTTCGGACCCCCTACGCGCGGGGCCGTGCCTCACTATCGGCTCCCCGACCGGGGGAGGTGGAGCCCGCCAGCTTGGTTCCGGCCTCGCCATTAAGGGTTGTTCCGGCCTTTTCGGCCGCGGCACGCGCCTTTTTCTCGGCCTCTGCCTTGTCCGACCCTCTCGACCACACCAGCGGCGATGACACAATCGAGGTGTACGTCCCGATGATCACACCCAGCGTGAACGCGTACGCAAAACCACGGATCGCCTGCCCGCCGTAGATATACAGCACCACCGTCGAGAACAGTGTCGTTCCGGAGGTGATGATCGTTCGGCTGAGCGTCTGGTTAATCGAATCGTTGATGACGTGATAGCTCGCGTACGGCAGCTTGCCCTTGTTCTCGCGAATTCGGTCCAGGATGATGATCTTGTCGTTGAGCGAATAGCCCGTGATCGTCAAGAGCGCGGCGATCTGGTTCAGGTCAATCTTGAACGGCAGCAGCCCCGCCGCGACCGCAAAGCCGTTGGTCGACGGGTTCTCGTAGAGCATCTGCGCGATCGCAATCAGCCCCACGATCCCGACCACGTCCGCGAACAAGGGCAACGTCGCGGCGATGGCCCAGCGCCCAGCGCCGAACCGCACCCACACGTAAATGGTGAGCAACAGCATGCTCATGACCACCGACACCACGGCCTGCGCCTTAAAGGTCTTGGCGATCGTCGGGCTGAACGTCTCAACCCTCGCCAGCTGCGACGGACGGCTCATCGCGTCAACCGTCATTCGCCACTCGCGTGCGGCAACCTCATCGCCCCACTTGGCCTCGTTGTCAAAGGAGTTCAGCCCCTCATCACGCACCAGAACGACAGCCGTCTTCACGGCCGCATCGGTCCCTTCGAGGACCAGAACTTCCCGAACTCGCCCCATCGTCTCGGAGTAATCGCTCTGCTGGCGAATCTGCTCCAGCCTCGCGATGATCGACGCCTTGGTCGCCGTCGGCTTCAAGCCCTCCAACACGATCGCTACGCCGCCGTTGAACCGGCCGACTTCATCCGCAAAGTCCGTCTTGGGTGCCCCCGGGCTCCGTAGCTGGATGTCATCTCCCAGCTTGTTGCTGAAAATCTTGTAAACCGGGGCCTTCTTCCAGTCAAGTTCATCCCGCTGCAGGAACTCCAGCGCCGGCCGGCTCTCGATCAAGTCTTCGAACGCCACCGTCAGCGCATTGAGCACCGAACTGTCGTTGGTCTCCACGCCGCTCCGGTTCACCATCGTGATCTTGAAGTGATCCGACGTCACACCGTCGGCCTGCTGGTCCATCGCCAGCACTTCCGATTCGGTCAGCGCCCGCAGCGGCGAACCCACTGGTGCCTCACTGCCGAGCTTCTCCACCCGCGCCTGCACCTGCGCGCGGGTCTGCGTCAGCGGCTTTCCATCCGGCCCTGCCTTGAACTTGATTTCAACCTGTGTACCGCCCAGGAACTCTGTGTCCAGCAGCTTCTCGCCTCGCTGGGCCCAGATCACCCCGCTGATCACCAGGAACACCGTCAGCCCGCCCAGCAGCACCCATCGCCACTTCATCCAGTCCACGTGCGGCGTCAAAAGTCGCTGCACCAGCGGCACCTTCATCGGTAGCTGCGAAGCGTGCTTCCAGCCCAAGTGATCCACGAAGATCGTGAAGATCACCCGGCTCACGTACACACCCGTAAACAACGTCGTCACCACGCCGATGCCCAGCGTGATCGCAAATCCGCGGATCTCCGGCGTTCCGAAGTAATACAGCACGATACAAATCAACAGGTTCGAGACGTTGCCGTCCACGATCGACGAATACGCCCTCGAGAACCCCAGCCGCACCGCCGTCCGCAGGTCCGCCCCGCGCAAAAACTCTTCACGCATGCGCTCGTACACCAGCACGTTGGCGTCGATCGCCTGGCCGAACGTCAGCACAATGCCCGCGATGCCCGGCAGCGTGAACGCCGCCTTGTTCACCGCCATAACCGCCAGCACCAGCACAAAGTTGATCGCCAAGGCCACCACGCCGATCGCACCGCTCATGAAGTAGTACACAACCATGAACACCGCAACCACCGAGAACGCGATGATGCCCGTCAGGAACCCGCGATCCAGGTTGTCCTTGCCCAGTGCCGGACCCAGCGTGCTCTGGCTCAACGGCTCCGGCGACAACTTCGCCTGCAGCGACCCGGCCGACAGCACCCGCACGATGTAGTCCAGCTCGGGTCCCGAGAAGTTGCCCGTGATTTCCGCGCTCGAACTGATCTGCGATTGCAGCCGCGGAGCGGTATACACCTCATCATCCAGCAGCACCGCCATCTTCTTGCCGACGTGCCGTCCCGACAGATCCCCCAGCTTCTTGCCGCCCTGCGCGTTCATCTGGAACTTGATCGCGTTGAGACCGCGCTGATCCGGTCCAATGAACGCCCCCGCCACGCCCCACTCCCCATCCGCCCGCGTCAGGCGATTGAGCGGCGTGTCCCAGCACAGCATGAAGTACTCGCCGTTATAAGCCTCAACGACGTATCCGCCCTTGGCGACCTGGAAGAACGCCGCCGGGCTCTGCTGCAGCTGCGCCAGCTCCTGAGCCGACTCGTACCAGTTCTCAATCCGGTTGATCTTGTACCACCGAGCATCGGTCGACCGCACCGCCTTGGGCCCGTGCTCCCGAAGCTCCTGCCGCAACCTGGCTTCTTCCGGGTGCGCCCCATCCCCGCCCGACTCCACGGTGATCCGCAATGCCAGCACACCCGCGTTCGCGATCAACCGCTTCAGGTCCGCAGGATCATCCAGTCCCCGCCGTTCCGCCAAGTACGCGTCCGCGGCCTTCACAATCGCGTCAATCTGCGTTACCGCCTCAGGGTGCCTTTCCTTCAGCTTGGTGACCGTGCTCTCTCGCGGACTGGGCAGTCGCTCAATCTTGCCCGTCGAGTCATCCCTCAACGACTGGGACGCCTTCGACAGCGTTATCGCCCGCCGCATTTCCAGCGACGTCAGCCGCGACCCACGCGCCACATCCCGCGCCGATTCATACGCCGTTTCTGCATCCGCCGCCTTCGATACCAGTTCCATCAGCTTCGCATCAAGCTGGTCTAGTACGGCCTTATCCGCCCCCGCATCCTTCGCCGCCTTCATCTCCGCCTGCGCCGCATCGACCACCGAACGCGTCTCACCCTGGGCCTTGAACTTCTCCGCGGCCGCCCTGAGCTGGTCCGCCCGCACCTGGTCCGACCCAGCCAGTCGCTTGATCTCGGCTTCCCGCTCCCCCGCCTCCATCCGCATCAACCGCTCAAACTGGCTCGCGTCGATTTCTGTCGCGTTCAGCTTCGCGAGTTCTTCTTCTAGCTTGTCCTTGAGCTTCTTCACCGAGGCCGACGGCGCCGGCATCGTGATCTCAATCCGGTCCCGCCCGCGCTGCACAAACTGCACTTCCGACAACCCCTGCGGATCCACGCGCTCCTTGAGAACCGCGATCATTTTCGGGATCAGGTCACGGTCGTCTGCGCTCATCTGCACCGAGTAAACCAGGCTCGTGCCACCGCCCAGGTCCCGTCCCAGCCGCAGCTTCTTCTCCGGTGGCACGATGGACCACACGCTCAAGAGCAGCACCGCGATGATGATCGTTACACTTCGAACCAGTTGTCGCATGTTCAGGGTCGTCCAGTCAACGCGGCTCAGGGCCGCGGGGGTCTACATCCAACTCGAACTCACACCGCGGCCTTCTCTGTCTTGGGCTTGGCCTCAACCGCTTGTTTCGGATCTTCCTTCGCTTCTTTCACCACGCCCTGGATCGCCGAACGGGCAAACCGGATCCGCGTGTTCGAGACCTCATCCACCCGCAGCACGACTTCCGTGTCCGTCAGCTCCTGAATCGTCCCGATGATTCCACCCAAGGTCTGAACCTTGTCGTGCTTCTTGATCGAGCTGAGCAACGCCGCCCGTTTCTTCTTTTCCTTGCGGCCGCCCATGGAACTGATGATCATCACCGCCAGCAGCGCAAACGCGATCAGGAATATCGGATTCATTCCGCCCGGCCCGGCTGGCGCCTGGGTGCCCGCAGGCGGTGTCACCAGCGGTTGGCCCGTAGAGGTTCCTCCCTGCGTCCCCACCGCGCCCGGTACTCGCGGCGCTGTCGGAGCCTGCACAGGAGCCGCCCCAACCGACGGCGGCGCTCCCGCCTCCGGCTGCGTCTGACCCATCCACATTACAGAGACGACACCACTGAGCTCATGTGCATTCATTCGCTTTTCCCAGAACTCACAGCCCACTCATGGGGCCGCGGCTACAGAACACCCGCCAAACCAGCCCGAGCCTGCGGCCATCGATCCGCGAAGCCAGACCAGTCATCTTCCCGAATCGTCCGGCGGATGTCCATCATCAGCCTTTGGAAGAAGCGAACATTATGCAGACTGACCAGAATCGGCCCCAGCATTTCCCCAGCCATGAACAAATGCCTTATGTAGCCCCGGCTCAACGGCCCACCCCCCGGCGTCGCCCACCCATGAGCCCCCGGTGAACACGCCCCGCAATCGCACCCGGCCTCGATCGGCCCCGGATCCACCGCGAACCCCGCATTCCTCAGCCGTATCTGCCCCGCGGCCGTAAACGCATTGGCATTCCGCCCGTTCCGCGTAGGCAGCACGCAATCAAACATGTCCACCCCGGCCAACACCGCCGCCACAATGTCCCGCTCGTACCCCACCCCCATCAGATACCGCGGCTTGCCCTCCGGCATCAGCGGAGCCGTATGCCGCACCACCCCCGCGATCGCCT
>JBGAND010000027.1:0-72880 GCA_044222485.1 Phycisphaerales bacterium | reverse complement strand
ACCCGAACCCCCGCCCCCGCATCCCCAACCCGATACGTCAGCGTCGCGCCATTCCGCCCGCGGCCATCAATCCCCCGCTCCACGGCCACGCGGACATACAGCCCGCCTGTCGGTTGCTCTTCTTGTCCAAAGAGATTGCTCATATCGCTGCGTACACTGTATCTCGTGCAAGAAAACACACCTTCCAGCGTCTCCGTCGCAAGGCTCGCACTCGCCGACGGCTCGGTTTTCCGCGGCCAGGGTTTCGGCGCGGTCAATCAGGGAATCACATCCGTCGCCGAAGTCGTGTTCAACACGGCCATGTGCGGCTACCAGGAATCCCTGACCGACCCGTCCTACACCGGCCAGATCCTCGTCGCCACGTTTCCGCTGATCGGGAACTACGGCGTCAATGAGGAGGATGTGGAATCCCGCAAGGTTCAGGTCTCCGGCTTCATCGTCCGCGAGTTGGCCCATCGCCACTCCAACTTCCGCTCGACCTCCGACCTCTCGACCTATCTTGCCAAAAACGGCGTTCTTGGCCTCACGGGTGTAGACACACGGGCCATCACTCGCCGCCTCCGCACCGTGGGTGTCATGTCCGGGGTGCTCTCGGACAACCCGAAGCTCTCCGACGCTGACTTGGTGAGCAAGGCTCGCTCCGCTCCGTCCATGGATGGTCAGAACCTTGTCCCCCTTGTTGGTTGCGCCTCCAAACAAACTTGGGCAGAGACCCTGGGAGATTGGTCGCCGCCCAACCCAGGTGCGACCCCCGGCCGCCGTCTAAGGGTCCTCGCCCTCGACTGCGGGGCAAAGGCCAACATTCTCCGCAATCTCACCGACCGCGGCTGCGAGGTCACCGTCGTGCCTCACACGATTTCGGCCTCCGAAATCCGCAATCTCCACGCCGCGGGCAAGGTTGACGGCCTCTTCATCTCCAACGGCCCCGGCGACCCCGCGGCCGTCGACCAGACCATCGCCACCCTTCGGGACCTCCTCACCGGACCCGCTGCGACCACCATCCCGACATTCGGCATCTGTCTCGGCCACCAACTGCTGTCTCTGGCGTTGGGTGCCAAAACCTTCAAGCTCAAATTCGGACACCGCGGTGCGAATCAACCTGTGCTGAACACGATCACCGGCAAAGTGGAAATCACCAGCCAGAATCACGGGTTCGCCGTGGATCCAGAATCGTTATCAGCAGTGAGTGGAGAGCCGACCCACGTTAACCTGAACGACAACACTCTGGCGGGTTTCCGACTCAAAGACCGTCCGGTATTCGCGGTGCAACATCACCCAGAGGCTTCCCCGGGGCCTCACGACGCAGGGTACCTCTTTGACCAGTTTGTCGACCTTATGGAAACCCCCTGATCGCACCCTCGGTCGAACCTCGGGTCGGGGACGTCAATCCACGGAATCCACGCCCGGACTCATGAATTCTCTTTGCTCTGGACGGAAAGTGGAGTATTTTACGTGTTGGGTGACAGCGGGTGTTCCGCGGGTCATCCATAAAGACGGCCGCGCCTTAGAGGGGCACGGATGCAGTCCGGGTTAGCGTTGTGCATGACCCGGCTGAAAATGGCAGCGGAGTTGAAGAATAGGAGATTTCGATGATGCGTTCTGACCTGACAACGAAACTGGCAATGATCGCGGTGGCGGGGTTGGCGTGTTCGACAGCGCTGGCCCAGAAGCAGGCTTCCAAAGTGGTTTCCAAGGCCGTGGGCGCGAGCGAGGGCGCTGCAGCCCTGCCCCAGCGGACCCCGATCGCGGCGAAACGCGTGGTTCGCCTGAACTACAACGGCGCGGCGGATGCGTCCGATGTGCTTGTGTACAACAACGGCGACTTCGCCGTGCTGCCCGTCGATGGGTACTTTTCCTTCGCCAACACCAGCCGGGTTCAGGAAGATGCCGGTCTGAACGCCAGCCCCGGTGGCGGCGCTGGTCCGGGCACGACTGTGGTGTCCCGGTCCATCAAGTCGGTCACCGTCGCGATCGCTACGACCGCGACTCCGAATCCGACCGACACTCCTGACGTTGCGTTCAACTGGTACAACACCTACACGCCGGGCGCGGGGGTCGGCGTCCCCATCGCCGGAGCGCTTGCGGGCGGATTCCGGATCACGCTGCCGGCGCCGATTGGTCTTGGCTGGGAAGCCGACACGCTCTATCTGTTCGACGTCGACGTTTCGGCTGCCCCCTTCACCATCCTCAACGACCTTGGCACCGCCGAGGTAGCGATCTACAGCGGCACCACGGGCACCACCCCCAACACGAACTTCAATGTTGGTATGTACGGGGACGGCAACACCGTCGGCAACAGCCAAAACACGTTCTACTACGATCAATCGCTCGACGGCATTATCGCCCAGAATGAGGCTTTCATCGGGACTTCCAACCCGACCAATGGTCTGCGTCCCCACACCTCCATGGTGCTCTCGCTGACCTCGAACCTCGAGTCCGGCGCTTGCTGCCTCCCCAACGGGACCTGCATCCTCTCTAACGCCACCAACTGCACCCGCAACGGCGGCGCGTACGCCGGCGATAGCACCACCTGCACCGCCGCCTGTACTCAGCCGGGCGCTTGCGTCCTGGCCGACGGCTCTTGCATCTCGGCCGCCTCCGGCCAGTGCACCACCCTCGGCGGCACCTACAAGGGCAACGGCACCAACTGCGCCAACGCCGTTTGCTCGGGTCCCAGCATCCTGTTCAACAACGGCCCGCTCAGCACCGGCGGCCTCTCCGCCGGTGGCGTTGCGTCTCCCGCCGGCTCCACCTGGTGCGAGGCGACCGGCGTGGCCGCTTGCAACAACACCATCAACGGCTTCTCCAGCGGCGTGGCCGGCACGACGCCTTTCCGTCTGGCCGATGACTTCACGGTTCCCGCCGGCGAAACCTGGACGATCACCTCGGTCGACACGTTTGCGTACCAGACCGGCGCGACGCCCGCGTCGTCTCCGTTCACCGGTGGCAACTTCAACCTCCAGATCTGGGACGGTCCTCCGGGCACGATCGGCACCTCAGTGGTCGTCTACGGCGACGAAACGACCAACCGCCTGACTTCCTCGACGTTCTCCAACATGTACAAGATCTTCTACAACCAGGCCGGCACGACCCGTCCGATCTGGAAGAACACCCTCACGCTCTCCCCGCCCGCGGTCCTCACCGCCGGCACCTACTACCTCGACTGGCAGACGGGCACCCCCGCCTTTGCCGCTCACTTCTCCCCGCCCGTGACCACCAAGGGCTTGCGCGCCACGCCGGGGCGTAACGCGCTCCAGCGAGTTCCGGTCACCGTTGGCCTGAGCAACGACTGGCAGATCGCCGAAGAGACCGGCAGCGTCGTCAACTGCGGCGTCGGAATCGCCACTGCCGAGTTCCCCTTCGTCCTCAACGGCTCCAAGACGGGAGCCGGCCCCGGCTGCGGCCCCGCTCCCTGCTACGCCAACTGCGATGCCAGCACCTCCAACCCGCTGCTGACCGCCAACGACTTCCAGTGCTTCCTCAACGCGTACGCCTCGAACTTGGCCTACGCCAACTGCGACGGCAGCACCAACAACCCCGTGCTGACCGCCAACGACTTCCAGTGCTTCCTCAACGCCTACGCGGCCGGCTGCTCGTAAGCCCCCGTTCTGGCCTGATGCTCTGAACAGGGGCCCGCTTCATGCGGGCCCCTTTTTCATGGACATTCCTTGCGTCCCGAACGAAACCCCTATCCTTCAACTCTTGAGCAGACAACCCGCACGCGCCCGCCTACCATCCCAACCCTGTTTGGAGCAGCTTCATGTACGCGATTATCGAAAACTCCGGGTCCCAGCGCAAGGTCGCCCAAGGCGACATCATCCTCGTGGACCTTCTGGAAGAAGGCAACGCCAAGGTCGGCGCCAAGGTCAACCTTGGCAAGGTCCTTCTGGTCGGCAAGGGTGATGGCGCGGCCACGATCGGCGCCCCCTACGTCGGCAGCGCTTCGGTCACCGGCGAGGTCGTCGAACCCGTCGTCATGGGCGAAAAGCTCCACATCCAGAAGTTCCGCACCAAGAAGGCCTTCAAGAAGAAGACCGGCCACCGTCAGCGCTACACCAGCGTCAAGGTTGACGCCATCAAGGCCTGATCTTGTTCTGATCAACCGCACCACCACGGGGTCCCCTCATCGGGGGCCCCGTTTGCGTTGTAGACTTCAGCCTCTCATGCGAACCATCACGCTGATCACCACCGGCGGCACGATCGAGAAAACCTACGACGAGGCCTCGGGCCAGCTCGTCAACCGTGGATCCCTTCTCCGCCGCATGCTCCGCCGCCTCCGTCTCGAAGAACGCTCCGTCCGCATCATCGAACTCATGAGCAAGGACAGCCTCTTCATGACCGACGATGACCGCGATCGCGTCGTCGAGGCCGTTCGCCTGGCCACGGCATCGGATAATGGTGGCGGAGCCGGCATCGTGATTCTCCACGGCACCGACACGCTCTGCATCACCGGCGAGAAGCTCTACAAAGAATTTGCCCCCAAGGTGCCCATCGTGCTCACCGGCGCGATGCGGCCTTACGAAATGACCAAGAGCGATGCCCTGCAGAACCTGACCGAGGCGATCTTCGCCGCGGGCACGCTGGGGCCCGGCATCTACTGCGTCGCTCACGGGCGCGCCCTGAAGTTCCCCGGAGTCGTCAAAGACAAGGACCGGGGGACGTTTGTCTCCGGTTGATGCAGGGGCCCGGCCGTGGCGACTCCGCACGAATCCATTCACCCCTCCAACATCCGCGGGCAACGCCTCGCGCTGGTCGGCCTCCTCACCAACGTCGCCCTCGCATCCCTCAAGCTCCTGGCCGGTATCGTCGGCAACTCCTACGCCCTCATCGCCGACGCCATTGAGTCCATGGCCGACATCCTCGGCTCCGCCGTGATCTGGGGCGGCCTCCACATCGCTGCGCGCCCCGCGGACCAGAACCACCCTTACGGGCACGGCAAGGCCGAGGCTCTCGCCGCATCCGTCGTCGCCCTCATGGTCCTGGCCGCCGGAATCGGTATCGGTGTCAAAGCCGTAGACCAGATTCTTTCCCCGCACCACATACCCGCACCCTGGACCCTCGCCGTTCTGGTCATTGTTGTCATCGTCAAGATTGGCCTGTTCAAGGTCGTCCGCAAAGCCGGGAAAGAGTCCGGCAGCGGCGCTGTCCACGTGGACGCTTGGCACCACTGGACCGACGCGATGACGTCCCTGGCCGCGTTCATCGGGATCCTCATCTCCCTCATCGGCGGCCCCGGATACGAGCGAGCCGACCCCATCGCCGCACTGATTGCCTCCGGCGTCATCGTCACCAACGGCATCCTCCTCTTCCGCACACCCCTTCGCGAACTGATGGATGAACAGCCCGGGGACATCGTCGGCCAGGCCAAGGCTCTCTCCGCGGCCGTCCCCGGCGTCGTTATCGTCGAGAAGATCGGCGCCCGCACCAGCGGCGGCCGCCACTGGATCGACATGCACGTCTGGGTAGACCCCAAGATGAGCATCGTCGAGGCCCATGAACTCTCTCACCGCGTCAAGGATGCCGTGCGAAGCCGGATGCCCTCGGTCGTGGACGTCTTGGTTCACATCGAACCCGCGCGTTAGCGCCGATAACCGCCGGAGTCCCAAAGGAAGGCGTCCGCCCTTAGGCCGGAGTTCCGGTTGCGCGGCTCAGGCAAGGCGTGCCGCCGATGCGGATGGTCCGGGAGTTGATCCCCAGCAGGCTTCGGCCGATGGAGGGTCTGGCCGCGGAGCGCGCCGGGGGCAGCAAGAGCCGACACGCCAGAGGGGACTGTTTTGGACAAGGCAAGTATCATCGGCATCCTGATCGGCGCCGCGTGCCTAGGCATCGTGTTCGTCGAGGTGTCCCACGGCAACTTCGCGATGTTCTTCTCCATGGAAGGCCTCCTGATGGTGGGTGGCGGCAGCATCAGCGTGACCTTCATGGCCATGCCGATGGAGAAGATGGTCCAGGTCCCCGGATACATCAAGAAATTCCTGTTCCACAAGGGAATGAAGGTCGTCGAGGTCGTCAAGGTGATGGGCGAGCTCTCTGAGAAGGCCCGCCGCGACGGTATCCTGGCCCTGGAACCGGAAATTGAGAAGCTCGGTGACCCGTTTTTGGCCGCGGGATTGAAGATGGCCGTGGACGGTGTAGACCCCGGCGCCATCGAATCCACCGCGCGCCTTGAACTTGTCGCGATGGCCGACCGGCACAAGGCCGGCAAGAAGTTCTTTGACCTCATCAAAGTGTACGGCCCCGGCTACGGCCTGGTCGGCACGCTGGTCGGGCAGGTCGGTATGTTCGGTCAGCTTGCCAACGCCGAGATCGGCGCCCTGGGTCATTCGCTGGCCGTCGCCGTGTGCGCGACCATGTACGGTGCCGTGATCGCCAACGCGGTGTGTGGACCGATCGGCGATAAGCTCGCCCTTCGCTCCGCCGAGGAAATGATCAACCGCGAAATGATGCTCCAGGGCATCCTCTCCATTCAGGCCGGCGACAACCCGCGCGTCACCCAGGACAAGATGCTCGCCTTCGTACCCTCGGTCGCCCGCACCAAGCTCAGGGCCGCGGCATAACACCCGGCACTTGGCACTTGGCACTCAGCACTAAGGATCGGACTCATGGCCGAGCACGAAGAACACAAGGAAGGTCAAGCTGAGGGAGGCCACGGCGGCGGCGGCCACGGGGGTGGGGCGCACGGAGGCGCAGCCCACGAAGAGCACGAAGGCGCACCTGAGTGGCTCATTTCGTTCGCCGACAACGTCGCGCTCATGATGGGATTCTTCGTGATTCTGCTCGCCATGAACATGCAGAAACCCAAGATGGGTGGCGTGGGCGGCGAGGCCAAGATGGGCGGGGCACCCACCGAGCAGATGATCGACTTCGTCATCGCGATGCGCAAAGAGTTCAACAACCCTATCGATCTGAGCTCCGACAACCCGGCTGAGGCACCGCTCCGCAGGCGCATCCGTGACCGGGAAGCCGGCATCTCCAACCAGGCCGGCGAACCGGGTCCGGGCAAAGAGTCACAGGCGATCAACCCCACCGACTTCACCAACGGCGGCGGCACCATCCAGTTCGAGAACGACTCCTCCTCACTCTCGGACAAGGGCAAGACCCTGGTTCGCAACATCGCAGACCGGATTGGTGGGCAGCGGTTCATGATCGAGGTTCGCGGGCACGTGAGCCCGCACGAGGCCGGCGAGGATGAGCAAAAGGCCTTTGGTCTGGCCCATGCCAGAGCCTTCACGGTGGCCAAGGAGCTGCAGGCCCAGGGCATTCCGCGCTCCCACCTTCGGCTCTCCTCCTGCGCCGACAACCAGCGCAAGACGACCCGAGAGCAGTCGTATGACGCCGAGCAGGACCAGCGCAACCAGCGCGTGGAAGTCATCGTGACCGGCGAGCCCGCGGTGTCGGATGGAGCGCAGCTTCTGCCGAACAAGCCCGGTGCCAAACCGCCCGACGCGGGTTCTGGTGGTTCTGAGGATGAGCACAGCGCCTCTTCCCACCGCAACTGATCGTCGCGGCCCCTCAAACGTGCTAGGCTCCGTCGCTCATGAGCGATGACCGTTCCATTGCGTACTTCTCCATGGAAATCGGGCTGGACCCGGGTATGCCAACGTACTCCGGCGGCCTGGGGATGCTCGCGGGCGATTCCATCCGCTCAGCCGCTGACATCAAGCTGCCCCTGGTCGCCGTCTCCCTGATCCATCGGCGCGGTTACTTCCGCCAATCTTTGGATGATTCAGGCCATCAGTCCGAGTCGCCCGTCGAGTGGAGGCCTGAGGACTTCCTCACCCGCATGCCCCAGCGCGTCAGCACGCTTATCGAGCAGCGCCTGGTGTCGCTGGCGATCTGGCGCTACGACTGCATCGGCGTCTCGGGCTTCACCGTGCCCGTGTATCTGCTGGATGCGGACCTCCCCGAAAACGCGCCGGAAGACCGCAAGCTCACGGATGTCCTCTACGGCGGCGACCATCGATACCGGTTGTGCCAGGAAATTCTCCTGGGCATCGGCGGCGTTCGGGCCCTTCGCGCCCTGGGATACAAAGACATCCAGCGCTTCCACATGAACGAAGGCCACGCCAGCTTGCTGGTGCTCGAGCTCCTCGATGAGGAGGCCGCGCGGCGAACCCTCATCCAAACCGACCCCATAGTCATCGAATCCGTGCGTGAGAGGTGCGTTTTCACGACTCACACGCCTGTGCCAGCCGGGCACGACAAGTTTTCCATGGACATGGTCACCCGCACCATGGAGGCCGGGCTCACGCGCCCCTACGAGAGCTTCGCCGACCGCGAGGTCGTCGCCCCCGGTGGGGAACTGAATCTGACCTATCTTGCTCTGAACCTCAGCCGCTACGTCAACGGCGTCGCCAAACGCCACGGCGAAGTTTCTCGCCTCATGTTCGGCAGCACCTTCCGCCGCGCGGGCGACATCGACTCCATCACCAACGGCGTTCATCTGGGCACCTGGGCTTCGTGGAGCTTCCAGACTCTCTTTGACCGCCGCATTCCCGGCTGGCGGGCCGACAACTTCAGCCTCCGTTACGCCATGGCGCTTTCCCACACCGAAATCTGGGACGCCCACATCGCAGCCAAGCAAGAGCTCATGCGTGCGATTTCCGCCCGCGGCCTGCCGGCGCCGGATCAGGACTTCTTCACCATCGGCTTTGCCCGTCGCGCCACGGCTTACAAACGCGCCGACCTTCTCCTCTCCGATCTGGACCGCCTCGCGCGTATCGCCGAAAGCGTCGGCCCCTTTCAGATCATCTTCGCCGGTAAGGCCCACCCGCGCGACACCATGGGCAAAGACCTCATCGTCCGCATCCACGAAGCCAAGGAGCGGCTCGCGGGCAAACTCCGCATTCTCTATCTTGACAACTACGACATGCGCCTGGGCAAGCTCATCACCGCCGGTGTTGATCTCTGGCTCAATACGCCGCAGCCCCCGATGGAGGCGTCGGGCACCAGCGGCATGAAGGCCGCGGTCAACGGCATCCCATCGCTCTCAATCCTCGACGGCTGGTGGATCGAAGGCTGCATTGAGGGAGTCACCGGCTGGTCGATCGGCGAAGACCGCGGAGCCGATCCGGCCGCGGATGACCGCACCCGTGATGCCGCATCGCTCTATGACAAACTCGAGCACACCATCATCCCCATGTACTACAAAAACCGCGAGCGCTACATCGAAGTCATGCGCCATGCGATCGCGATCAACGGTTCCTTCTTCAACACCCAGCGCATGATGCAGGAATACATCGTCAAAGCCTACTTTGGCTGACTTTCCCGGCACTTGGGAGGGGTGGGGGGTTGTGCTGCGCGGCGGTGCGACAGCGTCTAACCCGCCCGTTATCATGCCCGTCCCAAGGAGCCCCGCATGTCCATCCGCCCCTTCATGATTCTCCTGCTCATCTGCACCACCGCATGCTCCTCCAACCGCGTCCGCGCCCAGGATGACCCGGCACACTACCCGACCCAAGACCTCTCCGAGTTCATCCGCCTCTTCCGCACCGACCATTCCGGCGTCAGCCGCTTCTACGACCTCCCGTGGTCGGAGCATCGCTTCGATCGCATGACCCAGCTGTACAAAGACTGGCAACAGAAGCTCGCCGCCGTGGACTTCAAGTCCCTGAACCAGCAGGGCAAGATCGACCACATCCTCCTCCGCAACGCACTCATGCTCGAACTCCGTCACATCGAGTTTGACCGCGCCCGCATGGCAGAAATGAACGAGCTTCTGCCTTTCCGCGACCAAGTCCAAGGCCTCCAGCGATCTTCCTGGAAGATGGAGCCCTTCGATCCCGAAAAATCCGCGGCAGCCGTCTCCCAGCTTCCCGACCAGATCAAGAAGCTCCGCGAACGCATCGAAAAGGGCCGCAAAGAAGAGAAGAAGGAAGCCAAAAAGGACTCCGACAAGCAGGACGGAGACAAAGATGAAAAGAAGGTCGACTCCAAACCCGCCGACGCCAAAGAAGCCAAGCCCGACTCCGCCCCGATCAAGACCAATCCTGTTCTTGGCAAGCGGGCCGCGCAAGCAGTGGGGGAGATCCGGCAATCCCTATCCGAGTGGTACCGGTTCTACGACGGCTACCAACCCACCTTCTCATGGTGGATGAAGAAGCCCTACGAAGAAGCCAACAAATCCCTCGATGACTACGCCAAGTACCTCCGCGAAACGATCGCCGGCCTGAAGGGTGAAGATGAAGACCCCCTCGTCGGCGACCCCATCGGCGACAAGGGCCTGAGCGAAGACCTCGCCGTCGAGATGATCGCCTACACCCCGGCGCAAATGATTCAGATCGCAGACCGCGAGTTTGCCTGGTGCGAAGTGGAAATGAAAAAAGCCTCCCAGGAAATGGGATTGGGGGACGACTGGAAGGCAGCGCTCGCCAAGGTCAAAGCCGACCACGTCCCCCCCGGCGAGCAGGATGACCTGGTCGCCGAGCAGTCCCGCTTCATCATCCAGTACCTCAAAGACAAAGACCTCGTCACCGTGCCGCCCCTCTGCGAAGAGACCTGGCGGCTGACCATGATCTCCCCACAGACCCAGAAAACCCTTCCCTTTGCCGCCTACGGCGGCCAGAACATGATGGTCGCCTACCCCACCGACTCGATGAAGCACGAAGACAAGATGATGTCGATGCGTGGCAACAACAAGCACTTCACCCGAATCGTCACGCCCCACGAACTCATCCCCGGCCACCACCTGCAAGGCTTCATGGCCCAACGCATCCGCCCCTACCGCAGCGAGTTCTCCACGCCGTTCTTCGTCGAAGGATGGGCGCTCTACTGGGAAATGACCCTCTGGGAACTGGGCTACCCCCAGACCCCCGAGGACAAAATCGGCATGCTCTTCTGGCGCATGCACCGCGCCGCCCGCATCATCGTCAGCCTCAAGTTCCACCTGAACCAGATGAAGCCCAATGAAATGGTCGACTTCCTGGTGGACCGTGTCGGCCACGAACGCTTCGGCGCCACCAGCGAGGTCCGCCGCTTCATCGGCGGCGACTACTCACCCCTTTACCAGTGCGGCTACATGATCGGCGGCCTGGAACTGCGAGCGTTGCGCAAAGAACTCGTTGACTCGGGCAAAATGACCAACCGCCAGTTCCACGACACCCTCCTCACCTACGGAGCCATCCCCGTCGAACTCATCCGCGCCGGGATGCTCAATCTCCCCCTGGCCCCCGACACCGCCTCCACCTGGAAGTTCGCCGGCGAACTCGAAACCAATTAGCCCTCCCCCCCCTCCGCCTTTCGCCTTTCGCCTTTCGCCTTTCGCCTAGGATTGACCCCTTCCGGGGCGGTAGCTCAGTTGGTAGAGCGCTAGCTTTGCAAGCTAGAAGTCAGGAGTTCGAGTCTCCTCCGCTCCATTGGTGGCCTCTTCTGGCCACGCTCATTTGGCGCGATCAGTCCGCCATTCTGCGCTTGCATCCCAGGCACCAATCGGCGACAATTCCCCTAGGCCCCCATAGCCAAGGAGGTTCGCCATGCGTCAGCTCATCGTCGCGTTGGTTTGCGGATCCTGCGTTTCGGCCGCGCACGCTCAAACTGGTATCCGTTACAAACTCGATCCCGGAAGCGCACTCACCCAGGAACGCTGCCTGGGCCCGTGTGCCTGCGCCTTGGGGCCGATCTCCGGACCCATGGCCGGCACTTTCACCCTGACGCTCCTTAATCAGGGACCCCTCTTCACTGACTTTGCCCTCAGTGCCGCGGACTTGGGCGCCGCGCTCGAGTTCTACGCCGTCACATTCCGCGGCCAGGGCCAATATCGCTTCGGCGGCGAAGTCGCCCTCACCCAGGAAGTCACACTGAGCCTCATCGCCAGCAGCCCACCCTCACCAAGCCCGCAAACCTACGCCAGCGGCCCGGTCGCCATCAACCCGCAGGTCCTCTTCCCAAAGATCGACATCACCGCCCCCGGCCCGCTCCAAGCATGCTTTAAAAACACCTTGCGCTTGGTCGCTTCACCGATCGCGTGTCAGGCCGACTGCGACGCTTCCGGCGGCCTTAGCGCCAACGACTTCATGTGCTTCCTCAACCTGTTCGCCGCCGGCGATGCCTACGCCAACTGCGATGGAAGCTCCGCCCCTCCCGTCTTCACCGCCAACGACTTCCAGTGCTACCTCAATCGCTTCGCGGCCGGCTGTCCACGCTAAAGCTCCGGCGGCCTGATAGACTGCGATGCAGAACGGAGGCATTCCATGCGCCGCAGAGACTTCATCGCCACTGGCATTGTCGGAACCGGTTTGGCTGCCCTTGCCACCAGCGCCCAAGCCGCCCAACCGGCCGACCCTCAAGTCCACAAAGCTAAGCTCAAAGGCCGCATCCGCCAATCCGTGTGCCGCTGGTGCTACGGCTCAGTGCCCCTTGAAGAGCTCTCCAAAAACGCCGCGGCCATGGGTATCCAGTCCGTCGAACTCCTCACAGAAAAAGAATGGTCGGTCCCCAAGGCCCACGGAATCACATGCGCGGTCGCCATGGGCCCCAACCCCATCCCCACCGGCTGGAACCGTGTCGAGAATCACGACAAGTTCGTCAAGGAGTCCGAACGCCTCCTCCCCCTCATCAAAGAAGCCGGCATCCCCAACATGATCGTTTTCAGCGGCAACCGAGCCGGCCAAACCGATGCCGAAGGAGTCAAAAACTGCGTCACCGGACTCAAGCGCATCACCCCCCTCGCAGAACAACTCGGCGTGACGGTCATCATGGAACTGCTCAGCAGCAAAGACCACAAGGACTACCAGTGCGACCACACCGCCTGGGGTGTCGAGGTCGTCAAGGGTGTCGCCTCCGACCGATTCAAGCTCCTCTACGACATCTACCACATGCAGCGCATGGAGGGTGACGTGATCGGCACCATCAAAGAGAACATCAACTACATCGGCCACTTCCACACGGGCGGAGTCCCCGGCCGCAACGAGATCGATGAGTCCCAGGAACTCAACTACACCACGATCTGCAAAGCAATCGTTGATCTTGGCTACAAGGGCTTCCTCGGCCAGGAGTTCATCCCCATCCGCGACCCCATGACATCCCTCAAACAAGCCGTCGCCATCTGCGATGTCTAAGTTTGCCTTCCGTGTTCTCTCCGCGCCCTGTGCGTCTCTGCGAGAAGTGTTTCTCTCGAATCGAAAGACCCGCAATGAAGCTCATGCTGTTCATGGTGCTCCTCTCCTTCGCCTCTCTCGCTTTCGCTCAACCCGCCGAACCCCCCAAACCACGCGACGATTCCGCCGCTGAAAAACTCGGCTGGAAGCTCGCCACCCAGGCCTGGACCTTCCGCGACCGCACGGCCTTCGCGGCCATCCAAACCGCCGAAGAACTTGGCCTGAAGTACATCGAGCTCTTCCCCGGCCAGGACCTGGGCAAAGACTACCCCGGCGCCAAGGTCGGTCCTGAAATGAACCAAGAACAACGCAAAGAGCTCAAAAAACACCTCGCCAAGTCCAACGTCAAGCTCATGAACTTCGGCGTCGTCAACTTCACGAACGATGAGGCGGCGGTCCGTAAAATCTTCGACTTCGCCAAGGAAATGGGAGTTGAAACCATCACCTGCGAACCCGCCCTGGACGCCTGGCCCCTGGTCGAAAAACTCGCCGACGAATACAAGATCAATGCCGCGTGCCACGACCACCCCAAACCTTCCACCTACTGGAATCCCGAAACCGTCCTGGCCAACGTTAAGGACCGCAGCAAACGGCTCGGTGCCTGCGCCGACACCGGCCACTGGCCCCGCAGCGGCCTTAACGCCGTGGAGTGCCTGAAAAAACTCGAAGGCCGGATCATCAGCCTCCACTTCAAAGACATCGCTCCCGCGGATTCCACCGGCAAGGACCAACCCTGGGGTACCGGCGCCAACAACGCCAAAGGCATTCTCGAAGAACTGCATCGCCAAGGCTTCAAGGGTGTCATCTCCGTCGAATACGAAACCGGCGCCGGCCCCGAACTCGAGAAAAACGTCGCCAAGTGCATCGCCTTCTTCGACGCCACCGCCCGCGAACTGGCGGCATCAAAGAAGTAAGAGTTCGTCCTAACCCGAAGAATTGCCTTCGCGTTTCTGACAACCTGATGTAGATTCATGGTGCCCTCCATTGGAGCCAACCATGACCCCCCTCATCCGCTCGGCACTTCTCCTGGCCACCCTCGCCGGCTCGGCCCAAGCCCAAACCCAGCTCTACTTCAGCGAATACCAGTTCAACGCGCCCAAGATCAGCGCAATGGGCCTCGACGGCTCAAACCCCCACCTGCTCTTCGCGCCCTCCACCGCCCAGTGGCTTCCCTTGGGAATGTCCTTCCGCCCCTCCACCCAGAAACTCATCTGGATGGATTCCGCCGGCGCCAGCGAAATCATGTCCGCCAACCTCGACGGCACCGGTCAAGCCACCCTCCACACACCCACCGGCTTCGCCCGCGGCATCTCGCTCGACTCCCAGGGCCGCATCTTCTTCTCCTCCAACAACACCCTCCGCCGCATAGATGCCAACGGCTCCAATCCCATCACCATCTACACCGATGCCTCCGCCAACCCCCTCGGTAATCCCCGTGTCGATGCCACCAACGGTCACGTCTACGTCGGTGCCGACGGTGTCATCAAGCGCATGGATCTTGACGGCTCCAACCAGAAAGTCATCGTCCGCGGCCTCAGCCAGCCCCGCGCCATCGGCCTGGACCTCCTCCACAACCACATCTACTGGCTCGATGCCGACACTATCTCCGACTACGTAGGCCGTGCCCGCCTGGATGACACCGGCTTTGCCGTGATAGCCGACAACTCCGTGAACATCGTCCAGTCCAGCGGCTTCACCGACCTTGTCGTAGACCCGGCCAACGGCTTCATCTTCTACGCCGATGAACTCACCGCCAAGATCTTCCGCGCCGATCTCAACGGCCAGAACCAGATAGCCATCTACACCAGCCCCTCGGGACTGGCTCCCTCCGGTCTCACCCTCAGCACCGGTGAGCCCGTCCAACCCCTCCAGGACTGCAACGGCAACAGCATCAACGATGACATCGACATCGCCGCGGGCGCACCCGACTGCGACAACAACGGCGTGATCGACACCTGTCAGATTCGCCCCTGCCCCCAGCGCACCTTCCTCCTGGATCAGGGCGATGACGCCGCCAACACCCAGGGCCGTGCCGTCGGCACCACCAGCCAGTGGCAGATCTTCCAGCCTTTCGACGTTCCCGCCAGCGGCTGGACCATGAGCGAACTCGCGATCGACGGCTACACCATCAACTACGCCGACGGGTCCGGCCTCACCGTCAAGCTCTTCCCCGACAACGGCACCGGCACCGCTCCGAATGAAACCGTCGCCATCGCCTTCGCCACGCTCAACTGGCGATTCAACATCACCCAAGCCAACTGGGTCTACGTAAATATGTCCGCCACCCTCAGCCAGGGCCGTTACTGGGCCCGCATCGAAGCCAACAGCCCGATCATCTATCAGGGCTCCATGAACTTCGGCACCTCCGGTCTGCAATCCAAGTCCCGCAGCATCAGTGGAAACTTCACCAATCCCGTCTCACCCGTGGCCCTTCGCATTGTGCAAGCCCCCGTCTGCTACGCCAACTGCGACAACTCCACCGTCGCTCCCATCCTCACCGCCAACGACTTCCAGTGCTTCCTGAACAAGTTCGCCGCCCAAGACCCCGGTGCCAACTGCGACGGCTCCACGACAAACCCCATCCTCACAGCCAATGACTTCCAGTGCTTCCTGAACGCCTACGCCACCGGATGCCCATAGGCACGCTTCAGATTCCGTACACTGCCCGCATGAAACCAGTCCTTCTCCTTAGCGCCCTGCTTCTCTCCCTCCCCGCGCAAGCCGATATCAGACTCCCCGCCGTCCTCTCCGACGGCATGGTCCTCCAGCAAAAAGCCGACGCCACCATCTGGGGCTGGGCCAACCCCGCTGAAAGGGTCACCGTCACCGCCTCGTGGCTCGCCGCGCCCGCCGAAGTCGCCGCCGACCCCAAGGGCCGCTGGACCGTTCACCTCAAAACCCCCGCCGCCGACGCCAAGGCCGCGCCCCAGTCCATCACGATCAAGAGTGGGGGGGGTGGGGGGGATGATGGCCACAGCGAACTCACCATCAAGAACATCCTGATCGGCGAGGTCTGGATTTGCTCCGGCCAGTCCAACATGGAAATGCCCGTCGGAGACTACGGCGGCGGCTACCGCGGCGTCGCCAACTGGCAGGAAGAACTCAAACGCGCCGACTTCCCCACCATGCGCCTCTTCACCGTCGAGAACACCGTCTCCGCCGAACCTCAAACCGACTGCAAAGGCAAGTGGGCCGCGGCCAATGCCGAATCCGTCAAGGCTTTTTCCGCCACAGGCTACTTCTTCGGCGTCAATGTCCAAAAAGCAATCAACATCCCCATCGGCCTGATCTCTTCCGACTGGGGCGGCACGCCCGCCGAAGCCTGGACCAGCGCCGACACACTCAAAAAGATCCCGGAATGGTCCGGCGCGTTGAAAGATGTCGAATCCCTCCGCGGCGATGCCGCCAAGCTCAAACAGGAACACGATGCCGCCTTCACCGTCTGGCTCAAGAAGTTCGACGAAGCCGAGCCCGGTAGCCGGGGCGCGGGCTGGTATGCACCGGATCTCGACGACTCCGACTGGAAGGACATGACCCAGCCCAAAGTGTGGGACGGCGACCTGGCTAACTTCGACGGCACCGTCTGGGCCCGCAGAACCATCGAAATCCCGGCAGAGTGGGCGGGCAAAGACCTCACCCTCGAACTGGGCCCCATCGATGACAACGACACCACCTGGTTCAACGGCCAGAAAGTCGGCGAGTTCATGGGTGACGGCAACTGGGCCACACCCCGCAACTACACCATCCCCGCGGCCATCGTAAAGCCGGGCCGCGCCGTCATCGCCGTCCGCATGCTCGACAATCAAGGAGCCGGCGGCATGGCCGGAGAGATTTCCCAGTTGAGATTGCAACCCTCCGGCCGCTGGAGCGGCAAAGTTCTAGCTCTCGCCGGTCCGTGGAAGGTCAAAGTTGGCACCCAGCGCAACAACCTGCCCTGGCCGCCGCGGTCACCGGCCATCGGCCCCAACTCCGTGACATCGCTCTACAACGGCATGATCGCGCCCCTCACGCCCATGGCCATCCGCGGCGCGATCTGGTACCAGGGCGAATCCAACCGCGATCGCGCGTTCCAATACCGCTCTCTCTTTCCCGCGATGATCAAAGACTGGCGAACCCACTTCAGCAGCGGTCAGTTCCCGTTCTACTTCGTCCAGATCGCCCCGTTCGGTTACGGCAACGACAACGGAGAGGCCGCGGAGCTGCGTGAAGCTCAGATGATGACCCTCTCCCTTCCCAACACCGGCATGGCCGTCACCATGGACATCGGCAATGCCGGGGACATCCACCCCAACACCAAGCAGGAAGTCGGCCGCCGCCTCGCTCTCTGGGCCATTGCCAAGACCTATGGCAACGACCTGGAATGTTCCGGCCCCACTTACAAGTCGATGAAGATCGAAGGCTCCAGCATCCGAATCACCTTCGATCACGCCACGGGGCTCACCAGCGGCGACAAGGAGCCAACCTGCTTCACCATCGCCGGTGAAGATCGCAAGTTTGTTCCCGCCAAAGCTGTGATCGAGGGTCAATCCGTCACGGTGTCCAGTGATGCAGTCCCTAAGCCCGTCGCCGTCCGCTTTGGCTGGGGTGCCGCCGATGAACCCCTCCTCAAAAACAAGACCGGCCTGCCCGCCTCCTCTTTCCGCACCGACGATTGGCCCGGTCTCACTCAAAGGCCCCCGGCCAAGGGCTCATCCCATCTCAACGTCCATCACCAAGAACTTGCCCTCACCGCCCCCATCGACCGCTGGGATGAAGCGATCCCCTTGGGCAACGGCTTGATGGGAGGCCTCCTTTGGGGCGAGGGCAACGTCATCCGCCTCTCCCTTGATCGAGGCGACCTCTGGGACCTCCGTTCCCCGGAGGTCTTCAAAAACCCGCGCTGGAACTACAAGGCCATGCAGGAAATGGTCGCCGCGCGCGATGAAAAGACATTTCGCCAGCTCTTCGATGAACCCTACGACAGCCTCGCCCACCCCACCAAGCTTCCCGTCGGCCGCATCGAACTCACCTTCCCCAGCGGCACTTCCGCCAAGGAGTTTCGGCTCAACCTCCTCCGGGCCGAAGCGATGATCAACCTGGGCGGATGGGGCGGCACCGATGCCCGGGCCATCTTCAGCGCCTCCAAGCCCGTCGCGATGCTCAAGTTCAAGGGTGATGCCGCGATCAAGATCATCCGCCCCGCGGGGCTCGCGCGTCTGGGCTATTCGCCTCCTTCCGAAGGGCGAGACGACAACTCCCAATGGATGGTCCAGCAAGCCGCCGAAGGACTCAAGTACGCCGTAGTCGTCGCCTCCCACGCGTCCGAGGGTGAAACATCTCTCGCGATCGCGATTGCCTCCACCAATGATGATCCTGATCCCCTTGCTCTGGCCAAGTCTCGCGTCTCCGCCGCTCTGAGCTCGGGCTACGACGCTCTCTTGCACGAACACGAGCAGTGGTGGAAGGAATTCAACGCCACATCCTCTGTCAGCATCCCCGACCCCGAGCTCCAGGCCCACTACGACCTCTGCAAGTACTACTACGGCGCTGCCTCCCGCGCGGGCGCACCCCCGATGCCCCTCCAGGGAATCTGGACCGCCGACGAAGGCGGCCTGCCCCCCTGGAAGGGCGACTACCACAACGACCTGAACACCCAGATGACCTATCTGGCCTACCCCGCCGCGGGCCTCAATGACAGCGGCCAGAGCTTCCTGGACTTCAACTGGAACCTCCTCCCCCAATATCAGAAGTTCGCTCGCTCTTTCTACGACGTCAGCGGCGCGGCCATCCCCGGTGTCATGAGCCTCGACGGTTCACCCCTGGGCGGCTGGGGCATGTACTCGCTCTCCCCAACCATGGGCGCCTGGGTCGCTCAGGCCTTCTACCTCCACTGGCGCTACACGATGGATGACAAGTTCCTCAAAGAACGCGCCTACCCCTTCTGTGCAGCCATCGGTCAGACCCTCGCCGAACTCGCCAAGCCCGATGCCAACGGCAAGCTCAAGCTCCCGCTCTCCAGCTCCCCCGAGATCTTCGACAACTCCTTTCGCGCCTGGCTCAAGCCCAACTCCAACTTTGATCTCTCCCTCATGAAGTGGCTCTTTGGCGCCCTGGAGGAAATGGCCACCGCCGCGGAACTTCCCGACCGAGCCCGCACCTGGCGCCGTCTGATCTCTTCCCTGGATCCCCTTGACACCGACGGCTCCGCCGGCCCCCTCACGTTTGCCCAGGGTGAGCCCTACACCCAATCGCACCGTCACTTCTCGCACCTGATGGCCATCCATCCGCTGGGCACTCTTTCGATCGAAGGCACCCCCCGCGACCGCGCCATCATCGATGCCTCGCTCGATCAAGTCCTCCAAAAGGGCACCTCCGGCTGGTGCGGCTACAGCTTCAGTTGGATGAGTTGCATCCTCGCCCGCTGCGGCCGCCCCGAGCAGGCCCTGGACTATCTCACCCGCTACCAGCAGGGCTTCATCCTCCGCAACGGCTTCCACTGCAACGGCGACCAATCCGGCACCGGTATGTCCGGCTTCACCTACCGCCCCTTCACGCTCGAAGGGAACTTCCTGGCCATGCAGGCCGTCCACGAAATGCTGCTGCAAAGCTGGGATGGCGTGGTCCGCATCTTTCCCGCCGTCAGCGCCGCCTGGCCCGACGTCTCCTTTGAACGCCTCCGCGCCGAAGGCGGCTTCATCGTCACCGCCAAACGCGAGGGTGGACGCGCCACCGACATCGAGATCGAAGCGACGCGCGACGGCGTCCTGACGCTCCGCAATCCCTTTGACACGAGCGGCGAATGGAACCTCCCTATCGCCCGATCAACCGGCGGCATCCTCACCTTCAACTGTGTCGCCGGCCAACACCTTCACGGTACCCCATCTCCCCCGCCCTGAATTCCCCTACACAACCTCAACCGTCATCCCCTCCAAGTCCACATCAAACACCTGCAACCGCGCTCCGCCCGATGCGCCCCGACGCAACTGGCGCCGCAACATCGCCGCCTCCCGCGCCGACTTGGCCACCATGTAAATGAACCCGCCCCCACCCGCCCCGGCGAGCTCATACCCGCTCAGCCGCGGCACCAGCGGCCGCAGCATCGCCTCCACCATCGCGTTCGTGGAGCCCGGATCGATGGCCTTCTTGAGCTCCCAGTTCCGAAGCACCCCGCGAGCAAACCCATCGATGTCCCCTCGCGCCAGATCGCCAGCCATTGTTCGAGCCGCATCCTTCAGTTCTTCCACAATCCGAATCACCGCCGGATCCTGATTCAAGTACCGCCGAACCACCCCGTGCAGAATGTCCCGGGCCAACCGCCGCCGACCCGTATACAGCAGCAGCGATCGCTGCTTCAACTCGGCCATCGCCGCTCGTGACATCTCAATCCGCCGAACCCGCGGCACCTGATTCGCTCCCGCCACCGTGCTCACCAGCTTGATCCCCGGCGTAATCCCCCCCGCCTGATCCTGCCACCCACCCGCCGTGCTCATCATCTGCTCAAGCACACTGGTCCGGTCCATCAGCGAAGCCTGCGACGTCTTCTTCCCGCACACCCGATCCAGACAAGCCAGAATCGCCGCGCCCAGAATCGAACTGGTTCCCAGCCCCGACCCTTTCGGCACCGCCGCCGACATCGTCAACTTCAACCCTCCACCAAACCGCCCCAACCAATCTTCCAACTTCTGCGATCCCGACAACGGCGTGATGCCCACCAACGCCAGCGCCGCTTTCGGCAGCGCTGCCCAATCATGCGGGTCCTCAAACTTGGAGGTGGCTTCGACATCCCGCAGCTTCACGCTCCTCCGCAGGTCCACACTCTCCAGCCAGACGCACCGATCCTCTATCACTTCGGCGCACACCTGAATCGGCCGCCGCCCATCCAGGTTGATCGCCATGTTGACAACATCGCCCCCCAACTCGTGACAGATCGGAGGTGTATCCGACCACCCGCCCGCCAGGTCAATCCGCACCGGCGACTCCACACGCACCAGCTTCCCGATTCCCACCGTTGCCTGCGGCGGGGTCCTCGGCAAAAACAGCTTCTTTCGGATCACCCCATCCGCTACACACCCAAATGCCGCTTGATCCAGATCGCGCCAATGCACTCCCGCAACCGCCGGCTCTGCCCCCGGAAACTCCTGCGCGATCGCGGCCGCCGTCCTGAACAGCCGGGCCTTGCCAAAGGCGGACCTCGACCTCCGCAAGCCATGTTCTATCGCCGCGGATATCCGCTTCGCATCGGCCTCGGACTCCACCGTCCGCAACAGTTGAGCCACCGGCGCAGTCTCCCCCCGCCAGAGCCCCGACACCAAAGTCTCGACCTGCACCTCCCGCGCCAGCGACTCCCGATACTTCAGCAATCGATCATGATTCACCATCGTGATCAGTTCGCGCAGGCTCTTCCCCTCCCGCCCGGGCCACTCATCCATCCCCCGCGCCGTCATCACCCACATCGACCGCTTCAGCACCCGCGCAATCGGCCCCACGTGCCACAGCCGCGCTGTCCACAACGAACACTCCCCCTCATCAAACAGCATCTTGGCCGTTACGCGACTCACTGCCGTCCGGTCATCCTCAAACACCGAGGTCTTGAAGTCGTCCGACTTATGAAAGAACACGCAAGACCAATCGCGCTCTCCGATCGGCAAACACACCAACCCCCATCCCTTCTTCAGGTGCAGCGGCACCCCACCCGGGAACCCCACCAGCATGTTCCCGCCATCCAGCCGCACCGCCTTATCAATCCGGCTCGATTCAACCACCGCGCGCCCGGCCATCCCCAACGTTCCCGTCACCACCGAGTTGTAAACCGCCGCTTTGTCCCCACCCGCCAGCCTCCCGCGCCCGCACACCAGCTTCACCATCTCCCGCGTGCTTCCAATATGCAAGAAGTCACACGGGGGCGTTACCGCCACGCGAAAGGGAATCCGCCGCGCGGTCCTGCCAATCGCCTCCAGCGCCCGCCGATCCGCCCCACTCGTCCCTGCCAGAATCCGCCCAAATTCCGGCGGACTCCCCGCGGCCGTCAACACCGCGTGATACAAGTCAAGGGGCTTCAGTCGCCCGTGCATTACATCCGCGACGATCCCTTTCCCCATGTCGATTCGACCCACGCGGATGCCAACACCACACGCCCGCAACCATTCCCCCGTCGCTGGCGCATCCAGCGACACGATTCCTGTATCAATCAAAACCCGCGCCCGCCCATCCACAGCCCCGCGCCGTCGCGAGGTCGCCCTATCCGGCTTCTGCAGAAAGTCCCGTACGTTCCCATCGCGTCCCGCGACATAGACCCCGTGCCGACTGCCTTGTTCCAACGTTCCTGGGAAAGCCACACCCACCATTCCCGCTGGACTCAAGTTGGGCCTGTGGCGCGCAACTCCCAGCAGAACGTCTCCCGCCCCGATCACCACCCGTCCCGCCGGCACTATTGCTGCCAGATCCTCCAACACCAGATCGAACATCGTCGTCGCTCGCCCATCCGCCCCGATCCGCGGCACAGGGGCAAACACCTTCCCCTCCGCTGCATACGCAGGCAGCCTTCGACTATCGCCACCCGAGTGAATCACCAGGATCCGCTTGCCCTCAAATAGGGTGCGAAACGACCTTGCCGCCGGGCGCTCGAACGACAGTCTCTTCGCGAGCTCATAAAGCACCACAAATGTCGAACCGCCCGAGCCCACGCGGCGATCCCCCGGATCCGGCACCACGAGCCAGTTCTGGCACATCAGCCGTCCATCTGTTTCACGAGCCTTCAGTTGAGCGCGGTAGCCCGTCGCCTGCGCCCTGTTCGCAGCCGACAACACCAGCCAATCGATCTGTCGGGCATCCCCTCTCAAACCCGCGCACTCCCCCGCATCCTCCGCCATTGATCAACTGCCACGGCGATGATGATGATGTGGCCCACCACCAACTCCTGCACGTAGTTCGGCCAGCCCACCGCCGTGCACCGATTCTCGAGCAGCACCATCAGGACCGCTCCGCACAGGGTGCCGATCACTGACGCGTGCCCTCCCGAGAACGAGGCCCCACCGATGACCACCGCGGCGACGGCTTTGAGTTCCAGGCCTACTTGCACCGTGGGGTCACCCGATCCGCTGAGCCGGGCGTACTGCACGACTCCGGCGAGCCCCGCCAACATCCCACACGCCGCATACAGGATTACCTTCACTCGCGCAATCTTCACCCCCGCCCGCCGCGCCGCCTCCTGATTCGACCCGATCGCGACCATTTGCCGTCCCGGCACCGTGTGGTTCATCACCACCGCTACCGCTCCGGCGATCACCATCAGCATCCAAACCACGGGCGCCACGAGCATCCACCGGGGGATGACCGTGGGAAGGTCCTTGGTCAGCTCGGGCGATTGGACGAGCGTTCCCAGCCACCCCGGATCCGCGTAAACCGGCTGGCTGCCGGTCACCCACTTGGCTACGCCGCGAAAGAAACCCAGGGTTCCGAGTGTCACGATGAACGGCGGGAGCCGGAGCGCGGTGGTCAGTGCTCCGTTGTACACGCCGCAGAGCACGCCCGCGAGCCCCGCCGCTGCCAGGGCGATGGCCGGCATCATCGCCGGGCCCGCCGCTTCTGTGTGCATCACTTTGGCCGCGACCACGCCGCACAATGCCACGCTTGATCCTACCGAGAGGTCGATTCCGCCGCTGACGATGACCAGGGTCATTCCCAGCGCGACCAGTCCGACGATCACCGATTGCAGCAGGATGATCTGGCCATCCTGCAAACTCAGCGGGCGCGTGGGATCCATCGCGTAGAAAAACGCCACGACCGCCACCAGACTGATCGCCGGCGCGGCCCTCCCCAGCAGTCCCTTGGCGCCGGCCCCCGGGCTCATTTTCCTCCCAGCAGCGACTTTAAGTCTGGGGACAGCAGTTCTTTGGATTCGGGAGTGTCCATGTTCTCCTTGGTCACGATGACGACGCCGGTGTCAATCCGCGGCTCGACCTTTTTCCCGCGCACCGCTTCCACGGCTGTCTTCACGCCCAGGTAGCCCATCTTGATGGGGCTCTGAAGGACCAGGCCGTCGATTTCTCCCTTCTTCATGGCGTCGACCATGGCATCGCTGGAGTCGAAGCCGACGAACTTGGCTTTCTTGGTCATTCCACGGCCACGCATCGCCAGCAGCATTCCATAGGTGGAACTCTCGTTGGGGCAGAACACTCCATCGACCCTGGGATTGGCTAGCAGCAGGTTCTCCGCGGCTTCCTGGGCCGATGCCCGGGTCGGGCCTGCGTACCGCTTGGGATCAATCAGCTTGATGTCCTTGAACTGGCTGATCGCATTCACAAACCCCTTCTCGCGGAGAGCCGTGCTGGCTGATCCTTCCTGGTACCGCAGCAGCAGCGCGGTGCCCTTTCCACCCATGGCTTCTCCGAGGCGTTTCCCGGCCAACTCTCCACCTTTCTCGTTGTCGGTGGCAACGAATGAAACGAAGTCTTCACCGACCTTGGCCTGAAGTCCGGAGTCGATGATGACCACGGGGATCTTGGCCGCGGCCGCCTGCTTCACGGGGCCGACGAGGGCTCGATCATCCAGCGGCGCGAGCACAATGGCTTCGTACTTGGCGCTGATCAGGTTTTGCACGAGGGCCACCTGCTGCTCCCGGTCATCTTCTTTTTCCGGCCCGCGGAACGTGATCTCCACATCACCCAGTTCCTTGCCTGCTTTGAGGGCTCCAGCGTGAATGGACTTCCAGAAGTCGTGCGTCGTCCCCTTGGGCACCACGGCGATCCGCAGTTTGCGCGCGGGAGTGGGGGAGTCGGCCTTCTTGTCCGGCTGACCGACAGCCCCCAACACCGACGCCGCGGCTACCAGGCCTGCCGCAGCCAACACGCGAGCCAACTTACGGGTAGAACGCTGAATCATGGAATCTCCTTGGATCGTTGAGTCGGTATGGTAATGGCTCTAGAACCCCCCCGCAGGAGGCTCCCGATGAAGTGCTTCGCCCAGGCCCTGGACCTCAAGGATGACCCCGCCTTGATTCGCTCATACAAAGAGCACCACAAGGCTGTTTGGCCCGAGGTTACGGCCGCGCTGCGTGAGATCGGGATTACCCGAATGAAGCTCTTCATGCTCGGAACTCACCTCTTCATGTACTACGAAGCCCCCGACGATTTCATCCCCGAACGCGACTACCAGTCGTACGCCGCCAACCACAAAGCCCAGGCCTGGGACACGCTGATGCGGGGCTTTCAGAAGCGAGTGCCCGAGGCTCGTCCGGGCGACTGGTGGGCACCCATGGAACTGGTCTTCGATCTTGAGTCTGCTCGGTGATGGGCTGGCGCATTCGTGCCTCCTTGTGGTCCGTATGGTGATACGGGTGAGATGCGCGGCCATTTCACCTGGTTCGATGAATTGAGGCGATGACCGCGATTTGTCAGCAATATGTGTGTCGTGGGGGATGTTGTGGAACTTGGAGAGTGGACGCGCAATAGTGGGGGAGCGGTGGAACGGAGCTCTTTATGAAGATTGTTCTCCTGCTGCTGTGCGTGCTCTTTCGCGCGGACCCCGACCTTTCAAAGGTGAACGATGCGAAGGCGTGGAAGCTGATCAACGCCGAGTGCGTGGTCTCCAAAGAGGATGACAAGGATGTCGTTCGGCTGAAGCCGAAGGTTGAGGTTGCCAAAGGCAGCAGTATCGGGCTTGCGCTGGTCGAAGGGCAGGAGTTTACCGAAGGAACGATTGAGCTGGACCTGAAGGGCAAGGGGAAGGATGAGGCCAGCTTCGTCGGTGTCGCGTTCAGCGTTGCTGATGAGAAGACCTTCGAGGCCGTGTACTTTCGCCCGTTCAACTTCATGAGGGATGACGCGGTGGCGCGTACCCATGCGGTGCAATACGTGGCGTGGCCGGATCACACGTGGGAGAAGCTCCGTAAAGACACGCCGAATAAGTACGAGATGGCGGTCAAGCCGGTCCCTGACCCTGCGAAGTGGTTCCACGCCAGAATCGAAGTCACCAAGTCGAAGGTCAGCGTGTGGGTCGATGGCGCCAAGGATCCGTGTCTGACCGTCGATCGATTCGATGACCACAAGAAGGGGCAAGTCGGCCTGTTTGTGGACAGCAAGGAGGGTTGGTTTCGGAATGTGAAGGTTCAACCCGCGAAGTGAGCGTTGTCTAGCGTGGCCTGTAGCTGCGCCGAAGAAGTCCATCGCCACTCATTGACCGGTCTTTCGAGATCGTGCTAGTGGCACCGCGACCGGACGCACACGATGTACCTGTCGAACATCGTGCTGACACAGGCGATGTTGCCGCACCCGGTTGCGAGGCTCTGATAGTTGCGGATGCAGTCCGGACAGACATTCTGTTCCGCGACGATGCGCATTGCTTTCTCATAGGCCTCTTTGACGTGAACGATGTTCGTATCGTGCTCGACGGCGTCGAGGAACTCCAGAAGCGACTTTTGTTTCTCCTCGCTGGCCGCGAAAAGCGCCGGTTCGGAGCGCACCGCGATGTGCCCGATGTTCTGTTCACCCACGAGCGTTACGGATCGCTGCGTGTGGATCACGGCGCCCCGAGCTACTGGAACCAGGCGATCTCCGTTTCGGGCCCATCCCACCGCGACGTGATAGCCGTCCTCGTCGTATCCCGTGACTCCGACCACAGCCTCCGAGCCGTTGGGGGCTGCTCCCTGTCCCATGATCAGCCCCGCCGCCAGCGCGCCGACGAGCCTTGTTGCCAAGCCGATCGCAAACCGGTTCATTCGTTGCATTCGTGCCGCTCCTTGTGACCGTCGTAGTCTGCACTACGTCGTTGGGACCCACTCATTTCCGGACCTTCGGAACCCCTAGGGCCTCGCCTTTGTTTATGGAACATTCGAACCCGCCCACATACCCTCAAAACCCTCTTTTCGAGCCTGTCCCGGAGCGTCTTCATGGCCACCCAAGAAATGTCAGCCCTCCTCGAGTTTCGCTGGCAGCCCCAGCCCATGGCCCAGAAACTTGTTGATGACCTTTCCACCGACTTTCGGCTTCGTTGCCCGCCGGCCGCGGCCTTGGCCAAACGCATGAAGTCTGACACGGGCACGCGGTTCAATGACTGGATTGACCACATTCAATCGCCGCGCACCACCGCGCTGGTTGATCGCCTTTGGGAGGCTGGTTACCGCCGCAAGCCCACCAATGGAGCTCCCGACTGCTACGTCCACGAGGGAAGCACGCTGCCGCCCATTGTCCTCTCGCGATCCAGCACTATGCGCATCGGCATCAAGGTGGACTCCGTCCTGGACTTCCTTTGTGCGTGCAATGTCGCGGACAATCCGATGAACCCGGACGATGATGTCCAGGGTGAGCCGCTGGCGCCGCTCCGCCGCGCGATGGCGGCACGGACGGAGGGTGCGGAACTCTGGGCGATTGAGCGCCACGGGTACCGTGGTTACGACCTGGTTCCTTCGGACCCGCGCCGCACCTTTCTGGCGACGATGCATCTGGAGGCGTTTCGCCGGCGGCAGCGTTTCTTTCCCGAAGAAGAACTGGGCTTTGACCACCTGGAAATTCTGATCGATAACTCCATCGCGGATCTGGGTGTCGATATGACCTGCGACTTCTTCTTTGCTGGGGAGCGCGAATACTGGCAACGCCGCAACCGCGCGGCCCAGTTTCAGAAGGCCCGGCAGGACCGCCTCGGTTTGGGATGGGCTAACCACGACCACCACACCTATCGATCTTCAAGAGAGAATTTCGCTCGCTTGATCGCCATCTGGGAAAAGCTCGGATTCAAGTGCCGCGAGCGGTTCTATGCGGGCGCAGAAGCCGGCTGGGGCGCACAGGTGATGGAACAGCCCGTGGTGGGCATCACGACTTTTAACGATGTGGATATGTCGCCCGAGGAAGTTCTAGGCGACTTCTCGCACGATGAACTACCGCATCGGGATGAGCTGGGCACCGTGGGCCTTTGGTGCGCCCTGCACGGAGAGGCCATCCTGCAAGCGGGCATGCACCACCTGGAGTGCGTGTTCGATTGGAACCTGTTGCGCGACCAGATGCTCAAGGATGGGCATATCAAGACCATGGATCCGTTCACGACGTTCCCGTACCTTCGCCAGGCGTTCACCGAAGGCGAGGTGTGGACTGTCGCGGAGGATCGCATCAAGAAGCTGCTGGAGTCGGAACAGATCACGCCCGCGCAGGCCAAGCAGTTCAAGACGTCTGGGGCGATTGGTTCTCACCTGGAAAACCTGGAGCGCAACGACGGGTACAAGGGCTTCAACCAGCAAGGTGTCAGCGAGATCATTTCCAAGACGGACCCGCGGAAGCAGCACGTGGTGATCACGGGTGCATAACTGAAGACCCATGACGCACAAGACAAGTCCGGACTCATCGGCGCCCTCACGATCACGCTGACCCTGATCGGCTGGTCCAGCATCCCGCTCTTCCTGCGTCACTTCAAAGACCTGATCGACCCTTGGACGGCCAACGGATGGCGCTACGGCTTCTCAGCCCTGATGTGGGCGCCGGTGCTGCTGATCGGTGTCTGGCGAAAGAACCTTCCTCCGGGTCTCTGGAAGGCCGCGCTCTTGCCCAGCGTGTTCAACATCGCCGGTCAGATTTGCTTCGCCGAAGCGCCGTACTTTATCGAGCCCGGCTTGATGACCTTCTCGCTTCGAGCTCAGATCGTCTTCGTGACGCTTGGGGCTGCGCTCATGTTTCCCGCCGAGCGATTGGTCATCCGTCGCCCCGGCTACCTCATCGGCATGGCGTGTGTCGTGGGAGGCACGGTGGCCACGATCCTGCTCAAGCCCGACGGCTTGGGAAAGGGCACAGCCACGGGGGTGATTCTCGCCCTGGCCTCCGGCATTTTCTATTCGGGCTATTCGCTCTGCGTTCGCCGCTTCATGCATGGGACAAACCCGCTGCAGGCGTTTGCCGCGATCTCGCAGTACACGGCCGTGGGGGTGCTGATCCCCATGTTCATCTGGGGCAGGCGCTTTGGGATGGACGCCATCGACTTGCAGCAAAGGCAGTTCTTGTACCTGCTGCTCTCTTCGCTCATCGGCATCGGTATCGGCCACACGCTCTACTACTTCAGCATCGGGCGGCTTGGGCTCGCGGTGTCGTCCGGCGTTGTTCAACTTCAGCCGTTCATCGTCTCGGTGGCTTCGATGTTCATCTTCAAGGAACATCTCTCGGCGATGCAGTGGGGCACGGGTGCGATCGCGATCCTGGGGGCGATCGTGATTCTCGTTGAGCAGCATCGCGTCGCGGCCAGGCAGCGAGAACTCGAACAGCTGGAACCTACCTCAAAGCGTCCACCCCATGAGTGTCCATCGTGTGGGTATGACCTGCGGGGCCTGGAGAATCAAGTCTGCCCCGAATGCGGGTTGCAGCGTGCCTAGTGCTTGCCGGGACCGTGCTGGTCTACGTGAGCGATGGGGAGCGGGTCCTTTTCCTTGCCCTGGGCCCACGCGGCGAATCGTGGCCAGAAGACATCCTTCAGCAGGATTTTGATGCAGGCCACGGCCGGGATCGCGATCAGTAAACCGTAAACGCCCGCCAACGCTCCGCCGGCGATCGACGCGAACAGAATCGACGGCATGTTGAGGTCGGTGTTCTTCCCTTGGATTCTGGGCGTGAGCAGGTAGTCATCCAGCGCTTGGCCGATCAGGTTGACGCCAATGGGCGCGAAGACGATCCACCACCACTTCTGTTGCCACGGGATGCCGCTGGGTTCCAGCGCCATCGCGATGATGACCATGATGGCCCCGAGCCAGTGCGTGAAGGGGATCAGGAACAGCAGTGCCACGATCGGGCCGAGGATCAGCGGCACGGGCACGCCGATGATGAAGTACGCCGCGGTGATCACGATGCCGAGCACAAAGCAGATGATGAGCCGGCCGCGGATGAAGCCGGCGATGACGCGGTCGAACTTGTCGACCAGATCGAAGACGCGCCCTTTCTTGCGGTCCGGGATGAGGCTTTCCCAGAAGGACAGTACCTTGCCCCAGCCGGTGCAGAAGAAGTAAAAGAAGAACGCGGTGAGGAAGGCCTGGAAGATGACCATTCCGACCGAGCCGATAGTGCGGAACACGATGCCGAAGGCCTGCGTGCCCGTGCCGACGGCTTGCTGGCCGATGGCCGCGGCGTTGGTTCGGAGGGACTTGAGCGCGGCATCGATCAGGAAGTACAGGTTCTGCTTGGCGCGTGGGCGCATGCTGGCGGGAGGACTTGGCGCCGTGTCGTCGAAGAACTGGGCCTCGGTGGGCGGCCCGACAATTGGCTCCGGGGGCGTGACCTGGTTCTGCTCACCCTCGGATTCGCGTCGGAGATTGGAGAGGTAGGTGCTGAACGATCGCCAACCTTCACCCTTGAGCTTCGCGAAGGCTTCGCGGCGTGCGGCTTCATCCGTTGCTTGGACGGAGACGATGAGGTTGTTGGAGTTTCGGGCGACACTGGTGGCGGTGGCGGTGCCTTGGACCACGGCAAAGCCGATGCCAAGGACGGCGGGGACGATGATGACGACGCCGGCCGCGACGATGATGGCAATGGCCATACCGGGGCGGCTGATGATCTTCTTGTGGGCCGTGACCTTGCGGACAAGCGGCTCAAAGAGGTAGGCGAGCGCTAGGGCCAGCAGGAGGGGGACGGTCACGATGCTCAGGAGATAGCCGAGGTAGAGGATGCCGAAGATGGCGGCCAGGAGCAGGAGATCGCGGATGGGCTGGATTTGCCACAGCCGCAGGTGCTGCCACTCGGGAATCGTGCCCTTGGGTGCCTTCATGCGGACAAGGCTAGCGGGGATTGGGGACGCGTGCGATCAGACGGCGGTCAGACGGGTTCGGCGAAGCCTTCATCGAACTCGAAGACGCCCTGGAAGTCGGCTTCGGTGTCTTCATCGGATTTGCGCATGAGACCGGCATCGATCATGGCGAAGACGATGCGGCCGAAGTCGTCGGTCTTGTGGATGCCCCAGCGTTCCAGGACGGTGCGGGCGAGCATGCCGTACTTCTGGACGGCAAAGTCACGCAGGCCCAGGCAGAGCTGGGGGCCGGTGACATGGCGTTCGACGTTCGAGTGGCCGGTGGCCGTTTCGCGGCCGGCGGCTTCGCCGTAGATCACCTTGGAGGTGTGGGTCAGGCCTTCTTGAACGAACTGGAACGCTTCCTGCGGATAGGGGCCGGCCTTTTGCCGGATGACTTTCCAGTTGGGAGACAGTTGTTCAGACACGTCTCTGCACTCCGTCGAAGCTCATTGGATGGCCGATCGACTGGGAAGATTCTAGCACATCCGTTTGGAATTCCATTAGGGTCTTATCCGTGGGTGTCGCCGGGGGTTGCTGGTGTGGGAATTGTTCTTGATCAGCCAGCGGAGGGGCTTTTTGGCCCAGGGTCCTGCGTAATCGATCCCGATCCGGGGTGTATTCAGGATGAGTTCATCGTCCAAAAGGCGGTTTTGCGCTCGCTCCAGGTAGAGACGTTTGTCGGAAACCAGGTCGATGGCGTTCAGGGATTTGTCGATTTGCAGGGCTTGGCAGAGTTTGGCGGGGCCGCTGCAGAGGTTGGTGTCGGGGGTTTTGGGGCCGCGGGATTGCCGCATTTGGTAGAGGCCTTCGGTGGGCTCGAGGGCTCGGATGAGCACGGCGAGGGGGTCGTTGATGGGGCCGCAGACGATGTTGAAGCAGAAGTGCATGCCGTAGGTGAAGTAGACGTAAGCGGTGCCAGGTTGGGCGTACATCGCCTCGTTGCGGGGAGTGCGGCGGAGGTTGTACGCGTGGGAGGCGCGGTCGGGCTTGCCGAGGTAGGCCTCGGTTTCGACGATGAGGCCGGAGAGGCGGGTGTTGTCGGGGAGGATTCGGACCAGGCGCTGGCCGAGGAGTTTTTGGGCGAGGGTGGAGGGGGAGGTGCGGTAGAAGGAGCGGGGGAGGGGGGACACGGGGGAGGGTAGGGGATGATGACCGAAGAGTCGGGTTTTGAGACATGAGCCCGTGCGGTGGACGGAGGGCATCGAAGCTTGAGTTCGATGGGCGCACACCACAATCACATTTCTAAGGGAGAGAAACAAGGCGTGCCGCCGCCCGCCTTTGGTCAAGCCTTCCGTGCTGTGTATTCCGAGAGCATCCCGAACTGGGCTCGGTGCTCCACTTCCGCGAATCCGGCGGTTTTGAGGGCCGCGACCACGCGATCGGGGGGGACGCATTGGTCGATGGTTTCCCAATAATATTTCCAGAGCTCCGGTGTGCGGGCGGAAACCGGCTTCCAGCGGCAGAGGATTCCGGACAGGATGCCCATGTAGATGCGGAGCAACGCCCGCGTGAGACGACCGGATGGGCGCGAGATTTCAAGGATGCACACCCGCCCGCCCGGCTTGAGCACGCGGAAGAACTCGCCGAAGGCAGTGGCCAGATCTTCGACGTGGCGCATCGCGTAGCCCATGGAAACGAAGTCGAAGCGGCCCGGATCAAACGGGAGGGCCTCCGCGACGCCGACCAAAGTCTGGATCCCCAGTTTTGCCTTGGCCTGAGCGAGCATCCCTTCGCTCGGGTCGATGCCGACAAGGGTTCCCTGCACGCCGATGAGCTTGACGGCCTCGCGGGCCACGAGTCCGGTGCCGCAGGCGACATCCGCGACGCTCATCCCCGGGGCGAGCCCGGCGCGCTCCAGAGCCTCACGCCGGTTTCGGCTGCCTGTACCGAAAGAAAGCCACGATTCCACGCGATCGTAGTCGCCCGCGGTGTCGTCGAAGATCCTGCGCAGCCACTCGTGCTTCTCGGCGTTGTCGCGGTAGCGCTCGGGCATGAGCGGGTGCGGCGGTAGCACGGGGGGGGCGGTGTTCATGCCGGTCATCACCGTAGGTTGTCGAGGGGCATCGAGCAAGGCACGACGCATTGACGGTCGGGCCAACCCGTTCTACGAGTTGAGATCAGAGCAGCCGGAGCGGGTGCGGGGATCGCAGGCAGGCGGTAAAGGGGTGCTGTGTTGGTTGGACGGAATCGACTTGTATGGCGACCAGGCCGGCGAGTTGTTGGTTGGGGAGGAACTGGAAAGCGGTAGGGTTGAGTTGGAGGGCCGCGGCTCCGTTGAGGGTGAGCATGCGGAGGAGTTGGAGGGGGTTGGTGTTGTCGCGAGTGTGGAGGAGGCGGGCTTCTTCGAGGGTGGAGAGGAGGGGGGAGGGGTTAGTTGGGGAGGTCGGCATCGAAGTCGGAGGAACCGACCTCGATGGCACGGGGGAGGAACCGACTTCGATGGCACGGTCGGAGTTCGACGATGGCAGGTTGACGATTGAGTCGGTGCCTAGGGCGACGTTGATTCCGGCGTCGATCATTTCTTGGTAGCGGTGTGGGCCGAAGTGGGTGGCGGCGCCGAAGTACTCGGAGGCTCGGGGGCAGTAGATGACGGAGGTTTGGGTTTGGGCGAGGATGTTCAGGGCGATGTCGTCGGCATCGTTGACGTGGGCCGCGGCGAAGCGGGCGATGGAGAGGGCTTCCTGGAGGTGGCGGGTGGGGGTTCGGCCGTGGCCGATTTCTTCGAGGATGGAGTTGTCCCAGACGCCGAGGCGTTCGAGGAGTTCGCGTTGGGGGCCCTTGGCTTCGGCGATGAACTGGTGTTCTTCGGGGGTTTCGGCCAGGTGGGTGGAGAGGGGGAGGTTGGTGCGGTCGGCGAGCTCGGCGGCCCAGCGGTAGTCGCGGGCATCGACGGTGTTGGGGGCGTGGGGTTGGAGGCCGAGTTTGACGTTGGGGTTGGGGGAGCGGGGGGTGGCGAGGATGGATTCGATGCGTTCGCGGCCGCGGGCTCGGCCGGTGCCGATGGCGAAGAACTCGAGGAAAGAAACGCCTTGGAGGTGAGATGCGGCGAGGGTTTCGTAGGGAGTAAGGGTGGGGAAGCCCTTGGGTGCACCGGCAATGTCGCCTACGGCGACGACGCCGGCGGCGAGGGAGAGGGCGATGCCTTGGCGGACGGATGCGGCGATTTCGGTGGGGTCGGCGTGGCGGCAGGTGCGGATCATGTCGATCCAGCGGACAAAGGCACCGTGGCCTTGGGTCGAATCGTGGGGTTGGGGGCCGATGTGGGTCAGGTCGAGGTGGGTGTGGGCGTTGACCATGCCGGGGATGAGCACAGAGTTGTGGAGGCGGACTCGTTGAGCGTGCTTTGCGGCGGGGTGAGCGTCGATTTCATGCCAGATATCGAGGGCGAGGAGTTTGACGGAGGGGCCGTTTCCGTTGAACTGAACGAGGGCGGAGGCGTTGTGGATGATGAGTCCTGTGCCATCGCAGGCGGCGAGGGCGTCGAAGCGGACGATCGCTCCGGGCTGTCGGTAGCTGTCGGTTGTGGATGTTGGATCTGGATTCATGTTTGCAGATCACCGGTCCCGATGTCTATTGTTCGGGCCCTGTCGAGGCTCTGGGGTTGCAGGGCGTAGAGAAGCATCGTTATCCTGCGGGGGTTCCCTGGCTCATGTAGGGGCCGCGGCGACTTCCGCGATCGAAAGTCATGGAGTGCATGGTATGAACAATGGAGTAGTCTCAATGCGCCGGATCGTTCGCGTGGGTTTGGCCGTGTTGGTGACGGGACTGGGGCTGGGTGGGTGTGCGAATCAGCAGTCGCTGGATCAGGCGCTGGATGAGAATCGGAGCCTGAAGAACAGCATGAATGAGATGCAGTCGGTGAACTCGCAGCTCAAGAACGAGAATGAGCTGCTCCAGCGGAGCCGTATCAGCAATGAGGCGGCTTTGGCGCAGTACAAGCAGATCAACGAAGAGCTGGCCAAGAAGCTGGCCGCGGCGGGGATCGACCTGAATGAGTTGAACAAGCGGCTTGGCAATCTGCAGCTTGGACCGCTGGACAGCGATACGGATTCGGCGTTGGCGGCTTTGGCGGCCCAGTATCCGGACTTGATCAAGTATGACGCGGCGCATGGCATGCTGCGGTTTGCGTCGGACCTGACGTTTGATTCGGGTCAGGACCGCGTGAAGGAAGGTGCCAACGCGAGTTTGGCAGCATTGGCCAAGATTCTCAACAGCAGCGCGGCTTCCGCGTATGAGGTGATGGTGGTTGGGCATACCGATGCTCAGCCGATCAGCGCGAACACGGCGAAGAACCACCCGACCAACCTGCACCTGTCTTGCCACCGGGCGATTTCGGTTCGGAACGCTCTGGCCTCTCAGGGCGTGCCGAAGAACAAGATGTTCGCGAGCGGCTGGGGCGAGGAGCGGCCGCTGGTTCCGAATGGACCGCGGGGCAACACCCAGCAGAACCGCCGGGTTGAGATTTTCCTGACGCGTCCCACGGGGACGCCCGTTCCGGTGAATGCTCCTTCGGAGCACTTGAAGGCGGCGCCGACGACGGATGCGACGCCGAATCGTCAGCCGGATATGACGAAGTAAGAGAGATGAAGAACGAGCACAAGGGCCCTGCGTGAGCGGGGCCTTTTTCTTTTTGGGAGGATTGCCCGGCGCTGGCGCTTGGGCCTCTGTTTTGGTTTAGGGCTTGGCGCTGACGGTGAGTTGGGCTTTGGGTTGTTTGGGGGCCTGGATGTGGAGGTGCTTGACGCGGTGCTCGGACCAGTCGGTGACGGAGAGGTCGGGGGAGTCGGGACCGGTGTGGGCTTTGAGGATGTCGTAGACGTTGTTGCGCTGGGCGGGGATGAAGCCGGCGCCGCGGATGAGGCGGCAGAGGAGCGCTTCATCCAGGCAGTAGGTGGTGCCCGCGGAGGAGACAACGTTTTCTTCCATCATGACGCTGCCCATGTCTGAAGCGCCGAAGGCGAGGGCGACCTGGCCGATGTGGGGGCCCATGGTGACCCAGCTTGCGCCGATCGAGTAGATGTTGTCGAGGAAGAGGCGGGAGATGGCTTGCGTGCGGAGATAGTCGATGGAGCCGGACATGCGGACGCGTTTGCCGAAGAGGTGGGCGGTGGGGTACGCGGTGCGGTCGAGGGCGTCGAAGTCGAGGTAGTCGGCGGCGCGTGTGCCTTTGGGGAGATTGGCGTTGGGATTCCCAGTTGCGCGGGCGATGGCATCGCCGGGGAATTCTTGAGCGAGTTCGGCGGGGTCGGTGCCCCAGTCGGGGACGCGGCCGAGGGGCGTGTTTTCGCGTTGGAACGGCCAGGCGATGAAGGCTTTGTAATGGCCGGTGGCGGGTGCATTGCGCTCGAGGGCGTCGCCGATAGAAACCTCGCGGAGAGCCTTGTCTTGCCATTGGCGCACGAGACGCATGTGGTCGATGCGATCGGCGAAGCCCTCGATGTGGCCGAACATCATGGTGGCGCTGGTGAACATGCCGAGCGTGTGGGCGACGTACATCGTGGTGAGCCAGGCGTCGGCATCGCACTTGCCAAGGCCGATCTTACGGCGGACCGCGGGAGCGAAGATCTCGCCACCGCCGCCCGGGATGGAATCCAAGCCAGCATCCTTCAAGCGAATCATGACCCAGCGAATCTTGTCTTCGAGAGTGGACCCGGGGGGATCAAAGAAGTGGACGAACTCGATGAACTCAGGCGGTGAGAAGCCGTGCACGTGAACGTGGGGGTGGCGGTCTTTGATGGCTCGGAGGAGTTTCAAGTACCACTCGAGCGGGAGGGCGGGATTCATGCCGCCTTGCATGAGGATCTGCGTGCCGCCGATCGCGACCAGGGCGTCGATCTTGTCGAGGAGGGCCTCGTAGCTGAGCGTGTAGGCATCGGATTCGTGGGCATCGCGGCGGAAGGCACAGAACGTGCACTTGGCGTTGCAGACGTTGGTGTAGTTGATGTTGCGATCGATGATGTAGGTGCGGTAGGTGTCGCCGTGGATGGCGCGGGCGCGGGCGTCGGCCCAGCGGCCCAGGGTGGTAAGAGGTGTGCCGCGGAGGAGGGTGAGGGCTTGGTCGGGGGTGAGGCGGGCTTGGCCTTGTGCGATGGCGTTGAGGAGGCCGGGATCGGTGGCATCGAGGTTGGCGTGTTCTGGGGGTGGGGAGTAGATGGTGGTCACGGTGGCGTCCTGCTCTATTCGGGGGTTTCAGGAATAGTTGAAAACTGTATTCGCGGCGGGGCTATCGGGCCAGCGTTTTCGCGGTGAAACCGCGAGGGTTGTGCGGGATGTAGGGGGGAGGTTGGGCCGAGTAGCGGCAATCGCGGGGGTGATTATCCGGCCTGATCGAGGGGAATCTGGGCCCGGTCGATGATGGCGAGAAGGTTCAGAGTTTTCAGGGAAAAACCATGATTCACCCCACAAAGCCCCATGTTTCCGCCGCCCTCGCCCAGCTTCGTCACGGGGTCACGCTGTGCGCCCTGGTGGTGGGCGCGTGCGCGATCGTGCAGATGCTGGTCTTTGGATTTGTTCACTTCACGCAGGTGCGTTGGGCCGAGCCGCGGCATGAGGCGCCGAGTTACACGGTGGTGGGGCATGGCGGAGAGGCGGCGATTCGTCGGCCGCTGACAGGTGAGGGGGCCGACGCCACAGTGCAGCGAATTCCGCGGCAACCCAGTGAGTGGGAACCGACGTTGAACACGGCCAGCGATCTGGCGGTGTGCGTCGGGGTGATCGCGACGGTGCTGCTGGCGGTGCAGTGCTTGTTGGGTGTGTTTATCGCGGGAGCGTCGGGGATTCCTGGTGTTGATCGAGCGGTGTCGGCAGTTTCTTGGGCGTTGCTGTTGGCGCTGGCGGGGTTGCCGTTGCGCGATGTGATGCCGTCGATCCCGTTTCCGGGGGTGTTTGGTGATTATGGAGTGATGGTGAGCTTGAGCGAGGCCGCGGATGCGGGGACGGGGTCCGTGATGCGGCTGTTTGTGGTGTACCTGCTGGTGCCGATGGCGTCGCTGATGGCGGCGATCCTGGTGCTGTCGCGGTTCCGGGCGGGGGTTGCTCAAGGGGTTATCGTGACCTCGGTGAGTGAACTGGATGAGCGGCTGGAGCGGGAGATGGCGGGGATTCGGTCGCGCGGCGTGGCGGCTTCAGCGCCTCGGAGCGTGGCGGCTTTGAACCAGGCGATTGGAGATACGCCGGCGCCGCTAGGGGCCCCGGCGGTGATTCCGCATTCGGAGCCGGAGGCGCGTCCGGCGAAGCAGGGGCTGTTTGGGGCCCGGGCTGGGAAGAGCTGGTTGAGCCATCGGCGGATTGGGGAAGAGGCGGAGGATGAGTACAAGAGGCCGATTTGAGACTTTTACAGGGTTAAATCAGGTCGAGCGCCATTGAGTTAGAGAAAATCTATTTCATCCGCAGTGGTGTCTTCTCGGCTCAATCGGGGTTCATTCGAGCGTGAGCCGCGCCGGTCGGCACGGCGGTTGTTCGATCATCGCGTTGACATGGAAATGGTGGATTGTGCTCGGCGGCGCCGTGCACTGGCGAGGGGGCCTTCCGTCGTGCCGACACGGCACGGCTCACTGTGGCAAACGCAAAACCTGTGACATAGCGTCGGCATTGGTGGTCGCATCGAAGTCGGAGGAACCGACTTCGATGGCACGCGTCATGCGCGCGGATGGTGTTTCTTGTGGACGGCCTTGAGGTAGGTGCGGTCTACGTGGGTGTAGATCTGCGTGGTTGCGATGTCGGAATGCCCCAGGAGTTCTTGCACGACTCGCAGGTCAGCGCCGCCGGCGAGCAGGTGGGTGGCGAAGCTGTGGCGGAGCACGTGCGGGTGGATGTTGCGGAGGCCGGCAGTCGTGGCGTGGCGTTTGACGATTTGCCAGACCGCGACGCGTTCGAGGGGCCGGCCGGAGCGAGAGAGCAGCAGGCGGCCTTTGTCGCGGCCGTCGGGTTTGGTGAGGAGAGGGCGGCAGTCGGTGAGGTAGGACTTGAGCGCAGCCATCGCGGGTTTGCCGAAGGGGACGAGGCGCTGCTTCTGTCCTTTGCCGGTGAGGCGGACGACGCCGAGGGTTTCGTGTAAATCACTGAGACTGACGGCCCCCACTTCTGAGGCGCGCAGGCCGCTGGCGTACATGAGTTCGAGCATGGCGCGGTCGCGTAGCCAGAGTGGCGGCGACGGAGATTTCAGCCTCGTGTCGGTGGGGTCGGGCTTGGGTGCGGCCAAGAGCGCTTTCAGTTGTGCCACGGACATGACGCCGGGGAGATTTTTCCAGCGGTGGGGGCGTTCGAGAACCTCAGCGGGGTTTTCTTTGACGAAGCCTCGGGCGGTGAGCCAGCGGCCGAAGACCTTGATGGTGGCCAGGTGTCGGGTGATGGAGGATGACTCCATCGTGCGTTGAGTCTTGAGATTGGCCAAGTGGTTGGCCAGATCACGCGGGCCGATCGCTTCGGCGGAGGCGATGTTGAGGCTGGCCAGCTCTGTGAAGAGGTCGCGCAGGTCGCGGTCGTAGGCCTGGATGGTGTTTAGGGAAAGGCCGCACTCGACGCGGATGAAGGAAAGGAACTTGGAGCGGAGAGATTCGAGCTCTTTGGGGAGGGGCGGGGTTGGAGTGGAGGCGCGGGGCACGGGGAGAGCATCGGCGGGGGTGGGTTGGCGGCATTAGGCGAAAGGCGAAGGGCCAAGAGCGGGTACCGAGACATCGAAGTCGGAGGAACCGACTTCGATGGCGCGGGGGTCCAATTCGAATCAAAAAAAGAACCGCCCCGGGCGTCCGTGCCCGGGGCGGTTGTGTGGTGGTGGGGATTGGGATTAGCCGAGGAGCTGGAGGGCGCTCTGCGGGGCCGAGTTGGCCAGGGCGAGGATCTGTGTCGCGGAGGACACGAGGATCTGCGACCGGGTGAGACCTGCGGTCTCGTTGGCGAAGTCGGCATCGCGGATGACGGATTCGGCGGCCGCGGTGTTCTCGCTGGCGATACCCAGGCTGCGGATGGTCGCACCGATGGTGTTCTTCTGGAAGGCACCGAGGCGGCCGCGGAGGCTGGAGACTTGGTCGATGGCTCCGGAGACCACGCGTTGGGCGTCGGTAACGTTGCCGGTGACGACGTTGAGAGACTTGCCCGAGCCCAGGTCGGCGAGGAAGTTGAACTGGCCCGGGATGACGGTCTCGTACTTACCGAGCTTGCGGGTGGCGACATCGACGATGCCGAGGCTGACCTTGCCGGCGATGTCGACCTGGCCTGCGAGCTGGAAGTCGGCTCCGCCGCCGGTGATCTGGAAGGCGCCCGCGGTGCCGCCTACGTTGCCCAGGGTCTGGGCTGTGGCGGTGTCAAGGGAAACCTGGACATCCAGGAAGTCGGTATTGATGCGGGCGGTGCGTCCGGTGGAGGTCGCGGTGATGCCGTTGATGGTGGCACCGATGTCCTGGCCGGAGTCGCGGACGCCGTTGGCGGCGGTGACGGTGCTGAAGTCCGTGATGGGGGTCGTGTTGAGGGTTGCGAAGTTCTGGCTGTTCCAGTTGTAGAAGCCCAGGTTGGTGGTGGAGAGGCCGCCGTCATTCACGACCTTGACGGAGGTGAACTGTGCGGTGCCGAACTCCTTGCTGTTGAGCTTGATGCCGTTGCTGTTGCCGGAGGCGACGACCGAGGCCTGAATGCCGGTGATGTCTGTGAATGTATTGATCGCGGCGGCGATGCTGGCCATCGTGGTGCCGGAGGTGAAGGTGAGTTCGCGGCTGCCCAGGGCGCCGGCGATTTCGATAGTGAAGGAAGAGTTGGCCGCGGCCAGGTCGAGGCCGGTTCCACCCATAGAGAGGTAGAGACCTGACTGCTGTGCGGACTGGGTGACCAGGACGTTGACGGTTTGTGAGCCGCCGTTGAACTTGGCACCGTTGATCTTGTAGTCACTGACGCCGGTGGCGACGGAGGAGGCCTTGTAGTCGTAGTTGCCGTTGAGGAGGCGTACGCCTTGGAAGCTGGTGGAGGAGGCGACGCGATCGATTGTTTGGAGGATCGAATCGATCTGAAGCTGGTTGGCTGACTTCTCGGACGAGGCAAGGCCGGCGCTGCTGGCGCTGTTGGTGATGAGGCCCTGCAGCTCGGTCAGGAGGTTGGAGACTTCTTGTAGACCGCCTTCGGCGATGTTGACCACCTGGTCAGCGCGTTCGGCGTTGTTAATGGCTGCGTTGGTGGACTTGAGTTCCGAGCGGAGGTTCTCGGAGGCGATCAGGCCGGCGGGGTCATCCTTGCCGCGGTTGATTTTGAAGCCCGTGCTGAGCCGCTCGAGCGACTGGCTCAGGGCCTTGGTGTTAGAACCCAGAACCCGCTGGGCAATCATGGACTGGACGTTTGTGTTGATTCGGCTCATGGTGGTGCTCTCAGGTCCTGATCCGTGCTTTCGCTTCGGTCCTGCTCGCGCCTCCGGCGACGATTGTGCTATGTGTGAGGGCTCGGCCCTTTATGACGCTGGTTGTGCTATCGGAAGTCGGGATAGCGGACTCAAGGAGAGGTTCAATAAAAAACTGCTTTTATCACACCCGAAAAACAAAGCACCCCGAAAGGGCCGGGGTGCGGAGGGTTGTTCAGGTCAAACTACCGGTCGGAGGCTGGTTTTAGCCCAGGAGCTGGAGGGCGCTCTGCGGGGCAGAGTTGGCCAGAGCCAGGACGTTGGTCGAGGCCGAGACCAGAATCTGGGAGCGGGTCAGGCCAGCGGTTTCACCGGCGAAGTCGGCATCGCGGATGACCGACTCGGCGGCCGCGGTGTTCTCAGCGGCGACGCCGAGGCTGCGGATGGTCGCGCCGATGGTGTTCTTCTGGAAGGCACCCAGGCGCCCGCGGAGGCTGGCGACCTGGTCGGAGGCCTGACCGACGGCCTTCTGGGCCAGGGTCAGATCGCCGTTGACGAGGTTGAGGGACTTGCCGGAGCCCAGATCGCTGAGGAAGTTGAAGGTGCCCGCGGTGGCGGTCTCAACCTTACCGAGCTTGCGGGTGGCGACGTCGCCGATGCCCAAGCTGACCTTGCCGGCGATATCCACCTGGCCGGCGAGCTGGAAGTCAGCACCGCCGCCGGTGATCTTCAGGGCGCCCGTCGAGCCACCGACCACACCCAGGGTCTGGGAGGTGGAGGTGTTGAGCGTGACCTGAACGTCGAGGAAGTCACTGTTGATACGGGCGGTCTTACCGTTGGACGTGGCGGTAATGCCGTTGATGGTCGCGCCGATGTCCTGACCGGAGTCACGGACGCCATTGCTGGCGGTGGTCGTGCTGTAGTCGGTGATCGCGGTCGTGTTCAGGGCCGCGAAGTTCTGGCTGGCCCAGTTATAGAGACCGAGGTTTGTGGTGGAGAGGCCGCCATCGTTGACAACCTTGACGGACACGAACTCGCTGGAGCCGAACTCCTTGGCGTTGAGCTTGATGCCGTTGCTGTTGCCCGAGGCGATGACCGAGGCCTGGACGCCGGTGATGTCGGTGAAAGTATTGATCGCGGCGGCGATGCTGGTCATCGTGGTGCCGGAGGTGAAGGTCAGCTCGCGGCTGCCGAGGCTGCCGGCGATTTCGATGGTGAAGGAGGAGTTGGCCGCGGCCAGGTCGAGGCCCGTGCCGCCCATCGACATATACAGACCGGCCTGCTGAGCCGATTGCGTGACCAGGACGTTGACGGTCTGGTTGGTGCCGTTGAACTTGGCGCCGTTGACCTTGTAGTCGGCAACGCCCGCGGCGACCGACGAGGCCTTGTAGTCATAGTTACCGTTGAGGAGCTTGACGCCCTGGAAGCTGGTGGCGGAGCTGATGCGGTCGATCGTCTGGAGAATCGAGTCAACCTGCAGCTGATTTGCGGCCTTTTCTGAGGCGGAAAGGCCGGCCTTTGAAGCGGTTCCGGTGACCAGACCCTGGAGGTCGGTGAGGAGGCCGGAGACTTCCTGCAGGCCGCCTTCGGCGATGTTCACGACCTGGTCGGCGCGATCAGCGTTGGTGATCGCGGCGTTGGTGGACTTGAGCTCGGAGCGGAGATTCTCGGAGGCGATCAGGCCTGCGGGATCATCCTTGCCGCGGTTGATCTTGTAGCCTGTGCTCAGCCGCTCGAGCGACTGGTTGAGGCTCTTATTGTTCTGCCCGAGGACTCGCTGGGCGATCATGGACTGAATGTTCGTATTGATCCGGCTCATGTGGTTTCCCCTCTATTGCTTTCTGGGCTGCCGTGCCCGCTGCTTGGTGACATCCGTGTACGTTCGACCGGTGAGTCGGGTGGCGCGGATTGCGCCAGCCAAGTGGACTATCGGGGTTCATGTCAACGCGCTGAACGCAGAAGAGTTGCGGGGGGTTGAGGCTGTAGCGGCTGTGCCGGTTACCGCATTACCGGGCCAATAAAGCACCCCAGCCGAGAGGCTGGGGTGCTGGATAATCGTTCCTATAACCGCGATCTTCGCGGGGCTTCTATTAGCCCAGGAGCTGGAGGGCGCTCTGCGGGGCCTGGTTGGCCAGGGCCAGGACGTTGGTCGAGGCAGAGACCAGGATCTGCGACCGCGTGAGGCCGGCGGTTTCGGAGGCGAAGTCGGCATCGCGGATCACGCTCTCGGCGGCTGCGGTGTTCTCAGCCGCGACGTTGAGGCTGCGGATCGTCGATCCGATCGTGTTCTTCTGGAAGGCGCCCAGGCGGCCGCGGATGCCGGAGACCTGTTCGATGGCGGAGGCGACGACTCTCTGGGCCTGTGTGAGGTCGCCGTCAACCACGTTCAGTGCCTTGCCGGAGCCCACATCGCTCAGGAAGTTAAAGGTGCCGGCGGTGCTGGTCTCGACCTTGCCCATCTTGCGGATGGCGACGTCGCCGATGCCGATGGAGACCTTGCCCGCGATGTCGACCTGACCGGCGAGCTGGAAGTCGGCACCGCCGCCGGTGATGTGGAGCGCCGCGCCGCTGCCCACCGCGCCCAGAGCCTGCGAGGTGCCGGTGGAGAGGGTGACTTCGACATCCAGGAAGTCGGTGTTGATGCGGGCGGTTTTGCCGGTGGCGGTTGCGGTGATGCCGTTGATGGTGGCGCCGACATCCTGGCCGGCATCGCGGACGCCGTTGCTGGCGGTGGTCGTGCCGTAGTCGGTGACGCGGGTGGTGTTCAAGGCCGAGAAGTTGGCGCTGGCCCAGTTGTAGAGACCCAGGTTGGTAGTGGAGAGGCCGCCGTCATCGACGACCTTGACGGAGACGAACTCGCTAGAGCCGAACTCCTTGGCGTTGAGCTTGATGCCGTTGCTGGTGCCCGAGGCGATGACCGACGCCTGGACGCCGGTGATATCGGTGAAGGTGTTGATCGCGGCGGCGATGGAGGTCATCGTGGTGCCGGAGGTGAAGGTGAGCTCGCGGCTGCCAAGGCTGCCGGCGATTTCGATGGTGAAGGCGGAGTTGGCGCCGCCGAGGTCAAGGCCCGTGCCGCCCATCGACATATACATGCCGGCCTGCTGGGCGGACTGAGTGACGAGCACGTTCACGGCCTGAGAAGAGCCGGTGAACTTGGCGCCGTTGATCTTGTAGTCCGCGATGCCGGAGGCGACGGACGAGGCCTTGTAGTCGTAGTTGCCGTTCAGGAGCTTGGTGCCCTGGAAGCTGGTGGCCGAGCTGATGCGGTCGATGGTCTGCAGGATCGAGTCGATCTGCAGCTGATTCGCGGACTTTTCCGAAGCCGAGAGGCCGGCGGAAGAGGCGCTGTTGGTGATGAGGCCCTGGAGGTCGGTCAACAGACCGGACACTTCCTGAAGACCACCCTCGGCGATGTTGACCACCTGGTCGGCGCGGTCGGCGTTACCGATCGCGGCGTTGGTGGACTTGAGCTCGGAGCGGAGGTTTTCGGACGCGATCAGACCCGCGGGGTCATCTTTGCCGCGGTTGATCTTGAAGCCCGTGCTCAGCCGCTCGAGGGACTGGTTCAGGCCCTTGTTGTTCTGACCCAGCACGCGCTGAGCGATGAGAGACTGAACGTTCGTATTGATGCGACTCATGTGTGCCCCCGAGTTGCGGCGGTGCCGCGGTCCCTAGCGTGCCCGCGTTGGTATCCATACCGGACGCGCGGTCCTGGGTCCCCCCGGTGAGGGAGATGCCCAAGTGGGGGTGTGGATCGGCGGCGCGGGAGAACCGGTTAAGTTTGCGCGTCGCGAATGGGGCCGAGATTGCGCTATTGGACGCGCATAAACGGCAGACATCGCCATTCGGAGGGCCGCAGGCGGGGTGGCGCAAGGAAAAACCCATGGACTGCAGTCCATGGGTTTGGGGTCATTGGGTCAGGTGGTTACCGACTAACCCTGGAGGAGGGCGAGAACTTGCTGGCTGCTCTGGTTGGCCAGGCCCAGGACGGTGGTGCCGGCGGACTGGAGGATCTGGGCACGCGTCAGGGCGGAGGTTTCAGAGGCGAAGTCGGCATCGCGGATCTTGGAGTTGGAGGCCGACAGGTTCTCGAAAGCGGACTGGAGAGAGCGGACGTTGGTTTGCAGGACGTTCTTCTCAAAGGCGCCCAGGCGGCCGCGGATGATAGAGACCTCGTCGATGGAGGCGTCGAGGATTTGCGAAGCGGCGGTGTAGTCGTTGCGCTTAGCGGACTCGGCGATCGAGTTGCTCTGGCCGGACTTGATGGAAGAGAGGAACTGCTGGATACCGGTGATGACCACGCCGCCGAGGTTGCTGGAGGCGATGGACTGGATACCGATGTTGGTCTGCTGCTGGGCGTTGACCTGGGGTCCGAGTTGGAACAGGGCGCCGCCGCCGGTGATGTCAAAGGTGGAAGTTGCGGCGGTGGGGTCGGTGGCAAAGCTCTGGTCCAGCAGGAGCTTGAGAGAGAGGGCCGGTGAGTTCATCGAGACGTTGAGGCCGTCACCTGTGGCCAGAGTGCCGTTGATGAGGGCCGAGACGTCGCGTCCGGCATCGCGGGTGGCCGAGACCAGGGTGCCGCCTGAGACCAGCGTGCTCCAGGCAAAGGGCGGGCCGAAGCTCGGGACCGCGGCGTTGCCGACCAGCTGGTACGTGGCGTATTGCGTGAGGTTGGGGTTGGAGGGCGAGTTGATGCGGTCTACTGAGACGAACTGGTTGGCGCCAAAGTCGGTGGAACGGAAGACCAGGCCGCTGGAGGTGTCCGAAGCGTTGATCTGGGCCGCGGTGACGCCGGTGAGCGAGGTCACCTGGTTAACGGCTTGAACGATCTTGGAGAGCGAGGAGCCGGAGATGATCGTGACCTCGGCGACACCCTTGGACCCTACCACGCGGAGCGTGAGGGTCGACAGGACGGTGCCGTTTCCGGCCGCGGCGGCGCCCGAGTAGTCGCCTCGCATGAAGAGGCCGGCGGTCTGAGCGGAGGCCAGAACGTCGACATCGACCTGCAAGCGACTGGATCCGATGAAGCTGGCGCCAAAGACGGTGGCCTTGCTGATGGCGGAGGACTTGACGCCGCTGAGGGTGTAGTCCATGGAGCCGTTGAGCAGCTTGAGGCCGCCGAAGCTGGCGGTGTTGCTGATGCGGGTGATCGAGTCGATGGCCGAGTCGATCTGCAACTGGTTGGCGGCGCGTTCCTCAGCGGAGTTGGCGCCGGTGTTGGCGGCCTCAACGATGAGGGACTTGATCGATCCCAGGAGATCGGAGACTTCCGAGAGAGCGCCTTCGGTGGTCGCGATGACCGAGGAGGCGCGATCGGAGTTCTTGATGCCCTGGTCGTTGCCCTGGATGTCTGACTTGAGCCGCTCTGAAATGATCAGGCCGGCCGGGTCGTCAGCTCCGCGGTTGATCCGCAGGCCTGTAGAGAGACGTTGGAGCCGGGTTTCCAGCTCCGAACCGCTCTTTGACAGGTTCGCTCGGGCTACGAGACTTGGGACGTTGGTATTGATCCGGGCCATTGCAATCCTCCGTGATTGCCGCTTTTCTGTGTCCTACAGAGTGTTCGCGAGAGAGTGCGGTGGGGGGGTGCGGGGGGGAGTGACTTACGCAGTGCGCCGACCGTCGGGCGCGGTGGGTGGAGGCGGGGCCGCGCCGGCATGACCGGCTGTGCCGGCGGTGAGCGCCGAGGGAACTCCGCGGGTCTTGGTTTTGGCCGGTCCAGGGGAGATGGCGCGACGGATCACGTCGAGGTCTCCATTCTGGATGCGGCTGTTGAACTGTGCCGCTTGTTCGTTCTCGCGTTTGATTGCCTCGTAGACCTCTTTGCGGTGTACGGCAATCCGTGTTGGGGCGGTGATCCCGAGCCTCACTTTGTCACCCCTGATGTCGACGACGGTTATTTCGATCTCGTCGCCGATCATGATGGTTTCGTCTCGTTGACGTGAAAGCACCAGCATCCGTCGGCTCCTTCCTAGCTGGCCGTGGGCTCGCCATCGAGCCCCCGCGCGGGCAGCCGTGCCCGCGCGAGTATGAACTCTTTCTCCGTTCCATCGGCGCACACGCAGCCGACGTTGCGACTCTCCGAGTCGCTCTGCCCCGGGAGAGCCCCGGGGACTAGAAGTCGCTGCATAGGTCAGGCCGATGCGGCCCTGGCTGTTTCGCCGACGCGGAGCAGCGGATGGCGGGTCGTCCAGCGTTTCTCCGCCAGGACCATCTGTTCGCCCTCACGCGTGAGCGTGTTGACGACAAGCGGCCCTTGCAGGTTGCCGGTGAGCTGCTGCTCGACCTTGTTGACGATGACAAAGACCTGCGCATCTTGGAGCTTGTCCAGCCGCATGTCGGCCATCTGCTCCGGGCGGATCGGCACCGAATAATCGGGCACGAACAGCGACGGGTCCGTCACGACGAATGCGAGGCCCGGCTCATCCAGGCTCTGCAGCCAGAAGAAGCAGGCATCATCGCCGGGCTCCAGCAGGCAGTAACGCTTGCATTGGGAGAATCCAAGCAAGCCCTTGGGGAAGGTGATCACGCGGTCCTCCGCGATCTGAATCACCCCGAACCGTGTCGTTCGAACTTCCATCGGAACGCTCCGATCCATTCGGCCTTCTACCAGATCGAGTCTTCCGGCGACCTTCGCCGGCGACATCCTGTCTAGCACGAGTCCCGCGGCCGAGGGCGGGCTCGTCGATTCGATCAAAACACCTACGCCGGCGTCAGCCGAGGTAGTCAAGGAGCGAACGCTGCAGAGACTGGGCGGTGACGGTCAGCCCGGCCTGCAGTTGAGTCCCTAGCAGATTGAGCCGGACCGCCGCTTCTGTGAAGTCGGTGTCCTGCAGTTGGCTCTTGGTCTTCAAGTCGAGCAATTCCTGGTCTTCCCGTTGCCGTGTGCCATCTTCGACCCGCTTGGCGTAGCCCCCGACAAGGGCTCTGGTTGTCGCCAGGCGGTCCGTGTGGCCTTCGAGTTCCTGTCCCGCAAGTGTGATGCCAGCCGTGTCGTTGTTTCGGAGCGCATCGCGCAAATCTATGAGCGAAGAAAACAGGTTGTCGATGCGCACTTTTGCGCGATCCTCGCTTTGAAGGGTGTGGGAGCCGGCGTTGTACGTGCCAACCAGCAGGCCGAGCTGGTCGGCGGCGGGGGAGTGGTTCTTGGCCGCGACGGTGATGGCGTTCCCGAAGGCCGCGTTCTGTGTGAACACCAAGCCGTTGCTGCCGTCGGAAAGGCCGGCGGAGAAGTCGGCCGGGACGTTGACGCCCGCGGCCGCGGCCTGCTGGTTGATCCGGGCGATGAGCGTGCCAACGTTGAGCATGTCGGCGGGGCGGAGATCGACATTGAACGATGTGGCGGGGGTGTTGCCCAGGGTGATGGCGAAGTCCACATCCAGGGCCGGGTCGGGGAGGCCGGAGACCGGATCGACGTTGCCGTTGGCAATTTGGACGCCGCGACCGTTATTGAAGTCGGAGATGAGGGTGGAGTCGGCGTAGCTGCGAAAGCCCAAGCGTGTTGCCGTGAGGTTGTTGCCGGCGACTTCCTCGATGGACATGGACTGGGCGGTGCCGGCCGCGGCCTCGTTGAGGACGTTGATGCCGGTGCCGGCATCGTTGATGTCAACGCGGATGCCGATGCCGGAGCCTTGGATCAGGTTTCGGAGGTCGCCGATGGTTTGGGCACCCGAGAGATCGATGATTCGGGACTGGCCCAGGTTGTTGATGCGGATGGAGCCCAGGGGGCCGGTGACACCGGCGAGGGAGCTGACGGGTGAGGACCAGGTGAGCTTGGGAGCGGTGTCGGCGCCCAGCGCAGATGTTGCCGAGAAAGCGAAGGGAGTTGCGGCCGTGAGACCCAGGTCTTGGGCGGTGACGCCGGATGTGGGGTCAAAGAACTGGAGCTGTGGGTTCGGGTTAGGGGTGACGCCCGGAACTACATCTATGGAGAGAGCGCCGCCGGAGACGGTGATGCCGCCGGGGCCGAGGATGGTGACGCTGTTGGCGGTTTCGTAATCGTGGAGCGCGGCGGTGAGCTGGGTGGCAATATCGCCGATGGTGTCGGCTTCGCTCAGGTCAATCTGCGTGCGCGGGCCGCCAGCGAAGCTGAACTCAACGACGCCGGGGGCCACACCCAGGCCGCGGCCGCCGAACATGTCCGTCAGGCGGGTGGCGGTGGTGAGCGTCGGGTTGAGATCGACGGAGCCCTGGACGCGGGAGGAGATGGCGCCGACGGCGTTGTCGCCGCCGAGGGTGATCGGGATGTCGGAGCCCAAGCCCAAGTCAGTGATGAGGCCGGAGCCCGAACCGTTGTATTGGTAGCCGCCGAGGAGTTGAGAGACGGGGGCGGTGCCGGGGGTGCTGCCGCCGAAGATGTGGCCGGCAACCGACTGGCGGTTGGAGACGCTGAAAAGGGTTTGGATGAGCGAGTCGATGACGACCGCTTCGGCACTACGCTCGGCCGCGGAGTGGCCGAAACCGACCTGTTCGGAGGCGATGGCCTTGGCTTGGAGAACCAGGTCGCTGGCTTCGCCGAGGGACTGATCCAGAACGGAGAGGGATGAGTCTGCGTGGTCCTGGTTGCGCTTCAGCTGACCGGAGTGATCAAGGCGAGCGTCGAGGATCGCGATGCCCGCGGCTTTGACGGCGTCATCGCTGAAACGGTTGACGATCTGGCCCGAGGAAATGTCGTTCTGCGTTTTGAACAGGGCGAGGTTGGTGCGGTTGAGGGAATAGAGAGCCTGCTGGCTGACCAGAAGGTTGGGGACGCGGGAGAGATTTCCGGGAATAGCGGACATGGTGTGTGCCTTGGGCTAGATCAGGGAAATCAGGGTTTGGGTCATTTGATCTACGACGCTGATGAACCGGGCAGCGCCTTGGTATTGGCGCTGAAAGGTCAGGAGGTTGACGGACTCTTCATCCACGCTGACGCCGCTGACGGCGGAGCGCTGGGCATCGAGGCCCTGGGTGACAGTGGCCGCGGCATCGGCAGCGTTCTTGGCGGCATCCGTTCGCACGCCGAGGGCTTGGGCGGTGTCGAGCCAGCTTTTATTGATGGATTGTCCGCCCAGTGCAGTGATCTGGGCAGTCTGGAGAGCGGAGATTTTCAGGGCGGTAGCGTTTTCGACGAAGGCGCCGTCTTGAAGGCGACCGACCATGAGATTGCTGGGAGTGGTCTTCAGGTCGGCCCGCACGTTGATGTTGGTGGCGTCCGAACCGGTGAAGTAGCTGTTGACACCCAGGACGGCCAAGGCGGTTGACGAGTCGTCCGAGAGGGCAAAGGAGAAGCCAGCATCGGCTGTGATTTTGAGCTTGCCATCGGAGCCGATGGAGGCGGAGACTCCGTCAATGGCGTTGATGGCGCTCGCGATGGACTGGGGAGTGGAGTCATCGCCGAACCCCGCGGCCCCGGTGTTGTCCAGGCCGTCGAGGTCCACGTTGATACGGACGGCTTGGGTGGCGCCGGAGGAGGACTTGATGTTGACGGTGAAGCCGCCGTTGACGGCCTGGAAGGGGAGACCGGCGAGTGTGCCGTTCGCGGGGTTGTTCAGGGAGAGCGTGCGGTCGGCCGTGGGAATCGCGAGGTTGCTCGAGGCGGTGGTGAGCCAGTCGGTGTTGATGCCGGTGCTGTGGAGCTTGTTGACTTCGAAGATGACCTGAGAGGTCAGGTGATCGATGGTCGCGATCGTGGAGTCGATGGAGGCAGAACGGTCGGCGATGCTGGCCCCGATCTGGCCCGAGCGGATGTCCAGATTCTCGTTATTGTCCTTGAGAGCGACGGAAAGTGTGGTGGTGCCGCCGTGGGATTCGCGGGCGACCTGGATGCCGCGGTTGCGGCCGCCCAGGACGACGGGTGTGGATCCGACGAGGATGTTGACCGAGCCGTTCTCCTGCTCGACGGCGGAGACATCCATGTACTGGCTGAGTTCGGTGATGAGTTGATCGCGCTGATCGCGAAGGGAGCCGGCCTGGCCGCCACCGCCGGTTTCGGTTGAGGAGATCTGGAAGTTGAGCTCGGCGATCTTGGTTAGGACGCCGTCGGCGCGTTCGACCTGTACACCGATCTGGTTGTCGATCTGGGCCTTCTGGTCGTTGATATCAGAACGGAGCTTGCGGACAAAGTCGGCGAGTTGCTGGCCTTGCTGGATGACCACAGCGCTGGACTGTGTGAGGTTGGCGCGCTCTGACCAGGTGTTGAAGAACTTGGAGAGTTGGCTCGAGAGGTCGTTAGTGCCGAGCTCACCCATCGTGTTTTCGAGCTGAGAGAGAATGGTGCTTTGCTGCTGGGAAGAGGCCTGGTGGGAAACGCTGCTCCAGAGGCGGGCCTGGAGGGCTTCATCAACCTGGCGGCGGATGCCGGAGACTCGGACACCCATGCCGATCTGCAGGCCACCCATGTTGCTGGGCGAGCTGGCTTCCATGAAGGCGACCTGGCGGGAATAGCCCGGGGTCGCCGCGTTGGCCATGTTGTTGCCGGCAACCTGAATAGCAAGCTGCGCTGCATTCAGCGCTGAGTTGCCGATCTGGAGTGAACTGGTCAGGCCCATGGGAGTCCTTAGTGAGTCATGTCCAGGCCACAGGGAATGGGGCCGCCGGTGCTGGCTTCGATGCGGCCCTTGCGGCCGTAGGTGCCCGCGTGGCTGAGGGCTCGGGCGACTTGCTGCATCAGGCCGTCGATGTGGGCGATGAGTGTGTGGGTCGCGGCGCGAACGACGTTGTTCTCGCGCTGGATGAGGGTGAGGATGGCCTTGAGGCGGGCCGCGGCCGTGGATATGTCGGCGCGGAGATGTTCGGGGAGCTTGGCGGTCACGTCGGAGATCGTCGCGTCAGAGCGGCCGCAGATCTGGGACACGGCCTGGCGCCGGGCACGCTCGAGATCGGCGATGCGCATGCCGAGGATGCCTTGGCGGGAAAGGCATTCCTGAATGGCGGCGGCATCGCCTCGGGAGATGGCGCGGCGGTGTTCCAGGACGAGTTCAAGGAGCTCGCCGTGAACAGCGGTCAGATCGACCATGGCGGCTTCGAGCGATCGGGCGAGATGTTGAGAGTCAGCGGCCAATGGCGGTTACTCCCGGCGTGGTGGGGCGATTGGGCGTGCGGGCCTTGCTGATTTCATCTCGCAGCGATTCGCCGGAGGCCAGTTTCTCGCTTCTTTCGAGCATGATGTGGGCCAAGCGGTCAACGAGCGGGAACTGCTTTGCGTGGACGATTTGCTGGGCGAGGTCAGCATCGGTGAGGGCGCGGAACTGTTTTTCACCCTCGGTGGGCGCGAATGGAGGCGCGGCGTTGTTGCTGGAGCGCAATTGCTTGAGCATGGGCTGGACCAGCGAGATCGAGACCATTTGCTCGGCGACTTGCCGGGCGCGCTGCTCGGCAGTCGTGGCGGCGGGCTCTTCGACCTGTTTGCCGAGTACAGAGAGAAACGAGCGCTGCGATGCCGCCAGATCGGTGCGCGTCGGAGCGATCGATTCCTTGGGTTCGGGCGTCAGCGTGTTGATGGAGGAGGCGTTCATAGTCAGTCTCTGATGAGGCGGGCGTGGAGCTTGCCGGACTTCTCGAGCATGGAGAGGATGGCGATCTGCTCGGGCACGCCGATCTTGAGCTGGTTAAAGGCGTTGAGCAGGTCCTGCAGCTTGGCCCGGTCGCCTTCCTTGGCGCCCGTGGACAGCCCTGTCCAGTGCTTGGTTTCGATCATGGGGTTTTCGGGAGTGGCGGCGGGGGCTGGGGCCGTGGTCGTGATCGTCAGGTCTTTTTGCGTGATCGCGACGGGGCTGATCTCGACATCGCCGGTCAGGATGATCATCTGAGTTTCGGAGTTGTAGATGACTTGCGCGGGGAGTTTGAGGAGCGAGACGTTGACCTTGGTTGCCAGGACATCACCGATGAAGCCGGCGCGGTCGGCACGCTCGGTCAGGGGGACATCGATGCGGATACTGCGGTCGTCGATGACGGTGGCCAGCGGCGGAAGGCCCGTAAGCCCGCGGCCTACTTTCCCGTAGAGCTCCTGCGTGATTGTCGTCGCGATGGCGTTGGCGGATGCCCAACCCTGGAAGTGGGGGCGGAGAATGAGCGTGAAGGAATCGCCAACATCGCCGCGGAGGATGTCTTTGACCAGGTGCCCGCCGCCACGGATGCGGCCGCTGGTGGGGTAGGCCGGGTTTTCGATCGTGATCCGCCCTTGGGCAAAGGCCCAGGGTGTGTCTTTGGCGTCCTTGGTGGGGCCGAGCATGGGAGTGAGGTAAAGCACCCCGCCCGCGAGACTGGTGGCGCTGTGGACGGATTCAACGCTGACGTCAAATGCGTCATCCACGCGGCCGCCACCCTCGGGGATCGTGATCGTCACGTTGACGATGGCGACGTTTTTGACGTTTTTGAGGTCCGCCAGGTCGGGTACGGGGCTGCCGTTGTTGCGGTAGTACTGGGCGAGCTGCTGGGCGAGCATCAACTCTTTGCCCGACTCACCGGTGCCCTTGAGACCGAAGACCAGGCCCTGGCCGCGGAGGATGTTCTCACCCTGGCCCTTGATGCGGGCGAGTTCGTTGACGGTGGTGGCGATGGCGGGGCGGCAGAAACCGCTGAGGAGCGCAACAGAGATCAGGATTCGCGCAACAAGCCGTCGCATCTGAGGGTGCCTCCTGCACGGGGATCGATTCCAATCCGAGGAATCGCAAGGCGTGTGCCAAGTCGGGGATTAGAACGCGAAGATGGCGTCCAAGACCCGGGGGATCAGGCCCTTCTTACCGGCCTTGTTGACCTCACCCTCGTTTTTGATGATGAGCGTCATGTCCGCAATCTGGGAGGAGAGGATGGAGTTGTTGGTCGTGACGTCGGCGATGCGGCAGACGCCCGAGAGCACGGTGAGCTGGGATTCGCCGTTCTTGTCGATGCTCTTCTTGGCTTCGACGACGATCGTGCCGTTGGGCTTGACGTCGATGATCTCGGCCTGGATCTTCATCGACAGGGCATCGTTGCGCGTGTAGTTGCCCTTGCCGTCGTACTTCTGGTTGTACGCGGCCTTGAGGAGTTCCAGGTCCTTGATGCTCGAGGATTGCAGGCGGAGTTGCAGGAGTTGCCAGGGGTCGATGACACCGTTGATCGTGCCGCTGGTGCTGTAGGTTTTGTCTGTCTTGGTTTCCTGGTCGGCCGATTGCCGGCTGGATTCATCGATGATGATCGTGACCAGGTCGTGGACTCGGAAAGAACGGGGAAGCGGGGGGACGACGGCGGTCAGGCTGTAGTTGTACAGGGGCTGGGCGGGGTCGGGACGCTGGCTTTCGGTGCCGGGGGGCATCGGGGCTGGCTGCTGTAGGAATAGGTTCTGGGCGGTGGCGGCGTTTGCGGCCAGCAAGATGGAAGTGAAGAAAGTAGCCAGTTTCATGGGTTATTCTCCGAGTTTTGAGGCGAGCCATCGGCGGTGACCACCGCGCGGCCGCGGGCGTTCATTCGGGCCTGGAAAGTGCGTTTGTCGTCGAGGGCTTGGAACGGGATGACCTCGCCGACGCGACCGGCGGACATCGCGCGGGCCTTGGTGGTCAGCACGACCGAGCCGCTGACGCAAGAGATCGCGACGATCTCGCCTTTGTTGACGATGTTTGCTGGGGCGACGTCCGAGACGTTGATGATCTGACCGGTTGCGATCTTGTTCTGGGCGGCAGCGCCGATGGCCTGATCGGGGGAGGCGGGCTTGAGATTGGGCCCGATCCATTGCTCATCGGTGGTGACATCGTCGCGGTTGACGGTTTCGCCGCGGGACTTGGCCGCGGCGGCAATGACGACGGTCTTGCGGACCAGAACCCCCACGCGGATGTTGCGGGAGCCGACGATGCGGTCTTTTTCGTACACAGTCAGAGACAAGGGGAGCTTGTCGCCGGAGGCGGTGGGTTTGAGTTCGAGCGTGCGGCCGGTCAGGGGCGCGCTCAGAAACTCGTCATCCTCGGGTGCGTAGGTGAGTCGGATGTTGGCCGGGTCGGTCTGGACGATGCGGCAGATTCGTTCAGAGACGGCCGCGCGGATCGAGTTAGGGTCCACGGGCTTGGCGATCGGGTCGGCGGCTTTGGCCGAGGCGATCGCCTTTTGGGGTGGGTCGTTGGTGGTGATGGAGCAGCGTGAGCCGCGGAGCATGAGGCGGCCCCAGTTGATCTTGCCGTGAGCATCCAGGGCGCGGCGGACATCCTGGATCGTTATGCCCTTCTGGCCGTTGGCGGGCGCGGAAATGGAGACATCCGCCAGGGCTTCGGCCTCGGGGCCGGTCAGGACAGCGATTTGGGCCAGTGTGATGGGGGTCCCGGGGATGACCCTGGCAGCGGAGCGGAGCTCGATCGAGGACTGGCCTAGCGCAGTATTTGCGCTTAGGGCCCAGGCCAGGAGTGCGGCGATCAGGCTGAGAAGTCGAGAATTCATGCTAAACCTCTGTCGCCTATGGACTTAGCGGCGGAGCTGGGCGATCGCCTGGAGCGTCGCGTCCGCGGCCCGGATGGAGTTGCTGTTCATTTCAAAGGACCGCTGGGTGCGGATCATCTCGACGAGTTCGAACGTGGGGTCCACGTTGGAAGCCTCGAGGATGCCTTGTTTGAGGTTGCCGCGGTTGTCCGTGCCTGGGTTGCCTTCGAGTGGGGATCCAGAGGCGGCGGTTTCGACCCAGAGGTTCTCACCGACAGACTTCAGGCCCGCCGGGTTCACGAAGGCGGTGAGCTGGATTTGGCCGATTTCTTCGGGAGTGGCGACGCCGGGGCGGACGACGGTGACCTTGCCGTCGGAGCCGATCCGCATGGATGACGCGTCGTCAGGGATCTTGATGAGAGGTTCCAGGCGGCGGCCTTGGTCGTTGGCCAGAACGAGCTCGCCATCAGCGTTTTTCGTGAAGTTGCCGGCCCGCGTATAGGCGATTCCGTTGGGTCCGGTGGTGTCTTCCACCTTGACCTTGAAGAAGCCGATGCCCTCGATGGCAACATCCAGGTCGCGGCCAGTATTCAGCAGCGAACCTTGGGTGAAGTCGTTCTGGGTGCCGGAGACCTGCACGCCAAGGCCGACGTAAAGGCCGGTTGGCCGCTTGTCGCCGATAGCGTTTTCGGTGCCGGGGGCCGCCCGCTCGATGTAGAGCAGGTCCTGGAAGTTAGCGCGGCTGGCTTTGAAGCCGGTGGTGTTGACGTTGGCCAGATTGTTGGAGATGACGTCGAGCTTGGTGTTGAGGGCCGAGAGGCCGGTGGCCGCGGACTGGAGAGCTAGATTTGCCATGGATTAACGACTCCGCTTAAGAGACACGGCCCAGGCCGTTGATTGCACGTTCAAGAAGACGGTCTGCACCGGACATCATGGCGAGGTTGGCCTCGGCGGCCTTGCCTGCGTCGGTGACACCCATGAGGGCTTTGATGGGGTCGACGGCTGAGCCCTCGATCATGGCCTGGCGGACGACGCCGGTGGCGGGCTTGAGGCCAGACATGGTGTCGGCCGGGGCGCGGAACATGCCGTTTCCGACTCGACCCAGGCGAGAGCGATCGGGCACAGAAACGACCTGAATTTGGGCGATTACGGTCCCGCTTTGGCGGACGGTGCCGTCGGGGCCGACATCAACCGCGGCCTGGCCCGAGATGGAGATGGGGCGGTTGGAAACGTCGAGCACGGGCTGGCCGGTGTTCGCCGAGACGAGCGTGCCCTCACCGTTGCGGGTGAAGCGGCCATCGCGTGAGAGACGGATGCGTTCGCTGGTGGGGGCTTTCTCATCAAGCATCATGAAGAAGCCGTCGCCCTGAATGGCCAAGTCGAGGGGATTGCCCGTTTTCTGGAGCGGGCCCTGCTCAAAGTTGGTCTGGTTGGGGGCGAGTGTAACTCCTGCGCCTAGGCGTTCGAGCATTCTGTTTGAAGGGAGGGTGAGGTTGTCTTCGATGCGAGCGGGGTCGCGTTGTATCGTGAAGGGCATGTCGGGCTTGAAGCCTGCGGTGGCGACGTTGGCCAGGTTGTTGGACATCACATCCATGCGGTAGAGACTGGTGAGGACGCCGGAGGCGGCCATTTCCATGGCGTAGTTCATGGGGTGTGCTCCGGGTGCGCAGTCACCGCGGGGTTGGGCGCAAGGGTGGGGGAGTGATCGCGCAGGAATAGAGGGCGCGGAGGGGATAGCGCGGCTTGGCGCGTGGAAACGTCGCTCATGGAAGGACGGCAACACAAGCGGCGTGCCAAGTGGTCAGCGGATTTGGCTGGATGTGGAAGAGAGGGACCTCAATGGAGTCCTGCACTGCTGCGCCGCGGATAGGGGTGAACGGGAGCTAGGAGAAGTTGGCGGCGAGCAGCGGCACCGCCGCGGAGTTAGTGGCCGCAGCCGCCGGCGCGCTTGCCGCAGGCGCAGCTACCTTGGGAGAGGGAGACCGATTTGCCTTCCGGGCCGCCGGTGGCGAAGGTCGAGTGCTTTCGCTTGAACGTGCGGCCTTTGCCTTCGGGATCGGTCACCGGCTTGTCAGCGTCGGCGATGGGGCGGAGGAGCTCGATTACCGAACCGTCTTTCTCACACTGATATTCGTAGATTGGCATGGCTCATCTCCGGAGGTGGCGTGCGATACGCTGTACGCGGACCCTTTGTACTTCGGGAGTTTATGCATGGGACTCAACTTCAGCGATCGGCACGTCGTGGTTACCGGGGGAACCGGGGCGCTGGGCACGGCGGTAGTTCAGCAGCTTTTGGATGCGGGGGCGACTTGCCACGTTTCCTGCATCAAGCCGGAGGAACTGGAGCGGTTTGAGTTCAAGGCTCATCCGAAGGTGAAGGTGCAGACGGGGATTGAGCTGACGGATGAGAAGATTGTCGAGTCGTTTTATGCGAAGTTTGGGGCCGGGATGCCGCTGTGGGCCTCGATCAATGTCGCGGGCGGCTTCGCGATGGCCGCGGCCGATACGGTGAGCAAGGCGGACTTTGTCTCGATGATGCAGGGCAACGCCCTTTCGTGTTTTTTGTGCTGTCGCGAATCGGTGCGGAAGATGAAGGGAGTGGGGGGGCGGATCGTGAACGTCGCGGCGCGGCCTGGAATCATGCCGGAGTTGGGCGCGGGCATGGTGCCGTACACGACCAGCAAAGCCGCGGTCGCGGCGATTACGCAGTCCTTGGCGGCAGAGGTCGCGGGGCAGGGGATCTGGGTGAATGCGGTGGTGCCGTCGATCATGGATACGCGAGCGAACCGCGCTGCCATGCCGAGTGCGGACCACTCGAAGTGGCCGAAACTGGATGAAGTCGCGGCGACAATCGTGTTTCTTGCTTCACCGGAGAACAAGGTGACGCGAGGAGCGTTGGTGCCGGTGTACGGCAAGTCGTGATTAAGTAGTCATCGTGTACCGCGAGGGCGAGAGCGTCTTCTCCACCGCCGTCTTGTGCTTCTCATAGCCGCCGCGGCCCATGAGGCCGAACGTGGCGATTTTGCCGGTTTCGACCGCGGGCTGGTTGTACGCGTAGATGTTGAGCATGAGTCCGGCGTACGCGGTCACCATCTCCCACAGATAGATGAACTGCCCGACGTGGAAGGCGTCGATCTTGGGGAACTTGATCGTGAAGTTGGGACGCTGGCTTTCGACGAAGGCGTATTCTGTCGCGCGCTTCTCGGCGTTGAGGAGACTCGTCATCGACTTGCCTTCGAGGTACTTGATGGCTTCGACACCCAGGCCGGTCGGGATGGTCATGTCGCCGCCAGCGCCTTCGAAGGTCTGAACTTCGAGGAAGCAGAAGACCTTGTCGTTGGGACCTTCTCGATAGAGCTGGACCTGGGAGTGCTGGTCGGTAGTGCCCAGGGCCTTGATGGGTGTGAATCCGGTGTAGACGGTTTCGCCCGAGAGATCGACCTGCTTGCCCAGAGATTCGGCCCAGAGCTGGCGGTACCAGTCTGCCAGCAGATAGAGAGCGTTGGCATAAGGCATCATCACGTGGTTGGACTTGCCCTTGGTGTTGCCCAGCTCGCAGAGTAGGAAGGCGATCATCGCGGCGGGGTTTTTGGCAAGCTCTTCGCGCGAGCAGGGAGCATCCATCGCGTGGGCGCCGTCGAGGAGCGCGTTGATGTCGAGGCCGCACATGGCCGCGGAGAACAGGCCGACGGGAGACAGGACGCTGAAGCGGCCGCCGACACCATCGGGCACGGGCAGTGTGGTAAAGCCTTCGGCATCGCAGATCTTCCGCATGGTGCCGGAAACTGGATCGGTGACGGCGACGACATTGGCCTTGTAGTCAGCGCCGACGTGCTTCTTAAGCAGATCGCGTATGACCATGAACTGGCCGGCGGTCTCGGCGGTCTCGCCAGACTTGCTGACGACGTTGAACAGAGTTTTCTTGATGCCGCCGTTCTGCTCGCAGAAACGAAGGACCGAGCCGAAGTAGGCGGGGTCCACGTTGTCCACGACGAACATCCGCGGCCCCTTGCGGGTCGCATCAAAGTTGTAGGTGAAAGGGTTGAGCGCGGATTGCAGGGCGATGTTGCCCAGGGCCGAGCCGCCGATTCCAAGGACCACCATGTTCTCGAACTTGCCCTTGCAGCGATCGACGGCTTTGGAGACACCCTCGACATGCTCTTTGCGCATGGGGCCGTGGGCGAGTTCACGCCAACGTTCCCAGCCCGTGCCGCGGGTCTTCGTGAGTTTGCGGGTAAGGACCGCGATCGAGGCCGCGGCATCGCCGGCGGGGTCGAGTTCGGCGGCATCTAGGCCGTGGTTGCCGACGCGATCGGAAAGACAGTTGGCGTAGTCGATGGTGAGCATGACTAAGGATATCGGACGGTTGGGGGGGTGGGGGTAAGTGACAAAGTGCCCCCGGCTCAACGTCAGTTGGGCGTTCTATCCTCCGGCATGATTCATCCGTGGCATGACGTGACGCCGGGCATTGAGGGGTTTGATCTTCCGGACCACTTCCGGGCGGTCGTGGAGATCCCACGTGGGTCGAACCTGAAATACGAGTTGGATAAGGCCACGGGGATGCTCAAACTCGATCGGGTGCTGAGTTCGGCCGTGTTCTATCCGGCTAACTACGGGTTCATTCCTCAGACTCTTGCGGAGGATGACGACCCGCTGGATGTGCTTGTGTACTGCACCGAGGCGATCCCGCCCATGACGTTGGTCGAGGCGACGGCGGTCGGTCTGATGACGATGATCGACCACGGAGACCCGGACCACAAGATCATTGCCGTGCTCCGTCAGGACCCTATTTACAACGAGTTCACCAAAGCCAGCGACTTTCCCAAGCACATCTTCAAGATGCTGCGGCGGTTCTTTGAGGACTACAAGACGCTCGAGGGGAAAGATGTGGCGGTGGACGACTTTCTGCCGGCGCAGGCCGCGCACGCGATCATTGAGGATTCGCTGCAGCGCTATGAGAAGGTGCGGCGGACCGGCGGCATGAAGGGGCTGAGCTAGCGCGGAGCGGGCGATTCAGCCAGAGTACCCGAGCATCTGAACGACGGGCGCGAACCGCTGATCAAACTCGGCATCCAGCTTGGGGCTGATACTGGCAAGCTTTGAGCCGCTCTGACCGGATTGCATAAAGTACCGAGCCCAGCCGGGCCGGGGCCTGGGTCCATGGAACACGCCGGTGGGATCCGCGGCCTGTTTTTCGCGAACTTCCAGCGCCCGCATCTGCTCGAAGCTGGAGCGCTCGGTCGCGGTCTGAAGCCGTTCCTCATCCACGGGCAGGCCTAGAAACTCGACAACCTTTCGGAAGTGCAACGTCGTATTCGCCTTGAGGTCTTCGTAGCGGAGCATCAATGTGGGGACGGACTTGCCCGCCTCGATCCAACTCCGAGCGTGGTGCTCGAGAGTGCCATAGCCGACTCGATGCCAACGCGGATCGCACCCCAGCGCGATGAACGTGCGGGCGTAGAACTCATCCTTGAAACCCCGATCGTGCCCCTTGAGCATGTGCTGGTAGTTGAGGTTGCTCAGGAGCACATCCTTGGGATGGCGGACGATGATGACCGCCCGTTCCGTCTGATCCTTGCAGGGCAGGTCCGGACCCCAGGGGTGGTGGGTCTTTCCGAACAGGCGGGGGCGCTCTTTGAGGAGGCATTCGGCCTGCTCTACGTGGCTGATCCCCGGGATCAGCGCTTCGACATCTGCGCTTTTGTGAATAGGGCCCGCGAGGTAGTTCGCGAGCAGAAATCTCATCCAGGTGTTCCCGGACTTTGGGTAAGACGCAATCCAGACCATACCCATTCGTGAGCGCTCCGCTGGCCAAACTATCGGGCGGCGAACTTGGCCGCGCGTTGCACCCCAGGACATCTCACGAGAGGGCCGCATAACGTGACCCGCGAGTCACTATTTCGGTGATTGAAAGATTCGGCGTGAGGCACGGGACGGATCCTCAAGAAGTTCTGAGTTGTTAAGGGCATCGCGAATCTCCGGGCAACCCCTCTCCTACCCTTGCTCATGTTCCCCGAGATTGACCACATTCTCATTGATGAGGCGACGATCGCCGCCCGTGTCCGGGACATGGGCGCCCAGATTGCCGCGGACATTGCCTCGGATGTTGGGCGCACCGGGAGAGACCAGATCACGCTGATCCCGATCCTGACCGGGTCGATCGTGTTTGTGGCGGACCTGATCCGTCGGATGCCGCTGAAGATGAGGCTGGGGGTAGTGGCGGTGTCCAGCTATCCGGGCAAGTCGATGCAGTCCAAAGGGGCGGCAATCCGCGGAGAGTTGCCGCCAGACTTGGAAGGCAAGCACGTCCTGATTGTGGATGACATCCTGGATTCCGGTAGGACCCTGGGCCTGGTCCGACGGCTGGTCGCCGAGCAGCGACCCGCGAGTTTGCGGATCGCCGTTCTGCTTCGCAAACAGGTGGACCGGGCGGAAGAAGTTGATGTCGAGTACGCGGGCTTTGAAATCCCCGACGCGTTCGTAGTCGGGTACGGCCTGGACTTTGACGGCTACTACCGAAACTATCCGCAGATTGCAGTCCTGAAGGGGAACGGGGCGTGATTCTGCAAACGCGGCCCGGTTTCCTGTTCGTGCTGCTTTACAAACAGGGTTGGTGGTTGGGGCCCGTTATTGGGGCGTTTCTGGCGCACGCAACGCTTCGACGGTTTTGGAGTCCTGACCCTGCACCGTGGCTGGTGACGGGCGCCTTCGCGTGGCTGGTCTTGGGGCTGCTGGTTCGGATGCTCGCGTGGCGGACGCGGCGGTACATTATTACAGCGCAAGACCTGACGGTGCGGGCAGGGTTGCTGCGGCGGGTTGGCGCGGTGGTACCGCTGAAGCGCATCCAGCACACGACGGTGACCCAATCGGTTTTCGAGCGGTTATTCAATCTGGGAACGGTCGGAGTCGCCACCGCGGGAGCAAATGGTGCCGCGGTCAACCTGCTCATGATTCCCGAGCCGCACCAGGTTGTGGAAACGCTGCGACGAGCGGCCGCGGCCCCGGCGGCACGCGCTCCTGAGATCGTTCCTGTGATTGGGCTGGCCGGGGGTGTCGGTTCGGGGAAGAGCCAGGTGGCGCGGGCGCTGGCTGAGTTAGGGTGCCACGTCATCGACTCTGACAAAGAGGCGAAGACCGTCCTTGAGCGACCCGAAGTGAAGGATCGGCTGGTGGGTTGGTGGGGGAGTGGAGTGCTGAAGCCGGACGGGTCGGTCAATCGTCCGGCGGTTGCCGACATCGTGTTCAAGAACAATGCGGAACGTGTGAAACTGGAGGGGTTGATTCATCCTCTGGTGAAGGCGCGTCGATCGGAGTTTCGGCGTTCGGCCCAGGCGTCAGGGGCGCGAGCGGTGGTGGTCGATGCTCCCCTCTTGTTTGAGGCGGGGGTGGATGCCGAGTGTGACTATGTCATCTTCGTCGATGTACCGCGGGAGACTCGGCTGGCCAGGGTTTTGGCGGGGCGGGGATGGAGCGAGTCGGAGTTGGACCGGCGGGAAGCGGTCCAGTTGCCGATCGAGGAAAAGCGCCGCCGCTCGACCCACATCCTGAAGAACTCGGGTACGACCCAGGAACTGCGCCGCGAGGCGGAGTCCCTGCTCAAAACGCTCGTGCCTCTCTGAAATCCTGATTCTGACGGTTCCGCTTGCGTTGGGGTCAGGAGGTGGCGTAGAGTTGTCCGATTAGACCACAGGTCAGCTTCAAGTTCACACTTGGAGCACCGCTACTCGCGGCGGGGTCAGCGCGAGTTCTCCCCCCTTTTTGAATGTCGATCGCGCCGGGCTGCCGTCCCCGCCGCACACCTTTCCATAACAGACGGTTCCAATTGAGAGTTTCAGATTCATGGCCAAGACACCGAGCGTGGTGGATGAGGATTCGAAGGGCAAGTCCGGCGGCTCGCGCAAGTCGGAGAAGGCCGCGGAGGCGAAGGCCGAGCCCAAGCCCGCGGCCGAGGAAAAGCGTCGCGCGCCCGAGCCCGAGCGGCCACAGCCGGAAGCCCGCGCGCCTGAAGCACCTCGTCCGGCACCTCAGCCCGCGCAGCAGCCGCCGCGCCCTCAGGGGAATCAACCGGGTGGAGGCGGTGGCCAGAGTCAGGGTGGACCTCAGAACCAAGGCTCGTCACAAGGCGGCCAAGGTCAGGGGGGTGGCCAGGCTCAAGGCGGTCAGCCCCAAGGGGGACAAGGGCCATCCGGGCAGGGTCAAGGGGGACAGGGCCAAGGAGGCCAGGGCGGCCAGGGTCAAGGTGGCGCTGGGGGTGGTTCGGGGGGTGGTCAGGGAGGCGGGCAAGGGGGCCCGAGCTATGGCGGTCAGGGTGGCGGGTCGTATCCAAACTATGGCGGTCAGGGTGGAGACTTCCGGTCCGGTGGTCGCCGCAAGAAGAAGCGCCGCAACAAGGGCGGCTTCGGCGGTGGGCCCGGGATGCCGTTTGGTGGTGGAGGCGGCGGTGGTGGCGGCGGTCAACCTCACCATCAGACATTCCACGATCAGTCACTGCCCAGTGATGAGGAACTTGAACGCGAAGCAGCGGAGCTCGAGAAGATCGCCGCGGCCAGCCCGGCCGCGAGCAAGGATGCGATCAACATCTCGCAGCTTCAGCGGATGGACATCGACGAGTTGCACAAGGTCGCGACCAAAGAGGGTCTGACCGACTTCAACACGTTCCCGAAGCAGGAACTGATCTTCAAGATTCTCAAAACGCGCGCCGCCAAGCAGGGCCTGATGTTTGGCGATGGCACGTTGGAAGTGATGCCTGATCACTTCGGGTTCCTGCGCAGCCCCGAGCAGTCGTACCTGCCGGGCCCGGACGATATCTATGTGAGCCCGTCGCAGATCCGTCGATTCGGCCTGCGCAAGGGCATGGTGATCAAGGGCCTGATCCGCCCACCAAAGGAGAGCGAGCGTTACTTCGCGCTGCTCCGTGTGGATGAGGTGAACGGACGGTCGCCGGCGAAGATCCACGGCATGGCGAATTTTGAGGATCTGACGCCGTTGCACCCAGAGCAACGGTTCATCCTCGAAACGACGCCGGATGAGATCGAGTGCCGCGTGATCGATCTGGTCGCGCCAGTGGGCAAGGGCCAGCGTGCGTTGATTGTCGCCCCGCCTCGCACAGGCAAGACGGTCCTCCTCCAGAAGATGACCAAGGCGATCCGCAAAAACTACCAGGACACCAAGATCATCGTGCTGCTGGTGGATGAGCGTCCCGAGGAAGTGACAGACTTCAAGCGCAACTGCGCGGATGTCGAGGTCGTGGCGAGCACGTTCGACGAAGAGTCATCGCGGCACGTTCAGGTGTGCGAGATGGTCATCGAGAAGGCCAAGCGGATGGTGGAGTTCGGGGATGATGTGGTCATCCTGCTGGACTCGATCACTCGTCTGGCCCGCGCGTACAACTCGAACATGCCGCACTCGGGCAAGATCATGTCCGGCGGTCTGGACAGCAACGCCCTGATCCGCCCCAAGAAGTTCTTTGGCGCCGCCCGCGCCATTGAGCGGGGCGGCTCGCTCACCATCATCGGCACCGCACTGGTGGATACGGGCTCCAAGATGGATGAGGTCATCTTCGAGGAGTTCAAGGGCACCGGCAATAGCGAACTCCATCTGGACCGCAAGCTGGTCGAGAAGCGGATCTGGCCGGCGATCGACGTCGCGGCCTCGGGCACGCGCCGCGAGGAGCTGCTCATGGACCCCAAGGAGCTGGAGCTTGTTTACCGCCTCCGCAAGGTCCTGTCCGATATGAACGTGGTCGAGGCCATGGAGCTGATGAAGTCGCGTCTGAAGAAGGTCAAGACCAACGCCGAGTTCCTGATGACCATGGCGTTGGGGTGAGCCCCCTTCCCCCTGGCGCGAACCTGAGACAGCCCAAGGCTGTAAAGGTGCGGAAGACTTAGACTGGAGCGGCCGGCGTTGAGCCTTTCTCGGACTGTCAGCTTGGGAGTATTGACCGCGATTGCGTCGGCGTGGGCCGTGTGCCTCACCGTGCCCGGGTTCTGGCTGGTGTGCGAGGGTCCGTCGGACATTTTGCCGATTATCCCCCTTTCTCCGACCGGCAGCAGGATCCTGGGAGTCCTGGCCATCGCCATGGGCAACTTCGTATTCATGACCTTTGTCGCCGATCGCGTCTTCCCTTCGGTGATGAGGCGTCAAACCGTCAGCAATCTGGAGATGTTCATGATCGGAGTCATGCTGACATCCTTCCTTTTTTTGCTGTTGCGTGTCCTAGGAGTCACCGCGCTATGACCCGGAGTGTTTCAGTTGTTGGCGCGGCGGCGCTGATTCTGGCGGCGGGCGCAAGCAGTCCGGTGTACTCGGCCGTGCCCCGGCAGCCTGAGCCGGCTGTCGTTCCGGCTACCGACAAGGCGCAGTTGGACACGTTCCTCTCAAGAGAGTTGATCCGTTTGGCGCTGCTGGACCTTCGGGCCATCACCCAGCCCGGACCCGACGACTATCAGGCGGCGCACGTGCTGCTGGGGCTCGCCCACGAGCTTGACCCCAAGAACCCGGACATCGTCCGCCGCCAGGTTGAAGCGGCTTTCAACGCGGGGGATCAGGCCGCCGTGCTGGAGCACACGCGGGCCCTGGTGCTGCTGGATCCTCAGGACACGGTGGCGCAGCTCCGCTTGATTACCGCGACGATCTCCAAGCGTTTCCAGAACGCCGATGACCGACTGACCGAATATGAGCGTTACCTGAGCGGTGACGCGAAGGGAATGTTCGACGCGTCCATCCGGAGCCGCTTGGCCCTGGATGCAGCGCTGCTGCTCCGCGAACGAGGAGATGACAAGGGCTTTCGACAGAAACTGGTTCAGTCGATGCAGCTGGACAGCTCGCACAAGGAGGCAGCATCCCTCGGGGCGACGGTGTTCTCCGCGCGATCGCCCGACGATACCGCGGGCATGATGGACATGCTGGTGAACCTCCTGAAGGCGGATCCGGTCGATCCAAATATCCACCTGAGCCTGGCCAGGGCTCTGGCGGCAAGCGGGGCGTACTCGTCCGCGCGTCGCTTCCATGCCAACGCGATGAACATTGCCACAGTGCTCGGTGGCGTCAACGACGACATGTTGGCGCAGAGCCGCATCCTGAAGTGGCACACCGATGGGCCCGGGGCGATGGTCAAGGCTCTGGATGAGGCCGTCGCCGCTGAGAAAGATGCGGCAGCACGCGAGATCAAGCGGCTGATCGACAACAAGAAACCAGTCGCCGCGGCAAAGAAGCCCGAGGATGTGCGGCTGTCGCCGCAGTTCGTCGCGCTATCCATCCTGGGTTCTGAAGCGGCCGGAGACAAGCTCGCGGCAACGGCCAAGCTCAAGGACTTTTCCGAGACTGTTGAAGCGTCGAACGCACAACTGAGAAACCCGCGAACCCGCGGGGCGATGACCGAAGAACAGGCCGCGCGAGCGGTGCTCGAGTCCCTGATCCAACTGAACACGCTGCGACTCTGGGTGAACCTGGAGGTCGAGCGAGCCAACGACAATCCGGAGGCCTTCAAAGGTGTTCGGGAGATCCTCCCCGACGCCGCGACCATTCTCGACGCCCTGTGGGCCCTACGCGCCGGAAAGCCGGAGGAGACCATCGCGTTGTGCAAGGACTTGCAGAACGAGCGAATGGCGCGGATCGCATCAGCACTGGCGTACGAGCAGTTGGGGAACAAAGAGCAGGCCATCGCCATCTATCGCCAGATCATCCGCGAAGAGCCGCTCCAAATGTCCGCGGCCTGGGCGCGGTCCCGGGCGATGAGCCTGGGATACACCGATGACCCCGCGACAGCCGCGGCGATGGACCGGCTGGTGGCGTACTCGAAGGTCCCGGCCTGGATGGATGAACTGGTGATCGAGCCCAACCGATTCCTGCGTGTCTCGGCCGAGGCGCCGGGCCAGGGTGGTGTCGCGTTGGATTACCTGCCGGTCAGGTTGTCGATTGTCAACCAATCGCAGATCCCGCTGGCGCTGGGGCCGGATCGGCCGCTCAACAGTCGGTTCATCATGCTGCCCAAGCTCGAGAGAATTGGCGTTGAGAACCTGCTCCGTCCGGAAGTCATCGACATCGACAGGCGTCTGCGGTTGATGCCGCAGGAGCGTCTGGATGTCGAGGTGTGGCCCGATCCCGGCCAGAGCGGATGGCTCATCAGCACGATGGCCAACCGCAGCGTTCCGGTCCGGTGGCGGTTTGTGCAGGGATTCCTGTTTGACTCAAACTCTGGGTTTCGGCCCGGGCCGATGTCGCTGACCGCGGAAACCGACGCGTTTGTGATTCGGCCGCTGCCGGATTCGATGCTGACCGCCGATGAACTGGCAAAGGCGATCGCGGCATCGCCCGAGGGCTCGATCCAGCGATTCGCGGCTCTGACCCGTTCAATGATCCTGTCGCCGCTGGTGCTCGCTCCGCCCGCGAAGGTGGCTCCCCCGCTGAGGCCCGGCGCAATCGCACCCAAGGTGGAAGCGCCCGATGTGGTCAAACTCAAGCCCGTGGCGGACGCGTTGGTCGCCCGGTACCAGGCACTCGGACCCGCGGTCCGGGCCATGCTCGCGCTCGTGGTGCCGCACGCAAGGTTGTGCCCAGAGATGGAAGTTTTCGACGCGGCCACACGTGCCGACCAGGACCCGCAAGTTCGCTGCATCGTCCTGTGCACCCGCGTGGTCGATCCGGCGGATGATCTGCTGAAGGCGGGCTTGTCGTCGGACGATGTTCGCGTGCGAAACGTGGCGACCGCTGTTGCCGCACGCCTGAAGTCTCCCGCCAAGCTCTATAGCCGGATGACGCCGGACGACCTGAAGCCGCCTCCGGCGAAGGTCCCGGAAGCGGGCAAGTAATGACGCCGGGTCCGGATGGTCAACGGTCGCTGTCCCGTCCGGTTGTGGGGTTCGTGCTCGGGGCGCTGCTGCTTGGTGCCGCGGCGTGGGTCGTGATCCGCCAAGGCAAGGACCTCCAGAGTGCGATCGAATCGGCGAGGCACGCGCCATGGTGGCTGGTCGCCGCGGCCCTGGTGCTGCCGCTCTTGAACTGGCTGCTCATGTCGGTGTCGTTCTGGGTGCTGATGAAACCGCACGGACCCGTGGCGCTGGGGGAGATGACCTGCCTGATCGGCGCGGCCTGGCTGCTTAACTACCTTCCGCTTCGTCCGGGCTTGATCGGGCGTGTGGGGTATCACAAGCAGGTGCATGGGATCCCGGTGTCCAAGTCCGTCACCGCCACGGTCGCGGCGATCGGGTGCTCGGGCGTGGCCATTGTCGCGATGGTGGGGGCTCTGGTCGGCTCGACGATGGCGGGGAGCGGTGCCTTGAGTGTCGGAGCGGCGGCGGTGGTGCCTTTGGCATTGGCATTGATCGCCGGCGGCGTTCTGCGACGCACCCACCGGTTTGGTTGGGTGCCCTTGATCGTCGCGTTCAGATACCTCGATCTTCTCGTCTGGGCCGCTCGATACGCCGTCGCGTTTGCGATCATCGGCCGCCCGATTTCCGCTGCCGCCGCGGCCGCGATCGCTTGTGTATGCCAGATCGCAATGCTGGTGCCGTTCGTTGGCAACGGGCTGGGCTTGCGTGAGTGGGCAGTGGGGGTGACGGCTTCATCGCTGCCCAAGGATGTGCTGACCGCGTCGGGCGCACTGGCCACGACCGTCGGACTCGCCGCGGATCTGGTCAACCGGGCGGCGGAAATCTGCGGAGCGATCCCGGTGGGCCTGATTTGCGCCGCTCGCTTATCGGCTCGAGCGCGCTGAATCCAACCGGCGGGGGCTGTCGAAGTCATGGGCGGTCGCACAGGTGCGGCCAGGCCGCGGCCCGTTGGCCCGCGGCAATCTAGAACCCTGTTTGAAGGAATCTCTCCGATGAATCGGATCTCCCTGTCTGCTGCGCTCGCTACGTTTGCTCTCGCCGGGACCACCATGGCCCAGTGCGACTCAGAAAAGCAAGCCGCCCAGTGTCCGGCCGCTCAAGAGCAGGCCACCGTCATCCGCACCGGCTATGTCCAGGCGGACAAGGACATCGTCGAGACGGCGGTCGCCGCCGGCAAGTTCAACACGCTCGCGGCGGCCCTCAAGGCCGCTGGCCTGGTCGAGACGCTCAAGGGCAAGGGACCGTTCACGGTGTTCGCCCCGACCGATGAGGCGTTCGCCAAGCTGCCCGCGGGCACGGTCGAGATGTTGCTCAAGCCGGAGAACAAGGCCAAGCTGGTCTCCATCCTGACCTATCACGTGGCCTCCGGCGCGGTCACCGCCGACAAGGTCATGGGCATGAAGAACGCCACGACCGTGAACGGCCAGCGCGTGGACATCGCGACCCGCGACGGCAAGGTCTGGATCGATGGCAAGGCGACGGTCATCATGGCCGACGTCAAGGCCAGCAACGGCGTGATCCACGCGATCGACACCGTTCTCATGCCCATCGAAAAGGACATCCTCACGACGGCCTCGGAGGCCGGCTCGTTCACGACGCTGGCCAAGGCGATCGAGTGGACCGGGCTGACCGAGACCCTCAAGGGCAAGGGCCCGTTCACCGTGTTCGCCCCGACCGATGAGGCGTTCGCCAAGCTCCCGGCCGGCACGCTGGACATGCTGATGAAGCCGGAGAACAAAGAGAAGCTCAAGAGCATCTTGACGTACCACGTGCTCCCTGGCCGCGTCTACGCCGATCAGGCCGTGACAATGACCGAGAGCATCAAGACCGTCCAAGGCACCACCTTCGGCATTAAGGTCAAGGATGGCAAGGTGTGGATCGGTAACACCAAAGCCATGGCCGAAATCACCGCGACGGACCTGGAGGCTTCCAACGGCGTAATCCACGTGATTGACACCGTGATCATGCCCAAGTGATCTGTGTTTCCCGGACTTTCGCAAGTCCCGGGAGGCGCCGGCGAGCTGGACACGGCAGTCGGCGCATTGTTCAAGGGGCGGTTTGTGAATCGGTGCCACGGCCGGATCGTTGTGACGGGACAGCCCAAGCCCGCGAAGCACCGCCGCGTGCAGACCCTGGCTGGCGGGCGCGCTAGGCGTTATCATCAGTCGCCGAGCTTGGTCGGTGCGTCCCCTTCCGGGGGTCTTCGAACGGTCTTGTCCGGTCCTTGGGAGTTCTGCTCCGCCGTGCCAACTTCGGTGCTCCAAAGAGTCGCGGCCGGTGATCCCGCTGCCGTGCGCGAGTGCTTGGATCGGTTCGGCGCGCTGGTGTGGTCTCTGGCCCGTCGGCTCACCCCAACCGAGGCGGAAGATGCGGTTCAGGATGTCTTTGTGGCCTTGTGGAAAAGCGCCGGCCGGTTCGATCCCGCCGTGGCCTCAGAAACAACCTTCGTCGCCATGGTCGCCCGCCGCAGGCTCATCGATCGCGCCCGGGCTCGCGGGCGCCAAACCATCCCTGAAGCCCTGACCGATAGCGCTGCGTCGGTCGAGCGTCCCGCCAAAGTTGAACTGGGAGAAGAGGCCGCCCTGGCCGCAAGTGTGATCGAGACACTCTCGGCGGAGCAGCAAAGGGTGCTTCGATTGTCGATCTATCAGGGACTCTCGCACGAGCAGGTATCGCAATCAACCGGGCTGCCCCTGGGCACGGTGAAGACTCACATCCGGCGTGGGTTGATGCGCGTGCGCGACGCCCTTGAAACAGAAAGGGGGATCGTCAAGTGAGCAACGCCCCCGATCGCATCTGGGAACTCATGGCCGAGCGGGCCACGCAAGGACTGTCTGAGGCCGATGCCCGCGAACTGGCCCAGCTCTGCCGCGATCATCCGGATGTGGAACCCCTCGCGTTTGAGGAAGCCGCCGCTGCAATGAGCCTGGCGTTCCTTGAGCCCCAGCCGTTGCCCGAGAGTGTCAAGCAGCAGTTGGCGCTTGCGGCTCAGGAGTTCTCCGCCGGACGTACCCCAGCTCCGCACCCCGAGGAAGAACAGGCTCCGATCGCGATGATCGGTCGCGGGCGTGGCGTCCTCTATGCCGGTTGGATCGCCGCCGCGGCTTGCCTGGCCCTGGCGTTCGTCGGTTGGTGGTCGGCGATCAAGCCCCGTATCCCGATGGACCAACTCCGCCTCGCAATGATGACCTCGCCGGATGCCAAGAAGCTGGATTGGACACCCTGGGATGCTCCCGAGATCAAGGGCGTCGGCGGCGATGTCGTGTGGAACGAGAAGGAACAAAAGGGCTTCATGCGCTTCACGAATCTCCCCGTGAACAACCCGACCAAGGAGCAGTATCAGCTCTGGATCGTTGATGAACGCGGGATGGATCAACGGATAAGCGGGGCCTTATTCGATGTCAGTTCCACCGGTGAGGTCGTGGTGCCGATCACACCCCAGATTCACACTCGAGGGGCCGCGGCCTTTGCGTTGACGATTGAAGAGCCCGGGGGCGTTTGGGTTTCCTCCATGGCCCGGCGCGTGGTCATTGCCAAGTAGGATCTTCAGACTCCAGTCCGAGAATTGGTCCGATCCTGCTTGACGACCACCCGCAAATGTGGTAATAAGTGCGGCCGGTTCGGGGGTATTACTTAGTTTTTGTTAAGGTAATCCCAGCCCCGACCCACGAGATCGCACACGAGAGGAAGCACATGAGGCAGAGCAATCGCACGTCGAACCGTGGCCATTTTTCGCCCGCGGGCCTGTTTCGTTTGACGAAGTTTGCCGGGCCTGTCGCCGCGCTGTTGATGGCGGCGGGCGTCGCTCAGGCGGTGGGTCCGACCGACAAGTTCTTCACGTATCAATGCCAGGTCAAGAAGGCCGGCTTCCCATTGACGGGCACCGCGGACTTCATTTTCACCCTGTGGGACTCCTCGGCCGGCGGCGCGCAGATCGGGCCCAACCTGTTTGTGTTCAACGCGAACCTGAACAACGGTTTGTTCACGGTTGACCTGGACTTCGGCAACGGAACATTCAACGGCGATGGTCGATGGCTGCAGGTCCAGGTGCGCAATCCCACGGGCGTCGGCGGCTACACGCTGCTCAACCCGCGCCAGCCGATTCTGCCCACCCCCTACGCGTTGTACGCGCTGAACGGGAACGCAGGTCCGACCGGGCCGGCGGGCCCTACCGGCGCTGCGGGCACCAACGGCACCAACGGCAACACAGGCCCCACCGGCGCTCCGGGCACAAACGGGACTAACGGCACCAACGGCAACACCGGCCCCACCGGCGCTCCGGGCAGCAACGGCGCTCCAGGTGCCACCGGCAACGACGGCCCGACCGGTCCCACCGGCGCTGCAGGCGCTGCAGGCGCTACCGGCAACACCGGTGCCACCGGCGCCAACTTCTCCCGCTACATCGTCTCTCCCACGCTCACCGACGGCGCCACCCACACCAGCATCCAGGCCGCGATCACCGCGGCCGTTGGCGACGGCTTCGGCCCCGGCGCACTCCCCGACACCACCATCCTCGTCCGCCCCGGCACTTACACCGAAGATGTCGCGCT
>JBGAND010000026.1:0-74949 GCA_044222485.1 Phycisphaerales bacterium | reverse complement strand
CGGGCTAATTCGTGTATCCTTTCCGGCACCACGAGAGAGGTCCTTTCTATGAACCACACAGTCACGCTTTTGGCCGCGGCCCTTGCCAGCACAACCCTGGCGTCCCAGGCCCTTGCGCAAAACCCCCGCGCTACGCCCGTCAACAGCATTCTCCCCGAGTCCGAAGCGGACATCCTTCGCGGCCAGACCGGCGGCGTTGACGGCCCCTCCGGTCCTGGGTTTGACCTGGACTGGTACACCATCGACGGCGGCGGTGCGACGTACCTGACCGGCGGAACATACGAACTGGGCGCCACGGCCGGACAGCCCGACGCCGGGTTCATGTCGGGCGGCGCGTACGAACTCGGCGGCGGTTTCTGGTACGGCGTACAGCCCAACTCCTGCTACGCCAACTGCGACGGCAGCACCTCCAACCCGGTGCTTACGGCCAACGACTTCCAGTGCTTCCTCAACGCGTACTCGGCCGGTGCGTCTTACGCCAACTGCGACGGCAGCACAGTCAACCCGACACTTACGGCCAACGACTTCCAGTGCTTCCTGAACGCGTACTCGGCCGGCTGCACCTGACGCTCCCGACGCTGGGCACAACTCAAGTCCGATAGGCATCCACGATCGATGCGCGACCAGAACGCCGCTGCGGCACTGTCCAATTCCGCAGCAACCGCTCGATCTGGCATTGCGTATCATTTTGTCCGTTATTGCCTCGGAGGCTTCTTCCGCTGGCACCGCCAGCCTCTCAAGGGGATCGCTCCATGATCGCTTATCGCCGTCGGCTGCATCTGGTGTTTGGTGCTGTGGCGGTGAGCATGGCCTCCGCGGCCGTCGCCATGTGGCCCGACGGGCCCAAGCAGCCCAGCGCCATCAGCAAACCACTGGGCGGAGGTCAAACCGATGCGGTCCTGCCCTACGTCGCCCTGGGCTTTGACGACTGGGGCATGCGCGTCATGAACCCGGACTACGCGGACATCATGATCCTGCCGCCGGGGAACAACCTGCACGTGCAACTCATCAAGCGCGGCAACAACCCCGACGTCGTCACCGATGCAGAGTTCACGGTCCGCTATTCGTTCCCGAACAACACGCACTCATCCGACAAAAGCAACTTCTGGGCACACCCCCAGCCGCTCCTGGGCCCCGCGCCGCTGCCCGACCTGGGCCTCACCGGGCACGGACTTGTCGGAACGCTGGCCGCGACGCCGGACCGTGATTGGCTCGTGACAGGCATCCCGCTCACATCAATCGATGATACCGGGCGCGAGAACCCCTACCCGCTGGCAGTGATCACCGTCGAGCGCAACAACCAGGTGGTCGCGCAAACCCGCGTGGTGGTGCCGGTTTCAAACGACATCAACTGCAACCTGTGCCACCAGACGCCGCAGATCTCAACAGCCCAGGACAATCTGCTGTCGCACGACACCCTCCACAACACGACGTTGCTGAGCCAGCGGCCCGTGCTGTGCGCCTCGTGCCATGCCGACACCCTGCTGGGCCAGGCCGGGCAGCCCGGTATCGCCAGCCTTTCATCTTCGATGCACACGGCTCACGCGCCGCGCATGAGCATCGCGGCCCTGCCCAACGAGTGCTACGCCTGCCACCCGGGTGTCCGCACCGAGTTCCAGCGTGACATCCACAAGGCCAGCAACATCGAGTGCAAGGACTGCCACGGTGACATGCTCGCGGTCGGCAGCCCCGCCCGCACGCCGTGGGTGGATGAGCCCCGCTGCGCCAACTGCCACGCGCGCCAGGGCTTCGAGTTTGAGCAGCCCGGCAAGCTCTTCAAGAACTCGATCGGGCACGGCGGGGTTCACTGCGGCGCCTGCCACGGCAGCCCGCACGCCATCACGCCGACGACCACCGAAGTCGACAACGTCCAGGCCAATCTCTACCAGGGGCACGCCGGCACGATCAACACGTGCCTGGTCTGCCACACCGTTCAGCCAACTCAGGCATTCTTCCACCGCGTTGAGAACTAGCCCCGAGAAGCCACCATGAACAACCACTTCCGCAATCTTCTGCTCGCCTCGGGCACCTTTGCCTCCGTCGCTTGTGCGCAGCAGTACACAGTCATCGATGTCGGCACCCTCTACGGGTTCAGCTCGTTTGGGTTCGGCGTCAACCAGCAGGGCCACGTCGCGGCCAGCGCCACGGCGTATCACCCCCAGTTCCACGGCATGTTCTTTAATGGCGAGGTGACCGAGCTCATGCCGTTGGCGGGTGAAACGCAGTGTTGGGCGATGGCCGTCAACAACACCGACACCGTGGCCGCGATGTCGTTCACGCTGGGCGCGCTGGTTCCGCACGGCCTGCTCTGGCAGAACGGCGCCATCACGGCGCTGGGCGACCTGGCGCCGCGGGCCCTGAATAGCCTGGGCACCATCGTCGGGTATCGCAGCGTGCCGGATGTCAACTTCGGCCAAGTCGATCGCGCGGCGTACTGGATCGCCGGAACCGCCACCGACCTCCCGGGCCTGGGAGGCAGCTCCAGCTACGCAGTCGGCGTCAACGATGCGGGACGGATCGTGGGTTGGGCGAACACGGCGCGAGACCTTCAGGTCAAGGCCGTGCTCTGGCAGTCCGGCATCGCCCATGACCTGGGCACGCTCGGCGGCTCGCGCAGCCAGGCCTACGCGATCAACAGCGCCGGCAAGGTGGTCGGCCAGAGCCAGATCGCCTCGGGCCTCATGCACGCGATGATCATCACGCTGGATGCGGCGGGCAACGTCCTGACCCGCAGTGACTTGGGCACGCTGGGCGGCACCGGCACCAGCACGGCGTACGCCATCAACGCGTCGGGGCAGGTGGTCGGCACATCCAACTCGCGGGCGGTCTTGTGGAACGGTGGAACGCCAATCGACCTGAACGCTGCGTCCGGTGCCAATCCCGACTGGCGTCTGGAGAAGGCCTGGTCCATCAGCGATTCGGGCTTCATCGTCGGCTCGGGCATGTTCCAGGGCCAGCCGCACGCGTTTCTGCTGGTCCGCGGCTGCTACGCCAACTGCGACGGTTCCACGGGCGTGCCGACGCTGACCGCCAATGACTTCCAGTGCTTTCTCAACGCGTACGCCGCGGCCGACCCCTATGCCAACTGCGACCATTCCACGGCGACACCGCTGCTGACGGCCAACGACTTTCAGTGCTTTTTGAACTCATTCGCGGCGGGGTGCAGTTGATCTCCGGCCCCCATTTTGCTTCTCTAGGGTGCCCGCTATACTTGATCCCACCGGCCAACAAAAGGGCCGGGTGCAGGCGGGCGATTGGCGCAGTTGGCTAGCGCGCTTCCTTGACATGGAAGAGGTCACTGGTTCAAGTCCAGTATCGCCCATTCACGGCCGCTCACCGGTTTCAGGGGTGGTGGGGTTTGAGCGGCGAAAACCTTGTTTGCACCGGCGGGGTTCTGCCGATTCAAGGAGTTGGTGGTCGGTCCCGGGGGGTCCGTCTCCCAAGGAAGGTGACATGAGCGACTCCGCAGTGCTTCCCGTACCGGTTGAAGCTCCCATTCCCGAACCCAAGCCCGAACACGCCCATCGCCACTCCATCATGGATGAAGCCGGCGGAATCACCCTCCTCCGCAGCTTGCCCATCCTGATCATCCACGCCATGTGCCTGGGCGTGATCTGGGTCGGGTTCAGCTGGGTGGGCCTTGGTGTGGCCATCGCCCTCTACGTCATCCGCATGTTTGTCATCACCGGGTTCTATCACCGCTACTTCTCACACCGCACCTTCAAGACCCACCGCATCACGCAGGCCGTCTTTGCGTTCATCGGAACCACCTGCGCCCAGCGCGGGCCGATCTGGTGGTCATCGCACCACCGCGACCATCACCGATATTCCGACGAGAAGCCCGACATCCACTCACCCGTCCAGCGCAGTTTCTTTTGGAGCCACATGGGTTGGTTCCTCTCGGAGCGCGGCATGGGCACCAACCGTAAGTCGGTCCCCGACCTGCTCAAGGTCCCCGAGTTGATGTGGATCGACAAGTGGCACCTCTTCGGGCCGCTGACCCTGATCGGCGCGATGTACGCGCTGGGCTCCGCGCTTGCGACCTGGGCTCCTGGACTCCATACCAACGGCCTTCAAATGGTCGTCTGGGGCTTTGCGATCTCGACGGCCGTGCTCTATCACGGCACGTTCACGATCAACTCCCTTGCCCACACGATCGGCTCCCGCCGCTTTCGCACCACCGATGACAGCCGCAACAACTTCTTCCTCGCGATTCTCACGCTGGGCGAAGGCTGGCACAACAACCACCACTACTACCCCGGCACCGCACGCCAGGGCTTCTATTGGTGGGAGATCGACCTTACTTTCTACACGCTTCTGATCATGGAGAAGTTGGGCTTGGTCTGGGATGTCCGGCGGGTTCCCGAGAGCGTCTACGCCGCGGCCAAGCAACAGGGTGAAGATCGCCGGTTCGATCGGTCCACCGTCCGATAGAGTGGCATGGCCAAGCGAATAGCGATTGTCGGGGCCGGAGTCTCCGGCCTCGTCTGTGCCCATCTTCTCAACCGTCGTCACGACATCACCCTTTTCGAGGCGGGCGGCTACATCGGCGGGCACACCGCGACCGTCCGCATCCGCCACGAGGGGCAGGATCTGGATGTCGATACCGGCTTCATCGTCTTCAACCGCGGCAACTATCCGCACTTCTCCAAGCTCATTGATTCGCTGGCCGTCAAGTCCCAGCCCACGCGGATGAGCTTCTCTGTCAGGTGCGACCGGACCGGCCTGGAGTACGGCGGCGGAGGGTTCAACGCGATCTTCGCCCAGCGCCGCAACCTCCTCCGCCCTGCGTTCCTGCGGATGCTCCGCGACATCGTCCGGTTCGGAAAACAGGCCCCGACACAGGCGGCCGACAGCAATGAAACGGTGGGAGAGTTCCTGGCTCGCCACGCGTACTCGCGCGAGTTCGGGGAGCACTACCTCCTGCCCATGGCCGCGGCGTTGTGGTCGGCTTCCGAGGCTATGTCTCGGGAAATTCCTATCCGCTTCCTGGTGCGGTTCTTTGAGAACCACGGGATGCTCTCGCCGCGGTCGGCACCGACGTGGGAGGTCATCCAGGGCGGGTCGAGGCGGTACGTCGAACGGATTCTGGAAGGTATCGATCCGGCGCGAATCCGGTTGAACACGCCCGTCGAATCCATCGAGCGGTCGGGGTCCGGCGTAAGGGTCCGGTCGCGGTTGGGCGTTGAGGACTTCGACGACGTGATTCTCGGAACTCACAGCGATCAGGCGTTAGCGATGCTCAAAGACCCGAGCCAAGTGGAGCGGGAAGTTCTTGGGGCGATCCGGTATCAGGCCAATGACGTCACGCTGCATACGGACGCGTCGGTGCTGCCACGAAGCCGCCGGGCGTGGTCGGCATGGAACTGCCACTTGACGGGCGCGGAGCGTGCGACCGTGACGTACCACATGGGGATTCTTCAGGGCTTGCCGGTACAGAGCCCGGTGTGCGTGACCTTGAACGGGACCGTGGATGCGTCGACGGTGCTCGGCCGGTACACCTACCACCATCCGGTGTTCAGCATCGAGAGTGATCGAGCACGCGATCGCTGGTCCGACATCAGCGGCCTGAATCGGACGCACTACTGCGGGGCGTACTGGGGCAACGGCTTTCACGAAGATGGCGTGCTCAGCGCGCTATCGGTGTGCAAGGCATTCGGCGAGGCACTGTGACGCGGAAGTGGAATAGCGCGATTTACGAGGGCGTCGTGCGGCACCGGCGACTCTGGCCCCGGCGTCACGAGTTCAAGTTCCCGTTGTTTATGATGTGCCTGGACTTGTCGGAACTGCCGGACGTGCTCGACGGCCGTCTGTTCTGGTCCGCTCGCCGTCCGGCTCTGGCGCGGTTTCGTCGATCGGACTATCTCGGTGGAGAAGGGCTTTCGCTCGATGAAGCGGTTCGCAACCAAGTCGAATCCAGAACCGGTCGGCGGCCCACAGGCCGAATCTCCCTGCTCACCCATCTGCGATACTTCGGATACAACTTCAATCCGGTCAGTTTCTACTACTGCCACGGCGATGCGGGCACCGAGTCGATCATCGCGGAAATCACCAACACGCCCTGGAAAGAGCGGCACGCGTACGTCCTGGACGGCCGCGCGGCCGAGGAACCGGGAAACGGTGTTCAGCGATTCCGCTTCCAGAAGTCCTTCCACGTCTCGCCTTTCATGCCCATGGATATGCAGTACGACTGGTCGTTCTCGGAGCCTGGCGAATCGCTGCTGGTGCACATGAACCAGAGCGATCGGCACGGCAAGGTGTTCGACGCGACGATGACGATGAAACGCAAAGAGATCTCAGGGGCCGCGCTTGCGCGGGTGTTGGTGCGCTATCCCATGCTGACCGCCCAGGTCATCGCGAGGATCCACGTTGAGGCCCTGAGGCTGTGGCTCAAGCGTGTGCCCATCGTGCCGCATCCCAAGAAGGGCCGATCGGCGACAGACAAGGTTTCGGAGGTTCCGGTGCCATGAACGCAACGATTCTCCCGGCTCGCCGGGTGACAACTCGCGTGGCTGCCCTGGGCGTGCTGGAGCGCATCGGCCGCGCGGCCATCGGGAGGTCTTTAGAGAGCCTCGCGTTCGGACGTGTCGAGGTCATTGACACCTCCGGCCGCATGGTGGGAGGTGGCGGCCATGGGCCGACGGCGACCGTCCACGTGGTTGATGCACGGGTGTACGCAGAAGTCGCGCTCCAGGGTTCGGTGGGTGCCGCCCAAGCCTACATGGAGGGTTGGTGGCGGTGCGATGACCTGGCCTCGCTGGTTGAAGTGCTGGCGGTTAACCTGAGCTCGATGCGAAGGCTTGATCGCGCCTTGGCGTGGGTGATGGCGCCCGCGCGTCGCCTGGATTATCTGCTCCGCAGCAACACACGATCGGGCAGCAAACGCAACATCGTCGCCCACTATGACCTGGGGAACGAGTTCTTCAGCCTGTTTCTAGACCCCACGATGATGTACTCCTGCGCCGTCTTCGACCATTCGTCCTGGTCGCTGGAGAGGGCGCAGGTCGAGAAGCTCGATCGGGTGTGCCGCAAACTGCAACTCAAACCGGGCGATGAGGTCCTGGAAATCGGCACGGGTTGGGGGTCCATGGCGATCCACGCGGCCCGCGAGTACGGCTGCCGCGTGACCACCACGACGATCTCGGATCGTCAGTTTGACTACGCCACGGCTCGGGTAAAAGAGCAACCGCTGGATGGCCGCGTGCGGGTGATCAAAAGCGACTACCGAGACCTGACCGGTCAGTACGACAAGATCATCTCGATCGAAATGGTGGAAGCAGTGGGGGCCCGGTTCCTGGATGGCTATTTCAGCACATGCTCGCGACTCCTCAAGCCAGACGGAATGATGCTCCTTCAGTCCATCACCGTCCGCGACCAGCTCTACCGCGGCGCGGCCCGGCGACAGGACTTCCTTAAGAAGTACATCTTCCCCGGAAGTTGCCTGCCCTCGGTCGAGCGTCTGAGCACATCGATCGGCCGCGCGACGGATATGAACGTCATGCACCTGGAGGACATCGGCCCGCACTACGCGACCACGCTCAAGCTGTGGCGCGAGGCGTTCAACACGAAACTCGATGAAGTCCGGGCTCAGGGATTCACCGACACCTTCATCCGCATGTGGGAGTACTACCTCTGCTATTGCGAGGGAACCTTCCGTGCTCGGCAAGTGGGGGATGTCCAGATGCTCCTCGGTAAGCCCATGTGCCGGCGAGAGCCGTACGTTGAACTTGCTGGAGCATCCTGATGCTCTCGATAGCGGCCCAGTTCGGCTGGATCGCCGCGGGCTCGGTGGTCGGCATGCTCGGGCTCTGGCTCATTCAGGTGCGAACCAAGGATGCGGGCGTGGTTGATATGGGCTGGGCCGGTCTGCTTGGGCTGGCCGCGATCTTTGCGGGCGCCACCGGCGGCGGAGATCCGGGTCGGCGGGTGCTGATTGCAACGATCGGCGGCGTGTGGGGACTGCGCCTGGCCTGGCATGTGCTGACGGATCGGGTGCTCAAGGGCGATGAAGACGGTCGCTACCAGGAACTGCGTGAAAAGTTCGGGTCCCGGATCAACCTCTTTCACCTGGCGTTCTTTCAGTTGCAGGGCGTGCTGGTGTTGCTCTTGTCAGGCCCGTTTGTTCTCGCGGCCAGTGCACCGCGGCTCTCTCCGACGTGGCTCGATGTCGTGGGCATGGCGGTGTGGTTGATCGGGATCGCGGGAGAGTCGATCGCGGATGGGCAGCTCAAACGATTCAAGAGGCGACCGGAAAGCAAAGGCAAGACCTGCCGCGACGGCCTGTGGAAGTACTCCCGGCACCCCAACTACTTCTTCGAATGGCTGATGTGGTGTGCGTACGCCGCGATCGCGAGCCAGGCGCACATGGGGTGGCTGGCGTGTCTGGCCCCCGCGCTCATGTTGCTACTCATCGTCAAGGTGACGGGAATCCCGCCGACCGAGAAGCGAGCTCTCAAGAGCCGCGGCGAGGAATACCGGAAGTACCAGCGAGAGACCAGCGTGTTTATCCCGTGGTTTCCGAAGAAAGAAGGAGCCGGCACATGACTCAAGCAAGCATCATCCTGCCGTCGGTTGAGCGTGCCGCGAAGCGGAGCTGGTACGAGCCCATCCTTGATTCGGGAGTCCTGCCCGACTGGCTGATCCGTGCGGGCATCCGCAAACGCCTGGCGGCCAGGATCGCACGGGAGCGTGCCGGCGGCCCGGACGCCCAGAGCGAGCGGTTCAGAGCGTTGATCCGCAAGCTGCATGAGAGCCCCATCGCCGATCGCCCGCACAAGGCTAACCAGCAGCACTACGAACTGCCCGCGGCGTTCTTCCAGCGATGCCTGGGAGCGAGGCTCAAGTACAGCAGTGGGCTCTGGTCGCCTGGGGTTTCGACGCTTGATCAGGCCGAGGAAGCAATGCTTGCTCTGACTTGTGAGCGAGCGGGGATTCGCAACGGGATGACGGTGCTCGATCTGGGGTGCGGCTGGGGATCGCTAAGCCTGTGGGTGTGTGAGAAGTACCCGGGGTGCCGCGTTCTGGCGGTATCAAACTCGCGGCCGCAGCGCGAGTTCATCATGGCCCGTGCCACGGAGCGTGGGTTCACGAATCTCGAGGTCATCACCGCCGATGCGAATGTGTTTGACACTGATCGACGGTTCGACCGGGTCGTGTCCGTCGAGATGTTCGAGCACATGAAAAACTACGATGCGCTGCTCGCGAAGATCGCGCGCTGGATCAATCCCGACGGCCGCTTGTTCGTTCACATCTTCACCCACCGCGACATCGCCTACGAGTTCGACGAAGGTGACGATTGGATTGGCCGCTACTTCTTCACCGCGGGTGTGATGCCTTCGGATGACCTGCTGGCTCACTTCCAGCGGAGCGTGCGATTGGTGGATCACTGGCGGGTGGATGGCACGCACTATTCCAAGACCGCGGAGGCCTGGCTCCAGAACATGGACCGGGCAGGGTCTGATGTGCGTCGGGTTCTAGAGCAGGCCTACGGCCAAGTTGAAGCCCCCAAGTGGGTGGCCCGTTGGCGCGTCTTCTACATGGCGTGTGCCGAGCTGTGGGGCTTCCGGGGCGGATCGGAGTGGATGGTTTCCCACTACCTATTTGAGCCGCGGAGAGGCTGATTCAGGTTGCGGCGGCGCGGTGCTTGCCCTTGGCGTGGCTGGTCCGATCGTCGGGACCCTCGGCGTCGCGTCCGGCGGATGTGCGATCGTGGGATTCGCCTGGGGTGGTGTCGCGGGTCGAGCGCACCCAGTCTTCGAGCGGACGCAGTGCCGCATCCAGGCGGGCAGGAACTTCCGGAATGGCCGCGGCGTGGGCGGCCTCGCGCTCGGCTTCAAACTTGCCCAGCAACACGCGAAGCTCTTCGTGGACGGATTCGGTGGTCGCTCCGCGCGGGATGCCCTTGGGCCGGCGCGACTCGGCGAGCAACACCGCCTCATCGGCGAGCCAGGCGGCCATCTGGCGTGCATCGTTGACGCGACCCAGGAGGGATTGGAACTCGCGCAGCCGGACGAGGCTTGAGTCGCACAACTGGCCAGGCAGGCAAGTGCGGAAGATCTCAACGGCGTACCGAACCTGCTTGGCGGCGACCCGCAGGCCGTGGAGGTTGTCCAGATCTTTCAGGTCGCCGCTCGCGGCATTGCGCGTCGCAGCCAGCGTGGTAGAGATTGCATCGGCCGCGGCCTGCTGCAGCGTCCGTTGCCCACTGGCCGGGCTGTTGATCGAGTTCGCCAACGCCTTGCGAGAGGCCTTGAGCTTCTTGGCCTGTTTGGGACGCGCGGCATCGAGTGAACGCTCAGCAGCTTCGCCCCGGGCGTTCTGCAGGCGGCCCTCGAGGTACTTGGCCAGATACTTCTGATCCGCCGTATCGCGGGAGAGGAGTGAGGGCAGGATTGCCGCGTGGGAGTCGCAATCGCGGGTCGCGCCCGCAGCCTTGCGCAGTGTCCGCAGTCGTTTGCGAGTTTCTGTGGTCTCAGCAGCGCCTAGGCACGGTTCGAAGGCGTTGATCGCCGCATCGGCCCGCCGGATGGCGACTCGGAGCTGGTGGACGTACTCCGGTTTGTCCATGCGCTTGGCGGAGATGTCATTCACGAGCCCGCCGACCGACCGCAGGCGGGACCGAAGCAGATGGCGGGCCGCGTCTTGAGCGGGCGATTCCGGACCGGGCTGTGCGATGCGTTTGCGAGCCATGACAACCTCCCGAACGGGCCGCCCCGCTCGTTCACAGATTCTTGACGAAGACGCCCACTACCTCTTTGATGCAGTATACCGTCCGAGTCCAAGTGGATTGTTAAGCTCTAAGTGCAGAAGGGACAGTGGCTTATCGCAATCGCGATTAAGCTGACCTGTTTGACCACTCGAATTCGAGCGGCTCGAGTTCAGCGAGCAGCTTCTGGCGTTCTTCACCCAACGAACCCGCCTTGGAAGAACTCTTCCAAACGTCCGGATCGGCGAAGGCCGCATCGATCTCGCGGATGCGGGCTTCGATCTTCCCGATGCGGGCTTCGAGCTGCTCGGTATTGAGCCGCGAGACGGAGTTCACGCTGGGGTTTGACTTGGTCTGCTTTTTCTTGGTTTCTTCGACCTTCGTGCGGGCGCGCTCTTGCTCTTCGCGTTTCCGCTTGGCCTCTGCGGCCTCTTTGGCCGCTTCCTTCTTGCGGGCCAGGTCCTTCTCGTGCCAGTCGGTGTAGTTGCCAAAGCAGGCTTGTGCCCCGCCGTGCCCGTCAAGCACCAGCACGTGGTCGCACGTCGCATCGATCAGGGCCCGGTCGTGACTGATGAGGATCAGCGTGCCGTCAAAGCCGCTTTCGACCGACAGCGATTCTTCAAGGCGTTCAGCGCTGGGGATGTCCAGGTGGTTGGTCGGCTCGTCGAGGACCAGCACGTTCTTGGCGCTGGCGAGCAAACCCGCGAGCACCGCGCGGCTCCGTTCGCCACCGGAGAGCAGCCCCATCTCCTTTTGCTGTTCGTCTCCGGAGAATAGGAACGCGCCCGCGAGGTTGCGGGCCTGCTGCTCGCTCAGGGCCTGGCCCGGACACTCCTTCATGATCACGCCCTGCAGGTAGCGGTAGACCTGCATGTCCGGGTCGACACCCTCGTGCGTCTGGCGATAGTACCCGATCTTGACGTTTGAGCCCAGCTTGACCGCGCCGGCGTCCGGGGCCAGGTCTTTGAGCAGGCACCGGACGAGCGTTGTTTTGCCGGCGCCGTTGGGCCCGATGATTCCCCAACGTTCGCCGCGGCTCACGCTGATATCCAGGCCTGAGAAGAGCACTTTCTCCGAGCCGTCATCCTGGGTGTACTTTTTGGTGAGCCCGCGTGCCGAGACGACGACATCGCCGGTTCGCTCCGCCTTGGGCAGTTCGAGGCGCAGGGTCGCCAGTTCCATGGGGCGTTCGAGGGTATTTTCGAGTTTCTCGCGGGTGAGCTTGGATTGCCGGCCGCGGGCCTGCTTGGCGCGCTGCCCGGCCTTGAACCGCCGGATGTACTCTTCTTCCTTCTTGAACTTGGACTGCTGGCTCTCGTAGGCCCGGTGCATGTTGAGCCGGCGCTCGGCCCGGAGCTCTCGAAATGTGTCGTAGTTGCCGGGATAGTCAATGAGCCGACCCTGCTCGGTCTCGATGATCCGGCTGACGACCGCATCCAGCAGGTATCGGTCGTGGCTGACCATGAGGACCGCACCGCGGAAGTCCTCAACCAGGAACTGCTCCAGCCAAAGCCGTCCTTCGATGTCCAGGTGGTTGGTCGGTTCATCCAGCAGCAGGATGTCCGGGCCTTCCAGCAGCAGGCGGGCCAGAGCCAATCGCCCGCGTTGCCCGCCCGAGAGGTTCCGAACCTTGATCGAGAACTGGGCATCGGTGAATCCCAGTCCGTGCAGAACCGCATCGATCTTGTGATCGATCGCGAACCCGCCCGCGGCCTCGATATCCCGCTCCAGATCCGCCTGCGTCTTGAGGAGCCGATCCACCTCGGCGTGATCGCCTCGCTCGGTCGCCTCGGCCATCTTGTCGTACAACTGGTGCTGTTGGGCGTGCAACTTGTGGAGATTCTCGAACGCGCCTTCAGCCGCATCACGGAGGGTTTCTTCGGGGTCCAGGTTGGGATCCTGGTGCAGGTAACCGACGCGGCAGCCGCGTTGGATGGTCACGGTGCCGGAGTCGGGATGGATCAGCCCACCCAGGCACTTCATCAATGTGGACTTGCCCGTGCCGTTGCGTCCGACCAACCCGATCCGCTCCCCGGCTTCAATGGAAAGAGTGCATCCGTCAAGGATGATGTCGTTGCCATAGTTATGGCTCAGGTTGACGGCCGCGATCAAAGACATGGGGCCGATTGTAAGTCGTCCGAACGCGATGGCGCGTACAGGGCCGAAATGGCGGTCAGAAGGCACAGGGCGATGCGGTTGCTGGCGACGAGCCGGAGCGCTAGGCTCTGGGCACGCCCCAGAAACCAAGGGGTATCCGGCCGCCTTAGCTCAGTTGGTAGAGCAGCGCTTTTGTAAAGCGCAGGTCCTCGGTTCGAGTCCGAGAGGCGGCTTTGGCAATAGGGAATGGGCGCGGGTGGATTCGAACCACCGAAGGCGTAAGCCACCAGATTTACAGTCTGGCCCGATTGGCCACTCCGGCACGCGCCCAGAACCGCCCAAGAAACTACCTGACGGCGGGGAGCAAGAGTAGCGCGCGGGGGATTGCTGGGCAATCGGCATCCTGACTCCGGGACCCAGGTTTCCGGGTCAATCGGTCTTTACGGTGAACTTGGCGGGCTCGGTGAGGAACTGCGAGGCACACTTCTCGCAGCAAAACCCGACGACACGCCCCTGGTGCACGACAAGATACTTGCGGTCGATGGCTTTCCCGCTGACCGGGCAGATCGAGTTGATCGGGTCCAGACTCACGGCTTTGGCGGGCGCGCCTGGGAGGGGTTCTTCGCTGGAGAACACGATTGCGGGCTCCGTGAGCACGGGGGCGGCCGGCTCGGCACCGGCCGTGATCACAAGGTCGGGTCGGGCGGTGTGGAGTTGATCCAGGGCCGCGGCGTCGAGGCCGGAGTTCCATGCGTAGAGGCGCTTGAGCGAGGCGATGGCTTGGAGTTTGGCGATTGCGGTCGCGTCGAGCTTGGTTCTGGTGATGCGGAGTTCCTCGAGGCGGCTGAGCGCTGTGATCGCGTCCAATCCGGCCGGCGTGATGCGCGTGCCCGAGAGATCCAGGCGGCGCAGGTTGTGCATTCCCCCGATCGCGGCCAAAGTCTGGTCGCCGACGGTCGTGCGGGCAAGAGACAGGTCCGCGATGAAGTCTTTGAGCGGGCTGAGCAAAGCGATGGCGGCTCCATCGGTCGTCTCAGGGACTGCTGCAAAGGTGATCCAGAGCATGCCGGATTCGGGGTCGGTGGTTTGGGCGTGAATCTGGGCCGCGGTGAGCCGGGCGAGTGCTTCGGGCGACGGCTTGGGGAGTGGGGGAGGGACAGGATCCGGAACAGGCGCAGGTGGCGGTTCGGCGGCGCGACCGATTTCGGCACCGGCAGCATCAAAGCTCGCGCCGTCGGCGATCCACTTCTCGATGGCCGCGATTTCGTCGGCCGTGGGCTGTCCCTTTTCCTTGGGCGGCATGTGGTGCTTGTGTTCCAGGGGCATTTTCATGCGCACCAGGATCTCGCTGTGCTTGGGGTCGCCGGGCTCGATCGCCGAACCGCTCTCGCCGCCGGCGAGGATGCCCTCAGGGGTGTCGAGGGCCAGCTTGGCCTTCTGGCGGGATTCACTGTGGCAGTTCACGCACCGGGCCGCGAGAATTGGGGCGATCTTGGCTTGGTAGAACGAGGCGTCCGCCGCGAGCGTTGGAGCGGCGGGGAGCGGATCGGTCTTGGCCCGAAGCGGGGCCAGGACGAAGTCCTTGCCGTGGGTCATCTCAGCGCCGAAGTGTCCGGCGGGCACGAGTACGCCCGCGGTGATGAAGAGCATGACTCCGTAGGCGGCGGGTTTGGACTTCAATGACAGAACTGCTGTGAGGACGGTGCCGACCGCCAGCCCGATGCCTAGCCACTTGTGAAGCTGGAGGGTGTCCCCGCCATAGGTGCTCTCGAGGCTTAGTTGGAGGCCCGAGGCCGCGGAGACAATGCCCGATGCACCCGCCAGGAGCGCCAGGGTCCGCCTGATGGACACATCTAGCGGCTTGCGACGAATGATCGCGAGCAGTTCGCAGGCCACCAGCGCGCCCAGGATGCCGATGGGCATGTGCAGCACCATCGGGTGCAGCCTTCCCATCACTTCAAGGAGCGATTCAAGCACGAGCAGCCCTCTGGGTTACGCGAGCAGTTCGGGTCGGACCTTCCCGAACACATCGGTAAGACGATAGTCGCGGCCCTCGTGCCGGTACGTGAGGTGGTCGTGCTTCATGCCCAGGAGGTGCAGGGCGGTGGCGTGCAGGTCGTGGACATCGACCGGGTTCTCCAGGATGTTGTAGGAATAATCATCGGTCTTGCCGATCGAGACTCCCGGCTTGATGCCGCCGCCGGCGAGCCAGATCGAGAAGCAGCGGGGGTGGTGGTCGCGCCCGTAGTTGGTTTGAGTGAGAGTGCCCTGGCTGTAGACCGTGCGGCCGAACTCCCCGGCCCAGACGACGAGGGTCTCATCCAGCAGGCCGCGGCGTTTGAGATCCAGGATGAGAGCGGCTTGTGGTTGATCAACGGCAAGCGATTGCTTCTTGATTTCGTCGGGCAGGTTGTTGTGAGCATCCCACCCGCGCATGTAGAGCTGGATGAACCGCACGCCGCGTTCGGAGAGGCGACGGGCGAGCAGGCAGTTAGCGGCGAAGGAGCCGGGCTTCTTTACATCCGGGCCGTAAAGGGCCAGAGTCTCTTCATCTTCGTCATTGAAGTTCACAAGATCGGGCACAGACATCTGCATGCGGTAGGCCATTTCGGCCTGGGCGATTCGCGTGCGGACTTCGGGATCGAGTGAACGGTCGGCCTCGCGCTGGTTGAGTTCGCCGACCAGGTCGAGCATCCGCCGACGGTCCGTCCTATCAACACCGGCGGGGTCGTGCAAATACAGCACCGGGTCATCCGCGGCCCGGAGCTTGCACCCCTGGTGCTCACTGGGCAGGAAGCCCGAGCCCCAGAACCGGGCCGAGAGCGCCTGCATGTTGCCGATGCCCTGTGTGATCAGTACGACGAAGGACGGCAGATTTGCGTTCGAGCTGCCCAGTCCGTAGCTGACCCACGAGCCAAACGATGGCCGCCCCGGCTGCTGGTTGCCGGTCTGGAAGAAGGTGATCCCCGGCTCGTGGTTGATCGCCTCTGTGTGCATGGTGTGGATGAAGCACAGGTCTTTGGCCAGCGCGGCCGTGTGCGGCATCAGCTCGCTGATCCACACGCCGTCCTGGTTATTGGCGTAGCGGCTGAAACGGAAGATGGAGGGGGCCACAGGAAAGCGCGCCTGGCCGCTGGTCATGCCGGTGATGCGTTGGCCTTGGCGGATCGAATCCGGAAGGTCCTGGTTGAAACGGTGGCGCAGACCGGGCTTGTAGTCGAAGAGATCGAGCTGGCTGGGAGCACCCTCCATGTGCATGTAAATGACGCGTTTGGCCTTGGCGGGAATTTGGATGCCGCGGACGGCCGCGGGGATGTCGCCTGCGAGAGCCCGCCCGCCGAGCAGGGAAGATAGCGCCATGGTCCCCATTGCGCCGCAGAGCCCTTGAGCCGTGACGCCGAAGAACCGGCGGCGGGTCATATCGAGGTAGCGTTGTTCGATGGGGTGCATGCGTCAGTCCTGGGTCAGCGACTCGTGCAGGTTGAGAACAGCGCTGGCCACCATGGTCCAGGAGGCAAGTTCGGGGGCGGGGACATCGACCAATAGCGGAGCTTCGCCGATCTTGATGAGTTTCTTGGCATCTTCCTCGGCCGCGGCGAATCGATTGCGGTAGCCGGTGAGTGCCACGGTCAGTGCGGCAAGATCTTTTTCGTCGGGCGATCTTCCCGTGCAACGTCGGAACATGTCAGTCAGGCGCCAGGCGTCATCACCCTCGCGGGCGAGCGTCCGCTGGGCCAGGGCGCGGGCCGCCTCGACATATTGCTCATCGTTCCACAGCACCAAGGCTTGCAGGGGTGTGTTCGTAATGGGGCGACGGATGACACACGACTCACGCGTCGGGGCATCGAGCATGAGCAGCGCCGGGGGTGGCGATGCACGCTTCCAGTAGTTGTAGATCGTCCGACGCCAGAGCTCCTCACCTTTGCCGCGGACGTACTCGCGGGTGTTGGAAACGGGCATCGCCGTCTCCTGCCAGAGCCCGTCGGGCTGATAGGGCTTGACGGATGGGCCGCCGGAACGCTCTGCGAGCAGGCCGGACACGAAGAGCGCTTGGTCCCGGATCTGTTCCGCGGTAAGGCGGTGCCGGGGATAGAACGCCAGCAGGCGATTGTCAGCATCGCGTTCGCGGAGGTCCTCGCGGACCCGCGAACTCTGGCGGTATGTCGAACTCAACACGATCGACTTCAAGAGCCGGCGGACATCCCAGCCGTGCTCGCGGAAGTCCACCGCGAGCCAGTCCAGCAGTTCGGCGTGTGTCGGCCAGTCACCTTGAAGCCCGAAGTTCTCACTCGAGCGAACCAGGCCGGCCCCGAAGATCATCTCCCAGAACCGGTTCACCGCGACCCGCGCGGCCAGCGGATTCTCTGGCGAGGTCATCCACTGTGCCAGGCCCAGGCGATTCTGCGGAGCATCCGCGGGCAGCTTGCCCAGCGCGGCCGGAACCGCTCGGGAAACAGGGCGTGACTTGTCCGGCTTGTCGTAAACGCCTCGAGTCAGCACAAACGTTTCTTTGGGTTTCTCCAGCTCGCTCATGACCATGGTGCGGGGCACCATCGCGCGGACCGCGCCCAGACGTTTGTCGAGTTCGGTCTTTTGTTTCTCAAGCTCTCGGAACTGCGGCGAGCGGGTGCGGCGGTACGAGGTTTCGAACTTGGTGGTCTGCTCTTCCGACAGCGCATCGGCGGGGAAGATCGCGGGAACCAGGTCATCGGGCAGCACGTCATCGCCGCCGATCGAGCGAAAGTAAAACCCGGCCGGTCCGCCGGTGTTGCAGATCCGGAACACGATGGTGTTGGTGCCCGCGTGCAGGGGCAGTTTGGCCTTGTCCTGATCGGGTTGGACGCCGCGATCGATGCGATTGGAGGCGACCTGTACGCCATTAACGTAGAGCCTGAACGCATCATCGCTGCCCAGGGAGACCTCAACTTCGCGGTCATCGGGGGACCAGATCGTGCGGGCCATGTAGTGGGTGTTGATACCCTCGGCCAGAGATACAGGCTTGGCGTCAACGTATCGAGCGTCGAGCTTCCACATCTGCTTGTCATCGCCGAAGGTCTGCTTCAAGTCGAGTTTGGTGATTCCCTCGGGCCCGTACAACTTGTCGAACGTCTCATCCTTGTCCTGGGTCGGAATGGGGCCGATGCTGTACCAGCGACCGAGTGACAGAGGCAGCTCGGCCAGTCCTTTCGCGTTCAGTGCGCCCGTGCGGAAGCGAACACGCCCGAGAGAATGCTGCGTGTACTTGGATCGGAACTGAACGGTGACGCGGAGCTCCGACGTCGGTGATTCAGCGAATGGCTTCTCGGACAGCAGGAGCAGCAGTCGACTCCCCGCCTTTTTGTGCCCGTCAAATGCCCAGCCATTGCCATCGCTTGAGTCGAGCGTGTTGGTGGGTTGAAAGTCCCCATCATCCCGCTGGGCCAGATCTGCCCAAGCCCAGCGCATCGGTACCTCAAGCCACGCCTCTTCGGATGGCGAGGCCCCCCCAGCCCGCGTCTCGAGCTTGACGCCCGTCACCACCGCGTTCTTGTGCGAAGCGCGCCCGGCACCGACGCCAGCGTCCGGCGTCGAGAGAGCTTCAAGGAGCAAGAGCCGCTGCTGGGCCTGACCACCCTTGAGGGTGATGATGTAATCCTCGACGTCCGGCATCGGGCCCGAAGCCTGCACGGATTGGTCGGGGCCAGGCGTCAGCTTCACGGATTCGTCGGTGGACTTGGCGGTTAAGACTTCAGGGGTAATCCACGAAATTCCGGCCGCGGACTTGGAACTCGAAACAAACTCAGCGCGACCTTCGACCTCACCCTCCAGCGGCAGCTTCATCCGCTCGACCAGATCAGCGGTCTCCTTGCCGAGTCGGTCAATGATCTGGGACTGTTCGTCGGAAGGCACATCGAGGAAGGGTTCGTACGCGCGTTTGGAGTCGTTGGTCTGCGAATACAGCCCCGGTTCTTTGATGGAGTTGAAGAACGCGAGCATGCCGTAGAAGTCGGTCTGAGTGATGGGGTCGTACTTGTGGTCGTGACAGCGGGCGCACCCCATGGTCAGGCCCAGGAAGACGCCGGAAGTGGTGCTGACCCGGTCTACGGCGTACTCGAGCAGCAACTCTTCTTCGATCGCCCCGCCTTCGTCCGACGTCACGTGGTTGCGATTGAACCCGCTGGCGACCTTCTGTTGCAAGCTCGCTCCGGGAATCAGGTCGCCAGCCAGCTGTTCCGTGATGAACTTGTCATACGGCATGTTGTCGCGGAACGCGGCCAGCACCCAGTCCCGCCATAGCCACATCTGGCGTCCGCCGTCGGTGTGGATGCCGCACGTGTCGGCGTAGCGGGCCGCATCCAGCCATGGCGCGGTGAGCCGCTCGGCCGTGCGCGAGCGGTAGGGTTCTTCGGTGAGTAGCCGGTCCACGATTCGCTCGTACGCGTCTGTGCCCGAGTCGGCCAGAAACGCGTCGATCTCTTCGGGTGTCGGCGGCAGACCCGTCAGATCCAGAAACACGCGCCGCAGGAGCGTTGCCTTTCCGGCCTCGTCGGACGGTTTCACACCCGATCGCTCCAGGTTCGCCAGCACGAATCGGTCGATGTCGTTTCGGCACCAGGTCGGCGACTTCACTTCGGGAATCGGCGGCCGCACCGGCGGCACAAACGCCCAGTGCGGCTCGTACGTCGCTCCCTGTTGGATCCAGGCTGCGAGTGCCTCCCGCTCATCCTGGCTCAAGGGCCGCTTGTTGGCCCCGGGCGGCGGCATCATCTCGTCAGGATCAGAGCTGGTGATGCGTCGGATCAGTTCGCTGGTCTTGGGGTTTCCGGGGATGATGGCCGCCGGGCCATCTTTGCGGTGGCTCACCGCGGATTCGCGATCATCCAGACGCAACCCGGCTTGCCGCTTGGCGCCATCCGGCCCGTGACACTGAAAGCAACGGTCCGAGAGGATCCCACGGATGTCCCTTCCAAACCGGACTTCGCGCGCCGGAGATTGCGGGCCGCCGGTACCAGCGGCGCCCAGCAGCGAGAGTCCGCCGATGGCGGCTCCACCAAGCCAGCGTCCAAGTTTGGCACCGAATCGGGAAATCGTGGGCCTCCGTGCGGCATGATACCACGACCGGGGTTGAGGTTGAACCCCAAAAACAAAGCCGCGCCGGCAAGGGCCGGCGCGGCGGGTCTGGTGCGGAGTAAGACTTACGAGCAACCCGCGGCGTACGCGTTGAGGAAGCACTGGAAGTCGTTGGCGGTGAGCAGCGGGGTGATGGTGCTGCCGTCGCAGTTGGCGTAAGGGGCTTGGGCCGCGTACGCGTTCATGAAGCACTGGAAGTCGTTGGCGGTGAGCAGCGGGGTGACGGTGCTGCCGTCGCAGTTGACGTAGCAGACGGCCGCATCATCGGACATTCCCCAGAAGCCGCCGATAAGTTCAAGGCCGCCGCCGGACATGATGCCGGCATCGCACTGGCCGACCGTGCCGTTGAGGTTGTATCCACCGCCGGAGACTTGGCCGCCGCCGCCGTCAACGGTGTTCCAGGAGAAGTCCATGCCCGGGCCGTCGGTGGGGGGGTTGATGATGGGGAGCCGCTGACCAGCGGGAATCGGGGTCGCCCGGTAAGGCTGGGCGTACGCCGAAGCGGCCAGGGCAACAGTCGAACCAACAACGAGGGCCATACGGATCTGCATCTGTCTCTCCTTACGCATCTTTGATTGAACCGTCTCTACTTGGAATCGCGGCCGGGTCCCTCTCGGGTTTCGAAGCGATGAGGCTGCTCTATAGGTATGACACAGGTTGGAACACGATTCCAGACTCTGCGGGTTGTGGTGTGGACGGCGCGGTCGGCGGCGACGGCGGCGGAAGATGGGGGGTTGGTGGCGGTCCGAGAATGGCCGCGGCGGGGCGTTGTAGAGGTTGAGGGTCCGATAGAAGTCGGACGCGGGTCGCAGGTGCCAATCGGAGGCAGACTGACGCCGAACGTGTTGGAGGGACTTGTCTTCATTTGTTGCGACCTGGAAGACACCCCGGGCCGTTTCCGGCCCGGGGTGTGGAAGATCAGAGAATCAGAACTTGCCGGCCTTGATGAAGCTGTTTGTCAGGACCTGAGTGGATGTGCCGCTCGTGCTGTTTTGAGCCCACTGGAAGTTCACGGTGCCAGCGGTAGCCCCGTTGATAGCGACTCCACGGACGCGGACCAGGTATGAAGTGCCGGCCGCGATCGGGAACGTTTGCGTCGACGCACTTGTAGAAATCAGTCCCAGCTCGGTCACGCCGTTGGCTCCGAACGCCTGATCGCTACCGGTCCACCGAATCGTCGCTCCCGAGGGCACGGTGAACGTGTACTTGATGTCGGGAGTGCTGCTCGCGCTCGTGACCAAGATGAAGCCTTCAAACTCCCACACTTCGTTCGCGGCGATCGCGAAGCTCAGTGCAGTGTCATTCACCAGCGTTGTGCTGTTGGTGACGCTTTGATCAGAGGTCTTGCGGATCAACGTGTGGCCAGCGCCCGTCGCGCCGGTCGCACCTGTGGCACCGGCTGCCCCGTTGGTTCCCGCCGCGCCGGTCGGTCCGGTCGCACCCGTAGACCCGTTGGTGCCCGCAGCGCCCGTGGGGCCTGCGACACCTTGGTTGCCCTGGGGACCTGTCGGGCCCTGAGCGCCGTTACTACCAGCGGCGCCCGTCGGACCAGCAGCGCCGGTCGGACCTTGTGCACCGTTGGAACCCGTCGGGCCAGCTGCGCCCGTCGGACCCTGTGCACCGTTGGACCCAGCGGCACCAGTCGGTCCCGCTACACCCTGCGCGCCCGTCGGGCCCGCCGCACCTGCGACACCTTGATCACCCTGTGCACCGGTCGGACCCGCGGGGCCTTGAGCGCCCTGCGCACCCGTCGGTCCGGGGACGGTCGAATCTGCACCGGTCGGGCCAGCGGGGCCCTGAGCGCCCTGTGCACCGGCCGGGCCCTGAGCGCCCGCGACGCCTTGCGGGCCTTGATCGCCCTGAGGACCAGCCGGGCCTTGTGCACCAGCCGGACCCTGTGCCCCCACGGGGCCGGGCACGGTCGAATCAGCGCCCGTCGGACCCATGGGGCCCTGAGCGCCCTGAGGACCAACCGGGCCGGGAACTGTTGAGTCTGCACCAGTAGCGCCGGTCGGACCAGCGACACCCTGCACGCCTTGCGGGCCAGTCAGCCCTTGAACGCCCTGGATGCCCTGCGCACCCTGGTCACCCTGAGGTCCAGCCGGACCCTGTGCGCCCTGGGGACCCTGAGGTCCGGGGACTGTCGAGTCAGCGCCGGTGGGACCGGCGGGGCCTTGCGGACCAGCGACACCCTGAGCGCCCTGCGGACCGGGGACGGTCGAATCTGCACCCGTCGGGCCAGCGGGGCCTTGCGCGCCCTGCGGACCAGCCGGACCAGGAACGGTTGAGTCGGCACCGGTTGCACCGGTAGCGCCCGTGGCGCCGGCCGCGCCTTGGTCACCTTGCGGGCCAGCGGGGCCTTGAACGCCCTGGATACCTTGCGGGCCCTGATCACCTTGTGGACCGGCCGGGCCAGCTACGCCCTGGGGACCCTGAGGTCCGGGGACGGTCGAGTCGGCGCCTGTCGGCCCAGCGGGGCCTTGTGCACCCTGAGGACCGGCCGGGCCGGGGACGGTTGAGTCAGCACCGGTCGCACCCGTGGCTCCCGTGGCGCCGACAGCGCCTTGGGCACCCTGAGCGCCTGCGGGGCCTTGAATGCCCTGCGCACCCTGGTCACCCTGAGGACCGGCGGGGCCGGCTACACCTTGCGGACCCTGAGGACCGGGGACAGTCGAATCAGCACCTGTCGGACCGACGGGGCCTTGCGGACCAGCGATGCCCTGTGCGCCCTGAGGACCAGGGACGGTCGAGTCGGCGCCAGTGGCGCCCGTGGCACCCGCGGTGCCTTGAGCGCCCGCGGGGCCCTGAATGCCTTGCAGGCCCTGTTCACCCTGCGGACCCGCGACGCCCTGTGCGCCTTGCGGACCCGCCGGGCCCATGGCGCCTTCAGCGCCCGTGGGACCAGCAACACCTTGAACTCCTTGAGCACCCTGTGCGCCAGCGGGGCCCATCGCGCCTTCAGCGCCTGTGGGGCCAGCCACACCCTGAGCGCCCTGCGGACCGGCGGGGCCGATCGCGCCTTCAGCGCCGGTTGGGCCGGCAACGCCTTGAGCGCCCTGTGCGCCAGCGGGGCCCATCGCGCCTTCAGCGCCTGTGGGGCCAGCCACACCCTGAGCGCCCTGCGGACCGGCGGGGCCGATCGCGCCTTCAGCGCCGGTTGGGCCGGCAACGCCTTGAGCCCCTGTCGCCCGGCGGGGCCCATCGCTTCAGCGCCCTGTGGGGCCAGCCACACCCTGGGCGCCCCTGCGGACCGGCGGGGCCGATCGCCCCTTCGCGCCCGTGGGACCTGCAACGCCCTGGGCTCCTTGTGCGCCCGCGGGGCCGACCGCGCCTTCCGCGCCCGTGGGACCTGCAACACCCTGGGCTCCCTGTGCGCCAGCGGGGCCCGCTGCGCCATCGGCGCCAGTCGGGCCGGCAACGCCTTGAGCGCCCTGTGGGCCGGCGGGGCCCATCGCGCCGTCTGCGCCCGTCGGACCGGCCACACCCTGAGGGCCGGCCGGACCAGCCGGGCCAGCGACCTGCGCGGTGGACTGGAACGTGTTGTCGGGGAAGCGGATGCCGATGCCCGTTTCGATCTCGCCCGCGGCGTACAGCTTGCCTGTCTGGCCAATGAAGTTGACCATCATCACGTTGCTGCTGTTAAAGATGCGCCAGAAGTTCGTTGTCGGGTGATACTCGAAGCGAGACCCATCGGCCTGGCCGATGACGAAGTCGCGATTCGCACCGTCGTACAGCAGGCCGCCGGTTCCGGTCGAGTCGTTCTGACGCAGAACGTTGGTCGCCGGGTTGAACTGCAGGCGGATGTTGTTGGTTCCGTCGCGCACGGTCAGCGGCGCGGCGTGGACGGTGGCCTCAGCGAAGACGTCGAAGAACGAACTGATCTTGGCCGCGCCGTTGACTTCCAGCGGCACGCTCGGGTTCGGGGTACCGATACCGACGTTTCCGGCGTTGTAGGTGGCATCGTTGCCGTTCAGCGTCCAAGGAGAAGCGCCGGCCGGGCCCTGCGCACCGGCGGGGCCAGCGGGACCCATGACGCCCTGGTCACCCTGCGGGCCCGCGGCACCGGCCGGACCTGCCGGGCCCATGGCTCCGGGCGCGCCTGCCGGACCGGCGACACCTTGATCACCCTGCGGGCCTTGGATGCCCTGAGCACCCTGCGGACCAGCCGGACCCATGGCTCCGTCGGCACCGTTAGCTGTCGGACCCGCGACGCCCTGAGCGCCCTGCGGACCGGCGGGGCCCATGGCTCCGTCAGCACCGTTGGCGCGGACCGGCGACGCCCTCGGACCGGCGACGCCCTTGGCGTCGGACCGGCGACGCCCTGAGCGGCGGACCGGCGGGGCCCATGGCTCCGTCAGCACCGTTGGCACCAGTCGGACCGGCGACGCCCTGAGCGCCCTGCGGACCGGCGGGGCCCATGGCTCCGTCAGCACCGTTGGCACCCGTCGGACCCGCGATGCCCTGAGCGCTTGAGGACCTGCGGGGCCCATGGCTCCGTCAGCACCGTTCGCGCCGTTGGCACCTGTCGGACCAGCGACGCCCTGAGCGCCTTGAGGACCGGCGGGGCCGACCGCCCCGTCAGCGCCATTGGCGCCCTGTCGCACCCGTTAGACCTTGAATGCCCTGCGCGCCCGTGGCGCCAGCAGCGCCCGCGGGACCCGCAACGCCCTGGTCTCCTTGGGGACCCTGAGCGTCAGCCGGGCCTGCCGGACCCATCGCGCCCGCGGGGCCAGCGACGCCTTGATCGCCTTGCGGCCCCTGAGCGCCGGTGGCACCCGCAACACCCTGAATACCTTGAGCGCCTTGAGGACCAGCGGGGCCGACAGCTCCGTCAGCACCATTGGCACCGGTGGCGCCGGTCGCACCTTGATCACCCTGAGCGCCTGTCGCGCCTTGAGCGCCAGCGGGACCTGCCGGGCCGATCAGGCCCTGGTCACCCTGCGGCCCCTGAGCTCCAGCCGGACCGGCGGGGCCCATGGCGCCCGCGGGACCTGCGACACCCTGATCACCCTGCGGGCCTTGAGCGCCGACAGCACCCTGCGGGCCCGTAGCGCCCGCGGCACCCGGCACACCCTGCGCGCCCTGCGGACCAGCGGGGCCGACGGCTCCGTCAGCGCCACTGGCGCCGGTCGGACCGGTTACACCTTGGTCACCTTGGGCGCCGGTCGCGCCCGGGGCTCCGGCGGGACCCACGGGTCCGATCGGACCCTGATCACCCTGCGGCCCTTGTGCGCCGGCCGGGCCAGCGGGGCCCATCGCGCCCGCGGGACCAGCGACACCTTGATCACCTTGGGGGCCTTGCGCGCCGGCGGGGCCCTGAGCGCCCGTCGCACCGGCAGCACCAGCCACACCTTGAGGACCGGCCGCGCCCTCCGCACCCGTCGGACCCATCGCGCCCGTTGCGCCCGCGGCACCGGCAGCGCCGGCGGGTCCTGGAGGACCGATCAAACCTTGATCGCCTTGAGCACCTGTGGGGCCGGCGACACCTTGATTGCCTTGCGCACCCGTCGGACCGGCAACGCCAGTGACGCCCTGTGCGCCCGTCGGGCCTGCAGCGCCCGGGACACCTTGGGCGCCGGTCGGACCGGCAACACCCGGCACCCCGGGGACGCCCTGCGCACCCGTCGGACCAGCAGGACCCGCTGGGCCGGGGGTGCCATTCAACGCATACAACGCGTACGGCGTGGGCAGGATGGGCTGGCGCGGGGCAAGTGTCGTGAACGAGCCGGCGCCGCCCGGATTGCGGACCGCAATCTGCAGGTAGCGGCCTTGGCCGTTGAACACGCCGGAGCCGAAGTCCAGATCCACGGTCAGCAGGCCGCGGCTGTTCAGGTTGACGTTGTTCAGTTGCAGCGTGCTGCCGACCTGGTTACCGCCCGCGGCGGCATCCCACAGCGTGAAGATAAAGTCGGTGTTACCGCTGATCGTGTTATTGCCCTGACGCAGCACACCCTGGTAGGTGAACGCGATGTCGGTGGGTGCCTGTGCGTGCGCAGCGCGCGGCGCGAACAGACCAACGGCGACGGCCAGGCCGCAGGCAGCGGCGATACGACGAGCGACACGGGCATCACGACGCATGGTGAACTCCCAATATGGGTGGCGATGTCTCTACGAGTGAGACAAAGATGCCACTCCCCCGGTGAAAAACAATCGAATTTCCCGAGGGAAACGGCCCTCGTGGTTCAGCGAAAACGCTTGAAGAAATTATCGGACACGGAAAAGTCTTATAACAACTGGAGTTATGTTGGTGCAACATCACGCCGCCTCCTGTTCGCCGGCGTCGATGTTCAGGGCGCGGATCTTTTTGTAGAGCGTGGTCCGGTTGATGCCCAGTTGTTCGGCGGTGCGCTGGCGGTTCCAGTGGTTGGCCTTCAGGGCCCGCAGGATGATGCGGCGCTCGGGCTCACGCAGGGCTTCCTCCAGCGGCATCGGCACCCACGCCTCATCGTCGGCGATGCGCGGCGTGGAAACCGGGCGATTCTCGCTGGCCGGAGAGTTGATCTGCGGTGGCAAGTCCTCGAGCTGGATAGTCGGCCTGCGGCACAGCACCGCGGCCCGCTCAACAATGTTCTCCAGTTCGCGGACGTTGCCCGGGAACCGGTAAGTACGCAACGCGGCCATCGCCTCGGGCGAGAAGCCCGTCAACTGGCGACCCAGTTCGGCGCCGTGCGCCTTCAGGAACTGCTCGGCCAGGGGCTCGATATCTCCCACGCGGTCGCGCAGGGGAGGCAGGTCGATGCTGACGACGTTGATCCGGTAGTACAAGTCCTGGCGGAAACGCCCGTCCGCGACGAGCTGCTCCAGCGGCTGGTTGCTGGCGAGTACGACGCGGACGTCGACCTCGACAGTCTGCGATGAGCCTACAGGCTCGAACCGACGTTCCTGCAGGACGCGCAACAGCTTGAGCTGCATGCCGGGTGAGGCGGAGTTGATCTCATCCAGGAAGATGGTGCCGGTATTGGCGGCCAGAAACCGCCCGACTTTGTCGGCATGGGCACCCGTGAACGCGCCCTTGACGTGCCCGAAGAGCTCGCTCTCCAACAGCGTTTCGGGGATGGAACCGCAGGAAATCTCAACAAAGGGCTTGGTGCGGCGCGGGCTGGAATCGTGGATCGCGCGCGCGATCAGCGACTTGCCGGTGCCGGATTCGCCGGTCATCAGGACGGTCGTGCGGCTGGGGGCGACGGCCTGGATCAGCTCATACACCCGCAGCATGCGGTGGTCGTTTCCGACGATGTTACGGAGGCCCGAGGGATTGTCCTGGGCGGGTCGCGAAGTCTCGCCGAGCAGGGTCTGGCGCGTCAGGGCGCGATCGACGGCCGCGAGGAGTTCAGCGTCAGATACCGGCTTGGTGAGGAAGTCGCAAGCGCCCAGGCGCAAGGCCCGGACGGACGATTCAACCGACCCGTATCCGGTCAGGATGATGACGCCGACGCCTGGATGTTCCTTGGAGATGTGCTTGAGCAGGCTGAACCCGTCGCTGCCGGGCATGGAGACGTCGGTAATGACCAGGTTGAAACGGCTGGTGCGTTCGGCTTCTTTCAATGCGGTGGCCGCGACGCCCGCGCTCCGGGCGGTGGCGGTGTGGTGCCCGCTTGTCCGCAGCGCATCGGCCAGGGAGTCGGCGACGATGGAATCGTCATCCACGATGAGGATTCGCGCTGTCATGCGTCGCGTTTCCCCGGATGAATCGGCGGGTAGGAGATACGCAGAACCGCGCCGTTGCGCCCCGAAGCCGTGCGGTCGTCGCGTCGTGCGAGCTCGATCACGCCACCCAGCTCGCGCACGATTTCGCGGCACAACGCCAGCCCGACACCGATGCCGCCGGGCTTGGTGGAATATCCGAACTCGAAGGCTTTGCCCTCGGCTTCACCGTTGGTCAGCCCCGAGCCGTCGTCGCGGATTTCGATGAACACCAGCGTGTGGGTCTTGCCCTTGGCATCCTTGGGGTGCGAGATTCCAGCGTGAACTTCGACCAGGCCGCCGGTGCGGATGCGCTGGGCTTCTTGGGCGCCGATGATGGACTCGATCCCGTTCCGCAGGCCGTTCAAGATCACCGAATACAGCGGCCCGGCGGGCATGGTGGACAGGTCGGGGGATACGGCGACATCGATCATGATGCCGCGGTCGTCGGCTTCGGGCAGGACGACCTGGGCCGCGTGCTCGATCGCTTCTTTGACGCTGATGCTGCGGTCGTGGGTGTGCGTGCCGATGACGGAGGCCGAGCCCTTCATGGCGGCATCGATGAGCTCAACCATGCGCTCCATGGCACCTTGAATGGTGTCAAGCTGACGAGAGACGGCGTCCAGCTCTGCGCTGCCGGCCTTGGCGGTCGACAGGGAACGCCGGGCGATCCCCAGCCAGCGGAGCGAGCCATCCAGCAGGCCGCCCAGCTCGTGAGAGAGGGCCGTGATTCGCTCGATGGCAAAGGGGGAGTCGGCACCGTCGGGCTGATCACCCGGCGGCCGAACGCTGACGCGCAGGGGCGGGTTCTGGTCGTTGTGTTGCGTCATTGCCACATCCGGCGTTGGCGGCCAGCCACGGCACGAACCAACGGGATGCGGCGACCATCGCCGCGACGGGATTGGGCGTCGGTGTGTTGCCGACGCTCAACCCCGGGCCTCTCCCCCGGTTGCGTACGTACAACATGTTGTTTTAACGCAGCACTTGCCAGTGGAGGCGCAAGGACAACGCCTCACCGGTTGGGGTTATGACGGATGGGAAAACTCAACGCCAGAATTATCGGGCGAGCTTGGTTTGGATCGCGACCTGCGACGGAACGCGCACCCGCTTGGCCAAGCCCAAAAGCTCGAGCGTGCGGATGAACATGTACGCCAGGTCAATCTGATACCAGCGGAGGCCGTGACGCGCCGAGGTCGGGAACGCGTGGTGGTTATTGTGCCAGCCCTCGCCAAAGGCCATCAGCCCGAAGATCGCGTTGTTGCGGCTCAGGTCCTGGCTTTTGAACGGACGCGTGCCCCAGATGTGGCACACCGAGTTGATGCTCCAACTGATGTGGTGGACCAGGAAGACCCGGACCAGGCCGCCCCAGATGAAGCACATGAGAGCGCCCAGCCAGGACATCGTGATGAGGCCGCCGATGACGCCCGGAATGACCAGGCTGAGGAAAACCCAGAGCGGGAAAAAGTCGCTAACCCACTTCATCATCTTGTCGCGTTTGAGGTCGGGGATGTACTTGTCGAGGTTGCCTGCGTCGGGCTCGAAGAACCAGCCCAGGTGAGAGCGCCACGCGCCGCGGATCACGTTCCAGAGGCCCTCGCCGTGGATGTGGGGCGAGTGGGGATCCTCGTGCGTGTCACTGAAGCGGTGATGCGACCGGTGGATCGCGACCCACTTGCACAGTGGGCCCTCGATCGCCATCGAACCAGCGATGGCGAGCATGAGCCTGACGGGCCAGACTGTTTCAAACGATTTGTGCGTGAACAGTCGGTGGAAGCCGACCGTGATTCCGCCCATGGTCACGATGTAGGTACTGACCAGAAGGATCAGGTGGATCCAACTGAAGCCGACACCCCATAGAAGAATGATCGCGGAAATCAGCCCCACGATGGGGAGCACCACGATCAGCAACGTTGCGATTTTGGCGGTGCGGGAAAGGGGTACTTCGGGCGCGTCCTCATGGTCGTGCTGATCGAGGACTTGAACTTGAACGGGGAGTTCGGCCAGTGGGGCCGCAGTGGTTTGTGCAGACAATGTCGCGTCCATTCTTCGGCCGCGGGGCGTGTGGTAAACGCCGGGCGATCCAGCCGCCGAAGTTCGACAAGGAGCGATCCGTGCAGCGAACTTCGGTGCTGATACTACGCCGGGGCCGTAACCGGTGTTCAGGGTCCTTTATCGACTAAGTCGTCCCGAGACGTCGATCAGGGAAGAATCCCCTAGCTCACGCCAACGGCGATCGCATCGCGGTCGCTGAGCATTCCACCATCGGAGCGCACCTTGACCGTGCCGTCGCGTTTCCAGGATCTATCGCACCGGGGTTGATCGCGCAAGTCGATGATTCGCGGGGAGTTAGCAGTCTTTTCGAGTTGAACGCGGCTTACACCCATGAGGTCGGCCAGGTCGGTTGCGTCAAATCGGGCGAGCACTCCGTCGTGGTCGGGCAAGACCACGCCCGCATCCAGCGGGTTGTCCACACCTAGGCCGCCCTCGGCGACCGATGCTTTGGCTTTTTCCAACGCGAGTTGAGCCGGGGGGAGCGAGGCAAAGACCTTGTCCCAATCTTTGTCCGCGGCGACACCGGACGGGGGCAGGTAAGCCTCAAGGTGGATGCAGCGGGTCGTGTCGGTGGGATCCACCTTGTGCAGAGAACGCAGGGCTTCGTCGGCCGTGTGGCAGAGCAATGGAGCCAGCAAGCGGATGAGGCCGTCGGTGATGAAGAAGAGGGACGCCTGAGTCTGGCGACGGCGCGGCGAGTCGGCTTTGTCGCAGTACAAGCGGTCTTTGATGGCCGCGAGGTAGGTGGCGGAGAGGGTGTCGTTGCAGAAGTCGTACATGAGGCGGAGGGCGCCCTGGAAGTCGTAGTTTTCGTACGTGGACTGGACCTGCGCGGACAGGGAGTCGAACCGAGAGAGGGCCCAGGCTTCCAGTGCGGTGGGGGGGACTGAAGCGCCGACGCTTCCCTGCGCGGCGGGCTTGAAGTCATCCAGGTTGCTGAGCATGAACCTCAGCGTGTTGCGGACTTTGCGGTAACTGTCGCCGGCGACGTCGAAGTAGGAGCGGTCCACTTTGATGTCGGCTTCGTAGGAGAGCGAGGCGACCCACCAGCGGCAGACGTCAGCACCCAGATCTTTGAGCAGGTCTTCAACCTCGAGCGTGTTGCCCAAGGACTTGCTCATTTTCTTGCCGTCTTTGTCCACCATGAAGCCGTGGGTGAGCAGCGTGCGGAACGGAGAGACGCCCATAGCGCCAAGGCTGGGCAGGAGCGAAGACTGGAACCAGCCGCGGTGCTGGTCGGATCCTTCGAGGTAGAGGTCAGTCGGGAAGTCCTTGCCGCCGGAACGCTCTCGCATGACGGCGTTCCACGATGAGCCGGACTCGAACCAGACGTCGAGGATGTCGGGGCCTTTACGGAGAGTGCCGAGTGCCGAGTCCCAAGTGCCGAGTGAACGCGCGGCGGGATCGGGGTCGGACTTGTGGTCGTAGTGCTTCAGCAGGTCCGCGGGGGTGCCCGTGAACCACACGTCCGAACCCTTCTCGCGCACGGCCTTCGCGACCGCTTTAACCGATGCGGCCGTCATGAAGATCGAGCCGTCGGGTAGGAAGAACGCGGGGATCGGCAGGCCCCACGAGCGCTGGCGCGAGATGCACCAGTCGGGGCGAGATTCGAGCATGCCGCGCATGCGGTTGCGGCCCCATTCGGGGACGAAACGGACCGCATCCTTCTTGTCCGGGTCGACAGAGCGCATGCCAAGCTTGCGAAGCGATGCCTTGTCACGCTTGGTCGGTTGATCGACGCTGATGAACCACTGCTCGGTGCAGCGGAAGATCACGGGCGTCTTGCCGCGCCAGTCGTGGGGGTAGCTGTGTGTGAACTTGTGGTCGTAAAAAAGGTGGCCGCTGTCGCGGAGGGTTTTGACGACGACTTCGTTGGCTTTCCAGATGTTCAGGCCGCGGAGGAAGTGGGGGACGGTGTCGTCGTAGGAGCCGTCGGCGCGGACGGGGCAATAGACAGGGAGGCCGCGGGCCTTTCCTGTGGCATAGTCCTCGGTGCCGTGTCCCGGTGCGGTGTGGACCAGGCCCGTGCCATCTTCGAGTGTGACGTATTCGGCGGGGACGACCGTGAACACGGCTTGTTTGGGAGCATCTTTGAATGCCGCCGAGCCTGCGCTCTCGCCTCGGGCCAGGTCAACGAACGGATGACGATACCGCTGGCCGACCAGCTTGTCACCTTTCACGGTGGCGATCAGCTTCACATCCACAGCACCCGCGGCCTTGGTCACCTTCTCGACCAGACCCTTGGCCATGATCGTGTAGTTGCCATCAACCAGGACCAGCGCGTATTCAAACTCCGGATTCACCGCGATCGCGAGGTTGGCGGGGAGCGTCCAGGGAGTGGTCGTCCAGATCATGAACGAAGGGCGAGTGCGAGGGCGCACCGGCTCCTGCTCGTCTTCTCCGCCTTCTTCTTCCTCAGTGCTCTCCGTGTTCTCCGTGGTGACATCTTCACGTGGGAGTCCGAACGCGTCATACACCGCCCCAGCATCCGCGGCCTCAAAGTCCACGTACACCGAGATGTCCTCGCGGTCGTAATACTCGAGTTCTGCTTCAGCCAGTGCCGTCTCGTTCGCGATCGACCAGTGCACTGGCTTGAGAGCGCGGTACACCAAGCCCTGTTCCATCAACCCCGCGAGCACTTCCAGCGTTGCCCCCTCGAACTCCGGCGCCATGGTGAGGTACGGATGTTCGTAATCCGCCAGCGTCAGAAGCCGCTGCATCTGAGTCGCCTGGAGCTTGACGTACTTCTCCGCGTACTTCTGGCATTCGCGGCGCACCGCCATGCGCCGCTGATCCTCGGGCAGGTTCTTGATCTTCTCGTACTTGCCGGCCTCGACCAGCTCGGTCATCACCTTGTGCTCGATCGGCAGTCCGTGGCAGTCCCAACCCGGGACGTATGGACAGTCCTTTCCTGCCATGGTGCGGGAGCGGACCACAAAGTCCTTAAGGCACTTGTTGAGCATGTGCCCGAGGTGGATGTTGCCGTTGGCGTAGGGCGGGCCGTCGTGAAACACGAACCGGGGCGCACCGGCGCGCGTCTCGCGGGTTTTCTCGTAGAGCTTCATGCCGGCCCAGCGTTTGAGGCTCGCGGGTTCGTTCTGCACCAAGTTGGCCTTCATCGGGAAGGAGGTCTTGGGCAGGTTTAGGGTTGTTTTGTACTTGGACTTCTCCCCGTCCTCCTTGGGCTTGGTTGAGGCGGGAGGGGGAGGCGGTGGGGGGGTCGTCATGGGGTGGACTCGTTCTGGAAAGGCCACCCTTCGGAGGGAGGCGAGGGATGCGGATGTTAGGAGAATTAACCCCGAACGCGAGGCGGGGATGGATAGCCGCCCCGAGGAAGGGATGGGTCAGCGGCCGCGTTCAGGGAATGTGGCACCGCGTCCCAGCCCTCAACGGGGCGGGGTAATTCGGCCCGAAAGCCGGGGGATCGCCGATAGCGGTGCAGTGCAGATCATGAGTCAAGCCTGCGCGGAGCGTGGAAGTGGTCAAGCCGACCCCCGGGTCCGGATGGACCCAGGGGCCGTGATTGATCGGCTACTTCCAGCTTTGGGCGGACCAACTGTGAGATCAGACTTGCTCGAAAATGGTCTGGGTCCGCAGGACCAGGCCGCCGGTCGCGATGAGGTGGTAGGCCTGGGCGTGGATTTCGCGGTTGTACCGCTGGACATCCACCATCGACATGCACTTGCCGCTTTCGTCATCCCAGCGATGAATCAGGGCGTTGGTCGATTTGGCCACATCCATCATCTCGCCATAGGTCGCGATATACAGGTTTTCCGAAAGAGTCTCGGTTTGCACCGTGGTCATGTACGTCGCGTGGTCGCGAGTGAATCGGTGCTCAAAGTCCCGCTCGCCGGCGCAGAGGAACGCCGAAACGATGCCGGTTTCGGGGAGGCGGCCTTCCTGGTCGCTGACGAGTTCGCAGGCGCACAGGCCGCCGGACTCAAACCTCAAAAGGTGAGCGCCCGACATGATCCACACTTCAAACTCGTAGGTTCCCTGCTTAATGACCCTGCGGCCCTTAAGTGGGAAAGCGTCCGGATGCAGCGCCCGGTTGTAAAGCAACACCTGGTACGACTGCAAACTAGGGGACTTCACCGGCAGACTCATAGGCGTTCCTTGCTGAGAGGTGTTGGAGTCCATTCCTCGATCAGCCTCGAACCCCGTGTTTACCCGAATACTCCCGCGCGATCCTGCCCAACGCAGAATCGTCTACGGGCTATCCCTGTTCGGGCGTCATACCCCTATCTGCCGGGCCCTTTTCAGGCACCACCCACGAGCAGTTGGGGTACGACCTTGGCTCTGAGAGTAAAGGTTATCAGGAATGGGCAGTAACTCAAGTCCTTTTCGCACCGAAGTGAAAAGGAATTTCAAGGAAAGTGACTCGGTCGAGTCGTGTGGCAAGGAAAGTCGCCTGCTGGCCCGGGCCGCGGCACTGCGTTTTTGCGGTCATAACGAGGTCAATCGGATCGCTATTCAAGTCGTGGCGGATCTTGCGCTTGCATCGCGAGATTGGGGCCAAAGGCTCCCTGCACCGGTGCAACCTTGGTTAGAATTGTTCCACACAAGATATATGTTGGAACGGGAACTTCGGGCATCGCGGATAGCGATGTCTGCTTTGGCTTCTCGGTGGTGCAGCCTGTCGGTTGCGCTCAGGCAGAACGCGTTGGGGGCTCGGTCGCGGCTGGGGGAACTGGGACTCGGCGATGCACTGGGTGCTCTGGAACGCGAGTCGCTGGTCCGATTTGCCATCGATGCGGCGGATGTGTCGCTGCTGCCGTTGGTTGTCGATGGCGTCATGGATGCCGACTCAGGAGTCGCCGGTGCGGCGGAGGAGTCGCTTGCCCTGGCCGCGGCGGCGATGGTGGGGGCGAATATCAGAGAGTTGGGGGTCAAGCCGCAGAGTGGATGTGAACTGGCGTTTTCGCAGAGCGACATTGGTTGGCGGGAAGCGTTGCATAGCAGTCTTGCATCACTGTGTGAGAAGTACCAGGACCACCGCCGGCGCGGGATTCTCGGGGCCGCTGTGGCGCTATTGACCCGCGGGACGATGGCGTATTCCGGGAATGATCGCGGCGATCCACTGGCTCGTTGGCTCCTGAGCGGGTCGCAGGACAGCCATCCAGCGCTGCGGTCGATGTTGCGTCGGAACGTGGGGCCGCTTTCGAGGTTACGAGCGTGGGAGTGGTTGACGTGCGAGCCGATGGTCGCGGCCGCTTTGGAGCGGGTCGCGTGGGCGGACTCGGCCGGAGAGCATGAGGCGGTCTTGTGCGCTTCGCACCTGATTGAGAATCCTCGTCGGGCTGCACAGGCAGCCTTGATTTCGGTGAAGAAGTTCAGCGCTGCGGGTCCGATTCCGGAAGTTGCCTCGATTCCCAGCCTGAGCGTCGTGGCCAGGCGTGGACTGACGAGGCTGATTCAGGGTGTGCGGGCGACCGAGGAGCAGCGGGAGGAGTGGCTCTCTCCCATCCTGGCGGATCCGGATGCTGCGACGCGGATGTCCGCGATGCAAGCGTTGCCGGCGCGGTCGGTGATGGACTATTGCTTTGATGAGGATGAGGGAGTCGCGGAGGCGGCCACACTCAAGTGGAGCCTGCAAGGTGGAGCGAACCCGACGGTGCGGGCTCATGTGTTCAAGAGCCTTGAGCGGTCACCGCATTCGAGCCTGCGATGGTTGTCGTTGACCGAGCAGGAGCGTGACCGGGGTGTTTCCTCGGAGTTGGCGGCTCTGGCGGAGTGGAAGCGACTTCGCGAGGATCGTGCGGGTTTGATCGCCGAACTCCGCACCCAGATTCGGAATGGCAACGAATCGCAACGACTTGCAGGAGTGTTGTCGGCGCAGCGGTTGGTTATTCAGAGAGAGGTGGAACTGGAACTGCTCACGGTTCTGAGTGATCCGACGGAGCCGACGGATGGCGGAAAGTTGCTGGCGACGGTGGTCACGGCGCTAGGAGGATCGGGCACCGATCTGGCGGTCGAAGCGGTGCAGTTGTGTCTGAACCACCCCGTGGCGCGGGTGCGTTCCAACGCGGTCGAAGCTCTTGCCCGCGCGATGCGGGGGCGGGGAGATATGCCCTTCAGTTCGCCGCGACTTTACGAATCGATGATCGAAATGAAAAACGAAGGCAGCCATCGCGTTCGGGCGACGGTGCTGCGCGAGATCCTGGACGCCGCTTCGCCGCAACGAGGGGGTACGGGCTACGAGCCGGTCGCGGCCGATGGGCTCCTGGCGATGCTCGGTGACACGCGAGCGACCCACAGGCTGGCGGCGTTGTGGGCCGTCGAACGCGTGGCATCGCAGAACGAGGTGGGGGACTCGCTGGCGCGCCGCTGGGATGCCATGGCGTCGCGGGTCGCTGAGTTGACGCACGATGAAGAGGATGAAGCGGTCCGGCGGCGTGCGGTGCGGTGTGCCCGGCGCATGCTGGCACGGATGCGAGATGAGCGAGCCATCGAGCAGGAGGTTGCGGCGTGAATCAAGTTGATCAGGCCAAACCGGTCGAGTTGGTGTTGCCGCCGCTGGTCGGGCCTATACCCGACTCAATCCAGCCCGCCGTTGCCCACTCATCGACCACCCTGTGGATCGCGATGGTCGTGCTGCTCGTGCTCGCCGCAAATGCATGCCTTGTGTGGTGGAGGATCAAGGGGCGCGACCCGCTTCGCCGGGCGTTTGATGCCGCGGCCGGGCGGATCGGCCTGAACCGGATCGAGCGCGAGCACATCTCTGAGATCACTCCCAAGGGTTGTCCCCCGGTGGCGCTGCTGCTGAGTGAGTCGGCCTTGGAGCAGGTGATCGCGGGCGATGAGGACCCGGTCGTTCAGAGCATCCGCTCCAAACTCGAGCGGGCGCGGGCCTGATCAATCTCGCGGGGGCGGAGAAGCGCGGACAGGCAGTGGCGGCTCGTTGCGGATTCGCCGCGCGATGTCGGTGATAATGAGAGCATCCGAGCTGATCGTGACGTGCGACATAAAGCGAGGGCCGCGAATCCAGATCGGATCCTGCCCAGGCGGCGCGGTGTTGCGGGCGCCGACCCAGGAATCGCCGAGTCGGGCGTAGCACGTGAGTTCGTACTCGGCACGTGGCAATGCATCATCAAGTTGCTGGAGGAACGCTGAACCCGGGCGCATGTCACGCACGGTGGGATCGGGCCGGATGAGGTGCGCAACCTTGGCCCCGCGATGGGGCGTGCCGAGAGTGAACAAGCGGGCGATCCGGAGGCGCGGGGAGCTTGCACGGGGCGTCGCGGCCAATCGAGCAATCAGCCCACCCATGGAGATGCCGACGACATCCACTTCAACCGTGGCGCCCGTATCGGGAGAGGGGAAGCGCTCAGAGATCAGGCGCACGGCGTACGCGGCGGCGGACTCGAAGCGGAAGTGCAGCGGGAAGGCGATGGCGAGGGTTTGTGCCGAACCCACCAGACGATGGAGCTTCCGAGCGAGCATGGCGGACGGAAGCCTCGCTGCTCGCCATCCAGCCAGCACGACGATGGGCCGGGGGGCCGTTGCCGGCGATGCGACCATGCGAGCGTGCTCGGCTTTCAGGCCGCCGGCGGGCGGTTGGAAGTCCGGGTTGTCGGGTCGGTAACGCATAGCGGAATGGGACGTAGTATGACCGGGCGGCGGTCCGGGTTCTTGTTTGGTCCCGGGTTGCGGGGATTTCAGAGCGGATGAAGGGAGTCGCGCGTGAAGAAGTGGGCTGCGATACGTGCGGGATGGTTGGCGGGGGTTTTGGTCCTCACGTCGGCGGGCTGGGCCAGGCAGCCGGTAGTCGCACCGTACACACGCGTGGTTGATGAGGACGGTGGCTCGGCTATACGCATGGAAATGACTGTGCGTGAGTTCCACTCGGACAAGCCCGGGCAGCCGACGGTGTTCCTCGCCGGCGCGGTTCACATCGCCAACAAAGAGTTCTATGACAGCTTGCAGGCTTTTCTGGATGCACAGGATGTCGTTCTGTTTGAGGGTGTCAAGCCACCGGGCGCGGGTGATGACCTGCATGGACTGCCGACGGACGATGCGGGGCGAAGCGAGTTGACCAAGAGCCGGGTCCGGTTGCTGGCCACCGCGGTCGAGATGTATCACGACAAGCACGCGGCGTTTCCCGAGAGCCTCAAGCAGTTGACCGAGGGGAGTGAGGGGCGGCTGGGCAAGTTGCTTGGCGGTGCCACCAGTGATGCGTGGACGCGCGAACTTCTGTACCACATCACCGACGCCGGCAAAGACAACAAGCCCACCGACGAGGACCGCGGCTATGACGTGGAGAGCCTGGGGTCCGACGGTCAGGCCGGTGGTGAGGGCGTGGCCGCGGATATCAAGTATTCGGAGATGAAACCCGTCAGCAAGCCGGAAAAGGGTGACCGCAGCGAAGGCATTCAGAGCAAGCTGGCAAAGGCCACGGGCCTGGTCTTCCAGCTCGACGCGATGAACAACAACAAGTCGAACTGGCGGAACAGCGACCTGTCGATCGATCAGGTGCAGACACGCCTGGAGAAAGCGGGCGCCGATGGGTCGATGCTCTTCAAGATGCTCGACGGTTCATCGATGTTCGGCAAGCTCGCCGGGATGATGCTGGGGCTGGTGAGTTCCAGCCCTGAAGGCAAGGCGATGCTCCGCGTGATGCTGGTTGAGATGCTCGGGCACGCCGAAGCGCTCCTGGATCAGGCTCCCGGCGGCATGGGAAAGCTGATGGGTGTCATCGTTGAAGACCGCAACGAGGTGGTCGTCGCGGACCTGAAGAAAGTGATCCAGACCGAACCGGAGGTCAAGAGCATCGCGATCATCTATGGCGCTGGGCACCTTCCAGGTGTGCAGGCTCGCTTGGCGGCTATGGGATACTCCCCCGTCGGCGATACGTGGCGGACGGCGATGCGGGTAGAAGCCAAGGAAGCCGGCATCACCCAGAAGCAGATGGCCCAAACGCGGCAGATGATCCAGAAAATGGTCGAGGCGCAGACCAAGAAGAAAGACAAGTAGCCTCAGTTGTGCGGCGGCGAGTCAGCGGGCTGCAGGTGCGTTGCTTCGCCGCGGAGCCGCTTGGCGATGTCGGTCAGGAATACCGGATTGTCCGCCAGACTGAGGTGGCTGAAGAACAACTTGCCGCTGGTCCAGATGGATGTGAAGCCCGCGGGTGCGCAGCGTGTGGCGCCGGACAAATAGTCTCGCATCTGGGCGTAGCAGACCAACTCATACTCGGCGGTGGGAAGGTGCTCATCGAGCGTGTTCAGAAACGCCGAACCTTGTTCCATGTCGCGAGCCGCGGCGTCCGGCGAGAACAGATCCGCCATCACCGCTCCGCGGTGCGGCGTGCCCATCGTGAAGAGCCGGGCGATGCGAAGTCGCCGCGACTCGGGCGGCACATTCCGGATCGGTGTCGGGCCGGTGCGGCTGCGCTGATCGGGCGAGATCGCGGCCCATCGCGCGACCAGACCTCCCATGGAGATCCCCACGACGTCCACTTCAATGGTCTCTCCGGGCACCTCGCTGGGCCAGCGGCGATTGATCTCTTTCGTCGCGGCCGCGGCCATGTCATCAAAGTGTGAGTCGAAGGTGAATGAGATCGCCAGGAAGTCCTGTTCATCACCCGTTGTCATGGCCGCCAGCTTGTGCGCGATGCGGGCCGAGAGTGTAGAGAGTCCGTGATAGCCGTTCAGCACGACGACCGGTCGTCGCAGGGGTGCCGGGCTCTTCTCCATCCGGCGACCGTCCGACACTGCTTGCTCGTGGGTGGTGCCAAGAAGCGTGTTCTGCTCGGGCATGCGGAAGCAGCCCGTGATAAGAGCCAGGCTCAGCGCGAGGAGGATCGCGGCTCGCATCGGCATCAGGCTCGGTTGATCGTGATGGGTACAGCGCGGGGCTCGACCTTTCCGGCCGCGATCTTCTCCCAACCGGAGCCGAGCTCGCCGATGGGGTCCGGGGGGATGATGTCGACCTTTTTGTCACCGAGCTTGGCGCGTCCGGAGCGAACCTCATCCTGGAACTTCAGGCACTCGGCCAGCAAGGTCTCCAGGATCTTGTCTTCAGGCACGTTGGCGACGCGCTGGCCTTGCACATAGATGATGCCCCGGCGATCGCCCGCGAACACCGCGACGTCCGCTCCCTCTGCCTCGCCGGGCCCGTTGACGATGCAGCCCATGACTGCAACCTTCATCGGGACCGTCACCTGCGCGGCCAACTGCTTGCGCACATCCTGCACCAGCGTGAACAGATCGACCTGAATGCGGCCGCAGGTCGGGCAAGCGATGAGATCAACACCGATGCGTTCTCGAAGCCCGAGGCAGTAGAGCAACTCTAAGCCATCCTCAACCTCGTAAATCGGATCGTTCGCGTACGAGATGCGGACCGTGTCGCCGATGCCCTGCGTAAGCAGCGAGCCCAGGGCGACAACGGAGCGAATCGTTCCGGTCTCTTTGGGTCCCGCGTGTGTCACGCCCAGGTGCAGCGGGTGGTCGAACCGCTTGGAGATCTCCGTGTACGCATCGATCACGAGCGACGCATCCATGCTCTTGGCGGAGATGCAGATGTCAAAGAAGTCGCGCTCGTAGAAGATGTCGAGGTATTCCTCGAGTTTGGCGATCATGATCGCCAGCAGGTACCCGTGCTTGCTGTCGCTGAAGATCGCCCCGAGCTCCTTCATCCGCTTCTGCTTGTCCTTGCGCTCGATGATCGAGCCCTCGTTGACACCCACGCGGATGGGAATCTTCGCGGCTTTGCACGCATCAATCACTGCGTTGACCTGATCCCGATCGGTGATGTTGCCGGGGTTCAGTCGGATCTTGTGAACGCCCGCTTCAACGGCTTCCAAAGCGCGCTGAAAGTGAAAGTGAACATCCGCGACGATGGGCACGCGAGTCTGGGACAGGATTTCTTTGAGGACTTCGGTATCCTTTTTCTCCGGGACCGCGACGCGCACGATATCGGCCCCACCCGCGTGCAGTTTGTTGATTTCGCGCACGCACGCATCCACATCGTGCGTGTAGCCGGCGGTCATAGTTTGTACGGAGATGGGGGCGGGTGTCGTCGGACGTCCGGAAGAGTCGGGTCGTCCGCCGCCGATTCGAACAACCCCGGTCCTGGGGTTGCCAATGGCGATTTGTCGCGTTGGACGGCGAGGAATCATGGGAGGATGCTAGGCGGATGGCCGCGCGTCTCCGCTCTGAGAGTGAGCGAGTGAAGATGTACTCGAATTCCGCTGGGAATAGACGCTGTTTGGGTCCGCAATCGGCGTGCCTTCATTTGTGTCCAGAGGGCTCGGGTGGGATAGCGGGTTGTCCGATGATGGCAACGGTTGAGCCAACGCGGGGGCATTGATGCCGAACTCGGAGCGACCACCTATCGATACGTTGCGCTGCACGGAAGCAATGCTGCGCGCCGTAATTGACGAGCTCGACAAGCAGGAGGCTGTTGAAGCCGGCCTGCCGGGGACCAAGCGCAAGGTCCGCAAGCACCAGCGCATTCCGTACCCGACGGTGACGCCGGTCATCTTGGATGTGCAGCGCCCCGGTGAAGGCATCACCAGCTTTCTAGTGGCCCCACGCAACATATCCAGCAGCGGCATGTCGCTGCTCACCGGGATGTTCATGCACCCGGGCGCATCGTGCGCCGTGACGCTGATCGGCCTGGATGGGACCCGGATCCGAATTGGAGCCGTGATTCGACGCTGCCGATTTGTCGCTCTGCGGCTCCATGAACTGGGCATCCGCTTCAATACGGATGTTGACCTGACCTGGTTCATGGCCAAACCGGGCGATGCCGATTCGCAGTGGGCCAAGTCCAGTTCAACCCCGCGCGGAGCGATGGCCATTAAGGCTGGCGAACTCATGGAGTCGCTCCGGGGTGGCGCGGCCAAAGACCGGATCGACGAAATTATCCGGGAACTCTTTGTCCAGTGCCGAGACTGGGTCGCCTGAGACGCTTCACACTCTCTGGGATGCGCCAGGCTCTTTGTGGGCGGCGGCAGTCAAGCCCCGCAATAAGCCCGGCTTTCGTTCAAAGCCGGGATCGCCGGGCTGGAGGCCATCCACCTCCGGCGTCCGCCACGTGAGCATGACCAGGCCTGCGATAGCCAGGGCCAGGCCCAAACACACCAGCCCGATCTGCGTTCCAATACCATCGCCCTTCTTGCCGCTGGATACTTCACCGATGAGGCCGCAGATCAGCGCTCCGACGGGCATCGCCCCGAAAGACAGCACATTGGCGATCGACATCACGCGCCCGCGCATGCGGTCCTCGACCAGCAGTTGCAGCGCGGCGAAGGACGTGTTGAATGTCAGCAGCCAGAAGAGCCCGCAGACATACATCGGGATCGCGGCCAGGAGGAGCGTCGGAGCCGCGGCCGTCAGGGCCGTGGCGATCCCGCCGACGAGCACCGAGAGCGGAATCAGATGGTGCCGTGGATACCAGGCGGGGATGCGCTTGACCATGAGAGCGCCGGTGACCGCCCCGGCCCCCATGATCGCCAACAGGATGCCGAAGCTGTCGGCATCCTCGTGGTAAACCTCGCTCACGATGATCGGGAGCATACGAAGCAGCGGCGTTCCCAGCAGCGAGAAGATGAGGATCGCCAGGATGAGCGCTCGCGGCCCGCGTGCACGGAATGAGAAGCTCACGGCCTGCATGAGGTGTTGCCACGGATGCGAACCGTCCGGTGGTGGGGGCGGTGCTTTGGGAGTGGTCCAGACCGCGATGATGACACCGACGAAGGTGAGCGCGTTGATCAGAAAGAGCACGGATGAGCCCCACCACAGGAGCAGTGCACCGGCCAACGCGGGTCCGACGACCCGTGCCAGGTTAAACTGCAGGCCGTTGAGCACGATGGCGTCGGCAAGGTCTGAGCGCGGCACCAGCCGCGGCGTCAATACGCCCCACGCCGGCATGTTGAAGGCCATTGCCACGCCGTTGATCAGGCCAAGTCCGATCAGCACAATCGGGGTCGTCAGTCCCAGGTAGGCCACGACGCACAAGGCCGCGGCCACGAACATCATGAGAAACTGAGTGAAAACCAGCAGGTTCCGGCGATCCACACGGTCTGCGACGATGCCACCGACCAATCCCAAGATGAGGATGGGGGCCATCTGGGCCGCGGCCAGGTTGCCCATCATGATCGGGGCGCCCGGCCGGTGCGATTCGACCCAGTCCTTGGCCAGCGTCGCCTGAGACATCGACCACTGCACACCCACCATCTCCATCCAGTTGCCGATGTTGGAGACGATCGAGGCGATCCACACGTTGCGATAGTGGGTGTGGCCCAGCACGTGCCATGGGGATCGCGAACGCGGCGGCGGCGCGCTGGTCGTGGGCGGATCGGGCTGGGGTGGAGCAGTGGGGGGCGGCGAGGACAGGAGGCGGACTCCGTTTCCTGTGCGATCCCGCATCCGGGCGGGTGAGTGCGATGATAGGAGAATGAATCCACAGGGGAACGAAAACCCAGAATCACGCTGGGAGGTCGATGGACGTTTCCAGCGGGGCGTTGGCGTATCGGCAACGCAAGATCCCTCGGTACACCAGGATCTCAAACACCAGCATTCCGGCCAGGAAACCCGCGACCGGAACGGCCGCCATGCCCAGATCGTCCCATCCGCCGCGGCGGGTCATCCATCCGGAGAGGCCAAAGTACGAGAGGTTCAGCCACAGGACTAGAGTCAGAATCGTGAGCACGGCGGCCACGACCCATCCGATGGAAGCGTGCGCACATACTTGCCACGCGATGTCCGGCGTGATGCGCCAGCCGCGCCGCCGCCCGAAGAACCGGACTCCCATGGCCTCAATCGCCGTGAGTACGAGCAGGACTCCGCCGATGCCAATCGTGCCCTTTGCGAGCGACAGCGTGAACTGTGCGTTGCGGGAAAGCCAAGCTGCGCCCCGGGCATTCCTGGCAGGGTCGAAGATGAGGGTGCCCACCCACGGGGCGGTCAGCAACCCGCCAGCCAAAAGCAGGTTGACCAGGAGCAACGAGTACAGGTGCTTACGGTCGACGCGGAGGCGGTCAAAGACAGCCGCGGGCCGACGGAGCATGAGGTAGTTGGTTTCGACCCAACTCCGGATGGAGCGGGTGCCCTGCCACGGAGATCCCGGGCGGGCCGCCGGTCCGGAGAGCGAGATCGCCCGGCCGCATTCCGGGCAGGCGCCATCGCCCGGCAGGCCATCGAGCGTGTAACCGCAGGACTCGCAAAGAAGCTCAGGGTTTGGCTGGTCGATAGACACGTTCGTAGGCACCATCCGCACGACATTCGCGGCGGGTTGCGGATATCCTCTGGACCCGTTTGCTTGGCGGTGGCTTGGCGCAGAAGGGAACACGTGGTCAGGATCCGGCGCATCACGATGAACGACGCACTCTACCCGCAGGAGTGCGCGCTGCGCGAAGATGTGCTGCTGGGACCCATTGGCTACGACATGCCCCGGTTCCGCAGTGAATTCGCCGGTCTCGAAGAGCGGTTCGAGCACTTTGTGGCTTTGGTGAATCACAACGGGTCAGACCGCGTCATCGGGTGCGCGGCCTTGGTTCCCGATGAGCCCAGCAAGGGTGTCGGACGGCTCACCCAAATGGCGGTGAATCTTCAGCGTCAGGGAGAGGGCATCGGTCGTCGCCTAGTCGTGGCCGCGGAGTCCCGGGCCTTTGGTGAACTGGGCTTGCGCGAGTTGGTTTGCCATGTCCCGGTCACCTCTTTGGGTTTCTTTCAGAGCCTTGGATGGGTGATCGAGGACAACGTCTTTCAAGAGGCGGGTGTGCCTCACAAGCGCGCTGTCATGAGTTATCCGACCGCCGAGTCCGAAGGGGCGTGACCGACCCCCTTCCGGAGCCCACTGGCTTTCCGCGTCGGGATGGCCATAATTGGGTGTGATCGACGGTTCCGTAACAGTCACACGCACACGCTGCCTCTTTGAGAAGGCTGGGCTGCGCTTTACCCGCCAACGCGAGGTGCTGTACGAGACGCTGGCCGCGACCAAGTCGCACCCGACGGCGGATGAACTCTTTCATTCGGTCCGGTCGGTGGAGGCGGGCCTGAGCCTCGCGACCGTGTACAACACCCTTGAGGCGTTCATCGAAGTGGGGCTGGTCCGCCGCATTCCGTGCGCGGTTGGTTCGGGTGCCTGCCGCTTTGATGCGGACACGACTCACCACGTCCATCTCGCCACGAGCGATGGGCGTGTCCACGATGTTCCCGATGACCTCAGCCGCCGACTGCTCTCGGGCATTCCGCAGGAGATCGTCGCCGACCTGGAGCGCCGGCTGGGCGTCCGTATCGATGGGATGAGCGTTCAGCTCTTGGCCTCACGCCCTGAGCCTGATTGCCAGGCCTAAAGCCGCTTTTCATCCGAATAACAAATCACTGAACTCGGACCTTCCGCGTGTCGATAACACGTGAAGGAGCGCACGCTCCCGGAGGTTCCACGTGAACACCATCAACCGGCGCAAGCACGAACGGTTCTCCCTTCTTCCTATGTACACACCCATTGAGGTGCGTGGCGTTCTCGACGATTCCATCGCCTTCCACGGGCACGCCTACGACATTTCCGAGGGCGGAATCCGCTTCGAACTCGATGAGCCCATCGTGCCCGGCACCCCGGTATCTCTGTTCATCACACTCCCCGGCGGCGGGGCCGCGGGCGTGGACCGCAGTGTCCAGGTCTTCGCTAACGTCATCTGGGTGGATGACGATCAGGATGAGCCAGGCCCGGTCCGTATGGCCGCGGCGTTTACCCGCTTTGCCCGAGCCGGCGACCTCGAAAAGCTGATCAAACAGCTTTCCAGCGGTCGCTATTCGCGAGCCGCGTAACCGAGCCCGCGAGGCCGCAACGCACAATTTGTCCGAATCCAAGACGGGAATCCGTCCCATTTTGGCAATTTGGCCCTTTGCGATTTGGCAATTTCTGCCCCCCGCATATCCTCCTTTGTGTTCGTAGATCAAGCTGAAATCGTGGTTAAGGCGGGGAACGGCGGCAACGGTGCCGTGTCGTTTAAGCGCGAGAAGTACGTCCCCAAGGGCGGGCCAGACGGCGGCAACGGCGGTGATGGCGGTTCGGTCATTTTGTCCGCCGACCCGAACGTCAACACGCTCTTTGACTTCCGCGGCCAGCACCACTGGTCGGCGAAGGATGGCGAACCCGGCCGGGCCAAGCAGCAGTCCGGCCTGAGAGGCGCGGACTGCGTCATTCGCATGCCCGCCGGAACACTCGTGTATCACGCCCACACGGGTGAACTGCTGTGTGACCTGAAACCCGGTGACAAGGTGGTCATCGCCAAGGGTGGCAACGGCGGCTGGGGCAACGAACACTTCAAGCGGTCGGATTATCAGGTGCCACGGAAAGCCGAGCCGGGCGAAGAAGGCCCGCGCATTCCGCTGAGGTTTGAACTCAAGCTCATCGCCGAAGTCGGGATCATCGGCCTGCCCAACGCGGGAAAGAGCACGCTGCTGGCGGCCCTGACGCGCGCGACACCCAAGATCGCCAGCTACCCGTTTACGACGCTCTCGCCGCAGCTTGGTATCGCGGAGCTCGACGGGACACGACGGATCATCTTCGCCGATATCCCGGGCCTGATTGAGGGCGCTGCACAAGGCGCCGGCCTCGGGCACGACTTCCTGCGTCACGTCGAGCGAACCAAGGTTCTGCTCCACTTGCTGGATGTCGCGCCGACCGATGAGTCCGACCCGGTGGACAACTACAAGAAGATCCGCGCCGAGCTCAACGAGTATTCAACACTGCTCTCGGAGAAGCAGGAGATCATCGCTTTGAACAAGGTCGATCTTCTGAACGATGAGGCCGCGCAGAAGAAGCTCATCAAGTCCACGTGCAAGAAGCTCAAGCTGGGGCACGATGAGACGGTCATGGCGATCAGCGGCGCGGCCCGTCAGGGCATGAAGGAGTTGCTTGAGCGACTCTGGACCATGCTCCACCCGCTGGACGCGAAGGTCGAAGGTTGGAAGCCGGCGCCGGTCGCCTGAGCTAGCCGATTGGTTTTAACAGAACCAGCCACTCGGCGTTGCCGCGCTTGTTCTTCTTGGTTACGCCACCGGTGATCGGAGACTTGGTCAAGCCCAGGACCTCAACGCCGAGCGCGGGCAGGTTACTCACCGTGTTCTGAGTGATGCGGTCCGCCTCTGCATCCTCCAGAACGCCATCTTTCAGCAGCGATTTCGCATCTTCCCTGGGCACCTCGTAGTGGGGTTTGATGAGGGAGATGATGCGGCCTCCGGGCTTGAGCCATTTGAGGGCCGCGGGAATGGCGTGGCGCTGAGGGGTCCAACCCAAGTCGATCGCGATCATGTCGATGGGCTCAGGCGCAGGAGCGTGCATCGCATTCGTGCGTTCCATGACAACAACACGCGGGTCCTGGCGCAGCTTCCAGGCCAGGGCGCCGTAGCCGGTGTCCACGGCATATACCTTCGGCGCGCCGAGTTGAAGGAGGCAATCTGTGAACCCGCCGACGTTGCAGCCGAAGTCGGCGCACGTCAACCCCGCGGGAGTCACCTCGAAGGAAGTCAGAGCGTGATGAAGCTTCAGCCCGCCTCGACCGACGAATGTGATGGACTGGTCCACGGCGATATTACAGGCGCGACATGGCTTGGCCGGGGGTTACGCCGATGATGGCGACACCAAGACGATCGGCAAGCTCGAGCATCTCCGGGCGGTCAACCATGATGACATCGCCCGCGGCCAGCGCCAGGCACCGGCCGCCGTGCGCGTGCAGGTTGCGGATTGTGTTGATGCCCACCGTTGGCACATCGCTGCGACGATCGTGTCCGGCCCGGGCGCCCTTGACCAAGGTCCAGCCGGTGGCCTTGCAGATCTGTCCCACGCGTTCCATCATTCGGTCCGTACCCTCGACGGCTTCGACCGCGATGACATCGCCATCGCGGACGGCGATTGCCTGGCCGATGTCCATTCGGAGCACTTCGGTGAGCAACGGCCACACGAACTCCACATCGGCCCGCTGGGCGGGCGTGGGCTGGCGCGAGGTCATAACCCCGGCGGAGGCGAGCTGATCGGGGATGGGGATCGTAGAGTCGAGCAGTTGAACACCTGAACGGTCAAGCTCTTCGGCAACAAACGTGAGCACCGCGTGCGACCGCTTGTCGCGGCTTGCACGCTGAGAACGATACCACGCCCGAAACGTCCGCAAGTCCGGAACGTATCGGAACAGTTTCCACGGATCGTGCATGATCCGTGCCTTATCCACTTTACCAACCATGATGGCATGGCGGACGCCAAGGCGGGAAAAGGCGGATACCCAGCTTCCCATCCTCAGGAGGCCGACATCCCTGAAGGTCGAGCACAGGGCGGGAAGGGCGGGGTCGTATTGGCGGCTTAGCCCCAATCCATGTACGGGGTGACCCGCTTCCCGGAGCCCTTGGGCGACGATTATGGGGAGTCTGCCCCCGCCTGCAATCAGACCGATCCCCGTGGGGGGTGGTGGGGGGTCAGGGAGGATGGTGATGGGGCGGGGCACGGTGCGACTTGAACTACCAGGGTCTCCGACCTTGTGCTTAGGGCGAGAATCGCCCCGGAGGCATCCAGAAGGCCTCCAAGCTAATTCCCTATCGTGCTTCCCGCAAGTTCAACTGCAAACTGCCGGTCCTGGCACTGGGGAAGCCCGTCCATGAGATAGACACGCAGGATAGGCGTTTGGTTCCCGGATTGCCGATGATTCAGGGGAATGGACCGCTCCAAAGCAGACGTTTTCGAATCTGATGGCTCCACCTCCCCGGGGATCGGCCGCCCTTGGCTTGGGGTGCGGTTTTCTTGTTCCGGCGCATACCTTCGGGTCTATCGAAACGCGGACGGAACGCGATATGACGCACGCTGCCCCCGGTGTGGCCGCGGCGTCACGTTTCGCGTCGGAAAGGGCGGGACCGGGGATCGGTTCTTTGAGGTGCGGTGCGGGTGATGGGACAGGGAATGACCGTCGGCTACACTGCCTCCATGACGAGAATGGGTGAACCGGGCTTTGAGATCGTGAAGGCGACGGGGATTTGCACGGCCACCGGCCAGCCGATTCCCGTCGGAGCCGAGTTCATCGCGGCCTTGGTCGAGACGGCGGATGGAAGCAAGGTTGAGCGGCAAGATTTCGCCCTCGATGCGTGGCAAAGCGGGTCCCGCCCGCAGCCGATCAGCAAGCTCTTTGGCGCGTGGAAGACCACGATGTCTCCGCCCTCTGAGAAAAAGCGTGTGCTGGTTGATGATGAGTCCCTGATGGACCTGTTCGAGCAACTTCAGGAGGCGACCGAGCCGGCGCGGATCAGCTTTCGCTACATCCTGGCCCTGCTGTTGATGCGGCGGAAGATCCTGAAGTACGAAGGCACCAAGCGCGTCGAGTCTCCCAAAGCGCTGGTTATGCAGGTTCGGCGGGCGACGAAGGTCGATGAGACTCCGATGCCCATCGTCGAGGTGATTGACCCGGGTATGGGAGAGCAGGCCATTGCTGACGCGATCGAGCAACTCGGGGCGGTGATCGCAACGGGTTCAGAAGGATGATCCGGTGTGTGGGGGTCATCTTTGCAGTACTGGCCGTCGTGTTGGCGGGCTGCAAGTGCGGAAGCCCCGGGGCGGGCAGCCCCAGTTCCCAAGCTTGGACCGGACCAGTCCCCACCTACGAAGAACTGGCCAGAGCCTACAACACTCGGGTTGACCCTCTGAACCGCCTGACCGCGGCCGTGGTTCTGCGTCTGGATTATCGTGATGACGAAGGCGTGGAGCATCACGAGCAGGTGGAAGGCCGGTGCGAGTTTGTGCCGCCGCGACAGTTCGTGTTGACGCTCCGGAAGGTCAGCCAAGACATTGCCATTCTGGGGAGTGATCCCGAGAGATTCTGGTGGATCGAGCTTGGCGATCGGAAGCGAGCACTCGTGGGAGACCATGAAACGATTGGTGCGGATCGGTTGGCGGCCGCGGGAGTGCCTGTCCATCCCCTCGACTTGATTGAACTTATGGGGATCACGCCCCTGCCCTTAGAGCCCACTGCGGGAAAGGTCGCTCCATCTCCCGATGGCTTGGTGGTGACACTCCCAGGCCGGATCGGCTCGCGCCGAATGATCTTCCACTCGACGGACTATCGACCCGCCCGAATCGAACTGCTCCGAGAGGATGGCCGGGTCGCGGCGGGCGCGGACCTCTCGAAGTACGCGAGGGTCGCGATGAGCGGCGCCGGACCTGAAGCAGTTCACCCCTGGATCGCCACCGATGCGGTGATCGTCGCGTCTGGTGGAACGACTCATGGACATCTGGAGTTGGCAACGCCGGAAATCGACCCGTCGCGTCCACGGCCGGGCGTGTTTGACCTGGCCAAGTGGCTGAGAGCCAAGGGCGTCGAAGAAGTGCTGCAGCTGGGCGAACCTGTCCATCCGCAGTGACCGTCAACCCCCGCAAACGGTCTATCATCGCCTTGATGCGGATTTTCCGACTTTCCATCTGGGCCCTTGCCCTGTTGATCTCCAGCGCGGCACGCGGGGGCGATGTCCCTGGCGCCGGGAGCGCGACCAACTCAACTACGAAGGAGAGTCACGGCTGGATCGCCGACACGATGCGACCCGGCATCGCCCGGATCCTTCATCTTCCGCCGCGGGGCATGAATGCCAGCGGGCAACGCGGGGCCGCGGACGGGGCGGTGAGGGTCGCGACGATCCTCGCTCAGCGGCCCGAGGCGGTCGCGGCGATCGACAATCGGCTGTACATGATCTTCCCGCCCACGTCGGTCGGCAGTGGTGGTGAACCCCGACGCCAGGTGCTCACGCTCGATGCGGAACGAGGCTCACTGGATGGTTCGTGGGTCAGCGAGGCCGGGGCTGGACGCTTACCCGTGCTGGCATCTCTGCCTGGAGATGCGGCGATTCGCGGGTTTGTGGGGTGTCCCGCAGGACCGATCGTGCTGATCGATCGACCGGGGCCTGATGGGGTGCCGATCGAGGAACTGCTGCTCCTGAAGGAAGGGGCGTGGGTTTCGCTGCCCTTGCCCGACGCTGTTTCGGCGCGAATATTCGACCCGGCGCGGCTCGAGTTGGACGACACCGGAGTTCGCTTGGTCGCGGAATCTGACGGTGTGAGCTTGATCCTGATCGACGGCGACAAGCCTGGCGTATGGAGAGCCCGGCTCGATCCCAAGTCTGTTCCGGGCGATGCGGCGGCGTGGAAGTGCTCCGCGTTGAGCCTTGACTCTTCAGGCGCCCGAATCCGCGCACCTTCTTCCGTGTTCAAGATCCGTGACCACTACGTGTTCGAACGACGTCAATACGGAACGGTCGAACTGTGGATGGTCGAAGCGTCCGGGTGCCGCAAACTCGCCGCGATCGCGGGCGTGCCCTCGGGATACGGCGTGGCCCCGCTGGACCAGACGGGACGAATCGCAGTGGTCTGGTGGGCGAATCCCCCGGGGGACCCCGGCCAGGTGCAATCGACCAAGCCGTCGGAGGCACGCACCCGGATCGTCGAGGTTTCGGCTCTGACCGGGCAGGTCCTCTTCGATGGGGAAGCCGAGCGTCAACTGCCGTTTTCCAGCACCGACGTCAAAATCCTCGCCGTGTTCCTCGTCATCGTCATGTTGACGATTGTGGTCTTTGTGCTGCGCCCGGACAAACAGGGTCCGCCATTGACCCTGCCAAAGGGTGTGCTCCTGGCCGAGCCCGGCCGGCGGATGGCGGCCGGGGCCGTGGATGCCGTCATTGCACTGGTGATCGCTTCGCAAGCGACGAAGATTGGTTGGGCACAACTGAGCGACTTGGAGACGGTGCTCAAGGAAACTCACATCGTGTGGCTGTTTTTGGCAACGGTCGGGGTGGGCTTTACACTCGGAACCTTGACTGAATGGCTGTTCGGCCGCACGGCCGGCAAGGCTCTCATGGGGTGCGAGGTTGTCCGGGCGAAGGCAGTCACGGGCCCGACCGGTGAGGTGACCATAGAGGTCCAGCATCCCGAGCTTTGGCGGGCGGCGGTCCGGAACGTGGTTAAGTGGCTGGTTCCGCCCGTGGCCATTTCCGGCGTATCTTCGGCCGAACGGCGGCACCGCGGGGATACCGCGGCGGACACCGTTGTCGTGATGCGGGAAGACCCCGAAGAAGAATAAAGGGCGCAGGAAGTGCGGGGCGGATTTCCTTGCGCGAATCGGGTGAAGGGATCGGTGCGCGAATCCCGATAAACCGACCACCTCCGTGCGCAAGCGTTGCCGTCGGAGGCCGCGGGCCGGAGGATTCGGCCGTGTCTGGGGATCGACGTGCCGGAAGTGCCCACGAATGCGGGAAAGCAGCCGGTGTCGCTGCGAACGCACTGGCAGGCGCCGGCGCTGCTGCTGGCGGTGGTCCTGCTGGTCGGCGGCGTCATGACGGCCATTTTGACCGCCCCCAAGCCCAATATCGTTCGCATGATGGATGAGGCCGAGCAGTTGATCACGGCTGAGAAGTTCCAGCCCGCCATGGAGGTTCTGAACAAGAAGCTCCTGCCGTATCACAACGCGGGATCATTGACGGCGGAGCAACGTAAGCAGTTCCACCTGCTCAGGGCCAGGGCGATGTACCTGGGCGAGAAGGCCGCGGGCGTCGAGATCGAGGAAAACGCCAAGAGCGTCGCCGAGGAGTACGCGGAGGCTTCGGAAGAGAGCGTCAAACTGGATCCTCGGGACCGGTTTTATCTCGCCAACACCCAGGTGGTGCTCAAGAAGTTCAAGCAGGCGATTGACCTGGCCAACAGCATGCCCGCGGAATCCAGGGTTGAGAAAGGCAAGATCATCAAGCGGGTGGTTGAGGGCTTGTTGGAGGCTCCGGACTTCGATGCCGACACCACGTTGCGGCTGATCGCTGAGTTTTTGGGAGAGCGCGAGGTCACCGTGGCCGACCGCGGCTGGGCGCTGGCCCGGCAGGCGGAGCTGCTGATGCGCCAGGGGCTGTTGACCTCGGCCATCACCAAGATGCTCCAGACTATGCCGTCGCTGATCAACGACCTGGGTCGAGATCAGCTCGGTGAGCTCTATCTGCTGTTGGGCAAGTCATACTTTGAGACGGATGCCTTGTCAGAGGCCAGCCGGCAGCTCAATCTGGCTGCCAAGCTGCTGCTCCCCTCGGACCTCAAGCACGCGCAGGCGACCGTTCTGCTGGCCCGGATCGACGAGCAGATCGGAGACCCGCCCGAGGAAGGGCGAGTTCAGGCCAAGGCCAAGTACAAGGATGTGATTGAGCGGTTCAACTCTTCTGAAGCCCGCCTGCCCGCCCTGCTGGGCCTGGGCGAGGTATGTGCGGCCATGGGAAGCACCGCGGATTCGCTCGCGGCGTACGGCGAGTTGGTCGGTGAGCTGGTCGCTGGGAAGACGAACCCCGACGTTTCGATCCACACGGTGACCGACAGCATCATGAGCCGCGCTTCGGCTCGGTTCGATGCCGGAAAGATGGACGAAACGCTGGACTTCACTTCGCTGGTCGAGAAGCTGTATCCGTCGGATGCGATACCGCCCGCAGCGCTGGCCATGATGGCAAAGGCCCATCGCAAAGCTGCCGAGGACCTGTACAAGGCAACCGAAGTCGGGTCCGCCAGGTTGCTGGAGTTGGCGCGGCTGGATCCGGCAACGCGGGAGCAGGTTCGACAGCACCTGGTGGCCGCGGGCCGGTACTTCAAGAGGCACGCGGATCGCATCAGCATTAACGACAACGCGGGATTCGGAAAGTCACTCTGGATGGCTGCGGATAGCTTTGACAACGCGGGCGACCCGGAGCAGGCGATCCCGTTGTTCTCCGACTTTGCCAAGTACTTTCCGGGAGATCGGCGTCAGCCGGAGGCCCGATTCCGGCTCGCCAGCGCCTATCAGGCGCGCGGCGACTATGGGATGGCGGAACAGCACTTTAGTCAGTTGATCGCCGATTCCGTCCAGCAGGGGGGCAACGTTGGTCCGCTGGGGGATGAGAGCTACGTGCCTTTGGCCCAGTGCTACCTGTTGGATGCTGATCCGAGCAACGATGCCCAGGCAGAGCCGCTCTTGGTGCACGTCGCCGAGGGGCACGCGGGGAGCACCAGCTCTGCACAGTTCCGCGATGCACTCATAGAACTTGGCAGACTTCGTACGGCCAAGAACGACTACGCCGGGGCCATCCAGCTCCTGGATGAGGCCGCGACGCGGTTCCCGGATTGGACGCAGATCGACGGCGTGCGCTACTCGCTGGCGGATGCATTGAGGCAAGATGCCCGGGGCATTCTCAAGACGCTCTCTGAAGCGATGCCCGATGCGAAGCGTCAAGCGTTGACAGCGGCCAGAGCAGAGCGTCTCAAGCGGGCCGTGACCCTCTTTGACAAGGCCCGTCGCTCGCTGGAAAGCCGTGACCCTCGGCGGCTGTCAAGACTCGAGCAGATTCAGCTCCGCAACAGCTACTTCTATGGGGCGGATTGTGAGTTTGAACTCAAGGATTACGACAACGCGATCCGGCACTACGACGCGGCCCGCGAGAAGTACTCGGGTGACCCGTCCTCGCTGGTCGCAATGGTGCAGATCGTCAACGCGTACATCGAGCAGGGGGACAAGCAACGGGCCGCGACGGCCCAGGAACGGGCCAAGCGGTTTTACGAGAGTCTGCCGCTGAGCGTGTGGGCAGACCCGAATCTGCCGATGGGCAGGCAGGACTGGGAGAAGTGGCTGAAGTCGATGGATGCGCTCAAGCCGATCAATCAACCGACCGCGGCCAAGAACGAGGGCGACGGGCATTAGTAGGAACGATCCGGCATGATGCCGGAAGGAAGGGGCCACGGATGGGCCTGGTAAGCACGGTAGAAAAAGGCGCGGCCTGCGTCGAAGGGTTGCTGGACACGCAGCACGAGCTGTTCGACCGGCTTGATGCGCTCAGCCAGCAGCAGTCGTCGTTCATCCGTGCGGATGAAACGGATCGTCTGCTCAACCTCCTGACCGAGCGCCAGAGAGTGATCGATCAGATCGCAGGCACCAACGCCAAGCTCGATCCCTATCGCGGGCGGTGGGAGGCGTTTATGGATGAGCTGCCCCCGACCAACCGCGAGCGGGTTCGCAAGCGCCTGGATGCCGTGGCCAAGCTCGCCGATCAGATCGCCCAGCGAGATGAAGTAGACCGCCGCGAACTCCAAACGCGCCGGGATGCGATGGCCCATGAGCTGACGAAGATCGACAACGGTCGCGGTGCCGTCGCCGCATACGGCGGTCGTCCGATGAGCCAGCCCAAGTTTCAGGATCGGGAGGCGTAATGACTGCAGTGGCCTCACAACCCGCGATGACCGGACCTGTCGGGGCTGTCGCTCCGGCAGATCTGGCGGAGTTGATGGCCGCGTTCAACGAAGTGACGGCGCGCCTCCAAGGTACGCACGAGAGCCTGCATCGCGAAGTCGGACGCCTCAAGGCGGAGCTGCTCGAGGCCAATGAGCAGTTGCAAAGGAGCCGACGGCTCGCGGAACTGGGGGAAATGGCCGCGGGCATCGCCCATGAGGTGCGCAATCCGCTGGGCTCGATCCGGCTGTATGCCCAGATGCTGGAGCAGGACCTGACGGATCGTCCGGTCCAGTGTGGTGTGGCGACGAAGATCGCCAGCGCTGTGCGTGGCTTGGATGCGGTAGTGGGGGATGTGCTGAGCTTTGCCCGGGACATGAAGGTCTCGTGCGAAGCGACGACCGCCGCCACGGTGCTTGATGGGGCTCTGAATGCAAGCTGGGGCGAGATGGCTCGCGTGCGGGTTGTGCGCCGCGGCGGTGCGGAAGCAGAATCATCGCTGCGATGTTGGTGCGACTCGCATCTCATGCACCAGGCGCTGGTCAACATCATCCGAAACGCCCTCGAGGCGATGGCGGAGGTACCGGGCCCGACGGGCGGGCACGTCTTAACACTCGACGCCGCGGATGCCGTCGGGCACGACGGGCGTCCCGCAACGGTTCTGACCATTTCTGATTCCGGCCCCGGCGTGAGTGCCGAAGTCATTGACCGGATGTTCAACCCGTTCTTCACGACGAGGAAGACGGGTACGGGTCTTGGTCTGTCGATCGTTCACCGGATTGTGGATGCCCACGGCGGGCGGGTCGTTGTGTGGAGCAACGCCGAACGCATGCCGGGTAGCCGGGGAACGACCTTTGAGTTGGTGATCCCGTCGCGCGGCACGGAGCCGCGTGATTCGAATGTTGAGGTTGTGCAATCGCGGGCATCGCGGCGTCGCCGTGTGCAGGAGTCGAGTCGATGAATACTGTGCTTGTTGTTGATGATAAAGAGATGATGCGCGACAGCGTGGGCGCAACCCTGCAGCGGGCCGGTTTCACCGTGATTACGGCCGAGGGCGGCCCGCAGGCGCTGGCCGCGGTAGCGGCACGCCGGCCCGATGCGGTCATCACTGACCTGAAAATGCCGGGTATGACCGGCACCGAACTTCTCGCCAAAGTGCGGGAGATCGACGATGAGCTTCCCGTGGTGCTGATGACGGCCTACGCCGATGTCGCCACCGCGGTCGAGGCGATGAAGCTGGGCGCCTTTGACTACATCACCAAGCCGTTCGAGGGCGATGAACTCTTGATCGCCGTGAAGCGGGCCATGGCGCATGGCCAAGTGCTGCGAGAGAACGCCGTGCTGCGGGCGGGTGTGGCGCCGTCTTTCGGTGGATCACCGACGGGTGGTGCCCCCGGGCCCACCGGCATCGACCGCATTGTGGGCATTTCACCCGCGATCAAGCGTGTCAAAGAGCAGGTCATGGCCGTCGCTGAGTCACAGGGAACTGTGATGATCTGCGGCGAGTCGGGTTCGGGTAAGGAAGTCATCGCCAAGGCCATCCACGAGCACAGCGCTCGCAAGGTGTCCCCCTTCCTGGCCGTCAACTGCGCGGCCCTTTCTGAGTCCCTGCTTGAGAGCGAACTCTTCGGGCACGAACGTGGCGCCTTTACCGGGGCGGACAAGCTCCGCAAGGGCCGGTTCGAGCTCTCCGACGGCGGCACGCTGCTGCTCGATGAGGTCAGCGAAATCACGCCCCAGATCCAGGCCAAACTTCTGCGCGTCCTCCAGGAGCGGTCGTTCGAGCGCGTCGGCTCCAGCACCACGATCGGGATTGACGTACGAGTGGTCGCCACTTCCAATCGTGATCTGCCCAGCTCCGTTGCGCGCAACGAGTTCCGTCAGGACCTGTTCTTCCGCCTGAACGTGCTGCCCATCCACGTGCCGCCCCTTCGCGATCGGCTCGAGGATGTCCCCTGCCTGGTTGAGCACTTCATGACGCACTTCTGCCGGCGCGAGGGTCGCCCGCCGATCCGTTTCGACGCCGCGGCCATGGCGCTTATGCAGACCTATCACTGGCCGGGAAACGTCCGCGAGCTGATGAACATCTGCGAGCGGGCGGTAGTGCTCAACACCATAAAGCCCTCGACCAACGGCAAGGCGATGCCCTCGCCCAAGCCGATCGCTCGCGACATCATCGAGCCGTGGCTCATGCCGGCTCACCAGCCTGGGTCCAATGGCTTCCAAAACGGCGCCCAGAACGGCCACGACACTCGCCCCATCGGGATGATGGAGGCCAAGCCGCTTGGCGCCGGAATGAACGGCAGCAACGGAGCGCAGGAATCGCCGGTGCCGGTCATCTCGGTGCGCCCGCTGGAGGACCTGGAAAGAGACGCGATCGTCTTTGCTCTTCGTCGCTTCAACGGACACCGTCAGAAGACCGCGACGGCCCTGGGAATTGGCGTGCGCACTCTGGGCCTCAAGCTCAAGAAGTGGAAGCAGGAAAAGCTGGTTTCCGAGTCATTGTAAGTGACTGGCCCGAGAATTGCGGAGGCAAGCTCGTGCTCGCGAACGATGTCCTGAACTCTGGTGCCATCCCAACCTTGGAAGCCATGCTGCGCTTCTCGGGAGCAAGGCAGCGGATCCTGCAGCACAACGTCGCGAACATGACGACACCGAACTTCATCCCCCGGGATGTTTCGGTGTCGGGCTTTCAACAGCAGCTTGCCAAGGCCATCGACAAGCGGAACGCCGAAACCGGCGGCATGAACGGTGAGATGGGAATCCCTGCCTCACAAGAGGTTGAGCAGCGAGCAGATGGCAGCTATCAACTGACTCCGACCCAGGACCCCGACGGAATCCTCTTCCACGACCGCAACAACCGGGAGGTCGAACGTCTCATGCAGGATGGCGTTGAGAACCTGGGCGTGTACCGAATCGCCTCAGAACTCTTGAGGAGTCGGATGTCGGCCTTGCGCGATGCCATCGGCGAACGGGTCTAACCCTAAGGAGCGGTGATGTACGGTTCGCTTGACATCTCGACCAGCGGCATGATCGCCCAGCGAATCCGCTACGAATGCGCGGCCGCGAACGTCGCAAATCAGCATGCCACGCGAGATTCGTCGAATCGAGTCAACCCCTATCGGGCCCGGCACGCGATGATTGCGCCCGGGGATCCTTCGGCCTCGTCGCCGGAAGGCCGCGAGATGGGCGTGCACGTTGCCAGTATCGACATCAACCAGGGACCTCCTCAATACCGGTTTGACCCGGCTAATCCTGACGCGGTGAAGGAAGGCAAGTGGGCGGGCCACGTGCCCGTTCCGGACATCAATACCGCTATTGAAACAATGAACGCGATGGAGGCCGAGCGGGCCTATGGGGCAAACGTAGTGATGGCCGAGGCAAGCAAGGCGATGTTGGCACAGGCGTTGCGGCTGATTGCCTGACTAGACTGAATCGGGCACAAACTGCCCGTTGGGAACGCGGACCATGACGGATCCACTAGGACTGATCGGATCAAGCGGCGGGATGAGCGGGGCTTCACGGCTCACTCCTTCTGGTGGAGTCCCCACCGACCCGAACGCGCCGAACTTCAAAGATGTCCTGCTGAAGAACATCAACGAAATCAACAAGCTCCAGCAGGATGCGGCCCAGGCGATCAACGACTTGTCAACCGGCAAGCGGAACGACATCGAAGGTGTCATGCTCGCCCAGGGTAAGGCTGACTTGGCCTTCAAGATGCTTCAGGGTGTGCGGAACCAGGTGCTCCGCGCGTATGAAGACATTCAGCAGATGAGAGTCTGATCGGGCCGCTTCGCCCGTTTCTGCCTCAATCGCGCAAGATGTGCCGAGCCTTCAACTGAGTTTCAAGCAGGCAGTGCGCCGCGTCCGAAACAAGGATCGCGGGTCTGACAGTGCGCTGTCACCCGCCGGGGCGCGAGGATCGCGCATCAACCCGAGCTGGAGGCGATCGGCGTGGAACCGCTACGAAGAGCTCTGACAAGCATCCGCAAGCACTTGGGGGGAATGACACCCTCCCAGAAGCTGCTCATCGCCGCCGTCGTGGTCGTCTGCGCCATGGCCTACGTGATGATCGCTCTGATCTCCAGCTCCACCAGCATGAAGGAGCTGATGCCCACGGCGACCGCGGAAGACCAGCAGCGGTTTGGCACGCTCCTGGGAGCCAGCGGCATCAAGTTTGAGCCCCGGGATGGCAAGCTCTACGTCCCCAAGTCGGACTACGAGCGGGCCTGGGCCCTCATCGCCCAGTCGGGCCAGCAGCCCAGCAACGCGGCCCTGGTCTTCGACAACATCATCAAGAGCCAGAACTGGTTGAACTCCAAAGAGCAGAACCGCCAGATTTACCAACAGATGCTCAACAACTTTCTCTCATCCGTTGTGAGCAAGTTCGAGGGTGTGAAGAGCGCGACGGTGTTTGTAGACAACAACGAAGTTGTCGGCATCGGCCAAGCGGCCCGTCCTCCTAAGGCTTCGATCGCCATCTTCGCACAGTCTGGCAAGCCGTTGAGCCAGGCCACCGTGGATGCCGCCGCCCGCTGGGTCGCAGGCGCCGTCTCGGGGCTTGATGTCTCTCGCGTGAGCGTTCAAGACGGCGCCGGCCGGCCCCGCAAAGTGACCGACGACTCTGAACTCGCCAGCAGCACCTATCGCGAGAACGCCGCGGCCCTTGAAAAACAGTTCAAGGACAAGATCTACAACCTCGTGCGGCACATCGACGGAGTGGTGGTCGAAGTCACCGCGACGCTGGATGTCACCAAGTCGCACTCGAACATCCAGAAGAACCTGCCGGTCGGTGCGGGGTCGGTCATGATCCCCACCAAGGAAAGCTCAACCAGCAGCACCCAGGCGGATGGGGCCAATACAGCAGAGCCCGGCGTGCGTTCCAACACGCAGGCCAACATCGCTACCGGCAACACAACCGGCAACAAGAACGAGAAGAAAACCGAAGACACCGACTACAAAGTCGAAATCGGCCGCGAGAACAAGCAGGTGGATGATCCCGGTGGCATGCCCACGCGGCTGGTGGCAACCGTCGCCGTGCCGCGGGGTTACATCATCGCCGCGATTCAGAAAGAAGAGCCGGCGGCCGCCGGCGCAGACGCCACCAAGCCCGCGACCGCGCCCGACGCGACCAAAATCAAGACTCGATTCGAGGATGAGGAAAAGAGCATCAAGAAAGCCTTGGCGCCTCACGTGAAGACCCGCCTGCCCGACGGCCAGATGGTCGAGGGTGAGATCGAAGTCACACTGGTGGCGGGCGAGACGTACGCCTCCGGGCCCGGGTCTCCCGGCGCGCTGGCCAGCGCCGGTGGCGGCATCGGCTCCATCATCGCCATGGGAGGCGGCATGATCGACAAGATCGTCCTGGGCGGCTTGGCCCTCTTTGCCGTTGGCATGATGTTGATGATGGTCCGTCGCTCCGCCAAGAAGGTCGAGGTCCCGACCGCTGAAGAACTGGTCGGCGTTCCGCCGCAACTTCAGGCTAAGGACGATCTGGTGGGCGAGGCCGACGAATCCGAAACCGCGATCGCCGGCATCGAGCTCGGCGAGGAGCAGTTGCGGGCCGACAAGATTCGCGAGCAGGTGGCCGACCTGGTCAAGTCCACCCCTGATGTCGCCGCCCGGATGGTCAACCGCTGGATCTCGGTCGAGCAGTAGGAGAGCGTTTCGATGCCCCGCAAACCCAACGAAAAGCTCCCCAGCACACCCGCCGAGCTTGACGGCCTGACCAAGGCCGCGATCCTGATGCTGTCACTGGGCACCGACAGCGCGGGCATTCTCCTCAAGCAGATGGCACCCGAAACCGTTGAGCTGGTCACCCGCGAACTGGCCAGCCTCGGCCGCATCCCCACGGAGCTCAGCGCGGCCGTCGTCGAAGAGTTCTACAACCTCACGATCGCCAGTCAATACGCTAACGAGGGCAACCTCGAATACGCCAAGTCGATCCTCCAAAACTCGCTGGACCCCAAGCAGGCCGACCGCGTTCTGCAACAGATCCAAACCCAGGTCCAGAAAAAGCCCTTCAGCTTTCTGCAACGGGCCGAGAGCGAGAACCTGCTCACGTTCATCCAGGATGAGCACCCGCAGACAATCGCCCTCATCGTGTGTCACCTGCCCCACCACAAGGCCGCGGAAATCCTTGTCGGCCTGCCCATGCAGAAGCAGATCGAGGTGATCAAGCGCGTCGCGAACATGGAGCAGACCAACCCCGACGTCATCAAGGAAGTCGAAAAGGGTTTGGAGAGCCGACTGGCCAGCATGCTCACACAGAGCATGGAGAAGGCCGGCGGTGTTCCGACGGTCGCCGAAATCCTCAACCTCGCCGACCGGGCCACCGAAAAAACGATCATGGAAGGTCTCGAAGCCGAGGACCCGGACCTGGTCGAGCAGATCCGCCGCCTCATGTTCGTCTTCGAAGACATCCTGCAAGTCAACGACAAGGGCATCCAGTCGGTCCTCAAGGAAGTGGACAACGACGAGCTTGCCGTTGCTCTCAAGACGGCCTCCGAAGAACTCAAGGCCAAGATCTTCAGCAACATGTCCGAACGTGCCGCGGCCCTTATCAAGGAAGACATGCAATACATGGGCCCCGTCCGCATCAGCGATGTCGAGGCCGCCCAGCAGCGGATTGTGGACATCGTCCGCAGGCTCGAGGAGTCCGGCGAAGTCGTCATCCAAGGCCGCGGCGGCGACACGGAACTGGTGGTCTAAGTGGCGATGATCAGGCAAGCCAACGCGGCGACCATGGCCCGGGAAGCAATCGTGCTGGACCTGGGAGACATGCTGCGCCAGGGCGAGATCATCAAGGACCGGGCCCGCGAAGCCGCCGAGAAGATCGTGAGCGATGCGAAACGCGAACGCGACCGCCTCTTGGCGGGCGCGGCCGAAGAGGGTCGCAAAGCCGGGCACGCGCAAGGACTCACCGAAGGGCGAGTCGCCGGCGAGCAGGCTGGCCGCGCCGATGCACTCTCGGAGTTTCGCGACCGCATCACCAAGTTGGACACAGCATGGTCGGCCGCCTTGGTGCGATTCGAGCAGGAACGTGACCGGATGCTCCTGGAGGCCAGCCAAGATGTCTTGAAGCTCGCCGTGCGCATCGGAGAACTGGTGACCAAGCGCAGCATCGAGATTCACCCAGAGGCCGTCGGCGATCAACTCGCGGCCGTGCTCGCCCAAACCGCCAAGTCCACCTCGCTGGCGATCCGCATTCATCCCGATGATCGATCGCTTGTTCAGGAGGCCTTGAAGGGCATGAATCAGGCCGCGGGTTCCGCCAAGCACATCGACTTAGTGGATGACGCAACCCTCAGTCGCTCATCCATCATCGCCACGACCGCGGGCGGCGGCGAAGTCGACGCCTCAATCACGTCGCAACTCGAACGGATCGCCCACGGCCTGCTGCCCGCACAGTCCGAATCCAAGGGCGGCACGCCGTGACCGTCCTAACGCCCGAACTACAGACAATTGAGAGCATCCAACCGATGCGCATCAGCGGCAAGGTCGCCGCGATGAAGGGCCTGACTGTGCTGGTGGATGACCTGCCCCTGCCCGCGGGCTCGCTCGTCTCCATCCGCGGCTCATCGGAAGAATCGCTCGGCGAAGTCGTGGGCTTCTCGAAAGAGCACGCCATTATCATGCTACTGGGCCGCGCTGTCGGCATCCGCGTCGGCGATCGCGTCTTCAGTGAGCGCATCGCCCAGACCGCCCCTGCCGGAAATCGCATGCTCGGACGCGTCGTGGATGGCCTGGGTCGCCCCATCGACAACGCCGGCCCGATCTATCAAACCGCGCACAAGGCTCTTATTCCCGCTCCGCTCGTTGCCACCTCCCGCCGCCGCATCACCGAACCCCTCCTCACCGGCGTCCGCGTCATCGACCTGATGACCACCCTGGGCCGCGGCCAGCGCATCGGCGTGTTCGCCGGCCCCGGCGTCGGCAAGTCCACGCTTCTGGGTACGATCGCGAAGTCCAGTTCCGCCGATGTCAACGTCATCGCCCTCATCGGCGAGCGCGGTCGTGAAGTGGGGGACTTCCTCGAACACACGCTCGGCGCAGAAGGCAGGGCCAAATCTGTTGTGGTCGTAGCCACCAGCGACGAGTCGCCGCTGCTCAGAATCCGCGCCGCGATGATGGCCTGCACCCTCGCCGAGCACTTTCGCGATGAAGGCCGAGATGTGCTGCTCATGATGGATTCAGTTACCCGGTTCGCGCACGCTCAGAGGCAGGTGGGTCTTTCCGTCGGTGAACCTCCCGCGACCAAGGGCTACACGCCGAGTGTCTTCGCCATGCTTCCGGCCCTTCTAGAGCGCGCGGGTGCCCTCGAAGCCCGCGAAGGCGCCAAGCGCGGCTCCATTACCGGCCTCTACACCATCCTCGTCGAGGGTGATGACATGACCGAGCCCATCGCCGACGCCGCGCGAGGCGTCCTCGACGGCCACATCATCCTCTCGCGCAAGCTCGCGCAGCGTGCCCACTACCCCGCGGTGGATGTTCTCGACTCAGTCAGCCGCGTTGCCGACGATGTGTGCGAGAAATCCCACATCGCCGCGCGCCAACAGGTCATGCGGTTGCTCGCGATCTACCGAGATGTCGAGGACCTCGTTCAGATCGGTGCGTACGCCTCGGGCAGTAACCCCGAGGCAGATATCGCGATCGAATACCGCCCTCGCATCCTGTCGCTCCTCCGCCAAGGCAGGGGCGAGGAGTACGTATTTAAGTCCGCTCGCGACGAAATGCTCAAGATCGCCATGGAATCCGGTGAGGCGCTGCGGAAGCGACTGGCCGCGCGTCCCGGGCAACGGAGGTAGTAAGTGGCCCGGTTCCGATTCGAACTCGAAGCAGTCCTGCAGCACCGGCTCCGTCTGGAGCAAGAGCAGCAGCGCGTGGTCGCCGAGCTTGAGAGTTCGCGAGCGACACTCGAAGGCACGATCCGCTCGTGCCAGGATGGCCTGGTACGCGAGCGCACCGAAATGCGAGCCATGCTGGAATCGTCCGACATCCGCGGCGCCAAGTTCCAATCCGGCGCTGCCGGTCGCCTTGTCGCCACCGCCCAGCGTGCGGTCCTTGAACTGGCGGGCGTCCACAAGCGGCTCGAAGCCGCCCGTGCAGCCCTTCTGGAAGCTACCAAGAGCCGCAAGGCTGTCGAGCTCTTGAAAGAACGCCGCCTTGAAGAGTGGCGCTACCAGCAGGCCCGGCGCGAAGCCGAAGCCATCGATGAAATCGCCGTCATGCGTGCCGGATACGGAGATGAACTGTCATGAAAACCCTCTGGTCCGTCCTGTCCGTCATTGCCATCGCCAACCTCCTTGCCCTGCTCGGCATCGTGGGCTACCTCAAGGTGAGCGACCGCCTCGACGCACAGCGCGTCCGCGAACTGCGTCAACTCTTCACCGAAACCGGCAGCCAACGCAAGGCCAAAGAGGAAGAAGCCAAGTCCCAGGCCGAAAAAGATGCCGCGGCCGAGAAGGAAAATGCCAAGAAAGGAACCGCGCCGGTGACGGCCGGCGACGCCCTCGAGTTCAAGCTCCAGCAAAGTCAGGTTGACCTGGCACGCATCGAATCTCTCAAGCGCGATGTACAGGTGCTCCAGGAAACACTTGCTCGCCAGAAGAAGGCTCTCGATGACGACCGCGCCGCTCTGGACAAGGAGCGCAAAGACTTCGACCAGGCCCGCGAGGTTGTGCGCAAGAACGAGGGCGATGCACAGTTCAAGAAGGCCTTAGCGACCCTCGAAGGCCTCAAGGCCGACAAGACCAAGTCCACCCTGCAAACGCTCATCGACCAAAAACAGGTCGACCAGGTCGTTTCCTACCTGAACGCGATGCAGGAACGATCGCGCACGAAAGTCATCGACGAGTTCATCAAAGCCGACCCCAAAGTGGCAACGGACTTGCTGGAAAGACTCCGAACCCGCGGCGTGTCCGTCGCGGGTGTCGGAGGTCCACCGTAGATGACCGCAACCATTCAAACCGCCACAGAATCGCAGAGAAAAGACACGACATCTCCCCGCCCGCAGGCCGCGGAGGTCGGGTTTGAAGCCGCGCTCTTGGGCAGCGTGGGCAAGTCCCTGGGGGCTGCAACTACGCACGATTCGGCCGGAGTCGGTCGTCAAAGCGCATCGGCCGCGCCGAACAAGCGCAGGGATGACGAGAAAGAAGTTGTGAAGCGGGCCAAGGCGATGTCCGACCCTTCCGCGATCGCCGCGGGCGAGTTAGCGACGCAAGGCGCTCCCAAGGCGACGACTCAGGCCGCCGAGGCCCAGCAGGTCACTGCCGCTCCAAAGGCCGAGCAGCCTCGGTCCCGGTCAACCAACGACGGATCCAACCAGCCGAGCACAAACAAGCCCGACGCCCCCGCGGCCACCAGCGAAGCCTCGGGAAGCCACTCAGGTCGCCGCGCTGCTTCGTCCGACGCTGATGCTAAGTCAAACTCCGGTGAATCCGGAACCAAGCAATCCACACCGCGTGCCGGGATCCAGCCCGCGTCAAAGGCCACCATTACCCAAACCAAACCTCTGGATGCCGGTCAGGCCCTTGCTCGCCTGGCACAAGCGATCAATCGCGCGGCGGACCACCCGGCCGCGACACCCAATGCCAACCGATCAGTACTGCGCGTCGAAACTGCGCGCCCGGCGCAAAGGACAGCAGCCATCAAGTCCGCTGCTCCACCCTCCGATCCCAATCGCGCGCAGCAATCCCAGGACGACTTCGCCGCCCAGCTCCACCGCGGCTTTTCCGCGGTACTAAGGCAGAACGGCGGCTCCCTGACCTTGCGGATGCAGCCCGAACAACTTGGCGACCTGACCATCAGAATGGACCTCCAACCCGGCCAGGTCACCGCCGACTTTGAGGTCGGCTCCGATCAGGCACGCCAGTTGCTTACTGACCACATGACTTCGCTCCGCTCCGCGCTGGAAGCGCGAGGGCTGAGCGTTGACAAGCTCACGGTCCACGTGAGCGACAGGCCGACGCCGGAGGCGTTGGCAAACCGTGCGGAGCACGGGAACAACGGCGGAGCCGGCACCCACGACGGCGGAGCCTCCAGTGGGCGCGGCGGGCAATCGGGTGTGGAACACCCTCAAATCACGTTGGCGCGGAGCGCCTCAGAGACCGTCCCCGGAGAGGGAGCGGATGTCCATATGGGCGGAGCCCAAACAGTGCGCCTCGTTCTCGACGCCGTTGCGTAGCGGCCGTCAGCGCGGCACATCTCGGAAGGGCCGGCCATGTCCACGGTTGATGCTCTGTCGTCGTCGTCCACCAAGACGTCCTCGGCATCCAACGCCTTCGGCGCGCTCAACAGCGAGCAGTTCGTCAAGATCATCTTCAGCGAGCTGTCCAATCAGGACCCGCTGCAGCCCAGCGACTCCAAAGCGCTGCTCCAGGAACTGTCCACGCTGCGCTCCATCCAGTCCGACATGGACCTTTCTTCCAAGCTCACCGATCTGGTAGGCCAGAATGAGTGGACCACCGCGTCGAGCCTGATCGGCAAAGACATCAGCGGTATCAGCGACGGCCTGGAACGAGTCGAAGGCACCGTCCGCAGTGTTTCCCGCACCGCCGACGGCGCGATGCTGAACTTGACCTCCGGCGTCCGCGTCCCCGTCGCCAGCGTCGATGAAGTGCTCGGCGGCTCGGCCGCCCGGGGAAACACCCCGTGAACGCGACCGCAACCGATCTTCTGCGCCTCCTCTCCGCGCAGGCGACGCCCGGCGTTGCCCCCGGAGGTAGCGCCGCGCCATCGACCGCGCTGGACTTCGCCAAGCTGCTCAGCCAGGCCAAGACCGGCCAGCTCTCCAGCGGCCGCGAGGTCTCGATCGCCAAGGGCTGCGGTGTCGAACTCACCGACGATCAAATCAAGCGGATTTCGGCCGCGGCCGACGTCGCAGAATCCCAGGGCGCCACCCGGGCACTCGTGATGATCGACGGCATGGCCATCAAGCTCGACGTCTCCATGCGTCAGGTGACCGGCTCCGTGGACATGAAGACCCAAGGCGTGATGACAGGCATCGACGCCGTCATCCAAGTCCCCGATTCGAACAGCGCGGCGGGTTCCCCAACCACCGCGACCAAACCCATCGACAACTCCACGATTCTCGACTTCCTTTCCAAACAACCCAGGCTCACGGGCCGCTGATACCCCGCTCCCAACTGGGACCGCGGTGTGTGAGGAGTAGCAATGGCCAGTTACATCGCGCTTCAGACCGGCCTCTCCGGCCTGAACGCCAACGCCCGCAAGCTCGACGTCATCGGCAACAACATCGCCAATGCGAACACCACCGGCTACAAGTCCAGCCGCATGATGTTCGAGACCCAGGTGAGCCTGACGCCCCGCGAAGGCACCGAGCCCACCGACATCAACGGCGGCAGCAACCCCTACCAGATCGGTCTTGGGGTGACCGTCGCCGGCACGCAACGCAACTTCGGCAGCGGTTCACTCGCGGCCACGGGCGATGCACGCGACCTGGCCATCGATGGCAAAGGCCTCTTCGTCGTGCAGCGCGGCGACCGCCAGCTCTACACCCGGGCAGGCGCCTTCCGCCAGGACAAGAACAACGATCTGGTCACCATCGACGGTGACAGGCTGCAAGGCTACGGCGTTGACAGCAACTTCCAGGTCCAGACCGGTGCACTCCAGACGCTGAACATCCCCGTCGGCAGCCTCACGCTCGCGCAGGCCACCCAGAACGCCCGCTTCGCCGGCAACCTGAACGCCTCGGGAACCGTCGCGACCACCGGTTCAACCACGACCATCGGCGGCTCGGCAACCACGGGCCTGGGCGTCATCCCCACAGCGCTCTTTCCTCCCACCCCGCCAAACGTTCTTGAGCAAGGCACGTTCCTGATCGAAGTCGGAGATCCCCTCGCGCCCACAGTCCCGCTCTTTCAACCCGGCCAGATTCTCGAAATCAAGGGCGCACAAAAAGGCACGCGGACGATCCCCGACGCCCAGTTCACGATCGCCGCCGGATCCACTGTTTCCGACCTCATGACGTTCATGAACAACGCCTTGGGCTTGAATGCCAACACAACACCGCCCGCGGCCGTCACTCTCAACACGCTCACCGGCGTCCTCACCGCTACCGGAAACGCCGGCACCGTCAACGATCTCACCATCGAATCCACCGATCTTCGCCTCTTGGATTCCGGCGGCCAGTTCCTCCGCAATCCCTTCGGCACCGCCGATGTCGGCGATGCCACCGGCGAGTCCGTCCGCACCACCACCATCGTGTACGACTCTCTCGGTGCCCCCGTCTCCGTCGATCTCTCCATGGTCCTGGAATCCAAGGGCACCAACGGTACCACCTGGCGCTACTACGCCGATTCCTCCGACGACACCGATCTCTCCCCCAACCTTGCCACCGGCACCGTCCAGTTCGACACCCAAGGCCAACTCCAAACCACGACCCCCATCACCGTCAGCATCGATCGCGACGGCACCGGCGCCGCCTCACCTCTAACCATCAACCTCAAGCTCTCCGACGGCCCCGACCGCGTCACCGCTCTTTCCTCCACCCAATCCGCCATCGCCTCCACCTTCCAGGACGGCTTCCCCCTCGGCACCCTCTCCAGCTTTCTGGTGGACCGCGAAGGCATCATTACCGGCTCATTCACCAACGGCCTGACCCGCACCCTCGGTCAGGTCGCCCTCGCCACCTTCAACAACTTCGAGGGCCTCTCGGAAGTGGGGGACACCGTCTTCCAGACCGGCGCCAACAGCGGCACTCCCGTCATCACCACCCCTGGCCTCTTCGGCACCGGAAAGATCGTCGGCGGCTCCCTCGAACAGTCCAACGTGGACTTGGGGGCCGAGTTCATTGACATGATCCAGACCTCCACCGGTTATTCCGCCGCTTCCCGCGTGGTCAAAACTGCTGACGAACTCCTTCAACAGCTCCTGGTTCTCGGCCGATAATCCAGGGAAGGGCCCAACCCGGGCCCGAGGGGACCTCCATGCCCTGGCCGATCGAAATCCTGCGGGCCCTCGTTATCCTGATCGGTTCGGCCTCGCTCTGCGCTGCCGCGCTGTTCGTCGCGCACAAACTGCGGTTGGATCGCCTCTGGGCCCGCCTGGTCCAGGGCCTGTCCTCTCCCAGCCAGGTCATCTCCGAAATCGCCTCGCTCGCCGACATCGCCGCCAAGCAAGGTGTCCTGGGCATTGAATCGTCCGCCCCCTCGATCCCCCTGTTCAAACACGGAATCGCGATGGTCATCGCCGGCGCCCCGGTCGAACAGGTCAGGCAAAACCTCGGACACGAACTCGACCGCTCGATTCTGCGAAACCGGTGGCTCCGCCGATCACTCTTCTGGGCCTCGGTGGCCCTATTCCTGACATCATTCTTCAGCCTCGCCGCCATTCAACTTATCGCCGCCGCCGCAGTCGCGCAGGCGACGGTCCTCGGCGGCCTTCCTGCACCGCTCTTCCTCACCGCCTTCGCCGCCGTCTTGGGGGTCGCTTGCCTTCCAATCTTCCGCGACTGGGCCAACCAGCCTTCCGCCGCCCGCCTCATGGTCGGTGCCCTGGTAATAGAAGGCATCTGCCTCATCGGTTCTGGTAAGGACGGCCGTACCGTGACCTCCCAGCTAAACCGCCTCCTGCCCGGTCCGGACGCCTCCCAGTCCCGTGCCGCCGCGGCCTGAGCCAATAACGCCTCCCTTTTCGTCGGTCTGTGCCGCCTCGCGAACCCCGGTGGCCTGTGACGCCGTCCAGATCGCATCCCCCACGCAACGACCTCGCCGTCTCGCCCCCTGAATTGGATACTGCCATTGGACCATTCGGCCTACACCACCGGATGCGCCCTTTGTCCGTAACTTTCCGGGGGGAACGACCATGGCAGCTGAGGAAAAGAAGCCCGCACCCGAAGCCAAGAAGGAAGAGACCGCGCCGGCCAAGAAAAAGCCGCCGATCAAGGTCATCGGTGCGGTGGCCGCGATCATGCTCGTCGAGGCCGCGGGCGTCTACTTCGTGGTCGGCATGAGCAAGCCAAAGGTCGCCGCCGCCACCGAGGTTGATGTCCACGGCGCCGAGCATGCCGCCGCTCAGCAACTGGTCGAGATCGACCTGATCGAGGACAAGTTCCAGAACATGCAGACCGGCCATGTCTGGATGTGGGACATGCGTGTGGTACTGAAGACTTCCAAGAAGAACGAAGAATTTGTCAACGAAGAGATGGGCAAACGCACCTCCGAGATTCAGGAGGGCATCGCCCAGATCATCCGGCGCGCCCAGCACAGCCACCTGAAGGAGCCCGACCTGGTCACCGTGAGCCGCCAGATCGCCGCCTTCGCCGACAAGGTCTTCGGGCACGACGCCCAGGGCAACAGCCGCGTCGAGCGGATCATGATTCCCAAGTGCCGCGGCGTCGACGTCGAGCGTTAAGTACCCGAATCGGCAACATCTGCGCGGTCAGACGGCAAAACTGTCGTCTGCTTCGCGCGTTTTCCGATGCACGCAACACGAGCCCGCGCGGGGAGACCGCGCGGGGTTGTTCCGTGGAGCGCCAGGATGGCCGATTCAGCACCCGAAACACCCAGCACCCAGCCCGCCACCGAGGCCTCGGCTATGGCCGACGCCGCGCTGGCCGCGGCCCAATCGGCCGTCAACAACCTCAACCAGGCTTCGGGCGCGGATGCCAAGCCCTACCAGCCCCAGCCGCTCACCAAGCCCGCCATGGAAGCGCTGCCCAAGGGCATGGACCTGCTCTCGGATGTCAACCTGAACGTCAAGATCGAACTCGGCCGCACGCGGATGCTGGTCGAGGATGTTCTCAAGCTCGCCGATGGGGCCGTGGTCGAGCTCGACAAGCTCGCTGGCGATCCGGTGGATGTGTACGTCAACGACCGCCACATCGCCCGCGGCGAAGTGCTGGTGCTCAACGACAACTTCTGCGTCCGCATCAACGAGATTATTCAGCAACTCGGCGATGCCGAAGGGAAAGTCGCGGGCTGAAGACGGTGGGTTAGTTCGGGCGGAGCCCGGAAGTCTGGCCAGGAGGGCCTGTGGAAGGTTCGAGTCGGGGACAGCGAAAGTTCAGCCTCTGGACGATGTGCGTCCTCGTGGTGATCTGTGCGCTTCCCGCGGCGGCCCAGATGGGCCCGGACCCGACGCCCCCGAAGCCGCCAACACCCGTCAACCAGAAAGAAACACAGAGTCTCGTGCCCCAAGGCGTGAGCGTGAAGCCGATCAATCACGGCGTCATCGCACCAGGAAAGCCCTCACCCGAAAGCAAGGGCTTCTTCGGGTCCACCGTCCTGCCTCTGCTCGCGGTGCTCGCCTTGGTCGTCGGTGCAGGAGCCGGCCTTCGAACTCTCGCTCGCCGCAACGGCGGTCTCCGCGCAACTCTCGGCGCCGGCGGCCGCTCACCCGCCGGAATCCTGGAGATCCTCGGTCGCTACCCCGTCGGCCGCGGCGTCACCCTCATCCTCCTCAAACTCGACTCACGCGTTCTGCTTCTATCCCAGAGTGCCGGCGGCCGCTTCGGTGCGGGTGCCAACTTCACCACCCTCGCCGAACTCAAAGACCCCGAAGAAGTCGCCGCCATCCTCACCAAGTCGCGAGATGCAGAGGGTGACTCGCTCGCCGAGAAGTTCAAGTCCATGCTGAGCCGCTTCGACCGCCAGATGGACCCCACATTGGTCAAACCAACGGCGGTTACGCAAGGATCAACTTCCCCTTGGGAATCCCGCACGGATATCCCAGTCATAGATCTCACGCAACGAGAACCAGGTCGCTCCAGCACACTCCGCAATCGACTCTCTCAGGCCCGGACGCAGACGGGAGAACGCTCATGAAAGCGCTCGCCTTCCTTCTGCTGTCCCTCGCGGTGATCTTGTGCGGGGCTCCTCGCGCTCTGGCACAGTCCTCGTTCGACATCCCCACGGCGTTCACCCCCGCCAAGCCACCGATCCCCCAACTCCCCCCGCCCACGCTCTCTGACTCGGGCTCCTTCAACCCCATCGAAATGGTGAGCAGTGCCGCCAAGGCCCTGCCCGACTCAGCCACCCCCGGCGAATCCGGCAAGACCCGCGGCCTCTCCACCGTCCTGAACATCATGCTCCTGATGACGGTGCTCGCCCTCGCGCCGTCACTCATCCTGATGACGACGTGCTTCGTCCGCATCCTCATCGTTCTCTCTCTGCTTCGCCAGGCCATCGGCACGCAATCCCTTCCGCCGCCTCAGGTCACGATGGGGCTTGCGATCTTCATGACCATCCTGGTCATGGCCCCCACCGGCGAACGCATCTACAAAGAAGCCATCGTCCCCCATCAGCAGGGCCAGGTGCAGGACTACGACGACCTCTGGAACCGCGCCAAGCAGCCGATGCGCGACTTCATGTTCGACCAGATCCAGGCCTCCGGAAACTGGTCCAGCCTCTTCATGATCCTCAACTACCGCGGCGTAGACACCAGCAAGCCCGAACTCCTCAAGCGCGCCGATGTGGACATGGTCGCCCTCATCCCCGCCTACATGCTCAGCGAGCTCAAGACCGCCTTCCTCATGGGCTTCCGCGTCTACCTGCCCTTCCTCGTCATTGACATGGTCATTTCCACCATGCTCATTTCCATGAGCATGATGATGCTCCCGCCTGTTCTTATCAGCCTGCCGTTCAAACTTCTTCTCTTCGTCATGGTCGATGGCTGGCAACTTGTTGTCGGCAGCCTGATGAGCAGTTTCGTGCAGCCCGCGGCCGCGGCAGTCTCAATGTTCTTCCCCGGGCTAGGACCCGTTTTCACTTAGGAGCCGGGCCGTGAACTACGACGAAACCGCGGTCATGATGGCCCGGGACATGCTGATCATCACGCTGAAGATCGCCGCGCCGATCCTCGCCGCCGGTGTCGTCATCGGACTCATCGTGAGCATCGTCCAGGCCGTGACCTCCATTCAGGATCAGACCATCACGTTCGTTCCCAAAATCGTCGTGATGGTCCTGGTCGCGGCCCTCCTCCTCCCGTGGATCACCAACCGCCTCGTCGAATACGCCGCCAGTCTCCTGTGGCTCGTGTCCAGCCCCTAGCCCATTCAGCTGAGCATCAAGATGCCCCATGAACATCGAGCCGTTGCTGAATCACCTGGTTCCCTTTGCCCTGGTCGCGGCCCGACTGGGCGGACTCTTCATCTTCACGCCTCTCCTCTCGAACAAGGGTCTTCCACGCAAGTTCCGTGCACTCCTGGCGGTGATGTTCGCGGCCGCGGTCTACCCAGGCCTGCCATCTTCAGTGCAGACCAACCCGGACATCTCCATCGCCTCGCTGGCACCGATGGTCGTGAGCGAGCTTTTGATCGGGATGATCATGGGCTTCATCGCGGGCCTTCCCATGATCGCACTCGACATGGCCGGCACGATCATGGGTCACCAGATGGGGATGGGCCTTGGTCGCGTCTACAACCCGGACCTGGGTGGGGACAGCGATTCGCTCGGACAGATTCTGATGTACACGGGCCTCGCAGGCTTCGTAGCTCTCAACGGCGTGGATGCGGTCTTCCTGGCGCTGATGTATACCTTTGGGAAAGTCCCGATCGGAGCCTTCGGAGCCGGTGGAATCCCGCTGGACGCGATCGTGGGTGTTCTGACCTCCGGCACCGAGCTTGGGCTGCGGGTCTCAGCGCCGATTCTCTGCATCATATTTCTGCTGATCATCGCCCTGGGTCTGATCGGCAAGACGATGCCGCAGATCAACATCATGAGTGTCGGATTCACGTTCAAGATGTTCTTCGGTTTGGCCGTTTTGGCCGCATCGATGGCAACGATTCAACACGTCACGATTGACGAAGTGGAGAGAGTACTGGGCATGGTTGTCGAGTGGGGCCGCACAATGGGATCCGAATCAATGAGCCCGGCCGTTCCTGGCGTAGCACAGTAAGGGCGTAGCGCAGTAGGGGGGCAAGGAGGCCCCCGAGATGGCTGAGGAGCTGGGCGAAAGGACAGAGCTACCAACCGGCCGACGCCGCAACGAGGCGCGCCAGCAAGGTCAGGTTGCGCGCAGCACAGATCTCTCCGCCAGCATCGACCTCATCGGCGCTGCCATTCTCATCGCCGTCTTCGGCGGCTTTGGCATCTCCGGTCTGGCCGCGCTGCTCCGCCGCACGCTCGAAGGTGAAGCCCCCGGCAATGCCCTGAGCATCGATGCGATCCAGCCCATCTTGTTCCAAGCCTTCGTGGATGGCGCCTACGTCGTTGGGCCGGTCCTGCTCATCATGTTCGCCGTTGGATGCTTCAGCCACGTGATGCAGGTCGGCTGGCACGTCACCATGGAGCCTCTCAAGCCCAACATCTCGCGGCTAAACCCCGTCGGCGGCCTCAAGAAGTTCGTCAACCTCCGCAACTTGGTCAAGACCGCCGTCAGTTGCGTCAAGCTCGCCATTATCGGCTTTGTCGCCTACGCCGTCATTCGCAAGCACATGTCCGGAATTGTCGCTCTTCCCCAACTCACGGCCGCGGGCGCAATCTACAAAGTCCTCAGCATGGGCATGGAACTCGCCACTTGGCTCCTGGTCATGTTCCTCATCATCGGTATCGCCGACTTCGCCTACCAGAAGTGGCAGACCACCCAAGACCTCCGCATGACCAAGCAGGATGTCAAAGAAGAACGCCGCTCCGTTGACGGTGATCCCGACGTCAAAGCCCGCCGCTTCCGCATGGCCCGCGACATCGCCATGCAGCGCCTGGGCACCACCATCCCCCAGGCCGACGTCATCGTCACCAACCCCACGCACTTCTCCGTCGCCATTAAGTACGACCAGGACAAGATGCGAGCCCCCCGCGTCATCGCCAAAGGCGCTGACGAAATGGCCTTCCGCATCCGGCAACTCGCGGTCGCCAGCGGCATCCCGATGGTCGAACGACCACCCTTGGCCCGTGGCCTCTACTGGGGCGTCCACGTCGGTCAGGAAATCAAACCCGAGTTCTACGAAGCCGTCGCCGAAGTCCTCGCCTACGTCTACCGCCTCAAGGGCAAAGAGGAGAAGGCGGCATGACGGACTACACGCGGGCGCCCCAGTTGGAAGCGAGCCGTGGCGTGTCGCCACGGCGGATTCGGCATAGCTGTGGCGTCATTGTCGGTACAAAGTCCTCAGCATGGGCATGGAACTCGCCACTTGGCTCCTGGTCAT
>JBGAND010000025.1:0-77285 GCA_044222485.1 Phycisphaerales bacterium | reverse complement strand
GCGTCATCAACGCCACGCAAACCGGCGTCCCCGCCAGCGCCCCAGTCCTCGATCTCCGCTACAGCCAGATCCGCTTCAACGGCGCTCCCAGCAACTTCGGCATCATCGACGCCACCGGCGGCACCCTGCTCCTGGTCCAGTCGCACATGACCGGCAACTCCGCGCTCGCAGGCGACATCGCCTCCACCGACGGAGTCGGTCCTTTCCAGTACAGCCTCCTCACCTACAACAACTCCGGCCAGACCATGCCCGTCGGCTCCACGCTCCTCCCCGGCTCCGGCCCCGTCGGACCCACCGGCGCCACCGGCCTCGCAGGCGCCACAGGCAACACCGGTCCCACCGGCGCTAACGGCGTCGCTGGCCCCACCGGCGTCGCCGGGGCCACAGGCAATACCGGCCCGACGGGCGCTCAAGGCATCGCCGGCCTCAACGGCAACACAGGCCCCACCGGCGCTGACGGCAGCACCGGTCCCACGGGCGCTCAAGGCATCGCCGGCCTCAACGGCAACACCGGCCCCACCGGCATCCCCGGCATCAACGCCGCGGACTACGTCGTCAAAATGGGCGGCACCGCTCCCTACTACTCCAGCATCCAGGCCGCCATCAACCAGGCCGTCGCCGACGGTGTCGACTGGAACAACCAGAAAACCATCCTCGTCTTCGCCGGCAACTACACCGAAGACATCTCACTCACCCGCCGCGGCCTGCACGTCGTCTCTTCTCAGCCTGAGTCCCCCTACGGCATCGTTCTCAACGGCACACTCACCGTCGATGTCTCCCTCTCCCTGCCCACCGCCCAAACCATCGACGCCAACCTCGTCTCCATCGCCGGCTTCCAGATCTACTCCTCCGTCAGCCCGGCGATTAACTTCACCGGCACCGACGGCCAGAAGCTCTTCATGTACAACATGCGGATCGGCTCGCCCGACGGCGTGTCTGCGATCGTCATGACCAACACCGGCACCGGCGCCGGCCGCCGCTCCGAGATCACCGGCTACAACATCGTCGCCAGCACCGGCTCCGGCTCCCCGGCCACTCCCGTCATGGACATCGCCGAGGGCATCGTCAACGCCACCAACTGGTCCAACAGCCACGGCTCGGCCGACGGCATCTCCACCCGCATCACCTCCGCCCCCGGCGGCATCTCGACGCGCATGAACATCAACACCGGCGAGCAGACCGGCCGCGTCGAAGTTTCCAGTGACGCCTCCTACACCCTCACCAACGGCTCCATCAACGGCGGCACCAACTTCTCCATCATCGACACCTCGACCGGCCTGGTCGCCGTCACCGACTCCCTCCTCTCCAAGTCCGCGGCCGGTGACTTCGCCAATAGCGACGGCTTCCTGTTCTTCGGCCGCCTCAGCTACTTCGGCGCCCCGGGCGCCGGCATGGGCCCCAATGCCACCCTCCTCCCCGGCTCCGGTCCCGCCGGACCCACGGGCCCCACCGGCCTGGCCGGCAGCACCGGCCCGACCGGCGCCAACGGCGTCGCAGGCAACACCGGACCCACGGGCGCAAACGGTGTCGCAGGCAACACCGGCCCCACCGGACCCCAAGGCATCGCCGGCCTCAACGGCAACACCGGCGCCACGGGCGCTGACGGCAGCACCGGCCCCACGGGTGCCCAAGGCATCGCAGGCAACACCGGCCCCACCGGCACCCCCGGCATCAACGCCGCCAAGTACATCGTCGCCACCACCCTCTCCGACGGCGCAACCCACACCAGCATCAACATCGCGATCAGCGATGCCGTCGCCGCCGGCTTCGGCCCCTCCAACCAAACCACCATCCTCATCCGCAACGGCACCTACAACGAAAGCGTCTCCCTCGCCCCAGGCATCCACCTGGTCTCCGCAACCCCCGGCAAGCACTTCACCACGCAGATCAACGGCAACATGACCTACGCCCCGACGCTCGCCGGTCAGGTCACCCTCATCGGCCTCGAGCTCGCCGCCTCCTCGGGCGACACCCTCTCCATCTCCAGTTCCAACCCCGTCACCAGCACCCAGGTCTACATGGTCGATTGCGGCGTCACCGCCGCCTCCGGTGCAGATGACGCCGTCGAGGTCAACTGCTTCCTCTCCGGCTCCACCCCCGGCCTCATCGTCGATAACACCGTCTTCCGTTCCCAAGGCACCGCCACCGGCTACCCCGTCAACATGGTCAGCGGCACCCTGCAAGGCCGCGGCGTAACGCTCGACACTTCCAGCACCGCCGCCATCTCGCTCAACCTCGGCGCCGCCGGCCGCGCCTGGATGCGCGACTCCGACTTCTTCGGCCGCGTCAGCGTCAACAACTCCGCCCACAGCTCCACTTCCACCGTCTTCGAGGCCCGCCACAGCCAGTTCCGCCCCGGCAACAACCCCAGCGTCATCGACAACACCGGCGCCCGCATCCTGCTGGTCGATAGCTTGCTGGGCAACCCCGGCGGCTCCTACACCGGCGATGCCTTCAGCAACAACGGCTCCGGCACCATCTGGTTCGGCGGCCTGAAGTTCATGCCCGGCAACACCCTGGCCATCCCCGCCGGCTCCACCATCCTGCCCGAGTCCGGACCCTATCCGTTCGTCAACGACGGCTCCAACAACATCTCGCTCGCCACCAAGATGGCCCTGGGCGGCGCACCCATCGCCAGCGTCAAGACGCTCAACGTCCTGGGCGGCATCCACGCTGATGCCATCGCCATCGACGGCAACGTAGACACCGGCAGCGGCGTGTCCATCACCAACTCCGGCATCGCCATGGGCACCGGCTCATCCCTCTCCTTCTCCGACGGCTCAGTCTCCACCCTCGCCGGCCTCATCGGAGCCACCGGCCCCGCCGGCGCTCCGGGCACCAACGGCACACCGGGTGCCACAGGCGCCACCGGCCCCGCGGGTACACCCGGCCTGAATGGCACCCCGGGTGCCACCGGCAACACAGGTCCAGCCGGCACCCCCGGAACCAACGGCACTCCGGGCAGCACAGGCCCCACCGGCGCGGCCGGCACCCCCGGCCCCGAACTCGCCGCACGCCTCAACGCCGCGGGCACCATCAGCCCGGGTTCCTTCCAGCCCATTCCCCTCGATCAGACGCAACCCGGCAACTTCAGCACCGGTAACGCCACGTTCTTCCCCGGCAGCAGCATCTTCGTCACCGCCACCACCACCGGCGACTATCTGGTCAACGGAACCATCGCATTCCCCGCCGGTTCCCCCGCCATTCGCAGAGTGGCACTCGCGGTGAACGGCAACTTCGTCACTCCATACATCGGTGCGGAAATTCCTGCCGTTCCTTCAGCCCAAACGCTCAACGGCAACTGGCTGGTCCACCTCAACAGCGGTGACGCAGTGTCGCTCGCCGGCTTCCTATCCACCGGATCCCCAGTCGCCGTCACCGGCGAACTCTCCATCGCCCTCATCACCGTCGGCCAGCAAGGCGCCACCGGCGCCCAAGGCCTGGTCGGCGCCACCGGTCCAGCAGGTGCAGTCGGTTCAATGGGTCCCACCGGACTCACCGGCGCCACAGGTCCCACCGGCCTAACGGGCGCGGCCGGTCCCACCGGCCTCACAGGCAACACCGGCCCCTCCGGCGCGGACGGAACCAACGGAACCAACGGCGCCCCCGGCGCACCAGGTGCCACCGGCCCCACCGGCGCTTCCCCCTGGTCCCTCTCCGGCGCGAATACCTACTACACCTCCGGCCTCGTAAGCGTCGGAACATCCACTCCCGCCGCGACCGACGCGTTCACCGCCATCAACCCAAGCAGCACCACCTCCGCCACCGCCCTCTTCGGCGATGCCACAAACTCCACAGGTCAAACCTACGGCGTCCACGGTCGCACCAATAGCGCCACCACCGGCGCTGCCGGCGTCTACGGCGAGGCCCCCGGCAACACCGGCGGCCAAATCTACGGCGTCCGCGGCGAGACCAACAGCCTCCACCCCGCTTCGGCCGGTGTCTACGGCTTGGCGGGCAACGGCAACGGCGTCTTCGGCCAGACCAACAGCGTCTTCGGCTACGGCGTCTACGGCCGCAACATCGGCTCTCAGCCCAACGTCACCGGTCTCTTCGGCGAAAGTACCTCCCTCGCCTTCGTCACCTACGGCGTCCGCGGCCTGTCCGCCTCGACCGATCCCAACGCCGCCGGCGTCATGGGCCAGGGATCCATCGGCGTCCGCGGTGCCTCTTCCAGCAGCAACGGCACCGGCGTCCTTGGTGAGGCTCTGGCCGGCTCCAGCGTAACGTACGGCGTGCATGGAACGACGGCCAGCGTCACCGACGGCTCCTCCGGCGTCTTTGGTGAAGCCGGCGTCGGCGGCGGTCAGGTCTACGGTGTCCGCGGCCTCGCTTCTGGGTTCAACTTTGGCTCGTCCGGTGTCCTGGGCCAGGCCACCGGCAATGGCAACGGTGTCTTCGGCACCGCCGTTTCCAACGGCTCCTACGGCGTCCGAGGCATCAACTATTCAAGCGGTTCTGACGCCACCGCAGTCCACGGCCGCGCCGAAGCCGTCACCAGCAACCCCACCTACGGCGTTCAGGGCACCACCGCATCCCTCGGTGCCGACGCCGCCGGCGTCCGCGGCTCGCTCCTCTGGAGCCACACCAACAGCAGCGCCGTCCGCGGCGATGTCTCCGGTGCCAATCAGGTCGCCCTCCTCGGCGTCAACACGGCTCCCTCCGGCACCGCCATCCGCTCCATGGGCAACCTCGAAATCTACGGAACGCCCGGAGTCATGGGCCTGAGATTCGCAGACGGCAGCATGCAGTACACCGCAACGCTCACCGGTCCCACCGGCCCCACAGGCGCTGGAGCAACAGGCCCGACCGGCCCCGCGGGCGCAGCGGGCACCAACGGAACGAACGGAAACACGGGGCCGACCGGAGCCAACGGCACCAACGGCACCACCGGACCGACGGGCCCGCAAGGTATCCAAGGGATCCAAGGTCCTCAGGGCGCTGCAGGGGCAAATGGAGTCGCCGGCCCAACAGGCCCGACAGGTCCCGCCACCGGCGCGGCCGGCGGTGATCTCACCGGCACCTACCCCAACCCGACGATTCTCGCGGGTGCAGTTACCGACGCGAAGATCACCGGCCCAATCAGCGTCAGCAAAATCGCGAGCGGCTACTCGTACGCCAATCTCAACGCAGCATCAGTGCCGCTCACGATCTCTGGCCAGAATGCGACGTACAACTTTGCAGGTAAGACCGGATTTGGCATCGGCGGCTCTTCCGCTATTGCCAAGGTTGAAGTGAACGGTGGCACGAACGCATCGGGTTTGATCGGCTTCTACGGCTATACAACCGACACGAACACACCTATCTCAGGGCTTCCGCTTTCCGCTGGCTCGTTCCCGCCAAGTTCGGCAAACATCGTCTCCGCTGGCGTGTTGGGCACAAACCGCTCGGCAGCGGGCGCGAACGCCACGGGCGTCATGGGAATCACCACCGGAGATGGCGGATCCGGTGTTGCTGGCGTCGACGGCATCGCAACTGGTGCGAGTGCGGGTGTCCGCGGGATCACGCAAAATAGCAGCGGCTTCGGCGTGCTTGGTATCAACGATTCGACCAGCACTTCTGCGATCGGTGTCCAAGGTCAAACCAACGGGACTGGCATCGGCGTGAAGGGCACCACGGTGACCGGATTCGGTCTGTTGGGTACGGCATCAAGCACAGGAGGTATCGGTGTCCGTGCCACGGCTTCCTCAAACTCGGGTACCGCTTTGCAAACGGTCGGCAACATTGACATCACAGGAACGTCCGGATCGACGGGCATTCGCTTCCCCGACGCCACCTCTCTGAACTCGGGCAACATCGGCAGCGCCCAGATCGTCGACCTCTCCCGCCGCATCTACATCCCCGGGACCGCATTCAACTCTGCGAGCGGATTCGGCGAACTCACGTTCGGAGCTAACGCTCGCCAGCGCGTTCGCGGAGCAATCCTCAACGATTCGGACACCAACAACGCAAGCACATCCTTTGTCGTGCCCGCGGAATTTGTGGGCATCACGATCAGCAGCATCGAAGTGCTCTGGGGCACGGATGAAGGAACGGGCGGCCGTGCAACTCGGTTCGAAGTGTCTGCCGAGAAGGCGACGACGATCACGACCTCTGCGACAAACGTGACCAGCCGCGGGTTCACGAACGTGAACAACGGGGCCCAAGGCGCGATCGTCACTACCGCTATCACATTCGGAACCGCTCTAGGAGTCACCGCAAACGATGTGATCATGCTCAACGTTGCTCGCAACGGTCTGGATGCGGCGGACACGAATCTTGGAAATGTCTACATCGTCGGCGTCCGCATCACCTACACAGCTGACCGTTAGTAGAACTTTGATCGACCCCCAAACGGAAGAGGCCCCCGCCTCTTCCGTTTTTCTTTGATCTCCCCCTGCGTGTCTCTGCAGCCCCGGCCCAGAAACAAACCCGCGCCTTTCGCTTCTTGCCTACCGCCTCACGCCTTCTTCCAAATCACCTCCAGCGGCGCACGACACGTTTCGTGCGCACAAATCGCGTCCAACTCCCCGTCCCACCCGCCAATTTTCCGTTTCGACCACAAACTGTCATCAACTTTCGTGTCAAACCCCAAAACCCCCTTGCATCCCGCCGCGGCCAAGTTATGTTCGTCCCCATGGTCGCACACGCCACCACATCCCCGCTCCCCCTCCTCTCCCCAGAGGACAAACGCCTCCTCCGCATCTACTTCCGCGTAGGCCAAAGCATCCAAGCCCTCGCCGACGAACTCATCTCCCTCGACGCCATCAACCGCTCTTCACCCGACTCCCCACTGCCCATTCCCCATTCCCCCCTGCCTGATGAGTTCGACCTCGCCACGTGGGCCACCTCCGACCAAATCGCTCCCCACATCGCCTACCGCAAACAAGAACTCGCCGACGCCCGCCGCGAGGAAGCCCTCAAAGAACTCACCTCCCTCGTCAAACACTCGGGCGACGCACTCGAACGCCGCCGGGCCGCCACCAACCTCCTCCGAATGCTCAGCACCCAACTAACCCGCAACCGCGCGCCGTCTCCTGCCTCTCCCGCCGCCGGGACGGGGGGCGGGAGAGGTGCCCGCGCAGCGGGCGGTGAGGGCTCCGTAACTACTTCCGCTACCCACTCTCCATCCCGCGAAACGCCCGCCACATCGCGAATCACCCACGACTCTTCCCCTCCTCCATCCGCGTCATCCGCGGCCTCTTCTCCCCACTCCCCATTGCCCACTCCCCCTCCCCCCGACTCCGCGGCCCCCGCCCTCCTCCGCCTCACCCTCTACGCCATCATGTCCCCCAAAGACCTCACGCACCGCGCCGCCCTCGAACCCCACCTCGCCCCCCAAGCCACCATCAACCACGAACCCATCCTCAACCTCGAATCCCAACTCTCCGCCATCTCCCCCAAGTTCGAAGTCACCGAGCTCGTTCCCGACGATTACCAAGTCAAACTCTTCCCCGGCCCACCCGAATCCCGCACCTCGATCTGCACCCTCTATCAAGTCGGTCGCAACAACCGTTACCTCATCACACTCACCCGCGCCCCTGCGGGCGCGCACGCCAACCGCTGGCTCATCTCCGCCATCGAGCCGATCATGGACACCAGTTGATGCACCCGCGCCCAAAAAAGGGGCGGCGCCGGCTCATCCGTAGGGGCGGATGCGCCGGCGGCGCGCAACACAACGCCACGGCCGCCCTCTAATCTCTTTCGACGATGCGGAAATTGCCCTTGAGGTTCTCGGGAATCGACACCCACACCTCACCCAGATACCGCGCGCCGCAATAGGTGCAGACAATCCGGACCGCATCGGGTGTATTGCACGGCACGATCGGCAGCCCGATCCCGCACTCACCGCATCGGAACGGTTTGGGCGACGCGTCCGGTTGTCCGTCACTCATCGCCGCACCTCGCCCGGTGTGCTGCTTGAGATAGAACGACAGTCCTGCGAACTCGGCATTCGTAGCCCCACGATCCAGACTTTCCAGGATGCAAACAAAAGACACCCCGAGCATCCTCAATGTAGGCGAACACCCTAGAGGGGACAAGCTCATCTTCAATGGGGAACTCCCCATCCACCAAGCGCCGCCTAAGTCGCAAATGCCTGCGCAACAAGGGCTTGGCAATCAAGCCCGCCCCGGCGCTAATTCTGCCCCCTTCTTCTTTTCCCCTGCGGACTTCCCCCGCGTTCCCGCATTCTCCTTCGGAAGGCAATCCCAAAACCACCAAAGGAGGTCTCTCAGATGTTCCAGAATCTCACCCGTCTCGCCCTCGTCCTTTCCGCCGGCCTGGCCACCACCGCCCACGCCCAGGACTCCGTCCTCATCGGCGACTACGCCGGCGACCGCATCGTCAAGGTCGCGTTCCCCGCCGGGTCCGCCCAGAGCCACTTCCTGGGCACCGGCATGACCGGTCTCAACCAGACCCGCGGCATGACCTACGGCCCCGATGGCAACCTCTACATCGCCTCCGACGCCACCGACACCATTATCAAAATCGACGGCGTCACCGGCACCCCGATCGGCACCAACGGCATCTTCGTCACCGCGGCCGCCGGCGGCCTCAATCAGCCCATGGGCCTGGCCTTCGGCCCCGATGGCAACCTCTACGTCGCCTCCTTCCTCACCAACGCCATCTACAAGTACAACGGCACCAACGGCAACTACATCGACACTTTCGTTCCGTCCGGCTCCGGCACCCTCGCCGGCCCCTACGGCATCGCGTTCCACAACGGCAACCTTTACGTGTGCTCCGCAAACAACGACAAGGTCCTCCGCTACAACGGCACCACCGGCGCGTTCATCGATGAGGTGTTCCCCGCCGCGCAGAACGGCATGAACGAGCCCCACGGCATCGTGATCGATGCCGCCGGCCGCATCTACGTCTCGGCCCTCAGCAACGCGGTCTACGTGAAGGACCCCGTCAACGGCTTCAGCATCCTCACCTCTTCGGCCACCAACGCCGCCGTCACCAACCCGCACCTCATGACGCTCTCCCCCAGCGGCCAGCTCCTGGTCTGCTGCTACAACTCCAGCACCGTCCAGCGGATCGACCGCCTCACCGGCGCCTCCCTGGGCTCCCTGCTCTCAGGCCTCAACGGCCTGTCCAGCACGATCTCCATCGTCTACATGCCCACGACCGCTCCCTGCTACGTCAACTGCGACAACAGCACCGCCAACCCCATCCTCAACGCCAACGACTTCCAGTGCTTCCTCAACAAGTTCGCCGCCGGCTGCACCTGATGCAAAAGATCAGCAACAGAACACAGAGTGCCCGCACCGCGCGGGCACTCTGTGCTTTTGCAGGTTCATCTCAAGCCCCGCCGATACTCCTCCTGATGGCCAAGCAGCAACAACTCGGAGTCTGGACCATCGCCTGGGGCGTCTTCTGGGGCCTCATGCTCTGGACCGTCATCACGGCGGTCATCGGCTTCATCTTGTGGCTTGGCGCTTTTGCCGCGATCGCCGCGGCCATCAACCACACCCCAGCCCCCGCCGTCAAAACCACCCGCTAGAAAACCAAACGCAACGATCAAGCGAAATCCTCGGCCACTTGTTGGTGCGTTTTTGCTGAACCTGTGGTACAAAAGGCACCCCGAGGAGGTCGAGTAATGAAGCAACTAATGTGGCTCGTTCCCGCAATGCTCGCAAGCGTGGCGATGGCCCGCCCACCCGTAGACACGGCAATCACCTACCAAGGTCAACTCAAGAAAGCCGGCGCCCCGCTCAGCGGAACTACAGACCTGGTATTCACGCTGTGGGATGCCAGCGCCGGCGGCACGCAAGTAGGCGCAACATTGCAAGCTCCCGCCGTGGCACTTACGACCGGCCTCTTGACGGTGGACCTGGACTTTGGACCAGGCGCCTTCACCGGCGATGGGCGCTGGATCGAAGTTCAAGTTCGAAACCCCGCAGGCAGCGGCGCATTCACGACCCTTGCTCCGCGCCAGGCGGTGATGCCCACCGCGTACGCCCTCTACGCCCTCAACGGCAACCCGGGCCCGACCGGGCCCGGCGGCGCACCGGGCAGCAACGGGGTAAACGGCGCGACGGGCGCGACCGGACCAACAGGCAGCGATGGTCCGGCCGGCACCAATGGGATCAATGGCAGCAGCGGCGCGACGGGTCCCACGGGCGCTCCGGGTGCCGTAGGCACGAACGGAAGCGATGGCGCTACCGGGGCGACCGGGCCCACAGGTCCAACCGGAAACGAGGGCGCTGCCGGACCAAGCGGATCACAAGGCCCCGCGGGACCGACCGGCAATCCGGGACCGACCGGCGGCGCGGGCCCAACCGGTCCCAGCGGCTCGAACGGCGCCCCGGGCCCGACGGGCGCGCCCGGTTCTCCAGGCCCATCCGGCCCCACCGGCACCGACGGCGCGATGGGTCCCACGGGACTCGACGGGGTCGCGGGACCATCGGGCAACACCGGCCCCACCGGTCCTTCGGGCACCCCCGGGCTCTTTTGGCAAGGCACATGGAGCATCGCCACTCCTTACAACATCGATGACGGGGTCGTGTTCGCCGGGTCCAGCTATCGCAGCCTTACCGCGGCCAATCTCGGGAACCAGCCCGATGCCAGCCCGGCCGCGTGGGGCCTCGTCGCACAGGCGGCAAATGCGGGTTCGAATCTCACCGTTGGCGGAACGCTGGTCTCTTCCAGTTCCCAACTCGCAAACGTCTTTCAGTTCGGAAACCCCAACACTTCTTCTGGCAATCGAGTCACACTCCTGGCGACGGCGGGGACTCCGGCACCCCTTATCACTTACTCCGTGCCACCTAGCGGTACCGGCACACCTTCTTCGTTCTTCGCGGCCATTGGGACATCAACGTCGGGTACGAATGTTGGTCTCTACGCGGACTCCAGCAACCAGGCGGGGATCCCGGTGTGGGGGAACAACCGCACGGGTGCGGGAGCGACCAACTGGGCCGTGGGTGTGCTGGGCACCAGCACTGGCCCGATTGGGCACGCGGTGGTGGGGATCGCCACCGGCACCAGTTCGGGCATCGGCCTGTACGGCGCCTCGAACGGCGCGGCGGGTGCCAGCTACGGCGTTTATGGCACGGTGCCCGCGAGCGGGAGCAGCTCGGGTGTCGGTGTGCGTGGTGAGAACCTGAACACCACGGGCGGAGTGGGAGTTCAGGCTTACTCGGCCGCGGCCGGGGGACGATCGATTGTCGCCGTGGGCTCGGTGTTTATTGAAAACCGCTTAGCGTTCGGCTCGGCCACGAGCGGGACCGATGCGCTGATTGCGCAATGTCAGAACAACGGCGCGGCGGGGATCAACGCCAATGCGCAGATGTTCGCCAACGCGTTCAACCTGACTTCGGACCGGAAGAAGAAGGAGAACGTAGAACCGGTTGATTCGCGCGATGTGCTGTCGAAGGTTGTCGCGATGCCGGTCACAACGTGGAACTACAAGGGCAATCCCCAGACCATGAGACAAATGGGTCCGATGGCCCAGGACTTCCACGCGGCGTTCGGGCTCAATGGCGATAACGAAACGCAGATCAACCAAGGCGATGCGACAGGGGTGGCGTTTGCGGCGATTCAGGGCTTGGCCGCGGAGTTGAAGGATCGGGATTCGACGATTGCCGGACTCAGGAGTCAGGTATCGGGATTGGAGCTGCGGATGCAGTCAATAGAGGCGCAAGCCCATAAAGGGCAGCGGGCCGGCGGGTTTGGTCTGGGATTTGTCTTGGGAATTCCGACGGTTCTTGGTATGGTGGTGTTGCGGCGGCGGAAGTTGCCGGCGTAAATCACGACTCCTGACCCCCAATCTCGTGGGGACGCACGGCTCTCGGAATCAACCCCGTGGGCCGTGCGGGTTTTTGGACCCGTGGGCCGCCCCCGATATCCTCCCCACCCGGAGGCCCCATGCCTGAGAACATCAGTTCGACGCTGAATGAGACGCGAGTATTTCCGCCTGTGCCCGCTTCGACGCTGGGGTTCAGCAAGTGGCACATCGCGACGATGGGCGACTACAAGGCGCTGCACGCCAAGTCGATTGCCGATCCGGAGGGGTTCTGGGGTGAGGAGGCTCGGAAGCTCGCTTGGTTCAAGCCGTATCACAAGGTGCTGGAGTGGGAGGCGCCGGATGCCCGGTGGTTTGTGGGTGGGCATCTGAACGCCTGCTACAACTGCGTGGATCGGCATGTTCAGGCGGGGTTTGGGGAGCAGACGGCGATTATCTGGGAGGGGGAGCCGGTGTCGCCGCGGACAGCGCATCCGGTTGCGGGTAGTCAGTATTCGACGGAGCCGGAGATTCGGCGGCTGACGTATCGGGACTTGCAGGTGCAGACGAGCCGCGCGGCCAATGCGCTTAAGCACATGGGGGTGAAGAAGGGTGACGTCGTCACTATCTATATGCCCATGATCCCGGAGTTGGCGGTGGCGATCCTGGCGTGTGCGCGGCTGGGCGCGGCCCACAGCGTGATCTTCGGCGGGTTTGCTCCGACGGCGATCAGCGAGCGGATGATCGATGCCAAGAGCCGCGTGATCATCACGGCGGATGGCGGGTTTCGGCGCGGAGATGTGGTGCCGCTGCAGAAGAACGTGGAAGAGTCGCTGGAGCTGGCGGCCAATCACGGGCACATTGTGAATCACGTGCTGGTGCTGAAGCGAACGGGGCATCAGCCGCCTTCGCAGCGGTTTAGGACGGGGGACCATCACAAGGCCACGGTGATGCACTGGTGGCACGACACGGTGGATAAGGAGTCGGACGCTTGCCCGTGCGAGCCGATGGACAGCGAGGACATGCTGTTCCTGCTGTACACCAGCGGGTCGACGGGGAAGCCCAAGGGGATCCAGCACACGACGGCGGGGTATCTGGCGTTTGTGCAGATGTCGGCGCGGATCACGTTCAACCTGATGCCGGATTGCGGGCAGGTGTTCTGGTGTTCAGCGGATGTCGGCTGGGTGACGGGGCACTCGTACGTGATTTACGGGATTCTGATGAACCGCGTGCCGACGCTGATGTACGAGGGCGCGCCCAACTTTCCGGCTAATGACCGTTTCTGGGACATCATCGAGCGGCACCGGGTCACTCAGTTCTACACGGCGCCGACGGCGATTCGGACTTTCATGAAGTGGGGGGATGATCTGCCGGCCAAGCACGATCTGTCATCGTTGAAGCTGCTGGGGACGGTGGGAGAGCCGATCAATCCTGAGGCGTGGATGTGGTATCACGAGCACATCGGGCGGAAGCGGTGTCCGATTGTGGATACGTACTGGCAGACGGAGACGGGCGGGCACATTGTGACGCCGCTGCCGGGGGCGATTCCGACCAAGCCGGGGTCGTGCACGCTGCCGATGCTGGGGATTGATGCCGCGGTGGTGAATGAGGCGGGGCAGGAGTTGGCGCCGAATCAGGGTGGGCTCTTTGTGATTCGCAAGCCGTGGCCGGGGATGCTGCGCGGCGTGTATGGGAATCGCGAGCGGTTTGTGAGTAACTACTGGTCGCGGCTGAAGGATCCCAAGACGGGCGCGCCGTGGTACTTCTCCGCGGATGGTGCGCGGCGGGATGCAGATGGTTATTTCTGGGTCATGGGGCGTGTGGATGACGTGATCAAGGTCTCGGGGCACCTCTTGGGGACGATGGAGGTGGAGAGTGCGCTGGTGAGCCATCCGGCAGTGGCGGAGGCCGCGGTGGTGGGGGTTCCGCATGAGATCAAGGGGAATGCGATCTGTGCGTTTGTGAGTTTGAAGACGCACTGGTTGATCAACCACAAGCGCGAGCCGGATGCGTCGCTGAAGGCGGAGTTGACGGCGCATGTCGCGAAGGAAGTGGGGGCGCTGGCGAAGCCGGATCAGATCCGGTTTGCGGATGGGCTGCCCAAGACGCGGAGCGGGAAGATTATGAGGAGATTGCTGCGGGATGTGGCCGCGGGGGTGGAGAAGATCACGCAGGATACGACGACGCTGGAGGATTTCAGTGTGGTGGCGAAGTTGAGGGCGGATGAGGAGTAGGGGTGGTCTCTGGTTGGGTGTGGGAGTGCCGCACTCGGGCGAACTCGAGTCTGATTGCCCGCGTCGTTGAGTCGATCACGAGCACACCCTACGGGGTGCGAAGGCAATCGTTCGCCTTTCCGGGGGTACGGCCGAAGCCGGCCGCGACCCCCGGCTACTGACGAGCAGGCCTTCGGCCTGACGAAGCCCTGTGTCAAAGAAAACGGGCCCGGTTGGGTAACCGGGCCCGTCACACAAAAGAAACACGGAGTCTCAGGACTCAGGAATCAGCGGCAGCCGACCGAGTAGGCATTCAAGAAGCACTGGAAGTCGTTGGCGGTGAGCACCGGGTTGGCCGTGCTGCCGTCGCAGTTGGCGTAGGAGGTGCCGATCGAGAACTGGTTGAGGAAGCACTGGAAGTCGTTGGCGGTGAGGACGGGGTTGGCCGAGCTGCCATCGCAGTTGGCGTAGCAGGTCGCGGTGCCGATGGCGGCGTTGATCGCATCCAGGTCGAGTTGATCGACGATGAGATCGCCGGTCATGTCGGCGGAGAGGTCGAAGGCCACAGCCTCGGCCGTGTTGTTCCAGTTGGCGTGGCCATCGGTGACCGCGGGGTTGCCGATGAACTGGGCGGAGATGTACGCCACATCCGCGGCGTCGATGACGCCGTTGGCCCCGACGGGAGCCCAGCCCGGGGCGATGCCGCCGGAGCCGATGACGTCAAAGCGGGACTCGCCGGCCGCGTACGCGGGGCCGCCGGACTTGGTGGTGCCGAAGAAGTTGTTGCTGCCGGTGAGCGTGAACCAGGCGTTATCGATGGCCTCGAAGCCCTTCTTGCGGTCGAGCTTGCTGGTGGCGGGGTCGATGGCCAGACCGTCGGCCCAGTAGCGGATGTCTTTGGCGTCGAAGTTGCCATCGCCGTTGAAGTCGCCCAGGACTTCGATGATGGCGTCGGTGCCGGCGGTGCCCGAGCCGGGGTTGGGGCCGGTGAAGGCGGGGGCAACCCAGGCCGGGCCGGCGTTGCGCTGGCGGTAGGCCTTGAGCATTTCGGTTGCATCGTTGAGATTGCGGAGGCCATCTCCGTTGAAGTCACCGGCGATGCGGTTGCGGGTGGTGAGGGTGGTGTTGTAGCCGATGCTCGCGCCGGCCTGGTTGATGTAGTTGGCTCCGTTGACGACTCCGTCGGTGTAGGTGATGCCCGCACCGGTCTTGCGGTTGGGCGCCTGGCCCGCCAGGTTGGCTGAGCCGGTGCCGAAGGTCTGGAACTGAGCATCATCCAGGACGCTGAAGGGTCCGAGGAGGCCCGGGCTGAGGGAGGCGTTGTAGCCAGTGTTGACGATGAGCTGCGTGGGGTTAGAGGGGTTGTTGATGTACTTGCGGGCGGGGTTGAGGATCAGGAGCGTCGCGGCCCACTCGCCGGGCATGCCGAAGGTCTGCGGTGAGCCGGGGACGGAGATGAAGTTCTCGATGGAGCGGGTGATGTTGTTGACGAACGCCGCGGCCTCGGTGTTGGCCATGCGCGGGTTGGTGTTGCCGGGAGTGCCGCCGACCATGGCCTGGTTGCGCGGGTCACCGACGGTGGCGAAGATCGCGGGACCACCGATGGAGTAGAGGGTGGGGTTGGTGCCGGGGACGTTGTTCAGGAGATTGTCGAGCGTGGGGCGGGCGTAGTCGGTGCCGCCGGCGAGAGAGCAGCGGATGGCGACCAGGTCGTAGCGGGCGGAGTTGGCGACGGAGAAGCGTTCAGCGCCGGAGTAGCCCATGCCCAGGCGGCTGTTGCGGACGGTGGTTTCGACATCGCCGCTGCCGATCTTGTTGGAGGGGGCGTACTGGTCGCCGAGGATGTTGGTGTTGCCCGTGGTGCCGTTCTGCGGGGCGGTGCCGCCGACGTTGTCACCGACGCCCCAGGACGGGTCGATGCCGGCGGTGTTGTTGAAGCCGTTGCGGGTGCCGGAGCCGATTTCGCGGGTGATGGCGACGAGGTTTTCTCCGTTGAAGAGGCGGCCGGTGCCGTAGAAGTGGTTGACTTCGGTCTGATCAAGCTGGCGGATGCCGGTGCCGAAGCTGGTGATCATCGAGACGGGCGCGAAGGCCAGAGGCGTGTCGATGATGGTGTTGCAGTCGGGGGAGCCGATGTTGATATTGCGGGTGCCGATGTTGACCAGGTTGTAGATGAAGCCGCCGCCGGTGCCCTGGGCGTTCACCGAGGTGCGGGGGTTGAGGCCGTAACCGGCCTGCGTGGGAAGACGGCCGTAGGCGGCGTTGGCGCTGGTGCCGCTGCCGCGGAGGGCCCAGGTGCTGGGGACATCCACGGGTGTGACGTCAACGCGGTATCCGCCGGAGGCGGGGGCGCCGGTGACGGCCTGAAGGGTCGTCAGGTTCGCGGCGATGGGGAGGCCGCCGACGTTCGTGGGGGTATAGAGGGCGCCAAAGACGTTGGGGGTGACGGAGGTGTCGTAGACGAGCGTGCCGTTGTAGTACTGCTTGGATGCGTTGTTGTTTTGGACCGGGCCGGTGCTGGTGTTGCCGAAGACAACGTTGGGCGGGTTTACGAGGCCGGCGAGTCCGGTGACAAAGTTGCCGGGCCACAGGGTCGGGGTCGAGCACGAGCCGGAGGCGACTTGTCCGAAGTCCACCAGTTCCTGATATCCGGCGACGGAGCCGGAGAGGCGGTAGGTGACGATCCACTTGTCCGCGGCGGTGAAGGCTGTGCTGGTAACGGTTGGGGTGAGGTTGTCAACGCCGGTGTTGAGGATGCCGGCAACGCCGTCGCCATCACAGTCGAGGTAGTCGTTGGTGGCGGCGGGGGCTTTGAGGAAGTTCTCCAGCAGGGTTGCGCCGGAGAGGTTGACGACGGTGGGTTGTTGTCCGTAAGCGCTGACGGCCAAGCCGGCGGCGCCCAGGAGTCCGAGGCAATAAGCGGTCTTCCGATTCATGAGTCAAGTCTCCATTCGTGGGGGCGGTGAGTTCCCTCTCTGATCGATGGCAATACACAACCTTCCGGGCACACACCCGGGGGCACCATCGATCACTGACTGCTAACCATCTCTTTCCGTGCTTCGAGTCACCGCCGAATGACCGCACTCACGCTCTGGCATGAGCGGGCCTCTCAACTCACCTCAGAGTCATCATGGACCCTCGGCGTTCATAACTCCGTTGGGTCCCCAGCCCTTCTTGATCTTGTTGTCGCCGCTGAGGCTGAAGTAGCCATCGCCCCAGAGGCGCTTGCGGATGGTGTCTTTGACGTGCATCTGCTCGGCGTGACCGTCGACGAAGGCGAAGCAGCCCGAGCCGCCATCGACCTTGCTGTTTCCCTTGCCGGGATGCGAACGGCCGACGCAGTTGAGCAGAGAGATGTTGGGAGTGTCGATTGCCCCGACAGGGATCTGATTGATCGGGAGGATGGCCGCGGTGGTGGGGTAGTAGAAACGCGGGCCGCCGGGGGGCTCGTTATACACGGAGGAACCCGAGGAGACGCCCAGGAACGGTGAAACGGCTCGGTGGCTCTTGCTTTCCCAGCCGCCGCTGGAACCAGACCCGATCAGGCTCCAATCGCCGGTGCTGATGAACTCGGTAACCAGGATGGTCTTGGACGGCCCCATCTGGCTGCCATCCACCATCGCGGGGTTCACAAAGATGTTCTTGCGGGGTCCGGAGCCGTTGAACTTGTTACGAGGGAAAATGGCTGCGTTGCCGGTGTATCCCATGCGCTTGACCTGGCGATCGACCGGCAAAGCTGATCCGGGGCCGCCGCCGGTGCCGTTGACCTGATTGGGCTCCCAGTCATTCTCGTTGGGACCGGGGTTGGTCGCGGGCGCGCCGCCGTGCAGGGCGGCGGGGTTTTTGAAGGCTTCTTCGGGGAGGGACCCGCTGTCAAAGAGGAACTGGCTCCAGTGGAGGTAGCCGTTTCCGGGGGTTGGATTGGTTTCGACCTGATCCTGAAGGCGCCATTCGCTGGTGTCCGGGTCCTTTGGGTAGAGGTACGAGGCGGGAAAGTACCGCTCGCTGACGGTGTAGATGGTGATCGCCTGGGAGATGGAGCGGGTGTTGGCGGCGGACCGCATGGCGCGGCCGGCGGCGCGGGCCCCGGCGAGGCTGGGGAGGAGGATGCCGATCAACAGCGCGATGATCGCGATGACGACCAGAAGTTCGATGAGAGTGAATCCGCCGCGTCGTGCTGATTGCCGCATCTTTGCGATCTCCGTGCTTGTGTGTGTGTGACCGTCCACGAGGAGCGGGGACAATACCGGGCGCGGCGCGGAGCATGGTGAAGGTGCTGTGACGTTTGCGCTAAGCTTGCGGCGTGTTGAGCGCACGAGCGCGGCGCAGAACCAGTCACGATACCGCGCGCGTGTGAGCACACCGTGAAGAGTGTGTTCAGATCGGGCCATTTCTGCGAGCTTGGCGCATCTTCGCGCGGCGTACGGGTGACACAAACAAACTGTTAAGACCGGGCCGGTGTTGTTGAGAATCCATTCCTATCATGAGTGTCATGGGAGTCCATGTGAGTCACGCTCTTGCTATTCACGCGTTGAAGTTCAGGTACCCCGGTTCGGCCGAGTGGGTGGTGAATATTCCTTCGCTCGAGCTGGCTCGCGGGGAGCAGTTGCTTTTGACGGCGGGGTCGGGTGCCGGCAAGAGCACGTTGCTGCAGCTCATCGCGGGGCTGATGGATCCGGTTGAGGGTGAGGTGAAGATCGATGGGCAGGCGCTTCACGCGATGCACGGGGCCAAGCGCGACCTTTACCGCGGCCGCCACATCGGGATGATCTTTCAGACGTTCAACTTGCTGCACGGGTTTTCGGCTCTTGAGAACGTGATGGCGGCGTTGATGTTCTCGTCGATTGCGGCCAAAGAGCACCGGCCGCGGGCGGCGGCGTTGTTGGCGCGGCTGGGGATAGAGCGGCAGGATGCGGGGCCGGAAGAGTTGAGCGTGGGTCAGCAGCAGCGGGTGGCGGTGGCGCGAGCGCTGGCGTGTGATCCGGTGCTGGTGTTGGCGGATGAGCCGACGGCGAGCCTTGATCCGGAGAACTCGGTGGGCGCGATGAACCTGATTCAAGGTCTCTGCCGCGAGCGAAACGCAGCACTGCTGTGCGTGAGCCATGACCCGGCCATGAAGGCACGGTTTGAGCGGAGAGTGTCTTTGCATGAACTGAGTGCCGCGGCGGCGGGGGGGGGCCGCTAGCCATGGCGATGACGGACTTCACCATTATCCGGCGGAGCATGACGGCGAGGATGTTCTCGACGGTGACGACGGTTGTCACGGTGGCCGTGGCCGTGGGGTTGATGCTGGTGCTGCTTGGGATGCGGAAAGCGGCGCGGGACAGCTTTGAACGCGGGAGCGGGAATGTTCACCTGATACTGAGCGCTGAGCCGGACCCGATGAGTGTGGTGCTCAACACCATTTTCTATTCGCGGCTGCCGCAGCAGTACATCGAACACGCCCGGTTTGAGCGGATTGTCGCGTCGATTCCGGTCAAGGATGAGAGCAAGAAGCTTGTCGATGGGTATGCGATTCCGCTGGCCCAGGGTGACAGTTATCGCGGCCTGCCGGTGCTGGCGACGACGCCGGAGTTCTTGACCGCGTTTCAGCCGCAGGTCGAGCGGCCGTGGAAGTTTGCGGTGGGTGCGCCGTTCAGTGGTGACCTGCAAGTTGTTCTGGGCGCGACGGCGGCGCGGCAGACGGGGCTGAAGAAGGGCGACAAGGTCGTGCTGACGCACGGCAGCGGGGATTCGCGGGGGGGAGCGCCGGCCCATGAACATGACGAGTTCAAGTTCGAGGTTGTCGGGATTCTCGAGGCCAGCGGCACGGCGCATGATCGGGCGCTGATTGTGTCGCTTCAGAGTTCGTGGATCATCCACGCTCAGGATCGGCTTGAGAAAGAGCACGGCGCCGGTGAGCACCACCATCATGGCGATGACCACGATGAAGAGCACGTGGCGGGTGTGGATGACCTGATACCGGCGGACAAGAAACTGACGGGCGTGTTGGTGCGTTTGGCATCGGCATCGGCTACCGGCACTCCGTCCGTTCTTCAGCAGGTGGCTTATACGCTCAAGCGAGAGCCGGGCCTGACGGTCGCGCAGCCCGCGGCGGAGATCGTCAAACTGTTTGGAATCGTGTCGAATATCGATCAGGTGCTGCTGGCCATGGCCGCGGTGGTGATGGTTTCCAGCGGCATCGCGATTATGCTGGCGCTGTACAACTCGATGGAGCAGCGGCGTCGGCAGATCGCGATTTTGCGTGTGCTGGGGTGCAGCCGGCCACGGGTGTTTGGCTTGGTGCTGACGGAATCGGCGATGCTGGGCCTGATTGGGGCGGTGGTGGGAGTGGTCCTTGCGGCGGCGAGTCAGACGGTGGTGACGCAGGTGATGAAGCAGCGATTAGGGCTCGTGATTGAGGGTTCGATTGCGCCGGTGCTGGGGCTCAGCGTTGTGCTGGCGACCGTGCTCCTGGCCACGCTTTCGGGGGTTGTGCCCGCGGTGATGGCTTACCGGACGGCGGTGGCCCGGAACCTCAAACCGCTGGTTTGAAGGGAGATCCGGAACAGCGATCTTGTCCTGGCGTAGAACCCTACGATTGCTGCGGTTGTGGAGGCTGATACATGAAGGTCTTCTGGGCTCTTATCGGGTTGCTGGTGCTGGGCACGGTGGCGCTGTTTGCGTCCGGGGTGCTTTCGAGCAAGCAAGATGCGGCGGCACCTATCAAAGAGGCCGCGCCGGTGGTTGCGGTGGTGCCGCCAGCGTCGCTTCCTGAGGCTCAGGTTCAGAACCCTCCGCCGCCCGTTGCTGCGCCGGCCGCGGTCGCTCCAGAGCAACCAGCGCGGGTTCCTGCCCACACGACCGAGGTCGCCGCTACCCCCGCCGCCGTGATTCCGACGGCGGACGAATCTTCACCGAACACGCCCGCATCGGAACCTCAAGCAGCGGAGGCGGCGGCACCTATGAAGCCGGCTGTCCAAGCGTTGGAACCGAGCCAGCCCGCCTCCGAGCCGGCGGGGGACCCGGTCAATCCGCTGATCGCGCTGCGCAATGAGGTCGAGGCTCAGCGTGCCGCTGAGGCCGCGAAGCACGAGAAGCCCGCGGCCGGCTCGCCTGCTGCGGCTCCGGCAGCCCCCGTCGTGGAAGCAACCGCGGCTGATGCGCCCTTCGCCGGGGCTAAGGTTGAGACCAAGCCCGACGGCTCTCTCCTGTTTGATGACAAGTACATCGTCAAGGGCAAGGGCACGCAGGAAGATCCGTACAAGGTGACCTGGGATCAACTCGTGTCCGCGCAGAACGAGTACGCGCCCAAGGAAGGACGGAAGACTATTCCGCCGCGGATTCAGGCGCTCAATGACAAGTGGCTGGATATCACCGGCTACGTCGCGTTCCCGCTGATGACGGCGGAGGCCGACGAGTTGCTCTCGATGATGAACCAGTGGGATGGTTGCTGCATCGGGGTTCCGCCGACGCCGTACGACGCGGTTGAGGTTCGGCTTGCCAGTTCGGTTTCGGGCAACGCGCGCCTGACCACGTATGGATCTGTGAAGGGCAAGTTCAAAGTGGACCCGCACCTGGTCGGCGGGTGGCTGGTGGGGTTGTATGTGATGGATCAGGCAAAGCTGACGCCCGTGTCGTACGGCGGCATCGCGCCGTAACTACTTGACGGGCACTTCATCGCGGCAGAGCGTTTCAAGCGCCCGTCGGACGTCGCCGACTTGGGCCCGTGTCAGCCCCTTCATGCCCGGGACATCCGTGAAGAGCGCGTGCGTGAAGGCGTCGCGGACCTTTTTGCCGGCCGCGGTCACCTCTAGAAACCGGACACGTCTATCAGCTTCGCCTTCGGATCGCGACAAAAGCCCACGTTCCTCGAGCCGATCAACCAATCCCGTGATGTTGGATGGATCGCACGCCAGGCACTCGGCGATGCTCCGCATCGGCTCGGGGTGATCCAAGAACATCAGGACTTTGGCCTGGGCGGAAGTGAGGCCATGCGCGGCGGCGATGCTCTCAAAGTGCGTGCGCAGGCGATCGACGTACGTGAAGAGCAGTTCGATCACTTCCGCGCGTGCGGCAGCGCCGGGGTCTTGGGGCTTGGGAAGTTTGCATGAGCCCATCGGTGCATGATATCCGATTACTTGACTACTTCAACTGTCGAACATATCTTGTATTCGTCCGGTTTGCCGCCCCGGGACTATTCTCGCCGGGCCGCACAAAGGGGAACAGGTGAAAGCAAAGCCAATCATCGCCGGAGCGGTGCTGATCGTTGCGCTGGTCGCGATCGGAGGGGGGATCTGGGCGTGGAAGCACCGTCCCATCAAGGGAGCGGAAGAGCACAGCGGCGCACCGCCGGAGTTCGTAGACGTCACGGCTGTCAAAGGGGAGTCCTGGCAACCCTCGGGACGTCTGGTCGGGACGATTGTCGCCAAGCGCTCGATTGCCCTGGCTAACGAAGTAGTCGGCGTCGTGACCGAAATCGGATTTGAATCGGGTGACACCGTTGAGCCCGGCCAGGTTCTGGTGAAGCTGGACACCGCAACCGAGCAGGCCGATCTCGCGGCCGCGGAAGCCAACCAGCGGCTCGCCGCCGCGGCCATTGAAGTGGCGCAATCCGATATCCGCGCCGCGGAGACCGGCGTCGAATGGGCCAAGAACAACTACGAGCGTTACAAGGGCGCGCCGTTGCAGTCGGTATCGGTTTCTGATGTTGATCGAGCCCGTACGGACCTGGACAAGGCCGTGGCCGCGCTGGAACGCGAAAAATCCATGGTCATCCAGAAGCGGGCCGAGGCGGATCAGGCCGCGGCCCGGGCCCAGCAGATCAAGACGCAGATCGCCAAGAAGACGCTCAAGGCGCCGTTCCGCGCGCGTGCGGGCATTCGCACAACGAACACGGGGCAGTACCTCGCTGAGGGCACCGCGATCGTCAGTCTCACGGAACTCAGCGACGACATCTATCTCGACTTTGCCATTCCCCAGGAGTACACGTACCTGGTCCGTCCGGGCACGACCGTGACGGCCAAGTCGAGCATCATCGGCGGTGGCGAGGGCAAGACGGCCCAGATCGCGGTGCTATCGATGGATGCCACCGTGAATCCCACGACGCGAAACGTTCGTGTGCGCACGGTGGTGCCCAACCCAGGCTTTGCTCTCAAGCCGGGGATGTCGGTTGATGTCGAGGTTCCGATCGGGCCATCGCGGCCGGTGGTGACCGTCCCGACCACCTCGGTTCGACGGGCATCGTTTGGCGATCATGTGTTTGTGCTGGTGCCGGCTCCGCCGCCCGAGCCGGGCAAGGGCCCGCCGCCGGATCCCAAGGCGCCGCCCATGCCGCCTCCGATGATCGCCAAGCAGCGCATGGTGGGCCTGGGGACGAACCTGGGCGACCGTGTGATCATCTCCTCGGGCCTGGAAGCGGGCGAGAAAATCGCCGCGGGCGGCTCGTTCAAACTCCGGGAAGGCGCGACGGTATTCGAGGCCCCTCCTAAGCAGCCCAAGGCTGAAGCAACTCCCGCCACCACCAGCATCCGCTGAGCCAAGTCTCGCTGAGGCAACTCAATGAAGTCTTCATTCACCGACATTTTCATCAAGAAGCCGGTTCTGGCGATTGTGATCAACCTGATCATCCTCGCCGTCGGCTGGCGCTCGATCACCAGCCTTCCGGTGCGGCAGTATCCGCGGCTGGAATCCAGCGCGATCATTATTTCGACGGTGTACATCGGGGCCAGCGCGGAGACGGTCCGCGGGTTCCTGACGACTCCCATCGAGAAGGCGGTCTCGGCGATTGATGGGATCGACTACATCGATTCATCCAGCACGGCCGGTGTCAGCGTCATCACCGTGCACCTGCGGTTGAACCACCCCAGCACCGACGCGCTGGCCGAGATTTCCGCGCGGTTGAACCAGGTGCGCAGCGAGCTGCCGGCGGAGGCCGAATCGCCGAGTATCGAGATTCAGCGTACGGACAAGCCCTACGCCACGTTTTACATCAGCATGACCAGCGAGAATCTGAAGCTCTCGCAGCTCAACGACTACATGACGCGCGAGCTTCAGCCCGAGCTTCAATCGATCCCCGGCGTGCAGCGCGTGGGGATTGAGGGGCCGCACACACTGGCGATGAGGATCTGGCTGGATCCCAACAAGCTTGACGGCTACGACATCACCCCCGGCGAGGTTGCGCTGGCCTTGCAGCGCAACAACTTCGTCGCGACGGTTGGCCGTTCTAAGGGTCCGGATGTCGAGGTCGATCTGATGACCGACACCGACCTGCGAAGCCCCGAAGAGTTCCGCCAACTGATCGTGCGCGAGCTGGACAACACGGTGGTCCGCCTGGGCGATTTGGCGCGTGTCGAACTCGGCAGCGAGGAGGCCCGCGGCCAGGCCGGGTTCAACGGAACGCCCGCGATCTGGTTCAGCGTGTGGCCTTTGCCGCGAGCCAACGAGCTGGATGTCGCCCGTGACCTGAAGGCCCGGATCGCCCAGATTCAGCCCACACTGCCCGCCGGCGTCGTGATGACCCTGGCGTTCGATGGCACGTACTACATGGACCACGCGATCAAGGAGATTATCAAGACCCTTGGCGAGACGATCCTCATCGTCGGAATAGTCGTGTTCCTGTTCATGGGATCCATCCGCACCGTAATGGTCCCCATGATCGCGATGCCGATTTCGCTGGTCGGGGCGTGCCTGGCGATGCTCCTGTTCGGTTTCTCGCTCAACCTGCTCACCATTCTTGCGATTGTGCTTTCGGTCGGTCTGGTGGTGGATGATGCGATCGTGGTGGTCGAGAACGTTGAGCGCCACATGCGCGAGGGCAAGTCCAAAATCCAGTCGGCGTTCATCGGGGCGCGCGAGCTGGTCGGACCGATCATCGCGATGACGATCACGCTGGCGACCGTGTACGCCCCCATCGGGTTTCAGGGCGGGCTGACGGGCATGCTCTTCCGCGAGTTTGCATTCACCCTAGCGTGCGCCGTCATTATTTCGGGCATCGTGGCGGTCACGCTTTCACCCATCATGAGCGCATGGCTGGTGCCCAGCGGCGCCAAGGAAGGGCGCTTTCAAAGGTTTGTCAATCACCGGTTCGATGGCATCCGGAGGATGTACTCCCGCCAGCTCGGTTTCGTGCTTCAAATGCGATGGGCGGTTGCCCTTGCGGCCGTGCTCATCACGGCCGCGGCCCTTCCGCTGTACAACGGTTCCAAGAACGAGCTTGCCCCCAACGAAGATGAAGGCGTCATCTTCTGCTACGTGCAATCGGCTCCGGATGCCTCGCTCGAATACACGCTCCGGGGCTTTGAGGGGGTTGCCGATGCGTTCCTCTCGGTTCCGGAAAAGAAGTTCTTCTTCCAGGTCGCGATGAGCCCATCCTCTGGATTCTCCGGTATCCAGGTTCAGGACTGGGAGCTGCGCAAGAAGACCACGGGTGAGATCCTGGGCGGGCTTTACGGACAACTGATGCAGGTCGGCGGGGTTCAGGCCTTCCCGGCGACCCCTCCGCCACTACCGGGGGCCGGCCAATACCCTGTCGAACTCATGATCACCAGCGCAGAGAGCGCTGACAAAATGGCGCCTTATGCGGGCATGCTCGTGGGCGCGGCGTTCGGGAGCGGCAAGTTCATGTTTGCCAATACCGACCTTCAGATTGATCTCCCGCAGACGCGCATCATCATCGACCGCGACAAGGTCGCCGATGCGGGCCTCAACCTCGCCGCGGTCGGTCGCGACCTGGCGGTGCTTCTCTCGGGCGGGTACACCAACCGGTTCAACTACGAAGGCCGCAGCTACAAGGTGATCCCGCAAGTCGAGGACATGGCGCGAGCAACCCCGGACCAGATTCTGGACCTGAAGATCCGCACTCCGGACGGCGGTTTGGTCCGTGCGTCAACATTCGTCAAGCTCGAGACCGTCGCGGCGCCGCGGGCCCTCACCCGCTTTCAACAGCGCAACAGCTTTAAGATCTTCGGGGGCACCGCTCCCGGCGTTACCAAAGAAGAGGCCCTCACCGCCCTTGAGCAGGCCGCGGCCAAGATTCTCCCGCCCGGGTATTCCATCGACTATGCGGGCGAGAGCCGCCAGATTCGCAAGGAGGCGTCTTCGCTGGTCGGCACGCTGGGTCTGGCCCTCGGGCTGATTTACCTGGTGCTGGCGGCCCAGTTCAGCAGCTTTCGCGACCCGTTGATCGTCCTGTTGGGGTCGGTGCCCTTGGCGCTCACCGGGGCTCTGATCTTTACGTACCTGGGACTTACCACGATCAACATCTATTCCCAGGTTGGACTGATCACCCTGGTCGGGCTGGTCGCCAAGAACGGGATTCTGATCGTCGAGTTCGCCAATCACCTTCAGGAACAGGGCTTGTCGAAGTTCGAGGCCGTGAAGCAGGCCGCCGCGACGCGGCTCCGCCCGATTCTGATGACATCGGCGGCCACGGTCTTCGGCCACTTTCCGCTGGTGCTGGTAACCGGCGCCGGCGCTGAGGCGCGAAACAGCATCGGCATTGTGCTTGTCGCGGGGATGACCATCAGCACCGCGTTCACGCTGTTTGTCGTGCCGTGCATCTACACGCTGCTCGCGGGCAAGCACCGCAAGCACGAAGTGGAGTCGTACGTGGAAGAGCCCGTGTCGCGGCCTCGCCCGGCCCACGCCGAACTTCAGCCGGTTTGATTCAGCTTTCCCGTGTCCGCGGCGCCTCGGCCCAGCGCATCTTCTCGGTGAGGGTTTTCCAATACCCGCCCTTGGGGTTGCGGACGAAACGGACGGGCCGCGCATCCAGCATCACCACCACGCGGTCGCCCTCGGAAAGTGGTGCGCCGACCTGCCCGTCGAGCACGAGCATCGTCCCCGCCGAGGCAAAGGTACCGCCTCGGTTGACACGAAGCATGGTCAGTTCGATTCGCGCATCGGCCGAGACCACGATGGGGCGGAAGCTCAGCGAATGGGCCGCGATCGGCGTGATCACCAGCGCGGGGACATCCGGCGCCACGATCGGCCCGCCCGCGGCGACGTTGTACGCGGTAGACCCTGTCGGCGTCGAGACGATCAAGCCGTCACCGCTCACGGTCGGGCCGTCTTCGTTGTTGATCCGCATCGACATGCCGATGGTGCGGAAAGGCGGGCCGGCGGTAATGACGCACTCGTTGAGCGCGGAGCCCGTGAATCGCGGCGAGGTCTGGCCTGCGGCGAAGATCTCCGCCTCAAGCAGCCCAACCGTCCGCTCTGGCAGCTCGGCATCGCCGAAGAGGAACTCCGCCTGTTCGCGGAGCGACTGCATGTCGAACTCGGCGAGGAAACCGAGTTTGCCGAAGTTCACACCCAGCAGGGGCACGTGCAGGCCGGCGCAGCGGCGTGACTGGCTGAGCAGCGTTCCATCGCCACCGAGCACCACGATCAGGTCCGCGTGCACGCCGTTCAGGGGCTCGCCCACTTTGGCCGACATTTCGCCCACGAATCGAGCGTGTTTTTCGATGAGTTGGCGGACTTCGACGGCCGCGGCCCGGGCGTCGGGTTTGTCTACATTGACCAGCAGCAGCACGGATCGAGGCAAGAGGCGCTCCGGAGATTACACCCGCGATGTGATGGGCGGTGGCGTCGTGGTGACCTGAACCGAATCGCGCGATGCGGCGGACTCGCGGAGGGCTCGCACGATGCCGGCAACATCGAGGCCAACTTCGGTGAGTTGTTTGCCGCGGGAGTCTTGGTAGATCCAGGAGTCCGGCAGGCCGAGGCGCGTGATGTGCGAGGCGTCGAGGCCCAGTTCCTGGGCGGCTTCCAGCACCGCGGCACCAAAGCCGCCGATGAGGCCGTGGTCTTCGATGGTCACGATGGGGATGCGGCGCTCGAGCAGCGTGCGTAGGAGCGCGGTGTCCACGGGTTTGGCGAACCGGGCGTCGTAAACGGCGATGCGGTATTCATCTTTCAGCGCGGCCGCGGCGTCGAGCGCGTTGATGGCCAAGGTGCCGAACGCGAGTACCGCGACGTGAGGATCTGAGTCGGGTGTGACGCCGGGGGTTAGCAGGCGTGCGCGGCCGAGTTCGAAGGCGGGGCAGGTGTCGTTCGCCAGTTTTGTTGAGACGACATCGCGCGGGTAGCGGACCGCGGAGAGCCCATCCTCGTAAACGCGCATGAACTCGAGGGAGGCCTTCAGAGAAGGCTCATCGATGGCGGCGAGGATGGCCGCGCCGGGAAGGGTGCGGAGGAGGGAGATGTCGCAGAAGCCGTGGTGGACAGCGCCATCGCCGCCGACGAGCCCGGCACGATCGAGGCAGAGGCGGACGGGTAGGCCTTGAAGCGAGACCTCCTGGAAAGCTTGGTCAAAGGCTCTCTGCAGGAACGTGGAGTAGACCGCGAAGAAGGGCTTGTGCCCGGTCTTGGCCAGGCCCGCCATCATGTCCATGGCATGGCTCTCGCAGATGCCCGTGTCCCAGACGCGGTCGGGGAAAAGCGGGGCGACTTTGGAGATGCCGGTGCCGTCGGGCATCGCGGCGGTGCAGGCAACGACCTTGGGGTCGCGTTTCATCAGATCGACCATGAGGTCGCCGAACGCGGCGGTGAAGGAACGGCCCTCGGTCTTGAGCTCGACCCGGCAGGTTTCCTCATCCGGATCGGTTTCCATATCGAACGCGGGCGGAGAGTGGAACTTGGAGGCATCCTTCTCGCTGAACTCGTAGCCCTTGCCCTTGATGGTCTTGACGTGGAGGACCATGGGCTTGTCAAAGTCGCGGGCCTCGGTCAGGAACTCGATGAGTTGAGGAAGGTCGTGGCCGTCGATGGGACCGACGGTGACCAGACCAAAGTGCTCGAACCATGCGCCCTCGGCGATCATCGCCTTGGTTGCCTCGCCAGCCTTGTGGTAAGCACCGCCGACCAGTGACCCGCCGGGCAGGCGACTGAGCACGCGTTTGGCGCCTTTCTTAAGGTCGGCGTAAAGATGGGACATGCGGAGGCGGTCGAAGTACTGAGCGATCGCGCCTTGGGGGCGGCTGATTGACATGCCGTTGTCGTTGAGGATCACCAGGAACTGACGCCCCAGTGTGCCGGCGTTGTTCAGTCCTTCCATGGCGACGCCGTTCACGATCGAGGCGTCGCCAATGAACGAGACGACACGGTGGCCAGTAGGGTTTGTCCTGGGGTCATAGCCTTCGCCGTTCAGGGTGTCGCCGCGGGCCATACCAACGGCGGTGGAGATTCCGGTACCGGCATGGCCCACGCTGAAGAGGTCGAAGCTGGATTCGCGGGGCTCGGGGAATCCGGACATCCCTTCGCGGGTGCGTAGTTTGGCGAGGCGGTCCTGGCGTCCGGTGAGCAGCTTGTGGGGGTAGCACTGGTGCCCGACGTCGAAGAGCAGCCGGTCGTGGGCGAAGTCGAAGACGTAGTGGAGGGCGATGGTCAGTTCGACCACGCCCAGATTCGGGGCCAAATGGCCACCGGTCTTGGAAACGGTCTGGCAAATGGCTTCGCGGATCTCCCGGGCGAGTTCGGGGAGCCTCTCCGGGGGGAGCTTTTTGAGGTCGGCGGGGGATTGGATCGTGGGCAGAATCGCGGTCATCCGTGCTCTTTTCACGAAAATCTGAAAGAAGTGTAGGCCAGATTCACCATCAGTGTGTCCTCTGAGACATGCGTTCGGCCAGCTCGATCAGGGGCGTGGCGGGAGGCCCGAGAACAACAACAGCATCGGCCGCTTCCTGCGTCAGACGTCGGACTTCGGCCTTGGATTGGGCAACCCCGAGCAGGCCGGGGAATGTGAGCTTTCCGGCCGTGGCATCCTTACGGGTGCGCTTGCCCGTCTGTTCGGGGGTGGACTCGATGTCCAGAAGATCATCTACGACCTGGAACATGAGGCCGACGGCTTCGGAGTAGCGGGTGATGGCATTCAGGTGCTGCTCGCTGGCCTTCCCAGACATCGCTCCCATGCGGCACGCGGCCCGGATGAGGGCCCCGGTCTTGTTTCGGTGAATGAGGAGCAGTTTTTCGCGATCGCTCAAATCGCCGGTGAATCCGCCCAGAGAGTCGTAAACCTGCCCGGCGATCATGCCGGTTGTGGCCTGAGACAGCTCGCGAACCAGCCCATCGGCGAGTGGTGCATCCGAGACTTTGGCTACCAGATGCTCGAACGCGAGCGTCATCATCGCATCGCCTGCGAGGATGGCCATGGCTTCGCCGGAGTGAATGTGGAGAGTCGGTTTGCCGCGGCGAAGGTCGTCGTCATCCATCGCGGGGAGGTCATCGTGGACGAGGCTGAAGGCGTGGATGAGTTCCACGGCAGCGCCCGCGGCCAGTGACGATTCACCCTTCGCTCCGACCGCTTCGCAGCATCGCCACGCCAAGAGCGGACGGAGTCGTTTTCCGCCGCCCAGAAGCGAATAGCGGATGGCCGCGACCAGGTTTGCGGGCAGCGTCCAACCCGCCGTCATGCGGTCCAGATAGCTTTCGATGGCGGCTATGGGGTCTTTCACTCTGGGCCGAGTGTAGTGGTGGGGCGGGGGTAAGGCCTAGCCCAGCTTGCCAAACGAATTCCTGTCGCTTTCCGGGTCAAGTCTGGACCCCTTGTCCGGCCGATGTTCTGGGCTGTGCCACACGACAATCGACCCATCGGCGTGTTTGACTCCGGCATCGGCGGATTGACCGTTCTGCGGGCGTTGCGCTCGCGCCTGCCGCGGGAGTCCATGATCTATTTGGGGGATACGGCGCGGCTGCCGTATGGCACCAAGAGTGAGGAGACGGTTCAGCGGTACGCCCGGCAGGCGGCGGGGGCGCTGCTGCACCGGGGTGTGAAGCTGCTGGTGATTGCCTGCAACACGGCTTCGGCGTTTGCTCTGGATTACTTGCGGATGGCTTGCTCGCCGGTGCCGGTCGTCGGTGTCATTCAGCCCGGGGCTAAGGCCGCGGCGGTGGCGTCGCGGTCGGGGCGTATCGGGGTGCTGTGTACGGAGGCGACGGCGCGGTCTGGGGCCTACGAGGCGGCGATTCGATATTTCCGGCCCGCGGCGACGGTGACTTCGATTGCTTGCCCGTTGCTGGTTTCGTTTGCCGAAGAAGGTTGGACCGATGGTCCGGTGCCCGAGGCGGTGGTTCGGCGTTACTTGGAGCCGGTGCTGCACAGGGCGGATTCGCCGGATTGTTTCGTGCTGGGCTGCACGCACTTTCCGCTGCTGAAGGCGGCGGTTCAGAATGTTGCGGGGCCGGCGTGGCCGCTGATTGATAGCGGGGCGCACGCGGCGGACAGCATCATGGCGTTGCTGGAAGAGTCGGGGTTGTCTGCTTCCGAGACTGCGGTGCCGCGCACGAGGTTCCTGGTGACGGATGGGCCTGAGCGGTTTGCCCGGTTGGCGTCGGCGTGCTTTGGGTCTCAGGTTGATGAGGTGGAGCAGGTGGATCTGCGCGAGCAGCCTGTTGTTGAGGCGATGGTTGCGCCGGCTGCGTGATTGTGAAGTCACATGCCTGTGCAGAGCCACAAGCATGCCACCCAGAGAAACTCAGCCCGGTTGTTCTTGTGAGCGCAGCAACTCGTAGATCGCGATCGGGGTTTCAGCCGCGTAGATGCGGTTGCGGAAGTCGTCCATGGTCATCAGGCGGCTGATGCGGGCGAGGGCCTGGATGTGGTCGCTGGTGCGGTCGGGGGGGCTGGCGAGGAGGACGATCAGCCGCACGGGCTGGCCGTCGATGGCTTGAAAGTCCATGGGCTTGGCGGGCTTGCCGATCGCCATGGCCAGCGAGGTCAGGCCGGTGGACTTGCCGTGGGGGATTGCCAGGCCGTGGCCGATTCCGGTGGTTCGCGTCTGCTCGCGGGTCCAGACGGCTTCTTTGAGGGCCGCGGCGTCGCCGACTTTGCGGATGGCTGCCAGGGCATCCACCAACTCATCGATCACGCCGCGTTTGTCTTGCGCGATGAGGGGCGCCTTGATGCACTCTGGGCTGAGAATGTCGAGCAGGTTCATCGATACCTCGGGGCCTACTTTGCGAGCGGGGAGTGTACCACGGTCGGGGGAGCGGAGGGCGATGGTTTTGGTGGGTTGCCCAGAGCACACTGGCCACGCACGGCGTGACCAGTGCCACCAAAGCCGGGGAGGGCTATCCCAAGGCTGCCCAGAATGCCCCGTCCGAATATGCCGCGGCGTTCCCCCCGGGTTGGCCCTTGGGGAATCTCTGCTCGAACCGGAGGACTTTGAGGTTGTGCCAGCGTGCGGTCCAGTCTGCCTGGGCCTGGTTTTCCTCGGGTTCGAGGCTGCACGTGGAATAGAGAATCCTGCCCCGGGGCTTGGACTTCAGGAGCGTGATCGAGTCTGCGATGATCTGCTTCTGGATGTCGGTTAGGCGTTTGAGTTGATCATCATCGCAGCGGTAGCGGGCTTCGACCCGGCGGGCAAGGACGCCAGTATTGGTGCAGGGGACATCGAGGAGTACGAGGTCCGCCCGGCCGTTCAGGGTGAGGAGAAGGTCGCCGGGATGGATGATCTTGACGCGTTCGTGGCCGTAGAACTGCTCGGCGAGGCGTGTCAGGCGACGTTCGTCGGTGTCGGTGGCGTAGATGGTGGCTTCGGGGTAGGCCGCGGCCAGATGGCGGGTTTTGGTGCCTTGGCCGGCACACATGTCCACGATCACGCCTTGGCGGAACGGGCAGGTTTCTTTTGCCCCTTCAACCGCGCGGCAGGATGCGGCATCCTGAACCCAGAGGTCGGTTCGCTCGCTGAGCAGACTGGCGAGCTCGTGATGCGGGCCGACGTAAGTGTGGCAGCCTGACTGCTCGTGAGGGGCCAGATTCGGGGGCAGGGGAAGGGCCGCGTAACGGGTATTAAGAGTGGTGGGGGCGGCGACCAGGCTGTGCATGGCCAGGTCGCGAACCTCCGCGCGAGGGCGGCGGGTTGCCCACCGCTTGATAAGCCAGGCAGGATGGCTGGTCGCGACACCCATCCGCGGGAGTTCTTCTTCTGGAAGCAGGACATCCTTGAGCACGAGCCAGCGGCCATCGGATAGTGGGAGCAGGTTGCGGGGTGAGGGCGCATCGGCGGGCGGGGGTTCAGCGAACTCGCGATCGCCCACGATTCCGGCGACCTTCCGGAGCACGGCGTTGACCAGCCCTCCCGCACCCGGGCGGATCGTGGTTTTGGCGAACTCGACGGATTCATCGATCGCGGAGTGAACCGGGATGCGATCCATTAGGAAGAGCTGGGCCGCGCCGCCGATCAGGACGCCCTGGAGGGCGGGTTCCATCGTGCGGAGGGCGTTCTCGTTGAAGCGGTCCAGGACCCACTCCAGGGTGATCCAACGGCGCATGGAGGAGTCGTAGATGGCGTGGGCCAGGGCGGCATCGCGGTCATCCAAGCCGGCTGTGGACATGGGGGAAAGGGCAAAGTCGGGCCACTTTCGGGCCTGTTCGCTGAGTTTGCGGTAGGCCGCGGCCCGGGCCGAGGTTGGCGCGGGGGCGGCCGTTTGGTGCTTATTCTTATCTTCGGTAGGTGGGGCCACAGTGCACTGTAGGAACGGGGCGTGGAGACTCCACGCACGAGAGCTTGGAATGGCCGAAGGTGAATCAGAAATCAGGATTGAGAACGAGGCTGCTGAGGCGCTGGGATTGCCGCGCCCGCTTCGCCTGAGAACCTCTCGTCGGGTCGGTGGGTTTCTTTGGGGGATGCGGGTCCGCAAGAAGGTGCTCTTCCTGCACACCTTGTTCTTCCTGGGGCTGGCGGCGGTGCTGCTGGTGCCCCTGCGGCCGGCGATCACCGAGGTCGTCGAGCAGGCGGAGGTTAACGAGGCGCGGATGGTGCTGCGGTTAGCGATGGCTCAGGCATCGCTGCCTCAACCTTCGGGTGCTCCGGCGAGTTCGAAGACGGATTGGGAAGCGGTGCTGGAAGAGGCGCAGGTGCGTCGCGGAACGGCCGCGGAGCTGGGGCTGGATGAGGCGACCATCGCCCAAGCCAAAGGGAGCAACGGACGACCGGTGGCGTCGTTCTCGCATGTGGGGGCGCCCAGTGCCGCGGCGTATGTCGCCGGTGGCGGTGGGGGGGAGGGAGAGTTCTGGCTCGCAACGGTGCGGATTCCGGAGTCTCGTCGCGCCGTCTTGCAGCTCTACCTGCTGACGGCCGTTGCGCTGCTTGCGGTGTACGCATTGGTGGCCGCGGCCTTGGAACTGTTCGTTCTCCCGCAACACGTGTACGGCCCGATCAGCCGGATGCTGGATGCCGATATGGCCGTGCAGGAAGGCAATAAGGAACAGGAGATCATTGCCGACACGATGATCCCGTCAGATGAACTGGGCGAGATCATGCGGTCGCGCAACCGGACCGTGCTGGCTCTGCGGCGGCATGAGGCGGCATTGGCTGACGCCCTTGCGGAACTGGAGCGAGTCGCCAACGACCTGAAACGGAAGAACCACTTGCTGGAGGCGGCGCGGCGGAACCTGGCGGATGCGGATCGCCTCGCCAGTTTGGGCATGATGTCGGCGGGCATCGCCCACGAACTCAACACGCCTCTGGCGGTGCTCAAGGGCCTGGTTGAGAAGCTCAACAACTCGCCTGACAAGGCGCTGGATGCCCCGCAAGCGGCCCTCATGCAACGTGTTGTTCGGCGGCTTGAACGATTGGGAGACAGTTTGCTGGACTTTGCCAGGGCTCGATCCTTCGAGACGCAGCCCGCTCTGATCCGCACGATCGTGGATGAGGCCTCGACGCTTGTCCGACTGGATCGCGAGCGCTCAGGCGTGGACATCGTGAACAACGTGCGCGACACGATTGTGGTCGAGTGCGATGGCGACCGCATGGTGCAGGTTCTGGTCAATCTGTTGCGTAACTCGTGCGACGCCATCCGCGCCGGGGTCCGCGATGCGGCGGGTGTCGTGCACGATGGACAGGTGACCGTCGATGCGGATATTTCTGAGAAGGACGGCCAGGAGTGGGTCTCGATCACCGTTTCTGATGATGGTCCGGGCATCGACCCGGACATGCTCTCTCGATTGTTCGAGCCGTTTGCCAGCACGCGGTTGGATGCCCACGGGACGGGCCTGGGCTTGGCCGTGGCAGAGGGGATCGTCCGCGAACACGGGGGATTGATCCTCGCGAGAAACCGATCGGACCGATCCGGGGCGGTTTTCGAGGTGATGTTACCGGTGAAATCCACAGCGGCGGCCGTCGGATAGAGTGATCCTGCATGTCCGATCGCACCCCTGCAAACCTCGAGAACGCACCCACGGAAACCCCTCCGCTGTCGATCCTCGCGCTGGATGATGATGAGGACTTTCTTCAGTACATCAGAACGCTGCTGGAGGCCGAGGGGCACGATGTCCGGACGGTGAATACGCCGGAGTTGTTCTATGAAGCGGTCGAGGCGAGCCGGCCCGATGTGATTTTGCTCGATATCAAGATGGGCCACCGGAGCGGTGAGGAAGTGCTCACGGAGATCCGCAAGCGGTGGGACAAGCTGTGCGTGATTGTGGTTACTGGGTATCCATCACTGGAGGGAATGCGGCAGACCTTCAAGCAGGACGTTTTTGACTATCTTGCCAAGCCGTTTTCGGTGGCGGAGCTGCGGCGGTGCCTGGCACAGGCCGCGGAGTCGTTCAACCTGGGGCGGAGGCCGCAGGATCGGCTTCGCAGCTCTCTGGGGCGGCAGGTGAGGCTGGCTCGGACGGAGCGGGGTTGGACACTGCGGGACCTGTCGGAGTCGTCGGGCATCAGCGTGAGCCAGCTCAGTTCGATCGAGCGCGGCGCGCACCTGCCCAGCGTTGAGTCGCTGCTGATCATCGCCTTGGCCCTGGAGCACAAGCCGTCGGCGTGGTTGGATGCGGCGGGCTTTTAGATCTCCGTCTTTCTGAGCAGCGACACGGTGCTCGATGGAGCCCGGACTGGGGACCTTAGCCGAACCTAGACAAGCCGTTGAGGTCGGTCGGGTGATTGCCTGAAGGAACTTCGGGCGGAAATCGCCAGGAGCCAGACTGCGCCACCCGGTGGCCCGCAGGACGGGGCGCTCCGAGAGCCTGGGGGTCAAAGCAATCCACCGTGAGGTATCGGGAAAATGTAGCCGCGACTACAATTCCCAAGCCAAAATCGGCATCCCGCAGGTTCGCGCCGTGATGGGGCCGCGGTTTGGCCGATACAACTGCGAGTACCATCGGCTCTGCCCCGTCGCAAGGATGCGTTCATGCCCTGTCCCGCCTGTACTTCCGGCAACACAACAGCCTTCTTCCGGGTGCCCCGCGCTCCGGTGTTCTGTAACGTGCTCTGCGATAGTCGTGAGCAGGCCCTGGGCACCGTCCGGGGCGAGATCAACCTGACCTATTGCAACGCCTGCGGGCTCATTTTCAATCAGGCCTTCGATGAGTCGCTGATTCACTACGCGGGACAGTACGAGAACGCCCTGCATTTTTCGCCGCACTTTCGGAGGTACGCCGAGGATCTGGCCGCGGAGTTGATTGCCAGTTACGGGCTGCGAGGCAAGCGGATTGTCGAGCTTGGGTGCGGTGACGGTTCGTTTCTTTCCACGCTCTGTCGCTTGGGCGGCAACAAGGGATTCGGCTTTGATCCGGCGTTCGATCCCTCGCGAGCGGGGCCGCTGGACCCCAACGTCTCGATTGTGCAGGAGCTCTACGGCCCGGATACCGCCGGCGAGCCGGCCGACTTTGTGTGCTGTCGGCACGTTTTGGAGCACATCTCTTCACCGTTGGGCTTTGTCAAGCACGTTCGCGCGACCGTGGGGAATCGCAAGGGCACCGTCGTGTTCTTCGAGGTCCCTGATGTTTCATGGACACTCGAACAACTGGGCATCTGGGACGTTATCTACGAGCATTGCCTGTATCTGAGCCGCGCCTCGATTCGTCGCCTTTTCGCCGCGGCCGGGTTTGACGTGCTGGGTACATCGACGGTCTACTCGGGCCAGTTCCTGACCATCCGCGCCCGGCCCTCTGACATCCCTGCGAAGTTTGACACGACTCCAACGCCCGACGATGCTCACTTCCGCCGACTGGTGGACAACTTCGGCGGCAGCCAGCGGGCCAAGGTGGACCAGTGGAAGGGCACGCTGACAGACCTTTTCAAGCGTGGCAAGCAGGCCGTGCTCTGGGGCGCGGGCTCCAAGGGTGTGACGTTCCTGAACACCCTTGATACTGATGCGGGTTCGGTGAAGTGCATCGTCGATGTCAACCCGCGGAAGCAGGGGAAGTTCGTGGTTGGCACAGGGCAGAAGATCATCGCGCCGACCGATGTGAAAGCGATATCACCTCACGCGGTCATCATCATGAACCCCGTGTACAAGGATGAGATCGCCCAGCAGTTGGCCGCGCTGGGCGTGAAGGCCGACATCCTTACGGCGTGACGGACCGATACCCCGGCGGCATGGGCACAAGCACAAACTCGCGAGCGAATCGCTGGGCGGCGTCCCGGTTCCCATTGGAGAGGTTCCCGGACTTCAGTCCCGCGAGCAGTTCTGCCGGGATCGAAGGCCGCAGGGGCAAGAACTCTTCGGCCAGCTTGCATTCCTGGCGCAGCTCGTGGGTTGGCCACTTGAGCGGGCCAACGCCGCCCGATTCCGGCTCGTACACGGTGTTGAGGCCCAGGTCATCCAGCGAATGTGGGTAGAAATCGCTGAAGTTGTGGACTCGCCACAGCGAATCGGGGCCACCGATCATGGTCAACGCCGCGGCGTCGATGGCGAAGAGGTCCTCCGAAGCGTACGACAGATCGACTCCGCCCCAGCTGTGGAACTCACGAAGCATCATTTCTTCAGAGAACATCCGCATGGGGACGCCGGCAAAAGCGCGTGCGTATCCGCGCGGCGAGAGCGGATATCCCGGAGTCGGGTTGTCGGCCCTGGCGTTGTGAAGGTGCGGGAATACCCACATGCCGTCCGGGCGAACGGTTCGACGCAGCTCTTCCACCAGTCCGACCTTTTCGCGGACGTAGTGGAAAGCGTCCATGCAGAACACTGCGTCGATGCTCCCCGGCGCAAATGGCATCCGGGCCTCGGCATCCAGGCACATGCACACCGAGTCGGGCGCGACGAAACGGCGGGCCAGGTAGAGATTCACAAAGTCCGCATCGGTCAGGACTACTTGCGCCTCCGGGAAGAACCGCTTCAGCAAGAAGCTCGCGTGTCCGCACCCGCCGCCGACTTCCAGCACGCGTGGGGCGTGATCCTCACCGAGCTCCTTGAGGAGCAGCATCGCGGGGATTGAGGCCAGCAAGCTGGGGTTGGCGAACCGGTGGTACAGGTATCGCGCGTAGGGGCCGTTGCGGAGCAGGGTCAGAGCGCCGGCGAACGTCAGCGCTGGCTCCTGCACGACCTCACGCATCAGGCGCTGGCGAGCCTGATTCCACAGCCACTCCGGCGGGCGTCCGCCGATCCGCTCTACCGCGGTCGCGGCCTGCCGGTAGCGATCTCGGAACGACGACAGCAGGGCCTCACAGAGGGCGCCGTCATGGTCCCCGTCGCGCAAGCGCCGGAGCACCCGGCGAATCGCCGGATCTTCCTGGGGCGCAATGCTCCCATGTCGTCGGCTGAGCCAGACGATGCCGCCAACCACGGGCGCATCGCCGCAGCCGCACGTTAAAATGCCATATTCGAGTTGGTCCGACCCCTCGTTCACGCCCTTCTCCGCTACCAATCCACCCCCGCAATAGGGGCAGGTCAGTTCGTCGATGAGCGCACAGCGAGAGGTATTCCTGGTTAGGTCCGTCGCGGTCATGGGGACAGACTCCGTGGAGTACTTTTCGAGGCACTGGAATGTCTGACAGAGTTTACCTTCGCTTTTTGCGGGAGGCTACGGTCCCGGCACGATTACATTGCACGGCCACGCGATTTCTGACCCACTCTGGAAACAAGTCACGATTGTCCAGTTCAGCAGAGAGCCCCGATTTTCCGCTCCGACCCCGGGTGCTTCTGCGCGACACCTTCGCTGCGCCGGTGACGCGGGTTATGGGGTCTGAGGTCCCCGGTTTTTCCTTCCGGCGGCAAGGCGCGGACGTCGAGGGGGTCGTGTCGATCGACCACGGCGCGCTACGCATCCAGCCACTGGCAAACCCCGGCTGGGGGCGAAGTGGCATCGCGTACGGGCCGTTTCGGCGGACGCCGGGCTTGGCCGTCGCGGTGCTGGTGAGCAACGGGCACAACCTTTCCCAGTCCTATCTCCTCAACAGTTGGGTCCGCCAGGCAGGGCGGTGGCTCAAGGGCGGCGAAACCGAGTCGCTGGCGATGCGTCTGGTGCACTGGCTCGGACACAAGCCGCGGACAACGGCACTCCGGAAGCTGCGAATCTGGAAAGCCAGCTCCGGCTCCGCGGCGGGAAGGCCCGTCGTGAAAGAAAGTCTGGCGGTGGGTTTCTTCCCCGGTTCAGAACTGAAAGACCCGCTGGCGTCCGGCAACGCGGTGGTTATTCACGCCAACGAAGCGTTCGACAGCGGAGAGGTGTGGACCCGCGTGGGGGAAGGGGGACACGCTTCGTCGTGCCAGAGCCTGCAGAACCTTCCGATGTACTACGTCGTGGTGTTGCGCTCTCAAGGCGCGGTCTATTACGCTGCATCGTTCCCAGGGTCGCACGGTGTGGGGCCGTATCCGTCCATGCGTCCGATTGCGATTGACTGGGCGTCGGACAACGCTGAGGTGTTCGCCGCGGTGCATCAGGCGGTGCTCGGCGAAATCGGGTTCACCATGGATACGCGAGTGCACGGTGTTGCCGTCGCGGAACTGGCCGACTTTGCCGGCGCCTTCGCCGGAGCCCACGCGGCGGACTCCCTCCGGGGCAACGGCCGCCTCTCCGACACGGCGGCCCAAATCGGCGGCGTATGGCAGGGCGCCGGGTTCGAGCGAAGCCCCGGTGGAACCCTTCCCTGGGCGCCCGAAGCGCTCTCGTTCATGGACCCGGGCGTCCCGACCAGCCTGCTTCACGCCTTCATTCAGCCGACCGCGGCCTCGCGGCCTACAGGTCTGGCGTTCCGCGTTCTGGACTCCGACAACTTCTGGGCGTTCTTGGCCGACGCCAATGGCTGTCGACTGCGCATCCGTGAATCCGGCCAATGGCGCACCGTTGCCGACGGCGTGCCGCCGCTGGTCGCGGGCCGGCCGAACTCAATCCAGATCGTCGATCACGGTTCGGAGTTCACCATCACCGTTAGCGGTGGCATGGCCTTGGGTCGTCGGTTTGTCGATCCGCGCCACAACCACGCGACGGGTGTGGGCATTTATGCCGCGGCACCGGGCGAAGCGGCCCTCATCACCGACTTCGAGGCTCATCCTCGAGAGGTCTCAATCCCTCCGGATCTCAATCTTGGACCGCCGCCCGCGCCGAGTGTTCCCGAAGGCGTTCAGGTATTGATCCGTGACGATTTTGCCGGTCCGCCGTCCGACCTGGCGGGCCATCGCACCACCCTCGGCAGTCACACCTGGCGAAAGGACTTCGGTAAGGGCACCTTCGAGATCACGGGCGATGGTTCGGCCCGCGTCGTCGCCAGTATCGGCGAGCCCAACCCGGGTCGCACGTTCTACACCGTCGAGTGGGCCGACCCCGGCTTTGCGGACATCGACTTGGAAATGACACCGCCGGGCACCAAGCGCGGCGAGTTCCACCGCGGCCGCAGCGGCGTGGTTTTCTGGCAGGATGCACGCAACTACTTCATTGTCAATCTCTGGTTGCACGACAACCTCCCAACGGCCTCCATCTCGACCTTCTTTTTCATCAATGGGTTTGACGATCTCTACGACGCGATCTGGACGTGCATCGGCCCGGACCGGATCACCTGGGGAAAGCCGGCCCGGCTCCGGTACACGTACGACGGGAATCAATTCCTCGTCCGGGTAAATGACGAGCCCGTCCTTCAACGCGCCCTTACCGACGTCTACCCGCACCTTTCCAAGTTGAAGATCAACCGCATCGGCCTGCTCTCCAACTGGGAGTGGGGAACCGACACAGGGACGATCTTTAAGGACTTCACGGCCCGCGGCCGCGCAAAGTCGTGACGCCATTCAGGTGCCACTGCTCGCCGTCGAATAACCAAATTCGTAAAACTTCGGAACGCCAGGCGCGACAGCGCGGGTACTCCCGGCAGCCTTAATGGATCAAATCAGCGTAGATGCGTTCGAGTTTCTCCGAGCTGGTCTTCTGCATGAATCGCGAAGCAACTTCGCGGCACTCGCGTCCCATAGCCTCAATCTGCTCCGGATGATTCAGCAGCTCCAGCACCGCCTTCGTCAGGGCCTCCGCATCGCCCAGTGGCACAAGAACCCCGTTCTTTCCCTCATCCACGCACTCGCGGAACGAAGGCAAGCGGAACGCCGCGATCGCCCTTCCCGCGGCCATCGCCTCCAGCACCGCAAGCGGAAAGCCCTCGGTCAGCGACGGGAACACGAACAGGTCGCCGATACCCAGCAGTTGAGTGATGTCCGATCTCTGTCCGAGCATCGTCACGACCGATTCCAGCCCGTTGGCCCGGATCGCATCCGTTAGCACCTGCCGGTCCTGGCCGTCGCCGACCAACACCAGCCGGGCCTTGGGGTGCTTCTGCAGAATGGGCTTCATCATCGGCACCAGCCAGTGCTGGCCCTTGCCGTAGTTCAGCCGCCCGACGTTGATGAGCACGGGCCAGGCGCCGTCGATCCCGATGGCCCTCCGCAGGGCTGATTTGTCTGCATCCGACGCCACCACGAACCGCTCCGGCGCTAGCCCCGGATGCACGACCGTAACCTGATCTCGCTTGATGCGCATCGCATCCAGGTACGGCCACCAGCTCTCCTTCACGCTCGTCGAAACCGGCACGACATGCTTCACGGTTCTCCGCGCTAGGAATATCCCGACGCCGCGTTTAAGCCGTCGGGGCAGAGACTTCAGCCCCGCCTGCGTGATCTGTGCCGTGGATTCGTGCTCCGAGTGCAGAGAGTTCACGACCGGGCGACCGGTCAACACCGCCGCGAGCTGGCCCACGGTTCGGTCCATCACTGTGTTGTTGGTGTGGATGATGTCGATCTTCTCGCGGCGAATCATCGCCGCAAGACGGCGTGCCGCGCCCAGAAGCTGCTTCCCGCTGCGCAGGTGCAGACAGGACAGCTCAACACCGGCCGCGCGATAGGCCTCTTCCATGGGCCCGTACGCCTTGACGCAACACACGTAGTTCTTCACGCGAGCCGGGTCCATCCCCTTGATGTTGCGGAGCAACAGGTGCTGGCCACCGCCGACGATCAGGTCTGGCATCATGTGGACAACGCGGATGGGCCGGGATGGCTCAGCCATTGGCGGCCCCGCGGGCCTCGGCCGCGGCCTTCTTCGCCGCCTCGGGCCGCAAGGGGAAAAACAGCTCGTACTTGCGGAAGAAGTTCTTTAACCAGTCTGGGGGCAGCACGAGCCAGGTCTTCTCACCGGTGATGTTGAACATCTGGGAGCGGTGGGCTTCCAGCGCCTTGCGCTTCTGGGGGAGGTAGCCGTTCGAGCGGATCAACCGCGGCTCAAGCGTAAACGCCGCCTTCGCCGGCTTCCAGAACAGGTTCCAGAGCGTTGAGAAAGTCAGCTTGTCCGGGTCCGTCCAGGTTCGCACGCTGTAGAACCACACGGGATACTCGTACACCGGGCAGGTGATGATGCCATCATCCATCAGGCGGGCCACAACCGCCGCCACAGCCCGATGGTCTTTGTGCCGGTCGATCCCGCTGGGAGAGAAGATGACGTCGGGCTTGATGGCCTCAACCAGTCCACGCAGGTGTTGATAGCACGGCTCGATCTTGTCCCAGACGTAGCGGTCTTCGCACGGGCCAAAGTACACGCGCTCCTTGGGCACACCGAGCAGCGCGCAGGCGTCAATCATCTCCTGCTTGCGCATCGCGGCAAGTTCTTCGATCGAGATCTTCTCTGAGCGGTGCGAGTTGCGCCCGTCGGTGACGACGGTGATGTGGACGACCTTGCCTTTCTCGACCAGGCGCAGTGTCGCGACGCCTGCCCCCAGAGTTTCATCATCCTCGTGCGGGGCAATGACCAGAGTCCGCTCGCCGATGAACGAATCGGTAATGTCCCTGCCACGGGCGTAGAGAATCGTGCGCACGCACGCGAACCCGAACGCCTCCAGACGGTTGAAAACGGGTCGCAAGCGGTAGCGGATCTTGGCGATCATGTTGACCTTTAGACTGCGACGATGTTCGGCTTCAGGCCCATCCCGTGGACCTGCTTGCTGATTTCAGGAATATAGATCGGATTCATGATCACGATGTGATCAGGTTTGTACGACTTCAGGAACTCGGGCGACACAATCTCCTGCCCCGTTCCGGCCATGAACTTCCCTTGGCGGAACGTGTTGATGTCCACGACGTACTCGACTTCCTTGGCAAGGCCCAGCGTCGTCAGGAACGAAACCCCCTTGGACCCCGAGCCCCAGACCACGACCTTCTCGCGCTTGGCGTGGGCGCCCTTGATCATGTCCGTCCACTTCCGGCAGATGGCCGACGCGGTCTTGCCGAAGCTCTCGATGCCCTTGTTGAGCCGCGGCATGTCGTCCTCGAGCGGTAGCCGAGGCTTGGTCGGCCCATCCGTCGGCACCGCATCCATGATGATGTACTGATTGTCGTACTCGATCGAAAGGTGCGTGACGTCGAAGTGGCTCATCCGGAACAACCGAGCCAACGACCCCGGCGAGAAGTACGTGCAGTGCTCGTAGTACATGTCCCAGAAAGCGCCCTCTTCGAGTTCACGAAGAACCTCAGGCAACTCGAAGAACAGGACGACATCCTTGCGATTGCCGATCGTCTTGCGAATGTCCCGCATGAATGAGAGCGTCGGCCCGATGTGCTCAAGCGTGTGCCGGCAGGCGATGAAGTCCGCCTTCAAGTGCGCGTACTTGGGCCCGTAGAAGTCCACAATGAACTCGATGCGTGAAAGGGCAGGGCTGTCCAGCCGGCTGGGCTGGTAACCGGGATCAATACCAATCCCCTTGCCGCCGGATTCCTCGCAAAGGGCCGCGAGCCACTCACCTTTGCCGCAACCGATTTCGAGCGCGGTCTTGTTCCTCAGCTTATACCGCTCTGCGTACCGCTTGGCCAACTCGCGTGCGAACTTGTTGAACGTCGGACTGAACCCTTGGCTCTCCTCGCACCGCTGCGAGTACTCATGAACTGTCGGGTCAAAGAGCGTGTTGCACACAAACCCGCACGCCGGGCAGAAACCCAGCTTCAAGTCGCCGCGGGGATAGTCCGTTGCCTCATTCCTGGACTGCATCAAAAGCGTGCTATGGCACGGGATCTGATCGACGGCGTAAAAAATTCTCAGTCCATGAGAATCGCAGTTCGGACAGACAGCCTTCGCGTCCATCGACACGTCAAACCGCGGCCCAGGCTTCGCTGACTTGGTCTGCATCCCCACTTCGTGCCTCCGTGCCCCAGTGCCTTCGTGCCTCAAACAATCACGGGCGTCGGCACCGGCACAATAAACCGTCCACCCTTCTTGCGATACTCCGCCTGCTGCGACATGATCTCATCCTTGACGTTCCAGGGCAGGATCACGCAGTAGTCCGGCTGCCGCTTCACCAGTTCCTCGGGTGCCAGGATCGGGATGTGCATGCCGGGCATGAACCGCCCCTGCTTGTGCACGTTCTTGTCCACCACGAAGTCGAGCGTCTTGGTGTCCGCACCGAGATAGTTGATCATAATCGCGCCCTTCGCGGCCGCGCCGTACGCGGCGATCGAATGGCCCCGCCGCTTGAGCTCCGCCAGCAGGCTCCGCATCGTCAGGCCGATGTTCTTCACCGTCGTCGCAAAGCCGCGGTAGTACCCGGCCTTGTCCATGCCCAGCTCGCGTTCCTCAGCCAGCATCTTCTTGACCGAGTCCTGTACGTTCTCTTTCTTTCCCGCGTAGTACCGCAGCGACCCACCGTGCGTCGGCAGATGCTCGACGTGGTTCAGGAACATCCCGTTCTTCCGGAACAGGTAGTCCGCGCTCAGCACCGAGAAGTAGCACAGGTGCTGGTGATAGATCGTGTCAAACTCGCCGTGCTCAATCATGTCCCGCAGGTAGGGGGCCTCGATCGAAGTCGTGCCGTCATCCTTCAGGATCTCCCGGATCCCCTGCACAAACCCGTTCGTATCCGCGACGTGCGCCATCACGTTGTTGCCGATGACCACATCCGCCTTCTTGCCTTCCTTGGCCATCCGCTTGGCCATGTCCAGCGTGAAGAAGTCGCAGATCGTCGGCACCCCGATCTTCTCCGCGGCCTTCGCCGGCCCCGGAGCCGGGTCAATGCCCTGCACCGGAATCCCGGCTTCCACAAAGTTCTTCAGCATGTACCCGTCGTTGCTCGCCAGCTCCACCACAAAGCTCGACTTCCCAAGCTTCCGGGTCTTGATCAGGTTGAGCGCGTTCTCGCGGCAGTGCCGCAGCCAACCTTCCGAGAACGAAGAGAAGTACGGATAGTCAGCGCCGAACAGAATCCCCGGGTCCACCGTCTCGGTGATCTGCACCAGCTTCGACTCCGGCGAGAACGCCAGCTCCAGCGGCCACTTTGCCTCAGGCTTGTTCAGCCCTTCCTTGGTCAGCAGCCCGTCCGCGTGCGGCATCATGCCCAGGTCCAGGATCGGCACCATCCCCTGCACACCGCTCACGCGGCACTTTGCGTTCCTGCACCGATCCTCAAAGCTCGCCGCCATGCGTCGCTCCTAAAACCATTTCACCACAGAGAACACGGAGATTCACGGAAAGAAGAACTGAAAAGAGATCGAACGGAAGTATCGCCAGTCTCGGAAACTTCTCTCCCTCTCTTCTGCGTGCTCCTCCGTGATCTCTGTGGTGAAAATTCTTCAGTTCCCCTTAAATCTGAAGTCCGGAGACAACGTCCCCTCCTTCAACAGCCCCTGAATATGCGCAATCCGCTTGTACTTCTCACCCTCAAAATCATTGGGCGTGAGCTGGTGCTTCTTGAACGTGTTGTACAGGTCCTGTGCCGCGGCCTTCGCCGTCCACTTGGGCACGAAGTCCGGGAACGCCTTGGCGAACTTGTCCCCGCTCACGCGGTAGTTCCGCTTGTCCGGTCCTGCCCCACCCGCAAACTCCACCTTCGAGTTGGGCACCGTCTCCTTGACGATCTCGGCCAGTTCGCGGATCCGGTAGTTCTCTTTACTCGCGCAGATGTTGAACGCCTGCCCATGCACCTTCTCGCGAGGAGCTTCCATCACCGCGATAAACGCTCGAGAGATGTCTTCGATGTGCACCAGCGGTCGCCACGGCGTCCCATCGCTCTTGAGCAGCACCTGCCCGGTGGTATACGCCCAAGCCGTCAGATTGTTGACCACCAGGTCAAACCGGATCCGCGCCGAAACGCCGTACGCCGTTGCATTCCGCAGGAACACAGGCGTGAACTTGCCATCCGCCATCGGCGCCACATCGCGCTCCACGCGAACCTTGCTCTCCCCATACGGCGTCACTGGGTTAAACGCGGCTTGCTCATCCAGCAGCCCATCCCCACCCGCGCCATAGTTCGAGCACGATGAGCTGAACACCCACCGATTCACACCGGCCTTCTTGCACAGCTCAGCCAGCTTCACGGAGGCCAGGTGATTGATGTCATACGTCAACTGCGGATTGAAGTCGCCCAGCGGATCATTCGACAATCCTGCCAGATGCAGGCAAGCGTCAAACCCCTGGACATCCTTCGCCTCAACATCCCGCACATCCTTCCGGATGTTGGGCACATTGGCGATCTGGCTCTCCGCGCCAAACGTGCAGCGCCGGAACAGGTCGCTGTCCATGCCCACAACCTGATGCCCACGCTTCAACAGCATCGGCGTCAGCACCACACCGATGTACCCCAGATGTCCAGTCACAAGTACCTTCACCGTCGCCTCCAATCCTGAAAGTCCGCCAGGCCTCCCTGCCTTCCCCTGCGTCACTTCGTCACTCGGTCACTGCGTCACTTCTTCCCATCACTTCCACGTCTTCCACGGCGGATTGCCCTTGTCCCAAAGCTCTTGCAGCAGGTGCTTATCCCGCAGCGTATCCATGCACTGCCAGAAACCCGAGTGCTTGTACGCCATCAGTTGCTTGTCCCGAGCCAACCCCTCCATCGGCTCCTTCTCAAACTGCGTGGTATCCCCCTCGATGTAGTCAAACACCTCGGGCTGCAGCACAAAGAACGCCCCGTTGATCCACCCCTCAGCCGTCTGCGGCTTCTCGGTGAACTTCTCCACGCGGTCGCCATCAAACTCGATATGCCCGAAGCGCGCCGTCGGCCGCACCGTCGTCACCGTCGCCAGCTTCCCGTGGCTTTTGTGGAACGCCAGGAGCTTCTTCAGATCGACATCCGAAACCCCGTCCCCCCACGTCAGCATGAAGGGCTCGTTCCCGATGTACGGCTTGAGCCGCTTGATCCGCCCGCCCGTCAACGTGGAGTTACCGGTGTCAATCAACTCGACATTCCAGTCCGGAACATCGCCGTCAAAGTGCGTCACCTGCTTAGATCGCAGGCTGATTTTCATGCTCCCCGACAGCGATGCGTAGTCGTTGAAGTACTTTTTGATGTAGTCACCCTTGTACCCCAGGGCGATCACAAAGTCCTTGTGCCCGTGCATGTAGTAGTGCTGCAGGATGTGCCATAGGATCGGCCGCCCGCCGATTTCCACCATCGGCTTGGGCTTGATTTCCGTTTCCTCTGCCAGCCGCGTACCTACGCCACCGGCCAAGATCGCTACCTTCATGGCTCACCCCTTCAAAACCAAACTACGCCAGGAGCGAAACGCCCCGCGGCGGAAGCTCCGGCACCCGGGCAGCGCCCGACTTATGTCCGATATTGATCCGTGGCCGCGTCAGCTTGTTGCCCCGGAGGTAATCCGCGATTCGCCGCGTCGCCCAGCCCGACACCATCCCAATGCAGTGCACGCGTTCCGACATCGGCATCGGCAACCGGCCGATCGCCGCAACGTAGTACCAGATCTTTGCCGGGCCGTTCCGCATTTTGCTGTTCTTCTTCTTCGGATCAAACCACTTCAAGCGATCCTCATTGGACCGCTTCGAGTTGCAGTAGTTCTCCGCATGATCGCGCCGGAAAAAGTGGTATTCCGGCACATAAGCGATGTCACCTTGCAGCAGCATCTCCGCCAGAAGCGTTCGGTCCGACCCTATGAAACTGCCGTAAAGGATGGTCTTCTTCAGATAGCTCGAGCGCATCAGCCCCCAGATTTCTGTGAAATGGTCCACCCACAGGATCCGGTAGAACCGGTCGCGAACCTTGATTCCGTTCAGCGGAAACTCCGAGTCGTACGTGCCCACCGACTTGCGGTCCTTGTCGATCCTCACCGACAGCGTGTGGGCGATCGAAAGGCTCCGATCGGCCTCCAGCTTCTGAACGCACACCTTCAGGAAGTCCTTGCCCATCACATCGTCGTGGGCCGCCCACTTGAAGTACTCGCATTCGCCCGCATACTGGAACGCCGAGTTGAAGTTCGGGGCCGCGCCGATGTTCTCCGCATGACGGTGATACTCGATCCGCGGGTCCCTGGCCGCGTATTCGCGGCAAATGTCCTGCGTCCCGTCCGTCGAACAGTTATCGGTGATGATCAACCGGAAGTCGGAATAGGTCTGCGCAAGAATCGACTCTATGGCGTCGCGCAGGTAGTTCTGGCCGTTATACACAGGCAACCCGATCGCCACCCGACCGGACCCTGACTTGGACGTATCTGCACCCACTCTGTACCTCGTTGCACGATGGACCCGTCCTTGAATCGGACTATAGGGAACGGGCCTTGGGCATAACCTCAACCACGACGCTCGCAAACACGCTTTTTCATGTGCTTTCCCGGACCTTCAATCATGGAATTCCGGTGGCGGGTCAGTACATGAGGTCTGTCACCATTGTACGTCGGCGCGCAGCTTCTCCCCCTTTAAGGTGGCGAAAATACAGACACAGCTCACGCCACCGAGCGCGCCGAACCCCGGAAAACCCTGCTTGCCGACTCCGCGAGAACCCTGCCAATGGCCAGTGATGCCGTAGCGGCCGGGCTCGGGGCATTCAGCACGTGCAGCATCCCCGGCCCATCCACAAGCCTGAAATCATCCAGCAACTTCCCGGATTCGTCCAAAGCCTGCGCCCGGATTCCCGCCCGGCCGGGAGTGACATCTTCCGAACATAGCTCTGGGATCAGCTTCTGCAGCGCCTTCACAAACGCCGCCTCACTAACGGACCTGTGCATTTCCATTACGCCCATGCGCCAGTGTTGTTTGGCCATTTTCCAGAATCCCGGGAACTTGAGGAGCTCGCCCATGTCCTCCGGAGAGACGATATCGCGCGTGTATCCGTGCCGCGCGAACGCCAGGACCGCGTTGGGCCCCGCCTCCACCGTCCCATCCGTCGCCCGCGTGAAGTGCACACCCAGGAACGGATACCGCGCATCGGGCACCGGATAAATCAGGTCCTTCACCAGCCCACGCCGGTGGGGGAGCAGGTCGTAGTACTCGCCCCGAAACGGAATGATCTGCACCCCCGACTCCACCCCGCACATCCGCGCCACCCGGTCACACTGGAGCCCCGCGCAGTTCACGATGTTCCGGCACGACACCTCCCCCTGAGGCGTCTCTACCACAAACCCGCGATCCCGCACGCTGATGTCCCTCACACCCCACCCGCGCCTCACCTCTCCACCCAGTTCACCCACCACCAGCGCCATCTGCTCCAGCACGGCGCGGTAACTCACAATCCCCGTCTCACCTACATAGAGCCCCGCCAGCCCGGCCACATGCGGCTCGCGCTCCTTGATCTCCTGCGGCCCGATCCGCTTCACCTTCACCAGCCCATTGGCCCGCCCGCGCCGCTCCAACTCATCTAGCGCCGGCAACTCCCGCTCCGAGGTCGCCACAATCACCTTCCCGCATCGCTCATGCTTCACCCCCCGCGCGGCACAAAACCGGAACATGTCCTCGCGCCCCTGCGAGCAAAGCGTCGCCTTCAACGACCCCGGCTTGTAATAGATCCCCGAGTGGATAACACCACTATTCCGCCCCGTCTGGTGCTCCCCCAATGACTGCTCCGCCTCCAGCACCACCAAAAACCGCGTTTGACCGCCACCCCCGCGCTCCAACAGCGCCTTGGCGGTCGCCATCCCCACAATCCCGCCCCCAACCACAACCGTATCAAAAAACTCGCTCATCGCCGACTCCTGGCTCTTGGTTTGGGTGGCCTGCCGCTCCGCGGCGGGCGCAACTTCAACTATCCCCAGTATCGGTCATCCCCCAACAACTCTCCTCCCACTTCATGCCTCTCCTCTTTCCTCTTCCTCTCTGCGTCCTCTGCGCCTCCGCGGTGAAAACTCCTACAGCGGATCCCGCTTCGGCTCCCCATCCCGCCTCGGATACTTCCCCGGCGTCTTCCGCGGCTTCTCCAGCACCACAATCTTCCCCGTCGGCGTATCCACCGTCCCCGAGTGCGAGACATGCAGCATGTGCATCCCCCGCTTGGCCGCGGCCAACTCCTCCGCCGCCTTCTGCCCCTTGATGAGCAGCACCCGCCCCCCAACCTTCACCAGCGGCACCGTCAACTCAGCGATCACCGATAGCGGCCCAACCGCTCGAGCCACCGCGACGTCGTACACCTCCCGATGCACCTCCGACTGTCCCGCCGTCTCCGCCCGAGTCTCCGCGACCGCGACATTCGTCAGCCCCAACTCTTTCACCGCGAGCCGCAAGAAGTCCGCCTTCTTCCCCGTCGCCTCCATCAACGTGAACGACAGCTTCGGCATACAGATCGCCAGCGGCAACCCCGGCAGCCCACCTCCCGATCCCACATCCACGACGGTTGCCCCATCCGCCAACTCCGACAACACCGCGATCAGAGTCAGCGAATCAAAGATGTGCCGAGTCCACGCCGCGGCCGGCTCTTCCACCGCCGTCAAGTTGAACGACTCATTCACCTTCAGCAGCAGCGCCAAGTACTTCCCCAGCCGCTCCACCTCTCCATCCTCAAACGCAATCCCATTCTCATCACACAACAGCAAAAACTCCGGCGGTGCCTTCAAAGCCTCCACCGAAATCGCCCCCAGCGGCGGTCGCGGCCCAAAACTCCTGCTCCCCCTCCCTGAGGGAGTGGGCTGGGGAGCATCTTCGTTCTTTGCATGTCCAAGTTCTGATTGCGTGTTCATCAGGTTCTAAGCCTTCCTCTGCGCCTCTGCGGGCTTTGCTCTGCGCTCTCTGCGTACCGCCTTCACTCCTCATCCCCATACTCAAACGAAGGCCTGAACGGCGGCACCGGCTTTCGCATCGCGATGCTCACAATCAGCCCCGTCATCATCCACACCGTAATCATGCTCGACCCGCCGTGCGACAAAAACGGCAGCGTAATCCCGATTATGGGCAGCAATCCGATGTTCATCCCGACATTCACGACGACCTGAGTCCCGATGAACGCCGCGAATCCCACGCACACCAGCCGCCCAAACGGGTCCTTGCACACCGCCGCCGTCCACAGCGCCCCGACGATCCAAGTCAGGTACAGCCCCAGCACCGCCAGGCCGCCCAAAAACCCGAACCTCGCCACGACCACCGAGAAGATCATGTCATTGTGCCGCTCCGGCAACCGGTTGTAGTGCACCAGCGACCGAGCATGAGCATCGCTGCTCCCCGTGATCTGCCCCGACCCCGCCAGCTCCTGCGCCGTGAATGACTGATAGTTAATCCCAAACGCCCCTTCCTTCTCTCCCTTGATCTGCCCCAGCACCGCCATGATCCGCGCCTTCTGATACGGCTTAAGCAACGGATACACCGCCGGCACCGCCATCCCCGCGCACAGCACGATCACCACCAGGTGCCGGAGCCGCGCCCCCGCGGCCGCCAGAATCGCAAATAACGTCGGAATAAAGAGCAGCGCCATCCCCATATCCGGCTGCTTCAGAATCAACGCCAGCGGCACAAACGTGATCGCCGCGATCGGCACCAGCCCGAAGAACTTCCGATGCGTCCGCCGAAACCTCAAGTACTGCGCCACCACCAGCACAAACGCGATCTTGTTCAGTTCGCTCGGCTGAAGGTTGAACACCCCCAGGTTGATCCACGCCCGCGCCCCGTTCACCGGATGCACAATCGAATCCGGCACCCCCGGGATCAACAGAAACACGAGCAACCCCAGCGTCGCGATCATCGCCGGCCACGCCAGATACCCGATGACTCGGTAGTGGGGGAGCGCAATCACAAGCGCGGCAAAGATCCCAATCCCCGCGAACATCAACTGCGACTTGGCTTCCTTCGCCAGCCCCGTCGCCAGATCCGCCCGCATCCCCAGATCAATCGTGTACACCGAAATCGTCGTCAACACCAGCCCCGCAAACACCGACAACCACCCCGCGTGCAAGAGCGTGATCCGCCAGCGCGGGATCGAATCCGTCACAAACGGCCGCATCCCCGGCACCCCGGCCACCTACAGGTACCCCTCGGTCATCAGCCCACGGATGATCTGGTTGATGATCGGCCCCGAGACCTTGCCCCCCGAACCCGCGTACTCCATCATCACCGCAATCGCAAACAGCGGCCGATCCTCACCCTGGTGCCCGACCAGCACCACGAACCACGAGTGGTCACCCCAGCGCAGAGCCCGTCGTCCCTCCGGAAACTCCAGACTCGGATCGTGCGCCGCCTCCCGGATCGCCGCCGCATCCACGGACTGATCAAACAACGGGTCCGCCGGAATCGCCGCCTTCGTCACCGGATCTACCCGCGCACCGCGTGTAAAGATCTTCGGCGCCTCCGCCGTCCCCGTCTTTCCCCACACTTTCACATTCGGCAAGTCCTTGAAGTGAAACACGCGATCCGAGCCCTCGCGTCCCTCGTACGCAATATCCACGTGATTGCCCGTCCCGCGCTCATCGTTCACCGAGAGCGACAGCCCCTCCAGCGCCTCCTTCACCGCGCGCGGATCCAGCCCCAAGTCCTCCATCACCGGCGTCACCGCCTGCTTCACCACGTGCGGCCGAATCCGCTTCCCACCCCGCGCCAGCGTCGCGTACGCATCCGCCGCATGCAGCGGAGTCCAGGACACCGGCCCCTGCCCGATCCCCATCTGGATCGCATCCTGCATGGAAATCGGCTCCCGCTTCCCAAACTTGTCGATCACTCCCAACTCGCCCGAATACTCACTCCCCACACCCAGTTCCCACGGCTGCCCCACGCCGAACATCGAGAATGTGTCTCTAATCCCATCCGGCCCCAGCCGCTGCCCCAGCGTGAAGAAGTAGATATTGCACGACACCATCAACCCCTCGGGTGCCGAGAGCGCATGCCCCAGCTTGTCCGTGTGCGTGCTTTTGAATCTCGGGTCCTTGAAAATCCAGCACCGGAACATGTTCGGCTTGTCCGGGAACAGGTGCCCGGTGCAATCAATGGGAGAATCCAGGTTCTGCTTCCCAAACTTCACCGCGCCATTCAATACCAGCGCCTTCACAATCGACCCTGGCGGATACGGCCTCCCAATCGCCCGATCCACCCAAGGCATGTTCACCGCCAGGTTCATCTCATCCTTGAAAATCCTCCCCGGCTCACTCTTGAGCTCGCGCCTCGACATGCTCGGCGTCGAAACCAACGCCAAAATATCCCCCGACTCCACATCGAGCACCACCGCGGCCCCATTCAGCCCCGTCCCCACCGGCACCGTCGGGTTCTCATGGCCATGCCACGTCTGCGCCTTGGCCAGCCCAAACTCTGGCGACATCGCCGCCTGCACTCGCGCCTGCAGCGCCACATCAATCGTCAACTGCACATCTTGCCCCACCACCGGATCAATCGTCGTCCGCTGCCCCGTATCCAGCTGCGCCACCGTCACGCCGCGCAGCCCCCGCAGCGCATCTTCCTGCGACTCTTCGATCCCACCAAACCCCGCATCGTCATTGAACTCATACCGACCCCGATCCCGCATCCCTTCCGGGATATGCAGATCCCCCCGAGCCAACACCCGCTGCGCAAATGCCTCATCCGCCCGCGCGCCAGTCTTTGGATCCTTCAACAGCCGATCGTTCCTCTCCTGAGAATGTCCCTTGATCGTGACTTCCTTCCCTCCCCTCTGCACCTTCCGATCCGAGTACGCATTCGCCTCCACCCGCCCCAAAATGTGATACCCCACACCCTCCACACCAATCTTCTTCTTCCCAACCCCCTTCATCGGCCCCGGCAGCGATGCCAGATCCATCTCCACCGACATCGCTTCATACGGATACTCGCGGTCCCCGGCATTCGCCACCACCAGCCCCGGCATCAGCGGCACCGTCTGCCGCATCTCCCCGCTCGAAATCGGAATCACGATCTCCACTTCCTGCCCCGCCAGCTTCCCAAACGCAAACCCCACCGCATCCTCCACCTTCGGCAACACCACGTGCGGCGAGCGCTGCTCCTCGATCACCGCGCTGGCATCCCGCAGAATCGCATCCTCCACATCCTCATTGATCAGCAGCCCCTCCTTGAGCTTCCGATCAATCCCCTTCGTATACCGCGCCTCCCGCAGCCACTGAAACCGCCGCTCCACATCGTTGGTAATCCGATCCCGCCGACCCCCAATCTCCGCCGCGGTGAGCCCCGCTGTCTCCGCAAACTTCGCCCACATCGCTTCAATGTGAGCTTCAAACGGACCCCGATACTGATCGATCGCCGCCTTCCGCTCCTCCTGCGACATCTTCCCCCAATACTGTCGATTGAGCTTCTTCGCCACGGCCGCGGCCTTGTTGGTCGCCCACTCCCCATTGATCACTCGATAATCCACCGTAATGTCAAAGCTCGGCCGGTCCTTCGCCAGCACCCGCCCCTGCCGATCCAGTATCTTTCCCCGAGTCGTCGGCAACCAATCCAGCATCACCAGCTTCGACTCAGCCGACGCCCGATGCTCCGACCCATGCACAAGCGTCAACCGCCCCAACTGCGCCGTAAGCACGACAACCCCACCCGCCATCAGCACAAGCAGCATCGCCACCCGCCGGTGAAACATCGAAATAGCCAAAGACGATGCCGGCATGCCCATGCGCCTCCAATGCGCGACCCCCCGATCCGCCACCACCAATAGTAATCGGGTCCACCCTGCCCGTTTCCGGAGTTCCTGGCTTTGGTGGCACTGGTCATGCTTTGCATGGCCAGTGTTCCCCTACCTCGTCACCACCCCAATCTCCGCCGCCGACGCCCAATCCCTCCCATTCACCTCCGACAACGCCACAAACTTCAAAAACCTCCCCGCCACATCCTTCCCAAACATCACCCGCTGCTCCCCCGCCTTGCCCTTCTCAAACGCCCCGGCCGCGGCCGCCTTCCCCCAATCCTTCCCATCCCCGCTCACATACACCTCATACTTCACCACCGTCCCATTGGGCCCACTCGTCCGCGGCAGATACGTAAACCCTTTCAGCGTCAACATCTCCCCCAAATCAATCGCAATCCAGTGGGGATGCTTCGCCGTATCCGGCGAATACCGCGAATGCCAGATCGTCCCCGGATCATCATCAATCGCATTCCCCGCATCCTCCCCGCCCTTCTGCTCATCGCTCACGCCGGCGATCTTCCACTTCGCCTTCGCGATGTCGAACTCCACCATCGCCGCCGCGCTGGGCATGTAACCGTCGCTCACCGCCTGCGCCCGCACAACCCCGCCCCGCGGCAGCGCGAAAGGCCCCCCGTACGGCTTCACCCCAGCCGCCAGCCCCACACCTTCCAGCGTGTAAGTAACCGCCGACCCCGCAGGCCCCGCAATCGAAACCGTGCCGCCGCGATCTCGCGAAATGCTCGGCGTCGCCAGCCGTGTCGGTGCCAAATACAACCCAATCTCAGAAACCGTCGGCCTCACCCGCGACTCCAAAAACCTCACCCGCACCCGGTTGGTCGTCTCCTCCGGAATCCGAATCAGTTTGCGATGCCCAATCGTCGTCCCCGTCGCCACTTCCTTCCATCCCGACCCACCAACGGCCCAGCGATTTTGGTCCCACATATCAACCGCAAACTTCTCGACGCGTTGTCCGCTGACGATGTGCTCCTGAATCGAGACCACATTGACCCTCACCGGACTGGCCAGCGTCACCGTCAACGTCGGCTCCGATTCCCAATCCCCGGTCGTCCAAAATGTCTCCCCCTTCCCATCCGCCGCGGCCCCCGCCTCATGCCCCGCCGCATCCGCACTCGCCGTCACCGTCGCCCCCGTCGCCAAGTTCTTCTCAAACGTCTTCCTCAAAACCGCCCCCAACTCCCTCAACCGCGCCGCATCATTCTCATGAATCCTCCCTCTCCGATCCGGCGGCACATTAAGCAGCAAAACCGAGTTCCCACCAACCGCCCCGTAATAGCACTCCAACAAGTCATCCAGCGACCGCACCTTCTCATCCTGATCCTCATGCCAGAACCAACCTGGCCGGATCGAAGTGTCCGTCTCCGCCGGATACCAGTGCAACTCCTTGGCCCCCTTCAGCTTCTCCAGCGACCCCAAATCCGCCCCCGTCATATCCGGCCAAGTGAACTTCCCCGCCTCCACCGGCAGCGGAATCACACTCCACTCACTCCCACGCGTCTGCCCAGCCTCATTCCCCACCCACCGAATATCCGGTCCCCTCCCAAAGATCGCGGCCTTCGGCTGCAACTCCCGGATCAACGCATACCAGTCCTGATAGTTGTAAACCTGCCCCTTGTCCTTCGGCGTCGCCCCATCAAACCACACTTCGCAAATATCCCCATACCCGCTCAGCAACTCCCGCAACTGATTCATGAAGTAGGCGTTGTACTTCTCCGACTGCCCATACGAAGCCTCATGCAAATCCGCCGGCGACAGATACACCCCAAACTTCAGCCCACGCTTCTTGCACGCCTCCGCCACCTCCCGAACCACATCCCCCTTCCCACCCTTCCACGGCGAGTTCTTCACCGAATGCTCCGTGAACTTCGAAGGCCACAGACAAAACCCATCATGGTGCTTCGCCACCAGAACAATCGCCCGCATCCCCGCATCCGCGGCCACGCTCGCCCACTGATCCGCATCCAAATCCGAAGGATTGAACAACTTCGGATCCTCATTCCCCTCACCCCACTCCCGATTCGTAAACGTGTTCATCCCAAAATGAATGAACATCGTGAACTCCAACTTCTGCCACTCCACCTGCCGAGCATCCGGCACCACCGCCGCGGCACGCTCCGCCAGCGCTTTCATCTCAGCCGAAGGCTGAGCCAGCGCAGCCCCCGCAACCACCAACTGCATCACGACAGCAAGAATGACTTTCATGACCGCAGGATACCGTGCCGGGTTCATTCGCCGCGGCGACCAACGCCCGCTCTTCAGCCGCGGAGCGGCGACCGTTCATAGCCAGGGGCGGAAGCCCCTGGTAACCGGGTTTCCATCGCCAAGCCCCGAAGGGGCGACACAAATCGCGGCCGACGCGAACCCGCATCCCAACCTCGCATCACGCCATCACCCATCTTTATCCAACACCTAATCCCCATATATTCGCTTCATGCCGATACTGAGCTACGGTAGTTCGTCCAACACAAAGGAACCGACCCATGCCCTCAAACCCCTTCAACTCCCGCACCACCCTCAAAACCTCCCGCGGCACCTACACCTACTTCGACCTCAACGCCCTCAAACGCGCCAACATCGGCCACCTCGACAAGCTCCCCTTCTCGATCAAGGTCCTCCTCGAATCCATGCTCCGCAACGTCGACGGCTTCATCGTCACCCAGGATGACGTCGCCGGCCTGGCCAACTGGAACGCCAAAGCCCCCGTCAAGGAAGAAATCCCCTTCATGCCCGGCCGCGTCGTCCTCCAGGACTTCACCGGCGTCCCCTGCGTCGTCGACCTCGCGGCCATGCGCGAAGCCATGAAGAAGCTCGGCGGTGACCCCAACCTCATCAACCCCCTGGTCAAGTGCGACCTGGTCATCGACCACTCCGTCCAGGTCGACGCCTACGGCTCCGCCCAGGCCCTCACCATCAACGCCAAGCGCGAGTTCGAACGCAACGATGAACGCTACGAGTTCCTGAAGTGGGGCCAGCAATCCCTCAACAACTTCACCTGCGTCCCGCCCGCCACCGGCATCGTCCACCAGGTGAACCTCGAGTATCTCGCTAAGGGCGTGCTCACCAAGCAATCCGGCAACGACCTCGTCGCATATCCCGACTCCTGCGTCGGCACCGACTCCCACACCACCATGATCAACGGCCTGGGCGTCGTCGGCTGGGGCGTCGGCGGCATCGAGGCCGAAGCCGTCATGCTCGGCCAACCCATCTACATGCTCACGCCCGAAGTCGTCGGCTTCCGCCTCAAGGGCAAACTCCCCGAAGGCACCACCGCCACCGACCTGGTCCTCACCGTCACGCAAATGCTCCGCAAGAAGGGCGTCGTCGACAAGTTCGTCGAGTTCTTCGGCGAAGGCATCGCGGCCCTCTCCGTCCCCGACCGCGCCACCATCGCCAACATGGCCCCCGAATACGGCGCCACCATGGGCTTCTTCCCGGTGGACTCGGTCACCATCGACTTCCTCAAGTTCACCGGCCGCGACGCGGCCACCGCCGAGCTTGTTGAGGCCTACTCCAAAGCCAACGGCCTCTTCTGGCAACCCGGCCTCCCCGAAGCCGAGTTCACCGACATCCTCGAACTCGATCTCTCCACCGTGCAACCCTGCCTCGCCGGCCCCAAGCGCCCGCAAGACCGCGTGAACCTCAAGGACATGAAGTCCACCTGGCACAAAGAACTCGTTGACAGCTTCGGCAAAAAGATCCCGTCCGAATCCGTCAACCTCAACCGCTGGGCCAGCGAGGGTGGCGGCACCGCAGGCAAACTCACCAACCCCGCCGAAAATGGCGGAGCCAGCGCCGACCCCGGTTGCACCGGCGTCACCGTCACCCGCAACGGCCAAACCTTCACCCTCCATCACGGTGACGTCGTCATCGCCGCGATCACAAGCTGCACCAACACCTCTAACCCTGACGTCATGATCGCCGCGGGCCTGGTCGCGCGCAAAGCCCGGGCCCTGGGCCTCAAGTCCAAGCCCTGGGTCAAAACCTCCCTCGCCCCCGGCTCTAAAGTCGTCACCGAGTACTACAACAAGTCCAACCTCACCGCCGACCTCGACGCCATGGGCTTCAACTGCGTCGGCTACGGCTGCACCACCTGCATCGGAAACTCCGGCCCGCTCCCCGACGAGATCGAAACCGCGATCAAGGCCAACGACCTCGTCGTCGCCAGCGTCCTCTCCGGCAACCGCAACTTCGAAGGCCGCGTCCACGCCCAGGTGAAGGCCAACTACCTCGCCTCCCCGCCCCTCTGCGTCGCCTACGCCATCGCCGGCTCGGTCAACATCGACCTCTCCACCGAACCTCTCGGCGTCACCAAGGACGGCAAAAAGATCTTCTTGAAAGACATCTGGCCCACCCAGAAAGAAGTCCAGGACATCAAGGCCCAGGCCGTCACCGCCGAGCAGTTCCGCTCCCAATACGCCAACGTCTTCACCGGCAACGAAACATGGAACAAAGTTCCCGTCAGTAAGTCCGAGCTCTACAAGTGGAACTCCAACTCCACCTACATCCAGCACCCGCCCTACTTCGAAGGCATGTCGGCCACCCCCGGCAAGCCCGCGGCCATCCGTAACGCCAAGTGCCTCATCTCCGTCGCCGACTCCGTCACCACCGACCACATCTCCCCCGCCGGCGACATCGCCGAGGCCTCCCCCGCCGGTGACTATCTCAAATCCCTCGGCGTCAAAAAGTCCGACTTCAACAGCTACGGTTCCCGCCGCGGCAACGACCGCATCATGACCCGCGGCACCTTCGCCAACGTCCGCGTCAAAAACAAGCTAGCCACAGAGCCCCCTGCGGCAGCAGGGGGTCCGCCCAAGATCCGCGAAGGCGGCTGGACGCGCGATATGTCCAAAGCCGGCGCCAACAAAATCACCTACATCTACAACGCCGCCATGAACTACAAGTCCGAAGGCACCCCCCTCATCGTCCTCGCCGGCAAAGACTACGGCATGGGCTCCTCCCGCGACTGGGCCGCCAAAGGCGCCCTCCTCCTGGGCGTCCGCGCCGTCATCTCTGAGTCCTTCGAACGCATCCACCGCAGCAACCTCGTCGGCATGGGCGTCCTCCCCCTCTGCTACAAAGACAACCAAACCGCGGCCTCCCTCGGCCTCACCGGCGAAGAAACCTTCGATATCCATCTGCCCGTGTCCCCCGAGGGCCTCGTCGAACCCCGCTGCGATGTCAAGGTCACCGCCACCAAGTCCGACGGCAAACAAATCACCTTCACCACCATGTGCCGAATCGACACGCCCGTCGAAGGTGAGTACTACCGCAACGGCGGCGTCCTCCAAACCGTCCTCCGCCGCCTCCTCAACGAAAGCAAGAAACCCGTCGCCGCGGCCCACTAAAACCAAAGCGGCCACAGATGACACAGATGCGCACAGATAAGGAGTTTTCATCCGTGTCCATCTGTGTCATCTGTGGCTGCCTTTCTTGCCTTTGCGGTCACGCATGACAACCCCCCGTCCAGACTGGACCGTCACCATCGAAGTCCCCGTCGTCTGGGGCGACATGGACGCCTTCGGCCACATCAATAACGCCGTCTACTTTCGCTACTTCGAATCCTCCCGCATCGAGTACCTCCGCCAAGCCAACTGGTTCGAGATGCCCGGCGGCGGGAGAGCGGGTGTCATCCTCAGAAACGTCGAGGCTCGCTTCCGCAAGCCCGTCACCTTCCCCGACACGCTCCTGGTCAGCTCCCGCCTCGAATCCATCGAGTCCGACCGCTTCACCCTCGAGCACCAAGTCTTCAGCACCAAGCTCAACGAAATCGCCACCGAAGGCAAAGGTACCGTCGTCTCCTACGACTACACCAACCGCACCAAGACTCCTATTCCCGCCGACGCTCGCGAACGAGTCCTCAGCCTTGAAGCCCGCATGCGTCGCGCCGTCGGGAGCTGATCAGTTGTCACCGCAGAGGCGCAGAAGAGGCTGAGATAGGAGAGAAATGTGGAAGGAGTACCTGTTCTCACTTCCTGTCTCTCTTCTCCTGCTTTCTCAGCGACCTCTGCGCCTCTGCGGTGAAAAATAGTCTTTCCTGAAATCCCCCGCCAGCGACCGCGTTTCAACTCACATGAACCTGCGCTTCGCATACCTCGCACTGACAGCAATCATCACGACATTCATCGGACCGGATCCTGCCGCGATTTCCGAATCCGCCCGCACCCTCCTCCACGACACCGACCCCGCCAAAACCTCCTACCGCCACAAAAACACCTCCGTCCTCTGGAAAACGGAAGACCACCCCGCCGAGTGCTACGCCGACTGCAGCGCCCTCGTTAGCGCCATCCTCAAACATGCCTGCAACATTACCGACTCCCAACTCTCCAACTGGCTCGGCCGCAAACGTCCCCTCGCCCGCGACTACTACGACACCATCCACGCCACTCGTGGCTTCAAAACCATCGCCGATCCCAAGGACATCCACCCCGGCGACATCATCGCCTTCAAGTACCCCGCCTCCGCCAAAGACACCGGCCACTGCATGATCGCCGATGGCGAAGCCACCGAGCGCACCGCCACCGAGCCCCTCATCGAAAACACCAAGCAGTGGGAACTCCCGATCATCGACAGCACAGGCTCCTCCCACGGCAAGGGCGACACCCGCCGCGATGCCGAAGGCAAAACCAGATCCGGCCTAGGCCGCGGCACCATCCGCCTCTACACCACCGACAACAAGATCGTCGGCTACACCTGGAGCACGGGCCCCAAGTCCATGTACCGCCCCGCGACAGAACGCGCTATTGCCGTCGGCCGCCTCAACATCACTGACCCCGCTCCGTGGCTGAAAGCGCACACCGCCGAACCCGAAAAACGAGACGATGGCGATGGCAAGCCAGAAGCAACCGACTCGGCCGCGCGGTAGACTGTTTGCCCCAAAGGAGGCTCCCATGTCCATCCAACTCGGCGACATCGCACCCGACTTCACGCAAGACTCCACCTCAGGCCCAATCAAGTTCCACGACTGGATCGGAAACGGCTGGGCCGTCCTCTTCTCCCACCCCAAGAACTTCACACCCGTCTGCACGACCGAGCTGGGCGCCGTTGCGAAGCTCAAGCCCGAGTTCGATAAGCGCAACGTCAAGGTCCTCGGCCTCTCCGTAGATCCGCTCTCCAACCACGACAAGTGGTCTAAGGACATCGAAGAAACCCAAGGCGCCAAGCTGAACTTCCCGCTCCTGGCCGATGCCGACAAAATGGTCTCCAACCTCTACGGCATGATCCATCCCAACGCCAGCGACACCATGACCGTTCGCAGCGTCTTCGTCATCGGCCCGGACAAGAAGGTCAAGCTCACCATCACCTACCCGCCCAGCACCGGCCGCAACTTCGATGAGATCCTTCGCGTCATCGACTCTCTCCAACTCACCGCCAACTACAAAGTCGCAACGCCCGTGAACTGGGAAGATGGCCAAGACTGCATCATCCTGCCGTCGATCAACAACGATGACGCCAAGAAGCTCTTCCCCAAGGGGTTCAAGGAGCTGAAGCCTTACCTTCGGACGACGCCGCAGCCGAACCGCTGATGCGGTCCGCGATCACGATTGTGTCCGTTCGAACGATTCTGCCTCGCAGCACGGTATTGACAGGAATAGTCTGCCGCGCGGCGAACTCTTTGGGGAACTGGTGCGCCTCGAAGTTCACGAACACAGCGCTCTGGACCTTGGATAGATCAGGCTTGCCTTCCCAATAGTCGTAAACATTGGTGCGGCTGATGATGTTCAGGGCCCAGACGTCGTGGTGATCGGGTAAGTAAAAAGTCAGTTCCGCGGCATCCTGATAGCGATTTGTGAACACCGGCCGCCCGGCGCGGACCTTGTCCACTTCCGCGGCCAGTTCGCGGTTGCCGAAGAGTTGGTTGGCCTTGGGGAAGCGTGACGCAAGTCGTAACAGGAAGTTGGGCACTTGCAACGTGACGCTGGCGATGAATGCGATGGCAACGCCTACGGCGATGGCGCGGCGACGGCGACCGGGGTCGCCGATGGCGACGTAGAGCGCCGTGATGATGCCGAGTGGCCCGTACACGAGAAGTGGCCAGTTGATCTCCACGCGCTTTCGCGTAGAGCTGTACAGGAACATCGCAAAGGGAATCAGAAATGTACACACCAGGATGTGGGCCCCGCCGCTGAGGGTTGGGTATCGGCGAATCGCCTTGGCCGCGGCGAAGGCGGACAGGACAAAGAGCAGGGGCGTCCAGACCAGGAGTTGGCCGCCGAGATACTCGCCCAGGCCGCGGAGGATGCCGTAGTTGCCATCACCGCCGAAGCCGTGATTGAGTTGGAACCGGAAGGACGGGAAGTCATGCTGAATGTTCCAGATCAGCACGGGCGAAAAGACGATTGCGGAGATGATGGCCGCGAGCCAGAACCATGGTCTATATAGGTGGATGCGGCGGTCGGGGGTGGTCAGAAGTGCGATGAAGATGGATGGCCCGATGAGGCCGGCGGTGTACTTGGAGAGCATGGCCAAGCCCAGGAGGATGCCGAAGAGAATCCAGTGGCCCGCATTGCGGTCGGCGGTGCGCGCGGCCCAACACGCGGCGGCGATCGAGGCGCAGCCGAAGAACCACGCCGGCGAGTCGGGCGTGTTGAGGATGCCGAGCACGACGGTGGCCGGGCTGGCGAGCATGAGGTTGCCGACGAGGTACTGGATGCGCCGCTCGTTGACGATCGCGCGGGCGCCCCACATCAGGACCGGGATGCTGGCGAGGGAGAGGATCGTGGCGGGGAGCCGAACAGCAAACTCGGTGTGGCCCAGAACTGAGGTAGAGAGGTAGATGAGCCACGAGCACAGGGGGGGGTGGTCGAAGTAGCTCAGCGAGAGATGGCGCGTCCAGACCCAGTAGTAGGCTTCATCCTGCATGAGCTGGATCTGAGAGATCACGTAAAGGCGGAGCGCGGCCATGAGGATGAACGCGGTCCAGAAGACTTTGCCGCTCAGGAGCCAGCGGTAGATCGCGGGGCCTTCGGTCATGCGCGGAGCTTGTAGGTGAAGAGGCGGCCGAGGTGGCGGAGGTACTTGATCTGCTCGGAGAGGGTGAGCTTGCTTTCGCCGCGCTTGCGGGAGGCGAAGTGGATGGGGACTTCGGTGATCTTTTTGCAGCCGCACTTCACGAGGAGTTCGAGGCCGATTTTGTAGCCGACGGGGTTCAGCTTTGCGGCCTTGTTGAAGGTGTCGCGTTTGAGGGCAAAGAAGCCGGACATGGGGTCTTTGAGGTTGGTGAGGGGGCGGGCCAGGACCGTCGCGACCTTGCTGTTGATCATTCGGAAGAAGGTCCACTTGTCATCGGTGGAGCCGCCGGGCACGTAGCGGGAACCGACCGCGAAGTCGGCGCCGTTTTCCAGGGCCTTGATGAGTTTGGGGATGGCCTCGGGCGGGTGGCTGAGGTCGGCATCCATGCAGACGAGGTAGGGGTGTTTGGCGAGGGTGAGGCCGTGGAGGACGGCGGAGCTGAGGCCGCGCTCGGTGGTGCGGGTGCTGATGCGGGCCCAGGGCTTTTTGGTGGATGCGACAGCATCGGCGGAGTTGTCGCCGCTTTCGTCGTTGACGATGATGAGGTCGATGTCGAGGCGGAGGGCATCCAGCCGCGCGATGAGCTCGGGGAGGTTTTCGGCTTCGCGGTAGGCGGGGACGATGACGGAGACCTGCGCGGTAGCTTGGAGGGCCTCGAGGCCGAGGATGGGGCCGGGCTGGGTGCCGAGTTGGCTGGGGGTGGCGCGGGTCAAGTGGGCATATTAGGGAGGGCGGGCGAGGGGTTCGAGGGTGGTTATGGGGGCTTGGCCGGCACGGGATGCGACGTCGAAGGGACGGCGCGCGTGTCGTGCGGACGGTTGGTGCGGGAGATATGACGAGCACCCTTTCAGGGTGCGGGATATTGATGGGAATTCCGGGGGTGACGCGAAGCGCGTCGACCCCCGGCTACTGACGTTCAGGCCTTCGGCCTGGGCAGGTTGAGAGTCTGGCGAGGATCCGCGGCTTTCATCGGAGAGGATGGCCGCGGCGGCGGCGCGGTAGGCGAGGCTGAGAGAGGGGTCGGGGTAAGGGAGAGGAGAGAGGGGACGCGCTTCGGTGTCGGAATCGCACGGAGTGTCGCTGGTTGATGGAGAGCTGGTAGAGGAGGTAGAGACCGAGCCCCCTCCGCCGCGAGGCGCGGCACCTCCCCCGGGAGGGGAGGATGCGGAGACGCCGCCGCTGCGCGGCGAGGTCGCGGAAGAGATGGCGCGGAGGAGGGCGGTGGCGGCTAGGCGTTTTTCGGTAGGGTTTTGGGCGGTTTTGGCGGCTTCTTCGAGGTGGGTGAGGATGGCGAAGCGGGCGGTGAGGGTGCGGAGGGGGAGGGTGAGTTCGAGGAAGGACTGGAGGGTGGCGAGGTGGGGTTGGATGGCCGCGGTGAAGCGTTCGAGCTCGTAGTAGGAGAGTTGTTCGTGGGCGGCGAGGGAGAGGATGTCCAGGCGGTGGGAGTAGAGGGCGGTGAGGAGCTCGCCTTGGCGGGGGGTGAGGAAGGGTTGGGGAATGGTTGGGTCCATTTGTTTGGAATATAATCGGTGTTTGGCGAGGTGTCAAGGGAAATTGGATGGAATTCGTTAGGGTGATGAGGGTTCAGTGTTTGGGGCATGGGGCGGACGCGTGGGGCAATCGGTTGGTTGAAGCCGTACGCGCGAGAAGCCCGCTGACGCGGGCTGGACACAGGGTTGAGAATGCGACGTTGAGTGTGGTGGCGATTCGTCCACCCTCCGGGTGGGGGAAACAAAACCAGGCCAACCAGAGGTGCGCTCGCAGAGCCTCGTGACGTCCGGCAACGATCGTGCGCCCTGCCGGGCGAAGAAAGGGAGCCGCGTGGAGATTAGCGTTAAGGTAATGGCGTTCCGCTGAAGCGGGGAGATCGGGTTGTGGAGGGTGCGATGGATGTGCCGGAACACTTGATGGCGGAGCAGCGGGCGGTGGAGGCGGAGATTCGGCGTGCGTTTCGGGGGGTGACGCGGGAGGGGGGTGTGTCGTGGAGTGAGGCGGATGTGATTGATGACTATGGGACGGGGGAGGAGCGGGCCGCGGCTCGGGCGAGGGATACCGAGGGGAGATGGGAGGAGTTGGTGGAGGATGGGAGGATTCAGCTTGGCAACACGCGGTTTTGTTTTCTCGACGCGATTGGGTTCCGGTACTACATCGCTCCGGCGATGATCCTGTTGGCGCGCGGGGCTGAGGACTATGTGTGTCAGTTGACGTTTAGGGTCGATGGGCCGCACGAACTAAGCCAGGTCGAGTTGCTGAACGAGGAGCAGCGCGGGGTCGTTGCGCGGTTCTTGCGGTTAATGATGAAGGCGGATAAGGGGCGCGGGGATTTGGATGGGGAGCGGAGGTGGCGGGAGGTGTTAGACAGGTATTGGCGGCAGTGGGAGCGGTGAGGGGTGGGTCGGGCGTCACCGCACTGCTGCGCTCGAAGACTCGCGAGCAGTGGCACCACAACAGAGTGGTTGCCGGTCGGGTGGCTAAAGCCGTGAGCGCGAGAAGCCCGCTGAAGCGGGCTTGGGAACAAGTAGGAACATTGTGTGGGTGATGGCCATTAACCACGGCTGAAGCCGTGGCCTAATAACGAGCAAGCCCGCTGAAGCGGCCTGAAAGCCGGCACAAACCGTGTCTCAGTGCGCTGAAATTTCACGGCGTCGAGTGCCACGAAGCCAAAGAAAGAAGAACCCCGGCGCGGACGTTCCGGGCCGGGGTCGTGTCAAGGACGGGAGATGGGATCACCTAGGACGAACCCAGGGACTGGAGTCCCTGGGTTTCGGGATTCACGGGCAGCCGGTGGCGTAGGCGTTGAGGAAGCATTGGAAGTCGTTGGCGGTGAGGGTGGGGTTTGCGGTGCTGCCGTCGCAGTTGGCGTAGGAGTGGTTGGCGGCGTATTCGTTGAGGAAGCACTGGAAGTCGTTGGCGGTGAGGCGGGGGCTGGCGGTGCTGCCGTCGCAGTTGGGGTAGCAGGTGGCGGTGTTGGGCGCGGCGGTGATGAAGAGGTTGGGGCCGACGGCGGGGGCGAAGGGTTCCTGGCCGCGGTAGGTGGCGGCGGTGGAGGCGGCGCCATCGACGAAGATGAAGGTGAGGAAGTTGGTTGTGGTGATGTGCGTCAGCATGTCGGGGGCGAGGGAGAGGATTTCGGTGGCGCTGAGGGGTGCGCCGTTCTGGGTGCTGCCGGTTTGCGTGTAGCGGTCGAGGGTGTTGGTGGCGACGACGTTGAAGGTGTACTGGAGGATGGGGTTGCCACCGTTGCCGAGGGTGAGGTCGGGGGCGCTGGTGAAGGGATCGAAGAAAGGGTAGAAGCAGGGGCTGGCGAGGGTTTTGACGTCGGTGGTGTCATCGGTGGAGTAGTAGACGGAGACGGGGCCGGCGAGGCTGAAGGCGGCGTTGGACTGGGTGATTTCGAGATCGACGCTGGTGATGTGCCAGTTGTTGGCGCCGTAGGCGGTGTCGAAGGCCGCTTTGGTGGAGGTGAGATCCCAGCGCGCGACGCCATAAGAGGCGAAGGCGCCGTTGTTGAGACCTTCGACGTTGAAGAAGCGGTCGCCATTGACACCTTGGCGCGGGCCGGCGGGTTGGATGGTGCCGGTTTGTGTGGCGATGGAGTTAAGCGTGGTTTGAGCGAGGGTGGTGGATGCGAGGCCGGCGAGTTCGGCGAGTGCGACGAGGGTGAGGGTGTGACGCATGGGAGTCTCCGGTGGTGAGTTGGTTTCGGGCGCAGCCTTCGGCTGCTGATGGGAGGAAGTTAGCGAGTGGGTGTGGAGGTTTGAGTAGGGTGGTGTGAAGTCGGCGCGAATGTAGAGCGTGGCGTCGAGATGTTGTCGCGCGTGGGTGAGGATGGGGCGATACTTCGACCCCTTCAGGGTCGGGAAAGACATCAAGACACGCAGCAGGGGCGATGCCCCTGCCTTTCAACTTGTGGCCCTGCGGGCCGAAAACGAACGGAATTGTTAGGTCTTAGCGCGTTCTTCATGCACCATGCGTTGTGGAAGGACACCACGGGTTGTGGTGTGTGTTCATGACGCGCAAAGAGGGGGCTTGTGGTGGGTTCAGGGGGTGGTATGGTGCGGTCGAGAAGACTGATGAGTCAGTTACGGAAGGGTCAACCACAGGAGGATCAAGCGATGATGAAGCAGACGCTGGATCGGGAGTTGTGGAAGGCTGTGGAGAGTTTTGAGATTGATGAGGTGAAGGAGGGGCGGGGACCGGAGCGGACGTTTGAGGCGCGGTTGGCGGAGGAGCAGGGATGGAGCCGGGAGTTTGCGAGTCGGGTGGTGGCGGAGTATCGGAGGCTTGTGTACCTGGCGGCGGTGGGTGGGCATCCGGTGACGCCTTCGGAGGCGGTGGATGAGGCCTGGCACTTGCACCTGATGTACACGCGGTCGTATTGGGAGCGGTTGTGTGGGGATGTGTTGAAGCGGCCGCTGCATCATGAGCCTTCGCGGGGTGGAGGACGCGAGGAGAGGAAGTTTGAGGATTGGTATCTGAGGACGCTGAAGACGTATCGCGAGGTGTTTGGGGAGGAGGCGCCGGGGGATGTTTGGCCGCGGGGTGGGGAGAAGGAGGAAGAGAAGAGGGGGGAAGTTGAGAAGAGATCGCGGCGGAGGAAGCGGGAGTTGGCGACAGCGGGGATTCTGGGAGTGGTGGCGGTGATATGCAGCGGGTGTGTGGGAGGGGGAGGAAGTGATTGGTTCCCGCTGGTGTTGGTGGTGGGGTTTGTTGGAGTGTTTGTGGCGCTGGTGATCAAGGGGTTGATGGCCGCGGGGTCTTGGGGAGGAGGGTCTTTGGGAGAAGACGAGACGCGGCGGAGGCACGCGAGTGGGTGTGGGTATGTCGGAGGAGATGGTGCGTGGGGGGCGGGGGTGCATTCAGGAGGGAGTGATGGGCACCATGGACACGGGCATCACCGGCACTCGCACCACGATGGCGGGCAACACGGCGATACGGGACCCACGGGCGGTGGGGACTCGCATGGCGGGACGAGTTGCGGGAGTGGAGGTGGAGATTCGGGAGGGTCGAGCTGCGGGTCGTCGGGAGGAGATGGAGGAGGATCGAGTTGCGGCGGTGGATCGAGTTGTGGGGGTGGGGGATGTGGTGGCGGAGGGTTTGGGGGAGTTGAGTAAGAACACTGGCCATGCAAAGCATGACCAGTGCCACCAAAGCCGAGAGCTACGCGAGCATTTTCTTTTCGTGTTCGAGGAGCCAGAGCTTTCGCCAGATTCCGCCGCCGTAGCCGGTGGGGGAGCCGTCGGAGCCGATGACGCGGTGGCAGGGGATGACGATGGCGAGGAAGTTGTCACCGTTGGCTCGGGCGACGGCGCGGGAGGCGGTGGGGCGGTGGATGCGGCGTGCGAGTTCGCCGTAGGAGATGGTGGTGCCCAGGGGGATTTGGCGGAGCTGGTTCCAGACTTGGTGTTGGAAGTCGGAGCCTTTTGGTGCGAGCGAGATGGGGAAACGGCGCGGGGGTTTGGGTTTGGAGTTGGTGAATAGAGGGGTGGAGTTGGTGGGGAGCGGGTGGCCGAGTGTGGACTTGCCTTCGAAGTAGAGGGCCATTTCTTTTTCGATGGCGTCGAGGTTGGGGTGGTCGGCGGGGAGGATGGAGGCTTGGAGGGATTTGCGGAGGCGGAGGAGTTGGCGTTCCAGGCCGCGGCGGTCGATGTATTCGAGGGCGTGGAGGCCGGTGTCGTCGGCGAGGGCGAGCATGGGGCCCAGGGGAGTGGTGAGCCAGCGGGCGGGGAGGATGTTGGTGTGATTGGGGCTTGAGGTGCCGAGGAGTTTTTCGCAGGCTTCGCGGAAGCCGGATTCGGATTCGTAGCCGGCGGCGGATTGGAGCTGGGTCATTTTTGGTTTTCCTGTGCGGAGGGTTTGGAAGGCGGTGCCGACGCGGCGGGCTCGTGCGTAGGCGTGGAAGGTCATGCCGTAGTGGCGCTTGAACTGACGGCGGGCGGTGGCGGGTTCCAGGTGCATGGCTCGGAGGTCGGTGTCGCGGAGGTGGAGGGCGGGGTTGCGGTCGACTTGGGTCCGGAGTTTGGTGAGCCACACGGGGGGCGTGCCGGGCTGGTCGAGAGGTTTGCACCGTTTGCATGCGCGGTAGCCCGCGGCCAGGGCGGAGGCGGTGGTGGGGAAGAACTCGATGTTTTTGGCGAGCGGTGTGCGGGCTTTGCAGGTGGGGCGGCAGAAGATGCCGGTGGTTTTGACGGCGGTGTAGAAGATGCCTTCGTACGCGGAGTCGCGGCGGGAGATCGCGGAGTACATCGTTCGTGGTGAGGGGAGGGCGGACATGGAGGAAGTGTTGCGGGGCTTTTGGTGGGGAGTAGCGGGAAATGGACAGGGATGTCGGAAAAGGAGTTTTCACCGCAGAGGCGCAGAGGACGCAGAGAAGCCGAGGAGGAGGGGAATGAGAGGAGAAGAGGGTTTGGTGTGGCTAACAATCCGGCCATGCCACCAAGTTACTTGCCGGTCATTTTGCAGGCGTTGAGTTCTTTCGCGATTGCGGGGGGGTTGATCTTTACTGCGGTGCAGTTTCGGGCCGCGCGGAAGGCGCAGCACGTGGCGAATTTTTCGAAGCTGGTGGAGTTGCAGATGCAGCTTCGGCGGATGCGGGTGGAGGATCCTTCGCTGGCGAAGGTGTACAAGGATGATGTGGCGGAGCTGCATGATGACGATGAGATTCGATACTACTTCATGAACCTGATGCAGTTGTCGATTTTCGAGATCGTGTGGTTTAGCCACAAGCACGGGCAACTGCCGGAGGACTATTACCAGAGCTGGCTGAAGCGGATGCTGGTGGTGGAGCGGGAGGAATCGTTCCGCAAGATGATTGCGAGCCCGTCGATGAAGATTCTGCACGATGAGTTTCAGCAGATGATCACGAAGATGACGGCGACGGTGAATAAGGACAGGAAGTAGTTCACCACGGAGAACACGGAGAGCACTGAGGAAGAGCAGAGGTGAAGAGGTGAAGAGGAAGGGATTGTGTGTGAGGCCGCTGGTTTGGGCGGCGGCTGAGGTGGGGTGTTGGTGGATTGAGAGAAGAAGGATTCGGTATCGGCGGGTGGGTGAGGTGTTGAGTCAGGCGGAGCGGGGGTTGTTTGATCGGTATTTTGAATCGGAGTTGTTGGAGTCGGTGCGGGTGGCGCGGGTCGAGAGGATCGAGCCGGCGCTGCCGTTGTGGGTGGTGAGGCGGTTGCCGGCGGGGGCGGACATTTCGATGGCGGGGGGGATGGCGTTTGGGGATGCGGTGGTTGTGTGCCGCGGTGAGGAGCGGCGGGAGCATCCGCGGTCGGTGCTATTTCATGAGTTGGTGCACTGCGCGCAGTATCGGGCGATGGGGGTGCGCGGGTTTTTGAGGGAGTACTTGGGCGGGTGGGTGGATGTAGGGTTTGACTACTTTTCGATTCCGCTTGAGGTGCAGGCGTATGCCATGCAGGACCGGTTTGAGAAGGGGGAGGTTTTTGAGGTGGACCGCGAGATTCGTGGATAGGTTGCGGGAACGGGGCGGATTGCTACACTTTGGCCTTGCCTAACACAACTCGAACATTTACGCGTGCGGAGGTGCTGGGGGTCATTCGCCAGTATTGGGGGTTTGATTCGCTGCGGCCTATTCAGGAGGAGGCGATTCGGGCGGCCTTGAAAGGGCGGGATTCGCTGGTGGTGATGCCGACGGGGGGTGGGAAGTCGCTGTGCTATCAGGCTCCGGCGGCGCTGCAGGATCGGATGACGGTGGTGGTGTCGCCGCTGATTTCGTTGATGAAGGATCAGGTGGATGGGTTGAAGCTGGCGGGGTATCCGGCGGGGGCGCTGTATACGGGGATGCGGCCGCGGGAGACGGAGGAAGTTGAGGGGGCGCTGGCGGCGGGGGAGTTGAAGCTTTTGTTTTTGGCGCCGGAGCGGTTGCTCAACGCGGGGATGCTGACGCGGCTGGCGAAGTTGGATGGTGGTGGGGGTGTGCAGGCGTTTGCGATTGATGAGGCGCACTGCATCAGTCAGTGGGGGCATGACTTTCGGCCGGAGTATCGGCGGCTGGCGGAGCTGCGTGAGATTTTCCCAACCGCGGCGTTCAATGCGTTTACGGCCACCGCGACCGAGCGCGTGCGCGAGGACATTGTGGCGCAGCTTCGGTTGCGCGATCCGGCGGTTTTGGTAGGGGTGTTTGATCGGCCGAATCTGACCTATCGAGTAGTTCCGAAGGTCCGATTGGATGATCAGGTGATGGAGGCGGTAGCGCGGCACTCTGGCGGTGGGGAGCAGAGCGGGGCGACCATTGTGTATTGCATCTCGCGGAAGGAGACGGAGTTTCTCGCCGCGATGTTGAAAAGTCGCGGGGTTGCGGCCGCGGCGTATCACGCGGGGCTGGAGCCTCGGGAGAGGTCGCGTGTGCAGGAGGACTTCAGCCAGGAGCGGCTGAATGTGGTGGTGGCGACGGTGGCGTTTGGGATGGGGATTGATCGGAGCAACGTGCGGTGTGTTGTACACGCGGGGTTGCCCAAGTCGGTGGAGGGGTATCAGCAGGAGACGGGGCGGGCGGGGAGAGATGGGCTGCCATCGGAGTGCGTGCTGATCTATTCGGGTCAGGATGCGCAGCGGTGGAAGGAGATCATGACGCGATCGGCGGCTGAGACGGAGGGGTCTGAGGAGTCGCTGCGCGTGCAGATGGGGCTACTGGATCAGATGCAGCGGTTTGCGGCGGGGGCGGTGTGTCGGCATAAAGGGTTGTCGGAGTATTTCGGGCAGGAGTATGCGGCGCCGGTGCGGGCGGAGGGCGATGAAACACGCGGGTGTGGGGCTTGTGATGTGTGCCTGGGTGACCTTGGCGATGTGGCGGATGCCGATGCAATCGCGAAGAAGATTCTGTCGTGTGTGGCGAGGGTGGAGCAGCGATTTGGGGCCGCGCATGTGGTGGATGTGTTGCGCGGGTCGCGGATCAAGAAGATTGTCGAGTGGAAGCACGATCAGTTGAGCACGTTTGGGCTCTTGCGCGATGTGCCGCGGCCGGTGCTGCTGGGGTATGTGAGTCAGTTGCTGGATCAGGAGGTTTTGGAGCGGAGTCCGGGGGAGTATCCGGTTTTGGTGCTTAATGAGAAGTCGGTGCGGGTGATGCGGGGCGAGATGAAGGTGTCGTTGCTGGAGCCGCGGAGTGCGGTGTTGCCGACGGAGGTGGCGGCGGAGGCATCGCCGCTCTCGAGTGTTGAGGCGGCGTTGTTTGATGCCTTGAAGGCGGAGCGGTTGGCAGTGGCGCGTGAGCGGGGTGTGCCGCCGTATCTGGTGTTTCATGACACGGTGCTGAGGGAGCTTGCGGTGGTGCGGCCGAGTCGCGTTGAAGTGATGAGGAAGGTGAAGGGGGTAGGGGAGAAGAAGGCCGCGGAGTTGGGGCCGCGGTTTTGTGAGTTTGTGGTGGGGTATTGCGGATCGCGTGGGTTGGAGATGGATCAGTCGGCCAAGCCGGTGGTCAAGGTGCGGGCTGCCAGTGCGCCGGGGAAGCCGGCGAAACTGGGGGAGGCGTCGGGTGTGCGCGGCGAGTACTTCCGGCGCTATGCGGCGGGGATGCAGGCGGCGGAAGTTGCAACGGAGATGGGGAAGAGTTTGACGACGGCGATGAACTACTTGGCGGAGTTCATTTTGGAGACCAAGCCGGGGAGTGTGGAGCGGTGGGTGGATGAGGGGACGTACGCCGCGATATCGGAGTTTGCGAAGACGCTGAGCGGGCCGCGGTTGAAGGAAGTGTTTGAGGGGTTGAAGGGGAAGTACAGCTATGACGCGATTCAGGTTGTGATGGCGCACTTGAGGGGGTTAGGGGTGCTGGAGATGCCGGTGGAGGCGCGGTGATTTGTCAGAGCCTCCGAAGGTAGTCGGGGGTCGGATGCTCGAATGGTCGTTTTGACTTGTTCGACCCCCTGCTGCCGCAGGGGGCTCTGATAGAACAGATCAGAATCCAACCTTGCGTTTGTTCACGACCTCATCGCCCTTGAACTCGACGATAATCTGGTTGGGGCCATCTTTCCAGAGGTAGGTTTTGAACTTGGAGGGGGCCTGGTTGCCGGTGGCGATGCCGGCGCTGGAGATTCCGGTGCCGCCGGTGTCTTGCTCTTCGCCGGAGCCGAGGATCTTTTGGACGGCTTTGAGGGACATGCCGTCTTTGATTTTGGCGTAGCTCTCGTCATCGACTCCGCCGCCGCAGGCGACCAGGAGGAGGGCCGCGGCCAGGGCGAAGAGGGGGCGGAGGGTGCGGATCATTTGGGGCTCCTTGTGGGGTCGGAGGCGGTGAGACCGCGCGAGCATAACAGGATGAGGTGGGGCTGGGAAGCAGAAACCAGATCAGTCTTTGTCAGCTTCCCACGGGCGTGGCGATGAAAGCTCGCCGCGGACGGCGGGTTGGAGGGATTCCCACAGCACGGGTTCATGAATGAGGGTGTGGCTTCGTCCTGCGATGGCGAGCACGCGTTCGCCGCGGTTGACCAGATCCAGCATGGTGCGGACGAAGTGGTCATCACGGACGCGGTTGGAGCGGGTGGCCATTCGGTGGAGCAGGGTGTCGGACTTGCCGGGCCACATTGCCTCCTCGGGGAGTTCACGCCAGCCCGGCAACTCGGGAAACTGGGACTTGAAGTACGCGTCGAAGGCTTCGATCGAGGGGAGCGAGTTGGTGAGGGGCGCAGCCCGTTTGGTCAGAAGTCTCTTGAGTTTGAAGTCGCTGACCGGGCCGCCGCGGCGGGCGCTGATGTAGCCGCTGAGCACCCGGAACATCGCGACCTGAGTTCGGTCGCCACACTCTTCGAGCGCGGCGATCTCGATGTCGAGCGGGGGTTCAAGCGTGTAAATGGGTATGCCGGAATGCTGAGCGAGGGAGTAGACGGTCGCAGGCTCGCCGAAGATGCGGATGCCCTGAGTTGGGGTTCCGACAAAGAAACTCATGCGGCCTTCGACGAGGGCAACGGTGGGATGGAAGGTGTCCCAGGCGTGCCGCAGAGCGGCTAGTTGTGGATGCTGAGGGTCCTTGCTGTGTCGCGAGCCGAAGAAGAGGAGGGCGCCCTGCCCGCTTGTGGTCTGGTCGGGTTCGATGTGGAGGATGTACGGCCCGTCTCCAATGAGCAGAGTGCGCTTGTCGTGCCCGGCGCTGTCGAGAGCTTGGCCGCGGGGAACTACGGGGCCGGGGAGATAAGTTGGAGGCGCCCACCAACTGAGCCGCCAGACGGCGGCGGTACAAACACCCAGCAATGCGATCGCGGAGAGACCGATGCGCAGCCTGCGCGGACGTCGTGGAAGGGTGTCGCACGCGGATTCTGTCATAGGCGCATCGCCATCCCAGCGCTCCCAACTCACGCGGGGCAATCGTGTCCCGGGGTGTCCCGGCCCTGCTTACTGGGATTTGGAGGCGGCTACTTTCCGTCTCGATCGAGTTTGTGGACGCCGAGTTGGACGTAGTCGCGGCGGAAGAAGAGTTCGAGGGTCCAGTCCAGTGCGATGCGGAGCTTGCGGGCGATGCCGGGCATCTTCATGAGGTAGACGGTGCGCCACATCCACCAGGCGGCGAAGCCGGAGATCTTGAGGCCGAAGAGGTTGGCGACGCCGGTGCGGCAGCCGAGGGCGGCGAGGGAGCCTTGGTTGACGATGTCGCAGGGGGTGGTGGCTTGGCCGCGGATGACCGCGGCGATGTTTCTGGCAGCGTGTTGGCCTTCGCGGAGGCCGTGCTGGGCGGTGGCGGGGTAGGGTGTGCCGTCGGCACCCTTGTTGACGGCGGAGTCGCCGACACCCCAGATGTTGGTGGTGCCTTGGATGCGGAGGTCGCGGTCGCAGATTAGGTAACCGCGTTCATCTTTAGGGAGGGGGAGAGTTGAAAGGAGACGGGGGGGTTCGATGCCCGCGGCCCAGACGACGGTGCGAGCGGGCGCGACTTCTCCCGTGGCGTAGGTTACGGTGTCGGCGGTCATCGCGGTGACGGATTGATTCAGGCGGACATCTATGCCGCGGGCTCGCATTTTCTCGGTCGCGTAGGCGGAGAGGTCTTCGGAGAGCGCGGCGAGGATTCGGCCGCTGCGTTCGACGAGTGTGACTTTGAGGTCTTGAGCGGAGAGGTTTGGATACTGCTTGATGGCGGCGCGAATGAAGGCATCCAATTCGCCGGCGACCTCGGCTCCGGTGAAGTTGGCGCCGACGACGACGAAGTGGAGGAGAGCTTTGCGGATGGCGGGGTCGGGGTTGGCGGAGGCGGCTTCGAGCAGGCCGATGGCGCGGTCGCGAAGGCCGACGGCGTCGGAGAGGGACTTCATTTCGAGGCCGAACTCTTTGAGGCCCGGGACGGGGGGCATGCGGGTGGCGCTGCCCAGGGCAATGACCAGGTGGTCGAAGGGAAGGTCGAGTTGCTGGCCGCTGCGGGGGATGCGGCAGGAGATCTTGGAATTTGGGATGTCGATGGCCGCGATCTCGGCCATCAGGAAGTTGGTGCGGCGGAGGAATGAGCGAATGGAAACCACGGTGTGGCGGGGCTCGATGCTGCCGGTGCCGGCTTCGACCAGGAGGGGGTAGATGACAAAGAAGTTGTTGCGGTCGATGAGGGTGATTTCGGCTTCGGAGGGCTTGAGGAGGCGTTCTAGTTTTTGGGCGCAGTAGGCGCCGGAGTAGCCGGCACCGAGGATGAGGATGCGGGGGACTTGAAGAGTTGATTGTCCCATGGTCCCAAAGACTAAGGGGCCTGAGGCCGGGCAATCCACCGTGAAGTCAAGTGGGTCATGCGCGGCTGCCACTGTCGCCACCATCGGCCCAGGGTGTTCGACTGATCGCAAGAGCGGTGTGGTCCGAGTGGGTGTGGGAAGCCGGCGCGCGCCGGATTGAACACCCTTGGCCACGAATCGGCCAGAGCGGGGAGGTGCTGGCCGCGGGTGCGCGGCGCGCGGACTGGCATCGGGGTTGCAAACGCAGTTTGCGATCGCGGGTGTGTGCTCGCGTGTTGTTCACCCCTTGCAGGAGTCCAGCATGTTCAAGTCTCTCTTTGTTGTTCTGGCTTGTTTGATCGCCGTCTGCTCATTCACAACTCGCGCCGAAGCGTCGGCGGGAACCCGGCTGCAGGCCTCGATGCGGGGTCCAGGGCAGCTCAAGGCGGTTGGTCGCTACGAGGAGCGTCCGCGTGGTAACGTCACCGAACAGCGCTTCAAGGTGGAGTTGCAGGGCGCCAAGCCCGGCACCCAGTTCGAGGTGCGCGTGAACGGCGTGGTGATGGGCACCATCACGGCCAATGGGTTTGGTCGCGGCGAGCTGGACCAGCGCGTCAACGGCGACAACCCGGGCACCGGCGTGCCGTCCTTGCCGCACATTGTGGCGGGCAATTCCATTACCGTGGGCACGCTCTCGGGGACATTTATCCTCAACTGACCCCTCGCTGGAGCCCGCATGGGCGGGCGGAGTTCATTCTGGTCCCGGTTCCGCCGCGGCGGAACC
>JBGAND010000024.1:0-80705 GCA_044222485.1 Phycisphaerales bacterium | reverse complement strand
CTCCGAGGACTCCCCCACCGCCACGCCCCCAATCGCATACCCCGGCAACTCAATCCCACAAATCCGCTCCGCACTCCAAAACCGCTGCTCCAGATCCGTCCCTCCCTGCACAATCCCAAACAGCGACTGATCCCCCGCCGACCCCGCACACCCCCGCCGCACCCACTCCGCCCTACACCGCTCCAGCCACCGCACGGTCCGCTCGTTGGCAGTCTTTAGCCGCGCCGCATGGTCATACCCCTTTGCCCCCGCCGTCCGCGAATCTCGCCGAATCGCCCGAACCAACCGCGGATCGCTTTCCTCTCCTACTTGCTGATTTGCTGCATTGCTGCTTTGCTCATTTCCCGCCTCCGCCGGCGGACAGTCATCAAACGCCATAATGATGTCCGCCCCCAACTGACTCTGCACCTCGACCGCCCGCTCCGGCGTCAACCGCACCGAGCTCCCATCCACAATGGACTTGAACGTCACGCCCTCATCATCCACCGAGTTCGTATCCGCCATCGAATACGCCTGATACCCACCCGAGTCCGTCAAGATCGGCCGGTCCCACCCCATGAACCTGTGAACCCCACCGAGCGCGGCCACCACCTCCGGCCCCGGCCGCAGCAGCAAGTGATACGTGTTGTTCAGGAGAATCTCCGACCCCGTCTTCGCGACCAGGTCTGGCAGCAATCCCTTCACCGTCCCCCGAGTCCCTACCGGCATAAACGCCGGCGTGTCAAAGCTCCCATGAGGCGTCGTCACCCGCCCCACCCGAGCCCGCGTCCGAACAGACTTCGCCAGAATCTCAAACCGCAACGAACTCATCAGTTTCCTAGCTTCCCCTCCCTGAGGGAGAGGGCTGGGGTGGGTCCTGCTTCACTCCGCTCCGGGGGGTGGGGGGCAGGAACCGCCCGCCTTCGTTCCCACTCCGTCACTCTGTCACTTCTTCCCGCCCTTCTCACTCTCCCGCTTCAAAATCGCCCTCTCCCCCTCCGTCAAACTCGCCAGCCCCTGCGAACTCACCTTCGCCAGTATCTCATCCACAATCTCTCGCCGAAAGTCCTGCGCCGGACGGGCCGGGTTCTTCCTCGAATCCCCGATCACATCAAAGAAGTCCCGCAAGAGGTGCGAGTTCCGAATAAAGAAGAACCCCGCGATCGCCCCGCCCACGTGCGCCGCATCCCCGCCCGCATTCTGCCCTCCTCGCAGCAGGTTCAGCATCGCCAGCGCCACATACCCGTACGCAATAAACTTGATCTTCATCGGGATCGGCGGGAACGCAAGTTGGAACACCGCGTTGGGCGACACCTTCGCGCACGCGATGATCACACCAAACACGCCCGCCGACGCCCCCACCAGCGGCGTATACGAGTTCTCCACCAGCACCCCCGGCAGCCGCAAACCCACCCGTTGCCCCAACAGATTCAGAAACAAGTACATCACCGCCCCAAACACGCCGCACACCAGGTAGTACGCCGCGTACTTCTTGAACCCCAGGTACTGCTCCACCATCCCGCCGAACACAAACAGCCCGAACATGTTCATCGCCAGGTGCCAGAAGTTCGCGTGCAGAAACTGGAACGTCACGAACCGCCATACTTCCGGCAGCTTCCAAACCGGCGGCTGAAACTTCGCGTTGAACCCCAGCTCCGTCGAAAAATGCCCGTACGCCTGCGCGGGCGTCATCATCGTGTAACGCTGCTGTCCCACCGCCATCCCGCTGGCCTGGTCAAAGATCGTCAGTACATACGTCGCGCCCGGCGGGATGTACCCATCCGGTGGCTTGGTCATCATCAGCCGTGAATGCACCGACGGCGCCCGGACATCCTCGTACGTCAACACCGGCCGCGCGGCACCCGCCAGCAGCGACCCATCAACCAAGAACACCGCGATGTTGATGATGATCAACCAGCTGTTAAACGAAATGAACCGCAACGACCCCATGCCGCTCTTAGAGCGGGGGCCCATTCTCACGTAATCGCGGTCTTCAATGCCCATGCAGGAGGTGCCAGAGTATCCACATCGGCTACGCGCCACCCGCCGTCATTGTTCGGAACTTCCCCCGCTCCATTTAACCGCCGCGGCCATTTTGCCCCCTAACCCCGTCGCCGCGCGGAAGCCTGCTCCAGCCACTTCTTCTCCCCCTTGGTCAGGCTCCCCATCCCTGTCTTGGCGATCTTCGCCAGGATCCTGTCCAACTCCGCCTGATCATCCGCTTCCTGCTTGGCACGTTTCTCCCGGGCCTTCTCACTCACCTTGGTATCCGTTTCCGGCGGCAGGCTCGAATACCCGCGCTCAAAGTCGTACCCCATAAATGAGTCATCCGCGGTCATCGCCAGCCGCCGCTTCTCCGACAAACACGTGCTCCCGCCAAAGAGCGCGATCCCCAGAAGTGTCGTGCTCGACATCTTCACCGCCACCAGCAACAGCACCACCGCCATGACAAGCCCCACATTCACCGAAATGATCGTCGCCTTCCGGTACCCCATCTTGCGCCACATCAGTTCCTGAATCAGCCGCCCGCAATCCATCGGGTACATCGGCAGCAGCATGTTGAAGCAGAACAGGGCCGCGTTCGTGAAGTACAGCCACCAGATTGCGACAACCGGCCAGTACCTTCCGGCGGCAGGGTGAAGATCGCCAAGCGGTATTACCAGATCGAAGGGATTGAAGAACAGCACGCTCCGTGGTTGCCCCAGCGCGACCAACATCAGCCCAAACACCGGCCACAGCAGCAGATTCACCAGCGGCCCACCCGCCGTCGTGATGAAACTCGCCCGCCAGTTGTGCGGCGGCGCACACGACGCCAACCCACCCAGCGGCCACATCAGGATGTCGTTCGCCGTCCCACCCACACGCCGGCACGCGATGCAGTGTCCGTACTCGTGCAGCAGCACCAGACCCCACAGCGAACCCATCTGCATCGCCACATGCTCCGGTCCGATCTTGTCCCGCACGATCGAGCCGATCAGGTCCCACGCGATCATGATCACAAACAACCAGTGCACGCGAACCCGGATCCCCCACGCCGTATACAGCGTGATCGCCCAGTCCATCCAGTTCTCACCACCCCCGAACACCCGGCGCACCACAGCCTTGAAGCCCCCGCCCCCCGCCGCGTTCTCATATCTCCGGTCTTCCCACCCCATCAGCAAACCCCCGGGATCAACCCCCGCCTCACCGCCAAAAGGATCGTCAACATCGACTTGGCATCGACCAACTCGCGCCGATCCATCATCTCCATCGCCTCCCCTACCCCCATCGGGTGAACCGTCAACCGCTCATCCTCCTCGAGCTTCTGCCCCACCTCTTCCAACTCCGTCGCCGCAAACGCCCACATCAACTCATCCGATAACCCCGGCGATGTATAGAACCGCCCCAACCCCACCCAGGTTGCGGCCAAATACCCCGCCTCCTCCTGCAACTCCCTCTTGGCACAGTCCTCCGGCGATTCCGGAGGCTCCAGCGTCCCCGCCGGCAACTCAAAGAGAGCCTTCCCCACCGACACCCGCTCATTCTTGATAAACACGATCCGCCCATCATCCGTCAGGGGTAGCACCACCACCGCCCCCGGATGCCTCACAACCTCACGACGAATAACACCCCCGCCGCGACCCCGGTACTCCACCAACTCGAGGTCCCACTTAGCCCCCCGGTGCAAAACCTGCCGATTCCCTTCAGCACCCATAGGAACACGATAGGCCCCTTTCTTCTTCCTCCCCCCGGCTCGGGGGGTGGGTTTCCAACCCGCGCTCTGTTTCTCTTCATCCACCCCGCCTCCTGATTCACTCCGTATGCCCTCGCACAACCACCGCTGCGCTCACTCAGGCCGCTTCAGCGGCCTTGCTCGCTCGTAGCCCACGGCTTCAGCCGTGGGTACCCATGCCCCTTCAACACCACAGCCCGCTTCAGCGGGCTTCCCGCGCTCGCGGCTTCAGCCACACGTCATCCCCGCGCAAAACACCACCCCTCGATTCCACAAATCACTCCCCTCCACTTTCGCTTCCCATTATCCCGTGATAAGATGTGCCATGCCCCATTTGATCGCCAGAGAACGACTCACCTGGCTCGACGATGCGGAAGCCTCCTCCGCTCCCCAAAAGAAATCCTCCCGCTCCACTCCGGACGACGACTCCAGCGACCCCAAGGGCAATAGCGACCTTCTCGGCTCCACCGCCGACTCCACCACCTACACCGAGTTCTACTCCCCCATCCCCAAGGGCTACCGCAAAGGCTTCCACAAGTACGTGATCGTCCTGGGCACCGTCATGTCCGGCCTGGGCAAAGGCATCTTCGCCTCCAGCGTCGCCAAGATGCTCAAAGACAAAGGCCTCACCATCGCCCCCATCAAGATGGAGGGCTACCTCAACATCGACTCGGGCACGCTCAACCCCTACCGCCACGGCGAAGTCTTCGTTCTCGATGACGGCACCGAGTGCGATATGGACCTGGGCACCTACGAGCGGATGCTCGACCAAAACCTCACGGTCCGCAACTTCACCACATCCGGCCGCATCTTCTCCGAGGTCCTCGACCGCGAACGCAAGGGCGCATACCTGGGCCGCGATGTCCAGTGGATCCCCCACGTCACCGGCGAAGTGAAACGCAAACTCCGCGAGCTCGCGGCCTACGGAGACGGCAAAAACCCCGCCGACGTCGTCATCGTCGAAGTCGGCGGCACCGTCGGCGACTACGAAAACTCCTTCTACATCGAAGCCCTCCGCGAACTAGCCTTCGAAGAAGGCCCCAGCTCCTGCTGTTTCGTAGCCCTCACCTACGTCATCGAGCCCAAGACCCTCGGCGAGCAGAAATCCAAGGCCGCGCAGCTCGGCATCAAGCGACTGATGGAAGCCGGCATCCAGCCCCACATCCTCGCCTGCCGCGCCTCCAAACCCGTCAACGCCACGGTCATGCAGAAGATCGCGATGTTCAGCAACGTCCCCCTCCGCCGCGTCTTCAGCATGCACGACCGCGAGAGCATCTACACCATCCCCGAAGAAATGCGCCAGGAAGGCCTGGACCGCGAAGTCCTCTCCCTGCTCTCCCTCCACGACCGCGTCGACGTCTCCCACGAAGACCGCTGCCGCGAAAAATGGACCGGCTTCGTAAAGCAGCTCACCGCTCCGCGCAAGCGCTCCATAGCGCTTGGCCTCACCGGCAAGTACGCCGCTCTCCGCGACGCCTACGCCTCCATCGACAAAGCCCTCGAGCACTGCTCTGCCAGCCTCAGTTGCTCCATAGACATCCGCTGGATCGACACTACCGACGTCTCCGAGCAGAACGTCGAATCCCACCTCCGCGGCCAATCGCCCGTCGACGCCGTGATCGTCCCCGGCGGCTTCGGAGTCCGCGGCATCGAAGGCAAAATCGCCTGCGCCCGCTTCTGCCGCGAAAACAAAATCCCCTACCTCGGCATCTGCCTGGGCTTCCAGATCGCCGTCATCGAGTTCGCCCGCAACGTCTGCGGCTTGGCGGGCGCCAACAGCACCGAGTTCGACCGCGAAGGCTTCCGAACCTCCTTCCCCGTCATCTCCGAACTCCCCGAGCAAAAGAAAATCGAGGGCTTAGGCGGCACCATGCGCCTCGGCGCCCAAGACGTAGCGATCACCCCCAACACGCTCGCCCACTTCCTCTTCAACAGCAAGTCCAACATCCGCGAACGCTTCCGCCACCGCTACGAAGTCGACCCCACCTTCATCCCCAAGCTCGAAGCCGGCGGCATGATCTTCTCCGGCCGCCACCCCAAGCAGCCCATCATGCAGATCATGGAGCTGCCCCAGCGCCCCAAGACCGCCGACGCCCCCTCCCACCCCTACTACATCGGCGGCCAGTTCCACCCCGAACTCACCAGCCGCCCCCTCCACCCCCAACCCCTCTTCATGGGCCTCGTCGCCGCGGCCATCGCCCAGAAGTACGGCGAGCAGGACGACCCGGCGATTACCCGCTGGGTGCGCCTCCTAAAGGGCGAACGGCAGCCGGCGTAGACCGCTCCGTAAGATACAACTTACCGGTCTGCGCAAACGCAGCCCTGCTCAACGCCTTGTACGATTGCCCTTTGTGATTACGTCTGTTCGTAGCTCAACGCACTTAGCGCAATGCTGCTTGCGGTTTAGCGCCTCCAGAATCCGAAAGCGCTGGATTCTCGTCGCCTCGACGCTAGTTTGCCTTCTAAGTCCGATCGCCATCGCCTTGAGCTGGTATCCGCCGTATCCGCAGCTGCCTCCGAATGGCCCACCCACCGCCGTCAAGTACATTCTCCCGGCTGAGACCATCGTGGTGGAGCGTGTCGGCGGACCCTTGATGCGAGCAACCAGGTTTTGGCGATCCGAACCAGGCGAGAAGGACCCGCAACCAATTCCTCCGCAATTCGCCGCGAGGGTCGCGGCCAAAAGTGGAGCAACCGTCAGAAGCTTGCACGAGACCTATCACGTGGCAACGGTTCAATCTTCCTTGAATGCCGCCCGATCACCCGCACCCAGTTACCTAAAGCTCTCTCAGTCCGCGCCCTTCGGACTTGTGGCTGAATACGGATGGCCGTTCACAAGCGTTCGCTGCTTTGCCACCGGCTCACTCGAAGACTGCGCCCTTCAATCTGCTTCTCTTCACAGTGCCATTGTGCTATCCACCGAAAGACACTACATTACAACCTACTATGGCTGGTGGCCGTTTCGCGTGCAGGCTGGTCTCTATTCTCCCGATGTGCCGTTCGGGAACATTCCGACTGGCGTCGCAATCGGCGGTCTCTTTGGCAACATCGCCTTCGTCGCGTCCGTCATCTACTCGATCATCCTCGCCTGCCTCTGGACTCGGACCTTCCGGCGAGGACTCCGACACCAATGCCTCGCATGTGGTTACGAGATCGATCCGTTGGCGGCTGGACCGTGTCCCGAGTGCGGGCTGCAGGAATCAGGCCATGGCCGTGCCTCATCCAGGATGAGCAACCCGCCTGAGCTGGCACCCACAACAACTTAGACGTCTTCTCGAGGAACGCGACGTGGCAATCATCGGCAAAGTCGAGAGCATCTGGCGCTATCCCGTCAAGAGCATGCGCGGCCACGAACTCGATGACGCATTCCTCGGGTTCGCCGGCGTCTACGGCGACCGCATCTTCGCGTTCACCAACTCAGCCGGCCGAAAGTCGTTCCCCTACTTCACCGCGCGCGAACAGCCACAGATGCTGCAATACCTCCCCCGATTCAGGTCCCCAGAAAAGGCCGCGCACCCACCCAACCTGACCGAAGCCGAAAAACTCGGCCCCGGCGTCACTCCCCTGTACTCCCTACCCGAGGACATGCTGGTTGACGTCCAGACACCGTCGGGCGAAGTCTTCCCCATCGACGACCCGCGCCTCGCCCTCATGCTCACCCAGGGCTTGCAAGATTCGCCTGTATTGACCCTGGTCCAGTCAGATCGCTCCATGACCGACTGCCGCCCCGTCTCGATCTTCTCCACACAAACCGTCCAGCAACTCAGCAAAGAACTAGGCACCTCCCTGGACCCCCGCCGCTTCCGAGCCAACCTCTACCTCGATCTCCCATCCGCCCCCGGATTCGGCGAGCAGGCCCTCGTCGGCCGCTCCCTTCGCATCGGCCCCAAAGCCGTCGTCCACATCCTGGAACGCGATCCGCGATGCAAGATGATCACGCTCAATCCCGATACCGGCGAATCCGACCCCAACATTCTCCGCCAAATCGCCCAAGCCCACGACAGCACGGCCGGCGTCTACTGCGCTGTCCTGGTTGAAGGCACGCTTCGTAAAGCTGATCCAGTTGAGCTGCTGGACTAAGCACCGGCCGGGACCCGACGCCCAAACCCTGCAACCTCCACCCTTCCCTCCGGTATCACCCCACACCCGGAGGCCATCATGCGGACCCTCATCCTCTTCACCTTGCTGCTCCTGCTCAGCCCAACCACCCAAGCCCAGTGCAACCCCGGCTGGGCACCTGGCGAAGGCATCCCAGGAGTCGATGGCACCATCAACGCCGTCGCCCCCTGGTATGACGGCACCGGCCCCGTCACCGTCTTCGGCGGCGTATTCGGTGCCGCAGGCAAGACCATCGCCACCAACATCGCCCTCTGGAATGGCGCCGAGTGGAAAAGCCTTGGCGCCGGAGTCGGAAATCGCGTCAACGCCATCGCGACGTTTCAAGGCAAGCTGTACGCCGGCATGGATCAGTTTCTCAGCACCTCCGGCCCCAGCCTTCTTCGCTGGAGCGGCACAACGTGGGAGCAAGTCGGCGTGGGGCTCAGTGGGCATGTCTACGCGTTGCTTGAGTTCAACGGCGAACTCGTTGTCGGCGGATGGAATCTCAAACCGACGGGAATTTTCCAAAGCTCGAGCCTCATGGCTTGGAACGGATCGGCATGGCGCTCGCTTGTACAAAGCAGCGGTCGCACGTACTCCTTGACGACCTATCAGAACAAACTTGTACTGGGCGGAAACTTCTCACTCTCAGGCCCAAGCACGATGCTGAACATCGCCACTTGGGACGGCACAGCGTTGCAGCCCATTGGCCAGATCGGGAGCCCGGTCAACGCCGTCACCGCCTACATCGGCGAGCTTTACGCCGGAACCGGAACCGACCTCCTGGTCTGGGATGGTGCAGCCTGGACGCCGCGAGCGTCCGGTGTCGGAATCAACGCTCTCTCCATCAGCAACAACGAACTCGTCGTGGGCGGTATCTTCTCGACCATCAGCGGCATCCCGGCCCGCTGCGTCGCGGCCTGGAATGGCTCTTCCTGGCGTGCTCTGGGCACAGGCATGAACGAAGCCGTCAAAGCTCTCGCCACCGTCAACGACAAGCTCTTCGCCGGCGGCGCGTTCACGGCCGCCGACGGCGTCGATGTCGGCGCGGCCGCGTGCCTCACCGCCAACGCCTGGAGACCGCTCGGCACAGGATTCATCAGGCCAGCCAACGCGATGACCGTGTTCAACTCCGAAGTCATCGTGGGCGCGGGCATCACCCTGGATCCTCCAACCCCCGCCGGCTTCCTCTCCGCCTGGAACGGAACCTCCTGGCGCACCTTCGCCAGCGGATTCTCCCCCTCCATCGGCGGATCTCCCACAGCATTGTGCTTCGCGGAGTTTGGCGGGGAGCTCATCGTCGGCGGAACGTTCTCCTCAGCCGGCGGCGTTCCCGCCGCCAACATCGCCGCCTGGAACGGCCAAAACTGGCACGCCCTGGGCGCCGGCGTGCCCCAATACCTCGTCCGCAGTCTCTGCATCTACAACAACGAGCTTATTGTCGGTGGCGAGTTCACCACCGCCGGCGGACTCCCCATCAATAACATCGCCGCCTGGAACGGAACTTCCTGGCGCGCGCTCGGAACCGGCACCACCGGCGGCACCTCCGGCACCCCCGGTCGAATTAACCAGATGATCGTGGTTGGCGGCAACCTCATCGCCGTCGGCTCCTTCGACACCGCCGGCGGAGTACCCGCCAGAAACGTCGCATCCTGGGACGGTTCCGCTTGGCACGCCATGGGAGCTGGCATCGGCGGCGCCCCCGACTACAACAGTCTCTTCGCAATCGCGCTGTACAACGGCTCTTTGTACGCCGGCGGCCACTTCGCCCAAGCCGGCGTCTCCACAACGACCAGCGTCGCCAAGTGGAACGGCACCAACTGGGTGCCGGCGCCCTTGGGCATCTCCGGCGATGTCTACGCCCTCACCGTTCATGACGGCCGTCTTTACGCCGCCGGCAACGCGGGAATCGCGGCCCTCGACGGCACGACTTGGCGCTCCCTGGGAACCGGCCTGGCCCGTCCCGGAGCCCTCCTGTCCGCCTACAGCCTCACCCCGTTCAACAACGACCTCTTCGTCGGAGGCAACTTCACCTTCGCCGGAGGCCAAGCCTCCTCTCACATCGCCCGCTGGACCTGCATCTGCTACGCCAACTGCGACGCCTCGATCTCGGCCCCGGTGCTCAACGCCAACGACTTCCAGTGTTTCCTCAACCGTTTCGCCGCGGGCAACGCCGCCGCCAACTGCGACGGCAGCACCGCCCCACCCACGCTGAACGCGGTCGACTTCCAGTGCTTCCTGAATGCCTTCGCCGCCGGGTGTTCATAACCCAAGCACCGCGGCAACGTCCGTAAACACCCCAATATCGGCCAAAATCCCACCTTCCCCTTCCGCGTTCTTCCCCCTCCCGCTAAACTCTCCTCATGCGTACGGCCAGACGCAAACTCCCCGCTCGCCTCAAGACCCGCACCTGCCTCTCCTGCGGCTACGACGGCCCCTCCCTCCAAGGCCGCCGCGGCCACGTCACCGTCTCCTGCCCCTGCTGCGGCCAGGACCTCTACGCCCGCCCGCCGCTCTCCTACGCCGAGATGGAAGGCCTCCGCACCAAGCGCCGCCTGCGCATGAAACTCCGGCGCACCAAGCGCTCCCGCCCGCGCAAGCACAACCGCCCGCGCCGGTTCACAGGCCCCATTCGAAAGTTCATCGGCTTGCTGCGGCGTGCTGTCGGTCGCTGACCACCCGCATCACCGGCTCATCCTGAGGCATGGGATTCCTGATCCCGTGGGCCGCGACTTTCGGCAGCCCCTTCAGGCTGAACCTGGAATACCCCGGCGTATCCATCGGACTCTTGGGCGCACGCGTGGGGTGCCACAGGTGATACGCCAATATGTCCCTGACCCCGATCCGCGTTCTGGCCCCCGCGGCATGCAATCGCCGCCCCAGATCGTCATCCTCGTACCCGTAGTCCCGATACTCCTCATCAAAGCCGTTCACCTCAAGCAGCTTGGCCGCCTTCACCGCGTAGTGCGCGCTGATCAGCTTGGGCTTGTGCGGCTTGACAAAGATGTCTCGTAGCGGACTGGGGACCCAGTTGCGCACCAGCAGGCTCTTCTCGTACCGTGCCTGCCTGGCCTCAAGCAACTTGTACTCCGCCGCCTCTTCCTCCGGAGTCAGCACCGTGCGGTCGGCGCCTTCCATCACGCCCCAAGGCGTCACTCGGGTCGTCGCGGCCTCACTCAGGCAGATACGGAACCCAAGCACCAGTTCGGCACCGTCTCGTGCAATCTCCGCGTGCCGCCACACCGCTTCCGGGCCCAGCACAATGTCGCCATCGATGCCCAGCACCGTGTCGTCAGGCCGCAAGCCCACCATCCGCTCAATCGCCCGAAACCCGTTGTTCCGGACCTGCGCCGGATGCGCATAGCCCTTGTGTGGCCGCGCGACATGGATCAGCACCGTGCCGCTGGACCCGCACATGGGTGGCCACCACTCATCCAGCAAGTTCCCGATCGCCGGATCATCCGTGTCGCATGACACCACCACCGATGCGGGCATCTGCTCCTGCCGCCCGATCCCCGCCAGGCACGCCGCAAGGTGGCGAGTCGTGTGCGTGGGGATAACCACATGCACACGCCCCGCGTGCTCACCCGAGGCCTCCGCTTTGGACCCGTCGGCAATCACTTGACCACAATCACCCGCGGCATCACCAACACCACCGGCTGATCACGCAGCAACATCAGTCCCGAAATCGCCGACCGCACCTGCGGCCAGGCCCGCGGCCCGACAATCTCCTTGAGCATCGAGGCCATCTGCGACTCGCTCCCGAGCCCTTGAATCTTGGGCGCCGCCGCCCCAAACCCCTTCATCGCATCCTCGATGATCTCCGGGATCGCCCGCGGGGCCGGATAGTCCAGCACCGCGTAGTCTTCCATCTTCAACTCCGCCGCCAGGTCCTGGATTGCGACATCCAGCCCGCCGACCTTATCGGCCATCTTCATGTCGATCGCCTTTTGACCTGCGAACAGCCATCCGCCCGCTGTCTTGGAAAGATCGATCTCCTTGCGGCCCGACGCGACCCGCTTCTTAAAGAGGTCAAACGTCCGCGTCATCTTGTCCTTCACCATCACCAACTGGTCGGGCGTCCAGGCCTTGCTCGAATCGAAGAGGTCCGCCTTGGGCCCGCGGCCGCGGCCCACCACCTTGATCTTCGCCCACTCATACAGCCCGCCCATCGACATCTTCCCGCCAACAACGCCGATCGACCCGACGATGCTGGACGGATTGACGTAGATCTTGTCACCCGCGACCGAGACGTAGTACCCGCCACTGGCCGCCATCGACCCCACGCTCACCCACACCGGCTTCTTCTCGGCCAGCCGCTTGATCCCCTGCCACATCACCTCGCTGGCCGTCGCCGAGCCGCCGGGCGAATCCACGCGAATGACCACACCCTTAATGAGGTCCTCATCGCGAACTTCCTCCAGCGCGTTGCGAATGGTCCTGGCTCCGACCGATGCCTCGCCGCCAAACATGCCGCCCGCCGTCGAATCGCCATCGATAATCACGCCGTCGATGTGCACGATCGCGATCGTCGGTTCCTTGGGCTTGTGGCTGGGGGCCTCCGAAAAGACCTTCATCAGGTTCATCATCTCGGTCATCGGGTTGCCGCCACCCATTTTAAGCGCGCCCTCCGTGCCCGGCTCCAGGGTCTCGAACTCCGCATCCGCCTTCCCCGAGACCGCAACACCCAGGCCCGTCAGATCCACCGATGAATCGACCAGGCCCGTCTTCACGGCCTCCTCGTCATCCGCCATCCAGGCGACATTCATCGCCGCATCCAGCTTGGCATCGCTGAGCTTGCGCCCACTCTTGAGCTCTTCGCGCATCACACCGTACAGCGAGTCCAGCAACTGGTTGATGTTGGTTTCCCACGCCGCGCTTGGCGCCGCGTTGACGTACATCTCGTTGGCGCCCTTGAAGTCGCCCACCTGCACCATGTCCGCCTTCACGCCGATCCACTTGAGCGTGTCGGCCAGGTACATCTCTTCCATGAACATCCCCGGCAGGCTCACCGGCCCGCCGCTCTGGATCATCACTTTGTCCGCAAACGATCCCAGCACCAGGTCCGCCGGCTCGTAGCTCTCGGCAAACACGTGAACCTTCTTGCCCTTCTTGCGGGCCGCGGACATCGCCGCGCCCAGCTCCTCAACCTGCGTCCGATTGAGATGAGCATCCTTGAGCCGGATGACCAGCGGCCCGGGCTCATCGCCCGCATCACGAATGGCCTCGGTCAGCTCGCGCAAGGTCGGTTCACCCGACCCCAGCAGCCAGGCCAACTCGCTGGGCTTCTCCATGGGCGCTCCCTTGAGCTCCAGCAGCCCGATCTTCCCTTGACCAAGGGCCGGCACGCTCGCCGCGACCGCCCCCACAATCCCAACGACCGTCAATGCGCGCCGCAAACCCATGGTCACACTCCTTTGTTGGCCGGATATTACGCGGCCCGCTCACCCATACCCCAACTCATCCAGATCACCCTCATCCAGACCAAAATGGTGCCCAATCTCGTGCAGCAGCGTGATCCGGATTTCTTCGTAAATCTCCTCATCGGCGTTCGGATGCTCCCAACCCCCCGCCAATGCCACGATCCCGCGTCTGAACAGGTGGATCATCGTCGGCAGATCCGCATCCTGCGACAGACTCCGCTCCGTCAATGCTGTACCGGTGTGAAGACCGCAAAGTTCATCCAGAGCCTCCTCATCCTTGGGATCGATCCCCAGGTCCTTGAGCATTTCCGGGTCCGGTTCATCCAGCACCACGATCGCGATCTCCTCCAGCAACCCTTCAATCCTCTTGCCCAGCCCCGCCAGGGCATCCTCCATCAGGGCATCAAACCGGTCTTGCAACTCCTGCTTCATTCGCCATCCCCCACCATCTCCTCCATGCTCCGGGCGGGCTTCACAATTACCGACGCGATCCGCAGGCAATCCACCGCCACGCCCGCCAGCCCCGCCGTAAAGAGCATCGACCCCACGGCGATCAGCACGATTCCCAGCATGTCCGCGACCGACGACATCGCCCCCGAGGTGCGCAGGCCCATCAACATGACTACATCGCCCAAGCCCGCGACACCCAACGCCGCGGCCATGGCCAGCATCGTCTGTCGATCCGCCCTCCCCATCCGCAGCACCAACGATCGGGCCGCCAGCTCTCGCGCGTTCAACCGCAGCCCAAGCACCACCGCCGCCAATACCCCCGTGCACAGCAGTCTCATCCAAGTCCGTGTCGCCTCTCCCGTTGGACCCTCGACAAAGGGCCGCGTGTGCACCCGGTCGTACTGAGCATGCAGCTTCCAATACAGCACGGCGCTGACAAAGCACAGGACCACCGCGCAAAGGGCCGCCGCACTCTTCCACATGGGCAGCCGACCATGGGGCCGGATGAGCGAAGTGGCCCCAAGCCCGGAAGCCACGATCAGCGCTGTCGCTGTCCAAGCCAGAGCGCCCGAGCCGCCGCTCTCACCGGTCCACACCGCAAACACGTCGATGGCCCGCTCACCCCAGGTCAACAGTGCGGCGCCCAGCGCCGCGCACGACCAGACCACGATCCCCACCGCCGTGGCCCGCGGGAACCGGATGGGCTGGAGCACCGAAGCGTAAGGGTCGATGACCGCCAGAACGGTGACTCGCACCGGCGTCCCGCATTCCGGGCACACGTGACGCACTGACAGCGTTTTGAGGTTGTAACCACAGACTACGCAGGGCATATCGCCGATGAGCTTGCGCGCGACATCCTGCGGCGCTTGTGCGCGCTGTCCTGCACCATTGTCCGCCGGCTCTTGACTCACCCCGCGGCTTCCGCTGGTTCTTGGAACCCTGCGCCCCCGACCACGTATCGGCGAGCGTTCGCGACATTCTCCGGTCCGCCTCACACTATACTCCGCGGCCCAACTTCCCCTCAGCCTTGGACACCGACATGCTCGAAGCCATCGCCCGACTCCGCGACAACATCGCCAAGGTCTTCCTGGGCAATCCCGCGGCCATTGACCGCATCATCGTCTGTCTGCTGGCCCGCGGCCACATCCTCATCGAGGATGTCCCGGGAGTCGGCAAGACCGTCCTGGCCACCGCCGTCGCCAAGAGCATCGACTGCTCATTCAGCCGAATCCAGCTCACACCCGACCTGATGCCCACCGATGTCCTGGGAGTCAGCATTTACGACCGGACCACGGGCGAGTTTGTCTTCAAGACCGGGCCGATCTTTGCCAACATCGTTCTGGCCGATGAGATCAACCGGACCACGCCTCGCACCCAAACAGCTTTGTTGGAGGCCATGAACGAGGCGACCGTCTCGATCGATGGCAAGGTTCATGTGCTCGAGCAGCCCTTCATGGTGGTGGCAACCCAGAATCCGTATGAGTTTGAAGGCACCTACGTGCTGCCGGAGAACCAGCTCGACCGCTTCCTGATGCGGACGCGGTTGGGCTATCCAAGCCCCAAGGATGAAGCCCGGGTGCTGGATATCCGCCCCGCCAATCACGCGCTGCCTCAGTTGGAGCCCGTGCTGCACAAGGACGATGTGGTGAAGCTCCAGGCTGAAGTTGACGAAGTGCGGCTCGATCCGGCGCTGGTTGATTACATCATCTCGCTGGCCAACGCGACGCGGAACCATCCGGAGCTGCTGGTGGGATTGTCGCCGCGGGGCTCGCTGGCGTTGGCTCAGGCGGCCCGAGCAACGGCGGCTCTGGCGGGCCGCGACTACTGCGTGCCGGAGGATGTCACATCCAATATCCAAGCGGTGTGTGCCCACCGCATCGTGACTCGGTCGCAAGGGTCGGATAGTTCGGGGGATGGGGCGTCCCGGGTGTTGGATTCGGTGGTACGGTCGCTGAAGAGCCCGGCTTAGAGAAGTGCTGAGTGCCAAGTCCCGAGTGCCGAGTGGGGAATAAACATGCCTCGAATGATCCGTGTTGTTGCGACCGATCCCATCAAGATTCAGCCTGAGGACTTTCCAAAGGATGGCAAGCCGATTTTCATCTGCGCTTGCGGACTTTCCAACAAGCTGCCGTATTGCGATGGCACGCACAAGACCTGCCGCGTGACGGAGAAGCAGGGTGTGCTGTACCACTACGACATGAAGACCAAGCAGATTGTCAAAGAGGAGCCGGACACGGCCGGCTGAGTTTCATCCACGCATCAAGAGTTCGGCCACGATTTCGATCGGGTGCTTGGCCTTGGTGCCGGTGCCGTCGTGAATCTGATGTCTGCAAGAAGTCCCCGGCGCGGCGATGGCCGCATCGCCGGCTTGTCTGACGGCCGGGAAGAGCGTGAGTTCCCCGATCTTCATGGACAAGTCGTAGTGGTCCGCGGTGTAACCGAACGAGCCCGCCATGCCACAGCAGCCGGTATCGAGGACCTTGAGTTTGTCGCCCACGAGCCGGCGGAGCAAGGCCGCGCTGGAATTGGAGCCCCAGAGAGCCTTTTGGTGGCAGTGGCCATGCAGGATGACCGGCCAAGGGTTCTTGGGCAGGATTGGCATCCGCGGGTGCTTGCCCCACTGCTTCTCGATGAACTCTTCGACGAGCCAGCTTTTGGCCGCGAGTTTCTCGCGGAGAGCCCGCGGCGTTTTGAGCTTCAGTTCCAGCCAGTCGTCCTTGATGGCAGACAGACACGACGGCTCGCACACCACGATCGCGTGCACGTTTGGATCGGAGATGAGTGGCTTGAGTTTCTCGAGCCCTGCATCGGCCAGGTCGATCGCGTGTTCGAGCAGGCCGGTAGACATCGCGGCACGCCCGCAGCAGCCGGCATCGACCAGCTTCACCTGATAGCCGAACGCTTCCAGCACGGCTCTGGCCGCGCGGCCGACGTGGGGGTCGTTGTAGGTCGTGAAGCAGTCGGAATAGAGAACGACGGTGGGTCCATCACGACGCGTGTCGAGGCCGAGTTTGAGAGGGCTCGCGAACGCGGGAATGGTGCGCTGCGGCGCCAGGCCGAGGATGCGGTTCAGCATGGCACGCACCGGCTTGAGCGTGTTGACCCAGTTGGCAACGGCGGGCGCGATGGAGCCGAGTTGGTTGAGGATTCGGATGTGGCCGAAGGCCAAGGCCTTGAGAGGAACGCGGCCGGTTGTTTTGTAGCGCTGGGCGGTGTACTCGGCCTTGAGTCGGGCGATGTCCACGTTGCTGGGACACTCGGTCTTGCAGGCCTTGCAGGAGAGGCAGAGGTCAAGGGTGGCGATGGTTTCGGGGTCGGTGTAGGTAGCTTGCTTGTCGAGCTGGCCAGTAATCGCGAGTCGGAGGGCATTGCCGCGGCCCCGAGTGGAGTGGCGCTCGTCGAGGGTGCCCATGTAGGAGGGGCACATGGTTCCGCCGGATTTCTTGCGGCAGACGCCCGCGCCGTTGCACATCTCGACGGCACCCTCGAAACCGTGCTGGTCTTCGTAGTCGAAGTAGGTCTGAGTGGGTGCCACGTGCACGAAGGACTCGCCGGGCTTGACTCGCATCGTCTCGGCGATGGATGACACCGGACCGGGCTCGACGATGTTGCCGGGGTTGAGCAGGTTCTTGGGATCGAAGATCGCTTTGATTTCGCGGAAGGCGCCCATGAGTTCGGGGCCGTAGAAGCGTTCGAGGAGGGGGCCACGGACGCGGCCATCACCGTGTTCGCCGGACATGACGCCGCCGCAATCACGGGCGAGGTCGGCGATTTCGACGGCGATCTCCTGCATGCGCTGGCGGTCGGACTCGTCGTGGATGTCGATGAAGGGGCGGACGTGCAAGACGCCGACGCTGGCGTGGGCCCAGAACGCGGCGTTGGTGCCCTTGGACTGGACGATCTTTCGGAACTCGCGGACGAAGCGGCCGAGGTTCTCGACGGGGACGGCGTTGTCTTCGACGAAGGTGATGGGCTTGCGGGCGCCGGGCATGCCGTGCAATAGAGGCTCACCGGCTTTGCGGAGCTTCCAGGCATTGGCCATGGAGGGGGCATCGGTGTAGTTGGAGATGGTTGCGGCGGGCGCGATGCGGGCGATGAGGGACTTGAGTTCCTCGAATCGGGCCTTGAGTTCTTCGGGACCGGCGTGAGCGAAGTACTCGACGTAGAGGATGGCTTTGAGTTTGCCCTCGCGCGGCTGGGGCATGAGCTCGACGTAGCGACGATACTCGGAGTTAGCGGAGGCGAGGTTGATGATGGTGTCGTCGAGGAGTTCGACAGCGCTGGGTTTGGTGGACAGGATCGGAAGCGTGGCTTCGATGGCTTCGTCCAGGTCGGCGAAACCGATGACGGCCAGGCCCTTGGCTTTGGGAGAGGGCTGGAGGATGAGGTCAGCGCCGAGTGTGACCGCGAGGGTGCCTTCGCTGCCGCAGAGGAGGTGAGATAGGTTGATCTCTTTGAGGATGGCGTCGGAGTCGGCGTTGGGGCCGGCCTGATCCAATTGCTTGAGGACCATGTCCAGGCCGAAGCCGGCGTTGCGGCGGATGGTCTTGGGGAAGCGTTCGCGGATGAGGCGTTCGTGGCGGGTGACGACTTGGGCCACTCGGAGGGTGAGGTCGCGTATGTGGGGGTCGCGAGTGGCGGCGCCTCGGTTAAGCAAGACAGGAACACCGGCTGGAAAGCCGGTGCCACAGAGGAGGGCCGCTCGGATGCCATCGAGGTTTTCGCTGGTGCGGCCGTAGAGGATGGAATGGCCGCCGGCGGCGTTGTTGCCGATGCAGCCGCCGATGTTGGCTTGGCGGCTGGTGGCGGGGTCGGGGGCGAAGAAGAGGCCTGATTTCCTGCGCGTGAGTTCATCGTTGAGGTCATCGACGGTGATGCCGGGTTCGACGGTGGCGCGGCGGGCTTGGATGTCGAGGCTCAGGAGGGCGCGGCAGCGGGCGGAGAAGTCGATGACGATGGCGCGGTTGGTGCATTGGCCGGCGAGGCTGGTGCCGCCGCCGCGGGGGAGGATGGGGAGGTTGTGCGCAGCGCAGAACTCGACGGCGCGGAGGGCGTCTTGGATGGAACTTGGGATGACTACGCCCAGGGGCTCGACCTGGTAGAGGGAGGCGTCGGTGGCGTAAAGCATGCGGTCGTGGAGGCCGAAGCGGACTTCGCCCTCGATGGCCGCGGAGAGGTCACGTGCAAGCTGGTTCGAGGGAGGCGGGGATGGGAGGACGGTTAGGGAGGTCATTCAGGGGGGAGTGTATTGGGGAGGAGGACCCATGGGACTCATGGGACGGATGCGACCCATGAGACGTATGGGTCGGATTGAGGGCGGGTGGTTCGTGAGAGGATTGCGGAGATGGCGCGGCGTGGGCGGGTTCGGCGGTCTGCATTGTCGATTCGGGCTCTTCGGAGAGTTTTGCGGAGGACGACTCGGCGGTGGCAGCGCGGCGGGATTGTTTTTTCGGTTGGCGTTGGACGGGTGCGTGCTTGAGGACCAGGCCCGCGGCGCTGCGGCGCTCGACGGGGTTGTCGTCGGTATCGGCGATGGTTGCAAGGCGGTCGATGGCCGCGGCGGAGTGGAACTTGGCGGTGAGGGTTTGCTGGGCTTCGGCCATTTCCTTAAGGGTCTGGATGCGGGCTTGGGTGGCCTCATCGCGGTACCAGGCGATGAGCTGGTCGATGGAGAGGCCGTGGGCCGCGGCGATCTGGAAAAGACTGGCGCGGGAGCAGAGGAAGTCTTCGAGGAGTTGGTCGGGGGATTGAATGAGGACGGCTTGCGTGGTCATGGGGGCTCCTTTCGCGTGGTCGTGTTCGACGCTCAATATGGGGTTGTTGGTTAGGATTGCAAGGGGGTTTTGAGCGACGACACGACTTTTGCTGACAAGTTGTGGTCGTAGCTGAAGATTTCGACACGAATGATGTCGCTTTAGTAGACGCTGACGGCTTCCACTGTTTCGTGAACCAGTTCGCGGCGGGCGAGGCGTATGCGAACTGTGATGGGTCCACGACACCGCGGGGCAGGTGTCCGTGAAGATTCGAACGATGAGGCGTCGGCCGTGACTCTGGGCAATCTGAAGTTGCGGCAGTGAAGGGCGAGTGGGGATTTCAACCTAGTCGGTGGCTGGTTGGCGTGGCTGCTCTTCTGGGGTCGGGACCGTACACTCTGGCGAGTCCTTCAATTCAGCCTCTGAGGAGAGACCCATGCCCAAGACACTCGCTTACGCCGCTCAGTCCGCCACGTCGCCGCTGGCTCCGATTTCGATTCCGCGCCGGGACCCCAAGCCTCGCGATGTGCAGATTGACATCATGTATTGCGGTGTGTGCCACTCGGATCTGCACTTTGCGCGGAACGACTGGAAGTTCACGACGTATCCGTGCGTGCCGGGGCATGAGATCATCGGGAAGGTCGTGAAGGTCGGGTCGGATGTCAAGAAGTTCAAGAAGGGAGATGTGGTCGGCGTCGGTTGCCTGGTGGATTCGTGCCGGGAGTGCCCCTCTTGCAAGGAGGGCTTGGAGAACTTCTGCGAGAAGGGGATGGTCATGACGTACGGGTCGGCGGACCCGCACGGGACTGCGCCTGGGACGTATGGCGGGTACTCAAACTCGATCGTGGTGGACAAGCACTTTGTGTTGAGCGTGCCCAAGAAGCTGAATCCGGCCGCGGCGGCTCCGCTGCTGTGCGCGGGGATCACGACGTATTCACCGCTGCGGACATGGGGTGTGGGGAAGGGGCACCGGGTGGAGGGGTTGGGCCATATGGCTGTGAAGTTCGCGCACGCGATGGGTGCGCGAGTCGCGCTGTTCACGACCTCGCCGGGGAAGGCGGAAGATGCCAAGCGGCTGGGGGCGGATGAGGTTGTGGTTTCGCGCGATGCGGACCAGATGGCTAAGCAGGGGGATTCGTTTGACTTCATTCTGAACACGGTGGCGGTGCCGCACGATCTGAACCCGTTCATCAACTGCCTGAAGCGGGACGGGACGATGTGCCTGGTGGGGGCGCCCGAGAGCCCGCACAAGGCGATCGAGGTGATGCCGATGATCTTCAAGCGGCGGCGGCTGGCGGGGTCCTTGATCGGCGGGTTGGAAGAGACGCAGGAAATGCTCGACTTCTGCGGGGAGCATGGGATTGTGTCGGACATCGAGATGATCCCGATGGCGAAGATCAATGAGGCGTATGAGCGGATGCTCAAGAGTGATGTGAAGTATCGGTTTGTGGTGGATATGGCGACGCTGAAGGGGTGAGGCGGATTGGCCGCGAATGAACGCGGATAGCGCGGTCAGGAAGGAAGAATCAGAAGCCACAGATGTCCCAGATGGGCCCAGATGGGAACAAAGCCCATGCGTGTTCATCTGGGTTCATCTGTTTGACCCCTGTGGCTCCTTCGCTTCCCACAGGTGGGAACATGGGGGAACTTCGAACTTTCTAACCGACCGCAGGCCATAAAAGCGGGTTTCCGGACCCTTTCCGGGCAAAGTTCCTTGTTGGATGGGGTGCTGGCCGAAGTAGAATGTCAGACACATGGGAATCGGGGCCGTCTTACTTGAACGCGGGCTTGTCTCCAAGGGACAGATGGAGTCGGCGATCGCTGAGCAGCGGGCTAGCGGGGAGCGGCTGGATCGGGTTTTGATTCGGCAGGGGGTGGTGACCCGGGACCAGGTGCTTAGCGCGATTGGTGATCAGTTTCACATGCCGATCATTGATCTGGGGACGGTGGTTGTTGAGTCGAAGGTCCTTGAGGCTCTGCCGGCCAAGCTGGTGTACAAGCAGAACTGCGTGCCGATCTCGCGGAGTGAGACGACGCTGACCGTGGCGACGAGCGATCCGTTTGAGTTGGCCGTGCTGGATGAGCTGCGGCTGTTGACGGGGTGTTCGATTGAGTTGGTTTTGGCGGATGAGGATGATCTGCACAAGTTCATCCGGGCGCACTACGGGGTGGGTGGGGACACGCTGGGAGAGATGGCGGGGGCCGCGGGGGCGGTGACGGTCGATCCGGCATCCAGCGATGAGATCGAGCAGGCTCAGGAAGCGTCGGTCATCAAGCTGGTGAATGAGATCTTGATCGAGGCGATCAAGGATCGCGCGACGGATGTGCACATTGAGCCGTATGAGCGCGAGCTGATCGTGCGGTATCGCATTGACGGCGTGCTGCAGCGGGCAAATGTGCCGCCGACGATTAATCGGTTCGGAGCGGCGATCATCAGCCGCCTCAAGATCATGGCGAACATGAACATCGCCGAGAAGCGGCGGCCGCAGGATGGGCGAATCACGTTCCGGCATCGGATGCCGGGGCAGCCGCTGGATCAATCGGGTGGGGAGTTTGACCTTCGCGTGAGCGTGATCCCGATGCTGTTTGGCGAGGGGGTTGTGCTTCGCGTGCTGAATAAGTCCGCGGTGCTGATGGGGTTGGAAGACCTCGGGATGCCTGAGGGGATTCAAAAGACCTGGGACAGGCTGATTAACCGGCCGCACGGGATTCTGCTGGTGACCGGGCCGACCGGCAGCGGTAAGAGCACGACTTTGTACGCGTCGCTCAATCGGATCGTGAGCGATGAGGTCAAGGTCATCACGGTTGAGGACCCGGTGGAGTATCACGTGCCGGGGGTCAACCAGATTCAGGTGAACGCGAAGGTGGGGCTGGACTTCACCGCCGGATTGCGGTCGATTCTGCGGCATGACCCGGATGTGGTGATGATCGGCGAAATCCGCGATAAGGAAACGGCGGAGACGGCGGTGCAGGCTTCGCTGACGGGTCACCTGGTGTTCAGCACGCTGCACACGAATGACGCGGCGGGGGCGACGACGCGGCTCTTGGACATGGGTGTAGAGCCGTTCCTGGTGGCCAGCTCGGTTGAGGGGATCATGGCCCAGCGGCTGGTGCGGCGGGTGTGCGAGCAGTGCGCGGCCGCGTTTACGCCGGATAAGGCGGACCTGCCTGTGGGATTCACGCTGGCCAAGGGCCAGACCTTGATCAAAGGTTCGGGTTGCAAGAACTGCCGGAACACGGGATATCGGGGACGCATCGGAATCTACGAGCTTTTGACCATGACCGATGAGCTGCGCGAGTTGATTATGGCGCGGACGAATGCTCATGAGATCGCGAACCGCGCTCTGAAGGCCGGAGATTTGGCTCTGCTGAAGGAAGACGGATTCGTCAAGGCGTTGGCGGGGTCCACCACGATTGAAGAAGTGTTGCGAGCGCTTACGGCTTAAGCCCAGTCGGAACGCCGGCGGGGTACTTCTTAGCGAGCAGGGCGTTGATTTGCTCGGTTCGATCTGCCGGACTTGGGTGCGTGCTGGCGAAGTCCGGGCCGTGGCCGCCACCGGAGGCCTGCTCCAAGACCTTCATCACGCCGATCATGGCCTTGGGGTCGTAACCCGCTCGGATCATCAAATCTACACCTAAGCGGTCGGACTCGAGTTCATCATCGCGGCCGTACTTCAGAAGCACATACTGGCCGACCATCTGGGCGAGGGCACCCGTATTTGACCGGCCATCGCTGCCTCCGGCGACCGTGGCGGCGCCGACTAACCCTTGCGTAAGCTCGCTCTTGGCGATCTGCTGGGCGCTGTGTCGGCCCAGGACATGGCCTGTCTCGTGTCCGAGGACGCCCGCGAGTTGCCCCTCGGTCTGGAGCCGGGAGAGCAGGGCCTCCGTGATGAAGATTTGGCCGCCGGGAAGGGCGAAGGCGTTGACCGTGCGAGAGTCGGCGAGCAGGTGGTACTTGAATGGGTATTGGGGTGCCTCGGGGGGCAGCGAGGCGACGATCTTCTGGCCCACGGTTTCAACCAAGCGCATCGCCCGGTCGTCCCGAGATAGGCCCCCGAACTGCTGGATCATTTCCGGGGCGGACTGAAGGCCAAGGGCCACCTCCTGATCCTGAGTCAGGGCGATGTGCTGCTTTCGCCCGGTGACCGGGTTGAGCGAACTGTTCGCGAAGTAGCCGATAATCGAGATTACGGCGATGATCCCGCCGATCACTAGACGTCCGCTGATCCGGGAACGTCCTTGCGTATTCTCCATCGCCACTCTCCTAGGGGGTCAAAAAGTGCTGGCCGCGGCCCACTTTTGCCGCTTCAAACAGTTCGACGTGCGGAGTACAATGGGACCGCACATTCGGAGATTAATCAATGAGTCCGACCGCCCCCGCCGCCGCACCGGCGACAACCAAGGCCCCGGCCGCAACCGACCGCATCTTCAACTTTTCGGCGGGGCCCGGGTGCCTGCCGGAAGAGGTGCTCAAACAGGTTCAGGCGGATGTGTGGAACATCGCCGGGTCGGGGATCGGCATTCTGGAGCACTCACACCGCGGGCGCGTGGTGGACAAGATCTTTGAGGAGTGCGAGGCGGATATCCGCAAGCTGGCGAACATCCCGGCCAACTACAAGATCCTGTTTCTGACCGGCGGAGCGTCGGCGCAGAACCACATGATCCCGATGAACTTTCTGCCGGCGGGTTCGACGGCGGACTACATCGTGACGGGGTATTGGGCGCAGAAGACGTTTGACCAGGCGGCAAAGATGGGGCCGCACTTTGGCAAGGCGGTTGTCGCAGGGACCAGCAAGGACCTGAACCACTGCTACATTCCGAGTGAAGCGCAGATCAAGTACTCGGCCAAGCCGGCGTACATTCACTATTGCTCGAACAACACGATTTACGGGACCGAGTGGCACCGCGATCTGAAGGCTCCGGCGGGTGTGCCGGTGATCTGCGATGCGTCGAGCCACTTTTATTCCAAGCCGATCGACCTGACCAAGTACGCGATGGTGTACGCGGGCGCTCAGAAGAACATGGGCCCGGCGGGCACGACGCTGTGCATCATCCGCGATGACTTCATCGAGCAGGGCAGCAAGGACATCCCCGACCTGCTCCAGTATCGCACGTTTGTCCCGGAGCTCTCGCGGCCCAATACGCCGCCGGTGTTCCCGATCTACGTGATGGGGCTGATCGCCAAGTGGATCATCAAGAACGGCGGGCTGGCCGCGATGCAGAAGGCCAACCAGGCCAAGGCCAAGCTGATCTATGACGCGCTGGACTCGTCGCACTTCTATAAGGGCCACGCGCGGTCGGACAGCCGCTCGCTCATGAACATCACGTTCAAGACGCCGACCTCGGACCTGGATGACAAGTTCATGGCCGATGCGAAGAAGCTGGGCATGGATGGGCTCAAGGGGCACCGGGCGACCGGGGGCATCCGGGCGAGCACGTACAACGCGTTCCCGAAGGCGGGGTGCGAGGCGCTGGCGGCGTTTATGAAGGACTTTGAGAAAAAGAACGGATAGGGCCACTAGCTGCTGATCAGGAGAAGTCCGGTGATCGCCCGGGGCATTCCACTTTCACGACTTGGAATGACGGCTGGCATCATTTTGATTGGGAGTGGGTGTCGACTCCACGCGCAATCCAACTTCGCTGTCTGGGGTGATCAGAACGTGTTCGGCGAACTGAATGTTCCCCCCGGACTTTATCAAGTTCTGACGTCTGCATCCCTTTTCGGCATCGGGCTCCGACGGGATGGCACGTTGGTTGGTTGGGGCGACAACGAGTTTGGCAAGGCGACCCCACCGAGCGGCAATTTTATCGCCGTTGTTTCCAGTTGGGAGCAATCGCTCGCGATTCGAACGGACGGTACCCTGGCCCAGTGGGGCAACAATGAATCCGGCCAGCACAACGTCCCTCCGGGTCCGTTCATTTCTGTGGCGGCGGGAGAGCAACACTGTTTGGCGCTGCGCCCCGACGGTTCTCTGGTTGGCTGGGGCGCGGTTCATTGGGATCCGTTTACTGGACCGCCAGTTGGTCCGTTCGTGCGGATCGCTTGCGGCCAGTTCTTTTCGCTCGCGCTCAAGGCAGACGGAACCGTTGTTGCGTTCGGTCCCAGCAATGCTCTGGGAGAGTTGAACGTGCCGCCGGGTCAGTATGCGGCCATCTCAGCGGGTACAGCGACGGGATTCGCTCTACGAACCGATGGGACCCTTGCGGCGTGGGGAAGCAACAGCTTCGGACAACTCAATGTTCCAACGGGAGTGTTCCACACTCTGGCCGCGAGCGGAACATACGCGATCCGCGAGAATCTGACCATTGCCGCGTGGGGAGGGATGTTGCCGCCGCCTCAAGGCCGCTTTCGAGCTTGCAGTTGGGGCACTTTCGGGGTGGCCATCCGGGAATGTGAAGCTAACTGTGACGGATCGTCGCGTGCGCCAATCCTGAACGCGAATGACTTTCAGTGCTTCCTGAACAAGTTTGCAGCCGCGGACACGTACGCGAACTGCGACGGCAACACGACAACGCCCATCCTCTCGGCTAACGACTTTCAGTGTTTCATCAACAGGTATGCGGCGGGGTGTTCGTGAGCAAGGCCGCTCGCGGTGACCCGACGACCGCCGTGCCGACACGGCACGGCTCGCTTTCGAACGTACTTCAGATCGAACCAACTCTCCGGCCCCCTCCTTCAGGGAGGGCGAGCGATGTGATTGCTTGCTGAACTTCTTCGACGGTGATCCGTTGCATGAGCGCGGCCGCGCGGGCGGCGTCTTTGGGGCTGATGCGCTCTGAGGGGTCGAGGTGTTGGATTACTTTGACGGGGTGACTGGGATTGTGGCCGTCGTAGGGTCCATCTTCGTGGATACGGGTGGGGCCGTAGAGGCCGACGGCGGGGCGGTTGAAGCCGACCGCCATGTGGAGGGCCGCGGAGTCGTTGGCCAGGACGAAGGAGGAGGCTTCGACCAGTGCCATGAGTTGGCCGATGGAGGTGGCGCCGACGCGGTCGAGGATGCGGGTGTCGGTGCGGGCGTGGTCGAGGAGGGGCTGGACGGCCGCGCGTTCGGAGGGGGCGCCGACGATGACGACTCGTTCGACGCGGGATTCGGCGAGGAGCCAGGAGATGACTTTCGCGAAGCGGTCGGCGGGCCACTGCTTGCCGGGCCAGCTTGAGGTTGGGGCGATGAGGGCGAAGGACTTGCCGGCGAGGTCGGGGGTGATGATCCCGCGGTCTTTGGCGCTGGTGTAGAGGCGCATGTCGCGCACGGGCTCGATGCCGGAGAGTCGGGTGAGCTCGAGCATGCGGTCTACCGCGTGGTAGTCCCACGTGACATGGTGGCGTTCGTTGAGCCAGATCCAGCCAAACTCGCGGGCGTTGGACAGGCCGATGCGGCGGGGGGCGCCGGAGGCCCAGGCGAAAAAGCCGGAGCGGAAGAGGCCCTGACAGTCCAGGGCGATGTCGTAGCGGCGGGAGGAAAGGTCGGCCATCCAGCGTCGGAAGTCGCGGAACTGCAGGCGTTTGAGCTGGTCGGAGAACTGGCGGCGCTTCATCTCGACGATGCCGTTCAGGGCTGGGTGGGAACGGACGGCATCGGCGAAGGTGTCGCGGATGAGCCAGTCGATTTTGGCATCCGGATAGGCCTGACGGAGGCTGACCAGGACCGGGACGGTGCGGCAGACATCGCCGAGGGCGGAGGGACGGATGAGGAGGATGGAGGTCATGAAGGGTTGGTGGGTGAGGGGGTGAAAGAGGACGTAGGAGGTCCCCAAGGAGACATGGAGCCTCTGTTTGAGTAACTTAGCGCAGTTCTACTGCGTATCCAGTGGGGGTGGGGCAACCGTTCGGGTTTCACGCGGTTTACGATATCGGCAGTTCGGTCGGTACAACGGCACACAGGAGTCGGCGATGAAGAAGTTGAACAGGATCGTGGGGATGGTTGCGGTGGTTGGTCTCTCCGCGGCCCAGGTATGGGCCCAGAACGAGAAGCCGGCCAAGGCCGCGGAACCCGAGTTCACCAAAGGCAGTGTTCTGCTGGTGGACTGGGCGGGAATGAGCGCCTTGATGACCGATCCGAAGGATCAGGCGATGGCCCAGGCGATCGGGATGTTGCCGGCACGGGTGCGCGAACTGCCTCGGGAGATTCCCAACATGCCGCCGGAGGTGTCGCGATATGCGAACCTCGGGCTGTTCACGTTCTCGCGTCCGGCTCGGATGGCGTTGACGTACAACGGCGAGAATCCGTCGGGTGGGTTCTTTGGGTATGGGCTCAACATGAGCTTTTTGATGGGTGAGCAGAAGGCCGCGGATGAGTTGAATGCGGCGATCAGCCCGCTGGCGGCGCAGTCGGGGATGCGGATCAAGACCGGGAAGGGGACTCGGTTTGAGGGGATGGCGGACATTACGACGCCCGTGGGTCCGGTGAGCTTTGGGCCGCGGAATGGGAAGAGTGGATGGAGCTATGACATCGCGGTCGGGACGGTGGAGGATCAGGATGGGGTGTTCAAGGAGTTGCCTGAGGCACCCAAAGGTGTGACGCCGATCCTGCGGGTGAGGATGGATGGGGCTGGGTTTGCGGCGCTACAGAAGATGGGTCAGGGGCTCGCCAAGCAGAATCCCGAAGCCGAAGCGCGGATGAAGCAGATTCAGGACCTGGAACTGTTCGGTTCCACCGGCGTGATGACGTACGTCGCGGGGACGACGAAGGATGAGAGCGTTTCGATGCGGGTCGATATCGGCGCCGCCAAGCGGACGCCGACTGAGAACGCGACGCGGCCGCTGAGCGCTGAGGACTTTGCGATTATCCCGGCGGATGCGTCGGACTTTTCGATCTCCCACGGCGGCTCGACCAAACCGGGCGCGATTGTGGATGCGCTGACCGGCCTGGGCGGGCCTGAAGTTGGTGAGTTCCTCAACAAGTTCCGCGAGATGACGGGTGTGGACCTGAAGGATGATGTTCTGAACTCTTTCGGCACGGACATGTGCCTGTACATGTCCGAATCCACGGGCGGTGGTGGCCTGGGTTCGGCCGTTGCAATGATCTCTCTGGCCGACAAAGCCAAGATGCTTGCCTCGTTCAACAAGCTCGCGGCGTTTGGTAATGCGATGGCGGACAAGCTGCCCATCGGGCCGGGGTATATTCGGATCGCTTCCTGGAAGGATGGAGAGAACGACCTGATGACGCTGCGGTTCCCGGGATTGCCGGTGCCGCTGGAACTGACGCTCGCGATGACGCCCAAGTGGTTGATTCTGTCCCCCACTCCTCAGGGGACGCTGGTGGCCTCGCGGCAGGCATCCGGGAAGGGTGATGCCGGGGCCATGAGCAACCCGGTGTTCAAGGGTGTGTTCCCGTCGGATAAGAAGCTCTCTTCGGTTTCGTTCAGCGATACGGCCGCGCACATCCGCGACGGATACAGCATCCTGACTATGGTGGGCTCGGCTGTTTCCAACGCGATGCGGTCTCCCACGGATACGGCTCGCGAGCCGGGGCTGACGGTGCCGACGTACAACGAACTGCGCAAGGGTGTGCGGCCGCGGATCAGCTACACGTATGTCCGCGGCGATGACCGCGTGAGCGAGACGCATTCGGACCGGTCGGCCCTGGTCATGGGATGCGGGGCGATCTCGACGGTGGCCAAGATTGTCCCGCTGGTGGCCATTCCCGCGGCGTTCGCGGCGATGGAACAACGCGGCGGGATGGGCATGGACACGAACGCCGGCCCGGCCCTCGCCCGGGTGTGGATGCGGACGATGCCGATGGAAGGCATGGGCACCGCCGAGTTGGTCGCTACGCTTCTCCAACCCCAGATGGCTTTTGAGGGGTTGGAAAGCGTGAAGTGATGGGCACGACACTGCGAACGTTCCTCTTTCTGCTGATCATCATTTGCCTAAACACCCCTGCCCGAGGTCAGCCCATGACCTCGGAGCAGGGGTTTTGGTTTGTACCGGACGGGACGGTCGCGTATTGGATGGTGGATGGGAAGGTGATGGGAGAGGATGAGCGGACGCGGGCTTTGATGGCCGCCGGGCTGCGGGGGTTGATGGACAATGTGATTGCGGTGGAAGGGGCCTCATCCGCCGCCGATGTGCTGCTGCGCGGCAAGGTGTTGGGGGATGCGTCGTACCGCGTGTGTCTGCTGGATCTGGAAGGGCAAGCGGTCACGGGCAAAGACAAGAAGCGGGTGTTCAGGCCGACGAAGCTGGGTGCGGTGATCGAGGTCCGGGCCAAGAGGGAGTTGCACGACCGGTTTGCCGCCGCGATGGAAGGGGCTATCGGGCTGGACAGCCGAAGCGGGCAGACGCGACAGCGGAAAGAGATCGAGTTGAGCGGTGGGCTTAAGGCACAGCTCTCCGTGACGGGGGATGACTGGCGCGATGTGGCGTGGGTTTCGACGCCGGATGCGTTCATCGTGGGTTTTGGAAAGGGGACGCTGGAGAAGTGGATGACATCGGGCGCGGCGAATGTGCGGAACTCCGCTTGGGGGTCGGAGCGGAGCCTGATCAGTCAGAAGCGGAACCGGGGGAAGATGGCGTTTGAGGCGTTTGTGGATCTCAATGCGTTGCGGACGAAAGTGCCGGAGGAGTTCGCGGCGGGGCGGCTGGGACAGCTTGTGCACGCCTGGCATGTGCAGAATGACCGGACCGTGATGGTTCATGGGACGTTGCCGGGGAAGGCGGTTCCTGCGAAGTCGAAGTCCGACGAGGAAGAGCCTGCGAAGCCCGTGAAAGAGGAGACGGGTGTGCCGCTGCTTGCGATTGATGTCACGTGGTCGGATCGGGCGGAGAAGCCGGGGCAGTGGAAGTCGGTGGCGGTGAGTGAGGGGGCTTGGCCGGCGGGGGTTTCCAAGCCGGTGAGCGGAGCGTGGGCGATTCTGCTCCGTCCGACGGTGGCGGCGTGGGTGGATCTGGGCGCGGATACGTATCAGGAGCTTGGCGGAGGTACGGAGTTTTCAGCGCTTCGGTCGCGGTGGGAGCGGCGGATGCTGCCGGTGATTGAGAAAGTTGTGCCGCGGATTGGGGAGTGGGTGATGGTGACGCCGGGGCTGGATGTGACGATCGGGGTGAAGCCGGCGGAGGGGCCGGACAAGTTGATGGCCGACCTGCGCGGGCTGTTTTCTTCGCTGGAGCCGTTTGTGAAGTTTGAGGGGAAGGCGTGGAGTTTGAAGGCGGAGGCAGAGGAGGAGTTGATGGGGTTTGGGTGGAGGGTGACGGAGGATGGGAAGGGGATTGTGGGAAGTTGGGGGAAGGGGAAGAAGTAGCGGCGTTATAGCAGGTCGGCATCGAGGTCGGAGGAACCGACCTCAATGGCACGGGTCATCTCCGCTGGAAGAGTTTTTCGAGTTCGCGGATGGTGAGGCGGACTGTTGTGGGTCGTCCGTGAGGGCAGTTGCTGGAGCGTTCGACGGCTTCTCTAAGGCGGATGAGTTCGTCGAGCTCGACGTCCGTCATTCGGTCGCCGGCTTTGACCGCGGCCTTGCAGGCCATCATGTCGAGGACCTCGTGCAGGGTCTGTTCGCTGCCGGGGGTGAAGGCTTCGGACTCGGTTTTTTCGAGGAGTTCGGTCATGAACTCGACGGGGTCTACGCCGCGGGAGAAGAGGAAGGAGGGGAAGGCGTGGATGCCGAGGCTGACGGGGCCGAGGGGTTCGGCTTCGACTCCGATGCGGGTGAAGAGGGGGGCCAGGTCGGGAAGCTTGTCCATCTGCGATGGGCTGGCGGGGACGGCGACGGGGGAGAGGAGTCGCTGGCTCTCGAGGTTGGCATCTTTGATGCGGGCGATGAGGTGCTCGAACATCACGCGTTCGTGGAGGGCGTGCTGGTCGAGGATGACGACGCCTTGTTCATCTTGCGTGACGAGGTAGCTGTTGTGGACTTGGAGGACGCGGTTGAGGGGCCGCGCGAGAGGGAGTTCGGCGGGGTGCAGGGGAGCGGTTGGTTTTGGTGTGAAGGCTTGGGCGAAGGCCGCGGCATCCTGGGACTTGGCTTCGTTCATCGCGCGGCGGACTTCTTCGTAGGAGAAGTTGCCTTGGGGTTGAGTGGGCGCCTCGCGGCGGAAGTAATCGACGAAGGCTTTGACGCCGTCGGGGGAGGTTTCGGGGAGGATGGCGCGGGGGTCGAAGTTGTTGGTCGGAGCTCCCCCACTACCGCCGGCAGCGCCGAACGTTGGCGTCAGGTCCGCGGCCCGCAGGACGTCGCGGATAGCGCGCAGGACGACGGAGTGGATTAGGCCCGAGTCGCGGAAGCGGACTTCGACCTTGGAGGGATGGACGTTGACATCGACCGCGCCCGGGTTCATTTCGAGCATGAGGACCACGGTGGCGTGGCGGCCGGGCTCGATGAGTCCGCGGTAGGCTTCTTTGATGGCGTGCTGGATGGTTTTGTCGCGGATGACGCGGCCGTTGATGAAGACGTGCTGGGATTGGTTGGTGGAACGCGAGATAGAGGGCAAACCGGCGAGGCCCCAGAGGGCGATGCCGCGGGAGTCGTCGAGTTGGTCGGCGTGGACATCGATGAGCTGGTCGGCGAGTTCGTTTCCGAGGATGGCCAGGGCGCGTTCTTTGGGGGATTGGTTGGGGGGGAGGTCTTCGACGGTGCGGCCATCACACGTGATGGTGAAGCCGATGGCGGGGTGGGCCATGGCGAGGTTGCGGGCCGCGTCAACGCAGCGGGTTTGCTCGGTGGTGGGTGTGCGGAGGAACTTGCGGCGGGCAGGGGTGTTGAAGAAGAGGTTGCGTACGGAGAGGCAGGTGCCGATGGGGCCAGAAGCGGGGCGGGGATCGGTGAGTTTGTCACCCTCGGCTTCGATGATCCAGGCGCCTTGGTCATCGGCGGTGCGGGAGCGGATGGAGAGGCGGGAGACGGAGGCGATGGAGGCGAGGGCTTCGCCTCGGAAGCCGAGGGTGGCGATGCGGTCGAGGTCATCGACGACGGAGATCTTGCTGGTGGCGTGGGGGGCGAGGGCCATCGGGAGCTGGTCGCGGGGAATGCCGCCGCCATCGTCTGTGATCTGGATGAGCTCGATGCCGCCCTGCTCGAGGTCGATGCGGATGCGTTTGGCGCCGGCATCCAGGGAGTTTTCGGTGAGCTCTTTGACGACAGAGGCGGGGCGTTCGACGACTTCGCTGGCGGCGATCTGGTTGACCAGGGGTCCGGGAGGGGAGCGGATGGGGGCGGGGGCGGGGTTGGTGGTGGTTGGGGGCATGGAGGAGCGGGATTCTACGTTGGCAGGTGCGGGTGTTTGCATCGAAGTCGAGGAACCGACTTCGATGGCACGAGTTTGTACACTTCGGGCATGGCTGACACGATTTTTTCGAAGATCATCCGGGGTGAGATTCCCTGTCACAAGGTGTATGAGGATGCCCACGTGATTTCGTTTCTGGACATCTTTCCGTTGAGCCTGGGGCACACGTTGGTCGTGCCGAAGGAGGCGGCGGAGACGTTGGACAAGCTGTCGGATGAGGCCGCGGCGGGGGTTGGGCGGGTTTTGCCGCGGATTTGCCGGGCGGTTTTGAAGGCGACGGGGGCTTCGGCGTTCAACGTGCTGCAGAACAATGGGGCGTCAGCGCATCAGGCGGTGATGCATGTGCACTTTCACATCATTCCCAAGGTTGGGGAGGCGGGGCTCGGGGTGGGTTGGAAGGCGGGCAAGTTGGAGGGGGCGGCGGGGGCGGAGTTGGCGAAGCGGATTTCGGGGTTGGTTTGAAGAGAACTCACCGCAGAGGCGCAGAGAGCGCTGAGAGGAAGAGCCGATTTCAGTCTTTGACAAGCGAGGTGGTGAGGGCGGGGAGTTTGTGCTCAGCGCCGTCGGCGGTTCGGAGGATGATGACATCTTCGGGATCGATGGATTCGACGATGCCGGTGTAGCGCTTGGTGTTGTGCTCGAAGGCTTGCTGAGTGCCGGTGAGGGTGTCGCGGGCGCTGAACTGCTTGCGGATTTCGCGGCGGTCGGCGAAGAGGTAGTGATCAAGGGCGCGGATGAGTTGGTCGCACACGCCCTCGAGGCTGGGTGGGTGGGCGCTGGGATCGAGTTGGTGGAGTGAGACGGCGCTGTCGCGGAGGTTGGCGGGCCAGTCGGATTCCTGCTGGAGGATGTTGATGCCGATGCCCAGGAGGAGCAGGCCTTCGCGGCGTTCGATGAGAATGCCCGCGAGTTTGCGGCAGGGGCCGAGCTTGGTGTGTGTTTCGAGCGGCACGACGACATCGTTGGGCCATTTGAGTCGGAAGTAGGATGCGTAGTCGTCAGGAACTCGCGGTTCGGTGAGGGCTTCGCAGGCGAGGCAGACTGCGACCCCGGCGCGAATGGAGAGGCTGGGGGCATCGTGCTGGGCGGCGTCGAGGACGAACGTGGCGGCGAGGCCCAGGCCGGGGGGCTGGATCCAGGTGCGGCCGAGGCGGCCGCGGCCGCTTAGTTGATTGATTGCCGTGACAAGTAGACCGGGTTGGCCTTCGGCGAGGCGGAAAGCCTCATCTTGAGTGGAATGGCATTGGGGGAAGACGAAGACGCGATTGAGCCAAGGGAGGTTGACGCGCGGGGTGAGAAAGGACTTGAGCTTCGCCGCGCGATCGACGAGGTTCATTTATCGCTTGCTTTCATGTCCAGGGCAACATCAAACCACGGGGCGCTGTGGGTGATGGCGCCGGCGCTGATGCGTTCGACTCCGGTTTCCGCGATGGCGCGGACGGTGCTTAGATTCACGCCGCCGGAGGCTTCGAGTTGGATGGGTTTGCCGGCAGTGTCTCGCATGGCGACACCCTTGCGGAGCTGGATGGGGGTCATGTTGTCCAGAAGGATGACATCCACGAGGCCCGGCTCGATCGTGAGGAGGCGGGCGAGTTGGTCGAGGGATTCGACTTCGACCTCGAAGCAGGAGAGGTCCCCGTTCATGGTTTTGGCTTGTCGGGCGGCGTTGGCGATTACCGTCGCGAGAGTGTCGAGACCTACGCCGGCCAGGTGGGTGTCTTTGATCAGGACGGCGTCGAAGAGGCCGATGCGGTGGCAGGAGGCACCGCCGCATCGGGTGGCGTACTTCTCCAGGACGCGGAGGCCGGGCATGGTTTTGCGCGTGTCGTAGATTTTGGCGCGGGTGCCGGCGCCGACGGCGGCGACGAATGCCGCGGCCGTCGTTGCGATTCCGGAGAGACGGCCGACGAGGTTGAGTGCGGGGCGCTCGACCGCGAGGATTTCGCGTTTGGGGCCGCGGAGGGTTGCCAGGGGGGTGCCTTTTTGGACTTGCTGGCCATCTTTGGCGGCGAGGTGGGCATCGACGCGTGTGCCGTAAACGTCCACGAGTTCGTGGAGACACGCCAGGCCAGAGACAGTGCCGGGGGCGCGGGCGACGATGACTCCTTCGGCCTTGGCGTCGGCGGGGACGCTCACGGCACTGGTGATGTCGAGGCGTCGGGGGCCCAGGTCTTCATCGCAGGCGAGTTCCAGGAGGCGGCGGATGAGGCCGGTGCGGCCGAAGTGCAGGTAGAGGTCGGGGAGGGTGAGGGCGTTGAGATCTCGCATTGGGGAATGATATGGGGAGTTTCTCGGGAGGCCTGAGCCACGTCTGAGCCATGCGTTTGGTGGCGGGCGTGGGGTGGTCGGCATCGAAGTCGGAGGAACCGACTTCGATGGCACGGACTAGACTTGAGCCTTGGAGGTCCCATGTCACTACTTGCCGGAAAGACGGGTCTGATTGTCGGGATCGCGAACGAGCGGTCGTACGCGTGGCATATTGCCAAGTCGATCATTGAGCACGGTGGGCGATGTGCGTTTACGCACTTGCCAGGTGAGAAGAACGAGCGGCGGACGCGGCGAGCGGTGGAAGAGCTGAAGGTTGCCGATCCGTGGCTGGTGCCGCTGGATGCTTCCAAGGATGCGGAGCTGGATGCGGTGTTTGCCAGCTACTCGGAGCGGTTTGATCACATGCACTTTCTGGTGCACTCCATCGCGTTTGCGGATCGGGAGTGGCTGCAGTTTGGGAAGTTTGTGGATACGCCGCGGGCGGCGTATCTGTCGGCGATAGATATTTCGTCTTACACCCTGCTGGGAATGGCTCAGCGGGCCAAGCCGCTGATGATCCGGTCCGGGGGCGGGTCGATCATGGGGATGTCGTACTACGGGGCGGAGAAGGTTGTGCCGGGGTACAACGTGATGGGTGTGGCAAAGGCGGCCTTGGAGTGCACGGGGCGGTATTTGGCCGCGGAACTGGGGCAGCACAACATCCGTGTGAACATCATTTCGGGTGGGTATCTGAGGACGCTGGCGGCATCGGCTGTTGGCGGCACCGACGGGATGGGAGAGCGATCGGCGGAGCGTTCGCCGCTGCGTCGTGGGGTTGAAGGGGCGGATGTGGGGAAGACAGCGGTGTACTTGGCGAGTGACATGTCGTCCGGCGTGACCGGGGAAACTCTGTACGTCGATTGCGGCGTGAATCTGATCGGGGCCTAGGCCGCGAATTGGCCAGTGGACGCCTGTTCACGCCCTGATAACCGCAATCCCCGATTCCGTTTGAAGCTCGGGGAAAGCCCCGGTCGATACTTGTAGTGTGAGCATCATCGGCACCAACGTTGCCCAGTCGCTCGCCGGACTTTCGCAGGCCGAGCGGGTCGAGGCCAAGGACAAGAAGCCCGCGCCCCGGGCTACGGCTGTTCGCGCCAAACGACAGGGTGAAGAGGATGAGTACGTGTCGCAGACTGAGTCTGACGATGCGGTGCGGTCGCTTTCCAGCAATGAGAAAGAGGATGCGCGGCAGGATCACAAAGAGCACGAGGCGTATCCGAAGGCGGATGGGACGCCGCGGCCCTCGTTGGATGTTGAGGGGTAACCTAGAGCGAGCCGTGCCGGCACGGTGGACTCTCGACGATCGCGATCAAGGTTCGGTTCGTGCGCAGCGGCACTTCAGCGGAGAAATCCAACGCCGTGCTGACACAGCACGGCTCGCTATCGCCAGAAGTCACGCCGCGTCTCTTAGTTCCCAGGGGCTGGGGGTGACGCGTTCGGCGCCCATGAGCTTGAAGACTTCGGAGAGCACGGCCCGGTCCTGCTCGCGCCCGACGAGCCAGGCGGAGTGGCGGACATCATCCATGATGTCGCCTCGGATGAAGGCGACGCGGTCGCGCGGGCTTGAGGCGCAGACCATGCAGATACCCGCTGCCACTCTCCCCAGAGTCAGCGGGTTGGGCAGGCCCAGTTCAAGCTCGGCTTGCAAGAAGGCCAAGTGCTCACCCATCTGCTCGTGGTTGCCGGCGCGGATGACGCGTTCGGCGGTGCTGAGGGCTGCGAAGGCGGAGTCATCCTCGAACATGGCCAGGCGGATGGCCGCGGCACGAAGGAGGACTTCGGGCTCATCTCCCAAGATTCGCAGTGCGTTTTCGATGCCCTGGCGGCGGAGGTTGATGTCGAGCCAGACGTCGGTGGTCGCGAGCCAGGCGCTGACGGCGCGGGCGCCAGCCTTGGCGGCGTTGGTTGGCGGAGAATCTGTGAGGGCCTCAACCAGTTCGAGCATGGCGCGGTCCGCGGGGCCGCTGGGGGTGCGGATACTGGAGCCCTCGGCGGACGGCAGTCGGCCACAGAGGCGGTCGGAGAGGCGAAGACGGCCAGGCGTGCGCGAGAGCGCGGCAGAGGCTCGGAGGAGTGATGCGATGAGCGTGGCCTGTTTGGGGTCAGCGAGATTGCCATCCTCGATCGTGAGCTGAGTGATATCAACTCGCACCGGGAAGACCGAGGCGTATGTGAGGGGGCGCGGCAAGGCCCAGTCGTACCAGGAGGCTTCGCGTTCCGGATGTTCTACCGTGACAATCCGAACCGGCCCGCTGGAAGGCTGGCTGAGGATCGCATCCATGCGGTGGCGGCGAAGCGTGCCCTGGTCATCCATACTCGGAGAGAGCGTGGCCCACGCGAGATTGAGAGCTGTTTGCTGGTCGGTGAGGGCGCGGCGTGTTTCCGGACCGGCATCGAGGCCAATGCGGATCGGCGTCGCGCGCCGGAATGAGCGTTCCGTGCGATGGGACAGGTGGTCCTCAAAGACCTGGAAGTGCTCACCATTCAGGTGAAGGGCCTTGGCACCGGCCCGGACGGCCTCCCAGGCAGCGCCGGCAGCCCGACCGGCGAAGGTGGCGAAAGAGTTCTCGGTGTTCGCGGAGTTGTCCTGAAAGGGAGTATTCGTTGAAGCGGCAGGGCGGCGATTGCGGGTAAAGACGGTGCCGGCGACTTGGGCCAGCGCGATTGTCCACAGGCCGGTGGGCAGTCCCAGAACCGGTGTTCGAAGCCAATCGACGCCGAGGTACGCCGCGGTTGCGACCAGGCCGCAGGTGCCTAGGAGGAAAGTTGCACCGCTGGTGGGCAGGATTGATCGCGCGGCAGGCCTCTGAGTTCCCGTGGTGTTCATAGGACACCCCTCATCGGTGACTAAGCGATGCGGCCGAAGCTCAATGAAAGAGATCTGAGGCGGCCATGCTGAGGCGTATCACCGAGTCGTCAGCCGCGGCATGGATGACAGGGTTCGCCGGATTGCCGAAGAAAAATGAGCGATCCCGCTTGCGTGCCGGTCGCCTCGGAACTTCTGGGTGTGACCGATATCCGGAGGAAACTCAGCCGCGGAAGGGACCGCCGGGTCCTGAAATGTTCATACCGGGCCCGCCAATGCCGGTGGCACCGCCTGCGGCGCCCCCCACAGCTCCGGGCTGAATCCGGCCCTGCTCGACCGCTTTGGCGACGGCCTTGCCGATTTCGACGTACTGCATCCGGAGCTCGTGGAGCATCTGGGTCAGGAAGCGAGCTTCCGGCTCGTTCAGGTTGCCCTTGGTCTTGGCTTCGAGCATCGTGAGCAGCTCAATATTGAACTGGGCGGCCTCAAGCGACACCATCCGGCGGCCGCTCTCGGGCTCTGGGAAGGCTCCCAGATACATCAGGGCCTGCATGGCGAGGGTACGGACCAGTTCTTCGAAGTTGGGCTCCGGCGGGCCCTGGGGCTCGCCACCCGTGTCTTCGGGGCTTATCCCGGGGGGTGGACCAGGCCGGGCCGCGGGCTGCTTGGCCTTTTCCGCGGCCGAGAGCTTTTCCTTCTCCGCCTGAGCCTGGGACTTCCAGTCGCTATCGACAATGATCTTTGGGGCGGAGCCGTCGGACATGAATGATCCTTTCCTGAAAGCAACTCTAGGCGATCCGCCCTTGTCGCTAGCCTTGCGATGACGTACCTTGTGCATCCATGATGGAATATCACCGGCACGCACGGAACGCGGTCCTTGGGCTTTTGGCCTGTGCGGGGCTGTGCGCGTGCAGCCGCGGAAGCAAGCCTATGTCCGTGCTTCGGACCGAGGACTTCATTGCAGATCCGGCGACGCTGCCGACGGCGGTAGCGCCTTCGCCGACAGAGCCGAGGCCGCGGGAGGCGCAGGGCACCGCACCGGCAAGGCCCGTGTTCACGGTTCAGCAGGCCGAGCAGGGAGTCAAGGACGTTTCTATCAAGACCGGCGCGCCGCTGGCGACACCCGCGGGACCCTATCCCGCGGTACTGCCGTCGGAGTCGTTTTCGCTGATAGATGCCAAGATCGGGGAGATCAATGGGCATCCGATCCGCATTGACGACATGCTCGAGCCGGGACTGGGAGCTCGACGGCTGGAGACCATTGCCAAGACCAGAAGAATGAGCTTGAGCGACTGGAAGGCCATCCGGCTGATTCCGCCTTCGCAACATGTGAATACGGAAGGAGAAGTTGACGTCGAGGTGCAGCGCCAGCACTGGCGGGCATTGGCGGCATCGATCTTTCACAAGCGGCTGGACACCCTCTTGCAGGATGAGGTGCTAACCGCCGAGGCCCGGGCCGCGCTCAAACCGCAGGAACAGGCAGGGCTTCGGAGCTACGTTCGGGAGGCGGCAGAAAGCCGGCGGCGTGCAACCGGGGGGAGCCGCGCGGAACTCGAGCGGCAACTTCGGCAACAGAATCAGACGCAAGGCCGATTCGCCAAAGACGTCGAGACCAACATCCTGATTCAGACGCAGATCGAGGACAAGTTCAGGAGCCGGCTCAAGACCAGTTGGAAGGATGTGCGGCTGTACTACGACCGCAACCAGGCGCTGTATCACCCGCCGCCCCAGGCGCGATTCCGCGTGATCCAGGTGGATGCCGCGAATGTCGAGGATGTGGCCGCGGTGCGCGAAGCCTTGGCGGCGAAGAAGCCGTTCAAGGAAGTGGCGTCGCTGGCGGCCAACGAGTACAAGCCGACGGAGGGCGGGCTCTTTCCGGATGTGCCGTTCACAGGTGAGTACTCAGAGGGCGACTTCTTCACCGCTCCCGCGATGAACGAGGCGGCCCGGAAGCTCATGCTCCACACGGCGACGCAGGAGCCCGTTGAACGCGTCGACCAGGGTGGCAAGAAGACACTGACTTGGGTGTGGCTCGAGACGATTATCGATAACACGCGTCCCTTGGGCGATCCCGGCGTGCAGATGGAAATCACCAAAAAGCTGGATGATGAAGCGCTCAACGCCGCGGTGAACAGCTATGTCGAGCGGCTCAAGGCCCGGGCCAGTTATACGGACATCGAAATCATGACCAACCTGCTGGTAGATATCGCGAGCGAGCGATATTGGCCGGAAGGGAGTTGAGCGGGTGCTACGGCGCTTGCTGACGAAGCTACGGGGATCCGGCGAACTTCAGTCGCGGAAGTTGGGCAGTGCCGGGGAGCGTCTGGCCGCGCGACACCTCAGGGGCCTTGGATACCGGATCCTGGGCCGAAACGTGAAAGTGAAGATCGGCGAGGCGGACATCGTGGCCGAAGCGCCCGACCGGAGGACCATTGTCGTTGTTGAGGTGAAGACGCGATCACGCGGGAGCAATCGGTCGCTGCTGGGGGAGATCGTCGCGCCCGAGGCGAGCGTGCACCAGACCAAGCGGCGGAAACTGCGGGCAATCGCGCGGATTCTGGTCAATGCGAACGGATGGCGGGATCGGCCGGTGCGGATTGATGTGGTCGCCATCGAGTGGCCCGAGGGGCGTGCGAAGCCGGAACTGCGCCATCACGTGGGGATCAGCACCTAACTGCCCCACGCCTTTCGGCCGGTGAGCGCCCCGCGGAACGCCGTCTCGAGCTTTTGTTCCTGGGCACGCTCGCGGTCGATCGAGAGCGGGAGGATGAGGCTGAACATGGAGCCGCGGCCCACTTCGCTCACGAGTTGGATCTCACCCTGGAGCATGCTGGCCAGTTCCTTGCAGATGGCAAGACCCAGGCCCGTGCCGGCGTGCTCTTTGGTGTGAGACGCGTCGAGCTGCTGGAACTTCTGGAAGAGACGGGTTTGATCTTCGGGGGCGATGCCGGGGCCGGTGTCGATCACGCTGACACGGACGCGTTCGCCGCCTTCTTCCTCGCCGCGGGCGGGGAGTCGCTCGGCGCGGAGGATGACCTTGCCCTTGCGGCCGGAGGCGTCGGTGGGTGGCGTGAACTTGACGGCGTTGCTGAGGAAGTTGAAGACGACGTGTTGAAAGAGCTTGAGATCGGACTCGACCAGGGGGAGGTCATCGCCGGCTTCGAGGACCATTTCCAGGCCCTTTTTCTCGCCCAGGGGAGCGATCAGGCCAATGGCGCCCTCGCAGGCTTCCTTGATGTTGATGGGAGTGGGCTTGATCTCGACCTTGCCGGCTTCGATGCGGGCCATCTCCAGGAGACCGTTGATCATCTCCAGCAGGCGGCGGCTGGAGGTGACGATGTTTTCGAGATAGCGGATGCGTTTGGTTAGGCGGGAGGAGTCATCGCCGGCTTCGACCTCGGTCTGGGCCTGGTCGCGAAGGAGCTCGGCGAAACCGATGATCGAGTTCAGGGGGGTACGCAGTTCGTGGCTGACGCCGGCGAGGAACTCGCCCTTGAGGCGTGCGGTTTCGAAGAGCGCGGTGTTGGCCTCGGCCAGCTCGTTGAGCTTGACATCAAGAGCGCTGTTGATCGCACGGAGTTGGTTCTGGCTGCGAGCCAGCTCTACGAGCATGGCATTGAACGTACCGGAGAGTTCCTCGAACTCATCGCCGGTCTGGATGTCGGAGCGGATGGAGAGGTCTCCCTCGCGGACTCGCTCGGCGGTTTCCTTCAGGGCGCGGACAGGACTGAGAATGATGCGGTGGGTGATGAGGTAGAAGACCAGCACGGCCAGGCCAAGGACGACGAAGCCGGCACTGAGCAAGTACGCGGTATTCACGACGAGCAGTCGCGTGGCCTCTACGGGGCGGCGCTGGAGGAGGATCAAGCTCGTGACCTCATCGCCGGAGCGGATGGCACGGGCGAAGCGGTATTCGCGGCCCAGGCCGCTCCAGGATGCAGACTGGTATTCGGCCGCCCCGCGCTCGGTGGCCTTCAACGCGCGGCGGATGAAAGAGTTCTTTTCGGCATCAACCTTCGCCTGATCGAGGCTGAGCTTTTGAGCGGTGATACCCGCGTGCTCGACACCCTCGGCGTAGGCGCTGGAGGCGGGTGACTGGCGGTCGAGCTGCTCCCAGACGGTGACCAGCTGGCGGGAGATTTCGAGCTGGCCCTCATCGACCAGGGAGTTCATACGGAACCAAGGCACGGAAAGCGCGGCCAGAACGATGAGGACAATGGCCCCGCCGAAGAGCAGCAAGCACTTGTTTGCGAGGGATATGCCACGCCACATGCGGGGGAGTGTAGAGGGGAGGGTGGTAGTTTGGGTGATGCCACGGCCTGCATAAACTCCCATCCCATGGCCCGCACTGTTTATCTTGAGACCTTTGGCTGCCAGATGAACGAACTGGACTCGGAGCTGGTCTCCGGGCAGCTTCGGTCGCTGGGGTATCGGTTTTCACCGGACCCGGCCGCGGCCGACGTGATTCTGTACAACACATGCTCGGTGCGAGAGCACGCGGAGCAGAAAGTCTGGTCGCGGCTGGGGGAACTGGCAGTCCGGAAGCTCACGGAGCCGGGGCTGGTGGTCGGCGTGCTGGGGTGCATGGCCGAGCGGGATGGGGTGGCGCTGATCAAGCGGATGCCGGTGGTGGATATTTTGTGCGGGCCTGGAGAGTTGGACAAGCTGCCGGGGCTGCTCGACAACGCGGTGCGGACTCGGGCCTCGTTGATTGCGGATGAAACGGTTTCCAGTCCCGCGTCGAAGAAGTCGGCGTCGCAGGTTTCGCTGCAGGGGAGCACCTCTCGCCGGAGCGCGACGCTGGCCGCCGCTGAGGATTCGCTGGAACTTCTGGACTTGTCGCGGGCGGTGTCGCCGACGGATGCGCCGACGCGCTCGGCGTATGTGCGGATCACGCGAGGCTGCAACAAGTTCTGCACGTACTGCGTCGTGCCATTTACACGCGGGGCGGAGGTTCATCGGCCGCCACAACACATTGTCGATGAGTGCAAACGGTTGGCGGATGCGGGCGTGATCGAGGTGACGCTGCTGGGCCAGACCGTCAACCACTACCGGTTTGAACACGGTTCGGCGGTGGCGATCAACGGGATCACGCAGCCGCAGAAGGGGCGGAGCTATTCGGGTGGGCATCGGCGGGACCCGTTCTCGGGAACGGAGACGACGACGTTTGCCGACTTGCTCGCGCGGATTCACGATGAGGTTCCGGCGATCAAGCGGCTGCGGTTTGTCACGAGCTATCCGCGCGACTTTGGAGATGATGTGCTGGAGGTCATCCGCGATCATCCAAGAATTTGCCGGTATCTACACGTGCCGGGGCAGTCAGGGTCGGACCGGATTCTCAAGCTGATGAATCGCGGGTACACGGTTTCGGAATACACCGAGTTCCTTGATCGGGCTCGGGCGTACCTGGACCAGCCTGAGAAAGGCCGGCCGCTGACGATTTCGGGGGACATCATCGTCGGGTTCCCTACGGAGACCGATGAGGACTTCGCGGCAAGCGTCGCGATGGTGAAGAAGGCGCGATACAAGAACTGCTTCATCTTCAAGTACTCGCCGCGGCCGGGAACCACCGCGTTCGACAAGATTCCGGACGATGTTCCCGAGGAAGTGAAGCGGCGGCGGAACAACGAGCTGCTGGCGATTCAGGGAGACATCAGCGATTCACTCAGCCGCGAGCAGGTGGGCAAGACGCTGGATGTGTTCGTGGAAGGGATTTCGCGGAAGGAGCAGAAGAAGCTGGCGGGGGAGGTTGCAAAGTCGGGCGGCGTCTCCCTGACCATCAACGGGGTTGCGCAGGGGAAGGCCGAAGATCATGGCGGGTCGGCGTGTGCCCTGGATGTTGAAGAGGTGTTTGTCGCGGAACCATCCGGCGATGTTCAGTTGTCCGGGCGCACGGACGGCGACCTGATCGTGTTCTTTGACGCGGCCAAGCCGGAAGACCTGATCGGGCGCATCGTGCCGGTGAGGATCGATCGGGCGGACCGATTGAGTCTGCACGGCGTGGTGGTCTGAGCGTCAACGACGGTCACTGATCCAGACTCGAGCGCGATATCGCATAGTTACCATTCCATCGGATTCGCGGTATCTCGCAAACAGCTTCGCCAGGCTGACGACCAACTCGTCGCGATTGGCTCCTTCCTTTGGAACATAGGAAGCACTCATAACACGGCCGATCAAGCCGGCCTCATCGAGACGCTGAATGCTGGGAACGTCCGTGAGCCGCACCGGGCCGAAGAGCCCACTGCGGTCAATGACGCCGGGGTCAAACTCGCGCATTTCGGCGGGGTGTTCCCCGCCGATGGCTCGGATGGCGTCGCGGTAGCCGGTCATGAATGTATCGGAGCGGTCTCTTTCGTTCCACATGATGGCGATGCGGCCGCGGGGCTCCAGGATGCGCCCGAACTCGATCAGTGTTTCCTCCTGACGGACCCAGTGGAACATCTGGGCGGCCAGAACAAGGCCGACGGAGTGGTTCGGGAGACCCGTTTTCTCGGCGGTCCCGTCGCGCCATTCGACCAGGGGGTGCGTCGCTGCCGCGGAGCGCATCGCGGCGTTGGGTTCGATGGCGACGACGTGGACGCCGCGATCGGCCAGAAGGCGGGTTGAGATACCCGTGCCCGCTCCGATGTCGGCGGCTCGGAGCGAGGGGACATCCAGACCACCAAGGATCGCATCGATGGCCGCGGCTGGATAGGAGGGGCGATACTTGACGTAGTCGGCGGCGCGATCCGAGAACCGGCCGGTGGGGTTCATCTCGTGGAGAGGTGCATCGCTCATTCGCCCTCCATTTTCTCCCGAGCGCGGCGTTTGGCCGCGAGGAGACCTTCGGGCTTGGGTTCATCCGTGGCCGGGGCAGCCGCCGCCTCCGAACTCCCCCTCCCTGAGGAAGGGGGCTGGGGGGTGGGTTCAGTCGGACGGGACTCACCGGGCACGGGCGGTTCTTCGGCTGGTGCTTCTTGCTTCTCCCGCATCGCACGCACGGCGGCCAGTCTCGCATTTCTGCGGCGCTCGGTTTCGGCTTCCGCTACCCGCTGGGCGTCTTCATCGTTCAGTGTCGCGACCGGCTCAATCTTCACGCGTTTGGGCGCCTCGCGGAGTTTGGTCACGACCTTCGCGGCCTTGGCGCCGCGGTCCTGAACAGACTCGCGGGCGGCGCGCCGGAGGTCCACACCATATTCGCGGCTCACAAATCGGTCCCAAGCGATGCGGCGAGTGCCGACATCCAGCAGCAAAACGATGAGCGTCCAGAGGAGCAGCGGACGCCAGAGGGGTGTCCGTGCCTCGCGAGGCTGGATGCCCGTCCGATCGAAGAGTTTGACGGCGTCGGGGTTGTTCAGCGAGAGGATGCGGCCGCGGGATTCCTTGGCGACTTGCTCAAGCAGCGCGTGGTCGGTGGTGAGGCGGCGGAACTCGACACCGGACGACACGGAGGCTCCACCGATGAGCGGCGGGAGTTTCTTTCCATTCTGCAAGGGCTTGACGCGGGCGACGTATTGACCGCTCTCCCGCGCGGGCACGCGGCCTTCGTACACGCCCGGTGCGGTCTGCGAGAGCGTGGTCGAAGTCTCGCCCGATGGCGTCGTCACCGAAACTGGAACGGTGAGGCCATCCACCGGCTTGCCATCGCGGCCGGTGGTGTCCATGCGGATGTTCAGCCAATCGTCGACCACCTCGACGTTGAGTTCGAACGGGCTTTCCGATCGCACTCGTGTCATCGCCTTGGCGATTTGGAGCCACATCTGGCGGTAGCCGGGCCAGTTGATCCAGTCCTTGGCCCACTTGCTTGCATCGGAGGTGAAGACGGCGACCTTCCCGAGCTCGACGTTCCAGTGGGCCAGAAGAGGCTCGCCGGTCGGTGTGGTCATGGAGTAGGCGATGGTGGGCTCGGGGCGTCTTTGAGTGAGCACCAGGCCGCGGAGGGGCGGCGGTGATTCCAGGCCAACAGTCAGCGGCGATGCGACGGGAAGGATGACCGGCTGGAAGGTCCCCTCGCGTACCAGCGGCGTGCGGACGACGCGCACGGCCTTCAGGAAGAACTTGGGCAGGAGATTGGGGTTGTTGACGACGAAGGACTTGCCGCCGCCGCGGTCGGCGATGTCGGCCATGTTTTTTTCGTCGGCCTGATCGCCAACGCTGATGGTGGTGATCATGGCGCCGGTCTGCGTACGGATCTTTTCGGCTTGTTCGGGAAGCGTTTCGAAACCCAGGGAGCGGCCGTCTGAGAGGACGATGATGTGCTTCACCGACGCCTTGACGGTCGCCATCTGCTTGCCGGCCTCTTCGAGGGCGGGCCCCATGTTGGTGCCGCCGCCGGCGCCGATGGCGAGGATCTTGTCGGCGGTGCCCTTGGGGTCCGAGTTGGGCCCGATGGGGACGATCACCTCCGTATCCATGTTGAACACGATGACGCCGACGAGATCTTTCTTCGAGAGCGTGCGAACGGCCAGTGCCGCGGATTGGTCCGCGATTTCCTGCTGCGAGTAAATCGAGCCCATGACGGGCCGGCCCATGGAGCCGGAGTTGTCCATGATGAAGATGACGGCGGCATCGGGTTGGACGAGCCTCTCTGGCAGGTCGAGTTTGACGGGCAGGATCGGCTCGAGTTCCGAGCCTTTCCAGCCGCCGGCGCCCAGCGAGTCGGGCCCCCCCACCATCACCAGGCCCGCACCCATATCGCGGACGTGCTCGACCAGGGCCTTCTGCGCTGACAATGACACAAGCTCGGCGGGGACGTTTTCCAAGATCACCAGGTCAAACTCCTGGAGATCGGTCGAGGCACCCGGGAGCGCCTCTGGCGACATGACAGTGACTTCGACACCGCTTTCCTTGAGCGTACGGGCGAGCGCCCCGCCGCCGCCGGGCCCGCCCTGGATGTTGACGCCATCCACCAGAAGAATGGAGCCCTTACCGGAGGTCATGGTCAGCGCATCTGCGGAGTTGTTCTCGACTCGGGTGTCGCCGACGGTGTGGCCCTGGGCGTCGTGGTCGGGCTCGAAGGCGGCGTGGAACTTGTGGATGATGCCCGCGGGCAAGGCGGTGGTGATCAACTCAACATGGCGGCCCGGTTCGAGATTGATGCGCCGGCCGAAGCCGGGCTCTGAGCCGTTGATGTCTACCGCATCGCCCTGATGTGTGAGTTGGAGCGTTCCGGTGGTCCTGGTCGTTGAGAGCAGCGAGACGCGGACCGTGATGGTCGCACCGGGAAGAGCACGGGGCGGGGTGTCCACCGACTCGACCATGACCTCCTGGGTCGCGTCCAGCTCGATGGGTACCACATCGATCGGTGTGCCGCCGCCCGAGCGGCCAGAGACTTCACGCGCGGCCGCAATCACATCGCCGCTGGTCGCATCGCCGTCGGTGAACAGGATCAAGCGGCCGGCCGTATCGGGGGGGATAAGTGCCGCGGCGTAGCGGATAGCCCCGGCGATGTCGGACCCCTCGGCGGATTGGACATCGACCGTTCGGGCTTCAATCCCGCCGCGGGTCGGCATGGCGACGGCCAGGGCGCGTCCGTCAAAGGCGACGATCCCCAAAAGGTCGTCAGGGCCGCGCTGGGCTTGGGCCTTGACAAGAAATGCCCGTGCGGCTTCGGTCGCACTGAAGGGCTTGCCGGCGGCGTCCATTCCACCCCGGCCAAAGAGGCGGACAGAGGCCGAGACATCGATGATGCCGATGACGGCCATGCGGTCGGTCCGACGGACCGAGCTGGCCCCTGCAAGCATCGATGTGATGAGCGAAATGAGAATGACGCGCGTGCCGACGGCAGACCAGCGCCGGATGCGGCTCATGGAACTGAACCACCGCAGGCCCATCCATGCAACCGGCGCAGCGAGCAGCAGCAGCAGGAACCACGCGGGATGCTCGAACGTCAGGCCCACGACCAAGCGTAGCGGTCAGGCGTTGGTCACGCCCACGAAGGGCTGTTGCGTGAAGCCGGGGAAGACGTTGGCGAGATTGCCGTTTTGCAGGAGCTTCTGGCACACTTCAGACAGCACGTTCCGGTAGTCGATCGTGGCCGCAAGATCGAGGTTCTGGAACAGTTGCCCTGGTCCCAGGCCCGGCCAACCGGCCTGGCCCGCGACGTTGCGGCTGTAGACCTGGCCACCATTGATGCGCTGACCCATGAGGAACATGGCGTTGCCGTAGCCGTGATCCACGCCGAGGCTGCCGTTCTCAGCAGCCCGCCGGCCGAACTCGGACATCACGACCACCACCGCGTTCTGGTTGGAGTTCTGAAGCACATCGCGATGGAAAGCCTGCATGCCCCTGGCAAGATCATCCAGAAGAGTGTTCATCGCTCCGCCGGCGGAGGGACCCAGGTTCGCATGAAGGTCCCAGCCGCCCTTGTCGATCGCGAGGGCCTCGACGCCAATATTGGCCTTGACCAGGGCCGCGGCGGACTTCATGGCGTATCCGAAGGAAGATGTGGGATACACGGCGCCGCCCGCCGGCGTATAGGTCGGGAACCCGATGCCGTTAAGCAGCGTGATGGTGGCGCTGGTGGTCTGAGCGGCGGTCTTCACCGGGTCGGTGGTCGCGGAATACATCGTGTTCAGGCGGGCCAGTCGCGTCGTCGCCGTCGAGCTGCTGCCGGTGATGCTGTAGTTGGGGGAGTTGGATGCGCCCAGCCCCGGGACCGGAATGGACTTCGGAGCGGAAACAAGCGATTGCTGAAGACCGTTGGCCACGCCGATAGCGCGGACCGGCTGGCCCGGCATAACCGCGCCCGTATCCGCCAGATGGCGGCCAAGCCAGCCCGTGAAGATAGTCGGGTCGTTGAACTTGCCCACTTCTATGAAGCGCTGGGCATCAAAGTGAGATCGCGACGGAGACGAGACCATAAAGCCCGCGGCGTGAATGATCGCCAACTGACCGGCTTCGTACGGCTCCAGGAGCGGCGCAAGGCCGGGAGCCAGGCCGAACATGTTGCTGTTGCTCAGGGCGAGCGATGAGGTCGCGCCGCCACCCGGAGGCAAGAGTTTGATGTTGGGTCGCAGAGTCGCGTACGCGGGATCGGCGTACGGTGTGACCATCGTCAGCCCGTCGGCCCCGCCACGGAGGAAGACGTAGATGATCACATCCCGTCCGCCGACGAAGTTCTGAGAAAAGACGACGCGAGGCAACCACGCGGGAATGCCCGCGGCCAGCGTGGCCAGGCCGGTGGCCTTCAGGAACCCGCGCCGGGATAACTGGTTGTATTCCTCGCAGGCGTGGCAATCGTGCTGATTCATGGGGGCGCCCCTGGGGTAAATCGAAACTTCAATACCACTGGAAGCTCGGCGAGCCCATCGCGAGCCCGAACGCCTCTCTGATCTGTGTTTGCGACGGGACGGTGGCGGGGAGAACGGGTTGCAGATGAGCGAGGACCTGGGCCTTGTCCGCGGCGACCATCGTGCTGTTGAAGAGAAGCAGGTCGATGCGGTCCGCGACTTGCTGCGCCGTGGTGGCACCCGCCAGGAGGGCTCCGGCCGTGGTCGTATCAATCGTGATGCCGCTGTAGTTGTTGTTCATCAGCGAGGCACCGAAGTTCCAGCGCGGCAATAGCAGGCCCACCCAATAGGTCAGAGAGTCCGGATAGCCGTCGGGAGTCTGCCAGAAGAAGGGATGGTGCCCCGCGGCGACCAGAGGCGTCTGAACCGAGTTGGGGAAGTTAACCAGTGACGTCACATGAATCTTGGCTGCGCGCAAGGCTGAGATCAGGACGTGAAAGGGACGTTTGAACTTGAGGGGCGGCGGCGTAACCAAGAACAAACCAAAGATGGTCCGGAGCATCGCCTTGATGTCGCCGCCGGTGAGGGTATAGGTCTGCGCGACTTGATCGATGTAGGCCTGCGGCGGGTCCTCACCCCAGAACCGAATGAGCATCTTCTTGGCGATGAACATCGCCGTGCTCGGGTGGTTGATAAGCGCGGTGAGGACCAACTCGCCCCGGGTGATGTTGGCCGCGGAGTTGGCGACGCCGGCGGGGATGGTGATCTGCTGCGGGGTACCCTGGAAAAGAACCTGAGCGGCTGGATCGTGGTTTGTCGCGTTGAAGTTGAAGGTGAAGCCGTTGTACGGGGCGCCCGCGCCGGAGCCCGCTGCGCCGAGGTAGGTCCACCCGGTAAAGCACTTGGCAACCCGCTGAACGTCGGTCTGGGTATAGCCGCCATCCACACCCATGGTGTGAAGTTCCATGATCTCGCGGGCGTAGTTTTCGTTGCCGCCGAAGCGGGTGTTAAGGTTGTTGTCAAGGTAGGCGCACATCGCGGGGCTCTTGGCGCTGGCCCGAAGCAAAGCGGGGAACGTCCCCAGCGCGTTGGCTCGGATGACATCCCGGTCGTCCACCGTCTTGATCCGCTGGATGACTTCTTCCTGTGCGATGTTGATGCTGAAGTGGTCGGTCCAAAACTCCACCACGCGCTCGAACAACTGGCGTCTTGAGAAAACGCCTCGGATGATCGTGGCGCGGACCAGGGCGTTCTGAACGGTTGACGCGGACGCCTGCTGGCCCAGCGCCCAGGGAGTCATCCAGAGCGTCTCGAACGGTTCCTGACCTTGGACTTCGGATGCGGAACTGCCCAGGAGGGAATCGACCACCGCATCCTTGATAGCCAGGTGGTTCAAGTGGTACTCAAGGTACGCGTTGAATCCCATCTGGGTCGCCAGCGCGTATTCCTCTTGAGTGAAGCCCAACGTCACCCGGTTGACCAAGGTCATCAGGTTTGGTCCGTCCGTTGGGCCACCCCAAGGCATATTCGGGCGCTTGGCCCTTGCCGCAGGCTGAGCGGTCGCCGCCATTCCCAGAATTGCTTGCGCAGCTTCCAGTACGCTCATGGTGTCACCTCCTGCCAGAGAGCCCGACCCGCCGAGGCCTCGCCTCGACCCTCCTCAACCCCTCCTGACCGAACTTGCCCAGTTTACTGCCTTTGACAGAAGGTACAAGAGGAAGTTGTGAATATGGGGAAGATGCTAACGGATGATCATCCAAACAAGCCCCGCCAGCAATAGGAAGCCAAAAACAAGCACCAGAACGGTCGAGATCGAGTTGATCAGTCGGCTTTGTGTTGACATTTCGAAGTTCCTTGGCTGGGGAATACCCACGAACAGACTCCTCGAAGTTCAAAGCGATCGTGACAGAGGTAACGGGGTGAGCTTCTCGTCGAGCATGGCTTCGACGCAGGACAACGCACAGCGATATGCCATCGACATGCCGTGCCCCGTGAAGCCGCCGCAGAACCAGACGCGGTTGCCAGGCCAGTTGGGGAGCGCGCCGATGAGCGGCAGCCCGTCCGGAGAGAAGCCCATGGTGCCCGACCAGCGGGAAATGATGCTCAGCGATTCACGCTCCATATCAAGGATCGAGGCAGCGAAAGCCTCCAGGTCAGATTGCAACGCTGGGGTCGTTACGTCTTCGTAGCCGACTTCGGTCTCCGCGTGTTGTTTGCGGCCGCCGCCCACCACGATCGTGCCATCTGCGGCCTGACGGAAGTACTCGTAGCCGTGATTCGCGTAATACGAGTACTTAAGTACGCGACCGGCGGCGCGGATGGCGAGCATCTGGCCGCGGCGGGGCTTGACCAGACGAGTGCTGCTCGGGGCCAGGAGGGGCAGGTACGCGTTGGTGCAAAGCAGGGCGTAACGAGCCTTGATCGTGACCGATGATGCGTGGGTGATCACACCCGAGTCGTCGGATTCGAGGCGAATGACCTCCTGCCGGTCCATCACCGGCCGCTGGAGCTTGGACGCGAGGTGATGGAGGACTTCAACCGGGTTGCACGCCGCATCGTCGGGGTTGAGGAGGCCAGCGAGGGGCTTTCCGGTGGACCACGCAGAATCGAGAGTCCGCGTTGTGGGACCGGCTTGCAGCCACTGGACGTTGAATCCATCCTCGTGGAGAAGACGTTGGGACGCCTCGAGCTCGGCTCGTTCTTCTTCGCCGAGGGCCAGTAGACAGGATGGCACGCGCTGGTAGTTGGGGAGCGATTCAACTCCCTCGGATCGGAGGCCCGCGAGATTTTCCTCGGTCCAGCGCCAGATTAGCCGGGCCTTGTCGCGTCCGTACTCGCGGATGGCCGCGGCGTAGTTCTCAGCTGCCCCACGCATCAGGAAGCCGGCGTTGCGGGAACTAGCGCCCGCACCGATGACGTGGCGTTCGACAACACAGACCTTGAGGCCGCGGCGTTGAAGATGCACGGCGGCGGAGAGGCCGCAGATGCCGGCACCGATGACCAGGACGTCGCACTCGATGGTGGAAAGGGCTTGTCGCCAGTAGCTGGTGGTCACGGAGACAGTCTATCGACAGAAGCGCCGAGCGGGAACCCTCAACCCCCTCGGGGGACAAGCCGGCCGGTGCCGAGCTTGCCGACAAACTTTCCATCCTTTGCCATGATCGCTCCGCGAACGGCTACAACGCTGGCCCGTCCCTTTTGCTCCCAACCCTCAAAGGCGTTGTAGTCCGTGGCCATGTGATGCGTCTTGGCTGAAATCTTGCCGCGGTAAGCGGGGTCGTAGACAACCAGGTCCGCATCAGAACCGACGGCAACGGTGCCCTTGCCCTTCAGCCCGAAAATGCGGGCGGCGCGGGTGCTCACAGCATCGACGAAAGTGTGAAGGTCGATCCGATTTCCCGCGACGCCGTGGGTGAAAAGAAGGTCCGCGCGGTTCTCAACCGACGGAATGCCGTTGGGGATCTTGGTGAATGCGTCCTTTCCCATCACCTTCTGGGTTTCGAAGTCGAAAGGAGCGTGGTCCGTCGCAACGGTGCTGATGGTTCGGGAGCGAAGCACATCCCACATGTGCGGAAGTTGGGAACGGTCGCGAAGAGGCGGCGACATGACGTACTTGGCGCCCTGGAAGCCATCCTTCTGTGTGTACGACTGATCCAGGAGCAGGTGCGGGAGTACGACCTCGATGTGGGCCTTCACCCCACGCGCGATGCCGCGTTGCGCGGCCTCGACCGCCTCTTTGCAGGAAGTATGAACGATGTAGACTTCCGCGCCGGTCAACTCGGCGAAGGTCATCAGATGGTTCACCCCCTCGGCCTCGACCTGCACTGGACGCGAGGGCTCGTGCCACTCGGGGCCGGACTTCTTATCCCCCAGCAGCTCTTTCTGCCTCTCATCCACGAGCGTCTCATTCTCGCAGTGCGCCGTGACAACAACCCCCAACTCCGCGGCCAGCTTCAGCGTGTGATACAACTCGCGGTCATCAACACCCAGCGCCCCCTTGTACGCCAGAAACACCTTGAACGAGCGGATCCCGCGCTTGACAATCTCGCGGAACTGCTTCTCTGCCTCTCCGTCGAACCGCGTGACACCCATGTGGAAGGTGAAGTCGCACGGGGCCACACCCTTAGCCTTGCTCAACCAGGTCTCAAAGGCCTCCATTGGCTGATCGGTCTTGCCGGGGCAGATCATCTCGATCAGCGTGGTGGTGCCTCCGACTAAGGCCGCGCGGCCGGCGGTTTCCCAGGTGTCCTTGGCGTAGGTACCCATGAACGGCAGGTAGATGTGAACATGGGGGTCAATGAAGCCGGGGAATACGTACTTGTCTTTGGCGTCGATGACTTCAGTACCCGCGGGGCAGGACTTGGGGTCGATGGACTTGTCGATCCGCGTGACGGTGTCCGCCGCCGCGAAGATGTCGGCGTGGTAGTCGTCGGTGGCGGTAATGATGCGGCCATTGCGGATGAGCAGGGGCATAGTGGCCTCCTAGGCGATCTCACATCCTACCAAAGGCACGGACCGGCCCGCTGGGCGATTCAGGTTCAGTAACGTAGCGAAATGCCCGCAAACAGGACCAAGTCCTCGGCAGCGGGCGTCAGACCGACAACCCCGCCAACGTCGAGCTGAATGTCCGACGTCACGGCGTATGCTAATCCGGAGCTGAAACTCGCCGCGTAGTCACGCCCGGATCGAAGCGGCGTGACTCCGATGTATTCGACATAGCCCGACAGGTCGCCCCATAGTTCGCGGCTAAGCGTGGCAGTGTGGACGAGCTCCGCGTCGTAGCCGTCCGTGTCGTTGCGCACGGCGTCGAGCTCGAGCATCAGGCCCAGTGAGAACTTGTTCGGGAGCTCAAAGGCGACTGGCACGATTAACCCGCCTTCGACTCTCCCGTTCGATACCTGATCTCCTCCCGTGGGGATCTTGACAAACGGCATCACCGCGGCCGCGAACGGGCCCGAATCGTTGCCGATGACGTTGAACTTGGTTCGCAGCGTCAGATCGCCGATGCCGGACGCATCGGGGTCAAGGTCGCTCTCTTGTTGGATGTATGGCGTGAACAACAACTGCACGTCGAGGCTGTTGAGAAGACCGATCTTGAAGTTGATGGGCGCAAGTTCCCACGTGTCGACGCGCCCGCCATCGAGTTCGCGTGAGAACTGTGCAAAGCTCACTTCCACTTGCACGTGTCCGGCGTCAACGGTGTAGGGACTTTCTGTGGCATCAGGACGGTCTGTGCTCATCTCACGCATCAACTCGCGCGGCGTAGGTAAGGCGATCGTGTAACTGCCCTTGTCCACGGGCGGCTGGCAGGAAGCCGCGGCGAAGATCACGAGGGCGGCGGGCGTTGCGGTCATCACTGGTCTCCACAACCGGACTCGAACTGCGCGGTAGCCACGGCTACACTTTAGGCCAGAGTGTAGCGTTGGCTACACTTTTGTCAACCACGAGATCGCTGCGGCGACAAGCCCCGATTCGCGTCAAAACACGGATATCACCGATGGACTACACTCAGTATTCCGGCCGCCAACGGCGGTCCGGGGACCCTACGGAGAGGACCTTATGAGCGTTGTCACCATCGACCCGAACAAGCGAGAGCCGGGATACGCGGCGTGGGTGTGCGAGCAGCTTGAGCGGGGCAACGTGATCCGGATGGAGAAGACGCCCTTTGCTCCCAGCGAAGAAGAGTGCTCGTGGCTCCGCGATCAGAAGCAGACGACGGCGTCAACGCATAAGAACATCGCGTATAAGCCGCACCTGAACAAGACCACGGGTGTGGATGCGGAGTCCAAGGGGGATGCCGAGAAGCTCCACAAGATCATGTCCGCCTACTCGGCTCGGGCTCTGGAATTCATGAAGGCGTTCTTTCCCGGCTACGCCAAGGGATGGAAGGTCGATTACGCGACGTTCCGGCCGGTGGAAGAGGAAGGCCGCGACCTCTCCATGCGGCACCGCAACGACCTCATGCACGTGGACTCATTTCCGACGCGGCCGACTCACGGCGGTCGAATCCTCCGGATGTTCACGAACATCAACACGAGCAAAGACCGCGTTTGGTGCACGGGGTTGCCGTTTGAAGAGCTTGCGAATAAGTACGCCAAGCAAGCCGGCTTGGGGACTGTCACGGGGCCAGGAATGACCGTGAAGCGCGGCCTCGCCGCGATGGGCCGCGTGGTCGGCCTCCGCACGCCCGACCGTTCCGCCTACGACGAGTTCATGATGAAGTTCCACAACTTCCTCAAGGAGAGCTCGGAGTTTCAGGAAAAGGGCAAGGCGGCCACCATCGCGTTCAAGCCCGGTGAGACCTGGCTGACGTTCACGGATCAGGTCGCACACTCGGTGTTGTCCGGCCAATACGCCCTTGAGCAGACCTGCATCATCCCGTTCAGCGCGATGAGCCACCCGGAGTTGGCTCCGGTCTCGGTTCTAGAGAAGCTCGCAGGCAAGCAACTGATTGAAATGAAGTGGCGTGCGCCTGCGACGGCGGGCGCTCGATAAGCAATCGTGAGCCGGGATCCCCCCGGTTTGCCAAGATCAGCGTCGGGCCGGAGCCATCAAGCTCCGGCCCACTTTGTCTTTACTCGTTCGCCACGAGTTTGTTGCTCTGCTCGACGAACTTGTCGCCTGCCCACTGGGCGTCTTTAGTGACCACACCCTTGTTGGCCGCGGCCTCCATCGCCTTGGCTTTCGCCTGGCGATCAACCAAGTCCGCATGAGTGGTGAAGAACGGCAGTGACTTGCCGCGGAACTGATCGATGGTTTTGAATCCGTGCTGATCCATGAAGGTGGATAGGCCGCGGCAGAGTTCCTTGATCATTCCGTACCCGTGGATCATGACCCCGGTGCAAACTTGCACCGTGCTCGAGCCGAGCAGGATGAACTGAGCCGCATCCTCGCCGGTCTCAACGCCGCCGATACCACTGATCGTGCGGCCCGGAAACTCCTTCTGCATCATTCGGGCACATTCCATGACCATCCGGAGAGCGATTGGGCGGACCGCCTTGCAGGAGTAGCCACCGGGCGTTGTGTATCCCTCGACGGTGGGTTCCGGGCGAAGCGTCTTCAGGTCCACACCCATCACGCAAAGAATCGTGTTGATCGCGCTCACGCCCTGACAACCGGCTTTCAGTGAGGCCCGTGCGGGGTCCTCGATGTGCGTGATATTCGGAGTCATCTTCGCCCAGACGGGGACCTTACTGGCCCCCATTACCCAGCCGCAGACTTCGTAAAGCAACTCGGGGTTCTGACCCATCGCCGAACCCATTTTGCGTTCGGGCAGGCCGTGCGGGCAAGAGAAGTTGAGCTCAAAGGCATCGACGCCGGCATCCTGGCAGCGCTCGACGATCTCTACCCAGCGAGGCTTGGAGTACTCCTCCATGATGGAGGCGATCAGAACGCGATCCGGGTACTTCTTCTTGATCTGCTTGAACTCTTCTATCCAGGTATCGAACGGCCGATCGGAAATCAGTTCGATGTTCTGCCAGCCGACGATTTCCTTCCCGATCCGCATGCGGGCGTAGCGCGGGGCGACGTTGACGACCTTGGAGGCGTCAAGGCTGATCGTCTTGGCAATCACCGCCCCCCACCCCTCATCGAACGCCTTCCCGATGACGTTGGCGTTCGTGCCCGGCGGGCCGGAGCCAATGACGAACGGGTTGGGAAGTTTCAGGCCATCGACGATGACGCTCAGGTCGGGCATCGGAGACTCCTGGGTGCCGCGATCATGGTACGAGAATTCGTGGGACGCGGAACGTCAAGCCAGTCGACTAGACGTCCCCGCATTCTCGCAAGGCCTTATCTCTCAGTTCCGAAACATGGTCCAGGCCCTTGATGGCCATCCGGATCTTGGCATCCAGCGGGTCGATGAAGTCCTTCTCAAACTGCCGCCGCGCCCCGTCATCCCAGTTCGAAGAGATCGTGGTCCAGCGGATTCGAAGCTGCTTCACCGCATCCATCAAGTTCGCCTTGGCGACGTTGATGCTCATGTGCCCCCTTCGGCCGCGGCCGGCGGGGCCCCGGTCGCCGCATCGGGTGATGCCATGTCTGGTGACACCTGAGCAGTGTCCCCCATCGTCGGCGGCGCCACTTTCGAATACGCCTCCAGACTATCAAGCATCCGCTCCAGCCGGCCCTCCGCCCGAGGGATATCCGCGTGCAGGAACTCAAGCAGGCCGCGGGTCGAGGTCTTGTACATCATCGCTTCGCGGTCCCACGTCGGGGCCCACCGCTTCACCGCTTCCAACCGAGCCTGAGCCTGAGTCAGCTTGATCTTCATCCGATCCAGCTTCTTCTCCTCATCCACGACCGATGCCGGCTCCGGCGCGGCGATGATCCGCTTCCGCATGATCTCCGTCTTGATCTTGATGACCTCTTCCTCACAGTGCCGCACCTGCCGCTTCCAATAAGCAGGCCGGTCCTGATTCAACCACGACGAAATCCGATTGATGTCCGAATCGACCGACGCCAGCGACGTAACGATCGCATCAGAAAACTCGGCCATCGCAGCCTTTGCCTGCTTGAGCGCCTCAGTCGAGTTGACCTTCGCCGATTCCGACACGCTCGGCCCCTACCCCTACCGCTGCTGGAGGTACTCTTCGATCTTCTCAGCCTTCCTCACCAGGAAAGGCACATGCCGGTCCGCGGCATCCGCAAACCGCACCAGCACCCGCGTGGTCTGCTCAAACTCCTCCGCAAACTTGGTCTGCTCCTGATCGCGCCAGGTCTGCCCCAGCTCGTTGAGCTTGGCCTGCAACACGGCCATCTGGTCCCTGAGCTGGGAGCTCATCCGCTTGAGGTCCTGGGCGAATCGACGCAGTTCGGCGGGGTCTACGACTGCTTTTGCCATGCCTCAAGGGTAGCGAGTCGAAGCCCGATCCGATGGGCACTCTCGGGAGGGAGCGGGCATACACTTCCGCCCTTCAACTCGGCCAAAACCGGGGTACCCCCCTCCGTCCCCATTCGATCCGGAGCAGACCGTGTCCGACACCGCAACCACCGAACGTCCCAATAAAGTTTCCATCAGCGATGCCGGCCCGGCCCGCAAGAAGATCTCCATCCAGGTCCCCGCTGAAACCGTCTCTGAAAAGCTGCGCGAGTCCATGGGCACCTTCATGGAAGAAGCCCAGCTCCCCGGCTTCCGCAAGGGCAAGGCCCCCAAGAGCCTCGTCCAGAAGAAGTTCGGTCCGGCCATGCGGGAAGAGACCAAGAAGCAGCTCGTGGCAGCGGCCTACCAGGACGCTATTAAGGATGCCAACCTCCAGATCGTCGGCGAGCCATTCAGCGAATCGCTCGAGGCTGTCGAGGTCAAAGACGGCCAGCCCCTCGAGTTTGAGATCGAGGTCGAGGTGATGCCGGAGTTCGCGCTCCCCTCACTGGAGGGCATCCCCGTCCGCCGCCCGCTGATCGACGTGACCGACGCGATGGTCAACGAAGAGTTCGACAAGATCAAGATCAACGAAGGCCGCCTTGAGTCTCGCGAAAGCTCCGAGCCCGGCGACTACTTGACCGGCCGCGGCAAGATGGTCGGCTCCGACGGCAAAGAGTTCTACGACATCAACGGCGCCGTGGTGCAGAAGCCCGCCGCAGACAAGGGCGGCAAGGGCATGGTGCTGGGCATCATGGTCGAGGACTTCGACAAGCAACTGGGCAACCCGAAGGCCGGCGACACCGTCACGATCAAGGCCAAGGGTCCGGACCAGCACGAGATCGAGGGCATCCGCAACAATGACCTGACGATCACGTTCGCAGTCGAGCGCATCGACCGCATCATCCCGGCTTCCGGCGAGGACCTGGTCAAGCAGTTCGGCATGGAAAGCGAAGCTTCCATGCTCGAAGCCATCCGGGCCCGCATGTCCCAACGCGTCATGATCCAGCAGCAGACCACCATGCGTCAGCAGGTCGCCCAGTTCATCCTGGATAAGACCGAGGTCACCCTCCCCGAGCGGATGACCGCCCAGCAGGCCATGCGGACCCTCCAGCGTCAGCGGCTCGAAATGATGTACCGCGGCGTCGAGCCCGCCGAAATCGAAGAACGCATGGCCCAGCTCCGCGCCGCCTCCGGCCAGATGGCCAAGCAGGAACTCAAGCTGTTCTTCATCCTCAACCGCATCGCCGAGGACATGAAGATCCAGGTCACCGAGGGCGAGATCAATGGCCGCATCGCGCAGATGGCTCAGGAACGCAACGTTCGCCCCGAGGCCTTGCGTCAGGAACTGATCCAGCGCAACCAGGTCTACGGCATCTTCCAGCAGATCCGCGAGCACAAGACGTTCGATGCCCTGCTCACGAAGGCCACCGTGACCGACATGCCGCTGGATGAGTTCAACAAGCTCGCCGAGGCGGAAAAGAAGACCAAGGCCGGCTGATCGCCGCCAAGTTTCTCAAAGCTCAGCTGAATCCAACCGCCGATCAGACCAGGGTCGGCGGTTGTGTTTCATCGTCGGCTTCGCCACCGTCAAGGGTGGAGTTCAGCGCGCCGCAGCCCGGACAGATCGATCCGTATTCGCCTGCTTGAAGGCGAGAAAGGTCCTCGCCGCAGGTCCAGCACACCGGCTCGTTCAGGCGGGAGGTAATCCCGTTGAAAACCAGAGCGATGGTCGCCACGGCGACTCCAACGACGGGCCATAGGGGAAGGGCGGCCCAAGACACCGCACCGATCACGGCGAGCGTCGTCGCCACCAGCACGGCAAACACCCGCAGCCGGATGCGCTGAAACAGCGTTGAACGTCCATGTTCGGGCGATCCGTTGTCTGGCTGCAAAGCGAGATTCCTGTGCTCGGGTCCGATTGGTGGGCGGCATGGTAGGTACGGGGATATTCCGGTGAAAGTTCCCCGGCCGCCGTATTCACATCGGCCGGTAGGCGTCTATGACTTCCCGAATCCGGTCCGGGTTTCGCACATCTTTAGCGACCAGTTCAACCTCATTCTGGGCCGCGCTAGAAATGCCGATCGTGCCCACCCCCATGAGCCGTTCCCGGAAGCTCTGGGTGACCTGAATATTGCGCACATCCTCGTGCAGGATCTCGCTGGTGAACTTGCTGAACAGGCCCACCCGCTCGATGGATCTTCGCGTGGTGACCTCAAGTGAGGCCCCCAGGTTGCGGATTTTCCAGATCAGGAAACTCACCAATGCAACCACCCCGATGATGCCAAAAGCGATCTGCCCCCCAGGGCTCTTGCTGCTCGAAAATGTGAAGTACCCCACGCCAACAACACCCGCCAAAAGCACGATGATGTGGGCCATAAACCAAGCCGGCTTGGCACGAAACATCTCCGGTCGGGCCTTGATAACCGTCTGTTCCGGCCCTCCAGCAGGCGGGTAGCCCTTCGCGGTTGCTCGATCTGCCTTCGGGGCCTGCTTTCCCGGCAGGATGTTGACATCCCCGCAGCCCGGGCACTTGAACTTCTGACCCGCCTGGTCGTCGGGGGCTTCGATGGTCTTTTCACAGTTGTCGCACTTAATGGTGATCATGGCTTTCTCAGGGTATCAGATCGGCCCCATCCCTCCCCAACCATGATTGGCGGGTGAGGGCGGCCGGTTTCAGAGCCTGCCCCGTGTACGCTTGGGGACCATGCGGATTGTGCTGGTGAACTGGGCAAAGATTCAGGCGGGCGCCTCCCACGGCGGAGGGGTCAACGGCTATTGCCAGGGTGTCGGCCTGGGATTGGCCGCGCGTGGGCATGAGGTCATTTCGGTCAGTTCCGGAACGACTTACGAACCGGACGGCGATCGGCTCGGCCCGTGCTCGATGCGGCGGCAAGAGGACTGGCGAGGCATCCAGATTTACGAGGTCATCAACTCGCCGGTCTTGGCGCCTTCGATGGCCCAGTTTAAGGACCCGCTCGGCGAGATATCCGCTCCCGCGCTCGAAGCGGCATTGAGGCAGCTCTTTCAGGCCCTCAAACCGGACATCGTTCACTTCAACAACCTGGAAGGCTTCTCCGCCGGCTGCGTCAGCGTGGCCCGCGCCTGCGGTGCCCGAATCGTCTTCTCGCTCCACAACTACCACACCATCTGCCCACAGGTCTACCTGATGCAGGGCCATCGCCGCCCCTGCTTCGGAACCGACAATGGCAACGCGTGCGCTTCCTGCATCCCCACTGTTGAGCCTGCGGAGGAACAACTACGCTTGGCGGGATTGCGTCCCTCGCCGCGGGCCGAGCCGCGCTCATTCCCGATTCCACCTCCTCCCTGGGAGTCGATCGAGCGTCCCGCCTGGCAGCCTCTGCTCAACGTCATCCATCCAGAACCACCCAGCGATCGCCCCCCCACCGCCTATGCAATACGCCGGACCGCGATGATCGCGGCCCTCAACTCCTGCGATCGCCTCCTGGCGGTGTCGGACTTTGTGCGCCGAAAGTTCGAATCCCTGGGAGTGAGTCCGCACGTTATCCGGACGCAGCACATCGGATGTCCCATGGTGGACTTGGCTGGGCCAAAAGATCCGAAAGTCGCCGACGCCGGCCCGATCCGCCTGGCCTTCGTCGGGTACAACAACTGGTTCAAGGGGCTGCCCATGCTGGCGGACAGCCTGGACCTACTGACACCCGAAGTCCTCTCCCGCTTCCATTTGACCGTGCTGGCCCTGAATGGGGAGGTGCTGGAACCGCAACTTCGGCGACTGGAGGGGCGGCTGGCCGGGCTCACGCTCGGGTTCGGCTACGAGTATGGCGATTTGCCGCGGCTACTGCGGGGAATTGACCTCGGCTTGGCGGTCAGCGTCTGGTGGGACAACGCCCCTCAAACCGTCATGGAGTTCCTAGCCTGCGGAATTCCTGTGCTCGGAGCGGATTTGGGAGGCATCCCTGAGTTCGTTCGAGACGAACAGAACGGGCTATTGTTCCGTGGTAACGACCGGTGGGACCTTGCCCGCCGGTTGGCCGAGGTTGCCCGCAAACCCGGGCGGCTGGCCGAACTGCGAGCCGGCGTCAAGCCCCCCAAGACCATGGGAACCCATGTATCGGAGTTGGAACAGGAGTACCGAAATCGGCTATCCTGATCCCCCGTAAGGCGGCCCCGAAACGGCTGGTTCCGCCTCCTCACCCCACCCTGCCACAGCAGTCCAAGGAAACCCGTTGCCTGCCCTGACCACGACGCCCGCCGCCCCCCTCTCGCTTGAGACGCTGAAGCGGCCGGTGCCGGAGGTTCGATTCCCACGGGTCGCGGCGGTAATCGTCACGTGGAACCGCCACAAAGCTGTGGATGGCGTCCTCCACGCTTTGGCCCGGCAGGCCTACACGATGGCCGAGTTGGATGTGGTGGTCGTGGACAACGCCTCAACGGACGACACCGGTGCCCTGGTGGCCAGGCATTGGCACCCAAACAAGGTCATCGAGAACCCGACGCAGGCCGCGGATCAGCCGGACTTCAACCGGATGCACCTCAACGGCATTTCCAACGGACACGACCCGCATCCGTTCCGCTCGCTGACGCTCATCAAGAACCGGATCAACCATGGCGGGTGCGGCGGGTTCAACACGGGGCTGGCGTATGTCGGGCAGTTCCTGGACCCGGCGGAGCGCCCACTGGATTACGTCTGGCTCGTCGATGACGATGTGGACCTTCCCGATGGCGCACTGGCTCAACTGACCCAAACCGGGGAGAGCGATCCATCGATCGGTGTGGTGGGCTCACGGACGGTCGACTTTGACGATCGCAAGACCACGATCGAAACCACGATCTACTTCGACTTTGCCAATGGCTGGATGGGGCCGGAACCGACGCCGGATCATCCGTTGTATGAGAGTCACCGTGAATGGGTGGCGACAACAGGCGGAACCCGCGGCGATCGGCCATTCAAGAGCGTCCGCGATGTCGATGTGGTTTCGGCATGCAGCATGCTTGCCCGCTGGTCCGGAGTGAAAAAGGTCGGCCTGTGGGACCATCGGTACTTCATCTACTGCGATGATGCCGACTGGTGCCTGCGGTTTGCCAAGGCCGGGTACCGCGTCGTGTGCGATCTGGATGCCATCGTGTACCACACGCACTGGTTGGCGAAGTTGACGCCTGCACGGGCGTATTACTCGCAACGGAACCTGGTGTGGCTGATGCAAAAGGTCTTGTCGGGCCGGGCGCTCAAACGCGCGACGCTGCGCCGGCTGGGAAACCTGATGGTGGATAGCCGAAAGGCGATGACCCACTGCCGCCTGTTCCACGCCGAGATCATCCGCCGGGCAGCGCACGACATTGTGACCAATCGCGGCGGCCGGCTCGACTACGAAGGTCCACCCTTCATCCCGCTGATGGACGCCTTGGAAGCCTCCGGGGCGCTCAAAAGCGATGCCCGCATCCTGGTCATGTGCTCTCACCCCGAATCGATCACCTGGGCCGAGGACCTGCGAGCCCGCACCGCTTACGCCCTGATCGATCGCGACCGCGCCCCCGATATGCCGCGCTGGACGTACATGATCCGCAGCGGCGTGCGGGATGTTGAACAGCCAACGTGCGCGATTCACCCGGCGATGCCCGAGAAGATCTGGTTCGAGCCCAACAGCAAGTCCAAGTGGCAGGCTCAGCGTGGGTTCCTCCGCAACCCGCCGACCGTCGTGGTCGTCTTCGACCAGACCAACGAGTGCCCGCTGATCCGCGGCAGCGTCAATATCCACATTGATCGCCGGCGTTTTGGCCTCGGACAAGTCGAGAAAGACGGGCTGCGGGCGCGGCTCGCGTTCCTGGCCCGCTGGGCTCGGACCGCCCTGCGATGCACGCTTTACGGACTTCGAGTTCGACCCTTTGTGCCCTCGGGCAGGTATGGCTAATGAGCGTCGCGGCCACGGCGGACTTTGATCCACGCAAGGCGGGGGAGGTCGCGGGTTGGCCCAAGACCGACCGGCCGATAAGGATCGCGCTGCTCGGATGGGCGAGGCTCTCGTTCCAGGGAACCCAGGGGTCTGGCTACAACCTCTCCGCATCCGAGTTGGCGACCGGCCTGGCAATGAGCGGGCACTCCGTGTTCTACCTGGCGTCGGGACGGAAGTACAACCTCGTGCCCTGGTCGTACATCTCGCAAACGGAAACCTGGCGCGGCGTTGAATGCCACGATCTGGTTAACAGCCCGAATCTGTCCCCGGCGTTTTACAACTTCAACAACCTCCGCGCCGAGGCCGCGTCGCAACGACAGTCCACCCTCGTGCTGGACTGGCTCAAGCGCCTCCAGATCCACGTCGTCCACATCCACAGCCTGGAAGGGTTCCCGCTGGGGCTGATCGGCACGCTCAGGAACTCCGGCATCGCCGTGGTCGTGACGCCGCACAACTACTGGTTTGCCTGCCCGCAGGTGGACCTGATGCGCGGCGAGACCAGCCTGTGCATGGATTATCAAGGCGGGAAGAGTTGTGAGACGTGCCTCAAACGCCGATCCGCGCGCGGGCACCGGTTGAAGCGGCGCTTCGGGCAGGCCGTGGAGGGCATCATCGGCATCGAAGCCTCCGGAGCGATGAGGCGAGTGGCGATGACCCTTCAGGCAAGAGTCCATGAACTCGTGGGCAAGGTCGCGCCCGCGCCGCCTCCGAATGCGAGATTGCCGGACCCTGAGGCCGCGGCGGGGCTCGAGCCACAATCCGCCTTTGATGACGGCCTGATCCGCGCTGGCCTTGCATCAGAGCGAACGGATCGAATCCGGCGACCCTTGGCCAAGGCGGCGATCGACTCCAACGAGCAGTTCCTGCGCGCGGACCATCACCTGACCGTTCTGAACGAATACGGGGAGCGCCGGACTGCCGGCATGGCAGCGCTCGGGCGCGCATCGGCCGTCACACCCCCGAGCGACTTCGTCCGCCGGGTCTATGTTCGAATGGGTCTGCCCGAAGAGCGGTCTCGCGTCGTGCGGCTCGGACAGCCGCACTTTGATCAGATCAATCGACGTGCTCGACGGTCACCGTATTACCGACAAAGCCCGTGGCACGCGAATGACACCAGCAGACCTCTCCGGCTGGCGTTTCTCGGGGCGATGCGGCCAAGCAAGGGCATCGATGTGCTGGCGGAAGCGATCGGGCTGTTGCCCACGCGCGTGCGGCAGCGCTGCCAGTTTCATATCCGGGCTCAGGGCTTTGACTGGCCGGTGCGTAAGAAGCTCTCGGTGTATCCCGAAGTTGCCTTCGGGGGCGGGTATGACATCCTGCAGCTCATCGGCGAGGCGGGGGAATACGACGTGGGAATCCTGCCGCACGTGTGGTTCGAGAACTCACCACTGGTGATGCTCGAGCACCTGCACGCGGGAAAGTTCGTGATTTCGTCGCGCATGGGCGGGGTCGTGGAATGGATCGACCAGCCGCGGAACGGTTTGCTGTTTGCCGGCGGGCACGCCGAGCAACTGGCGGCGTGCATTCAGCGGCTGGTCAACGGCGAGGTTCCCATCCCCAGTCCCCGCGAAATCCACGAAGCGACGCCCCTGCTGACGAGCTACCCCCAGCACGTTCAGGAGGTGGAATCGCTCTACCGCGGGTTGATTGCCAGTCCGAGTTGAAAGCTCGCTATCGGGACGGTCTGGGGCTGCCTTTGAGCTCAGGGAGATTGCGCTGGTTCACGCAGTTTTCCAGCCGGCCCGAACGCATGAAGACCTCGACGATACGGACCGTTTCATCCGAGACGGCCTGCTGGGCCTGATCTGTGGAGGCGCCGCAGTGGTGCGTGTACGCGCCGCCGGGGAGTTGAACGGTGGGCGTCACAAACTCGCCTTGCGGCGAGCTGGGCTGATTCTCATACACATCCAGGCCCAGACGCAGGCCCTTTGCCACAGCCGCCTCGCGCAGAGCGGCCTCATCCACCACTCCGCCGCGGGAGGTATTGATGAAGATCGACCCGGGCCTCAGCAGCGAAAAGAACTCGGCGTTGCAGAAACGGGTGGTCTCGGGCACAAGGGCAACGTGGACGGTCACGGCATCCACTTCGGGCAGCACCTTGAGGAGCGAGGCGCGATCGGTGCCCGCGAACCGGACATCCAGGGCCGCGGCCGTTGCGGGATTGAGGAACACATCCCACCCGATGACGTTCATGTCAAACGCCCGTGCCCGCTTGACGACGGCCTGACCGATGGCCCCCAGGCCAACGACCAGCAGCGTGGAGCCCTTGAGCCCTTTGGACTTGGTCGAGAACTCTTTCTTGTTCCAGGTCCCCGCCTTGATCGCGGCCGTTTGCTCGGGGATGCGGCGGTCGCAAGCGATCAACAGGCCCATGGCCAGTTCGGCCACCGCGACCGAGTTGGTGCCCGGACAGTTGCAGACGCCAATTCCCCGAAGGGTCGCGGCGTTGACATCCACGTTGTCAACACCCGCTCCCGCGCGGATGATGGCCCGAAGGTTCGGCGCGGCGTCGATGGCCGCGGCCTGAACTTTGGATGAGCGCACGATAAGGACATCGCAGGGGACGCCGCGGAGAGCGTCGGCCAATCCGGAAGCTCCCGCGCCCGGTTGGTACGAGACCGTGCAGCCCAGCGCGGTGAGGCGTTCGATGCCCGCCTGTTCAAACTTGTCGGCGATCAGTACGTGCATGGCCCGCAGTGTATTCGATCGCGAGAACTTGTGGAAAAGTTGTTAGGCCCCATAACGAAACCGGCCCCGATCAAGCGATCGGGGCCGGAAAGGTCTCGGAGATCAGACTCTATTACTGAGTGGTGCCGCGAACTTCGTTGGCACCGAAGTCGATGCCGTGGAGGCCGCTGCGGGTCCAGCGGAAGTAACCCCAGCCCTGGTCGCCAGCCGCGCCGTTGAGGGCGACCGGATCCCAGGGATTGGGCACGTAGGTGATCGCGGTGGCCCCGGTATTTTGCGGAGCGGTCGGGAGCCATCCGCGATTGCAGTCCTGGAAAGAAGTGTTACCGGTGGCCTGATTGTCGCCGGTGCGTCGAACCAGAACGGAGGTATCAAACGCAAGAAGCGGCATGCGGGAGGCTTGGTGGCCCCAGAAGGGCTGCTTCTTGCCGAAGTGGCGGCTGTTCTGATCGTGGAAGTACACCTTCTGAGAGGGGAAGTTGATATCGGAGGCTTTGCGGTTGCCAAGCTGGGCAGCGCCGGGGATGAAGAAGGTGTTCCAAGCCCCTTGAGAGATGCGGTTGGCGGGAATTTGAGTCGCGTCGAACGTGCACGGCGGCACCATGTAACTGGAGCCAAACGGCCAGCGTCGGTTGCCGCTCGAAAGTGCCCCGCCTACAGGCGGCTGAAGCGTCCCGAACTGGTCCGAATCGAACGCCTGCAAGTCCTGCCAGGAGAGGCGATTTCTGTCCTCCGGGCACACAACAGCCTTCTCAGGGAGGCGGGCCGCCAGGTAGTCCTGGGTCATCAGGTGCGTGTAGAGAATGTGCGGAATCCACGCGGTCTGCAGTTGGCCCAACATCTGGAAGTAGTCTTGCTTTCCGCTCAACCGCATCATGATGTCGATTGCCTGTTGGACAGCGGCTTCGTTGTCCGTCGCAGCCGCCGGGAAACCATTGATAACGACGCCGGGGATGGGGTTGCCGCCCGATCGTTTGAGCTTCGAGGAGAACGCGGGAATGCGATCCTGGAAGTCCGCAGAGTAACTCTGCATCGCGGTGCCGAACTGTTTCATGTTCGAACCGCAGATCCCCAGGCGCGCCGTGCGGCGGGCTTCGCCGAGTGCGGGAAGGAGGATCCCGATGAGCAATGCGATGATCGCGATGACCACCAAGAGCTCAATCAGGGTGAATGCACGGGAACGACTGGAAATGCGCTTCATCGCTTTCCTCCGCAAAGGGCCGCTATCGCGGCCTTATACCACTGAGCGTGCCCGACTCGATTGGCCGGTGCAAGAATGAACGCCCAAACCTTTCTATCGGACCGCCGTTGTGGATGACGGCAATCCGTACGGTGGAACGCTTCAGGGCTTCCGTCACCTTGAAGTTCCCCTAACAAAGTAACGTCGATCCTCCGATCTGTCCAGTGCCTTCCGGAATTGCGTCAAACGCCGACCGCACGAACCAATGTCAGTTTGGTTTTTGTTAGCATGCTGCCGGATACCGAATTCGCTGGTGTCACGCGGGTGTAACAGGACGCAACACCGATCGAACCACCCTGACCGGCCAGCGGTATCGTCCGTTGCTATGAAAAACCGCCAAGCCGCCGTGCGAATTGCCGCGCTCTTGAGTTCGGTGTCAATCATCGCCGCCTATGTGAGCTGTCGATCTCAGGATGCCAAACCAGCCGAGGGCCAGTCAACGACCACCCGCGGAACCGAGTTCATGGGCGGATCCAAGAACGAGGCAATTTTCGCTCCCTCCCCCCCACCACCGGCTGAAGCCAAGTCCGTGATGGGCGGCTCCAAGTCGATAGTGATCCTCAAGCCCAGCGACCTGCCCCCAGCTGCGCCGGCACCAACTCCCAAGTGAGATCGCGATGACCATGCACGCTCTGGCACTCTCGTGCGGGCTCAGCTTTCTATTCCTGTGCGTGGTGTTTTGGCCCCTGGAGAAAGCGTTTCCCGCGCGGCCGGGTCAAGCCGTGTTCCGCAAAGCCTGGCTGACGGACTTGTGCTTCTTTTTGGGTCAATACCTCGTGTGGAACGGGTTGGTGCTGTGGGTGCTGTCGCGCGTCGGCGGTTTCGTGGATGGGATCATGCATGCCGGCTTTCGGGGTGCGGTCGCGGGACAGCCGTGGTGGCTTCAGGCGGTTGAAGTGGTCGTACTCTCGGATTTTTGCGTGTATTGGGGGCATCGGCTCCAGCACCGCGCGCCGCTGCTGTGGCGGTTCCACTCCATTCATCACAGTTCAGAACACCTGGACTGGCTGGCGGCCCATCGCGAGCACCCGATTGACACGATCTACACGCTCAGCCTGATCAACCTGCCGGCGTTTGTGCTTGGCTTTCCGTTGCAGACCCTGGCGGGGCTCATCGCCTTCCGCGGCGTGTGGGCGATCTACATCCATTCCAATGTCCGGATTCCAACCGGGCCGCTGCGGGTGGTGTTCGGCGCGCCCGAACTGCATCACTGGCACCACGACCGCGATCGGGATGCGGGAAACTACGCGAACATTTCGCCGCTGATGGATGTGATTTTCGGGACGTATCGGTGCCCGGATCATGAACCTGAGCACCTGGGACTGCGCGAGCCCATCGCCAAAAGCTATCTCGGACAGATGCTGCATCCATTTTGGCCGCGGCGAAAGCCTGCGCCGATACACTCGGGTAATGGCCAAGCAACCGACGGAAACCCGGCACATCGCGCTGATGCGCGGGATCAACGTGGGCGGGAAGAACAAACTGCCAATGTCGGAACTCAAGCTTCTGTTTGAGAAGGCGGGCTGCAAGGGCGTCCGGACCTACATCGCAAGCGGAAATGTGGTGTTTGACGCACCGCCGAAGGCGGCGGAAAAGCTGGCCAGCGTTGTGACCGCGGCGATTGAGAAACAGTTTGGGCTGCGTGTCCCGGTCGTGATTCGGAATGCAGAGGAGATGTCACGCATCTCGCGGGACAATCCATTTGTGAAGATGGATCCGGCCTCGCTGTACGTGATGTTCCTGACCGATGAGCCGGACCGAAAGGCCGTGGCCGAACTGGATGCCCAGCGTTCTCCGGGAGACCGGTACGAGGTCCGCGGGCGCGACATCTTCATGACGCTGACCACCGGGGCCGCGGACACGAAGCTGACAAACGCGTACTTTGACACCAAACTCAAGACCGTCAGCACCTCTCGGAACTGGCGAACGGTGCTCAAACTCGTCGAGATGTGCGCAGAAGAGGAGTAGCCGGTGCTGACCGTGAGAGTGCTGGGCTTGTTGCTGACTCTGTGCATCGCGGCATCCACCCGCGCTCAAGATCCGGCGAAGACGTACTTTCCTCCCAAGGGCCAATGGGAACACCGCAAGCCCTCTGAGGTCGGTATGGATGACGCCGCCGTCGCGTCGGCGGTGGAGTGGGCAAAGCTGCAAACCACCTCGATGCCGAAGGACTTCTCGACGCAAGCGGAGATCTTCGGAACGCCGCTGGGACCGCTGCCCAAGACGCGGGCAGACATTAACGGCGTCATCGTTCGCCACGGCTACATCATCGCAGAGTTTGGCGACGTAACTGCAGTGGACCCGACCTACAGCGCGGCCAAGAGCTACCTCTCGACCATCCTCGGGCTCACCATCGATCGCGGGGTGATCAAGAGTGTGAAGGACCCGGTGGGCGAACTGATCCACGATGGCGGGTACGACTTACCCCACAATGCAAAAGTGACCTGGGAACATCACGCGACGCAAACCAGCGAGTGGAAGGGAGAGATGTTCGGAAAGTCGCACACGTTCATCGGCAAGCAGGCGTTTGGCAGCGGGGAAATGAAGCCGCGGGAGTTGCAGGAGCCCGGAACCTACTACGAATACAACGATGTGCGTGTGAACCGGATGTCGCTGTCGCTGCTGCGGCTATGGAAGCGGCCGCTGCCAGAGGTGTTGAAGTCGGAGATCATGGACCCGATCGGGGCTTCCGACACCTGGGTGTATCACGGATACGACAACGCCGACGTGGAGGTCGATGGGAAGAAGATGAAGTCGGTGAGCGGCGGCACCCGCTGGGGCGGCGGTTTGTGGATCAGCACGCTGGACCACGCGAGATTCGGCTACCTGATCTCGCGGCACGGTGAGTGGGGCGGAAAGCGGATTATCTCCGAATCGTGGATACACGCGGCGACAAGCCCGAAGGGTGTGAAGCCGGCGTATGGATACTTGTGGTGGCTGAACAGCAACGAGAAGATGTGGCCGGGCGCGCCCAAGTCGAGTTTCTCAGCGCAGGGCGCCGGGTCCAACACGATCTGGATAGACCCCGAGCACGACCTCGTCGTGGTGTGGCGGTGGCACGGTGATGCGCAGGCGGAGTTCTATCGGCGCATTCTGCAAGCCATCAAGCCCGATCGACAACCGTGACTTCTGGCGTCGCCCCACACTCCGGACACGGACCTGTGATTCCACCCAGGTCGTAGCTGCACTTGTGGCAATGCCCCTTGGGCACACGCCGGAGTCTGCGAAGGCCAAGCACTGCAAGCCACACCGCCGCAGGGAGCGCCGACACGACCATGAGCGCCCAATAAGGCACCATGACGTACTGGGCGGAGTCGCCATTGACGAAGTAGCTCCAGCTTCCAAGGCCGTTCCAGTGGAAGTTGGAGAACGACGTGAACTCGTTGCCGCGCGGGATGTTGTAGATGATGGAGTACTCAATCTTCTCGTACGTGTGCTTCCAGCCCAGATACCTTTTGAAATCGTCGGGAACCTGAGGCTCGGCGTAGAGCTTGCTGTGATGGCCGAATCTCAGAAGAACGCGGCCTTTGAATGTATGGCATTGCCACTCGTGAAAGGTCCCGCGGTAGCTTGGTGTACCGGGTGGATACACCTTGGCGTTAGTGGTATTCCATGTGGGGGTCGGCGGAGAGTTCACGGGTGCGGGATCCAGAGAGCCACGCATACGACCGTTGGTCGATCACGCGGTGGCTGCCGATCCAGAAGTGCCCGCAGACCGCCATCAGTGCGACGGAAACACCCGGCATGCAGAGCCAAAGCCATCGTCTCCGAAGCTTCATTCAGGGAGACTAGCTCCAAGCGCGTGTCACTGCTTGGTAACAAGTGCCCTTATGATTCCGCCACGTGAAAAAGAAAGACGCCCGCCACATCCCGGTCCTGCTCAAGGAAGTCCTGGCGGTGCTGTCTCCGAAGCCGGGGCAAACCATCGTCGATTGCACCTTGGGCCTCGGCGGGCATTCCGCGGCCATTCTCCGCTGTATCCGGCCCGGTGGCCGGCTGATCGGGATCGACTTTGACCCGGCGAACATCGCGGCCGCGAGGCGAGAGTTGGAACTCGTTGGCGGGCAGTTCGACTTGTTCCACACGAACTTCGCCGGCCTACCGACCGTGCTCGCCCAGGCAGGAATCGAACGTGTGGATGCGGTGCTGGCGGATATTGGGGTCGCCAGCACACAGATCGATGACCCCGCGCGGGGGTTCTCGTATCGGCGGCCCGGGCCGCTGGATATGCGAATGGACCCGACGCGGGGCCAACCGGCATCGGTGCTGGTGAATCGAATCGGCGAGGCGGAACTGGCCGCGGCCCTGCTGGAGCTGGGTGATGAAACCGATGCGCCGCAGATTGCTCGGCTCATCGTGGAGCGGCGGGCCCTCACACCGATCACCACGACCGAGGAGTTGATGGCGATTGTCTGCGAGGCGCGCAACTTCACGGTGGAGCGCGGAGCGGGAGCGAAACTGCATCCGGCGGCTCGCACGTTCCAAGCTCTGCGGATCCTGGTGAATCGCGAACTCGCGAACCTGGATCGCCTGCTCACCGTGTTGCCCGATGTGCTCAAGCCCGGCGGAGTGGCCGCGATCATCACGTTCCACAGCGGGGAAGATCGACGGGTGAAACACTCGTTCCGAGATGGGCTACGAATGGGTGTCTATTCGGCTGAAAACCGCGACCCCATCATCGCCGAAGAGGCCGAGACCAACTTCAACCCGCGGGCCCGGTCGGCCAAGCTGCGATGGGCGCGGCTCGCGACGACTCGCTAGAGTTTTCGCGGCGAACCAACTAGGCTTTCATCCCACAGGCCCAGGAGCAACATATGAGCGGCGTTCGCGTACTCGTCGGCACAAAGAAAGGCGCATTCATCCTGACCTCCGACGGCAAGCGTCAGAAGTGGGATGTCAGCGGCCCCCACTTCGCCGGCTGGGAGATGTATCACGTCGCCGGCTCGCCCGTTGACCCCAACCGCCTCTACGCCTCGCAATCCAGCGGCTGGTTCGGCCAGATCATCCAGCGTTCCAACGATGGCGGCAAAACCTGGGAACAACCCGGCACCGCCCCCGGTGAACCAACAACAACCCCCGACGGCATGCCCAAGGCCGAGAGCAACAAGTTCGTTTACGACACCGCCAGCCGCCCCCTCACCACCCACCAGTGGTACGACGGCACGCAGCACCCCTGGGAGTTCAAACGCGTCTGGCAGCTCGAGCCCTCGCTCACCGACCCCGACACCGTATTCGCCGGCGTCGAAGATGCGGCCATCTTCAAAACCACCGACGGTGGCAAGAACTGGAACGAGCTCCCCGGCCTCCGCGGCCACGAATCCGGTCCCAAGTGGCAACCCGGCGCTGGCGGAATGTGCCTCCACACCATCCTGCTCGACAAGACCAACCCCGGCCGCATGTTCATCGCGATTTCCGCCGCGGGCGCGTTCCGCACCGAAGATGGCGGCAAGACCTGGCGACCCATCAACCGCGGCCTCAAGTCCCAGTACATCCCCGACCCCAACGCCGAAGTCGGCCACTGCGTCCACGGCATCGCCATGCACCCCGCACGCCCCAAGGTGCTCTTCATGCAAAAGCACTGGGACGTCATGCGCAGCGATGACGGCGGCGACTCTTGGCATGAGGTCAGCGGAAACCTCCCCAGCGACTTCGGGTTCCCCATCGAGGTCCACGCCCACGAACCCAACACCGTCTACGTGGTCCCGATCAAAAGCGACTCCGAGCACTTCCCGCCCGATGGCAAGTTGCGGGTCTATCGCAGCCGCGCCGGCGGCAACGAGTGGGAAGCACTCACCAAGGGTCTTCCGCAAAGCGACTGCTACGTCAACGTACTGCGAAGCGCCATGGCCGTGGACTCACTCGACAAGTGCGGCATCTACTTCGGAACCACCGGCGGGCAGGTCTACGGCTCGGCCGACGCCGGCGACACCTGGGCGCCCCTCGTACGCGACCTCCCGGCCGTGTATTCGGTGGAAGTGCAGACACTTCCATGATCCGCGTTGAGATCCCAGCACACTTGCGCACGCTGGCAAAGGTGCGCGGCGAAGTGGAACTCCACATCAGCGGGCCGGTCACCACTAAGTCCGTCTTGGATGCACTGGAAGCCAAGCACCCGGAGCTCCGAGGCACCATCCGCGATCACGGCACGCTCAAGCGGCGAGCGTTTCTCCGGTTCTTTGCCTGCGAAAAAGACCTGTCTCTCGAGCCGCCGGATGCGCCCTTGCCAGAGGCCGTGGCATCGGGCGCGGAGCCCTTCCTGGTCGTGGGAGCCATCGCGGGCGGGTAACCTCACGCGGCCGGACGAACGATGTGCGAGGCACAGGCTCGCAGCAGTTTGGTGCGATCGATCGGCTTGGTCAGATAGTCATCGCACCCCGCGGCCAGGCAGCGCTGGCGATCCCCCTGCATCGCGTGGGCGGTAAGGGCAACGATGGGGCGCGTGTAACCCCGCTCACGGAGCAGCATCGTCGCGGTGTAACCGTCCATCTCCGGCATCTGCATGTCCATCAGGATCAAATCGAAGGGCTCCGAAGCCCCGGCCGCGAGCGCAAGGTCCATCGCGATGCGCCCGTTCTCAGCGATGACGACTTCGGCCCCGGCATTGCGGAGATGAAAGCTGATCAGTCGCTGGTTGTCGGGTCCATCCTCGGCCAGCAGGATTCGACCCGCCAACGGGACTCGACCAGGAGCTTGGACGCCCGCAACTTCTGTGACGATGGCGATCTCCCGCTCATCGCTGATGAGATCGGTCGCCGGGCCGACGAAAAGTCGGAACGTGAACGTACTCCCTTGCTTCGGGATGCTCTCTGCGGAGAGTTCGCCGCCCAGCATCTCCACGAGTCGCTTGGAAATGCTCAGCCCCAGGCCGGTGCCGCCAAACTTCCGTGTGGTTGAGTTGTCGGCCTGAGTGAAAGGCTGAAACAGCCGCGAGACTTGCTCTGCGGACATGCCGATCCCGGTGTCGCGAACCTTGAACGTGAGAACTCCACCGGCGTCGTATCCGAGGGTGACCGTCACGCCCCCCTGCTCAGTGAACTTCAGAGAGTTGCCCACAAGGTTCAGAAGCACCTGCCGGACCCGGACGGGGTCAGAGAAGATATGGCGCGGCAACGGCAGCCGGCACTCGGTGCGGAGTTGCAGCCCGCCCGCAGCCGCACGCACCTGCATCAGCGAAACCACGTCATGCAGAATCTGCAAGGGCGAACAAGAGATTCGTTCGACGGTCATCTTCCCCGCTTCGATTTTCGACAGGTCGAGGATGTCGTTGACAATGCTCAAGAGGTGATCGCCGTTGCGCCGGATCGTCTGGACACAGTTGGCCCGTTCGGCCGCGGGCTGGAGCGGATCGGTGAGGAGTTCCGCAAAGCCGACGATCGCCGTCATCGGCGTGCGGATTTCGTGGCTCATATTGGCCAGGAACTCGCTCTTGGCCTGGGTGGCGGCCTCCATCGTCTTGATCCGCAACTGCGCGGCCTCCGCGGCCCATGCGGCACGGAGCTTTGCTAAGCGGATCCGCCTATACCCAAATGTCAGGATGGCGACGGCGCAGGCCGCCGAGAGCAGTTCCAGACGAAGGGTGAGCAGATCATCCTCGCGGGCCACGGTGGCCGACAACGCACTCTCCGCTTGTTCCATGCCGCGCGCATACACAGCCTTTTGCGCCTCGTATTCACCGCTGAACAGCTCCCGCTGTGCCCCCAGTCGATCTCCCGAACGAACAAGATCAAACGACCGGGTTTCCATCTCAACCAGCTTCTGGTTTGCCGCGTCCGTGTCTCGACCTACCTGGGTGTTGAACGTTTCAGGAGAGAGCGCGATCAAGTCTTTGATCGCTCGATCCAGCCGAGGCTCATAGGCGTGGTATCGTTCTTCCCACTTCGCATCCCCCGTGGCCGCGGCCATCCGAGCGGACATCGTCAGCACCTCATCCAGGTGTCGGATGGCGCCGTCGAGCTCCTGAATGCGCAGTTCGCGGGCGTGCTGCACAATGAGGTGTTCGCGCAGCGTGAGAAGCGACCACCCAGCCGCAATCAGGAGCATCAACGTGGCAACGACCAGCCAAGGACTGGCAAGTGAGCCCACGCCGCTCTGTCTCTTCACCAACGCGGCCATGCCTCTCCTGTCGACCCGGCCGTGCAGGAGCGCTCGCCCCTCCTTAGCCTCGCTCCAGATCTATCGGGCAACGTTGTCCCGAATCCGAGCGTTTCCCCTCATCCGCCGCGATTCGGTCCAATGGGGGTGCCGCACGCGACTGGCTCGAAGAGAAGTTTCGAGATTCTCGGACTCTTGCCCAGTGGGTAGTCTTGGTGCATGCAGTACAAAGAAGTCGCGATATTCGCCATCGTGTTGAGCACTTGCTTGGGTTTGGCGCTGGCCACGGGGCGCGGGACCATCCAACCCGGAGTGAGCGATGCGAAGCTCTCCACCAACACCAGCCCCCTGCGCATCGGCATCGTCGGCCTGGTGCACGGACACGTCGAGGGGCTCCTCTGGCAAGCATCGCAGCGGAAGGACATCAAGATCGTCGGGATTTACGAGCCCAACCGGGCCCTCTTTGATCGCCTCGCCTCCAAGTACAAGCTCGAGCCATCGCTGTATCACGCCTCGCTCGACCAGATGCTCGATGCCTCGAAGCCCGAAGCCGTGAGCGTGATGTCCTCGATCAAGGACCATCGCATGTCCGTTGAGGCATGCGCCCCGCGTGGCGTCCATCTGTTGCTGGAAAAACCGTTGGCGTACAGCAATGAGGATGCCGCTCGCATGACGGAGCTCTCCCTCAAACACGGCGTGCTCGTGCTCACCAACTTCGAAACAAGCTGGTACGCATCAATCCGGGAGGCCAAGCGGATTGTGGACTCTGGAGAGCGAGCGCCCATCCGCAAGATGGTCTTCCGTCACGGGCACAAGGGGCCCAAGGATATCGGGTGTTCCGCTGAGTTCCTGGCGTGGCTGACCGATCCCGATCAAAACGGCGGCGGAGCGCTCGTCGACTTCGGCTGCTACGGCGCGGTGCTATCCACCTGGCTCATGAACGGTCAAGCCCCCTCCGCTGTCACCGCCACCGCAACCACCCTGAAACCCACCATCTACCCGCACGTTGATGACGATGCCACCATCGTGCTCACCTACCCCACCGCCACCGCGGTCATCCAGGCCTCCTGGGCGTGGACGCACGACAACAAAGAAGCCGACATCTACACCGAGAAGGGCTCGATCCACGCCGGCAGATGGGATGACTTACGCGTTCGCGATGCCGACAAACCGGCCGCGGCCGTCACGCCGCCGGCGAAACCCTCTCACCTTGAGAATGAGTGGACCTACCTCCGCAAGGTAGTCCGCGGCGAATGCGCTGTTGACCCGCTCTCAAGCCTAGAGCTCAACGTGATCGTGGCCGACATCCTTGACCGGGCGCGGCAATCAGTTAAGCCGCGGCCGCAATAGCGCTCTTCGCCCTTCCTGCCCGAGCTCCCTCATCTCGCAACCTCGCTCAACACCACGCCAGCCGGAGTTTCGCGAGCCACAAACAGCTCCGCATCGCGGCACGAAGTCGCAAACAGCTTCCCGGCCTTCTTCACCGACATCCCCTTCGGCGCTGCGAATCCTTGAAACCGAACTCCGGGCACCACCGCTCGAAATGTGTGTTTGAGTTCGTTGTCGCCCGCATAAGCAAGCGCAATGCGCCCCCGCCATTCGAGGTCGAACGCACCTTGCGAACTCTTCAGAAATCGAACGTGGTGATCCGCAACCGCATCGTGCCCCGTGAGATACGTCCAGAACGCCGGCGGATCGAACTCAAACATCGCCCCCTGCTCCGCTTCATCCGCAACGAGTTCCGTTTCCGAAATCGCGCCCCACACCAACGGAGCCTCCGGGCTCCCCGCGGCCAATCCCGTCGTCCCCTCTTCCTTCCACTCCGTCGAAGAAATCGTGCAACTGTGATAGTTGCCCCACACTCCGGGCGCTCGCCAGTCGTCTTCCTCATCGATCGCTGGCTCCGCCTCCGAGTCGTAATCCACAGTCTCCAGGTGCAGGTCAAACCGAAGCGAGCCCTTGGCATCCATGCAGCCCGACCAATCAAACCGCTTGATCGCGTGCCCGTTCGGCCACGGATTGCCGGGAAACCAGATGCGTCCTATCTGTTCTGCCATCGCACCGCCTCCACATACTTCGCCTTCACCTGCGCCGCCCCATGAATGATTAACGTCAGGCCGTCAATCCATCCCCAAGACCTTACCGCCCCTCCGGATCAAACCGCTCAACCACCTTGAGTCCCCGCGGCGCGTGGCTGGTCTGCGGTGCAGAACACCCACCCACCACATAGACAACACCCTTCAGCATCACCACCCGCGCAAAGCTGCGTTCCGTCGGCATCGGCGCCATGCTCCGCCACGCATCGGCCCCCGCCGAAAGACACAGCACCTCCCCCATCACCCTCCGCTGCGCCTGCGATTCCCCGCCAATCAGGTAAATCGCGCCACCAACCTCGATCGCGCCGCACGTCGCCCGCGGCTCAATCGGCGGCCCCGCAGTCCACGAGTCCTTCTCCGGGTCGTACACCATCACATCCCCAAAATCCTTCCTCCCGCTCCGCCCGCCAATCGCATACAGCTTCCCTCCCGCCACAACCGCCGCCGGACTGCCCTCCGCATGCGGCAAGGGCGCCCGCTCAACCCACTTGTTCGACGAGGGATCAAACACGGAATGATCCGCAATCGTCGATCGTGAGTTGCCACCACCCACAACATGAATCAACCCATTCAGCACCGCCGCCGCATGTCCACCGCGGGCCGCAGGCAACTCCGCAACGCTCCCCCACTGCTTGAGCTTCGTGTCGTACACACCGACTTCCGACGTCGGAACATTCGTCGTCGTCCCGAATCCACCGATCAGGTACACCTTGTCACCGATTGCAACCGCCGCCGGAGCGTTCAGTCCCTCACCCGGCAGTTTGCCCTCATCGGTCCAGATCGCCCCATCAAAGCGCTCAACTTCCAGCACCGGGCCGCCGTCACCGGTCCCCGCAAACACAAACACCGCCTCAGCCGTCGCCGCCACCGCATGCGCCGCCCGCGCGTGATGCAGCGATGGGGCACTCTTCCAGTCCGGCACCGCAACGACCGGCGCTTCCTTGGGCACAACCGGCGGCTGACCCGAAGCACGCCGCCCGGAAGTGACCGGTGGCTGTGCCGCGACATCACGCGCCAGCATCCCGACCACAACCGTGAGCATCGCAGCAATAGGTCTCATGTCATCCCTTTCGCACCGTACTACACCCGAAGCAATCTCAAATGACAGGCTCGACGCACTAGAATCGGGAAGTGCCAGACCCACGACTCCACAAACTCGCTGACGTTCTGGTTCGCTACTCCACTTCCGTGAAGAAGGGCGACCTGGTCACCATCGTCGGCGAACCCAGCGCCATGCCCGCAGTGGAGGCGATCTTCGAATCGGTGCTGCACGCCGGCGGCCACCCCAGCTTCCACACCCGCCCGGAATCCCTCCAGGAACTCCTGCTGCAACACGGCACCGATGAGCAGATCCAGCACACCTCCCCATTCGAAGAGCACCGGCTTGCCCACTGCGATGTGCTGATCGTCCTGATCCATCCCACCAATACCAGATTCCTGACTCGAATCGATCCGGCAAAAATCGCGATGGCCCAGGCGGCCCGCCGCGGCCTGTTCACCATGTCCCTCAAGCGCAAGGCACTCGGTCAATCGCGATACGTATTGACCGAGATCCCCAGCCAGGCCGCCGCCCAGGATGCGGGCATGTCCCTGCGAAACTACGAAGACTGGGTCTATCAGGCCGGCTTCCTGCACCTGCCCGATCCCGTCGCGGCCTGGCGCACGCTCGCCGCGCAACAGGAAAGAGCAAGAGCCTACTTCCAGTCCAAAAGCACCCTCCGCTTCCGCGTCCCGGCCAACACCAGTTCCATCGCCCACCGCCACGACGGCACCGACCTCACCGTCGACGTCTCCGGCCGAACCTGGATCAACCACTGCGGCGCCGAGAACTTCCCCGATGGCGAAGTCGAATCCGGCCCCCGCGTCGTAGACGGCCACGTCAACTACACCTTCCCCGCCATCTACAAAGGCAAAGAAGTCGACGGCATCCGCCTGAAGTTCAAGGCCGGCCGCGTGGTCGAAGCCAGCGCCACCAAAAACGAAGATTACCTGATCAAGCTCCTCGACCAGGATGACGGTGCCCGCACCGCCGGCGAAATCGCCCTGGGCACCAACTACCACCTCAAGGGCTTCACCAGGAACACGTTCTTCGATGAGAAGATCGGCGGCACGTTCCACTGCGCAGTCGGCGCCGGCTACCCCGAAACCGGAAACACCAACCAGTCTGCGCTCCATTGGGACATGGTCTGCGACCTACGCCCCAACGGTGCCTACCCCGGAAGCCCCGGAGGCACCATCCACGCCGATGGCGAACTCGTTCAGGAAGACGGAAAGTTCGTCTTCAATGACTGGCCGCAACCTTGACCGTGCTTTGGCAACGCTCACGGCTTCAGTGAGCCGTGGCGTGTCGCCACGCCGGGTCACCCGACCTCCTTCAGCCTTTGGACACTTTTTGTGCGCACGATCGTGCTCACCCACGACACGATTTGTGCGAAATCTAGACATCAATTCCGCGCCCTATTTCAAGCACTTTCTGAACACCCATCCCAATTCTCGACACGCTTTTTGCGCGCCAAACGTGCTTTTGGCCCCTAGGTAGAGGGGCTAATCAAAAACCCCCCGCTCGGATGAGATCACGCAAGGAGATCCCATGGTGCCACTGCTCGCCGCACGAACAACCCTCGCTCTCATCTATCTCACGCCGCGGCGCAGCAGTGCCGGGCCACCCCACGCGCCCACGCTCTCACTCGCGCTGTGCAGATACCGTAACCACACCCCGGAGACTCTCCTCATGCTGCTCTGCTGCACAATCGCCGCCTGCCTCAGCTCACCCCCATTCTCCGAACCACCCCGCAACGCCGCCGACCCCACCCCCCGCCCCCTCCTCCACT
>JBGAND010000001.1:0-351511 GCA_044222485.1 Phycisphaerales bacterium | reverse complement strand
AGCGTACGAAATCGGCTCGTTGTTAATCCGGATCCGCTCGCGGACATCCACCAGATGTGGACTGGTATAGACCCCCACCGCGTACCCGCACGAGGTCAGGCAAGAAGCGGTCATCTCGACCGTGCTCCCCTTGCCTTTGCTCCCCGCGATGTGCACGCACTTGACGTCCCGCTGCGGGTTGTCCAGGGCTTCCAGCAATGCCGCCATCCGGTCCAGCTTGAACGCGTCCGGCGAAACCCGCACCGGGCTGGTCCGCTCGACATTCACTCGCTCATTGAGATACCGCATCGCGGCCGTGAAAGTATCGATCTCCGCCGGCTTCACAGGCGCAATCGACTCAACCACGGCCACCGTCTCGACGGCCTGTCGAGTGGGACGCGTTTCGACCTTCGCCCGCACGCTCTTTCGAACCGCGGCGGGCCCTCCTTGGGATGGCTTAGCCATAGCGGGCCGATTGTAGCGTTCAGCTTCTGTCATCCAAGCACAATCTTCATAGTCTGTTCGCAGCCGGGCCGGGGCACGGCAGAAAACCCTTACAGAAGCCCTTGCGCCGTCAAGGCTTGCCGCACGGCCGCCACCGTCGCCGCGCTCGCATCGCACATCGGCAGCCTCAGAACGCCGGTATCCCGCCCCAGCAGCTTCAAAGCCGCCTTGATCGGTATCGGGTTGGTCTCCAGGAACATGGCGCGGCAGAAATCGAACACTTCCCTGTGAATCTTCTGCGCCTCATCCCACTTCCCACCCATAAATGAGTTGCAGAGCGCCGCCATCCGGCCCGGCAGGATGTTGGACACGACTGACACCACGCCCACGCCGCCAACCGAGGCGAACGGCAGTGTTAGCGAGTCATCACCCGAAAGCAGCGCCATCCCCGGGCACCGCATGCAGATCTCCGTCGCCGAATCCAGCGACCCCGTCGCTTCCTTGATCGCGACGATTGAACCCAGCTTGCTCAAACGCTCCACGGTCGCCGGCGTCAGGGCCACACCCGTGCGCCCCGGGATGTTGTAGAGAATGATCGGCAGCCGCGCCGCCTCGGCAATCGCCGCGAAGTGCCGGTACAACCCCTCCTGCGTCGGCTTGTTGTAATAAGGATTGACGCTCAGCGTCGCATCCACCCCCGCGCCCCGGGCTACTTCCTGCATGTGCAGGGCATGAGCGGTCGAGTTACTGCCTGTCCCCGCGATCACCATCAGCTTGTGCTTGCGGGCGATCGCCCCCGACTTCTTCACCAGTTCCTGGTACTCGGGCTCGGTGAGCGTCGGGGATTCCCCCGTCGTGCCCGACACCACGATGCCCTTGACGCCCCCGGTCCCCTTCTCACCCTTAGCCTGGAACTCAATCTGGGCCGCGAGGCGATCGTAATCGATCGCGGTCCCGTCATTGTTGAACGGGGTGGTAATCGCGGTAAACGCGCCGGTGAAACGAGCATCTTTGATCAGTGGGGTGGCCATGCGTCACTGTACGCGGCGAGATTGAACGCAGAGGAACACTGAGTAAAGACTCAGAGGAAAACCGAGGAACTCGCCCGGCCAAGCAGCGAAGCCCAGCTTTGAGCAATGCAATGCTGCCTATTCATGGCTCGGCTCCGTGTTCCTCTTGGCTCTGCCTCTGTCTTCCTCTGTGTTCGTTCCATGCTTCCACGTCTCAAACCCTTCCGGCGCCACCCCCGGCTTCACGTAGATGCACATCTGGATGTCATCCACGTACTTCCCCGGCCCCAGCTTGAAGAACCTTCTCGCACGCGACTCGGTCTTGAACCCCAGCCGCCGATACAGCTTCCGCGCCCCCTTGTTGGTCGCAAAGCAACCCAGCGTCACCTTCTCAATCACCTCGTTGGCCGCGGCCCAATCCAGCATCACCTCAATCAATGCCGTGCCCACACCCCGCCCCCGCCACGCGGCAAGGTTCCCGATTCCGAACGACCCGTGATGCTCGATCCTCTTGCGATCCTCGCTCCGGAAGTTGATCGACCCCACCACGCCGGCCCCCGGCTCCCGCCCCGGCGATGCCACCAGCCACAAGTGCCCCGGCGCTGCCGTCGCCTTTTGCAACTTCTCCAGCGCCATCTCCCGCGTCCACTCATCCCCCGGCCCGCTCACCTGGTGGTCGCTGCTGTTGATCAGATCCGCGCGCAGCGCCCGCGCGCCATCGACATCTTCCACGCCCGCGCTGCGAACCCACAGCCGCGTCCCATCCTTGAGCGTCACCGGCCTGGGCTCTATGACCGCCATCACCCGCTCCGTCTCGAGAACACCACAAAGTCCGTCGAATCCGGCGGCGTCCCACCCGCCATCTTCACGAGCAACGCAATCTGCCCCCGGTGATACGTCGAGTGGTTGTACACGTGCGTCAGCATGTCTCGCCGCTTGCTCGCAAACGGCTTGCCCTCGTTGCTCTTGTACTCCACCTCGCCATCCAGATCCGCATCCGTCAGCTTCGCCAGAAACGCCGACCACAATCCATCCAGCCGCTTGGCATCCGCCGCGGCCTCTTCCACCGTCCAATCCGGGAACATCACCCAAGGCCGCTTGGCAATCTGCCCGAACCGGAACAGCCACTCATGCCGCGCACTCTGAATATGCCCGAAGATTCCCATCGCCCGCGTGAACTCTGCGGACTTTACCTCTTCCGCGGTCCGCAACGCATCCAAAGTCTTCCCCGAAGCCCATTCCTCATACCGCTGCATCGCCTGAAAGTGCGCAACCCGGCTCATCCTGCATCCCCTTCGTGCCTGCGTGCCTCGATGCCCTCGTGCCTGCTCACTCCTTCACACTGTCACTCCGTCCCACCAACAGCACCTTCATCTCCCTCACCGCTTCCCGCAATCCCACAAACACGGCCCGCGACACAATCGAATGCCCAATATGCAGCTCGCTGATCCCCGGCAGGCGCGCCACCCGCATCACGTTGAAGTAGTTGAGCGCATGCCCCGCGTTGAACCGCATCCCCGAAGCCCCGACTTGCCCACCACTGGTCGCCAGCGACCCCAGCTCCGCGCTCAACTCCGTCTTTCGCAAGTCCCCCCCGCACGCCGCAAACACCCGCGCGTACGCCCCCGTGTGCAACTCGCACACCCCGAACCCGGCCTTCTTCGCCGCCTCCACCTGCATCGACACCGGATCAATGAACGCCGAAACGGTGATGCCGCCACCTTTGAGCTTCTTCACAACCTCCTTCATCCGCGCCGCCTGCCCCTTCACATCCAGCCCGCCTTCCGTCGTGACCTCCTGCCGCCCCTCCGGCACCAGCGTCACCATGTGCACCTTGTGCTTGAGCGCAATCCCCACCATCTCATCCGTCGCCCCCATCTCCAGGTTTAACTTAGCCCGCACCGTCTGCGTTAACAGCTCCAGGTCTCGATCCTGGATATGCCGCCGATCCTCGCGCAAGTGCACCGTAATGATGTCCGCCCCACCAAGCTCCGCCTCATGGGCCGCGAACACCGGGTCCGGCTCACTCCCAGCTTCCAGCCCTTTAGCCCCCCGATACCGAGCCTGCCGAAGCGTCGCCACATGATCGATATTCACACCAAGTTGGATCATGCCTAAGGCTAGGAAGGCACCAGGCGGGGCAGGCACGGAGGCACTAAGGCACAGAGGCACGAAGTGGAGAAAATTCGATCCAAAAACTGACCGAATTCCGCACTACTCTTTGAACCCCAATGCCCCCGCTGATCCTCTCCCTCTCCCCCTTCGTGCCTCTGTGCCTTAGTGCCTCCGTGCCCTCCCCATGATCCTCATCACCTCCATCGGTTCCCACGGCGACATCCACCCTTACGTCGGTGTCGGCCAGGCCCTGCGCCGCCGCGGCCACGAAGTCGCACTCCTCGCCAACCCTTACTACAAACGCGTCGCCGAAGATGCCGGCCTCGAGTTCATTCCCGTCGGGGAGTATCTCGACCTCAAAGACATCAACAAGCGCCCCGAGCTGATGGGCTCTTTCACCGGCACCAAACGCATCCTCCAAGACCTCATCATCCCCGAAGCCCCCAACTTCTTCCGCACTCTGGAGCAGCTCTTCAAGTCCCGCCGCATCGACGCTGTCTTCACGCATCAGATCTGCTTCGGCTCCGCCTGGGCCTGCCAAAAACACGACATCCCCTGCGCTGTCGGCTCGCTGGCTCCCATCGGCTGGCCCAACATCGATGACCCCACTCACTTCACACCGCTCACCAAGCGCGATCCCTCACCGCGGGCTATGAAGTGGTGGCTCAAGCTCGCCAAGTACGGCTCGATGCTCTCCTACGACCCCGCCCTCAACAAGGCCCGCCAAGAACTCGGCCTGCCCAAGGGCCGCAGCATGCTCCTCCCGGCCATTACCGGCGGCGACATCAACCTCGCCCTCTGGTCCCGCCACTTTCGCGCCCCCATCCCGTCCGACATCAAGCACGGCCACATTTGCGGCTTCGTCTGGTTCGATCGTCACAAGGAACAGGAGCACCCCTCCGCCGAGCTCGAGAGTTTCCTGAACGCCGGCGAACCACCCATCATCTTCACCCTCGGTACCACCGCCGTTCACGTCGCCGGCCCTTTCTACCAAGCCGCGGCCGACGCATGCAAACTCCTGAACCGCCGAGGCCTGCTCCTCACCGGCCATGCCGACTACGCCCCCAAATCCCTACCTATAGGCGTCGCCGCCTTCACCTACGCCCCCTTCTCCACCGTCCTCCCCCGAGGCTGCGCTACCGTCCACCACGGCGGCATCGGCACCACCGCCCAATCCATGCGCGCCGGCCGCCCCACCGTGATCGTCCCCTTCGCCCACGACCAGTTCGACAACGCCGCAAGAGCCCGACGCCTGGGTGTCTCAGCCACGGTCCCACGCAGCAAGGTCTCGGCCACCAGTCTCGCCGCGGCCCTGCGCCAGGTCCTCGACACCCCCGACCCCACCCGCCGCGCGGCCGCCCTCGCACAACAACTCAACTCAGAGAGAGGCGACGAAGAAGCGGCGAGCCGAATCGAGCAAATGACCAAATCACGGTGATAAGTAGCTTTCTGCTCGCCCTCGAGGAAGGGGGTTGGTGGGAAGGAGAAGAGGGATATCCGCCGCCAGCCGAATCTCGCGAATCGCCGCGCCTTCCGCAGGGATGGGGTTGCAGGGGAAGGGCTGCAAGCCCTTCCCCTGCGTCAGCGACATCCAGTCGAGATAATCGCATCGATCTCGAACTGCCACGTCGCAACCGCACATCGTCCACCCCGGATACCCTGACACTCCCAACCACGAGACCAGATCCATGAACATCAAATCCAACATCCTCGAAGCCGTCGGCAACGTCCCCCTCGTCAAGCTCAACAAAGTCGTCCCCCCCAACAGTGCGACGGTGCTCGTCAAGTGCGAATACATGAACCCCACCGGCTCCATCAAGGACCGCATGGCCGTGCACATCCTCAACGAATCCGAAAAGCGCGGCCTCTTCAAGCCCGGCGCCACCATCGTCGAGAACACCTCCGGCAACACCGGCCAGGGTGTCGCCATGTGGGCCGCGGTCCGCGGCTACCGCTGCGTCTTCACCATGCCCGACAAGATGTCCCTCGAAAAAGTCAACATGCTCAAGGCCTTCGGGGCCGAGGTCGTGATCACTCCAACGGACGTCCCGGGCGACTCCCCCCAGCACTACGTCGAGACCGCTAAACGCATCGCTCGCGAAACCCCCGGCGCCTTTTACGTCAACCAGTACCACAACCCCCTGAACATCGACGCCCACGCGCTCTCCACCGGCCCGGAAATCTGGCGCGATTGCGGCGGGATCGTTGACGCCATCGTCGCAGGAGCCGGCACCGGCGGCACGGTCTCCGGCATCGGCCGCTACTTCAAGAAGAATCACCCCCACGTCCGCATCGTCGGCGTCGACCCCATCGGCAGCGTCCACTACCACTACTTCTACACCAAGACCATGCCGACTCCGCACGTGTACAAAGTTGAAGGCATCGGCGAAGACATCCTCTGCGAAGCCATGGACTACTCCGTCGTCGATGAGTTCCACCAGACCAACGACAAAGAAGCATTTAGCATGGCCCGCCGCCTGGTCCGCGAAGAAGGCCTCTTCTGCGGCGGCTCCTCCGGCTGCAACGTCCACATCGCCGTCAAGATCGCCCAGAAACTCGGCCCCGGCAAAACCGTCATCACGCTCCTGCCCGACTCCGCCACCCGTTACACCACCAAGTTCCTCAACGACACCTGGATGAAGGACTACGGCTTCCTCGGCGGCGACCACGACCTGGGCCTGGTCGAGGACATCCTCAAAAAGACACCCCAGCACAACATCATCACCGCCACCGAATCCACCGCCATTTCCCAAATCGTCGAGACCTTCAAAACCCGCGGCATCTCCCAGGTCCCCATCCTCGACGCCAAAGGCAACCCCATCGGCATGGTCCACGAAGTCGACGTCCTCCGCGGCATGCAATCCGGCCAGGTCACCGGCTCCTCCCCCGCCAAGGCCGCCAGCCACCCCATCGGCGGCCTCATCTACCCCAAAGCCCGCATCGAAGAGCTTTTCCGAATCTTCGAAACCGACCAGGTGGGCGTCGTCGTGGACAACGGCAAGATCGTGGGGATTGTGAGCAAGGTGGATGTGCTGGAGTTTATGACGAAGCGCTGAACTTCTTACCGCGCTGCGACCCCTCACGTTCAGCCTGTTTTTACCGCGGAGCCACCAGCGATTCGACGAACTTGACCGCCGTAAGCCCAGACTGCTTGTAGGATGTCGCCAGAGCCCCCGCCAGCGATCGCTGCGTCTCGTTGCCCACATCAAGAACCACCCACTTCGCACCGATCTTGTCTACGACCAGCCAGGCACGCACCCCTCCGCGTTTCTCCGGAAGGTGCGCTTTGAACTCAATCAGCAGCGAGCCCAGGTCATCCTGCTCGCTGGTCACCAGAAAGTCGGTGAACGTCGCTTTCCGGTACACCTGCCACACCGTCGGCTGCTCAAGCAGGCTCTCTAGATGACTCGTGAGCAGTTGCCGCATCCGCGCCCGCACCGGACTCGGAAGCTGGTCGAACTCCTCGCCAAAGATCCGCTTGAGGAACCCATCCATGGACCAGAACCGATCGATCGCCGCCCGGGCGCTCCCGCGATTCAGCATCTCCAGGTACGTCTGGATCGCCTTGGTCGCCGGATGCTTGGCCGCGTCCGTACTGGGGTTAGGAAACGCCACCGCCGACGGGTCTTTCCCATACTCGATGATGCACGACACCCGATCGTTGTCCGCGTTCACATCGTCCCATCCGAACGCAAATAGCTGGAGCATCTTGTTTCCGCCGCGCTCCGGAGCATTCCCCGGCGCCCAGAAGGCATCGGAAAATGGTTCGCCACTCACCCATTGCCAGCCCTCCTCAGGGCCTTTCGCATTCGCATCCTTGTAACCGCCAATCCACGGCCCGTTCGCATCGCTCCACGCGCCCTCGATCGCCCGAGCCATGCCAAGCACGAACCGATTTTCGTCCAGCGTCGTCAGCGTCGCCAGATACCCGCCCGATCGCCGCGCGGCCCGGTCCGCCTCATCCCACGTCATTCCTCCCGGCTGCAGATAGACGCGGTAATAGTGGTTGTTGCCGCCATCTGCGCGTTTCCACTGGGCAAGCATCGGCGGCGTGTAACCTGCCGGCTTTCCCTTCGGACCATACTCGACGATGCACGAACTCAGCTTGTCCGACCGGCGCAGGTCATCCCATCCCGTGGCCCACAACTGAACCGCGGTCTCACCACGCCCGTCCGGCGGATTGCCCGGCGCCCAGAACGTATCCGTGAACGGCTCATCCGTAACCCAGTGCCAGCCCTCATCCGGAATCGCCACATCCTCATCCCTGTAAGCGCCGATCCACGGCCCCAGGGCGGCGCTCCCCGGTCCCTTCCACGCCCGGCCGATCGACTTCGCCAACTCGCTCACGAACTTGTTCTCATCGCGCGTCGTCAGCGTCGCAAGGTGCCCGCCCAGTTGCCGCGCGGCCCGGTCCGCCTCAATCCACGTCATCCCGCGCGGCCGAACGCACACCTCGTAGAAGTGGTCATTACCCCCATCCGCGGCCTTCCATTGCGAGATCAACGGCGGCGTGTATCCGACCGGCCTGCCCCCGGGGCCATACTCGATCACGCACGCCCGCATGTCCCGCAAATCCTCTCTGGAATCGCCCCAGCCCGTCGGATAGAGACGAAGCCGAAGATCATCGTTGCGCTGCGGCGCGTACCCCGTCGCCCAGAACACTTCGGCGAAAGGCTCATCGGTCACCCACCGCCACCCATCCAGTTGCCCTCTCGACCCCCGGTCCTTGATCGCCCCGATCCAGGGTCCAAGCGCATTGCCCCCTTGAACAGGGGACCAGGCGTCCTTCACCCCGCGAGCCAAGTCCAGCACAAACTCGTTCTCGGCTTTCGTCGTGAGCGTCGCCAAGCGGCCGCCCCGGACCAAAGCCAGCATCTCCGCCTCGCCCCAGGTCAGGTCCCGTCGTTGCACGTAGATCTCATACCAGTGGTCATTGCCACCTTGAGCCGCGGGCCACTGTTTGACTGTGGAGGTTGGAACGGCGTCCTGCGCCGCCGCTGACACGCCGCTCATCAACACGGCCACCAGCGCCTTGCTCATTACCTGACGTTTCACATCCGGCTCTCCACCGACAATTCGGGGCTGTTCCCGCGCAGTATACCGGTTTGCCGACCTACTTCCCCGCCTCCTCCCTGCACTTGGCCAGCGTGTCCTTCAGCAACTTCAACTGCGGATCCTCCGCATCAAATACCTTCTCCCCCATCGACACCGCCTCCTCCAGCTCCTTGAGCGCTGCCGCCGGCCCCTCCGACTTCATCCGCGCACTCCCCGACCGCCACAGGGCCCCGGCCAGCGAGTCGTTGCCCTTGGGCCACAGCTTTCTCATCATCGCGATCGACGCGTCAAAATCCTCCCGCGCTTCCACCGTCTTTCCCTGCACCTGCCTCACACGCCCCAGGTTGGCCCGGTTCATCGCCGTCTCTTCGTGATCTCCTGGCATGAGGCGCGAATACATCTCGTACGCCTCTTTGAACAGCGGCTCCGCCTCCGCATACTTCCTCATATCCCGCCGCGCCTCTCCTAGCGCTCCCAGGCTCCACGCCACATCCTCATGGTCTCCCGGAAACAGCCGCCGACGCATCGCCAGGGCCTGCTCGTACATGGGCTCCGCCTCCGCCGGACGCCTGAGAATGTGCCGCACGCTTCCCACGTTGTTCAGGCACGTCGCCACACTCGGATGGTCCCCCTTGAAGATTCTCTGGTGCATCTCCAGCGCCTGAACGTAGTACGGCTCGGACTCTTTCACGCGCCCTAGCTCACGCAGCACATACGCCACGTTGTTCAGCCCCATCGCCACATCCGGATGGTCACCCTTGAACATCCGCTGCCGCATCTCTAGCGCCTGAACCAGCAGCGGCTCCGCCTCCGCCAGCCTGCCCATCCCCATCCGCACCGCCGCAAGATTGCTCAAGCCACCCGCGATATCCGGATGATCTCCCTTCACCATCCGCCGACGCATTTCAAGCGACTGCAGAAACAACGGCTCCGCCTCCGCCGACCGTCCCAGCTCCATCCGCAAAAACGCTACGTTATTCAGTGACTTGGCCACATCCGCGTGATCACCCTTGAAAAGCCGCTGGTGCATCTCCAGCGATCTCACCGCCAGCTTCTCCGCTTCTTCCAGTTTCCGCAGCTTCGCCTTGGCCGCCGCGAGGTTGCTCAGGCTCACGGCCACAAGCGAGTCATCCCCGGGGCGCAGCCGCTCCCGCATTTCAAGCGCCTGGGCATGCAGCCCCTCTGCATCCGCGTACCGGCCCTGGTGAGACCGCAACATGCCAAGGTCGTTCAAGCTCGTCGCAACATCCGCATGATCCCCGGCGTGAAGCCGCCGGCGCGTCTCCATCGCCTCGACAAACAGCGGCTCAGCCTCATCCACCCGGCCGTTGTTCAGCAGCACCGTCGCGATCGTGTCCTTCAGGGCCGCTTCAATCTCCGGATCATCCTTGAATCTCCCTTCCCCAAGGTCCTGGATCGCGCTCCGCATCGCCGCCAGCACCGTCATGTCCTGCGCACCCCCTTCATGGTTCGGATCGCTGCTCCGCAACGCCTCCGTCACAAACGCGCTGATCGTCTCCGCACGCCTCCGCGCACGCGTCGCCGCCTCCGCCTCCGCCACCGCCGCGACCTTCGCTTCCCCCTCCGCTGTGGCCGCCATGCGGGCCTTCCCCGCCTCTTCATTCGCGCGGCCTTTTTCCCGCACCGCCCACACCATCCCACCCGTCGTCCCGATTATCCCCAGCACCAGCACCGCCAGCACCGTGCCAACCGCGGCCACCCGTCCCCGGTTCCGCTTCACAAACTTCCGCATCTTGTACGACGCACTGGGCGCGCCCGCCAGCACCGGCTCATCGTTCAAGTGCCGCACAATGTCCGCCATCAACCCGCTGGCTGTCTCATACCGCCGCGTCCTGTCCTTTTCCAGACACTTCATCACGATCCAGTCCAGATCGCCCCGCAGGCTCGATGCCAGCGTCTTCACATCCGCCCCGCGCTGATCCGCCGTCCGCGTCCCGGTATCCCCCAGCGATGACAGCCGCGTCGAGGGCTTGTGCGGCTCCACCTCGCGGATAATCCGCATCATCTCCGCATAGCCCTTGCTGATCAGCTCCGAAGTCGGAAACGGCGTCGTCCCCGTCAACAGCTCATACAGCAGCACTCCCAGCGAGTAAATATCACTGCGCGTGTCGATATCCAGCCCCGACATCTCCGCCTGCTCCGGACTCATATACGCCGGAGTTCCGATGAGCTGCCGGTGCTCGGTAAACAGCGTCCGCTGCGTCAACTCCGTATTCGTCGCCTTGGCGATCCCAAAGTCGATCACCTTGGGCACTGGCACCCCGTCGTGCATCGTCACCAGCACGTTGCTGGGTTTGATGTCCCGATGGATGATCCCCTTCTGGTGCGCGTGCTGAATCGCCTGACACACCTTGTTAAACAGGTCCAGCCGCGCCTTGGTGTCCAACTTGTCCGTATCGCAATACTCCAGGATCGGCACACCCTTGATGTACTCCATCACGAAGTACGGCCGCCCCGTCTCCGTGCTCCCGGCATCAAACACCTTGGCGATGTTCGGATGGTCCATCATCGCCAGCGCCTGCCGCTCGGCCTCAAACCGCGCGATCACCTGCCGCGTGTCCATCCCCAGCTTGATGATCTTGAGCGCCACCCGCCGCTTCACCGGCTCGCGCTGCTCCGCCATCCACACCGTGCCAAACCCACCCTCCCCGATCGGCTGGAGCAGCTTGTACCTCCCTAGCTGCTCCCCCGCCTGCTCCCGCGGCGCATCCGCCATCGTCGCCGAGCCCGACGTCAACGCCCCAATCGCCGTCGCCTCCGCCATAAACCCGCCCGCATCATCCACCGCCGAGAGCAAGCTCTCAACCCGCTTACGCAGTTCCGCATCCCCCGCGCACGCCCGATCCAAAAACGTCGGCCGATCCTCCGCCGGAAGATCCGCCGCCGCCTCAAATATCTCTCGAACCCGCGGATTCGCCATAACTCACTCCAGCGCCTCCGCCGTCTCATCCACGCTCAGCCCAGCATAAAACCGCAGCCGCACAATGGCCGCGGCCTCCGAATCCTCCTCCCCCAGGCGCACAATCGCCGCATCGAGCGTCACGATTTCTTCCAAGTTCTCTTCCGATGCCAGATCCGCCACCCCGCCAATCCCCTGCAACACCCGCTCCCCGCCCCCCCGCTTCCCCGCTCCGCGCTTCCTGGCATGATCGATCAACACCCGTCGCATCGCTTCCGCCGCGGCCGCGAAAAACGCCCCCTTGCTCTCCCACCTCACCCCCGCCCCCTGCAAGCGCACAAACGCCTCATGCACCAGCGCCGTCGATTGCAACGTATGCCCCACCCGCTCCCCACCCATCCGCTCCCGCGCGATCGCCCGAAGCTGGTCATACACCAGGGGCAGCAACTCCCCCGGCAATCCCCCGCCTTCCCCGCGCTGCCGCTCAGACTTCGATTCTGACGTCATGCAGCCCAGTGTACCGGCCGCCGCGCCCAACACTTTCCCCGCCGCTCACTTGCCCCCATCCGCAGGCAGCTTCCTCTTCCACTCCGCGGCCTTCTCGCCGTGCCCCTTCCCCGGCTCCTTCTCCTCCCACTTCTCGTACAGACTCACCAAGACCTTCACCGTCGCGATCGTGTGCGGGTGATCCTTGCCCAGCACGCGCTCGCGCCGTCGCTCGCACTCCAGGAACATCGCCTCCGCCTCTTCCGTGCGCTGCAGGTTCGCCAGGATGTACCCCACGTTGAACATCGAGATGAGCGTGTGGTGGTGGTCCGGCCCCAGCACCCGCCGCCGCCCCGCAAGCGCCTGCTGCAAAAGCGGCTCGGCCTCCGTGAACTTTCTCATCCGCTGCAGGGCCGCCCCGAGGTTGTTGATCGATGTGAGAGTGCTCGGATGTTCCGGCCCCAGTGTTCTCCGCCGCACATCCCACACCTCCCGCATGATCTTCTCCGCCTCAGCCCACTTCTCCTGCGTCATCAGGTTCACCGACAGGTTCCCCAGCGACTCAAGCGTGGAGGGATGATCCTCGCCCAGAACCTTTCGCCGTTTCTCGGCCGCCTCACGGTTCGCGCTCTCGGCTTCGGCGTGCTTGTCCTGATGCGCCAGCGCAAGCGCCAGGTTGTTCAATGTCCCCAGCGTTTCGGGGTCCGAATCGCCCAGCCTCTTGCGGTCCTTCTCCAGCGCCTCTCTGTGGAACCGCTCCGCCTCTTCGTATCGCCCCAGGTCGTACGCGATCAGCCCCACGTTACTCAACGACTCCACCGTCGCGGGATCATCCTCCCCCAGCACCGCCTTTCGTTTCTCCCACCCTTCGCGGTAAAACTTCTCCGCTTCCTTCAGATCCCCTTTGTCCCTCAGAAAACTCCCCATCGAGTTGATCGCCGACAGTGTTCTCGGGTCGTTCGGCCCCTGAACACGCTGACGCCTCTCCAGCACCTCGCGGAACAGCGGCTCCGCTTCGCCCCGACGCCCCGCATCCAGCTGCATCAGCCCCAGGTTCGACATCGAATCCAGCGTCTCCGGATGATCATCTCCCAGCGCCCGGCGACGCGTTGCCAGTGCCGCGGCCTCCAGTTCCGCCGCACGCTCATACAAACCGACCTGATAGAACTGGTTCGCCACCGCATCCCGCAGCTTCGCATTCAGCGCCGGCCGGTCCTTGAACTCCCGATCGATCACCGCGATCGCCGGCGACAGCACCGTGCGATCGATCAGGCCGCGGCACACATCGATCGCATCAACCCGGGACCACGTGCCCTCAAATGCCGCGCTCTCTCGCCCCCGCTCGCCCTCCTCCGCCCCCGACTTCACAAGCGCAGCGCCCAGCCTGGCCCGCGTCAACTCCGACAGCACCAGCCCCGCCCGCGCCATGTCGATCTTCCCCAGCATCGCCGCCTGAAAGTCCGCCACCTTCTGCACATCCTCCGCCCGCTGCTTGGCCTCCGCCTCCGCCGCCACCGCCCGCTCTTTGGCCTGGTCCGCCGCCATCTTCTGCTCATCCGCCGCAAGCCGCGCAGCAACCGCCAAGTCGCGCTGCTGCCGCGCGATGCTCGCCTGCCAGGCAAACGCCGCCAGCCCCACAAGCAGCGCGGCCCCCACCGCCGAACCCGTCACCACAATCCCCCTATTCCGCCGCACAAACTTCCGGGCCCGATACGCCCTGCTCGGCGGCGCGGCCACAACAGCCTCACCCGCCAAGTACCGCCGCACATCCAACGCTAAGCCATTGGCCGTCTCATACCGCCGCGCCCGGTCCTTCTCCAGAGCCTTCATCACAATCCAGTCCAGCTCCCCGCGGACCACCAGCCCCAGCTTCTTTGGATCCGTCTTCCGACGCGCCGCGACACTCGCCAATGTGTCCGTGTTCTGACTCAGCCGCGTGCTGGGCCGCGGCGGCTCCACTTCGCGAATAATCCTCTGAATCTCCCCGAACGCCGCCGACCGCAACTCCCCGCTGGTAAACGGCGTGCTCCCCGTCAGCAACTCATACAGCAACACCCCCAACGAATACACGTCCGTCCGCGTGTCAATATCCAGCGACCCTTCCGCCTGCTCCGGACTCATGTACTCCGGCGTGCCGATCAGCGCCTTGTGCTCGGTGAACAGCGTCTTCTCCGTCAACTTGCTCGCCGTCGCCTTCGCGATTCCAAAGTCGATCACCTTGGCGCTCGGCCGCCCATCCTGCGTAGACACCAGGATGTTCGAGGGCTTGATATCCCGGTGAATGATCCCCTTGGTGTGCGCGTGCTGCACGGCGTTGCACACCTGGCTGAACAACTCCAACCGATCCGTGATACTCAGGTTGTTCTTATCGCAGTACTCCGCGATCGGGTCTCCTTTGACCAGATCCATCACGAAAAAGGGCCGCCCCGTCTCCGTCGCCCCCACATCCAGCACCCGCGCGATATTCGGGTGGTCCATCATCGCCAGCGCCTGCCGCTCAGCCTCAAACCTCGCAATCACCGCCCGCGTATCCATCCCCAGCTTGATGATTTTCAGCGCCACTTTGCGCGCAACAGGCCTCTCCTGCTCCGCCATAAACACCGACCCGAACCCGCCTTCACCGATGAGTTGCAACAGTTTGTACGGCCCGATCCTCGTCCCCGGCCCCTCCAGCAGCGCCGCCGAGTTCCGCGACGCCACCGTCGGTAGCTTCCCGGCAGAGGGCATCACGTCCGCCGTCGCCTCCGACAAAAAGACCTCATCCTCCGCCGCCGCGATCATCGCCTGGATCCGCTTCCGCAGCCCCGCATCTCCGCGGCACTCGCGCTCCAGAATCGCCCCCCGCTCCCCGGCCGGCGCAGCAATCACCAGATCAAACAATCGCCGCAACTCGTTGTGCCCATGTTCCGCCACGACCCGCTCCTATCCGCTATCCCCCCATCTCTCAATCTCCCTATCTCGCTTTCACTTCTTCTCCCCCCTCTTGCCCTTCCACTCCGCCGCTTTCCCGTCATAGCCCTTCCCCGGTTCCGCCTTGTCCCAGTCCTCGTACAACCGCTGAAGGTCCAGCGCCATCCTCCCGGCAATTTCGTGTTTCTCTCCAAGCGTCCGCGAAATGATCCCGTGCGCCTCGATCAGCACTGGCTCACCCTCGCCAAATCGCTTCAGCCCGCGCAGCGAAGACCCATACCACCCCAGGATAAACGCCGTCCCCTGGTAGTCCTTGGGATGCGATATCCTCGCACCCTTCAAGGCCCTCTCCAGATACACCACCGCCTCCGCAAACCTGTTGCGGCTGCGCAGCGAGTTACCCATGTTCGCGATGCTGACAATCGTGTCCGGGTGGTTCTCCCCCAGCGTGCGGACACTGACCTCGATGTCCTTGTTCTGAAGCTTGTCCGACTCATCAAACATCTTCATCTCGCGATACACCGTCGCCAGGTTGTTGCGGACATTCCCCGTCTCCGGGTGCTCATCGCCCAGAATCCGCGTCCTGGCGGCCAGCACCTCTTCATCAATCACCCGCGCCCGCGCCAGCCGATCCGTGTGGCGATCCGGATTCGACTCCTGGTTCGTCATGGCGTCGTGATACAGGCACCAGCCCAGGTTCCCCCTCATCTCCAGCGTGAGAGGATGGTCCGCCCCATACGCCTTCTGACAGACTGAGATCGCCCGGTCGTAGAGCTTCTCACACTCGTCAAACTGCTCCGTATCGCCGTACAGCGTCGCCAGCGTGTTCATCGCGCTGATCGTCTCCATCCGCTCAGCGCCCAGCGTGGCCATTCGGATCTCCATGAGCTCCTTGGCCAGCTTGATCGCTTCCTCGCGCCGTTCCATCATGGAATACAGCTGCGCCAAACAATCGATGGTGAGAGCCGTCACCTCATGCCGGCGTCCAAACAGCCGCTCGTGATCCTTCAGAGCCTGCGTGAGCATCGGCTCCACCTCGGCGAAATTCGCCTTCTTCACCAGGATCGCCGCCAGGCCGTTGAGCGCCTGACACGTCTCCACGTGCTCAACGCCTTGCACCCGCCGCAAAACGGTGAGCGTCTCGCGTGCCTGCTCTTCCGCCGGGTTGTATTCGCCCAGGCCCAGATACGTCTTGGCCAGCGTGCCGTGGAGCCGCGCCCCCACCAGCGGCTGATCCGTGTACCGCCCCGCCAGGTCTTTCGCAGCCCGATCCAGAACGCTCCTCACCGTGACATCCTTCCCCTGCGCCGATGGATCCGCGGCCGCCAGCATGTCATCCAGAAACTTCACCGTCGCCTCAGACTCGGCCAGCCTCTGCTGCGCCAGCTTCTTCTGCTCCTCTTCCCCCTGCCGCGCCGCGATCGCCACCTGCTGCTGCCGCTTCGCGCTCACCAGCCCCATCGTCGTCCCCACGACACCCAGCACCAGCGCCCCCGCAACCAGCGAAGCCGCCACCACCGCGCCGCGATGCCGCTTCACAAACTTCCGCACCCGATACCCGCGCCCCGGCGGCGCCGCCTGTACCGCCTCTCCACCCAGGTACCTCCGAATATCCATCGCCAGCCCATTGGCCGTCTCATACCGCCTCGACCGATCCTTCTCCAGCGCCTTCATTACGATCCAGTCCAGCTCCCCGCGCACCACCATCCCCAGCTTCCGCGGCTCGGTCTGCCTCCTGGCCGCCACACTCGCCAACGTGTCTGATGACTGGCTCAGCCGCGTGCTGGGCTTGGGCGGGTCCACTTCCCGGATGATCCTCTGAATCTCCTGATACGCCGCCGACCGCAGTTCCCCACTGCTGAACGGCGTGCTCCCCGTGAGCAGTTCATACAGCATCACCCCCAGCGAATACACATCCGTACGGGTGTCGATATCCATCGACCCCTCCGCCTGCTCCGGACTCATGTACTCCGGCGTCCCGATCAGTTGCTTGTGCTCCGTAAACAGCGTCTTCTCAGTCAGCTTCGAGTTGGTCGCCTTGGCAATACCAAAGTCGATCACCTTCGCCGACGCCTTCCCATCCTGCGTAGAAACCAGCACGTTGCTCGGCTTGATATCCCGGTGGATGATCCCCTTCGTATGCGCATGCTGCACCGCGCCGCACACCTGCGCAAACAGTTCCAACCGCGCCGCAATGCTCAAGTTGTTCTTGTCGCAGTACTCCGCAATCGGCTCCCCCTTCACCAGGTCCATCACGAAGTACGGCCGCCCCAGTTCCGTCGCCCCTGCATCCAGCACCCGCGCGATGTTGGGGTGGTCCATCATCGCCAGCGCCTGCCGCTCGGCCTCAAACCGCGCGATCACCGCTTTGGTGTCCATCCCCAGCTTGATGATCTTCAGCGCGACCTTGCGCGCCACAGGCTTCTCCTGCTCCGCCATGAACACCGAGCCAAACCCACCCTCACCAATCAACTGCAAGAGCTTGTAAGGCCCAATCCGCGCCCCCGGCGCCTCACGCGAGAGCGCCGCCTGACTGGGTGACTGCTGCAACGTCACTTGCGCACTGCTCGCCGGCTCCGGCACCAGGTCCGCCGTCGGCTGCGACAAAAACCGTTCATCCTCGGCCGCCGCGATCATCCCCTCTACACGCTTCCTCAGCACCGCATCTCCGCGGCACTCGCGCTCCAGCAGCACCGCCCGGTCCGCACCCCGGACCGCGATCGCCAGCTCAAACAACCGGCGCAGCTCATCGTGTTTCTGTTCCGCCATTGACCTTCCCCTGCCTGAGTTTCACCCAAGATACCCGCCCCCAAAAGCCGCCGCAGCCGGGACCGCGCGCAGCAGTCCCGGCTCGGCAGCAGCGGAGATCCTCGTTTACTTCGTGATTTCCTTGAACATCCCGTTCTTCACCACCGTCCGCAGCTTCGCCTGGCTGGCGATCCATTCCTGACCCCACGCCTCGCCGATCCCATCCATCATCGCCGCGCGAACCTCGCCACTCGGGCAGTTCAGCGAGATCAGGTGCGTGTAGTCCGACCGACCCGCCACCACGCGGTAGCAGTTGATCTTGACTTCCTTCAGCCCGTGCGAATCCAGAAGGCTCCGCAGACCATCCAAGGCCTTCAGATACGCCCCCTCGTCGCTGATCACCGCCCGCGTGTTGAACGAGTACGAAGTCGGGTTCCGACCCTCAAAGCGAACCGCCTTCAGCGCCGTCCGGTTCCCCAGCTTCCGCACCTGCGCCATCTGGGCCTGAATCTTCTGGATCGCCGGATCGTTCTCAAACAGCGACCCATTGTCCTGCAGCTTCGAGAACGACTCGCCCGTCTGCACCGCGAACACCTTCCCCGAATCCTCTCCCGCGGCCTGTCCCACCATCACCCGCGTGTAGTTCTCAACATGAATCTTGTCGTAGATCGCCTTGTTCCCCTGGGCAACCCAGTTCGCGTAATCCTCCGGCGAGTTCGTCTCAACCTCCGAGATGAAGATCGACGGCATGCCCTTCGTCGGCGCCGTCGCCGCCGGCTGCATGCTCATCGCACCCAGCACACCCACACCAACGATAATCCCCAGACACGCAACGATCTTCGACAAACGCTTCATGACCAATCTCCACATTTCAAGGTGATACCCCGGGACTCGCAAACGCGACATCCCCACGACTCGCACGGTCACGCGCCTTGCGAGAAACTCACACTCTTACTTCGCGTCCGAGTTCCACATATCTCTGAACGCCTTCCAGCTCCCATCCTTCTGCTTCTTCCACACGCACAGGAACTTGCCCTTCTCTTCCACCTTCTTCCCATCCGGCCCGTTGTACGAATCCTCGTACGTCCCCGTCGTGAACCCCATGTCCCCGCTCACCTCCGCGCCCAGTGTCCGCCACGAGATCGAGAAGCTCGGCTCCGCCAGGTACGCGCCCCACACCTTCTGCGCGGCCGCGCGGCCTTTGGCCACCGGCTCATTCGGCGGATACGCGATCGCATCCTCCGCGTAATACGAAGCAACCTTCACCGCATCCCGCGTCGCCGCGGCTCTGGACCACTCCTCATCCAGCTTCATCAACGCCTTGGCATCCGAATCCGGATCAACCTCAGCCGCCATCACCGGCCGCGCGGCCGACATCGACGTCAACCCGCCCGTCAGCCCGGCCACCAGCCCAAGACACGCCGCGATCCGAAAGAGATTCTTCATGAGGGTGCTCCGCATTCGCAAACCCGGTTCCGCCGATCGCGTCCCGGGTAAGCCACGCGCTACACCCGTCCAGACTCGATCGCTTCCTTGAACCAGCCCCGGGCGAACGCCCAGGACCGCTTGACCGTCGGAGCCGACACTCCAAGGGCCGCCGCTGTCTGGTCCACGCTCAACCCCGCGAAGTAGCGGAGCCGAACCACGGCCGCGGCCTCCTTGTCCACACCCTCCAAGCGTGAGATCGCCTCATCCAGGATCAGAAATCCCGCAGATTCCGTTTCCGAAGCCGGATCGGGCAAACTGGTCAGCTCCACCGCCGCCTTCCGAGCCCCCTCCCCACCCCTCTTCCCCGCGACCCGGGCCCGGGCATGGTCCAAAAGCACCCGCCGCATCGCCTCCGCCGCGGCCGCATAAAAATGCCCCCGACTGGCCCAAGGGACTTCCCTCGGCCCCACCAGCTTCAAATAAGCCTCATGCACCAGCGCCGTAGCCGAAAGCGTGTGCCCCACCCGCTCCGCCTTCATCACCCCCTGAGCCGCCGCCCGCAACTGCGCGTACACCAGCGGCAGCAGAGCTTCCACCCGCTGCGCCGCGGTCTTCCCCTCATTCAACAAAATCGTAACCGACTCCGACTCCATCCCCCAAGTCTACAGAACTCACCGCAGAGGCGCAGAGAACGCAGAGTCAGAACAAATCCAATCTTCTCCCCCCTTCTCCTTCTCTCTTGCTCTCTTCGTATCTGCTTCTCTTTCCTTCTCAGCGACCTCTGCGCCTCTGCGGTGAAAACTCCTACTTCACCCACTTCAAAACCGCCTCCATCGCCGCATCTCTCCCCGCCGCGTAATCCGCGAACCTCATCTCCGCCGCCACCCCCGGCTGCACCCAGGTCCTCTCATCCGTCGAATCCATGTACTGCCAATACCGCGATGAGCAGAACACCCGCGTCTTGCTGTGCGGCAGCACAAAGTTCGTGCTCTCCCCCACAAACTCCGGCCGCGACCCCGTCGGCTCCCCGACAAAAATCGCCGCCGTCTGCTTATCCATCAGGTTCACCGTGTTCTGGGCCGCCGAAAACGTGTGCCGCCCGATGATCACAAACAAGTGCCCCGGCCGGTTCACCTTCTCGCACTTGATGAGCCCGTTGATCAAGGGCCGAATCAGCCCCGTATTCCCCCCGCCGTTGAACCGCATGTCGATCACCAGGTTCTCGACATCATTCTTCCCGATGAAGTCAAACACCTTTTCCGCAAACTCTCCCAGCTTGGCCTCCGGCGAATCCTGCACCGCCCCAAACCAGAAGTACACCAACTTCTTCTCCGGCACGTGCTCCATCCGGAACGTCTTCTCCGCATCCTTCAGATAGAGCGGCTTGGTCGCACCCGCGCGATCGTGCAGGTATGTAAATCCCGGCATCAGCATGCCGCCGTGCCCGCCCGCCGGGAACTCAATCGGCTCCAGCTTCACCTTCGAAGTCTTCCCACCCATCTCCAACGTGAACTCCACGCCTGACTCATCCTTCGCCGCCCCAATCGCCTGCAACATCGCCGGCGAACACAGCATCGTCGGCCCGCCTGCGAGATACCCCATGTCGTTGTCCACGCTCATGTACGGCTTGACCGCCGCCATCGCCGCATCCACCTTCATCCCTCCCACTTCCAGCACCTTCGCCCCCGCCAGCTCCGCGTGCGATGCGTCCGCCCCGATCACATACATCCCATCGGCAAACGCGAACAGATGCAGCGGCAGCGCCCTCCGCTTGTCCCCCTCCGCATTCAGCCGCGATGAAGTGTGCCCATCCCCCACCATCGCCGTGATCCTCTTCAGCCGCACGCGCACCTGCGAATCACTCAGCGAAGCCGCATCCTTCTTGAGCCTTTCAATCTCCCCGAGAAACGCCTCCTTGGTCACCTTCCCATACAGGTCCCAGTGCATCTGCTTCATCCGCCGCGCATAAAAGTCCAGGTCCCAACCCCAACCCGCCTCCCGACCCGCCGCCACCTTCTCCTTCAAACCCTTGGTAATCCCCGTCAGCTCCGCAAACTTCTTCTCCCCGCGCAGCGAGTCCATATCCGAATCCGTCTCCAGCGTCTGCTGCTCCGCAAACCGAGCCTCCAGCGCAAGCTGCAGCCGCGCCAGCGCCTCCTCCTTCTTCCCCTGCAGCGCGAGCGCGCACGCCGAGTTGTACAGGTTCCCCGGCCGATTCACCCCCAGCTCTATCGCCCGGGCATACGCCTTCAACGCCTCGTCATACTTCCTTTCCGCGTGCAGGCAATACCCGTACTGGCTCCACGCCTCCCCATCAAACCGATTGGCATCCACCAGCTTCTTGAAGCGGTCCGCGGCCTCTCCGTACTTCTCTGCGCGCAGCAGCTTTCGCGCCGCCTCATCGTCGACCCACGGCTGGGCCCACGCCGCGCTGCACCCGCCCGCACACACCACCAATGCCGCCCAGCGCCCGATCCTTTTGCGAATTCTCATGAGTTGTCTCCCTAGGTTGCGATCGGACCCACGGTCCTATGGGTCGCCGGTCATTAGACCGAGTTTGGGGTTCAGTGTCTTGAATGGATTGTGCGCGCCGCTTGCCGGACTCTGCCCGGAGTTCTGCCGAACTCCTCGCCGAAGACTCGCGTCATGTGCGATTGATCGGCGAAGCCTGCGCCCAGGGCCGTGTCTGCGAGCGGGTGCCCCTGGACGACCAACTCCATGGCACGCTCCGCCCGCAGCTTGCGGACGTACTCGCCGATCGTGCACCCCATGGCTTGCCTGAATCCGCGGCACAGGTGTACTTCCTGCACGCCGGCTTGGGCGGCGAGTTCGGGCAGTGTGGGGCGCTCGGGGAATCGGTCACGGATAAGTTCGACGACCTTACCTACCCACTTGGCACCGCGGGTGCTTTGGCTTCGCGACAGTTCTCCGAGCACCTGGATGAGGGCTTCTTCTACTTCGAGTTCCGGGCCCGGGTCGATCACGGATGCGTAGAGGCGCCCAACGGCCGACACGGCCGCGCCCGCGTGCGCGTACATGACACTTTCGCGTGGGAGCAGTCCGGCCTCCTCCATCCGCTCCATAAACGCCGGACGCATCTCGACGTTCAGGCAGCAGCCCCGCGCCGAAAGCAGTTCGTTCTCGTGCCCCTCACCCGCTTCGTTAAACACCACCGACCCGCACCCCATGTCGTGCACGCGGCCCCGTTCCCTTTCGCGCAGAACACCTCCGACCATCAATACCAGGTAGGGCGCCTCGTGGCTGTGCCTCGGCAGCTTCATCCCCGGGCCGTAAACGGTTTCTACCAATGAAGCCACGCGCGTTTCGCGACGCGCTGCGACGGGTGACAGGTAGTTGCCCCAAGCCAGGCGAATCAAGGGAACTCTCCGGGTCTCTCCTAGTTGGGAGACGCTCTACGCGAGTTTCCGTCAATTCTGAGGGTCGCTAGAGCAGAATTAACCCCATCGCGGTGCCTGAACTCGCCGAGCACCCCAACGCGAATCGGACATCCAGGGAGCAGCGACCCGGTTGGCCGTTGCGGACGTTACGCTTGAATCGACTTCGCACTAGAACTTGCCGGCACGGCCCTCGGATTGCAGCGTGCCGTCGATCCGGTACTTCTCTTCCTCGAAGATGCGGCGCCACACGGGATCTTTCTCGATCATCAACGCCGTTTTCATCCACTCGAGCGATTCTTTGTCGGCCAGAACGAGAATGCGGCCGACGCGAGCGACGCCGCGGAGTGACTCCAAGTAACGCGGCTGACGGGCCAGGGACTTTTTGAAGTACTCCATCGCCTTGTCCGGCTGGGCGTTGTCCATGTAGATCAGACCGGCGTTGTAGTAGGGCTCGGGCTTCTCGGGCTCCAGATCCGCGGCACGGTTGAACATGGTCACCGCCTGCATGCGGTCACCCTTCTCGGTCAACAGGAGTCCCAAGTTGTTCCACACCGCGTAGAGATCCTGAGAGTGGCTGAGACTCTCCTGATAGAGCTTGATCGCCTGATCGGGTTTGCCCGCCTTCTGAGCCCGCTGGCCCTCCTCGGCCAATCGGACCGCTTCCTGGAACTCGGCGGGGCCGGTGTCCTGAATCGTCACGGTTGACGGCGAGTTGGACCGGCCGCATCCATTCAGCGCTGCGCCCAAGCCGGCACACAGAGCCAAGCCGGCCAGCGTTGTCACGATTTCTCTTGAACTGATCATGTTCCGGCTCGCTCCCATCTGCGGAAAGTCACATCCATCCTCCAGCCGGCGGGCTCTGGGTGCAGGGTGATGCCCTCCACCTCAAGGCCCGCGATTTCGGCGCAGGCCAGGCGCACCCATTCCAGCATGCTCCCCAATTTCTCGTCCCGGACCTCGAGGTAGAAGTACCGGCTGACCACCACGCCCGGGCGTGTCTTGTCGTCGGTGGTCCGCGGCGCGTTGGGCTTGGTCTTCATCATTGCCCGCGTCGCCAGGTCTTCCATCTTGCTGATCTTGAACTCACCGGGCTGGCCGATGCGGCCGCTGGGAGACTCCGCCTCGGCACGGACCAGCGTGGTCCAGCGTTCGAGCAGAGCGCCGGTCTGCGATTCATCGGCCTGGGCCCTGACCAGCGCGAGCCTGGATGCCGCGCGTGCGCTCACCGCGTAGAGGGCGAACACGAACGTGGCGATCACGAAGATGCCGGCCAGGGCGACCATGGCGAAGGGACGGTTCCGCCTTTCGCGGGCCGCGGCACCCAGCGACAGATCAAACCGCGCATCCTCACCCAGCTTGACGCGTCCCATGCGGCTCATGGCTTCCCACCCCCGCCCGCCGCGCTGCCACCAACCGGCGTCTTCTGCTTCCAAGTCCCTGAGAGCCGAGCGAACTGCATGTTGTTCCTGGTCCGACCCCCGGGAGAGAGGTTCAGCGTCCAGTCGCAGTAGTCGTTGGCGACATGGTCCAAGCTGTCTTTCAGGGCCTCGGCCACCTTGGTGTCCGCGACCCAGACCTGGACATCCTGCAGCGATTCGTTGATCTGGATTTCATCGATCTCGATCTCGTTAGTCCCAAGCACGAACGAGAGCGACTCAAGTTCGGCCAGGATCGGGCGTGCCGGAGGGAGCCCGGTGTCCGGTGCGTTGATTTTCCTTTTCAGCTCAATCTGGGACTCCAGATACGATCTGGGATTGTCCGAGGCCATCGCCAGCATGAGTGTGTCGCCGGCTGGCGGCGGGGCGACATCCAGGACCTGCTTCCTGATTTTGGCCACGATGACGTCCCGCTCTATGCCGGCCTTGCCCGCTCCGCTCCAGGCGCGGACGCCGACGCCCAGCAAGCCCGCACCGGCCGCGGCCATGGCCAGCGATATCCACAGGTACATGGACCGGTGGATGCGACCGGGTCGGCGGCTGAGCGTGAGAAGGCTGGACCGGGCATCGTTGGCGGCCAGCGCGGATTCTGAGGTGGCCAGGCGCGACAGGGTTGCGCCGATGGGGTCTTCGTGCACGGCCATGTCCACCATGGCTCCGGACCAGGACTTTCCGATGGCCGCGCCCAGTTGGGCGGGCTTCATGTCGTCATCCGTGCCCGACCCCATGGGCGGCGCGACGCACACGATCCGCGACGGGGACACGCCAAGCTGCATCGACCAGCCAAGCCAATCCGCGGCCAGACGACCCACATCGGATCGACCAAGCTTCAACACGCCCTCGCTCGATGACCCCGCGAGCAGCACACCGCCCGCCAGGAGTTCACCCGCCCGCGACCAGGCCCACAGCAAACGGCCGCCTCCACCAACCGGGTCGGCCAGCACAACGGCCGAGACGGGTGCGGCCCCTTCCACGACATCGCCCGAGGATCGCACCGTGGAAAGCACCGGGCTGGCAGGATCCCAGGCCAGGCCGATCGCGTGCCACAAGGAGGCGGCGTGCTCAACGGCGATGCCGCGGTCATCGAGCTCGTCGATGACGAGGCGTGCTAAGGTGTCCGGAACCGCCAGGACTGGGAGTCGACGTTCTTCGAGCGCTTGAGGTCCCTTGGTTCGGGCACGCTTGACAGCGGAGCCGGATCCCACAAGGGCCTGAATGCTCGCCATCGAGGGGTTCTGATCCGCCCAGATGCCCGCGCCACCGGAGCCGGAACTGGTGCCATCTCCGCGATCCAGGGCCGCGGCCACCAAGACGGGGTCGGCCGTTGCCGAGCTGAGCCAGCGGCAGTTGCTGCCGTCCACATCGACACAGAGAAGACCGACGCCACCCGTCGTGGCGCGTTCAGAGATCCATGCCGCAGCGCTTCGGGCATCGGCCTGCACTGAAAGAACATCCGCACCCTCCGAGGGGCGAGCGTCCCACACCTCATCTGACCGGGTTCCGACGAGCCGCACACCGGCCAGCCCATCGCCGGCGCGGGAGAGAAAGCAGACGCGTCCGTTCAATTCTGCGTCTCCGCATCGGTCCGGTGCTTCTGGATCGTGGCCGCATCGTTGGCGGCCTTTGCCCGGGAGGCGGTGACATCATCCGACGCCGGCGTGCCCTTGGGTTGCGCCAAACCGCCACCGACGACGGTCGTGATCGGCGCTGTCGGGTTGATACTGCCCGGAGTGTTGGGCGATGCTCGATTGCGCCCGGCGCCAACAGCCGACGCGGCAGCAAGCCGGGCTCGCTCCGCCGCCATTGGATCAATCCCTTGAGCCTGCAGCCGCTGCCGGGTTTCGGCGGACATCGCGTTGGGCATGGCGGTCCCGGCGGATGCCACGGACATGTTCTTCACCCAGGAAACCTTCGCCGTGCGGGCGTCAAGATCGATACGGCGGAGCTTCCCACCGTTCTCCTCGATCTCGATGTAGTCGGCCTGAACATCCTTGACCGTGGCCTGATAGTGCGTGCTCTCGGGGCGCCCTTCGGCCGCGGGGGTTTTCTGGGTGATCTTGGAACCGACCGAAACGAACTTTTGTGCTCCGTCGATGGAGACCAGGGCGAGCATTCGCGTAGATTCGCGGATCGCGCCCAGGTACCGCCACGCCGGTCCCCCGGCCGGGGCGGGTGTCGGCGGGGTTTCGATTCCCTCTTTGGGGTCGGGCTTGGGTGGCGGCGGACGATTCACCGCCATGTCCAACCTCTCCTGAATCCCCGGAGCGCTGTCCGGCTCGATCCGGGCGACCTGCAACATCGTTGCGGCGGGTGCTTCACCACCTAGATCCGCACGGGCCTGCGGCTTGGCGGGGAGGTTCTGGGACAGGCCCGGCACATCCATCACCCACAACGCCGCGGCCAACACGCCCAGGCCGACGCCCGCGAACTGCGCGATCCGGACGAACCGCTTGGCATCCGTGCTGTGAATTCCTGCGAGTGCCATGGCAACTACTCCTTTGCGTGCGAGCCGGAGGCGCTCGCCGCCTGCACCATAAGTCTAGTTCGGACCTTCATCGTTAATCGGCATGGGCTGCCACCATAGAAACTTACCCAGGGAGACCATGCTGGTGGTCCGGCCTGCCGGGCTGGAGCCGGCGGACCCGGCCCCAAAGCTGGAAAGCAGGAATCGGCCGCCGTAACGGGCCGCGGGACCCGCCGTTCCGGGCTGATAGACATCCACAACCATGTTCCAGAGCTCGGGCTTGAGAACCAGCAGGCGGCGGACGGTGTTTTTCTGTTCGGGAGACAGGTCGGCGCTTTCAATCGCGGTGTTCAGGTCGGCCTCCGTGACTTCGCCCTTCTTGCGGGCATCAAGCAGGCCCTGAACGGAGCGACGAGCCTGCTTTCCCCTCTTGGCGTACGAGAACACCGCATCCAGGACCTCTCCGGGCGCGGAAGAAACGCAGACGCGAACCGGCCCGACGGGACGCACCCAACCCGCGTCCGCCTTGCCGCGGGACTCGAGCTCTTGCAGGATGCCCAGGGCATCCACGGCGTCGGACTCGGACAAGCCCGCGAGTTCCGTAAGCACGGAGCCCTGGCCATCGAACAGGTAGATGGCGACCATGCTGCCGTCGGGGCGTTCGATGTCCATCGCGTGACCGTCGGACCCGAGGAGCTTGTCGATGGGTTGGCCGATGAGTGAGTCGGTCCACTGCCCGACGACCTCGCGGACGCCGCGCTCAAAGTGGGTATCGGCGTAGCCGTTGAGCTGGCGCGAGTACGTCTGTCGCTGGGCCGCCTGGCGTTCGAGCACCACGGTGGCGAGGATCCCCGCGACCAGGGCCAGGATGATGACCATGGGCATCGCAAAGCCGCGGTGGAATGTTGCCGTTGGCCGGTTCATCGTCCGATCACCCTGACGTTCCCATTGGCGTCCAGTTGAATCTGCGTGCCGTTGACGTTGGTGGTTGTGGTGCCCGCGGGTGCCGTGCCGGGGGTACCGCCGGGGTTCGTGGCGTCGGCCTTAAGGCGGCCGGCCGCGAACTCTCTGAGGATTCGGGCGGCATCGCCCGCATCTTCCTGGGCGACGGTCCACTGCATCTCAAACATCCAGTTGGCGTAATAACCGCCGAGCGTTTTGACTTCCATCTCCATGTACGCGGGCAGGTCGAGATAGGAGACAACCGAGATCGTGTCCTGGCGTTCGCGTTTGACGAACGCCTTCCAGTTGCACGCGGCCAAGCCGGAGGCAATCGGCACCGCGGTGGGATCTTCAGTCGGGTCGATCTCGGTGGGGTCGGGGCCTTCCTCATCGAACCGTAGTGCCCGCCACCAGAGCGTCCAGCCGACGCGATCATCCTCTCGCTGGGGCGCGGCCTGGCCATCGACGCGAAGGGTTGCCGCATCAGGGCGGAGTTCGAAGACGCCGCGGATGGGGCCGGAGATGGCTTCCTGATTCCCGGTCTGATTGGCTTGCAGGCTGGTGCCGACATCGCCGGTGAGGCCGCGGGCGAAGTTGCGGGGAACCGGCAGCCGGTCTACCACGACTTCGAGGCGTTGCACCGCGCCGCTGCCGGTGTGGAACTTACGCATCTGCTGGGCCAGCACGTGCGAGGTGTCGGCCGCGAGCAGAAGCCGCGCGGGCTCGCGCTTGGGCTTTCTCTTGCCATCCTTGGATGTGTCGGTGGCCCCGCTTTGCAACTGCGAGGCCGCGTTCTGGTCTGCCACAACGACGGCGGAGAACACACGCTCCATGACCTTGTGGATGCGGGAAAGAGATTCGGTTTGCTCGACGCGGCGGACCTGGGCCCCCTCAGAGCGGTCCATGAACACGAACATCGACACGACCATGAGCACCAGGAGCGCGCCCAGTGAGGCTGCCAGGACGGTTTCGATGAGTGTGAAGCCGCGGCGGTTCATTAGTTGCGCCCCCCCGTCCGCCCGCCCCTGCGGCCGTGACCGAAGGCGTCTGAGGGGCCGACGCGACCGTTGCCCGATGATCCGATGGTCGGGCGGGAGCCCTTCTGGATCTTGGGGGCGGTACCGCCATCGGTGTACTTGCCCTGCATCACATCGAAGAACTGAGTCCGGCCCGCGGGGCTCATCATGGTGGCCATGAACGAGTCCGGGTTGCGCGGGTAGAGCGGGTCGAACATCCGCGTGAGAGTGAACTGCGGCGTGCCCTCGGTGGGCACAACATTGCCGCCCGACTCATCGCTGAGCCACACATGTATGGAGACTTGGCGGAAGCGGTCGGCCCGCAGGGGTGAGGGCTCGCGAGTCTTGTCGCGGGCATCGCGGTTGGCTTCGACGATGCTGACGGGATCTTCGCGGTATTCCCAGCGGAACTTCATGGGCGTGTCGGTGGGCCCGTACTCCACCGTCTTGTGGGGGTCGGGCATTTTGGTTTTGTCATCCAAGTAGGCAAGGACCAGGCGGTTGGCGACTTCGGCGCAGGCGAGATTGCGCTGCTCGCGGAGCTGGGTTCCGACGGTGAAGCTGAACACGCCCACGATGGCCGCGGCCACGACCCCGAACATCGCTGTGGCGACGACGACCTCGAGGAAGGTCATTCCGCGGCGAGAGTTGGGGCGGGCGTGCATCACTGCTTCACTTCCAGCTTCCACACATCGATGTCATCCGCCGAAGGGAAGATCCCGTCCGGGCCCTTGCTGTAGAGCTGGTAGTCGTGCCCATTGGCGGGCTGCGTGCTGAAGAGGAACTCGCGACCCCAGGCATCGACGAGTTTCTTTTCCGCATCCAGGTACGACATCTTGCCGCCCTGTTGAAGCAGCGGCAGCGCGCCCGGGATCGCGCTCTTGTCGATCTGGTAGGACTTGATGGCGTTCTGGATCGTGCCAAGCATGCCCTTGGTGGCGCTGATCTTGGCGCGTTCGCTGGCGCCGATCAGGTTGTAGGCCACGGCCGCGGTCATGATCGCGATGATCGCCAGGACCAGCATGACTTCAAGCAGCGAGAAGGCCCGCCGAACGCTCCGTCGAACTCCACGTGAAAGCATCTGCATACTCCTAAATCTGCTGGCTCGCCATCGTCATCAGCGGGACCATGATCGAGACCAGGATTCCGCCGATGAGGATGAACATTCCGACAATTAACAGTGGTTCAAGGGCCGCGAGTAGACGCGTCGCTCTGCGATCGGTCTCGTCGGCCATGTCTTTGGCGAGAGAGTCGAAGACCTGCTCCATGTCGCCGGCGCGTTCGGCCGCGATGAGCAGGCGACGCGTGGCAAGTGGAAGCGCGGTGACGGCTTCGATGAGCACACGCAGCACGCCGCCTTCGATGAGCTTGGTGCGGAGGGTGACGAACTGTCTTTTCAGGAGAGGGTGCCCGACGGCTTCGTTAGCAACTCCCAAGGCGTCGGACAGCGGCACACCCGAACGCGTCATCGCGGCCATGACGCTGAAGAATCGGGCGGACTCCTGGGCCAACACTACCTCGCGAAGCAGGGGCATCTTTCTTGAGAACTGGGCGATCGCGGCCAGCACCCGCTTCCGCGACACGATCCCCAGAATGGCCACGATCGCCAACGCTCCGAGCAGCCAGAGCGCATGATCCCGCATCCAGATGCCTAGGCCCATGATGAACTTAGTGAACCACGGGAGCTTGGCGTTGAGGCTCTCCATGGCCTTGGCGATGCGGGGGACGATGACCGTGAGCATCAGAGTCGTTACGACTACGGCCACGGACATCACGATCGCCGGATAGATCATGAGCGTGGCGGCCTTGCCCGAGACAGCGAGCTGGCGGCGGGCGGTGATGGCGAGCTGCTTGGCAGCGCCGGCCAGGTCGCCGGTGCGTTCGGCAGCGCGATAGACGGCGATGGTGACCTTGTCGAACACGCCCACGCGCTGGCAGGCGTCGCCGAACCCGGCCCCGGCCGCGACGAGTTCTCGCATCTTCTCTATGACCGGCTTGGCCGAGCCCCCCACCGCGGTGCCGGTGACTTCGAGGGCTTCTACCAAGGGGACGCCGCGGGAGAGCAGTTGGGCGAGTTGCTCGTTCAGGGCGGCCTTATCTTTGAGCTTGAGCTTCTTCTCGGACGAGGCCCACGTGGGGAGCCTGTAGGACCGGAGGAGGAGCAACCTTTCTTTACGCAGCACATCGGCCAGAGCCCGGGGGCTGGCTGCCTGACGGACACCGAGCGTCTTGCCGCCACTGGCCGTCGCGGCCAGGAAGAAGAACGCCGTATTGGACTGAAGGGTGCTCATGGCTGGGTAAGTCTACGAACATCGGTCCAATGGGTATTCCCATACCTTCTCTAGGCGCTCGAAATTCGCCCTCCCAATGCCGGGAACGCAGCCCTTTCGTTTGATCTGCGCGGTTACACGCCCCATGATTGGGATATGGCCACCATCAGCTCTCGCCCCTCCCCATCCGTTGCTTCCACCTCCAAGAACACCATGAAGGCGCTCATCAAGCACCACGCCGGAAGCGAGCTTCAGTTCGTTCCGGATCGGCCCAAGCCGACACCGGGGCCGCGGGATGTCCTTATTAAGGTAAAGAAGGTGGGGATCTGCGGCACGGACCGCCACATTTGGGAATGGGACCAGTGGGCCGCGGGCCGCATCCCGGTGGGGATCGTCACGGGCCACGAGTTTGTGGGGACGATCGAGGCGGTGGGGTCGGCCGTGACCAAGTACAAGCCAGGGCTGCGGGTGTCCGCCGAAGGCCACATCACCGCATGGATGGACTTCAACTCGCGGACGGGCAATGCCCATATCGCCAGTGACACCAAGATCATCGGGATCGACCGCGACGGCTGCTTCGCGGATTACGTGTGCGTGCCGGAGGAGAACGTGTGGCCGGTGCATCCGTCGATCCCGGACAAGGTCGCGGCCGTTTTGGATCCCTTGGGCAACGCGGTGCACACCGTGATGGCGGCGGATGTGTCGGCCAAGAGCGTTTTGATTTCGGGGACAGGGATCATCGGGCTCATGGCGGTTACGGTGGCCAAGGCCGCCGGCGCATCTCGCATCTTCGCGACGGACATCAATCCGCCGCGGCTGGAGTTGGCGCGGAAGCTGGGGGCGATCGAAGCCTTCGACGTCCGCAAGGGTGATGGCTTCATCAGCGAGATCAAAAAGGCCACCCGCGGCGAGGGTGTCGATGTTCTCCTCGAAATGTCCGGTGCCGCATCTGCCTTCGACCAAGGTTTCCGATGCCTCCGCAACGGCGGCACCGCGGCCATCCTGGGAATCCCCTCCAAGCCCATCACCTGGAACATCACCGAGCACGTGGTGTTCAAGGGAGCGACGGTATTGGGGATTAACGGCCGCAAGATGTTTGAGACGTGGTATCAGATGGAAGAACTGCTGCTCTCCGGACGCCTGGAGCTGGATGAGATCATCACGCATGAGTTCCCGCTGGAGGACTTCCAGAAGGCATTCAAGACGATGATTTCGGGGGATGGGATCAAGGTTGTGATGAATGTGAATGGGTGAGCAGGCGGGGATTGGGATCAGTTTCCGCCTCATTTGTGCAAATGTCAATCATTGTCAATTTTGACGAAATTGACATTTGGCGCGGACCGGGTACTATTTGTCAATTATCGGCTTTTTGACAATAGCTGACGAGTGCGCCAAGACCCCCCCCCAACCACGTTTGCGACGCTCTTCCCAGGCGGAAAGCTGGACGAGTGGATTCCCCTCACCACCGATCCTCGCATTCACAAACTCGCTTCGGAATACAGGCCATGGCGCAAACTCAAGCACGTCGCTCTTGAACTGCGCGTTGACCCTGAAAGCGCGTGGAAAGCGATCAAGTACAACCGACAAATCAACTTTCGCTACTTCAACGGCCTTCAGCGCCAAGAGGGCCGGCCGTTTGGATACTGTTTCGGCCCGCAACTCCTTGAGCCCTTGCACCGAATCGACCGCGCGACAGGCGGAGGCGGCCCCGCGATCATCGAATCTCAGCACGGGGCACTTGCCGACGAGGCGTCTCGCCGCAAGCTCTCAATCAGGACCTTGATGGATGAGGCTGCGGAAAGCTCCATGATCGAGGGTGCAGCGACAACACGCAAGGAAGCTCTCGACCTGCTCCGATCCGGGCGCCGGCCCACCAGCGCCGGCGAGCGCATGGTCGTAAACAACTACGTCGCGATGCAACACATCAAAAACCTAGTTGACAAGGACCTATCCGTTGAAATGCTCTTTGAACTCCAGAGCATTCTTACAGATCAGACGCTTGAAGATCCGACGGCGGCTGGACGCCTTCGTCGAGCCGACGAATCCGTCCGAGTCGAGGATTCTCGCGATGGGTCTGTCATGTATGTCCCGCCTCCGGCAGAAACACTCCCCGAGCGCCTGAATGCCCTTTGTGCATTTGCCAATCGCTCACACACCGGTGAAGAGTTCCTGCACCCGATCACGAAGGCTTGCATCCTCCACTTCATGATCGGGTACGACCATCCTTTCGTGGATGGCAATGGCCGCACGGCCCGAGCAGTGTTTTATTGGCATGCCCTGCGGAACGGGTACTCAATTTTCGAGTACCTCGCGGTGTCCGAGATCATCCGAAAGGGATTCGCCCGCTATCCGCAGGCCTATTTGGACACCGAGCAGGACGACGGAGATCTCACCTACTTCATTTTGTACAAGCTTGACGTGATTGAGCAAGCCCTTGACCGCCTCGCGCAACATCTTCGAACCGAAGAAGACAAGGTTCGCCAGAGCGAACGATTGCTTCGCGTTTCGCGCGACCTCAATCTGCGGCAGCGGCTCCTGCTAGAACACGCGCTCCGGCACCCAACCGCTGAGTACACCATCACATCGCACATGAACTCTAACGGCATTGCGATCAATACCGCACGAGCCGATCTTGATAGTCTCGTCCGCCGCCGCCTGATGACGCGAACCAAACGGGGGAAAAAGACGATTTATCACCCCGATCCTGGTCTTGCGGGGCGCCTGAACAAAAAAGGCGTCTAGAAAGCGGATGGCCGAGGACTCGAACCCCACGCCCCTTTCGGGGCGCCTGACGGTTAGCAACCGCCGGCCGGACCTCCCGGCTTGACCATCCTTGTTTCCCGCCGCGGCCGGCGCGCACTGGCCGCGCACCGTTTCGGCGTCATCAACAAACTCAAAGCGGAAGGCAGAGGACTCGAACCCCACACCCTTGCGGGTGCCACCTGTTTTCGAGACAGGGCCGGCGCCGACCACCGGGTTACCTTCCGTAGAGGGCAACCGGCGTGTCCCAAAAACACAAGCCGGCCGACCCTTTGGCCGACCGGCGAACAGTTATCTCTTAGCGATCACTTCACGCGAGCGCAAGACAACTCTCGCCGGCCGGGCCGGTAGAGCTGCTTGAACTGGTGAAGCGGAAATGCTGCATGACGCAGGCAGTATCGGCATCCCCGCCTTCATAGTCAACACGATTTGTCGCCAGAAATCGCTCGAACTGAGCGACCAAGAAACGCTCCGACCGGGTCCAGCCGATAAACGTTGGGTTGATCGGAGCACTTGCATGACCACCGGACCAACCTGCCCGAAGTGTCAGTACGATCTCTCCGCGACCGCAAAGAGCATGTGTCCGGAATGCGGGACCGAGTTCCGGCTCCGCGCTTTCGCGACGATTCCGACACGACCTTCCGGTCGTGCCCGCGTTGCTGCGCTCGCCGCCGCGATCGTTGCGCTCGCCTTTGTCTTTGCAACGATCTCCAACGGCTCAATTCAGTTCTGGTGGTCCCCGTTCTCCGCGATCATCGTCTGGGTCTGCACTCCGCTCCTCCTGATCGCGGCCATTGGGCCCGGCTCCGTTGTCAGAGCATTCCACTGCGTCTTGACTCCGACTTCCGATTCGGTGGCCAACGCTGAAGCGGCCGCGGCCTTCCGTCTGGCCGGGGGCATCTCACTCATGATGGGTGCCCTGGGCGTCACGGTCGGCTTCTCCGGGTGCTTCGCGTTTCTGGCCACGCGCGACTTGGGCGCCATTGGCCACTCCATCGCCGTCACCCTTATGTGCCAGCTTTATGCCCTTCTCTTAGCGATCCCGGCGTTCATTGCGTCGGCGTCTTTGTTTCAGCGCACCGACCTGAGCACGCAGCTCATGCACGATGCGACCCGGACGCGGACGCTCGGAATCGCCGCGAGCGTCGCTTCAACCTTGGCCGCTTCGCTGGCCTTCGGCATCGTGGTGTGGGCGATGCAACGCTAATCGTGGTGATCCGAGTGGTACCCTTCGTCCGTGTTCGACTCCAACATCCCCATCACCGACCACCGCGGCCGGAGGTTTGAACTCTGGTCCGCGGCGTCGATACGACTGCCAGAGCCGGACTCACTCCAGCACGAACGCGGGCGCACAGCGCGTCGACCACTGCACCACCTGCCCCGAATGCGGCGCGGCCTGGAAACTCCCCTAACCCACCCTCTCCCCCCCCGCCTCCAACCACTCCCGCCGCGACTTCACATCCAGCTCTCCGCTCAGCGTCATCATCGCCGCGCCGGGCTCTTCCTTTCCAAACTCCGCCTCCCACCCCCTCACCCGCTTTTCAACTTCATCCAACGCCCGCCGCGCGGCCTCGATCCACTTCACCCGCTCCCCCTTGGGCAGCACCTCCAAAAAACGCGCCCGCGACCGCAGCGGGTCGTGCGCCACCGTCACCGCCTCATCCGCCAGCGGCGGCCCCACCCACACCCGCAGCGCCTTGATCCCCTTCTCCGTTACCTCATATTCCCGCCGCTCACGCTTGCCGTTGCTCTTGGCCTTGGACCGCAACAGCCCCGACTTCTCCAGCCGCTGAATGAGCGGATATATCGCCCCGGCGCTCGCGCTCCACTGGCTGGAGGGTGACCGCTGCATTTGCCGCCGCAGCTCATACGGGCTGCACGGCCCGTGCCGCCATACCAAACCGAGCACGAACCCTTCGAGCTCGCTCGACTTCTCGGCCCGCTTCTTCCCCTGTTTCCGACCTGCCATGACCAGCTCCACGATTTTTCTCATCCTACCCGGACGGGTGAAACCCGCGACGCGCATCTCCCAGATATAGTACGATTCGCACTATACGGAGTTCCCCATGTCCACCGCCACACGTATTCTCGCTCTTGCCCTGATCGCCGGCCTGGCCGCGGCCCCCGCCAGCGCCCGCCCCGTCCGCCTCGCCTCGATCGAGTCCTCCGCCGCCGAACCCACCTTCCCCAGCACCCCCGCCGGTAAGTGCGCCAAAGACTTCATCACCATGATCAACGACCCGACGCCTGAGCGGGTCAAAGCCTTCGAGTCTACCTGGGCCTCAAAGTCGCGCCTCAGCGGCATCCCCATCGATGAACGCATCACCCGTGTCAAAGGCCTTCAGGAAGACTGGGGCAAGGTCAAGGTCACCGATGTTTCCGCCGTGAACACCGTCATCGTCGAAGCCACTACCTCCAACGGCCACTCCCTCGAGATGACCTTCAACATGTCCTCCTCCGAGCCCGGCAAGCTCGACGGCATCGAGATCCAGGCCAGTTCCGAAGGTGGTCAGTCCCACCCCCTCCACGCCGAACTGCGCGACCAGACCGTCAAAGGGGTCGCCGATGCTCTCCGCAAAAACTACGTCTTCCCCGACAAGGGCGCCAAGATGGCCGACGCCATCCTCGCCAAGCTCAAGGCCGGCGACTACAACGACATCGAGAACGAATCCGCCCTCGCCAAGCAGCTCACGGACGACTGCCGCGAGATCACCCACGACAAGCACCTGGGCATCCGCGTCGCCCCCGAAGACAAGTCCGCCAGCCACGAAGCGATGATGCCCGGCCGCGACGAGATGCGACGCGAGAACTACGCCTTCAAAAAAGTTGAGGTCCTCCCCGGCAACATCGGTTACCTCCGCTTTGACGCCTTCGTCGAAGATGCCGAGGCCAACAAAACCGCCTCCGCGGCCATGAACTTCCTGTCCAACTGCGACTCCATCATCTTCGACGTCCGCTCCAACGGTGGCGGCAGCCCCGAAATGATCCGGTACATCACGTCTTACCTTTTCGAGTCCAAGACGCACCTGAACGACATGGTGGACCGCGACGGCAAGATCGTCGAAGAGTTCTGGACGCTCCCGGAAGTGCCGGGTGCACGCCCCAAGGCGAATGTGCCGGTGTTCGTCCTGACCAGTTCTCGCACATTCTCTGGCGCTGAAGAGTTCTCCTACAACCTCAAGAACCTCAAACGCGCCACGCTCGTTGGAGAAACCACCGGCGGCGGAGCCCACCCCGTCCGCGGCGACCGTGTGAACGAACGCTTCATCGTCCGCGTCCCCTTCATGCGGGCCCAGAACCCCATCACCAAGACCAACTGGGAAGGAACGGGTGTAGAGCCCGACGTCAAGACAACGTCCAACGAGGCCCTCGACAAAGCCATCGAACTCGCCAAGGCCGCTACCAAAACAAAGAGGTAAAGAGAGGGCAGGAGGCCACAGGTGTCCCAGGTAGACTCAAGACGAAGGACCTGACCCCTTCCATCTGGGCGCATCTGGGACATCTGTGGCCGCCTCGCTCTTCTACCGGTGCTTCTTGTCCGCGTGACAACACAGATCAATCACCACCGCGCAGGCCAGGATCAACACGTCATCCTGGCCTGTTGCTATTTCAACACCGTACGTATCCGACAACCTGAACCACCGCTTCGACACCTCCGCCACGCGGTGGCCACGCGTGTCAACGAACGCGTACTCCATGTCGATCAGGTTCCCCTTGGCCTCCAAGTCATTGGGACCCGGCACATCCACCGAGAACTTGCAGCTCAGAAACGTGAACAGGTGCTTGTGGATGACGGTCGTATGGCCATCCTTCTCGATGTTGTACGTCTTGCCCAACGCGATGATCCGCTGCCGAATCCGCGCCAGCTCGTTCCCCTGCATGTCCTGGAATGACAGCTTGTCCCCGATCGCGAACACCTTGCCATCCACGTAGAACTTCTCATTCCCGGACTCATCCCGGATCACATAGTCATCCCCCAACGAAAGCAGCCTCTCTCGCATTTGGTATCGCATGGCACCATGGTAACTTGGAGAAGGATGCCGGCGGTTTCACGGCCGCCGGGCCCGCCCCCTACCCTTCCTCCATGCCCACCGATCACCTGCGTTCCTTGATCAAGGCGGAGCTCCCGCGCCTCACCCAGATGCGCCGCGAGCTCCACACCCACCCTGAACTCTCCAACCAGGAAGAGTGGACCTCGCAGTTCGTCCAGACCGAGCTGGGGCGCCTGGGAATCAAGTTAAAGTCCAAAATCGCCGGCGCCCACGGCGTCCTCGGCCACATTCCCGGCACCACCAAGAACAAGCACGCCGTCGCCCTCCGCGCCGACATGGATGCCCTCCCTATCGAGGAAGCCACCGGCAAGGCTTACTCCTCCAAGTGCCCCGGCGTCATGCACGCCTGCGGCCACGACGGACACACCACAATCCTCCTCGGCGCGGCCGCGGTCCTCGCCAAACTCGAAGCCCGCCCTAACCCCGTCACCCTCATCTTCCAACCCGCCGAAGAAGATGGCGGCGGCGGCGAGAAGATGTGCGATGCCGGTTGCCTCAAAGGTGAATCTGGCGGCGGTATCGGCAACCCCGTGACTCGCATCTATGGACTGCACGGCTGGCCCAGCGTCCCCCTCGGCACGGTCGCAACGCGCCCCGGCCCCATGCTCGCCGCAACCGATGACTTCGTCGTAGACATCAAGGGTGTCGGCGGCCACGCGGCCTACCCGCACCTCTGCAAAGACCCCATCGTCGCCGCGGCCGCCACCGTCACCGCCCTTCAGACCATGGCCTCACGCGCCGTGTCTCCATTCGAGAGCCTCGTCTGCACCGTGGGCCAGTTCATGGCCGGCACCGCCAACAACATAATCCCTGAATCCGCGCGCCTCGTCGGCACCATCCGCACCCTCAAGCCCGAAACGCGAACGCTCGCCAAAGACCGCTTCCACCAGATCGTAAACCAGACCGCCCAGGCCCACAGTTGCCGCGCCGAGATCAACTACATGGAGGGCTACCCGGTCACCGCCAACGATGCCGACGAGACCGAGCGCTTCTTCTCCATCGCGACCAGCGCCCTGGGTTCCGGCCACATCCAGCGCCTCGAAACCCCGACCATGGGCGGCGAAGACTTCGCCTATTACGGCCGCCACGTCCCCGCCTGCTTCTTCTTCCTGGGCCTGCGCCCCGCAAGCGTGAATCGCTACCCAGCCCTCCACCAGCCCGACTTTGACTTCAACGATGACGCGATCGCGACGGGTGTGGAGATGATGTGTCGGATGGCGATCTCCGAGTAGCTCACGGATCCGGCGACCAGAACTCCACCAGGTTCGCATCCGGATCATAAAAGTAATACGACTCGGCCTTCATCCACTCCAGCCGCATCGGGCCGTGCACCGTCACGCCCGCGCCGCGAACCCGATCAACCGCCTCCGCAAGCTCCGCCCGCGGCACATTCAACGCAAAGTGAATCGGCCCAAACCGCCTCCCCGCCGGTAGCGGCGAGTGCTCCTCAAACAGCAGCGACCCCCGATGCAACGCAACCCTCTGCGGCTCCCCCGGCTCCCCCGCCCAGAACCACGCCCACCCTTCACTCGCCGGTGTGCACGGAATCAACCCCACCACCTCGCGATAAAACTCCGCTGCCTTCTGTACATCAGCGACCACAAGCACAAGTTCCGAAAGACCCGCAGGCACGTCTACTCCTGGCTCTGGTGGCATCGGTCACGCGCCAGCGTGGCCGATGTGCCTTTCTCTCACAACGCAGGCACCACTGCCACATACGACATCCGAAACAACCCCCGCACCTTCGACGTCCGCCGCCCCGGCACAACCGACTCAATCAAACAATCCTCCCCCTCACGCACCACCCGAATCACCACATCATCCCGCTTCGGAAAGTTCGGATCGTAAATCCGAATGTCCGTCCGCCCCGCCACCGACTCATCCAGCCCATACGCCAGCACCTGATGGTTATGCCAAGGCTCCGGCGTTTCCGCGGCCGTCACCAGCACCAACCCCAACACCACCGGCTCATGCCGCGACAGCGCCGCGACGATCCCCGGCAACTCCTGCAACGTCAACTCATGCGTGCTCCCCGCCCCGGTGGTCGGCAGCCGCATCCACTGAATGAACTTCAGCCCCATCGCGCCCATCGGCCCGATCGAGGTAGCCTGCCGCTTGTAGAGATACGTGTAGAGCGGTGTCCCCTGCGTCGGCGGCCGCGTATCCAGCGGCGGAGCTTTGTGGGCCAAAAAGTAATCGGCCGCGGCAAAGGACATCCCCCCGCACAATCCGAAGCTGCTGGGCAGATTCGTGGCTTTGCTCCCCAAATCAATCGGCAGCGGCGACCCAGAGAAAGAGTTAACAAACGCAAAGCCGTGCCGCGAAGGCTGGAAGCCCTCAAAACTCGCCTTTGCGGGGGCCGGCTTGGCCGCATCACGCACCGGCGCAGGCTTCGATGGCTCCACGCCCGAACACCCCGCCAGCAACAACGCAACTCCAACCGCCACCAGCCTCATATCCAGAGTCTACCGGCCCCGCGGCCTCCTCTTCCAACCAACCGTGTGGCGTGCCTACGTCTTCGTAGGCATCCTCCCCCACCAGCGAGCCGTGGTGTGTCACCACGGCGGACCTCCCACGCTCAACCCACAGCCTTTCTTCACGTTCGACCACAAAACGTCATCAGAATTGTTGTCATCGCCCAATTCCCCCTTGCATCTCCGCGGCCATCCATTATGTTCCCCCTCATGGTCGCACACGCCACCACATCCCCGCTCCCCCAACTCTCCCAAGAGGACAAACGCCTCCTCCGCATCTACTTCCGCGTAGGCCAAAGCATCCAAGCCCTCGCCGACGAACTCATCTCCCTCGACGCCATCAACCGCTCTTCACCCGACTCCCCACTGCCCATTCCCCACTCCCCCCTGCCTGACGAGTTCGACCTCGCCACCTGGGCCACCTCCGACCCCATCGCCCCCCACATCGCCTACCGCAAACAAGAACTCGCCGACGCCCGCCGCGAAGAAGCCCTCAAAGAGCTCACCACCCTCGTCAAACACTCCGATGACGCCCTAGAACGCCGCCGCGCCGCCACCACCCTCCTCCGAATGCTCAGCAACCAACTCCAGCGCAGCCGCGCCGCCCCATCCTCCTCCCTTCCGTGGGGGGGGGAGTGTGCCGCGGTCCTCCCCGGCGGAGGGGGCTCCGTCCCAACTCCTCCTACCAACTCTCCGTTGACCAGCGACTCACGACCCAACACCACGGCATCCGACCGCAACTCTCCGCCTCTCGCCTCTCCCCCTCCTGATCCGCGCCCATCTGCGGCCGCTTCTCACCTTGTCACCCCCTCACCCCTTCACCCACTCACTCCTCTCTCCGACCCCTTCTCCACCGGCGAACTCCCCACCCCACCCAGCTCCCCTCCCTCCCCTCTGCCCCGAAGACATCATCGCCGCCGCCCTCCACGCGATCCAGAACCCCGACACCCCATGTCCCGATGCGGGCCCCATCACCCTCTACAACCTCAACGGCCTCATCTCCAACCGCACCCAGGCCCACTTCGACGAATACAAACGCAACCTCCTGAAAAACTGGATCAAAGACGCCTGGCGCTTCAAGTCTGCCGGCGAACTGGCCCCCATCAGCTATTCCACCTACTCCCTCGGCCAGCGCGCCAACACCACCGTCCCCATCACTCTGCACGATGGCACCATCCTTAGGTTCCGCTTCCAACTCGAACGCCAAACCTCCGGCACCCTCGCCAACTGCTGGCTGCTCGAGCACTACATCTGCCAGTTCCGCGACCAAGCCAACACCAGCTAGCCATCTACGATCCCCCGTGCCCGACCCCCGCGAAGAACGCCTCGCCCGGCTCCTCGAAAAAGCCCGGGCCCTGCCCAAGTCCCCCGGCGTCTATCTGATGAAGGATGCCGCGGGAACGGTCATCTACGTGGGCAAGGCCGCGAACCTGCCGGACCGGGTCTCGTCGTACTTCATCCCCTCGGCCGACCTGGGTTTCAAAAAGGAACCCATGCTCGATGTCGTCGATGATTTTGAGTACCTCGAGTGCGAAGGCGAGTGGGAAGCCCTGCTCACCGAAAACCGCCTGATCAAGGACATCAAGCCCCGCTTCAACGTGCGCCTCACCGACGACAAGACCTTCCCCTATCTCGCCATCACCATCCGCGAGGACTTCCCCCGCGTGTTCGTAACCCGCTCTCCCGCCGACCCCGAGCTCAAGGGCGCCCGCATCTTCGGGCCCTTCACCGCCGTCAGCGCCCTCCGCGAAGCCATCCAACTCCTGCAGCGCGTCTTCAAGTTCCGCACCTGTCACCTCGACATCCTCGACGGTGACCCCAAGAACCGCGTCTTCCGCCCGTGCCTCCTCTACAGCATCGGCCAGTGCACCGCCCCGTGCGCCGCGAAGATTACCAAAGAGCCTTACCGCGAAGACATCGACCGCTTCACCAAGTTCCTCGACAGCAAGCGCAGCGTCATGCTCCGCGAGATGCGTGAAGAAATGATGGCCGCGGCCTCCGAACAACGCTTCGAAAAAGCCGCCACCATCCGCGACCAGATCAAAGCCATCGAAAAACTCGACGAACGCGCCAGCCGCAGCGACGGCTGGCAACCCGAAACCGAAGCCTCCTTCATCGACCCCAAAAAAGGCCTCGCCAGCCTCCAGAAAACCCTTGGCATGGACCAACCCATCCGCTGCCTTGAAGCCATCGACATCGCCCATCTCCAGGGTGGCGAAACCGTCGGCAGCAAAGTCTGCTTTGTGGATGGCCGCCCGCTCAAAAACGAGTACCGCAGATACCGAATCAAGGGAGGTGAACCCGGAAGACAAGGAGGCGGTATCAATGATGACTACTCAAGCATCCGCGAGGTCGTCTCGAGACGATACCGCGAAGCCGGCCAAGGCAACGAGCTCTATCCCGATGTGATCCTCATCGACGGCGGCCTCGGACAACTCCACGCGGCACAAGAAGCGTTCCTCTCACTCGACGTTAAACCCCCCATGGTGATCAGCCTCGCCAAGAAGGAAGAACTGATCTACGTCCAGGATCGTTCCGAACCCATCCGCCTCTCCCGCGACAACGCCGGCCTCCGGCTGTGTCAGGCAATACGCGACGAAGCCCACCGTTTCGCCCAGCACTACCACCACGTCCTCCGAAGGAAGAAGACACTCGAAGAAGATTGAAAACAGAAGCCCAAGCGCCAGCGCCGGGCCGGAGACAAACGTGACAAGGACGCGTAGACAGACACTGCAATCCCTCGGACTGGCACTCCTCACCGCCCTCCTGCCCGGCGCTGGCGCTTGGGCCTCTGCAGGACCACAAGATGACCACGTCACCTGGCTCAACTCCCACGCCACCCCCATCCGCACTCTCGACATGTACTCCACCGACCTCTCCGACCTGGCTCCACTCAAGGCGGCGATCGGCGATGCCCGTGTAGTCTTCCTCGGCGAGCAGACCCACGGCGATGGAGCCTGCTTCGCCGCTAAGTCGCGACTCATCAAGTTCCTGCACAAGGAAATGGGCTTCGAAGTCCTTGCCTGGGAATCCGGCATGGAAGAGATGCGCCGCGTGGATCAGGCTTTCGCCGCGGGCCAGCCCGTCGATGATGCCCACGGCATCGGACTCTTCGGGATCTGGGCCCTCTCTCAGCAATGCCGTGAACTCCTCGAATACGTCCGCAAGAACCGCACTACTGACCATCCGCTCATCATGGCCGGGTTCGATGATCAGGTCACCACGCACCCGACGCTCACCCCGTTCGCCAAGGAGCTCCTTGAGTTCTTTGACGGCGTGGATGACAAGCTTCTGACGCCCGAGCAACGCGTCGCCCCCACCGCGGCCTACATGTGGCTCGCCGAAGCAGGCAAGACCAAGATGACCGAACTGCCCAAAGAGCTTGAAAAACTTCGCGCGATGGTGACACTCATCGACACGGAGCGTCCCCGAATGGATGCCAAGCACGGCAAGCTCGAAGTCGCCTTCAAGCAGCGTGCCCTGGGCAACCTCATCAGCTACGTCGAACGCTGGCTCGGCGGCGAACAGTTCAACAACCACCGCGACAAGCGCATGGCCGAGAACCTCGTCTGGCTCGCCAACGAGTACTTCGCAGGCAAGAAGGTCATCATCTGGGCCGCGAGCATGCACAACTCGCGGCGAGTCGAGGACATTCAGTGGATCGGCTCCGCGGCGAACTACAAAGGCATCCGCCCGATGGGTGACTACGCCTTTGACACCCTCGGCAAGGACATGTACAGCATCATGTTCCTGGCGTATCAAGGACGCATCGGACGCCCATGGTCGGGCGCAGGCCCACTCAGCCCTGCGCCGGCCGGAAGCCTTGACGACCTCCTCCACCAGACCGGCAAGCCGTATCTCTTTCTAGATCTCAAGGGCCAACCCGCGGACTCCTGGTTGCGCGAGCCCATCGTCGCGCGCCCCTTGGGCTACGCGGAAATGAAACACATCTGGCCCACGTCATTCGATGGAGTCGTATTCACCGACCGCATGTATCCCAGCACGCGCATCGGTGTGGAGCCCGAAGATGCACGCCCACCAATCCCAAAGCCCTGACTGTCTATGCTGACCCATGGCCTCGCGACCCGTCATCCTCACCGGCCTCCTTGGCGTCGTGATGATCCCCTTCGCGATCATCCTGATGCGTCAGTGGAACACCGAGTTCGGCTTCTACGGCGCGGTGCTGCTGCTCGAGGCCGCGGCCATTATCTGGGCCGATTACCGCGTGCGGTTCTCATGGTGGGTCCTGGGCGCCCTGGGCCTGTGGGCCGTGCTACATATGGCCGGCGGGACGATTCCAATCCCAACCAGCGTCACCGAACCCGGGAGACCCGCGACCCTCTACAACCTGCGCATCGGCCCGTGGTGGCCCAAGTACGACCAGGTGGTTCATGCGTTCGGCTTCGGCTCTGCCACCGCCGCCTCGTGGGAGGCGATCCGCACCCTGAGCCGCGGGGCGATCAAGCCGGGCTTTGGCGCGTGCGCTCTTCTGATCTGCGTAGGCTCGGGCCTGGGCGCCCTCAACGAGGTCATCGAGTTTGTGGCGACACGGATCATGCCCGACACCAACGTCGGCGGTTATGACAACACGGGCTGGGATCTGGTCTCGAATCTTGCCGGCGCAGGCAGCGTTGCCGCCTGGGTGGGGTTCATCACGCCGCGATGCGCGGCCCGAGCAACCGTTGACACAGGCTCAGCAGGGCCTCGCGGTCAATAGGCTTGGTGGCGAATTCGTCGCATCCGGCCGCGATGCAGCGTTCGCGATCGCCGGACATGGCGTGGGCTGTGAGCGCGATGATCGGAGTCCGGAAACCGCGCTCTCGAAGGATCGCCGTCGCGGCGTACCCATCCATCACCGGCATCTGCATGTCCATCAGGATGAGGTCGAAGGGTGAGCCTGAATCGCGGGCCGCGCAGGCCAGGTCCACCGCGAACGCCCCGTTCTCGGCCAACTCAATCGTCGCGCCCGCCTTATTGAAGATGTGTTGAATCAGTCGCTGGTTGTCCGGTCCATCTTCGGCCAGGAGGATGCGCGCGTTGAGGGTCTGTCGGACCACTGGCACCGGCCCGCTCGCGGAGACGGTCGCGGGCGACCAGGCCACCCGTGGCACATCCACCAGTGAACCGGGGTTCACTCGGAGCGTGAAGGTGCTCCCGGATCCGGGGGTGCTCTCCACGATGATGTCCCCACCCAGGAGGCGCGCCAGCCGCCGGGAGATGGTCAGGCCCAGCCCGGTGCCGCCGAACTTCCGCGTGGTCGATTCGTCCGCTTGCGAGAACGGCTTGAACAGGCGCGAGAGTTGCTCGGGGGTCATTCCCAGTCCGGAGTCTGAAACGGCAATTCGAAGGAAGCCCTCGGGCTCCATGGATGCACGCACCTGGACAGAGCCGCGGTCGGTGAACTTCACGGCGTTGCCCACCAGGTTGATCAGGATCTGGCGCAGGCGGGTGGGATCGGTGACCACGGTCTGAGGCAGCGGCCCGTCGGCGCGGAAGTCGAGCGTGATTCCCTTGCCCGCGGCCTTGGCCGCGAGCAACCCCGCCACATCGTTGAGGATGGCCCCCGGTGCACAGGCGATCTTCTCGACCTTGAGCTTGTCCGCTTCGATCTTGGAAAGGTCGAGGATGTCGTTGATGAGGCTGACCAGATGTTCACCCTGTCGCCGGACGGTTTCCAGGTAGGTGTCGCGATCGGCCTGGGATTGCTCTGGGTCGGCCAGCAGGTCCGTGAATCCCAGTATGGCGGTCATGGGTGTGCGGATCTCGTGGCTCATGTTGGCCAGGAACGCGCTCTTGCTGGCGCTTGCGGCATCGGCCACGGACCGGGCTTCTTCGAGTTCCTGGGTGCGTTCGATCACAAGACGTTCGAGCTCTGCGTTCCGGACGGCCAGTGCCTCGCCCAACTCGCGCTGGAGACGGCGTGCCGAGAATGAGACTTTGAACGCTTCCAGGCTGGTCGCGAACTTCCACGTGAAGATGTTCAGCACGACCAGGAACATGGCCAGCAACCGGTACGCCGGCCAGAAGAACATGACGATCGACATGGCGTAGCCGCAGATGGCGCACCAGAGAAACACATAGGCCAAGTCCATCAGCTTGCGGTTGCGGTCCTGCACGGGAACGTCGAGGTAGCTGCGGCGCCAGAACACGAAGATGCGCAGGTAGCCGATAACGATGCAGGAGGTCAGGAAGATGAGCCCGCCGATCCACGGCCAATCCGGGCGGCCTTCGGCGGTGAGGAGGCAGTGCGTACGGGGCATGTAGCGACCGAAGTTGGTGAAGAAGTCCCACGAGTTGGTGGCGGGAGTGCAGCAGACGTCGGACGCGAGGGCGGGGCGGGCGATGGCCGCGGCGATGCCGATGCCCGTGGCGCGCGATTGGCATTTGGCCCACCCCAATGCTGATCCCCTCGTGGTGCTAGGAGCAGCATCGGTTGACCAGAGGCTGTGCGGCGCGCATCGCTGCTGAACCGGACGCCAAAGCGATACTTGTCGCCGGAATAATCCTCAGAATCGAGCGAGAAACAGGATGCCGCCGTGCGGAATGGACGCCTGCGACATCATGGTGATTGAGGACTCGCCGGTGCGAGTTCAAGGCACCAGCGGGGGCCGCGGAGGTTGATGGAGGGCAACTCGGTCAGGCGAGCGGTGGCGTACTTGCCGAGCGCTCGCGAGAGCTCGATCTTGTTCCAGGGAATGCTCGCCGGACGCGCGCGAACGCGCCGGGCGAACCAGCATGGGTACAAGTGCAGGCAGGCCTCATCCGCGGCGACGTGAATGCAGAATCCCAAGCTCAGTGAGCCGACCGCGAACGATTGGAACCGGCGCTGCACGGCGTCCGCTTTGCAGGGGACCGGCGGGTATTTTTCGGCGATCGGATTCCAGTTGCCATCCACGAAAGCGCCTACGAGCAGCGGCATGATGACAAGAATGTCAAACGCGATGAAGGCGAGCAGAGGGTAGAGATTCGAGCCGGTCATGCGGGACCACCCGTGAGTCACGCCTTGCGGGAGAAAGGGTCAGACTTCCACTTCTTCGGAAGCCGGCTCGGCTTCTTGCGGGCCGGTTTCGCCTGCCTTGCTTGGCGTTAGGACATCGACCAGAGGCGCATCAGGCAGTGGCTTGCCCTTGGAATCCGTGAGGGCTTTGCCGGACATGGTGCGGATGACTGGTGTCGGATTAGCCTTCTCGTGTTCGGCGAGTTGTTTTTCGAGGGCGGCGCGTTTGGTCTCTTCCAGGTCTTGCCACTTGCCGCGGCCGCGGCACTTGGGGAAGCGCGAGCAGCCGAGCCATGGGCCGCGGAGGCCGTTGCGGAGGTTGAGAGGAGATTGGCAGGTGGGGCAGGGAAGATCGGTGATGAGCGCCGGCGGCGAGGGCGCGACAACCTTGCCCTTCTTATCGATGTTGAGGATGCCGTTGCATGGATTTTCTTTGTCACCGTAGCGGGCGCAGCCGAGGAAGGGGCCGAAGCGGCCGGTGCGGCGGGTCATGGCGGTGCCGCACTTGGGGCAGGCGACGTCGATGGTTTCGGCCGCGGGACGGGGGATGCCTTCGCGGTCTACGGGCGCTGCGTACTTGCAGTCGGGGTAGCGGGAGCAGGACAGGAAGCGGCCGTTCTTACCGAAGCGGTAGACGGTGGGCGCGCCGCAGACGGCGCACTTGTACTCAGGGGGTGCGGCCACGACCTCGGCCTTGGCGTGGGTCAGGTTCTCCATCGCGTTCGCCAGGTCCTTCTTGAAAGGCCCGTAGAAGCGGTGGAGCATCTTGGTCCAGTCGAGGTGGTCTTCCTCAACCTTGTCGAGCTCGAGTTCCATCTCGCGGGTGTAGCCGACGTCGAGGATTTGGGGGAAGGCTTCGATGAGCTTGTCGGTGACGACCTCACCCAGGTCGGTGGAGTAGAAGCGGCGGTCGATCTGCTCGACGTAGTTGCGTTCCTGGATGACGCCGATGATGGAGGCGTAGGTGGAGGGGCGGCCGATGCCTTCTTCTTCGAGCTTCTTGATAAGGGAGGCTTCGGAGAAGCGAGGGGGTGGACTGGTGAACTTCTGGATCGGATCGATGGCGAAGGGATTGAGGGCCTGCTTCTCGGCAAGCGGGGGCAGGGTCTGCTCATCGCTGGCGGTCGGGACGCCGGTTACGCGGTAGAAGCCATCGAACACCAGCACGCGGCCGGAGGCGCGGAAGGTGAGAGGACGCTTGGGATCTTTGCCGCCCGTGATCAGGATGCTGGTGGAGTCCCACAGGGCGGGCATCATCTGGCACCCGACGAACCGCTCCCAGATGATCTGGTAGAGGCGGAACTGGTCGGGGGTCAGTGCGTTTTTGACGCGCGAGGGGGTGAGGTCGGCGTTGGTGGGGCGGATGGCTTCGTGGGCTTCCTGGGCGGCCTTGTTGGAGGAGGAGAAGAAGTTGGGCTTTTCGGGGAGGTACTTATCGCCGAAGGTCTTCTTGATGTAGCCGCGGGCCATCTGCAGGGCTTCGCCGGAGATGTGCGTCGAGTCGGTACGCATGTAGGTGATGAGACCGACGGGGCCTTCGCCGGGGATATCCACACCTTCATAGAGCTGCTGGGCGGCCCGCATGGTGCGCTGGGCACCGAAGCCCAGGCGGCTGGATGCGGCTTGTTGGAGGGTGGAAGTGATGTAGGGGGGAGAGGGGCGGGTGGTGGTCCGCTTGGTTTCGATGGAGCGGATGGCGTAGGGGGTCGCGGGGTCGGCCGTGCCGGTGATGGTGCGGACGAACTTGGCGGGACCTTTGCCTTTGGGGTCTTCCACCAGCGTGGGCTTGAGGTTGGTCAGACCGGCCGCGGTGGCGAGGTCGGAGGCCCACTTGGCGAGGGCTTCGCCGTTGGCTTCCTTGGGATGGCGGCCGTCGAACTTGCCTCCGTCGGTGCCACCGATTTCGACGAGCTCGGCCTTGATGGACTTGTGCTCGCTGAGCCAGGCGTTCTGGAGCTTGACGGTGGGCGGGTTGTTCTTCTCATCGCGGCGGGCGAGGAACTTCTGCCAGTCGGGGCCGAGCTTCTTGGCTTCGTCGGCGTTCAGGGCGAAGTTGGCGGTGATCGCCCAGTACTCTTCGGGCATGAAGGCCCGGATTTCGCGTTCGCGCTCGACGACGAGGCGGACGGCGACGGACTGGACGCGGCCTGCGGACAGGCCGCGGGTGACCTTTTTCCAGAGGAGGGGGGAGACCTGGTAGCCCACGATGCGGTCAAGGATGCGTCGGGCCTGCTGGGCGTTGACGCGGTCTTCATCGATCGGGTGGGGGGTGCTGAAGGCTTTTTCGATCTCGGCCTTGGTGATGGCGGAGAAGATGACGCGCTTAGCCTTGGCGGAGGGGATGCCCAGTTCCTGGGCGAGGTGCCAGGCGATGGCTTCTCCCTCGCGGTCCAAGTCGGTTGCGAACCACACTTCTTTGTCCGACGCGAGCGATTCCTTCGCGGCCCGTTTCAGGTCGCTGACGACGCGGTCTTTGCCTTCGGAGACGATGTACGTGGGCTTGAAGTTGTTTTCGAGGTCCACACCCGGAACGGGGGCCTTGGGTGAACCCTTGGGGCCTTTGGGATTCTTGCTGGGCAGATCGCGGACGTGGCCGACGGAGGCGAGGACGAGGTATTCAGAACCCAGGTACTTGTTGATGGTCTTGGCTTTGGAGGGGGATTCCACGATGACCAGGTGGCGGCCTTTGGCGGCGCCAGTGGTGTAGGAGGTGCCGCGGGAAGGCCCGCCGCGGCCGCGCTTACCCCCACCACCGCCCTTTGCTGCGGGAGGTTCTTTGGTCGCGACCGTGGATGCTGCGGGTTTCTTAGCCATTCTGAATACCGTTCCGATACCAAACGAAGCTCTATCGGCAAACGACGGGTCCGGACAGGAAAGGGATATAGGTACGGTTTGTCAAGAGCAATACGGTGGACAGTTCTATTTGTTCGTAGTATGCTAGGTAATCCACCTCGGATTAGTGCTCGGAATAGGTCCAGGACCAGGATCGCTGGAGCTGTTCGAGGGTGTAGGCGGTGCCACATTCGGGGCAGGTACCCACATCTGGCAGGTCGGCGAGGGAATAGCGGCACTTCAGGCAGATGCGGTAGCCGGCTTTTTCGAGCGCCTTGCGTTGGCGGCGTTGGAGGGTGAGGTACCAGGCGGACATCACGATGGCCAGAATCAGCGAGGGACCGACGAGCATTGCGGCGGTTGCCTGTGGGCCGACGAATGAGAAGACGACCAGGGGCGTACCCAGGAAGCAGCCGACGAAGATCCAGCCCAGTGACTTCACGAGGCGCTCTTCGGCGCTCAGGGCGCCGAGGGTGACGTTGGGAGGTGGGTCGGGGTCGTTTCTTCCGGGCATGGGGTCACGCGGCGGGATGAACTGAGGCGGGCGCGACTGCGAGAGGGTACCTCCGCCGTGGCGACACGCCACGGCTCGCTGGTGCAAGAGCTTCGATCGCACCGACTTGGTGTTCACTCGACGCTAGAGGATCGGTTCGAGGAGGCGCGCCACCCGGGTCGCGGCGTTGAACAGGAAGGACTTGTGGCGCAACTCATCGCCATCCACAAGTTTGGAATCGGCCATGTCGGCTTCCAGCATTTTGGCGACCTGGGATGCGAAGGGTTTGTCGCAGACCCAGAGGGTGAGCTCGAAGTTCAGCCTGAGTGATCGGTTGTCGAGGTTCACCGTGCCCACTGCGGAGAGGTCATCATCTACCAGGATGACCTTCTGGTGGAGGAAGCCGTTGGTGTAGCGGTACATCTTCATGCCGGCCTGGCGGGCGTGGGCGACGCAGGGGAAGGCGGCGAGGTAGACGAAGAGGTGGTCGGCCTTGTCGGGGATGATGATGCGGACATCGACGCCACGGATGGCTGCCAGGCGCAGGGATTCGAAGACGGCGGGGTTGGGAACGAAGTAGGGTGAGGTGATCCAGAGACGCTGTTTGGCCATGTGGGCGGCCTGCATGAGCATCATTTCGCAGTGGTTGTCGGAGTCGGCGGGGCCGGTGGGGACTAAGAGCGTCGCGACATCTCCGCCGTCGGCTTCGGGCAGCCATTCGAGGTCGGGGAGTTTCCGGGTGGCCCAGAACCAGTCCATGATGAAGGAGAGCTGGATGGCTTCGACGGCGGGGCCGCGGACGGCAAGATGAGTGTCGCGCCAGTGGCCGAACTCGGGATTGCGGCCGAGGTATTCATCGCCGACGTTGTGGCCACCCATGAAGGCCTCGCGGCCGTCGACGACGACGATTTTGCGGTGGTTGCGGAAGTTGAGCTGGAAGCGATTTCGCCAGCCGCGGGTAGTTCCGAAGGCGGTGACTTCACCGCCGGCATCGCGCAGGTCGCTGATCCACTTGCTGGGGAGGGAGTAGCTGCCGATCTCGTCGTATTGCACATAGACCTTCACACCGGCTTTGGCCTTGGCGATGAGCAGGTCCTTGAGTTCGCGGCCGACCTGGTCATCGTGGATGATGAAGAACTCGACGAGGATGTAGGACTTGGCGGTGCGGATGGACTCGAAGATGGCGTCGAAGGTGGCCTGGCCGTCGATGAGGAGGCGGACGGAGTTGCCGCGGAGCCAGGGGAGGAGGGTTTTGCGGGCGAGGACGGCGGCCTCGTGGCCGCGCTCGCCGACGACTTTGACTTCGAAGGGGTGGGATTTTTTGTAGAGGTCTTCCAGTTGCGTGCGGCCTTCCTGTTGGGCGACTCGCATGGCTTCGACGTAGCCGTCGAACTTGCTGCGGCCGAAGACCAGGTAGGCGGGGACGGAGAAGAGGGGGAACATGATGAGAGAGACGGCCCAGGCGATGGTGCCCTGGGGGGTGCGGACGTAGTTAACGGCGTGGATGGCGCAGCCGAGGCCCATGACGTGAACCGCTGCGAGGAGGATGGGGAGGAACCAGTAGAGGAAGTTGGTCATGGGGCTCGCTGGGGAGATGGGGAGATGGGGAGATGGGGAGATGGGGAGATGGGGAGATGACTCTACACCGGAAAATTTGCTCGCCGCTCCAAAGTCACGACTTGGGGGTTGGGGCAAGAGCTTGCCAACGAAGCGCGAGGATGGCAGGTGTATACGCGAGGCCGCACTCCGGGCACTTGCCGGATTCGGGCGAGCCGCTGAGGTTGTAGTGGCAATCGGGGCAGGCTCGAAAGCCGTGGGCCGCGAACTCTTCCCAACGGGGCTTCTCTTTGGATGCGATACGGGAAACCACAATCGCAACCGGAATGAATAGGGCGGTTGCCACCAGTTTCCCCATTCCCTTCTTATCCGCTTTCGACCAGGTACTTGGCATGTATCGAACGATGATGAGAGAGCTCACAAAGGCTACCGCGAATCCCACCACTATCCAGGTTCTGAATGCAACCCTTCGATGAGAACTCGCATCGTCAAATGCCGGAACGGTGATGATTTGGTGGTGTGAGAATCCTCGCGCGTAGATTCGCTCCCACACTCGCGCGAGGATGCGAACGGAAAAGACCGCGCCGCAATGGGCGCACTTTCCGATGGTGCCGACGAGCTGAATATTGTGAACGCACAACGGACATGTCGCGTACCGCCGGGTCCTGAGCTGCCTCAGTCGCTTGCGGGTTTCAAAAGGTTGTATGCACGCGAGTATCGACGCCGCAATGACCGCAGCCAACGCGCAAAGTCCCCATGGAAAGTGGCTTCGGTCGAACAGCAGCGCAGCGAACCCCAGAACAGCCGCCAGGCAGAGCAACGCCCCGGCGACCAGGATCGGTTGCTTCCACCAGTTTCCGTCGAGCCGGGCCCACAAGGGCTCAAGCGACTTCTTCACGATGTACAGGTCCACCTCTTCCCAAGTGGGATCAGCGGTCAGGAACTCACCGGGCTTCGGAGGGCGATCGCCCGCCACTCGCTTTTCGGGGTTGTCCCGGCGTCGATCCAAACGCTCTCCTTCGTGCTCTTGAGCCGCCTCAACCACGTCCGCTGATTCTTGGCAAACCGGCGGGTTTCAATCTTGATCTGTTCGACGGCGTCGTCAAGCGTTGCGCGGCCCTCAAGATACTCGATCAGCTGCTTGTATCCCAGTGCTTCCCGGGCCTGCGGACCAAGCCTCGGCAGAAGTGTGCGGACTTCTTCGAGCAGGCCGCGGTCCATCATCGACTTCACGCGGGCGTTGATGCGGGGGTTGAGGAGTTCCACGGGCCAGTCGAGGCCAATGACGGTGCAGTCGGTACGGGTCGTCTTGTCCCATTGCTGCTGGTGCGCCGAGATCGGGATGCCTGTCTGGCGGAACACTTCCAAGGCCCGGATGGTGCGGCGTTCATCGTTGGGATGGATGCGGGCCGCGGCCGCGGGGTCGATGCGTTCGAGCTCGGCGCGGCGGGTGTGGGCGGGCAGGGCTCGCAACTCTTCGCGGAGGGCGGGGTCGGGGTCGGGGCCTTCGAAGAGGCCGTCGAGGAGGGACTTGATGTAGAGGTGCGTGCCGCCGACGACGATGGGGATGCGGCCGCGGTACTTGATGTCGGCGATCGCGGATTCGGCGGCGGCGAGCCAGTCGGAGACGGTGAACGACTCGGTCGGCTCGACGATGTCGATGAGGTGGTGCGGGATGCCGCGGCGTTCATCGGCGGTGGGCTTGGCGGTGCCGATGTCCATGCCGCGGTAGATCTGATAGGCGTCGGCGGTGATGATTTCGGCGGGGGTGCCTTGGGCGGCAAGGGTGAGGGCGACATCGACGGCGAGATCGGACTTGCCGCCGGCGGTGGGGCCGATGATGATGGGGAACTTCTGCACGGACTATGAAAGGCAGGTACGCAGAGGCCGCAGAGGGAAGACGCAGAGGCGCGGAGAAGGCATGGGCAGGCCCGCAGGTGGATCGGACGGATGCCCGGAGTCTGGCGGCAAGGACGGGTTTTTGGCATTTCGCCGCGGCAATCGCCTCTGTTTTCACTGCATTTGGCCCCCATTCTTCGCTGTCTCGGCGATCCCCACCTAACATCCCCCCTTATGCCTATTCCTCGCGTGGCCATCATCGGACGCCCCAATGTGGGCAAGAGTTCTCTGCTCAACATGATCGCCGGGGGGAAGATCTCCATCGTCGATGCCACCCCGGGCACTACTCGCGACCGTGTTTCGGCGATTGCGGAGATCAAGTCTCCGGATGGCCGGCGGCCGGATCGGGCGATTGAGCTGATCGATACGGGCGGGTGGGGTGTGTATGAGGCCGAGGGTGAGCGGTACAACGAGATCGGTGTGGACCTGGCATCGCTGCGGAAGCACATTGAGGGGCAGATCAAGGCCGCGGTGGAGTCGGCGGACCTCATCCTGTTTTGCGTGGATGCGCAGGCGGGGGTGACGCCGGCGGACATGGAGGTCGCGCGGCTGCTTCGCGAGCGGAAGCTGGGAGGAGCGGGCAAGAAGAGCAAGCGGGCTGAGGCGGTGAAGGAAGAGAAAGGTAAGGGGAAGAAGGCCGGGGGGGCGGGGGCGAAGACCAAGAAGAAGGGGTCGGCGACTACATCCAACCCGGAGTTGCCCGTTCGCATCGTCGCGACCAAGGTGGATGGACCGAAGTGGGAGTCGCATGGCTTGGAGATCGCGGCTTTGGGCTTGGGTGAGCCCATCCTCATCTCCGCCAAGAGCAACTACTTCCGGCGCGACTTTCTGGATGCCCTGTATGACGCACTGCCCGAGCGGGCGAAAGAAGACGATGTCGCCCCGCAGGCGGATATGAAGTTGGCCATCATCGGCAAGCGGAACGCGGGCAAGAGTTCGCTGGTGAACGCGATGGCGGGTGAGGAGCGGGTCATCGTTTCAGAGATTGCCGGCACGACTCGCGATGCAGTCGATGTGTACATGAAGATGGGTGACAAGAGCCTGCTTGCGATTGACACCGCGGGGCTTCGTCGCAAGAAGAGCTTTGCCAACCAGATTGAGTGGTGGGCGTTTGACCGTGCGAAGCGGGCGATTGATCGGTCGGACGTGGTTCTGCTGCTGGTTGATGCGGTGGATGGGCTGTCGCAGGTCGATCAGCAGTTGGCGATGCTCGCCCAAAAGGCGTTCAAGCCCTGCCTGATCGTCGTGAACAAGTGGGATCTGGCCGCGGGAAAGAAGAACGAGCACGGGCAGAAGATCACTCCAGCGATGTTTGAGGATTACTTGCGCCAGGAGCTCAAGGGCCTTCCTTACGCCCCCATCTCGTTTGTCTCGGCGCACACGGGCAAGAACATTCGCCCGACGATCAACCTGGCCTTCGAGTTGCTGGACCAGGCCCGCACACGCGTGGGCACGGGCAAGCTCAACCGCTTGATGGATGAGATCCTGGAGACCGCCAACCCGCCGAGCAAACTGGGCACGCGGGCCAAGGTGCTCTACGTCGCGCAGGTTGCCGAGTCGCCGCCGACGATCGTGCTGGTGGTCAACCGGCCGGAACTGTTCACGCCCAACTACCAGAAGTTCCTGCTCAACCGGTTCCGCGAGGCGTTGCCGTATAACGAGGTGCCGATCAAGCTGCTGGTGCGTGCACGCAAGCGGACCAAGTCGGGTATTGACCCCCGTGATGAACCGATCAGCGAGTCCGAGGGCCAGTTGCTGGGCAAGGAAGCGCTCGCTGAGATGGCCGCGATGCCGCAGGAAGCGGATTCGTACTTCGAAGACGATTGACGCAACTCATCCATGCCAAATGAAACGAGTGCCGAGGATTGCTTCCTCGGCACTCGCGTTTTTTGAACTCGGGGTGCTTCAGCTCTTCTGGGGCTTGGGCTCGGTCGGCGCTTCGGCCGCGGCCTTGCCCTCGTCCCATTCGCCACCGAGCGACTTGTAGAGCGCGATGAGGTCGGTCAGCACGGTCTTGTCGCTCTGGGCCCGCAGGTCTTGAGCGGCGAAGAGCTGCCTCTGGGCTTCGAGCACGCTCAGGAAGTCGGTCAGGCCGCGGGAATACAGCTCGTTGGCCAGATCCGTCGCCCGCTTGGCCGACGCCTCAGACTGCACCAGGGCCTGGCGGCGATCCTGCTCGCGGGCGTAGGAGACCAGCGAGTTTTCGACATCTTCGAGGCTGGTCAGGATGGTCTTTTCATAGAGGGCCACTGCCTGCTCCTGGCGGGCGTTCTGTACTTTCACGTTGTTGCGGACGCGGTTGGCATCGAAGATCGGCCAGCGCATGGCCGGTCCGATCGACCAGAAGCGGCTGTCGCTGTTGAAGAGCTTGCCGGAGTTGTCAGACTCGAATCCGAATGATCCGGTCAGACTGAAGCGGGGGAAGAGGTCACCCTCCGCGACGCCGATGCGGGCGGTGGCCGCGGCCAGTTCACGCTCGGCTTTGCGGATGTCCGGGCGGCGCCGCAGCAGGTCCGAAGGCAACCCAACGGGGATTTGCGTCGGCTTGGTGGGTAGCGCCTGGGCCTGTTCAAGCTCCTGCGCAAGGCCTCCGGGCTCTTGACCAATCAGCACGCTCAGGCGGTGGATTGACGCCTGTGTTTGCGATTGGAGAGACGGCACCTGCGCCCGCGTCGTGTTGAGCTGCGACTCGGCCCGGGCAACGTCAAGGTCGCTGGTCAGACCGGCCTTGAACCGGGCCTTGGAGAGATCCAGCGTCTGCTGCTGTGACTGCGTGTTGGCCTGGGCAATGGCGAGGCGCTCCTGGAGCGAGCGGAGTTCGACGTAGTTCCGGGCAACCTCGGCCAGCAGCGTGATCAGCACATCGCGGCGTGATTCTTCGGCAGCGCCCAGGTCGGCATCGGACGCCTCGACGTTCCGCCTCACCCGGCCCCAGATGTCGATTTCCCAGGTCGCGTCAAAGCCGATCTGGTAGTTGTCGTTCTCGCCGTTGGCGCCAAAGCCGCCGTTGCTGTTCGCGCTGTTGCGCGAACGCGAGTAGGAGCCATCCACATTCACCGTCGGATATTGATCGGCCCCGACCACTCCGCGCTGTGCACGGGCTTCCTTCAGGCGGGCCGAAGCGCCTCGAAGGTCGTGGTTGCCCGCGACCGCCCGCTCGACCAGGCTGTTCAGGGCCGGGTCGTTGAGCGTCGTCCACCACCGGGCCAAGTCCGTGGGCTGGCCGGCGACGGCGCCACCCTCCAGCGTCTGGTGCCAGTTCTCCGGCACCTTGGCCTCGGGCGCCTTGTACGTCGGACCGACGGTGCATGCTGGGATCGCAATGGCTGCTGCAACCAGGGCCGCGGCCCCGAAACTTGTCATCTTGCTGTTCTTCATGACTGACCTCCCTTGTCCGCACCATCAACCTGCCGGGGCGGGGCATCGATAAACACATCCACCTGCTGACCTGCGTACGCGGGCAACTGGCCCCGCTTGAAAGCGTAGAGCACCTGAAGCACGCGGGTGTCTACACGCTCTGAGCTATCGCCGGTCAGCGACTTCTTGGGGACTACATAAGGCTCGACCCGGACGAACTCAAGGTCAAAGCTGATCTGGCTGTTGCCGCGGAGGGAGCCCTTGGCCTTGGCGCCCATCTTGATCCGCCACGCGTCGTTCTCATCCACATCCGTGCGAACGTGCAGGGTGTCCATATCGCCGACCAACATCAGCGGCGTGGAAGTCACACCCGCTGGGGCGAACTCCCCAACGCGGACGTTGACCTGCATGACGGTGCAGTCGATCGGGGCACGGACGGTGAGGCGATCTACTTCCGTTTGGGCAGCCAGGACCTGCGCCTTGGCTGAATCGACCTGGGACTTGGCGACGTCGATTTCAGGGCCCCAAGCGCCGGCTTTCAGGAGAGCCAAGTCCGCTTTGGCACGCTCAAGGCGTGCTTCGCTGGCGGTGACCGCGAACTTCTTGCGGTTCACATCATCGGTGGAGACGGCCCGCTTGTCGGACACGCTCTCCCAGAGGTCGAGTTGCGCCTTGTTGTCGGCCAGTGACGCCGCGGCCTCGCGGACCTGAGCCTCGGCGGCGGGCACCTCTTCAGGGCGTGGCAGGTTTTTGAGGCGCGACAGAGTCTGCTCCGCGACGGCCAGCGAGGCCTGACGCGAGGCAAGCTCGGCCTTGGCGGCGCGATCATCGATGGTGAAAAGCACGCCGCCGGCCTTGATGCGGTCGCCGACTTTCACGGGGACGGTCCAGACGACACCGGCCAGGGGCGAGCCCATCGCGATGTTCTGGCTGGAGGCTTCGATGATGCCTGCGCCCGCGACGAAAGCCTTGAAAGGCGACCGGGCGGGTTCGGCCACGGGCAGCGCCGGCTTGATCGGCTTGTTTTCCGACCGCACGGTGTAGATCGCGAACACCGTGCCCGCGACGGCGAGAATCGGGATCATGTACTTTCGGATCAGCATGACGAGGCTCCTTTGTTCTGGTCGAGTTTGTTCGTTTCGAGCTTGGCTCGGGTTGTTTGGGTGTGAGTCAGTGCAAGTTCAGTTCTGCGGGAGAGGATGCGATCTTCTTGACGCGCCCGTCATCCACCTGGGCGATTCGGTCTGCGAAACCGAACACGCGGGAATCGTGCGTGACGATGACCAGGGCCCGGTCCTCGCTCAGGGCGACGTTCTTGAGCAGCCGCATGACGGCGTGCCCGGTTTCGTGATCCAGGGCGCTGGTCGGTTCATCGCACACGATGAGCCGCGGCTGGTGGATCAGGGCCCGGGCGATCGCCACGCGTTGCTGCTGGCCGCCGGAGAGCTGGCGGGGCATGAAGTCGGCCTTGGCCTCAAGCCCGACCTTGGCCACCATCTCCCTGGCCTTCTTGACGGCCGCGACCTGGCTCTCGCCCAGGATCATGAGCGGGACCGAGACGTTCTGAGCGACGGTGAGCGTCGGGAGGAGGTTGAAGGACTGGAAAACGAAGCCCACGTGCTCGCCGCGCCACTGGGTTTTTTCACGCTGGCTCATGGCCGAGAAGTCCTGTCCGAAGACCTCGCACTCGCCGCCATCGCGGTCGAGAATCCCCGCAATGACGGAGATCAGGGTGGTCTTGCCGCATCCGGATGGTCCGACGAGCATCATGAGTTCGCCGTGCCGGATGTCGAGATCTACTCCTCGGAGCGCGAGGAACTTGTTGTCGCCATTGCCGTAGCTCTTGGTGATGCCGCGGCAGTGGACGGCGAAGTCTTGGGCGACGGCAACATTGGAATCGTGTTCGAAGAGTTCAACGGGTTCGAGTGTGGTGAGCATTGGATTACCCCTTGAAGACCACGGCCGGCTCGAGCCGGACGACCTTTTGGATGGAGAGAAGGGACGCAAAGAGGCAGATCATGGTGACGGCGCCGCCGGAGATGAGCAGCGTCTGCCACAGGAGGCGGAAGGCCAGCTCCGTGTTGCCGAAGAGCCCGCCCATGGTGGATGCCATACCAACACCCAGGCCGTAGCCGATGACTCCGACGATGGCGCCCTGGAGCAGGATCATCCCGAGGAGCCGCTTGTTGGTGGTGCCCATGGCCTTGAGGGCGCCGAAGTGGCGAAGGTTGTCGAGCGTGAAGTTGTAGAAGGTTTGCCCTGCGATGGCGGTGCCGACCAGAAACCCGAGCATGACGGAGATGCCGAAGTTGATCGGGATGCCGGTGTACTTCATGAAGTACACGATGGTCTTCCAGGAGAAGCCCCAGCCGGTGCGGGCATCCAGGCCGGTCTGGGCGCGGATGCGTTGGCACACCACTTCCGGGTCTTCCCCGGCCGCGGCCTTGGCGACGATGAATGAGAGGAGCTTGCGTTCACCCGGGGCGAACCGCATCGCTCGAGAATAGGTCGTGTAGATCACCGGCTGGCTCTGGAAGGTCCGCGAGACGTGGCAGATGCCCACCACCACGGCGCGCCGGTCGTTGAGTTCGAGCGTGTCGCCGACTTTGAGCGGGATTGGCGCAGCGCCGGCGATCGGCTGGCCGTACTCATCCACCGGAACCCGCGCGAGTTTGCCCTCGGCACCGACATCATCCACGATGACGCCCTCGGAGCGGCGGAGGTCTTCGATCGCGCCCTGGACCATCTCCGGCGGCCCGCCCGCAAGCGACGCGTCATCCAGGCCGATCACGTTGCAGGATTGAAAGGTGCCGTCATCGAGCCGCGCCCGCAGGATGCCTTTGTACATCGGGACCGCGTAGGCGACACCCTCGACGCCGCGGGTCCGCAGGAGCATGGTCTCCTGCAGCGGTTTGATGTCGTCGATGAACTGGACTTTGGAGTCCATCACCCAGATGTCGGGTCCGCCGGTGTCGGACAGGAACCCGTAGGTGCGGGTCATGAGGCCCACGAAGATCGACGCCTGTTGAGTGATCAAGAACGAGGCGAAGGTCAGGCCCATGAGGATGCCCAGGTACTTGGCCTTGTCCCCCATCAGCATTTGGATCGCGACAAATCGCATAGGACGCTCCCCGGCCACGCGGCCGCTGATCCGGGGATCGCCCACTCGGGCGGACATCTCCGGATTCACAAGCCAGTGCGGAAGCCGTGGCCGCGGTGGCCAGAGATTCCCCAAGGGGCTAGAGGGCGTGCTGGATGCTGGGAAAGTCACTGATTACCTTGCGAATACGGACTTAGACATCTCTATTCCAACGCGTGGAAGTAAGGCCGCGCTGCGCGATCAGTCCAGGTCCTTGGGAGAGGTCACGATCCTCTCGATGTGGCCGTCATCCATCTTGGCGATGCGATCGGCGAAGCCGAAGATGCGGGCATCGTGTGTGACGATCACCAGCGCCCGGTCTTGGCTGAGCGCGACGTTTTTGAGGAGCCGCATGATGACGTGCCCGGTCTCGTGATCCAGCGCGCTGGTCGGTTCATCGCACACGATCAGCCGCGGCTTGTGGATCAAGGCGCGGGCGATGGCGACTCGTTGCTGTTGGCCGCCGGAGAGCTGCGATGGAAGCGAGTGCGATCGATCTTCCAGTCCCACCAGGGCGAGCGTTTCCTTCGCCTTCTTGACGGCACTGGCACGTCCCTCGCCGAGAATCATGAGCGGGATCGAGACGTTCTCCGCCGCTGTCAGCGTCGGCAACAGGTTGAACGCCTGAAAGACAAACCCGACATTTCCTCCGCGCCACTTGGTCTTGGCGCGCTGCCCCATTTTGGCAAAGTCCTGATCGAATACCAGGCACTCGCCCCCCTCGCGATCGAGAATTCCGGCGATGACGGAAATGAGCGTGGTTTTGCCGCAGCCGGAGGGACCGACAAGCATCATCAGTTCGCCGCGTTTGATGTCCAGGTCAATACCCCGGAGCGCGACCACTTTAGTGTCACCTTTGCCGTAGCTCTTGGTGACGCCGCGGCAGTGGATCGCGACACCTTCGGGCGCGGTGCGGGCGTTCTCTGCTTTGAGTTCGGTTGCAACCATGATTACCCCTTGAACACAACCGCGGGTTCGAGTCGAATGACCTTCTGAATGGAGAGGAGCGAGGCCAGCAGGCAGATCAGCGTCACCGCGCCACCGGAAATCACCAGCGTCTGCCAAAGCAGGCGGAACGCCAGTTCACTCTGTCCGGCCGCCTTGCCCATAGCCGATGCCAACCCGACTCCCAGTCCATAGCCGATGAGCCCGACGATCAACCCTTGCAGCAGGATCATCCCGAGCAGCCGCGTGTTGGTCGTGCCCATCGCCTTCAGGGCGCCAAAGTGCTTGAGGTTGTCGAGCGTGAAGTTGTAGAACGTCTGCCCCGCGATCGCGGTGCCCACCAGGAAGCCCAGCAGCACCGAAATGCCGAAGTTGATCGGGATGCCGGTGTACTTCATGAAGTACGTCACGGTCTTCCACGAGAAGCCCCAACCGGTCATGGCATCCATGCCCGTCTCTTTGCGGATCCGCTCGCACACGATCTTGGGATCAACACCGTCCGCGGCCTTGGCGACCACGAACGACAACAACTTGCGTTCCTTGGGTGCAAACCGCGTCGCCCGCGAGTAAGTCGTGTAGATCACCGGCTGGCTCTGGAACGTCCGCGACACGCGGCACATTCCCACCACCACCGCCCGCTTGTCGTTCAGTTCGAGCGTGTCGCCGATCTTCAGCGGGATCTTCTTGGCCTTGGGGATCGGCACGCCGTGTTCATCCAGGGGGATTTTGGCGAGCTTGTCCGCGGCCCCTACCACATCCACGATCACGCCCTCAGACCGCCGTAAGTCGTCAATAGTGCCATCGAGCATCTCCGGCGGCCCACCCACCAGCGAGGCATCATCCAAGCCAATTACGTTGCAGGACTGGAACGTGCCGTCATCCAGCCGTGCTCGTAAAATGCCCTTGTACAGCGGCACCGCGTAGGCGACAGCTTCGACGCCCCGCGTCCGCAGGAGCATCGTGTCCTGCATGGGCTTGATGTCGTCGATGTACTGGACCTTGGAGTCCATGACCCAGATATCCGGCCCGCCCGTGTCGGCCAGAAATCCAAACGTGCGGCTCATCAGCCCGACGAAGATGGACGCCTGCTGGGTAATCAGGAACGAGGCAAACGTCAGCCCCAGGATGATGCCCAGATACTTGGCCCGATCGCCCATGAGCATCTGGATCGCGACGAATCTCATGGCTCTGTCCCTTTCTGAGACATCCGCGCAGCCCGCACCGCCTCGATCGCTCCCAATGAGAACTCGGCGATATGCCGCGCCAGTTCTGCAAGCGAAGCCGCGTCGTACCCCTGTTCGGGCATCAGCACGTTGATCATGGGTCGGCACTGCTTATAGAAAAGACATTGGCCGACGATGCTGGCCGCGCACCGGCGAACGTCCTCGGGTAGGGCACCAGGACCAAGCAACTCACCGATGATCCCGCTAAGCCGCTGATACTGGGGCCGGGCAAACGTGTCGGCCAACACCGCCAACGCCTGAGTGGGCTCCATCATCTCGCGGGATATGAGCTTGCCGTGCCACGCCGGACGACCCTCATCCAGAAGTCGGCAGAGATAAGTACGGACAAAGATCGCCAGCCGCTCTGGGGCCGGCATCGTCGGGCTCGCCCCACCGCCGATCGGGTACTTCTCAAGAGCACAGTTGGCCGAGAAGTCCAACACGGCTCGGTACAACCCCTCTTTGTCGCCAAAGTGGTAGTTGACGGCCGCGATGTTGGCCGAGGCCTTCTGGCAGATGTCCCGGATCGTGGCGGCCCGAAAGCCCAAGTCTGCGAAGACCTCCCCTGCCGCTTGGAGGAGGCGGGAACGGGTGTCTAATGAGGTGTCGGGGGTCAAATGCATGTTTCAAACAAGTGTATGAAACACGCGGATGAAGTCAATGGCACACCGACGTGGTGTGACTCACCAGGGCCGAATATGCCTGAAAACAGGCCTATTTCTAGCTTTTCTTGTCGCGCCGATGCTGGGTCTTGCCCTTGTCACGCGACTTGCTCTTGCGGCTGCGGCGTTCGGAACCGGTCATACCCATCTTGTCGAATCCCAGGCCGCCGCCGGAGCCCATGCCGCCGCCGAGGTTCTTGGGTGGGATGGGCTTCTTGGCCTTGCCGGCGGCCCGGGAGGCCGCATCGTCCAGGACTAAGTCCATCTGCCGCCGTGCCAGATCCACCTGGGCGATCCGGATCGTGACCGTGTCACCCATGTTGAAGGAGCGGCCCGAGGCCTGATCCACCAGGGCTCCGGTTCGCTGGTCCACCCGCCAGACGGGTCGGGCGTTGGAGCGGGTGACGTCGCCGGGGAGGTCGGAGACCTTGATGATGCCGTCGGCGAGGAACTTATCGATCTGGACGAAGAGGCCGCGGGCGGAGACGCCGGTGACCACACCCTTGTAGCTCTCGCCGATGTGGTTGCTCAGGAGTTGGAGGACCAGGAACTGGCGGAGCTGCCGCTCCGCATCCTCGGCGTTCTCCTCGGTGACCGTGATATGGCGGCCGATGCCGACCAGCGTCTGCTCATCCGGGCAGGCGTCGGACTCACGGAGCTTGCGGCCCAAGGCCAGGAGTTCCTCCTCACCCTTGGGGCGGCGTCGGCCGTTGTCGGTCAGTTTGAGATATTCGGCCAGAGCACGGTGAACCGTCAAGTCCGCGTAGCGGCGGATGGGGCTGGTGAAGTGGGCGTAGGCGGTGGAGGCAAGGGCGAAGTGGCCGATCAGGGCCGGTGAATATTCGGCGCGGGTCAGGGTGCGCAGGACGGCCATGTGCACGGCGCGGGCCGCGGGTGTGCCGCGGGTTGCGTCAAGAAGGGCCTGAAGTTGCTCGCGGTCCGGGTTCGGCGGGATCATGTACCCGGCCACTTTCGCGGCCTTGCGCAGCGTGTCCACATCCCCGGGCGTCGGTTCGGGGTGGACGCGCCGCAGTAGGGGTACATTCACCTTTTCAAACAGCCGCGCGAGGACTTCGTTGGCCTCGACCATGAACATTTCGATCAGCGTGTGGGTGTAGGCGTCATCTTCCCTCTCGGCATCGATGACACGCCCGTTCTCGTCGTAGATCAGCTCGACATCGGGCAGCTCCAGCGAGATCATCCCCTGCCGATGCCGGCGAGCCTGGATCGCCTTGGCCAGAAGATTCATCTCCTTGAGCGTCTTGATCAGCTCTTCGGTGTAGATCGGCTCGGTCTTGGCGTGGCGTTTGGCTTCTTCGGGGTTGCCGTCGATCAGCGCCTGAGCTTCCAGGTATGTCAAGCGCTTGGCGGACTTGATCAGCGTGCTGGCCACACCCTCGCCGCGGATGTTGCCATCCTTGTCGTACACCATGAATGAGGACTTGCAGAACCGCGGGACACCCTCTTGCAGCGAACAGATGCCGTTGCTGAGGATTTCAGGGAGCATGGGGATAACCAGCCGCGGCAGATACACGCTGTTTCCGCGTTCTTTGCCTTCCTCATCGAGCGCCGTTCCGGGCCCGATGAAGTGAGCGACATCCGCGATGTGGACACCCAGCTCAAAGCCGTCCTTGGTTCGCTTGATGCTGATCGCATCGTCGTAGTCCTTGGCATCCGGCGGGTCGATCGTGATGATGTAGTCGCCGGTCAGGTCCTTGCGGGCCAGGTCGGAATCCTCGGGTCGGGCGTGACCGTCGCCATCGCGCGGGGCATCCTTCAGAAGCTGAACCTCGCGCTCGAACCGTGCGTTGACCTCGCGGGCCTGGGTGACGCACTCCTCGGGAAACTCTTGCGGGAGCCCGAATGCCGCGATCACGGCCTGGGTCTCGACATCGGGCTCACCACTGGCTCCGAGCACTCGGACGATCACACCCTCGCCGAGCATCTGCGTGCCCATCGGGCCCGCTTCGGGATACTCGAGCATTTCGATCACGACCTTGTCGCCCGCCTTGGCGTTCTTGGCCTGCGGATCGCGGACGATGATGGGCTCGTGCAGTTCGCGGCCGTCGGGAAGGACCAGCCATTGCTGGCCTTGCCGCTGCAGTTCACCGGTGAAGTTCGCCCGCTTGCGGCCCAAGACCTTAATGATGACGCCGACGTATGGACTGCGGCCGCCGGCCCCGAAGCCGCCCGCGCCGGCCGAGCCGCGGGCCTTGACGTGACGCACCTTGACCAGGACGCGGTCACCGCTGAGCGCACCGCCGGTGTCCTCGGGCGGGATAAACAGATCGCCCTCATGCAGCGGATCATCGGTCTTAACGAACCCGAAGCCCTTGGGGTTTTTCTTGAACGTGCCTTCAACCTCGCCGCCCTGGTCGCCCATGGACGGGAGCGTGACGACGCCCGACGGCGAAATATCGATCAGGCCCTCTTCGGCCATCTGTTCGACGGCGGTCTTGAACTCGGCCTCATCGTCAACGCCAAGGTCCTTGGCGAGGTCGGCGAGTTTCCGGGGGGTGTAGGTTTTGTGCTGGAGGTGGTCGAGAAGACGAGATTTGTGACGAAGCATGAATGAGAGAATAGCGGGTCCTATTGAATGGAAAGAAGTGTGATCGAGGGGATTTGGCCGGATTCGGCCTGCCGCTCAAGCCACTTGGCGTATGAACAGCACCCTCTTGGTATCGGTCATATTAGGCGCACCGTTCAGCCGCGGCCAAAATCCCTTGCGGCTGCCTCCCGCGTCGTGTACCGTGCCCGACACATGAAGTACGGCTTCCTCATCGATCACGACCGCTGCATCGGGTGCCACGCGTGCACCGTCGCCTGCAAGGCCGAGAACGATGTGCCCGTCGGCAACTTCCGGACGTGGGTGAAGTACGTCGAAAAAGGGACGTATCCCGAGATCAAGCGGCACTTTGCCGTTCTCCGGTGCAACCACTGCACCAACGCCCCTTGTGTGAAGATCTGCCCGGTCAACGCCTTGGAGAAACGTCCCGACGGGATCGTGGATATCGACCGCGACGCCTGCATTGGCTGCCGCGCTTGCATGCAGGCTTGCCCGTATGACGCGATCTACCTGAATGAGGACAAGGGCACCGTCGAGAAGTGCCACTTCTGTGCGCACCGTGTGGAGAAGGGCCTGGAGCCTGCCTGCGTGATCGTGTGTCCCGAGCAAGCCATTGTGACCGGCGATCTAAGCGATCCTGAGAGCAAGATCTCTCTCCTGGTTCGGAACAACAAGACCCACATCCGTCGCCCTGAGCAGAAGACCGGTCCCAATGTGTACTACAAGGGTCTCGAACCCTCGGCCATCTTCCCCGGCGAGCCGGAGCGACCCTCCACCTACTTATGGTCTGACCGTCCCGCCCACAAGCCCGAGGCGTGGCCGATCAGCCTCCCGGTTCTCAAAGACACCCGAGTCGTCCTGGATGCCGGGCATCGCGTGGAATGGGGTTGGCCGGTCGCGCTTTACCTTGTCACCAAGGGCATCGGCGCCGGAGCCGGAATCCTCGCCCCCTTCGCGGTCGCCCTCGGCCTCACCGGATGGGCCGCTTCCTACCTGCCCGAGTTGCTCGCGATCATCTTCACGCTGGCCACCGTCGGCCTCCTCATCGAAGACCTTAAGCGTCCGATGACTTTCTACCGCCTGCTTACCCGCCCGAACTGGAACAGTTGGCTGGTCAAGGGCGGCATCATCCTCGGGGCATTCGGGGCCTGCTCGGCCGCGGTCATTGCTCTCCGGCTCCTGGGCTTCGACGCGGGCGCGAATGCCCTCCGCTGGGTGGAAGCCCTCCTCGGCATCGGCGCGGCCGGATACACCGCCTTCCTCTTCGGCCAGTGCGAAGGCCGCGACCTGTGGCAGTCCAAGTGGCTCTTGCCCCACCTGCTCGCCCAAGCCGCGATGTGCGGCGCGGCGGTCCTGACGGTCTTCAGCGGCACACCCTTCCGACTGGCGTTTATCGTCGCCGGCAGCACCATCATCCACGCCCTCATCGCCTGCGTCGAACGCTTCGGCCAACATGAAACCACGAACGCCACCCAGGCCGCGGCGTTCCTCGGCACCCTCCGCATCGGCGCGATCGACCCGTGGCGCACCGGCCTCTTGTTGGGCCTCGCCGGTGCCGCCGCGGCCCTCTTCGGCGCCTGGTTCGCCGCAGTGGTCGTTGTACTGGTCGGCCTTTACCTCTATGAATGGGCCTATGTCCGCGCGGGCCAGTTGCCCCCGCTGTCCTGAACACAACACAGAACAATCAGCCGCGGACAAACGCGGACGAGCACGGATGAGACCAAAGACCAAAACAACTCCTGTTTCCTCTCCGTGTCCATCCGCGTTCATCCGCGGCCAATTCCTCGGAGGCGTGCCTTGATCGACCCGCCCTCCATGAACGTGACGCCGCTCGAGAACTTCCCACCCATGGAGGAGTGGGACGACTGGGTCGGCTACGACGCCTCCGCCTGGCCGCGCAAGGTCGAGAAGCGGTTCATGCTCATCCCCACCACCTGCTTCAACTGTGAAGCGGCGTGCGGGCTGGTCGCCTACGTCGACAAGTCCACCAAGCAGATCACGAAGCTCGAAGGCAACCCCCACCACCCCGGTTCCCGCGGCCGCAACTGCGCAAAGGGCCCCGCCACGCTCAACCAGATCCAGGACCCCGAGCGCATCCTCTACCCGCTCAAGCGCGTCGGCCCCCGCGGCAGCGGCAAGTTCGAACGAACAACCTGGGATGAGGCTCTCGACGCCCTCGCCAAGCCCATCCGGGCCGCGATCATCGAAGGCCGCCGCACCGAAATCATGTACCACGTCGGCCGCCCGGGTCACGACGGCTACATGGACCGCATCCTGCAATCTTGGGGTGTGGACGGCCACAACTCCCACACCAACGTCTGCTCATCCGCGGCCCGTGTCGGCTACGCCACCTGGATGGGCGCTGACCGCCCCTCCCCCGACCACGCCAACGCCAAGTTCATACTGCTGCTCTCCTCGCATCTCGAAACCGGGCACTACTTCAACCCCCACGCCCAACGCATCATCGATGCCAAGAGCGCCGGCGCGAAGATCTGCGCCATCGATGTCCGCCTCTCGAACACCGCTTCGCTCGCCGACTACTGGCTCTCGCCGTGGCCGGGAACCGAAGCCTTCCTCCTGCTCGCGATGGCCAACGTCATCATCAGCGAGGGCCTCTACGACCGCTCGTTCGTCAACACATGGGTCAACTGGCGCGATGTCCTGAAGGTCAAGGGTGGAACCTCGTTCGACGACTTCATCCGCGTGCTCAAGCAGCACTACGTCACGTTCACTCCTGAGGCCGCCGCCAAAGAGTGCGATGTCCCCGCCGAGAAGATCATCACCATCGCCCGCGAAATCGCGGCCGCGGGCTCGCGGTTCGCCGCCCACGTCTGGCGCAACGCCGCGGCCGGCAACCTCGGTGGCTGGCAGGTCTCCCGTTGCCTCATGCTCCTCTCTGCTCTGGTCGGCGCGGTCGGCACACCGGGCGGCACCAACCCCAACACCCGCGACAAGTTCGTCCCACCCCCCTTCCTTAAGCCTCCGCCGCAGAATGTCTGGAACGAACTCCTCTATCCGCGCGAATATCCACTGGCGTATCACGAACTTTCCTATCTCCTCCCTCACATGCTCAAAGAAGGCCGCGGCAAGATCGCGGCCTACTTCACCCGCGTCTACAACCCCGTCTGGACCAACCCCGACGGAATGATCTGGGAGCAGGTGCTTAAGGATGAGAAACTCATCGGCATCCACGCGGCCATCACGCCGGTGTGGTCCGAAACGGCTCAGTACGCCGACTACGTCCTCCCCACCGGTCTGGGTGCAGAGCGCCACGACCTGATGAGCCAGGAAACCCACGCCTCGCAGTGGATCAGCTTCCGCCAACCCGTTCTGCGCGTCATGCGCGAGCGACAGGGCGAGAAGTTCGAATGGACGCACGAGGCCAACCCCGGCGAGGTCTGGGAAGAGGATGAGTTCTGGATCGCCCTCTCGTGGCGCATCGACCCGGACGGCTCGCTGGGCATTCGAAAGTTCTTCGAATCCCCCTATCGCCCCGGTCAGCGGATCACGATCGAAGAGTACTACCAGTGGATCTTCGAGAACTCCGTCCCCGGCTTACCCGCTGAGGCGGCCAAGAAGGGCATGAAGCCCTTGGAATACATGCGCCGACACGGCGCGTTCCTGGTCAACGCCGACACCTACCACGGGCATATGGAGACACTCTCCGACAAGGAACTCTCTGGCGCTGAGACCGACGTTGCGACCGGCGACATCAAGAAAGCCGGAAAAACCATCGGCATCTTCGTCGATGGCAAGCCCCGCGGCGGGTTCAAGACCCCGACCAAACGCCTCGAAATTTATTCCCAAACCATCGCCGACTGGGGCTGGCCCGAATACGCCATGCCCGCCTACATCGAGAGCCACATCAGCCGCCGCCGCTTCAACCCAGACAAAGGCGAGTACGCGCTCATCCCCACGTTCCGCCTCCCCACGCTCATCCACACGCGCAGCGGCAACTCCAAGTGGCTCTACGAACTCTCCAACTCCAACCCCGTCTGGATCCATCCACAAGATGCCAAGCGCATCGGCGTCGAGCTGGGCGAACTGATCCGCATCACCACCGACATCGGCCACTTCGTGAACAAGGTCTGGGTCACCGAGGGCATGCGCCCCGGTGTGGTTGCGTGCTCGCATCACCTGGGCCGCTGGCGGCTCTTTGAAGATGTCGGCACCGACCGCTGGGCCAGCGCCCTGGTCTCCAAAGAAGAGGTCGCCCCCGGCATCACCCGCTTCCGCCGCCTCGCGGACATCCGCCCATTCAAGAGCTCCGACCCCGACTCCAAGCGCATCTGGTGGACGGATGGCGGCGTCCACCAGAACCTCACCTTCCCGGTCCACCCCGACCCCATCTCCGGCATGCACTGCTGGCACCAGTGCGTCCGTGTTGAGCGGGCGCGTGAGTCCGACAAATACGGCGATGTCGAGGTCGACACCAACAAGTCCATGCAGGTGTACCGAGAGTGGCTGAAACTCGCACGCCCCGCGACGGCCGCCAGCCCCGGCGGTCTGCGCCGCCCCCTCTGGCTCGCCCGCGCCGTCCGGCCCACGGATGACGCCTACCGCATTCCCTCCGCCTGAAACCCTTAAGAACTCTCACCGCAGAGGCGCAGAGTTCGCAGAGAAGAAGAGAGAATGAAAAGCAGAGAGACAGAGACAGAACCGAGCCTGTCGAGTCTCTCCTTCTTCTGTTCTTCCTCTTCTTCTCTTTTTCCTCCTCTTCTCTGCGAACTCTGCGTCTCCGCGGTGAACTCTTCTTTCTTCCCGCAAACCTGATACCCTTCGCTCCTCGCCGGGAGTTCCCCTTGCCCTTCCCCCAAGCCGCCGTCATCGCGCTCATCGGCCTGCTCGCCGGAATGCTCGGCGGCATGGCCGGCGTCGGCGGGTCGGTCGTCATCCTCCCGGCCCTTCACATTGCCTTCAGCCCGCTCATATTCGGCGAGCCCGCCGACCCGCAGATCCATCACCTTTACATGGCTTCCGCCATGCTCGTCAACGTCGCCGTCTCGTTCCCCGCCGCGATGCTCCACCACCGCCAGGGCGCTGTCCGAACACCGCACCTGCCCATCCTTATCCCAACAACCTCGGTCGCGGTCATCGGCGGGGTTCTCATTTCCAACCAGATTTCGGGCGAAGCCCTGCGTGTCATCCTCGCCGGGTTCCTCATCCTGTACTGCATTTGGAACCTCCGGATCGTCATCCGCCCGCGCCGCCGCGCCGCCTCAGGGCAAGGCCGCGTCGAGAACGCCACACTCACGCGGCTCGCGGTGTGCGGCCTGCTCACCGGCCTCACCGGCGGCCTCCTGGGCTTGGGCGGTGGATTCCTGATGGTCCCCCTCTTCCAGATCCTCTGCAACTACCGCCTCAAAAACGCTATCGCCACCAGCTCCGCGGTCCTGGTCGTCAGCGCCGCCGTGGGCGCGGCCCTCAAAATCAGCACTCTCCCCCAGCATCAGGAATCCGTCCGCGACGCTTTCATCTACGTCGCGCTCATGGCCCCCGCCGGAATGATCGGCGCCATCATCGGCGCCAAACTCCTCCACCGGATTCCCGTCACCGCGGTCCGAACAGTGATGACCTTCCTCATCCTCGCCGCGGCGACGAAGCTCGTGTTTTCGTGAGCCTGCTTCCCGCTCGTTAGAACAACACCCGCTTGATCTCTTCCATCGTCGTCACGCCCATCGCGGCCTTCATCCCCGCATCGTCGTGCATCGACTTGAAGCCCGACCGCTTGGCGGCATCCGCCAGCGACATGGTGTCGGCGTTCTGCCCAGTCAACCGGCGCAGCTCTTCGTTCATGAGCATGATCTCGTAGACCGCCAGGCGGCCCTTGTATCCCGTGCCGTAGCAGGCGTGGCAGCTTTCCTCGGCGGATTCCTTGCCCGTCCCTTTGCAGACCTTGCAGACGCGACGCAGAAGCCGTTGCGCCAGCACGCCAAGCAACGACGAGGTGATGAGATATGGCGGGACGCCGATGTCCACCAATCGCGGGATGGCGCCGGGCGCATCGTTGGTGTGCAGCGTTGCCAGCACCAAGTGGCCCGTGAGTGAGGCCTGGATCGCCAACTCCGCGGTTTCCTTGTCGCGGATTTCACCCACCAGGATGACGTCGGGGTCCTGGCGCAGCAAAGACCGCAACCCCGTCGCGAACGTGACGTTTCGCTTGGGGTTCACCTGCATCTGGGCGATGCCTTCGAGGTGGTATTCGACCGGGTCCTCGATGGTCATCACGTTACGGCTGCTGCGATCGACCTTGCCTAAGGCCGCGTACAGCGTGGTCGTTTTGCCCGACCCGGTGGGTCCGGTCACCAGGATCATCCCGTTGGGCCGGTCGATGAGCGAAATGAGCGCCTGCTGCATCTCCTCGCGCATGCCGACTTGATCCAGCGACAACTGCGTCTGCGACTGGTCGAGCAACCGCAGCACGATCCGCTCCCCGTAGATCGTCGGGATGACGGACATACGAATATCGATCTTGTGGCTGCCGATCCGCACCGTAGTGTGACCGTCCTGAGGGGCGTGCCGGTTGGCGATGTCCAGCTCGGTCATGACCTTGAGTCGTGAGCTGATCGCGGGCGCCAAGCTCAGTGGCGGGCTGAACGCATCCAGCAACATCCCGTCAATGCGGAACCGGATGACCAGCCGCGTTTCCAGCGGATGAACGTGAATATCCGACGCACGCCGGCGCAGCGCCTCGAACAGGATCATGTTGACCAGCCGGATGACCGGCGTCTGCCGCGCAAGCTGCAACAGGTCTGTAGCCTGCCCGATCGACCCCGCCGCGTTCGCGATCGCCGCCTCATCCAGCGGCATCTCCTCGATGATCTCCGTCACCAGGTCCTGTCGCTGCTCGTACCCGCGGTTGATCAGATTCGCCACACCCGCGCGTGGGGTGAGCACGAGCCGGATCGGCATCCCCAAGTTCTCTTCGATCCTCGCGAACAAGGCCGGCTGCAACGGCTGCGCCGTTACAACCGTCATCATTTTTCCGTCTGAATCCAGCCCCGCCACGTGGTGGCGACGCGCGATGTCCGGCGGGATCAGCTCATAAAACCTGCTCGAAGACTCGTGCAGCCGCGGCTCGGCGATGAACTTCAGTCCCGTCCGCTCTGACAGCTTGGTCAACGCCGTATGTTCATCCACCGCCAGCAGCGACAGCAGCACATCCCACGGCTCTTCATCCGAGCCCGGCTCGGCGATAAATTTTCGCAGGTGCTCGGGAGAAACCTTGAGCCCGCCAAGCTGCTCGGCCACCTTCGCCCAGTCATCCCCGAGCGACACCAGTCCGCCACCGTTGCGCTCCGTGGCCGGCGTTCCGTTCCGAACCACAATCTGATCACGACGCCCCATCAGCGACCTTCTCCCTCGGGAACCGCGGCCGGCTTTACCGGGGCATCCTCTTCCTTCTTGCCTTCAACCTTGACCTTGGGGATCACAAAAGATGGCGGAGCCTCATTCATCTCCACCATCACCGGCTTGAGATCTGGGATCCCCAGATCCACACCCGCATCCTGCGCCATGCCCTTGGTCAGAAGCGTGGGATCACCAAAGTTCACATCCCGCATGATCCGTGGCGTAATGAAGATGTAAAGCCGCGTGGTCTGGTGGGTCTTGGAGTTGTCACTGAACAGGTACTTGATGATCGGAATGTCGCCCAGGATCGGCACCTTGACGACCGTCTTGACATCTGAATCGACCGTGATCCCGCCCACGACAATCGTGGCGTTGCCGGGAATCGTCACGTAGGAGTTGACGTTGCGGGTTTGCCTTGGCGGCGGGATGCCGTTGCTCCCAGTGCCGTTGAAGTTGGACAGCTCGATCTCGTACTCGAGCCTCATGTACCCACCCTCGGAAATGCTCGGCTTCACAGAGAGCGTCGTTCCGGCACTGACGAATCCGCCGAACCCACCTTCGGTGGTCGCGGTGCCGATGTTGGTCGTGGTAGTCGGCTGTTCATCCAAGCTCACGATCTCCGCGCTCTCGTTGTCATCCACCAGGAGCTGCGGGCTCGAGAGAATCCGCGTGTCCGCGTTGCTCTTGAGCGCGGTCATCACGATCGGCACATAGTTGCTGCGGATCACCGCGGCCGTCAGGCCCGGCAGGCCCGTCGCGATGTTCTTAGGACTGAGGAATCCGCCCGCGGTCCCCGTGCCGGTCCCGCTGGTGAGCGAGCCCAGCCCGAAGTTCACGTTGGCGGCTCCGCCAGTTCCATTCGCGTTGATGCCCTGCACCTCGACGGCGAGGCGGAAGTTGTCGCTCGCGGTCACTGAGACAATCTGGACGTCGATATAGACCTGCGGCCGGCGCTGATCGAGCTTCTCCACCAGCTTGGCGATCTGCCTGTGGTCCCGCGCGGTCGCCTTCACCACCACCTGGTTGTTGGCTTCATCCGCGAGCACAAAGACATCCTGCGTCGAGATCGAGGTGATGCTCTCGGGCGGCTCATCGCCGGTCTGGAACGCCAGGGGCGACTGCAGCCTCGCATTTCCGGTACCTCCACCGCCACTGGATCCACCGGTTCGCCCGGAGGTCCGCTGAGTCCTGCCGTTCTGGGTCTGGCTCTGATTGGTTTGGCCGTTCAGGCTCCCGTTCAAACCCTGGTTCACTCGGGAGTTCATACTGGAGTTGCTGTTGTCGCGGAATCCGCCGGACCCGCGCCGCGATGACCCACCGCTCCCGGGGAGCGTGAAGCTCGAATCGCTCCGCGTCACTTCCTGATTGAAGATCAACCCCGTCAAAAGGTCCGCCATGTCCGGCGATGGCATGTTCTTGATCTTGTACGCCCGAAACTCGACGATCTCGAGCTCGGGGTTGAACGCCTTGATGAGCTTGGCCAGCGTGTCTTGCTGGGCGCTGGTGCCGTTGTAGGTGATCGTTCCGCGCGACGGGTCCACCACCAGCACCGGCCCGCCGAGCGTCTGCTGCTGGCCAAACTGCTGCAGGCCCTGCAAGCCGGCCTGCTGCTGGTTCCTCAGGTTGTTGTTGTTCACGATCCCGCCCGGCTGGGCCTGAGACTGGGCCATCGTCTCCACGGTCTCGGTACCGCCCAGGCCGAACCGTTCGGCCAGCTGCGCGATCTGCTGGGCCGCCGCGCCCGCGAAGTACTGGCGATACTCGGCCTGCGTCGGCCGGTCCAGCACCGCCAGCAGCGACTTGATCTTGGCTTCTTCATCCTTATACCCACGCAGGATCAGCGCGTTGCTCTGCGGGTCCACGGTCAGGCGGTCCGACAGGTTGTCAAAGTTGGTGTTCGACTGCCCGCCGACTACACCGGGCTGACCCGGCTGCTGGACCTGCGGCATCCCCGGGATCCCCGAGTTCTTCCCCACAAGCTCCAGCACCCGCGTCCGCGCCGCCGACGCCGCCAGATGCACCAGGTCAAACCGGATGAACTCCTGCTCGGCCGCGCGGGCCATCACCACGTTCACGATTTGCTCAATCATCTCGATCCGCCGCGGCGAATCGGTCACGATGATCACGCCCAGGTCATCCAGGAAGTTCATCCGCCCCCGGGCGCCCCCTCCCGGAACCCCCGGCTGGGCTGCGCCCGACATGACCCCCACCTGCGCACTGATGATGTCCGACAACGATGAGGGCCTGATCGACGGTGTGGGAATCACCTTGGTCGTGACCAGGGTGCCATCAAACGTCATCAAAACGTTCTCGATCTTGGTGACCTTATAGAAACCGATCCCAGCATCTTCCGTGATCGTGAACCCATGCTGCTCAAGCAACGCATCCAGCAACTTGATGAGTTCGCTGTCCTTCACCACCACCGGCGCATTAAGCACGACCGTTCCCGAAAGCTCATCCGCAGCGATGATGTTGATCTGCAGCTTCTCGGCCACGTATTCGACCAAGGCTTTGAGGTCCAAACCATCCGCAAAGGCCGCGAGCGACACCTCGCCCGGCTTGAGGTCCTGCCCTCCCCGCCCCCCGCCACCTCCTGCGGCACCCGTGGCACCCCCACCCTTTGGCGGGAACTGCCCACCGGTGACCGAAACCGGAGCCGGCTTCCCCTGCCCCCCACCCGCAACACCGGTAGGCCCGCCCGGCACCGGCTGGGCCGTCTGTGGCCCCTTTCCCCCGGGTGGCGTCGTAATGGTCCCGGGCTGCGGAACCGCCTTGTTCCGACCCCCTTGCTTCTCCTCCGCCGCCAAGCCGTCCTTTTTCTTCTGTTCATCCTGAGCTTCGGTGGCTTCGCGGATCTTGCGGGCCTTGGGATCCTCCACCGGTGGCTGGAACGCCATCGCGGGCATCGCCCGCCCACTGACCGCGATCAGCAAGAGGCAGCCCGTGAACCGGGTCAGGCGCAGGGAAATAGGCTGGTGCTTCCGTGTCACGGGCGAGGTCTCCATGAGATACCGTTATATCGAGTCCCGGCGGGGATCGTCTGGAAGAACCCGGCCACCATCTGATTCACCCATCCGTCCGGGGCGCTCGGGACTCCCCCTTGTGCCCTTCCCAAGTCCGCAAGCCCGGAAACCCCAACGGTATGCGCATCGTCAGCCTCCTCCCTTCCGCCACAGAGATCCTGTGCCTCATCGGCGGTGAGTCACTCTTGGTCGGCCGTTCCCACGAGTGCGACTTCCCATTGGGGCTGGATTCGGTCCCGATTCTGACCGCTCAGACGGCACCCGCCGGTGCTTCCCCAGCCGAAATCGATGCCGCGGTTCGGGCCCAACTCTCCACCAACTCATCCCTCTACATCCTCGACACCCCCCTCCTGGTCAGCCTCAAGCCCGACCTGATCCTTACCCAGGACCTGTGCCAAGTCTGTTCTATCGACCTGAACACCGTTCGCACCCTGGCTTCCACCCTTAGCCCCGCGCCGGCGATCGTCAGTCTCAACCCCCAGGGCCTCGAGGATGTTTACGACGACATCCTCCGGGTCGGGGCCGCCGCCGGCCTTGCAACCCGAGCCACCGCGGCCGTCGTGTCCCTCCGCGAACGCTTTTTCCGAGCTTCCGACCACGTCAACCAGTTCGTTGACGGCCCTAACGTCGCCTTCCTGGAATGGACCGACCCTCTCTTCATCGGCGGTCACTGGACCCCCCAACTGATCGAACGCGCGGGTGCCCGCCACCCCCTCAACCCGACCCAGGCTCTCGAGGACTCGGGCGCAGCCACGGGTCCGCAGGCCGCGGCCCGAATGGCGGGCAAGTCGATCCGTGTTCCCCCGGAGATACTCGTGGCCTCCCGTCCCGAGGCCCTGATCATCTGCCCTTGCGGGGTGCCTCTTCCCCAGGTTCGCACCATGGCCGCGGCCCTCTCTCTGCAATCCTGGTGGTCCGAGCTTCCAGCTGTTAGGACGGGCCGCATCGCACTGGTGGATGGCAACCAGATGTTCAACCGCCCCGGACCGCGGCTCATCGATGCGTTTGAATGGCTCGTCGGGTGGCTGAACGACCGGCCTGAACTCATCCCTCCGGACTTTCCGTGGGAGCCATTGCGCCCTGCTTGCTCGTAAGCCGCTGCGCACGCTTGCGGCCCCGCTCGTTACTCTGTCTGGCGTGTCCCAAGACCGGCTCACCTCAACTCAGAAGAAGTGCCTCATCGCGGCCGTGCTCGGCTGGGCCTTTGACGGCCTGGATGGTTATCTCTACGTCATGGTTGCGGGGCGCTTTGTCACCCAGCTGTTGCAGAATGAAACCGGTATCGCACCTTCCAAGGCCGAAGTCGCGTCCAAAGCTGCGATCATCCAAGGAGTCTTCTTAATCGGCTGGGCACTGGGAGGGGCGATCTTCGGCCGCATCGGCGACCGCCTGGGTCGCTCGCGCACGCTGATGCTCACCGTCCTCACCTACGCCGTCTTCACGGGCCTCTCGTTCTTTGCACAGACCTGGTGGCACCTGATGATCTTCCGCTTCGTCGCGGCCCTGGGAATCGGCGGCGAATGGGCCGCGGGATCTGCACTGGTCAATGAAACGCTTGGCCGCCAGCACCGCAAGTGGGCCAGCGCCACGCTGCAATCCGGCTATATGGTCGGCTGCATCATCGCCTGCCTGACGGCACGGTTTCTGTCTGAGTACGACCCCAAGTGGATCTTCCTCATCGGCGTCGCGCCGGCGCTGGTCACCCTCTGGATTCGCCGGGCCGTCCCCGAGCCCGAAACCTGGGCCAAGGAGGCCGCGACCACGAAGACTCCGCCCGTCACCGCCCTATTCCGTGGCGGCCTGGCCCGCACAACCATCCTCATCTCGACACTCACTTCTATCGCCCTGGTCACCGTCTGGGCGTTCTTGTACTTCGCCCCTGCCGTGGCCAAGGTCGTTCCCGAGGCCGCGACATGGACCGAGCCGGAGAAGCAGACCTTCTCCTCCAACGTCGCGATCTTCTACTTCGTGGTCAACATCATCGCCAACTTCATCGCAACCAATATCGCGGCGCGGATCGGCTACCGGAAAACCTTCGCGATCTACCTCTTCGGCGCGGCCGCATCGTTCCTGATCGGCTTCTCCGGCCAACCGAGCCAGAACGGCATCTTCATCGCTACCGGCTTTGCCGCGTTCTTCTCTCTGGGACTGTTCGGCCTCTTCCCGTTCTATATCCCGCCCCTTTTCCCGACGCTCGTCCGCACGCTCGGGGCTGGGTTCGCCTACAACGTCGGTCGTATCTTCTCGGCGATCGGGGCCTTCGGCGGCGGGTGGATCACGATCCACTCGGGCGGCCCCAGCGCGGCCATCTGGTGGACGGGTTTCCTGTACATCCCGGGAATCCTCCTGGCGTTCATGCTGCCGGAGATCGATAAGTCTCCGGAACGCTCGGACGATGTGGGCGGGTCTGCCTCCGCCCGCTAGTCGGCGGACGGTCGCCGGCCCGGATCTTGGACGCCCCAACTTAACAATTTGGCGCCCTGCCCAAGTAGACGCCAATTCATGGCCGCGCGGGGTCCTGGTTCGCGCCTGGGGAGATGACGCCAAGTCGCTTTGGTGCCACGAGGACATTCCCTTCTCAAGGAGTTTGCCATGAATCGCTCGCGCCAACGCGTTCTCTTGCTTGTTCTGGCCGCAACCGGGTTAACGCTCGCGACGGTTTCTTCGCAGGCGCTCGCCCAGTCCACGGCATTCACCTATCAAGGTGAACTCAAGCAGGGCGGCGCGCTCGCAAGCGGCACTTACGACATCCGCTTCAAGCTCTTCAACGCCGCCAGCGGCGGGGCCCAGGTCGGTTCCACGCTCTGCATGGACAACGTCCAGGTCACGGACGGCAAGTTCACCAGCACCCTGGACTTTGGGCAGCAGTTCATGTCGGTCTTCGATCGCTACGTCGAGATTGAGGTCCGCACCGACACGGGGCTCAACTGCACCAACACGACGGGCTACACGACTCTTTCGCCGCGTCAGGCCCTGACCCCGGCGCCGCGGGCCTCCGCGGCCACCACCGCCAACTCCCTGGCCATGCCCAACGGCTCATCGGTCTTGGTGAACCTCACCAACACCGGCAACGTCGGCATCGGCACCAACACCCCCACCAGCCAGCTTCACCTGAACGGCACGCAGGATGCATTCAAGATCAGCGGCACTCAGCCGTACATGACGCTGGTCGATACCAATGCCGCCAACGCCCGCGTCCTTCTCCAGAATGAAGGCGGGCGCTACTTCGTCGTCAGCGAGGCCGCCCTGAACGGGACCAACCCCGGGGCGTTCACGATGGTGGACCAGAACGGTCGTCTATCTCTGGGCAACTACGCCCCGACCGGACCGTTCGAGGTCTGGGTCACCGGCGGCCAACCAGGTCTACAAGTCACCTACGGCGGGAACATCGGCATGGGCACCACGACACCCACCGCAAAGCTCGAAGTCCGCGGCGACATCAAGCTGGGGGCCGCTGGCCAATATCAGGCCGCGGCCAGCGAGGAAAGGGTCCGAATCGTCCGCGGCACCATCAACGGCAACGGCGCCCCCCTGGCCGGCTCCGGCTATACGTCCGAACTTACCAGCCCGGGCCACTACACGGTCACCTTTACAACACCCTTCGCCGCCCTGCCCACCATCACCTTGACCCCGATCAGCCCATCGCTGAGCAACGACTATCCCACCTGGGCGCAAATCGTCACCATCTCGAGCTCTTCGTTCACCATGGAAGTCTCGAATTTTACCGGGGGCTTTGTGAATCGCGCGGTGAACATGATCGCCATCGGGCCGCGGTAGCCACCCTTCAAGGAGCTCCACCATGCACACGCCCACACTCGCCGCGCTTCTCGCCGGCACGATCCTCGCGTCCACCGCCCACGCCCAGTTCGCTATCGACTGGTACACCATCGACTGCGGCGGCGGCACATCCGCGGGCGGGGTGTTCTCCGTTTCCGGCACGATCGGCCAACTGGATGTCGGCAGCCAGGCCGGAGGAGCCTTTCAGGTCTCCGGCGGCTTTTGGCAAGGAACATCCATCGCCTGCTATGTCAACTGCGATGGCTCGAGCACTCCCCCTATCCTCAACATCAACGACTTTCAGTGCTTCACCAACAAGTACGCGGCCGGTAACCCCTACGCCAACTGCGACGGTTCCACTTCTCCACCAACCCTCAACGTCAACGACTTCCAGTGCTTTCTGAACAAGTTCGCAGCCGGGTGTTCCTAGCAGTTCTATCACGCCTTTACGCCGGCGCCCACCCCTTCACAATGTTCTCTTCCTTCATCTCGGCGTAGAGCTTTTCGATCTGCTCCTTGGAGTTGCTGACCCGGATATCCCGATCCAGAGGCGTCGCGCGGTTCGGGCTGAAGTCCGTGAAGTACGCCACAAACGCCGGATGACTCTCGTTTGCTTCTTTGTTGGTCTTCCAGAGCAGCAGCTTGCGGACCATCAGCGCACCTTTGAGCGTCTTGGTGAAGACCTCGCGCCGCAGGACCTCGCTCTTGGGCAACTCAAGCTTGCGGGCGTCGCGGTCCATCATCGGCACTTCGAGAATGTCCGCCACCTGCTGCAAACGCAGGTCCTGCTCGCGGATGACCTTGTCCTCGCGCCGCCGCACGAACACCGGCGAAATGGGGCTGGCCAGCGGCAACCGCCGGATCGCGCGATAGCCATTGTCTTTGTAATCCAGCACCATGCGGTCAACACTGCCGCCGCGGGTGTTCTGGTTGATCAGGTCCAGAACAGAGATCTCAACCACCCACTCGGGACGAACCATCTGATACGCCACGGATTCGTTGATCTCTGCGTAGTCGCTTTCGACCGCCATGTCCTTGAGATCGCTCATCCAGTCGCGACGCTGATCGTCCGTAAAGCCGCCACCTACGCGGCCGAGGATGTGGAACGTCTCATCCTTCCGCATCAAACCTAGCAGCATGTCATGCAGCATCCCCGCGCGTCCGTCGGTCCCTTCGGTGAATCCGAGCACGGCGGCATCCACGGAAAATCTGGGCTTGATCTTGAACATCCCCGCCGTGTCCGACCGCACCACGACACCTTCGCCCCCCTCCTTCTCCACCCACTTCTCAAACGCACTGAACACCTCATCGACCTTGGACGCCTTGACCGTATCCACCGGCCGGATGCGTTTGCCGCCCTTAAAGATCGCCTCGATCTGTTTGAACACCTGCGCGTAGGACGCCGGGGCCGGCTTGCCATCCAGCTCCAGAACGTCAAACACCGCAAAGTGCAGCGCATCCAAGTCATCCTGCGATTCGGGCTGACGCGCCAGCCGCGACACATCATGCACCCGCGGCCGCTTATCCCCGCGATTCACGAACAGTTCGCCGGCCAGCAAGGCCTGCTTGATCTTGGTCTTGCCCAGCAGTTCCACTGCCTCCTGCATGAAGGGCAGGCCGCTCCGGACCACCCCGCCGGGGTTGATCGAGAAGCACTCACCGTTATCGATGAGCAGGAACGTGCATTCACCATCCACTTTGCGGCTCACAAAGTAGTCGCACGCGGGCAGCCGCTCTTTGGCCAGGTTCTTATCCAAGGCCTGCATGCGCGAGCCCAGTTGCCGCCGGTACCCCTGCGCCTTGAGCGCAAGGAAGGGATCGGAGAGTGCCTGGGCCTTGCCGACTCCGTACGAGCCCATCAGGATCTGTAGTTGTGACCGCTCGAGGATCATGCGACCTTCCTGTTTTACTCGGTTGGGGTGCTCGCTTCATCCGTGGGAGCCAATGCCTTGAGCTCCATGTTCGAGAGATGGAGAATCAGGCAGTACTTGTCGCCCTCGGTCCGCCCCTCTAAGAACCCACGGTACTGCTGCCCGCCCTTAGTGAGAACCAGCGGCTGGTTGCCCTTGGGGCCCGCTCCAAGAAGCAAGAGGCTCTGACTCGCTTCGAGCTCCTTTGCGATGCCGTATAGAAAGTCATACTGGAGTCCGTTCATGTGCGTTATCTGCCGCTTGGTCGCGAAGACGAACTTGTTGTAAACCTCCGACTTCTTCATCAACTTGCCCGTCCACTTCAGCGGCACCTCATCCGTCGTGTTGGGCTGGGCCACCTTCCGCGGGCGCCGCTCCCGTTCCGAACCGTCCGGGTTACGCAAGACCTCAAACTGCTTCACGCGGTGGACAATCTTGCCATCCTGATCCACAAATACGCGGCTTGTGTCCCGCAGGAACGACCCGAATGATTCCACGTCCACATCCGGATCACCGGCGACCAGGGCCGCGGCGATCTTGTCGCGCCCGCCTGCTTTGGCCTCAAGCGCTGCCAGATCATGCCCGGAGTGCCCCTTGATGAGCCGCGCGTTCTTGGTTTGACGCCCCTGCTCATCCAGCCAGCGGACCTTGAGAGGCTTCTGCACCGCGTTGGAGCTCACGACCGAGTCGCGGCCCTTGCTGTTGGCGATATTGATCGATCCCATCGGATCCTCCCATTACATCATGCTGAAGTCGAGCGAGTCATCATCGTCACCTTCGGGCTCTTCCTCGGCCGTTCCCACTTGTTGCAATCCCACGAACTCCAGCCGCGTTTGGCCCCCGATCGCGACAAACGGTGTCCCATCCGCGGCCAGCAACAAGAACCCCGCATCCGGCTCGAGCCCGCCGCGGAACGAATACGGGAAGTGAAAGATCGTCCCCTTCTTGAGTTCCGCCATCAGCGGCTCAAGGTCCGTCTCGGAACTCACTTGGTACGCGCTCCGGATGTTGTGACTGAGGTACTCTTCGATCGTGGCCGTCTTCTGCAGCGGCACCGGCGCTGAATACGAAGACGCCACCGGCGTCATTGCCTGCCCCTGGTTGTCCACCGGTCGCAGGACCTTCTTATCCAACCACTCCCCATCGACAGAGAGCGTCGCCAGCGCGCTGCCGGAGGCACCGATCAGCGTCCGTCCGTCATCCGCCAGCGTGGCGAGCGTACACTTGCGGCCCTGCTCATCCAGCGTTTCGACCTCGATGAATCCATACAAGTCCGAACGTTCCACCTTGTTAAGGTTGAGCGCAAAGTCCCTTCCACCCAGACTTACGACAAGAGGTTTGGCCATGGCACGGCCACTCTAACAAAGTGCACACAAGTTGCAAGGTGCTATCGCCCCCGCCACCCCTGCGCAATTGGCACCCGCCGACCCGACCCGAACGCTACCGTCGTCACCTTCAGACCCACCGCGGCCTGCTTCCGCTTGTATTCGGCAAGGTCGATGAGCCGCGCAATCCGCCGAACCACCGCTTCATCCAGTCCCGTCTCGCGCACGATCGTCGAGGGAGCCTGCTTGCGCTCCACGTACCGTTCGATGATCTGATCCAGATCTTCATACGGCGGCAGCGAATCCTGATCCTTCTGATCCGGCCGCAACTCGGCACTGGGCGGCTTGGTGATACTGCCCTCGGGAATCGGCGGCACACTGAACCCGCACGCCTTGTAGTTTGCGTTCATCCAGCGGGACAGCTTGTACACCAGTTGTTTACCCACATCACTGAGAACCGCCAGCCCACCGTTCATGTCCCCGTACAGCGTGCAGTACCCGACCGCCATCTCGCTCTTGTTCCCCGTCGTGAGCACAATCGCGCCCGTGCGGTTCGAGTACGCCATCAGGATCGTGCCGCGGACCCGCGATTGCAGGTTCTCTTCCGTCAAGTCCGGCAGCTTTGCACCAAGCGTCGGCAGTTCCATCCCAGCGAAAAGCGGGTCGATCACCGCGCGGTGACCGTCCACCGGACCAGCAATCGGCACTGTTGCACACCGAATCCCCAGCCGCTTGGCCAGGTCGTACGCATCGCTCTTGGAGTGGTCCGACGAGTACACGCTCGGCAGCGCCAAACCCGTCACGTTCGAAGCCCCCAGGGCCGCGGCACCGATCGCCGCCGTCAACGCCGAGTCGATGCCACCCGAAATCCCCAGCACCGCCTTCTTGAAACCGGTTTTCCGGCAGTAGTCACGCGTCCCCATCACCAGCGCCTTGAAGAGCTGCTCATCTTCCGACGCGTCAGTCTCCGGGTCCACCGCCTCGCGGCCTTCTCCCGGAATATCCACAATCAGCACGTGCTCCTGAAACCCGGGCGCCGCCGCGATCAACCGTCCCTTGGGATCAAACACCGCCGCGTGCCCGTCAAAGAGCAGGTCATCGTTCCCACCCACCTGATTCACCGCGGCCACATATGCCCCATGCCGCATCGCGTGCTTCCGCAGGATCGCCCGGTGCCGCTGGCCTTTGCCCAGCACAAACGGGCTCGCCGAAGGACTCAGAATCACCTTCGCTCCGGCCGCGGCCAACTCCACCACAGGGTCCTTCGCCTCCACATACCGCGAAGCAAACCCCGCATCTTCACCCTTCCACAGATCCTCGCAGATCGAAAGCCCGCACTTCATCCCCCCACAATCAAACACCACCGCCCGATCCCCCGGCGTGAAGTACCGGTTCTCATCGAACACGTCATACGTCGGCAGCAGCCGCTTGTCGTAGTAGTCCACCAGCCGCCCGTCGCGGTACACCACCAACGAGTTGGCGATGCGGCCCGAGCTCTTGTTCTCATCCGCCGGCAGCGCCGCCCCGAACACCACCGCGATCCCCTGCGCGTGCTTCTCGCCGATGGACTTCGCGGCCTCAGAGATCGCCGCGATGAAGCCCTCCTGCAGCAGCAGGTCCTTGGGCGGGTACCCGCAGAGTGCCAGCTCCGGGAACACCACCATATCACAACCGGCCGCGCGAGCAACCCCAATATCCCGCACGATCAGCGCGGCGTTGCCATCAATGTCTCCCACCGTCGGATTGATCTGAGCCAGCGCGAGTTTCATCGAGGAATCCTAAGAGGGAACTCACCACAGAGGCACAGAGGAAATACATGGAGAGAAAACAACGTGGAAAGATCGAACGCACAACCGCAAGTCAACTGCTTCTCTTCACCTCTTCTCTACTTTCCTCTCAGTGCCTCTGTGGTCACTTCTTCCTGAACAACCGGTCCGGGCGCAACCACAACATTCCCAGCCCGCCGCCTATCAGAAACGCCACAAACTCCGTCGCGCTCACCAGGAGCCCCAGATTGTTGAAGTTCGCCTCCGCCCCCTCACCGGTCATCCCCGCCATGACCAGCAACGACCCCGCCCACGCACCGACCGCGCCCTCGCGCAAGCCGGCCAAGCCCGAAGGGCTGAAAATCCCCACGATGAAGTAGAGCATGCTCACCAGGAGCGCCTGCTGCGGCGCCAGTTCGATCTGCAGAATCCTCGCCGCGACCATGAACCGCAAGCTCTGCACCCCGGCATCGACCAACCGGTTTGCCAGCCCGCCCGCCACCGCGCCTGGGTGCGCCAGCATCTCAAACCCCGCGTGCAGTTGCAGCCACAGTTTCCACCGCAGCGGCTTTTTCAGGGCCGCGATCCGCGTCATGCCGACGATGTTCTCCATCCGCTGGAGTCCGCGTTCACCCCGAAAGACCCGCGACACCCCGACAATCAGCAGCCCCGCAACCACCAGCGCCCCAACCGTCATCAACGCCCAGACCACATCGATCTTCCCGCGCGCGATCGCCGTCCCCACCATAATCCCGAAGTTCGTCAGCATGATCACCGCCAAGGCCGCGAACCACGCCCCGCACGTCGCCACCGGGATCTTGTCTCGCCGGTTGTGAATCACAAACCGGGTTACTGCGCCCAGCTTGAACGGCAGATACCCCAGAAACGTGCAGATCCCGTTGGTGGCCAGAATGTCTACTACCCGCAGCCGCCGCACGGGAAAGAGCGTAATCCAGAATGACAACCCGTTGAGCGCCAACGTCAGCAGTGAAATCCCCAGCATCGCCACGATGAGATACGCCGGGGCCTCCCACAACTTGGCCAGCTGCGCCCGGCTCTCGGGCTTCAGCGCCGTTTTCAGGCACCACCCAAGCGAAGCCAGGCCGGCCAGCGTCCCCACCACCTGAATGGCGATCTTCAACCCACGCTTGCTTTGACCAGCCTCTGACAACTCGCAACTCCGTTCATTCGGGCGTTTTCAACTGATATAGCCCGAGACCGCCCGGCCAAGATCGGACCAATCGCGCCTGATCCTTCAACCACCCCCGCACGGCCTCTACGGTCACCAGTGGGTCCGCCCACCCACTTTTCTGGAGCCGCTCGATCTCCGACTCGCTCACCAGCACCAACCGCACACCCTGTGCCCACAGATCCCGCGACCACTTCGCAGGGTTCCCCGGTGTCCGCCGCATCGCCTCTCCCAGCGGCCACCGATCCCACGTCGTGTTGTACAGCACCGGCCCCGTGTAGTACAGAGCCCGCGCCTCTCCGATCAAGTACACCATCTCCCCCGGCCTGAACACATTCGCCACCACTTCCGGCGAACCCTCCTCCAGCAACTGCCTACCCCGCGAAGGGTCGGCCGCCAGCGCCCGCCGCTCCAACTCCCCCGTAAACACCCAAGGACTCTGCAAGATCAACAAGTTCGGCTTCCCATCCGCCTGAGCCGAAAACTGCCCCACGCTTAACCCCGACTGCGCCATGCACACCAGCGATCCCACCCCAACCACGATCCCTCTTTCTTTCCCGTGCCACGGGCTTCGGCGCTTTGCCGACGCCCGTGCTGCCTGGGTACCCCGCCCCTCCGCGGCGGGCGCACTCCCCATCACGGCCCACAACCCCACTCCCACCAATCCACACCCCGTAACCCCGACCGGCATCAAGAACCGCGACTGCAGGTGCGTCAACAACAACCACGCCAGCAGTTGCACCACCAGCCCCAAGCCCAGCGCCGCCGCGGCCATCCGAGTCCGCCTCTGCGCCAGCCCAATCACCAATCCCAGCACCGCTGCCACCGGCAACACACCCCACTGCGGATGCAGCGCCCCGCGGCCCGTGGACAACAGCATCGCCACACGCTCACCAACCGCCCCGACGAAGTGATGCCCCGCCTGATACTTCGCAATCTGATCCGCCGTCCACGATCCCGAACCGAAAAACCCCGCCCCCATTGGAAACACCGGATTCCCGCACGCAACCCAGTTGCGAATCAGCCAAGGCAGGATCGCCACAAGCCCCGCCCCGGCCGCGGAAGCCAAAGGCAGCCACAGATTCCGCAGATGGGCACTTGGTTTCTCCTGTGCTCGCTCCGCGCCCCCCTCACCTCTGCGCGAAATCAGCATCACCCCCACCACCGGCGCACACAAAAACAACGCTGTCGGCTTACACCCACAAGCCACACCAACCAACAGCCCGCTCAACACACCCCGTCGCCATCCCGATATCCCCCGGTCCCCCGCCGCCACCACCGCCGCGGCCATCAACCCCGCCATCCCCATCTCGTTGTACGCCAGCGACCCCGTCACCATCACCCACGGAGTACTCAAAAACAACACCCCCGCGATCCCCGCCACCAGCCCCCGCTCGTGCGCTGCCTCCGAGTCGCTGAACAACCCCGCCACCATCCGCCCCACCAGAAACGCCGCCAGAATCCCCATCATCGCCACCAGCAACTGGCACGACACCACCCCAAACCCCTCACCCGACACCAACCCCATCGGCTGCCCGCTCACCGGCGCACCCATCAACACTCCCAGATGCACAAACGCCGACTCCACGTACCCCGGCAAGTACGAGTACACATTCCAATCCCGCGGCCAAATCCGCCCTTCCCGCAACCACTCCTGCGGCAACTGCAAGTGATACTCCAGCGCGTCATACCCGCGCGCCTCCCCAACCGGGTCCGCCCCAACTCCACCCCACAACCACCCCGGCGGACTGCACGCGGCCGTCAACAACAACGCCAACCCCGGCAACCCCAGCAGCACCGACCAAGGCAGCGTCCCCGCCACAATCCCGCCTGACTTCTGCGTATGCCGCATCACCTGCCGCGCCAGCAGCACAATGCCCACCACCACAACCCCGCCCCCGACCACCAACCCCTTCATCCCCGAGAGCAACCCCAGCACCCCCAGCCCATGACTGAGCGACAGCATCACCGCCAACCCAACACCACACTGCACAGCCACCACATCCCGAGCCCCCCGCCACAACGGCGCAAACAACGACCCCAGCCCAATCGCCCCCAGCAAGTAGGCCAGCGCCGGCGGCCCCGCCTGCATCAATACATACAGCACCGACGCGAATCCCGCATCCGGCCCGTGCGGCCCGCCAATGGAACTTACCCAAGCCACCAAACCCGCCAACACCACAACCCCGGCCACCACCGCCAGAAGAGACCGCCGCGCCGGAGTCATCACGCCGTTCATGAGTCGGAAGTCTAAGGGAATCGCGCCCACCGCGGCCGCGACTCCTCCTTACCATCCCCCGTGCCCGACCTCCCACCCACACCCCTCAGCCTCGAAATCATCGAACCCCTCTGCGCTGTCTTCCGCCGCAAGCTCAAGTCCGAGGGACTCAAGTACACCCCTGAGCGGGCCCGCATCCTGGACGCCATCGTCGGCAAAGATGGCCTCTTCGAAGCCGATGAGTTGCTCACCTCCGTCAAGACCGGGGGCTTCCGAGTCTCCAAAGCCACCGTCTACCGCACCATCCGCCTGCTGCAGGATGCGGGGATCATCCAGCGCGTACTGTTCGATGAGGACCAGGCCCACTATCAACTCGTCTACGGCCGTACTCCCAACGATCTCCTGATCCACCTCGACACCCGGCAGGTCGAATCCATCGACATCCCAGAACTGATCGCACTGCGGGACAAACTCTGCCGGGCACGGGGCCTGGAACCGCGAGGCCATCGGCTGCAGATCTTCGCGGTGCGTGCGTCGGGCGGCTATCAAACACCCGATGAATAGCACCGCACTCATCGTCCTGGCCGGGTCGGCGGAGGAAATGACACCACCGCTTCGAAGGCCCGTCGCTCCCGTGCGATCCACTGGTCGGCCTCCGTCATCTTTCCCGCATCGGCGCTGAGCTTCGCCAGTTGTCGCGCGAGCAGAACCTGCGACCGGGCCTGCACCGGACCGGCGTTCCATCGCTCTGTCATCGCCCAGCCATCGGTCAGCGCCTTGTAGGCTTCATCCTTGCGCCCCGCGGCCACGCCGACACACGCTATGCACAGGGCAACCTCCACCGCACCGGCGGTTTCCGCTCCTGTCGCCGTGAAATCGCTCGCAAGCAACTCGTCGGCTTGCGCGCGAAGGCGCTCGAGCGCCGCCTGAGCTTCGTCGCCCCGCCCTTGCCCCGCAAGCACCCTTGCTACGCGCAGCCCGTTGATCGTGTTGATGGCAGGCCGAACACGCGTCGCCGATGCACAAAACGCAAACCACTTTTCCGCCTCAATCAACACGCCCCGGCTCTCCAGGATGAGCCCAAGTTTCGAGGCGTGGTCGACCTCTGCTCGCCCGCCCTTAGGGCCGCCCGCCACTCGTTCGAGGACCAAACGGTGCGACTTCTCATCACTGTCCAGGTCACCCGTGTCCCAGTCCGGCGCCAGAACGACGCGTGACGGCAACGGCGAGACGGTGACAGGCTCCGAAGCCCGACCGACCGGGACATCGGATGGCCCCGTCATCACGATCGCGCCCGCGACAATGCCAATCAACGCGCACGCGCCACCACAAATCGCCCGTGCGCGCCTTCGATTCCTCTTGCGCCGATTCACCCCCTGCCCCAGAACCGACGCCGCAGGCACAAGCCCCGCCGCACAGCGCTCCACGTCAACGGCCAGTTCCGCCGCCGTCTGGTACCGTTCCGCCACGTCCGCGGCCAGCGCACGCAGTACGACGGCGTCGATGGCGCCCCCGAGCTCGGGTGCTTCTTGGCTCGCACGAGGCAAGACTCCCTCCGTGATCTCACGCGCCATGTTCCCCACACTCGAGCCCCGCTTCGCCGGTGCCCGCCCCGTCAGGCACTGATAAAGAATCACACCCAGCGCGTACACATCCGTCCGCCCATCCACACGACCCGTCTCCCCTCGCATCTGCTCTGGGCTCATATACCCCGCTGTACCCGCAACCATCCCTTCCGATGTCCGGCTGCCGGGATTCGAGTCCTCATCCGTTAGTTTTGCAAGCCCAAAGTCCAGCACCTTGGGAATACCAAACCGGGTCGCCAAAATGTTCCTCGGCTTCAGGTCTCGGTGTACCACACCCTGACCGTGTGCATAGTCCACGGCGCGGCAGACCCGCCCGAGCAACTCAAGGCGTTCCGCAACGCCGGGCTTGACCTCCATCAGGTACCGATCCAGCGGGAGCCCATCCACCAGTTCCATCGCCATGTACGGTACACCCTCGGCGCTATGCCCCGCCGAATACACCGCCGCGATTTCCGGATGGTTCAGCCTTGCCAGCGCATCGGCCTCTCGCAAAAACAACTTCAGCCGGCGCGATGAGGCGCTGTCGCTCCCGCGAAATACGCCACTCATCACCTTGACCGCAACCCTTCGCCGCGGCCTGAGTTGGTCGGCCTCGAACACCACACCCATCCCCCCCTCACCGATCACCCGCAGCAGCGTAAATCCCTCGATCTTCGGCCACACCCCCGAAGAAACATCGGCCCCCGCGACGGTCGCACCGGCAACGCCGCCACTGGCCACGCTCGAACCCGACGCTATCAACTCCCGGGCACCGCTCAACCCGCGCAGCGCCCCGACCAGTTCGTCATCTCCACGCAGTTCATCGACCCGCTCTCGACACGCGGAGCATGTCGTCAAATGTCCCTTCACATGCTCCATATCAGGACCGTCCAACGCGCCCGTCGCGTACGGTTCCAGCGTGGCATCGTCCGGGCACTTGTCTTGCATGTCGCCCTTCATTCCTCCGCCTCAAACTGCAACTTGAGTTCGCGAATGTGCTCCAGCACCCGCCGCTTGGCCCCAAACACCGCATTGGTCGTCATCCCCAGCCGCTCCCCAACCAACTCGGCCGACTGGCCATCAAGCACAAACATCACAAAGGCGTCCAGTGTCTGCGCCTTGACCAAGGCACGCAGCGCTTCAAGGCACCTGCGGAGCAGATGATCCTGCCACTCACGCTCCCACGTCCTTTCAAACTCACCCGGTTCCGCCCCTTGATCAACCAACTCTTCTCGCCCGGCAGCCTCGTACCGATCCTGACGCGCTCGTTTCCGTCGCCCAAGAAGTATCTGATTGTGCGCAATCCCGAACAACCAACCTCGCAATCGGCCTTTGTTCCGGTCATACGACCCGGCCGCAAAACCGCGCGCGAACTCTGCGATTGCCGTCTGTGCCACATCCTCAGCCTCCGACTCCGGCACGCCGAGTTTGCGTGCATAGCCCACGACGACCGGCCGATACCGCCCCAGGAACCCACCCCAGGCTTCCCCATTTCTTGGATCTTTCAGGCCATCAAGCAACGCAGTAGTGGTCACAAACGTGCTCACGCCCGTTTCGATTGGTGACGGAGACGTGGCGTGGAGCGGGTCCATGGGTGCGATCAGCAGGCTCTCGTCCATTGCGGTCAGGGAGGTGTTCAGTTCAGTCTAACAGGTCGCCACTCTGATCAGGCACGCATCAGAATGATTCGTACCGCGCGGCAGATCAGGCCGCAATCGCGCCAAGGGACTGATGACGAGCCGATTTCCGGCCCGACCATTAAGGAGCCCGCCATGAAGACCCGGACAAACACCAATCTATTAGCCCTGTACACCGCCGCAACCGTCCTGTCCACCCCGCTCATTGCCCTTGCCCAGCACGGTGAAGACTTCGATGAGCCTTCGCCGTTCACCTGGTTGGGCACCCAGTTTCGCCTCATCATCCCCAACGGTCACCAACTGATCCGCGAGGACCCGACCTCTGACTCGTGCCTTCCGCTCCCTGACCTCGCGGGCAGATTTCACATTGCCCGTACTGACAGCGATCGAGAAGGAATCTGCAGTTCGACGTCCTCCTCCCCCGCCTGCGACGCTTTCGCTCTACGGCGTGATGTGCCCGCGAACTACCTCCTTGACACTCACATGCGGTCCTACATCGCCGCGACCGGACTTATGGGTGGCCAGCAACAGCGCGTCGGCTTGGTCGCCCGCGCTCATGTGGCAGAGGTCGCGGGTGTGCTGCAGATCAGCGGCGGCTATGCCGCAATCATGCAGGTGTTCAGCGGCACCACCTATCCGATCCAAGCCGTGGTCGAAATTGTCCGTCTCGATGGCCCATGCATCACGAGCGGAACCCTGCTGGTGTACTCCACCGCCTTTGAGGTTCAGTGCAACAGAAACTACAAACTCAAGTTCACGGTCACCGGCAACTCCCTCCGGGCCAGCATCGACGAGTTTCATGTCGGCGCCGGCGGCACGGTGGTAAAGTCTGCGCTGGTCCTCAACGGCAGCACCAATCAGAACGAAATCGAAGTCCTCGATGGCACCTACGCCAGCCCGGGACTCAACGGCGTCGTCGGATTCGCGCCCTCGCCCGGGCACGTCTACTGGGATGACGTTCGCACCTTCAACCTCACGCCCGTGTCCTTCGAGAACGCGGCCTCCGGCTCCGTGATCGGTGGTCAAGCCAACCAGGCGCCCGGCACTGTTGCGTACACCGAGTCTGGCGTTGACTTCCGAACCGCCCGTGTGACGCCCCCAGGCGCCGGCGCCCAGCCCATCTACGGATTCGGCCAGTTCGTGATCACCCCGACCTCGCTCGGCGGTGGCCAAGGCCTGCGCCTGAGTGACATGGCTATCCAGCCCGAGATTTCCGGAACATCTCTGAGCGATCTGGCCATCCTTCGTGGTCGATTGAGCGGCGCCACTCCGCAGGATCGCTGGATCAACGTCGCCCTCAACGGGCAGCCACCCTACATCGGCGCCCTCACCGGCTTCGACCAGAACAACTTCGACATTGATCCCTTCTCCCTCCCGTTCGCGGGAGGCGGCCATCAGTACGGCCTCGAAATCGATGGCACGCTCAACGCCTTGACATTCGGCGGGCACGATGCGGTGATCGATTCGTTCCTTTCCGGATCTCTCGTCTACGACGAAGCGACCGCCCCCACCTGTTACGCCAACTGCGACGGCTCAACAACAACCCCGGTTCTCACCGCCAACGACTTCCAGTGTTTCCTGAACGCCTTCGCTGCCGGAAGCAGTTACGCCAACTGCGACGGCTCAACAACAACCCCGGTCCTCACCGCCAACGACTTTCAGTGCTTCCTGAACGCCTTCGCCGCGGGCTGTCCCTGATCCTACTTTTTGGGTCCCCTGTACCCTAAGCGTGTTTGATTCCCGCGAGCGCACCCACTGCGCTCGCGGGTGTTTTTAAACCCGACGATTCCCCTACGGCTTCACATCCATAACCCCGACCTTCTTAATCCCCGCCTGCGCGGCCGCATCGTGCGCCCGGATGACATCCGCATATGGCACACCCGCCTCCGGCCGGATGATCAAGACAACCTCCTCCGCCGTCACACCCTTGGCCAACTCCATCAGTCGCGCCGGCAGCGATGCCATGTCCGACTCACCAACCCCCTGCCCGCGTGCGATCGTCCGTCCACCTTCCACCACCAACATCACCTCAAACCGCGCCGGCGGCAGCGCGAGCGGATCCGTATCCCCCGGCTGCTTGGAACTCTCCGCCCCGCCCTCCTTGGGAATCCCCGCCTTCAAAAACCACTCCGCACCCGCAAACGTCGCGCTGGCCATAAAGAAGATCAGGATCACCATGACCACATCCACCATCGGTGTCATGTTGGGGCCAAAGTGCAGGTCATGTGTGTGCCGCGCATCGCGCCGGCGGAAGGCCTTGCTCATCGAGCGCCCCCCGCCCCCGCCGCCTTCTCCGTCGCCAGCCGCACCGACTCCACCCCCGCCTCCTTGCACGCCCGCATCGCCTGCGCCACCGGCCCAAAGTTCAAGTCCCGCGAGCCCCGGATCTCGACCACCACATCCTTCTTCTCTTGCAGATAGTCGCGGATCGCCACCTTCAGGTTCTCCGCGGACACATCTTGCGTCCCAATCACAAACCGCGGCCCCGGCAGCACATTGATAATCACCGTGTCCTGAGTCTTCTCTTCAACGCCCGTGGAGGATAGCGGCAATCGAATCGTCGCCCGCTGATCCGCCGCCAGCTTCCCCACAATCAGGTAAAACACGATCAAACACATCACCACGTCGATCATCGGCGTGAGATTGATCTTCCCGACCGGCATCGACGTGTGAACGTGGCGGCGCCTCACTTCACGCCTTCCTCCGGCAGCTTCTCAACCATCTCCGCGGCCAGCACCATCGCCCGCGTGCAGTGCCGATCCACAATCGACCTGTAAAACCCAAACACCAGCAAGCACGGGATCGCCAGGCACAAGCCCAGCAATGTGTGAAACAACGCCTTAGAAATGCCCAGCGATAAGTCCGACGGCCCCGCCTGCCCGCCCGCCTGCCCCAGCGTCGTAAACGCCAGGATCATGCCCCACACCGTTCCCGCCAGGCCCACCAGCGGCCCCAGGTTCCCGATGATGTTCAGCGGCTCAATCTTGCGAAACCAGTGCGAGATCTGCTCCGACGCTGCCAGCTCCGCGGCCTCACGCATCGACTCTCGCGTCCCCCCCTGCCCGAACGCCGCGGCCAACACCCGGCTCACAAACGACCGATCCCGCTCCACATACCCCTTGAGCTCCCCAAACCGCCCCTGCTTGATCATGTCGGACGCCGCCTTCAAGCGGTCCGCAGGCAAGATCGCCCCCGGCCGCACTTCAATCACGCACCGGAAGATGTAAGCCCCCGCCGCGACCGATCCCAGCAACAGAATCACCGTGAAGAAGTCAAAGGACTGAACAAACAAGGGCCAGATGCCCGTGGCCGCGGGTGCCTGTGCGAGTGCTGGCGAAGCCAGAAGCAACAGTGCCGAGCACCCCGAGAGAGCGGTTGATCGTGTCATGGGGCGAATCTTATCCGGCCGGGAGGATCACCACAGAGACACAGCGGCACAGAGAAGAATGCCTCTGTGGTTAATTCCCCTCCCGCTCAAAGTCCGCATCCGTCGCATCCCGCGAAACCTGGTAACTCCCCGTGAACCAACGATTCAGGTCCGCCATCCGAGCCCGCTCATTCGCGAACGGATATGTCGGCGATTCCGGCTCCACCTTCACGCCCGTGATCGGACAAGTCGTCGCCCGCCGCGCCGTCAACTCGCCGATCCCCGGACGCGATGCCCATGAATCCGGCAACGTGAACTCCAGCTCCCGCGTCGTCTCATCCACGTGATCCAGCCGCAGCCGCACCGGCTCCGCGCCGGGAATCGCCTTCCCCGCCAACCGCTCCGCCCACTCGATGATCAAGGCCGCGGCCGGCTTCCGCACCTGCTCCGTCACCGTGTCCCACCCCAGCGAATCCAACTCCTCGGCCCCATGCAGGCGATACGCATCCACATGAATCAACCCCGTCCCACCCTCCCGCCGGTACTCATGAATCATCACAAACGTCGGGCTCGCCACGGCCTGCACATCCAACCCCATCCCCGCGGCCACGCTGCGAATGAGTGTCGTCTTTCCCGCCCCCAGCGGCCCATCCAGCAACACCACATCCCCCGCGCGCAGCAACCGCCCCAACGTCGCGCCAATCACCGCCGTCTCCGCCTCCGAACGTGATGTACGAGTGAAGTTCAATGCCACCCAGAATCGTACGACTCTACGTGCCATCGAAGTCGGTTCCTCCGACTTCGATGCCGACCACCCCTCACCCTCACCCCACCAAACCCCCATGCTCCCACCCCACCTCCGCCACATCCACTCTCGCCCCATCCTTCAAAACAATCACCGCTCCCGCCCCCGCCTCCACCACTCCCACCCGCGTGATCACCGTCCCCGACTCCGGACACCGCCCCGGCACCGCCCCCGCGGCCGCGAACAGCAACTCATAATCCTCCCCATCCCCCAGCCCGCGCTTCCAATCAACACCAGCGTTCAGCGGTACCAACCCCTCCTCCATCACAATCCCCACCCCCGACGCCTTCGCCAGCCGCCCCGCATCCCGCCCCAACCCATCCGACACATCCATCATCGCGTGCAGATTCGCCCCCAGCGTGTCGCACAGAAACTTCGCCTCCTTCACCCGCGGCTCGAACGTCAGGTGCTTGCCCATCCCCGTCGCCGCCTCAAACGACCCCCCGAGCGACCCCGTGACGTACACGGCATCCCCCACCCGCGCCCCCGACCGCAGCACCGCCCCTCGCCCCGCATGCGGCCGCCCCACCACCGTGACACTCAACACCAGCCCCCCACCCTCCGCACCACCCACCGCAATGTCACCACCCACCAGCGGACACCCAAACTCTCCCGCCCACTTGGCCGCGGCGTCAAACAACGCATCGGCATGCGAATACCCCGCCGGCAACGTCACCGCGCACAGCGCTGCCAGAGGACCCCCCCCCGCGGCCGCGATATCCGACACCGCCCGAGCCACCGCCTTCCGCGCAATCAGATCAACCGGCGTCTCCAACCTGAAGTGCCGCCCGGCCACCACCTGATCCACCTTCATCAACAACTGCTCCGCCCCCACACCAACCACGGCACAATCATGCCCCGGCCCCGCAAGCACCTGAGGAAACCGGCGCGACAGGTCCGCCGAGCGTGCATAGATATGGGCAAGGAGTTCAGATTCACGCATGGATAACGCCTTACGAGCCCGAAGCGCAAGCGAGGCCCGTTACCCCGATTCCTCGCTTGCGCTTCGGGCTCGTCTTCGACCGCCTAAATCTTCCTCACCCAAACATTCCGATACACCACCGGATGCCCATGCTCCTGCAGCATCAGCGGCCCCGTCGCCGTCTCCTTCTGATCGATCGCGCTCCCCGTCGGACTCACCGCCTCCGCGTGATCCTGAATCAAAACTCCATTGTGAATCACCGTGATCACCGCTTTGGCCGTCTTCTTCCCCGCTCCATCAAACTTCGGCGCCCGGAACACGATGTCATACGTCTGCCACTCACCTTGGGGCCGGCACGCATTCACCAGCGGCACGTGCTGGCCATAAATCGCCCCGCACTGCCCATCCGGGTACGTCTCGCTCTTGTACGAATCCAGCACCTGCACCTCATAGTGCCCGTGGATGTACACGCCGCTGTTCCCCCGATCCTGCCCGTCCCCCTTCTCCACCGGCGTCATGAACTCCACGTGAATCTGCGCATCACCAAACGTGTGTTTGCTGACAATGTCTCCGCCGCCCGCCGTCGCCGTCCCCGCCTTCTCATCCAGCTTCCAGGCCGCGGGCGAACCATCGCGCTTCTTCCACCCATCCATCGACTTGCCATCAATCAGCACCTTGGCATCCGACGGCGCGGCCGACGATAACGCCCCCGGCGCCACCACCGGCGGGGCTTTGAGCTCCGGTTTCTTCTCCGGCTGTTGAGCCATCGCCGCAAGGGCCACAACACCAACGACACACGCGATTCGTTTCATGATTGCTCCAAGTCAGGAATCAAAAGAACAATGAAGCCACAGATTACCCAGAGATGCCCAGATAAGAAATGCTCCCATCTGGATCCATCTGGGACATCTGTGGCTTCTTCCTCTTTCCTGTCCGCGTCCATCCGCGTTCATCCGCGGCCAATCACTCCCTCGACCCCGCATACGACTTCCCATTCCCCTGCCACTTCGGCCGCGGCGGCTCCACCGTCACCCCCGCCACCACCTTTACACTCTCCGGCCCCATCACCTTGCAGATGTCCTCGACCATCTTCGGCGTCGGGGCGATCCGCGTCTTGGGGTCAGGCTGCAGCACCGCCCACCCCTTCTCCGTCTCGATCACCAGTTCCAGCGGGAACCCTGGCGTCTCGGGCGTCAACGACTTGGCCGCCGGCGGCTTGGCCGCGCATTCCGCCAGCGCCTTGGCCGCAAACTCGATCGCGGACTCGCTGGAGCCATTGAGCCGCCGCGCGGGAATGTTCACCCGCAAGCGACCAGGCTGCAGCGGCAAACCATCGATCGGCACGATCCGGTCGATCACAATCTGCGGCTCACCGCGCTTGTGATCCACCCGCCCCAGCACAAACACAATCGCATCCGGGCTGATCAGGTGTCCGTACTGCGCGTACCCATCCGCAAAGCAGATCGACTCGATAACGCCGGACATGTCCTCGATCACCACGCCCGCCATCTTCTGCCCCGCCGACCGACCGCTCTTAGCCACCATGATCCTGATCGACTGCACCAGCCCAGCCAGCACGATCCGCCCATCCTGCGGGATCGTCCGCGCCGACGCCGTCGTCCCCGTCACAAACATCCCCGACCAGTTCCGCCACGCATCCAGCGGATGGCTCGACACATAGAACCCCAGAATCCCCTTCTCCTTCGACAGCGTCTCGGCCTCACTCCACGCCGGCACCTTCGCCAGCGGAGGCTCAGACTTCGCCACCGCGGCCGCGGAATCCCCAAATCCAAACAACGCGTTCTGCCCCGACGCCTTATCCGCCGCGAGCTTCTGCCCCGCCGACATCGCCTGCTCAATCGTCCCGACCATGGCCGCGCGGTTCGCCCGGCCGTGTACCGAGTCAAACGTCCCGCTCACGATCAGCGACTCAATCGCCGCCTTGTTGATAATCCCCTGCCCGCGCGAGAGCACCCGCTCGCAGAAATCAAAGATCGAAGTGAACGGTGCCCTTGCCGCGCCCTTCTTTGCCTGGTCGCGCTCCGCGATGATCGCCCCGATCGCCTTCTCCCCCGCCCCCTTGATCGCGCTCAACCCAAACCGCACATGCCCGTGCTGAGCATCCCGAACTTCCCCAGTCTCAAACACCACCGCAAAGTCCGCCTGCGACAGATTCACATCCGGCGGCTTCACTTCCACACCAATCCGCAGGTCCTTACCCCGCCCGCCATTGGCCAGCGGATCGATCACCCGCGTCTTCTTGCAGTCCTCCAGATACGAAATCCAGTCCGACGCCTTCTGCGCCTGCGACTCAAACGTCAAGAACGCGGCCATGTACTGGCACGGGAAGAACGTCTTCAAGTACGCCGTCTGATACGCCACGATCGCGTACCCCGTCGAGTGGCTCTTGTTAAAGCCATACCCGGCGAACTTCAGGATCAGCTCAAACAACTCTTCCGCCTGAGCCTTCGACAACCCCTTCCCCTGAGCCCCCGCGATGAACTTGGGCCGCTCCTTCTCAATCTTGTCGTGCTTCTTCTTCGAGATGTTCTTGATCAAGGAGTACGCATCGCGCAGGCCAATCCCACCCAGCTCATGCACAATCTGCATGACCTGCTCCTGATACACCATCACGCCGTACGTCTCGATCGTGTGCTTATCCACCAGCGGATGCGTCTTGGGCACCTCCGCCTGCCCGTGTTTGCGCCGGTTGTAGTCCGGGATCAGGTCCATGGGACCCGGCCGGAACAGCGCGTTGGCCGCGATGAGGTCTTCCAACCGGTCGGGCTTCATCTCGACAAGCAACCGCCGCATGCCGGGCGATTCAAACTGAAAGACACCGGTCGTCTCGCCGCGCCGGAACAGCTCAAACACGCGCTGGTCATCAAACGTCAAACGATCTAAATCAAGCGGATGCGCAAACGACCTCGCCCCCTTCGACGCCTGCTTCGCCTCAAAGTCAGCGCCACGCCCCACACCCGCCCAAATTGCCGCCTCCGGCAACCCTTCCCGAATCAACTTCTTCGCCCGCTCAATGATCGAGATCGTCCTCAACCCAAGGAAGTCCATCTTGAGCAAACCCATCTTCTCGCACGTCGGCCCATCCCACTGCGTAACGACTTCGTTCTCCGCCGACCCCGTCTGCTTATACAGCGGGACGATCTCTTGCAGCGGTCGCGTAGCGACGATCACGCCCGCCGCGTGCACCGAAGCGTGCCTCGCCTGCCCCTCCAAGGTCCGCGCGTTATCAATGAGTTTCCGAATCCGGTCCGGCTCCGCCACCTGCGTCGGATGAAGGTCCTTGTTCACCTTCTCCATCGCCTGCGACTTGCCCTCATAGATCCCCTTGAGATCCGGCTCCTTCTCGATCGCTTCATCCAGCGTGATGTTCAACTGCTCGGGGATGAGCTTGGCAATCCGGTCCGCCACCGGCAGCGAAATCCCGAGCACCCTCGCCACATCGCGAATGGCCGCGCGTGCCTTCATCGTCCCGAACGTGATGATCTGCGCCACGTGCCCGTACTTCGTGCGCACATAGTCAATCACCCGCCCGCGGCCATCCTGGCACAGATCAATATCGATATCGGGGTACTCAGTCCGGTCCGGATCCGTAAACCGCTCAAACAGCAATCCGTACCGCACCGGGCAAGCGTTCGACAGCCCCAGCACATACCCCACCATCGTCCCCACACCCGACCCTCTGGCCAGCGCCGGCACCCCGTTCTGCCGGCCCCAGTTCACAAAGTCCCACACAATCAAAAAGTAAGGCGCGATGTTCTTATCGCAGAGGATCTTGAGCTCGCGATCCAACCTCGCCCGAAACGCCGCTCTCCCACTCGGCACTCGAGACTCGGCACTCGGCACTTCTCCCGCCCCATCCGGACCATACCGCCACACAAACCCCGCCTCCGACAACATCCGCAGCGCCGTCTCACTGTCCTTCCTCGCATCCTCGCTCTTCTCACCCGCCCCAAGAGGCTTGACCTCAAACTTCGCGCAATACGCCTGGTACCACGCCGTCAAGTCCCCGCCAAACGCCGGGTCATCATGCTTCGGCAGCGCCTTCTTCTCCGGCAGCACAATCCGCACCGCCGGTGCATGGCTCTTCCCCAGCGGCAAGTCCACATTGCACGAGTCCGCGATCTTCAGCGTGTTGGCCATCGCCTCCACGCCCGCCTCTTCGTACGGATCGAAGATCTCATGCATCTCTTCGGGGCTCTTGACATAGAGCTCCGTCGGATAGTGCATCCGGTCCGGCTCCGACTTGTTGGTCTGCGTCGAAATGCAGATCAACGTGTCGTGAGCATCGTGATCCTCCGCCTTCAGAAAGTGCGAATCGTTATCACACACCAGCGGCAGCTTCAGCTCCCGCGCCAACCGGATCGAATGCTTGTTGATCGCGTTCTGCTCAGGTATGTGGTGCTGCAGTTCCACGTAGAACCGCTTGCCAAACGTCTGCGCGTGCCACTTGGCGCTCTCCACCGCCAAGTCCCAGTACTTCTCATCCCCGCTCCGCTCGTACGCCAACAGGTGATCGCCAATCTCGCTCCCCAGATGCCCGTTGATCGCGATCAACCCCTCCGAGTGCTTCGCGAGCAGCTCCCGGTCGATCCGAGGCTTGTAGTAAAACCCCGTCAGATACGCCTCGGAGCACAACACAAGCAGGTTGTTCCACCCCGTGATGTTCTGGGCCAGCAGCACCAGGTGATACCCGCCCTCGCCACCGCCAGAATACGTCCGATCCGTCCGCGGCTTGCCCGGCGGCGTCACATAAGCCTCCACCCCCAGGATCGGCTTAACCCCCGCCTCCTTGGCCGCCGTATAGAACGCCACCGCCCCAAACAGGTTCCCGTGGTCCGTTACCCCAACCGCATTCATCCCCAGCTCTTTGACCCGCTCAATCAACCGATCAATCCGGTTCCCGCCATCCAGCAGCGAGTACTCCGAATGCAGGTGCAGGTGAACGAACCCTTTCGCGGGCTCGACAGGTGTTGGAGCGGGGGCGGGCATGGCGCTTCCGGAATGTGGTGAGAGGTCCTTGGCCAGTGTAGCCGCCGCATCCCCGATCTGGCCCCGATAACAGGTTCTGCACCGCCTTCAAAGTCCTAGAACCGTTTCAGGCCGCGCCTTTCCACTCGATCCGCGCTTGTAACCGCCAAAAGCCCTTGAGCCTTTCCCTCCCTGTGGTATCTATGTGTCAGTGCCGCAAGAGGAAGACGGCCACAACCGCAGATTTGGGGGGATACACACATGCGTCTCATCACAGCCATCGCCGCTATCGCCGTCGCTGCCGGTGCAGCCACCGCCGACACTGTCAGGCTCAAGTTCGACTCCGTCGGCCAGGGCCGCAACGTCAACATGACCATCGGCAGCAGCTCCTTCAACTGCTTCGCCGGCCAGTTGAACCACACGTTCTCCAACGGCAACGGCGTGGCCGCGGGCCTCACCGGCAACAAGATCACCTTTTGCAGCGATCTCACGCAGACCGTCAGCTCGCTGGTGGGCTCGACGTACACCGTCACCGGCATCCAGAACCTGCCCGTAACCAGCGGTTATGGCCCCATGGGCTCCGCCAAAAAGCAGGCCATCTACGACATGTACGCCGCCGCCGGTGGCACCCAGATGGGTTCCGACGCCGACATGGCCGCGGCCTTCCAGATCGCGATCTGGGAAGTGATCTACGACTACAACGGCTCCTCCGGCAGCCTCAACCTGGCCTCCGGCCAGCTCAAGGCCAAGAACACCAACGGTTCAAGCCTTACCAGCGCCATCGCCTCCAAGGCCGCCCAGCTCTTCAGCGCCATCGGCGCCAACGTCGCCCAAGCCGGCCTCATGGGGTTCAGCAACGGCTCGTTCCAGGACCAGATTCTTCAGACCGTCCAGCTCGTCCCGGTTCCCACCGCGGCGTTCGCCGGACTCACGGGGCTCGGTGGATTGATGCTCGTGCGTCGCAGAATGCACTCTCGCTGATTCTGCACGCCATCGAAATGACAACGGCTCCGCCCGGCCTCGGGCGGAGCCTCATTTTTGTGGTTTGCTGAACACGGGGGACAAGTCGCTACACCGCCGCACGAGTCGGTCGCTTGGTCTTGATCCGCAGCTCCGGAGCTCCGGCCTCGGTCAGCGTGAGCGGCTGCCGCTCCGCCCTGGCCTTCAGATCCCGCCCCGCCTTGAACTTCACCGTCCGTCGGGCGGGCACCTGCACGCGCTCCAGCGTCTTGGGGTTCTGGGCCGTCCGCGGCGCACGCACCCGGACCTCAAAGATCCCGAAGTTGCGGAACTCGATGCGGTTGCCCCGCTCAAGCTCGTCGATGATCAGGTCCAAAAAACCCTGAACAACTTTCTTGGCGACCGTCCGCCTGGTCTTGGATGAAACGGTTAGACGATCGATGAGATCTTTTTTCGTGGTGGTTGCCATGAGCTTTCTCTCTCCCATGACCCCGACATGGTGTCGCGCACCGGCGCGACAACCCCGACAAAACAACCAAGCGACGGTCAACGCTCCGCCTCTTGGACACGGCCCGTGCCGCGTTAACACATAGTCCCACGAGCCCAACTTCTTCCTCACCCGTGGGGCGGCCGCGCGAAAGCCACGCGGCAAGCGAGGAAGGAGTATCGCAGACTCCACCGCTCTCGTCAATGCTGAAGTTTTACGAACAGAATCACCCCGAATTCGTGGCCAGCAGGGCTTGACACGCGGTTCAGAATCGCTAGGGCGGTAAAGGCACGACGGCACAATGTAGCAACACTGCTCACCACTTTCGGAGAAGGATCAAACGTTACCACACACTATGCGTGCCCCCACCGCCCGCTCCCTTCTCAGAACCTCACCACCAGCCCGCCATACACACCGGCCATCGCGCCCTGGTAGTCAAACCTCGCATTCTCCGGGCCATCGTTCAGGTCGAAGATGTACAACCTGTACCCGATCTGAATCCCCACATTCTCCACCGGCCTGTACATGAACCCCACCAGGATGTCGTAGGAAAGCGATGAGTGGTCCGCCCCATCGGTGAACCCCCCCACCGACATTTGCACATCGATCGTGACCTTCTCTACAACATTGAGCGTGGACTTCAACCCGACCACCGGCTGCAGAAAGAACTGGTCCGCACCCAGCGATCCGCCCGGCAAGTCAAAGTTGAACGACACATCGTAAAACCGCAGGCCCCCGAACGCTTCAAAGCTCACCGCCAGGTCCGGGTCCCGCTTGCCGCTGATCGAATCCGGCGCCCCCAGCTCGCGCGCCACCAGGCAGTCTCCCGTTGCAAAATTGATCGACGAGTTGATCCGGCTTCCCGCGGCGAACGGCACCGCTCCGATCTGCCCCGCCTGCGGGGCAAACGTCACCACATCATTCAACGACACCGCAAAACCCGACAGCGACACCCGCCAGTTGTCTGAGCGGACGTGCAACTCCGCAAACGGGCTCATCCGCGGCCGATCCAGATCCACATTCTCCAACTTCAGCGTCGCCGTCGAGGACCCAGGCAACCGCAGCGTTCCCCCCGGCGCCACGAAAAATACCGACGGCTCCAAACGGACCTTGTACCTCTCATCCGGCGGCGTCAGAACTCCCTCAGGAAACAACTCTTTCCCGATCGGATTGGTCTCTACCGCCGTCGGGGCAGCCGCCGTCGCGGGTTGTTGAGGCACACCCAACACCGCGGCCACCAATACCAATGATTCAATTGCGAAAATGGGCCGACTCCTTGAGGGACTTTCAGGATAGCGTACCGCCACCCATGACCACCGATCCCCCCACCGACGGAAAGACCGAACTCGCCCCCGGCATCCGCGTGCCCGAGGCCGCGCTGTCCTTCACCTTCGTCTCCAGCGGCGGCCCCGGCGGCCAGAACGTCAACAAACGCGCCACCAAGGCCGAGCTCCGCATCCCCCTCCACGCCATCCCCCTCCACGGCGCCGCCAAAGACCGCCTCGTCGAGTTCTCCGGCCGCCGCCTCAGCGATGCCGGCGAACTGGTCATCACCGCCGATGAACACCGCTCCCAAGGCCAGAACCGCAGCGCCTGCCTCGAACGCCTCCGCGAACTCCTGATTCACGCGATGGCCGTCCCCAAGCGCCGCCGCAAAACCCGCCCCTCCAAGGGCTCGGTCGAACGCCGCATAGAGGGTAAAAAACGCCGCGGCGACACCAAAAAGCGCCGCGGCACGTCCGGCGAGGATTGACCTCGGCTCGATGATCGGGATGACCATCCGCCCAACAGGCTCTGCCTGGCACGCGCTGCCGGACCCGTCATGTGACGGGCACCCAACTCACTGTCGCACAGCCAAACGTTCAACCCTTACACTCTCCGCTCATGCATCCCGCAACCATCGGCCCTTACCAAATCCAGCGTGAACTCGGCCGCGGCGGCATGGGAGAGGTCTTTCTCGCCCATGACCCAAGGCTGAACCGGCAGGTTGCTATCAAGGCACTCCCTTCCCACCTGGCTCAAGACCCCGACCGCCTCGCACGCTTTCAGCGTGAAGCCAAAGTACTCGCCTCGCTCAACCACCCCGGCATCGGCGCGATCTACGGGCTCGAGGAGGCCGGCGGTCATCAGTACCTGATTCTCGAGTTCATCGATGGCGAGACGCTCGCGGATCGGCTGGTCAGCGGCGCTGTCCCCGTCGATGAGGCGCTGACCATCGCCAGACAGATCGCCGAAGCTCTCGAACTCGCGCACGAGAAGGGTGTCATCCACCGCGATCTCAAGCCCGCCAATGTCATGGTGACGCCCGACGGCGTGGTGAAGGTTCTGGACTTCGGCCTTGCCCGCACCGCCGATGGCTCCCCTTCCACCACCAACTCCCCCCCATCCCCCCCATCCCCGGATTCCCCGACCCTCACCTCTCCCGCGCGTGTGCATTCCCCCACAATCCCGGGCGCGATCATGGGCACCGCGGGCTACATGTCCCCCGAGCAGGCCCGCGGCAAGCCGGTCGACAAACGCTCCGACATCTTTTCCTTCGGCTGCGTGCTCTACGAAATGCTCACAGGCGCGGGGCCGTTCCCTGGCGAAACAGTGACCGATTCTTTGGGCGCGATTCTCCACCGTGAGCCGGACTGGGCGCTCCTCCCTCCGCAGACGCCCGCGCGGGTGCGCGAGTTGATCCGAAACTGCTTGGTCAAAGACCGCCGCAACCGCCTGCACGACATCGGCGATGCGCGACTCGAACTCGATCGCGCGATCAGCGGGCAGGAGTGGCCCTCGGCCGCCGCGTCTTCGCCCGTGCCCAAGAGAACGCGATCCCTCGCAATCGGCGCGGCCTGCGCGATGGCGCTGCTGGCCGGCGGGGCCGGATGGTTGCTGGCGAGCCGGCTCGCACGCCCCGCACCGGTTGCGCCGGCGCAGACGTTTCATGTCTCCACGACGATCCAAAGTAAGCCTCCGTTCGCCACGCTGGTGGGCATCTCGCCGGATGCGCGATTCCTGGTCTATACCGCGTGGCCCGAACTGGAACCCGACAGCTCCAAGCCCCAAGGCGTGCTCGTGGTGCGTCGGCTCGACCGCGACGAAACCATCGTCATCGAAGGAACCGAAGGGGCAAGAAACGCCGCGTTGTCGCCAGACGGTCGCTGGGTTGCGTTCTCCAGCGCCAAGGACCGCGCCGGCACCAAGTTCAGTCTCAGGAAGCTCGCGCTCGACGTTGGGCGACCTTCGGGCAAGCCGGAGACCATCTGCGATCTCTCGCAGGGAACACAGTTCTCACTGGGTTGGGCGGCGGACCGCGAAGTTGTTTTTTCGTCGCAGACGGAGCAGACAATCTACGCCGTTGCGGCATCCGGCGGCGAGCCACGGGTTGTCCTGCGCCAAGAACGCGCCGAGGGAATCGAGGGTTGGGATAGCTTTGTCCCACTGGTCGCGGGGCAGTCCGTCCTGGCCACGCACTATTCGATTGCAGGAGAGAGGATCAAGGTGAATACCGAAGTCATCGAACTGGCTTCGGGTAAGCGGACGCTTGTATTCCCCGACGCGGGCGCCGCCCAACTCGTGACTGACGCCGTTCACGGGGGATATCTGCTCGTAGCGCTTAGAAGCGACCAGATTGGCCTGGTTGCGGTGCGGTTTGATTTGGGCACGCGGCGCACCCTCGGCGATCCCATACGGGTGTGGAGCGGCAATGCCGTCAGCCAGTTTGTCCTCTCGCCCAGCGGCACACTCGCGTTGTCAACGCGTCCATCGGACTCTTCGGATCGACGCTTGGCATGGCTCGATGACAAGGGTCAGCCGCAGCCCATCCCTGGACCGACGCGAGCCTTCTCGGAGATCGTTGTCTCGCCGGATGGCGGGCGTGTGCTGGCCAACCTGGAATTGAACAGCCCGGGTGAGCTGAGTTCCGAACTGTGGATGCAGGACCTGACACGCCGAACGTCCGCACGGATCCCGATTCCGGGCATCGCCATGGGCCTGATGTGGAGCCCGAGCGGGCAGCGGATCGTGCACGGCTCTTTCGCCACGGATGAGTTTTCGATCATGGAGCGCCCGGCGAGCGGATCGGGCGAGGCGGTCAAGATGTATGCGACGCCGCTCGCTCAACAATCGTTTGTGATGCCCTCGGCTTGGTCACCTGATGGAAAGATCTTGGCGATCGTCCAGCAAGACATGAAGACCAACACGAGCGATGTGCTGATGCTGGACCAGGAGGCGGGAGGCAGCGGGGGGGCGACGTGGAAGGCGACACCCTACCTGAACTCCCCCGCCGACGAGCACGCCCTGCGATTCTCGCCCGATGGCAAGTGGGTGGTCTTCTGCTCGGTCGAGTCCGGGCGGCACGAGTTATACGTGCAGCGGTTCACTGGTACTGGTTCGGGTGCCGAGGACATCAAGTCCGGACGCGTGCAGATTTCGACCAACGGACACGACGGCGCTGCTTGGTGGAGCCCCGATGGCAAGGAGATCCGCTTCGTCGACGCCGAGAAGCAGGTGGTGAGTATTGACGTGAAGACCGATCCCACATTCTCCGTCTCGCTCCCCAAGGTGATCTACAGCATCAAGGACCTCAAGACCAAGAACTGTTCGTGGTCGCCCGACGGGCGCTTGATGGTGATCTTGGAAGGGGAGAACGAGCGGGCGAACCGGATCGACCTGGTGGTGAACTTCCTGGAAGAACTCCGGGCCAAGATGCCGGCAGCAAAGTGAGATCCGAATCCAGTTGGGGAGGGCGTCAGTCCGACCCTCGCTCCATCAGCGTCGTCCGCTTCCATTCACCCTTCTTCTTGGCCGCGGCCAGCGCCGCCGGCGCATCCGGGTGGTCCACCGACAGATACATCAACTTGGTCTGACCGATCCGCACAATGTCCCCATCGTGCAGCACGGTGTCGAGCACGATCTGCTTGTCGTTGATGAAGACGCCGTGCGCGCTTCGGTAGTCGCCGGCGATGTGCTTCCCAAGCGTGGGGTCCAGCTTCACTTGCAGGTGCTTGCGAGAGACCAGGGGATCCAGGACCTGAAAGGTGCAGGTGTCGTCGCGTCCTAAGGACACCAGCGGAAGTGTGAGCGGGAAGTGAGCTGCCTGACCGGGACCTTCGATGACGACCAGAGATGCCATGTTGTGAGCCTCCCACGAGCAGTTTATCAACGTGAAATCTTGTGGATGGGGGTGACATCTCGCCACGATCAGCCTGTCAGCCCCCACTCATCCCCACCGCCAACTCAATCGCCGCCTTCATACTTCCTGCTTCCGCCTTGTTCATCCCCGCAATATCAAAGGCCGTCCCATGATCCGGGCTTGTCCGCACAAGGGGGGGGGGCAGCCCCACCGTCACATTCACCGCCCGATCCCGATCCAGCAGCTTCACCGGGATCAGCCCTTGGTCGTGATACATCGCCACCACCAGATCAAACTTCCCCTCCACCGCCGCGATGAAAACCGTGTCCCCGGGGAACGGACCCTTGGCATCAATCCCCCGCTCCTCCGCCGCACGAATCGCCGGCTCGATCACCCGCTGCTCATCCTGCCCCAGCATTCCGCCCTCTCCCGCATGCGGATTGAGCCCACACACCGCAACCCGCGGCCTCAAAACCCCCATCCGCCGACAAGCCTCTTCCCCCAGCTCAATAACATCCAGCACCTTCTCCGTCGTCAACCGCACTTCCATCAGAGGCACGTGCGCCGTCGCCAAAATCACCCGCAGCCGCGGACTCACAAACATCATCCCAAACCGCTTGGCCCCGCATCGCGTCGCAAACAACTCCGTATGCCCCGGATACTGCCCGCGCCCGGCCATCTGCCACGCCAACTTGCTGATCGGCCCCGTCACCACCGCATCGCAATGCAGCGGATCCTCTTTCCCGCGCCGCGCGTGGAGGATTGAGTCTTCAACCAACCGAAACGACAGATCACCCGAAGCCCGATCCGCTTGCCGCGGAAAGTTACTTCCGCCGTAATCCAAAACCACAACATCTTCGCCCGACCCGACCACCGGACTCCCCTGCGGTGTCACCTTCCAATATGGACTGATCCCCGCCGCCCTCGCCGCCGCCTCCATCACCGACACCGGCCCCAACACCCGATACCGCGCCCGTCCTCGCAACTGGCCATCCGCCAGCGCCTTCACAATCACCTCCGGCCCAATCCCGCCAGGATCGCCAGTGGTCAAAACAATGGTGGGCTTGCCAGTCACAACAAAAGCGTAGTCCCTTCCCGCTCCCCCTCCCTGAGGGAGGGGGCCGGGGGGGTGGGTTCGCTTCGCGCAATCAACCCCTGTCGCGGCCCCTTCCCACCTCCTCCCCTACTATCCCCTCCAACCCAGGAGCCAGAAATGCCAGTTCGAACCGTCGCATCCATTGTGTCCATTTTTCTCCTCGCCGGTGCCGCCTGCGCCCAGCAACCGGCAAAGCCCGCCGCGCCCGCCACCCCACCCACCCCACCCGCCGCGGCCCAACCCGCAGGAGACCAAATGCCCGAAGCCCCCGATGGCACCAAGATGTCCGTGGTCGCCAAAAGCAAAGTGACCCTCACCATCGAAATCGAAGACCTCAAAATCGGCACCGGCCCCGAATGTCCCGCCGGCGCCAACGTCACCATCAACTACCACGGCACGCTCGCGGCCGATGGCAAGGTCTTCGACACCACCCGCGAGAAAAAGCCCGCCACCTTCTCCCTCACCCGCCTCATCCCCGGCTGGCAGTTGGGCATCCCCAACATGAAGGTCGGCGGCATCCGTCGCCTCCACATCCCGTACCAGCTCGCGTACGGCGAGCGCGAAATCCCCGGCCCCGACGGCAAGCCCCTGATCCCCGCCAAGAGCGACCTGGTCTTCTCCATCGAGCTGCTCGCCGCCAACGGCAAGGGCGCTGACGGTGAGGCCTACCCGCCCAAGGAAAAAGCCCTCAGCAAGGTCGAGAAGGACAACGGCCTGATCATCGAAGAGCTCAAGCTCGGCGAGGGCGACGTATGCCCCCCGGGCGCGACCGTCGTCTGCCACTACCGCGGCACGCTCGCCTCCGACGGCTCCCAGTTCGACTCCAGCTACGACCGCCAGCAACCCGCCGAGTTCCCGCTCAGTGGCGTCATCAAGGGCTGGCAAGAAGGCATCCCCGGCATGAAGATCGGCGGCAAGCGCCGCCTCACGATCCCCGCCGAACTCGCCTACGGCGCTGCCGGCCGCCCCGGCATCCCGCCCAACTCGATGCTCATCTTCGAGGTTGAGCTCAAAGAGATTAAGAAGTAAGACAACTCTGAATCATGGTGACTCAGTGAGCCGGGGCGTCCTCGCCCCGGTTTTCTTTTTGGCTTGGCTCTGGGTGGATTCGCATATCTGCGGCGAATCCGGACGTCCTCGCCCGGGCCGCTTGCCCTCCGCTCACGTCGCCACCGCGGCACCGCATTCTGGGCACGAGGCACCCTGAGGCAAGCCCTCCAAGTCGTACCCGCAGCACACGCAAGCACCGTTGGCCGCGCGCCATCGCACCCGGATATGCCGACGCCACGCCGCACCAGACCACACGGTCAGCACCATCGCCGGAATCCACAGCGGGATCGCCACATACGGAAGCACTCCGCCCGGACCACCTGCACTCCAGTCAAACCACCATCTCGTTTCCGCCCCCGGAATCCGATGCAGCGTCCAACCGGTGTTCGCCTGCGGTTGCCCTCTCGTGTCCACAATATTGACCCGCCCCATGCTCGTCTGAAACACAACGCCATGGTTGGTCACAAGCCAGCAATACCACCGAATGCTGAAGATCCACGCGGCCATGAACAACGCCGCGGCGATCGTTGCCACTGACCGACCAGCTGAGCGAAAGTGATTTCGTTTGAACGACACACGGGCAGTCTACCACCCGCGAAGCGGCATTCACGCCGCCAAATCAATATCGTCATCATCATCCATCTCATCCTCACCCGTCCCAAACCCGCCCCACTGATCCTTGGGCAGGTGCCGGTGATGAATATGAATGACCCGCGCCAACTGCTTCCCAAACAGGTCCGCAATCACCCGCAGCGTCGGCACCAGCGAATCGGGGAACGGGTTCCGCCGATCCCGGAACAAAATCACCACCGCCAAACACTCATCATCATGATGGCACGCAAACGTGATCGCCCGCGACTCCGCCAGCCAGTGTGCATCATCACCCATAAACGCGGCAATGTCCTCGTAGCTGGACAGCACCTTCATCTCCGTCTCGTTCTCCATCTTCGGAGCCACGATCCCCGCCAGGTGGTCCAGCAGCACATCCGCCGCATCCTTCGGGCAGTCATAGTTCACATACGCGCCCAGCGAAAAGTCGCTGCTGGTCGCCGGCAGAAACACCGCGGCGTTCGTCGGGCCCGTCTTGGCCAGGATGAACTCAAGCGCTGTCCGCAGCAGGCTTTCAACATCCAGTTCCTGCCGGATCAACCCGTTGAACTCACTGGCGATCGACAGCTCGAGCACCTGTCCTGACAACTCCTGATACGCGTTCACCAGATCACCGCACAGCGAGCTCACCTGCTGAGTCACCTCATGCCGCGCCTGATTCAATCTCCGACACACCCGCGTCAACCGCTCAATCCGCGCCTCGCGCGTCCGCGCCGTCGTGCTGCGATCGATTGCCGCCCGCACCGACAAAATCAACTCCGCGGCCGCCACCCGGCAACTCACAATGTCCACCGCCCCACACCGCATCGCCTCCACCGCCTGATCAATCGTCGGATTGTCCGCCAGCAAGATCGAAGCCGGCACCTTCCCGCCGCGCGAGATCTCCCGCGTCAGCGTCAACCCCGACCCGTCCGGCAACTCCGTCCGAATCAGCGCCAGATCAATGTGATCCCCCTGGATCGCCTTGAGCGCCTCCTTGGCCGACTCCGCCAGAACACAAACCGCGATCTGACACCCCGCGTGGTCCGCCACATCCGTCAGCTTCGCCGCAAGCCGCATCCGCTCCAACCGGTTGCCCGACACAATGAGCACCCGCGGAACCCGTGGTGCTCCCTTGGCAGGAGAGTTAGTTTCCGGTGCCGGTCCATCATTCTTGCGACGTGCCATACGTGCCTCTCTCAACGCCCCGGTATCGCGAGGCTGATCGTGACGGTTGTTCCCTGGCCAGGCTTGCTCTGAATCGAAACCTCTCCGCCGTGAATCTCAACCAAACGCCTGACCCGCGTCAGCCCCAGCCCCGTCCCCCGACCCGCCGGTCTTTCCGAAAAGAACGGGTCAAAGGCATGCTGGAGGGCGCGGGATGACATCCCCGTGCCACGATCCGTAACCACAAACAACAGTCGGCGATCCATCGCTGTCGTCTGAGCCGTCACGTCAATCGGAGTGTTATTTGTGGCCCCCGCGCAAGCCTGAAGCGCGTTGATCACCACCTCAGTCAGCGCAGTAACGATCATCTCCCGATCCAGCATCGGGGAAATCACCGGATGCGGAAAGTGCGCTTCGATCGGCGTGGCGAGTTTCGTGCGCTCCCGGGCCGCCGAAATCGCCGCCGAAATCACTTCCTCGACGCTCGTTGCTTTGGGATCCGGCTGCGGCGGCGCCGCCAACAACCTCATGCTCGTAATCAAGTCCGTCAGCTGCCGTGAAGCATCCACAATCGCGTTCGCCGCGGCCTGCGAATCCGCCCCCGTCAACTTGCTCGCAAGCAACTGCGCCCGCCCGCTGATCACCGTCAACGGGTTATTCATCTCATGGGCAGCCCCCGCCGCCATCTCTCCCAGCCGGGCCATCGACTCCGACTCCGCCAGCCGCGCCTGCGCCTCGGCCAGCGACCGATTCGAAGCCACCAGCCGCTCCGACAACTTCCGAGCCGAGTCATGCATCGCGGCTGCGTTGATCGCATTGGCCCAAGTGCTCGTCAACGACTGCAACATCTGCCGGTCAAACGTCCCCGACGTATCCCGATCATGCAACAGCATCGCCGCGGGCGCATCCACATTCTCATCCGTCGTGAGCGCCAGCAACTGCACCTTCCGCAAGTCCCCCGCCTCAACCAGGTAATCCGTCAACCAAGGCAACAGCGACAACGAAGCGATGCTGAGTTGATCCGACCGACACAAGTCCCCAAGACTCGCCGGCCGCCGCGACCCCGCGCTGCCCGGCGTCTCCACCGTCTGCGACCGCAGCGGTCTCCCGTCCGACGCAAACCGGCACAACTGCCAGGCATCACTCGGCCGCGGCTGATACAGCACCCCAAAGAACCCCGCCCCCAACACCCCCACCGCGCTCCGCACCACCTCCGCAAACGTCTCCGTGATGTCCCGGCTCTGCCGCCCGCTGGCCCGCCCCTGAAACTCCCCAATCGCTGACAGCACCCGCGTCTGCCGCTGCGCTGCCCGCGACCGCTGATCAAACATCGCCGTCAACCGCCCCAGCCGCCGATTCGCCGACGCAAGCGACTGCATCAGCACCTCGGGCGCGTCCCGCTCCTCCAGCCCCAGCACCTTGCACCGCCCCAGCACCGCCTCATGCAGCTTCGTCGTCGCCGACTCCACCAAGTCCGCGCTCAACCCAAACTGCCGGCAAATCCCCCGAGGGCCTCCCAGCGGCTCCGGATGATTGAAATCCCCCGACCATCCAAGATGCAGGTGCCGACACAACGTCCGCGCCACACTCACAATCCCAATCAAGTTCCGATTCGGCCCCTCCGGCAGCGAATCAATCGGCTGCCCATGCATCCACATCACCTCGCACAGCGCCGGCGGCAATCCCCAATGTTCCCCCAGATGCTTCCCCGCGGTGTGGTGGTCAATCCCCATCAACTGAATCTCAGGCTCCGTCGACGATGACGCTCGCCGCTCCGCAAGCCCAAGCACCCGCGCATAGCTCCGCGGCAGAATCAAATCCAGAATCAACTTGCCCAAGTCATGCAAAAGCCCGGCGACAAACGCCTCCTCCGGCTTCACACCCAGATCAACATGCCCCTCCGCAATCAGCTCACTCGCCGACGCGACCGCCACCGAGTGCATCCAGAATCCGTGCCGATCAAACTCCAGCGTGTTATCCGCCGCGGCCGGATTCGGCTCATCCAGCTTCGGAACACACCGCTGCATCAGGTCATACACCGTCACCGACAACACCGCGGCCTGAACAGCCTCCAATCCCAACATCACCACCGCACGCCGCACCGTCGTGATCCGATCCCCCAATCCCTTATCCGCCCGCCGACACAGCCCAAGCAGCCGCGCCGTCAGCGCAGGGTCCGACTCCAGAACCTCGACCAGCCGGTCCAGGTCCGCATCCTCAACGTTGGTAATCTCCATCAGCCGCGTCGCGATCGGCGACAGCGTCGGCAGACTATCCACCTGCCTCAAGATGAGGTCGATCTGCGAAGCCCGTTCCTGGTCGATGGCGGTCGTCACGCAGCCTCCATGGAGTGACTAGCGACTTACATCCGTCCCGCCGACGCCGCGGCCTCAAGACCCGTCAACTCCGCAATCCGCCGCGTCAACGCCTGAACGTTGAACGGCTTCTTGATGAAGTCATCCGCGCCCAGGGCCAGCAGGTTCTTCACCTCATCCTGGTTCACCACGCCCGACACAAAGATGATCCGCGTATCGCGCAGCTCCGGGTTGGTCTTGATCCGCTGGCACACGATGTTCCCGTTCACATCCGGCAGCATGTAGTCCAAAATAATCAGGTGCGGCCTGAAACTCTCAGTGAGCATGCCCGCGTCGTAGCCCGTGCTCGCCGCGCGCACCTCAAACCGCCCATCCCGCGTCAACAAATCCTTGAACAGCTCCACAATCGCCGGATCATCATCCACGATCAACAGCCGCTTAGTCACCCCCTCCAGTGACTCGAGCGGAATGTTGTTGGTCTTCATGAACCGTATCAACTCTTCACGCGGAATCCGCCGGAACTTCGACCCCGGCACGCGGAAGCCCGTCAGACGCCCGCTGTCAAAACAACGGATGATCGTCTGCTGGCTCACCTTGCAGACCGCCGCGGCCTCGCCCGTGGTAAACACGCGCTTCTCCGCCCAGTTCTGCGTCCCGTTCGTGTGTTCTTCGCTCATGGCCCCGGCCCCGGCAAATGCGGCGCGCACGGTGCAGCTTCCCTGGCCACCGTCTGACGCCGTAATCGCTGTATCGGTGCCCAAGTTGCCCAACTTCACGTCAGGTCCCAGAACTGAAGCGGATTCCCCAGTTTGCGCAGGTGATAACTATGGCAATAGTCACCGAGAACAACACTCCCCTACCTCTCTCCCCCGCCCCCCGGCGGGGGAGATGTCGCAAGGCTCTGCGAGTGACAGAGGGCGCGCGCGCGTCGCGCCCAACTCCCCGCGATTCCCCCTCAAAAGCACCCCTGCAACCAAATCCGCCCCCCGGCGGTACCACCGCAACCCAAGGAGCACGCACAATGGAAGCCTCACCGACGCGATCGCGGCATCCTGTCATCCACGCCGCCCTCCTTGTCCTCCTCTGCCTCTCCATCCCAGCCGACGCCCAACCCTGTCCCGGCACCTGGCTCCCCAGCGCCCCAATCCCCGGCGTCCTCGGCGATGTCACCGCGCTCACCACCTGGGACCCCGACGGCCCCGGCCCGCGCACACCTGTCGTCGTCATCGGTGGCCGCTTCGATGCCGCAGGCGACATCCCCGCAAACAACATCGCCGCCTGGGACCCCGCCACGCGCAAATGGTCAGCGCTCAGTTCCGGGGTCAGCGGCAGAGTCCGCGCACTGATCACCACGCCCAACGGCGACCTGATCGCCGGCGGTGATTTCACAACAGTTGGCCAGACCCCCGCCTCCCGGATCGCCCGATGGAACGGCGCGGCCTGGTCCGCCTTCGGTTCAGGCCTAACCTCCGGCGGCAACTCCGCATCGGTCTTCGACCTCGCTGTCCTTCCCGACGGCCGCCTCGCTGTCGGCGGGTCATTCACTACCGCAGGCGGCATTCCCGCGAGCAACATCGCCGTGTGGAACGGCACCCACTGGTCGCCTCTGGGCGCCGGCACCGACAACTCCGTCAGCGCCCTCACCGTCACCCCACAGGGCGATCTCTACGCCGGTGGCGTCTTCGCAACAGCGGGTGGCACGCTCTCCAAGGCCATCGCCCGATGGAATGGAACCAGCTGGTCCGCCGTAGGACCCGGCATAGCCACCTCTGGCGGAAACCCACCGCAGGTCTTCACGCTCGCCACGCTTTCAAACGGCGACGTCATCGCCGCCGGATACTTCAGCCTCGCCGGAGACTCTCCCGCAACCAACATCGCCCGCTGGAACGGCACCTCCTGGTCTTCCCTCGGCAGCGGCCTCGGGAGCACCAGCCCAAACACCTCCGTGTTCGCCGTGCGCGTTCTCCCCAATGACCAGATCATCGCCGGTGGTGCTTTTTCCTCTCCCAACGTCATGCGATGGGACGGTTCGTTGTGGTCTCCCATCGGCCCCAGCGTCTACGGTGGAGTTCAGGCCCTCTGCGCACTTCCCAATGGTGACATCGTCGCTGGCGGAACCGTCTACCACTTCGGAGACGCTTGGGGCAACGGCATCGCGCACTGGAACGGTGCCGCTTGGTTGCCTCTGGCGACCGGCATGTACGGCACCACGACTTCCTGCGTCGCCAGCCTGCCCGATGGACGCTTCCTCGCCAGCGGAGGCCTGATCAGCGACAATCCTCAAGCAGCATCCATCACGCTGTGGAACGGCCAAACCTGGGAAAGCGCCGGCGCTGTCCCAGCCGGATTCGCCAACACCATCATCTCGTCGCCGACCGGCGACATCCTCGCCGCGGGCCAGTTCATTACGACCCTCGCCGGTTTCACCGTCAACGGCATCCTCCGTTGGAACGGCGCCGCTTGGTCCTTCCTCGGTCGCGGCCTCGAACAACAAAGCACCATCAACGCGCTCGCAGTCCTTCCGAACGGCGACATCATCGCCGGCGGCTCAATCAACTCCGCGGCCAACCTCCTCGTCCACGGCCTCGCACGCTGGAACGGTTCGACCTGGACTCCTCTCTGGCAACACACGTACGACGGCGGGACCATCAACGCGATGGCCGTCATGCCCAGCGGCGACCTCATCGTCGCGGGCCTCTTCTCCATCAACAACGGCGCGACCCAGATCGGTCTTGCACGCTGGAACGGGGCTTCCTGGTCCGAGTTCGGCCCTCACCTCAACGGCGAAGTTTTCTCCATCGCATTCCGCCCCGACGGAAGCATGTTCGCCGCGGGCACCTTCACCACCGCCGGCGCCTTCCCCGCACAACGAATCGCCTTGCTTACCCACGGGACCTGGACGCCGCTGGGCTCCGGCATCTCCGGCTCATCCACCGCGGCCGTCCGCACCCTCACCATAATGCCCAACGGCAATCTCGTAGCCGCCGGCAACTTCACAACCGCCGGCGGTGCCCCGGTCACCAACTTGGCCCTCTGGGATGGCTCGACCTGGCTTTCACTCGCCAACCAGTTCGGCGGCGATGCAGGAACAACCTTTCGAAGCTCTTGCCTGCTCCCCAGCGGCACCCTCGCCATCGCCGGAAGCTCCGCCAGCGCCATATCCGCTGCCGCCGCACGCCTCGCGTTCTGGAAGCCGCCCTGCTCTCCTAACTGCGATTGTTCGACATCCCAACCCATCCTCACCGCCAACGACTTCCAATGCTTCCTCAACAAGTTCGCCGCCGTCGACCCTTACGCCAACTGCGACCACTCCACCAACCCACCCACCCTCAACGTCAACGACTTCCAGTGCTTCCTCAACCAATACGCCGCGGGCTGCCCATAAGTCCCACGAGTCTCATAGGTCCCATTGGTCCTATTTGAAGCACTCACTTCCCACCCCTCACAACAAATTAGATACAAACCCGGTGACAACGTCATGTCACCGGCGCCCTCCATTTTCCGTTAGGGTCCCTTGTATCTCCCGCCATTCCCGCTACGTTGCACTCATGCTCTCCACCCCCAACCCCATCGACCCCCAAATCGACGACAAAACCGTCAACGTCAAAGAGCTCCTCACCGATCTCCTGGACTCCAACCTCGAGCTCCCCATCATCGCCGGCAGCCACAAGCTCACTCTCCCCCAGCTCACCACCTGGTGCAAACAACCCGCCGTCCGCCAGTTCATCGCCGAAGCCAACGAACTCGCCGACCTCCGCGCCACCCACCGCGCGGCCCAGGCCCGCCAGATCGCCATCACCACCCTCTCCGACCACTGCCGCACCCTCTACCAAACCCCGCGCGACCGCGAAGTCGCCAGCAAAGCCGCCCGAGCTCTCCTCCGAGCCACCGGCGCAACCCCGCAACCGACTTCAACTTCCGCTCAATCAGAGCCGAGCAACGCAAACCGCCGGTCGTCATCCCAAACTCCAAGGTCTCCCCGCGCGGCCGACATCAACCTTCCGCCCGATCTCCCCACTCCCCAACTCCCTACTCCCCCTCTCCCCACTCCCAACTCAGCCATCACCTTGTCACCCCCTCACCCTGTCACCCCCTCATCCTCCCTCCGCTTCAAAGTCTTCACCCTCAAACCACCTCCATACCCTCCCCCGTGCCCTTCACCCTCGCCATCGAAGCCTCCAACCCCTCATGCCCCGGAGCCGGAATCGCCATCGGCCCCTCCCTTTCCTCGCTCGGGACTAGGGACTCGGGACTCAGCACTTCCCACTCACTCCCAACTCCCCACTCCCCACTCCCCTCCTCCGAGCCCCTCCTCCCCACCGACCGCCACGATGACCTCATCGCCGCGATCGACCGGCTCTGCAAACGGCTCAACATCACACCGCGCGATCTCTCCCGAATCGCCATCTCCACCGGCCCCGGCGGCTACACCGCGCTCCGCATCGCCGTAGCCGTCACCAAGATGCTCTGCGAAACGCTCAAGGCCGAGTGCATCGCCATCCCCACCGCGGCCGCCATCGCCCGACGCGCTGTCGGTGCGCCCACACCGTTTGCCGTCATCCTCGCCAGTAAAGACCAGACCGCCCACGCAACTATCTATACATCCCCATCCCAGCAACTGCGTGAAGGAGGGGGGGGCCGCCTCATCGACGCCGCGGCCATCGCATCCTTGACCGTCCGTGCTCTGATTGCGGATCAGTTTCTCCCCAAGGCGATGGCGGAGGCCGCGGCCGCGGCGAACATCCCGATCCTGCCCCCCACCTTTGACCCGACCGCGATCCTCGAACTCTCATACGAAGCCAAACCCATAGATCCCCTGGCACTCACCCCCCTCTACCCCCGCGAACCCGAAGCCGTGACCAAGTGGCGGAATCGCGTTCCAAAGTAACACTCGCCTCCATAGAGTTCCGCCCACTCCCCTATGACAACCCAGACTCCACAACCCAAGGCCGCGGCCACGGCTGCGCATACGGCCGGACTACCAGTCGAGCCATCTCCCCTCATGGAGATGCTCCGCGTCGCCGCGCCCACCGTCGCCATGATGGCCTCGTACACCATGATGACGTTCACCGACAAGTTCCTTGTCGCGAGGCTCGGACCCGAACCCATTTACGTCGGCGCCCAGGGCAACGGCGGCCTCATCTCTTGGGTCCCCATCTCCATCGTCCACGGGATGCTCACGATCATCAACACGTACGTCTCGCAGAACCTGGGCGCGGGCAAGCCCGAGCGCGGCCCGGCGTACGCGTGGAACGGGCTGTGGGTCGCGTGCATTTATTGGCTGCTGGTGCTCGTGCCGTACGGCTTTGCGCTGCCGTGGATCCTGCGCATGGCGGAAGTGCCGCCGGGGCAGATTGAAATGGCCGCGGAATACGGGCGGATTCTGGTGTTTGGGTCGATCCTGACGATGACCACGCGATCCCTCGGGCAGTTTTTCTTCGGGATGCAGCAAGCCCGCGTCGTCATGGTCGCGGGCATCGTGGCCAACATCTTCAACGTCTTCGCCGCGGCCGTGTTCGCCTACGGAAACGGAGCCGTCGCCGACTTCTCCGGCAGTTGGCTCGGCGCGATCATGCAGCCTGTGGTCGGCGCGGCCCACTGGGTCGCGACAGCGCTCAACATTCCGCGCATGGGTGTCGCCGGTTCGGCGTGGGGAACGCTGCTGGCCACCGTCGTCGAGATGGCGATTCCCACCGCCGTGTTCCTGGGTCCCAAGTTCAACGCCAAGTACAAGACGCGGAGCGCGTGGCGTTGGTCCACCGGGCACGTCAAGGACCTGGTGCGCCTCGGATGGCCCGGCGGGGCGATGTTCGGCAACGAGATGATCTGCTGGGGCTACTTCATGGTGCACCTGGTCAGCAAGTTCGGCGAGGAGCACTCCACGGCCGGCTGGATCGCGCACCAGTACATGTCGCTGTCGTTCATGCCCGCGGTGGGGATTTCGGTCGCCTGCACGGCGGTCGTCGGCAAGTACATGGGCATGGGCAAGCCGGATCTGGCCGCGCAGCGGGCGTGGCTGGGTGTGCGCGTCGCCATCGTCTACATGATCAGTTGCGGCATCCTGATGGTCCTGTTCCGCCACCAGTTGATCGCGTTCTTCATTGATGCCAAAACGCCCCCCGAATCTGTCAGCCGGGTGATCGCGCTGGGCTCGATGTTCTTGATCGCCACCGCGGCCTTCCAGGCCTTCGACGCGATCGCGATGACCCTGAGCGGAGCCCTCCGCGGCGCGGGGGACACGCTGATTCCCGGACTGGCGACGTTGGTTTTGTCCTGGCTGGTCATCGTCGGAGCCGGAACGGTGCTGGTCGCGGTACTGCCCGAACGGATCAAGCCCATGGGAGGCTGGATCGGGGCCGCGTCGTACATCATTCTGCTGGCCACCATGCTCCTCTTGCGCTTCGTGGGCGGAAAGTGGAAGACCAACAAGGTCCTGAAAGAATCATCGGTGGCCGGGCACTAGCCCCCAGATCACCGAAAATTGGCCGGTTTTCATTGCGTCTGTCCGTCTCTGCGTCACTCCGTCTTGGCCCCAGCCCCAATTCGACCCAAACCCCTGCCTGTTCTATAGTTGGAATCGGTACCCCGATTTCAGGAGCAACGCTCGATGCCTCAGACCAACCCGCTCGACATGGTCATCGGTTCAGAAGAAGCCCAGCGCGACGCCAAGGCCGCGGCCCGGCATTATGAGGCCGGCAAAAAGGCCGAGAAGGAAGGTCTCCGCGAAGTCGAGATCGCCGAACTCCGCCGCGCTGCCCAGGCCGACCCCCAGAACACTAACGCCTCGTTCGAGTTGGCCTATCGCCTCGACCTGATGGGTGAAGAGGATGAAGCCCTCGCTCTCTACGAGCGCGTCGCCGAGCGCCCGCCCGCGCCCGTCAACGGCCTGATGAACCTGGCGATCATGTACGAAGACCGCGGCGACTACGCCCGCGCCGAGCGGTGTTTGCGGCAGGTTTTGGAGACCATGCCCAACCACCCCCGCGCCAAGCTCTTCATGAAAGATGTCCAGGCCAGCCGCGAGATGACCGTCGAAGAAGAGGGTGAGCGCGACGTCATGAAGCGCAAGGCGCTCCTCGACACGCCCGTCACCGACTTCGAACTCTCCGTCCGGGCCCGCACCTGCCTGAAGAAGATGAACGTCCGCACCCTCGGCGACCTGCTCCGCATCAGCGAGGCCGAGCTCCTGACCTACAAGAACTTCGGTGAGAGCAGCCTCCTGGAAATCAAGAAGATGCTCTCGAGCAAGGGCCTCAAGCTCGGCCAAGGCTCCGAAGATGCGCACCGGGTTGCCCGCCGCCAGATCGCCGACCAGCTCAAGGGCAGCGGCAAGGAAGCGGCCCTCGCCAAGACGGTCAGCGACCTCCAGCTCTCTGTCCGCGCCCGCAAGGCCCTCCAGCTCCTCAACATCCAGACCCTGGGCGACCTGGCCAGCCACACCGAGGCCGAGCTCATGGGCGTCAAGAACTTCGGCGCGACCTCGCTCTCCGAAGTTAAGGAACGCCTCGCCGAAAACGGTCTGGGGCTGCGAACGCTGGACGCCTAGAAACCCAGTAATCTCCCATCATGGGAACCGATCAAGGCCCGCGCTGCCCCGGGTGCGGGTACCCCATTTTCGGCCTGCGCGACATGAAGTGCCCCGAGTGCGGGCGCACGCTGGATGTTCGCGACTTTGCCCTCGGAGAAGAGGGCGATGAAGAGCGCCGCACCAAGGTCACCCGCGATGGCCTGATCGGCGGGTTGATCGCGTCGTTTTTCTTTCTGATATTCGTAGCCGTTGCTTGGATACTGACGGGGGCCGCGCTCAGGCGGAACGTGATACCGCTGTGTTGCGGGGCGTTTCTGATCCTGGGGATGATCGCGCTGGGTTACACCTTGCGGGGAGTGAGTATGGATGCGCGGGATCTGAGGAAGAGGCGCTGGAAGAGGCGAGGGGGGGATTAGAGCAAACGCATTTCAGGCGAGGCGTTTGCGATGGCGAGCCGTGCCGTGTCGGCACGGAGGAACGCACCTTCGCCGACATGCGGTGCCGCTGAGCACAATCTGAGTTTTTGCCCTTTCATCGCGATGTTCGGACGACCGCCGTGCCGACACGGCACGGCTCGCTCTCAAAGGTATCAAGATTCGACCAAGAAGACACCCGCCATGGACGGACTCGGCTTGCTCTAGTCGTGGGGCCAATAGTCCCTCTCCGGTCCGGGCGGGTGGATTCGTTTGGCCATGAGCTCGATGATGGATCGGGACAACTCGGCGTTTTGGGTGTTGGGGCTGGCGGTGAGTTCGTAGAGGGGGATGAGAACCGGCGCAAGTTGGATGTCCTTGTCGCGGGCAAGGTAGCTGAGGATCCAGAGCAGGGAGTTCTGCAGGTCGGGGTCGGGAGAACGCAGAAGGGCGGCGATCCGATGCATGTGGGGGTTGAGGAGGGCACCGAACTGGTACAGGGACGCGGGTACTTGCGACACGCCCGCATCCGGATGTTCGATCCAATCGAGGATGATCGGGACCATGGTCGAGTCTTCTTTGGAAGTGCGGCAGAGCGTGGCGGCCGCGGAGAACTCGACTTCAGGATCGGGGTCGTGGAGGAGTTCCAGAAGGCGATAGGTTCCGCCGTCGGCCGCGGATTCCGGACTGCTTAGCGCGTAACAGCAGGCGCGGCGGATGAGGGGGTCGGAGTCCTGGGAGCGGAAGAGCACTTGGTCCCGGGCGGACTTGGAAACCTGGGCGAGTTTCAAGAGCGCGTGCCAGTACCCAATTTCGATCCTTCCGGCCGAGGCCGTTTTGTCGAAGAGTGCGGGCACGATGTGACTGGCGGGTTCGCCGATGTCGGAGATGTAGGCCGCGGCGTAGGAACGGGTGTCGCGCGATGGGTCATCGAGGGCCGCGATCAGACCGGGAAGGAAGGGGAGAAGTTGCTCGGCGGTCATCGGTTTGAAGAGGAAGAAGGGGACTTGCTCCATGGCGATGGTGGCCCGGGCTCGCAGTTGGAGATCGGGGCTTGCCAAGGCGCGGAGGATGGAGAGTTGTGCGGGGATGGCCAGGTCGGCATCTGCCCGACCGAGAAAGGGCGCGGCCCTTACGAGGCTCCAAATGCGAGGACTTGTCGCAACCACAAACCGAGCCCGCTTATGGAGCAGCCAGCTTTCGATCTGCCACAGATGCTCCTCGGCGTGACGGCCGCCGAGTGTCCAGTCTTCATCGGCCGAGCCGCTGCTGGATTCGAGGATGAAGGAATCGGGGAACCAGGGGAGGCCGGCGATGAGGACCCAGGTGGGGATCGCGGCGACAGGGCCGCCGGCGTGGATGCGGGGGATGATCCAGACTCCGTAGGCGGCGAGTGAGATGCAGAGGCCGATGAGGATGCCGCGTTTGCGGCGGCGGGGGCGGTAGAGGTTTTTGACGACCTTGGCATCGTGGCCGCACTCGGGGCAAATGAGTTGAGAGCCGCTCATGTCGTACCAGCACTTGGGGCAGCGGCGGCGGCCGCGGGAGCGGTCGCCGCGGTAGGACCAGATGGCGACGATGAGGGCGAAGATGAAGATGCCAAGCGAAGCGGCCTGGAAGGGGCTGAAAGAGTCGGCGGGGTTGGAGTCGTTGAAGGAGAACCAACTGCGGACGACCTCGGCGAGGAATGCGGAGATGGCGGCGGCGGTGAGGGGCAGGAGGCCGGAGAGTGTGAGCCGCCAGTTGCGGGGGTGGCGGAAGTCGCGTGGGGATTGGCCTTCGTAGCCGCAGTGGGAGCAGGAGAGTTCGGAGCAGGGTTTGCGGCAAGAGGGGCAGGTGAGAGAATGGCGGGCGTTGCGGTTGGCGCGGAGGCCGCGGTAGATGAGAGAGAGGCCCCAGAGAGAGAGGAGGGAGGTGAGCGTCCAGAGGATGGAGAGGGCGGAGGGCATGGGGAGTTATGGGTTTTCGTCGGGGTTGGTGCGCTCAAGGATTTTGTCGATGAGGAGTTGGGCATACTTGGAGTCCTCCGCGCGGGTGTCGGAGGCGATGCGCTTGAGGGGCGGAAGGATGAGAGTGTCGTCGAAGCTGTTGTTCTGGTAGAAGTTGCAAAAGAGGTTGACAGTATCGCTCCGCTCGGCCTGTTCGTGGCTGTAGAGGAACCGCGCGAAGTCGGGGATGTAGGGGACCAACTCGTCATCTTCGTAGCGATAGAGACTGCCGACGAGTTTGCCGCCGACCTGGTGGGTGAAGACAAAGTTGATCACGACCGGAAGCGTTTCGTGGTGGTCGAGATTCGAGCAGGCAAGTTTTTCGGCTGCGGCAACGGCTCGCTCGGGGTCCGGATCCTTCACGAGTTCAAAGAGCAGCTCTTTGCCACCGCGACAAACGACCTGCGGCATTGCAACGATCCAGATTGACAGCCATCCGAGGTCGCCATCTGCGCTGCGTGCCAGGGAGAAGAGCCGATCGCGCACGGACGGAGATATGGATGCAAGCTGAGCAACCGCCCAAGGCGTCATGTTTGAGCAGTGGATGTTAAAGGTCCCATCGCGTCCGCGACTCAAGTTGCGGAACATCTGGGGCGCGTATTCAACGGCCTCTGAGCCGAGCAGCGTCAGGTACATGGCGGCGAGACCGCGGACTTCACGGTCTTCATCGTCGAGCGCGGCGACGAGGCCGGCCTTGTATGGACGGACCTGCTCGGCCGTCAGAGTGTCATCGTTTTTTGAAACTGCCAGCGCATACGGAGGTCCGTTTGTTGCCAATACACGCACCTCCGGGTCCGGGTCGGCGATGGCCTTCATGATGATGAGCTCGTATGCGATGCACAGGTCATCGTCGCCCTCCTTGAGGAAGTGTTCGGCGTTCATAAGTTGCCAGGCGGAACATTGGGAGGCAATGAGGTTGCGAGCGTGCCAGCGGGCGATGGCAGCTTCCCAGGGGAAGACCATGTCGTTGTTCACCCGCCTGCGAAGCGCGGAGTTGAAGTCGTTGTCTCGGCACTCGGCTTCGACGATCACGGACCAGGGGAGCCACGGCATGCCGACGATGAGCGCCCATGTCGGGAAGAGGCCGGCCCAACCGCCGAGGATGGCGCGGCCCGTGGCGAACGCCGCGTAGAGACCGCCGAGCGTGGCCGCGACCTTGATGCGGCGGGGTCTGGGAACGGTGCGAACAAAGATTGCGGCACAAACGGCGGCGAGAAACAGTAGCACGGCGATGATCGTGGCCTCACCCACTGACGCCTTAGACACTCGGTAAGGAGGATGGGGTGCGGCGATGAGTGCCGCGGCGATCAGGACTTCGTAGCACAATCCGGACGCGAGGTAGATGCGTGCTCGTTTGTGACCTTGCCTGAGGAGTTTGAGGCCGCGGAGTTGGAGGGCGAAGGCGGCGATGGAGATGATGATGAGGATGGAGGCGGAGAGGAGCACTGGTAGAAGATACTGATCGAGCGGCGGATGGTTCCGGGGATTTCTCGCGGAGGGCGCGGAACCTCAGTCGGAAGAGGAGTTGATGACGAAGCCCGGCCTGAACGCTCCCTCCCCCAACCCCCTCCCTCAGGGAGGGGGAGCAGGATCAGAACCCGTCTCTGGCGCGCGGGCGGATTCGGGGGCGATTTGTTTGACCACTTCGGGGTTGCGGGTGCCGGTGTCGTGGTAGGTGAGGCGTTCCTGGGCGTAGCGCTCGGGGGAGATGTTGAGGTCGGGGAGTTCGCCCTTGACGTGCTGGGCGTGGAGGTGTTTCAAGAAGGGGACGCACCACATGCAGCCGGTGCCGGCGGAGAGGCATTCGGAGATGAGGGAGGCGACGGGTGGGTTTTCGACGGCGAGGTAGGTGCGGATCTTGCGGAGGCTGACCCGGAAGCAGAGGCAGACGTTGTCGTCGGGGTCCATGGGGGATGGTAGGGGGAAGACGAAAGGCGAAGGGCGAGAGGCGAAAGAAGTGTTCACCGCAGAGGCGCAGAGATCGCGGAGAAGCGGAGACAGAGAGAGAAAGTGGGGACGAGAGATTGGAAATGACAAGCCCCCGCGCTCGGGGCACGGGGGCTTGCGAGTCTGAACTTGTTGTCAGGACTTAGGCGGCCTTGCGGCGCGAGGTGGTGCGGTAGTTCCAGGCGGGGAACTTGTAGGTGCTGGAGGTGGGCTTGGTGGTCTTCTTGGAGTTGGTCTTGAAGCTGGTCTTGCGGCGGGCGTTCTTCTTGGTCGCCGTCTTGCGGTTGGTCTTGGTGTTCGTTTTGGTGTTGGTCTTGGTCCAGTTCTTGTTCTTGCGGGCGGTGCGCTTGGTGGTTTTGTTCCCGGTCTTGGACCAGGTCTTGCTGGCCTTCTTGGTCTTGCGGGACTTGGTGGGCTTGTGGGTGCGCTTGGTGTTCGTGGTCGTGCGGGTGCGGCGGGTCGTAGCCATTGATGCGTGCTCCGTGTCCGGGGTCGGGCTGTGGGCCACGGTGCCGGACGATGCGAACCCGGTGGAACCGGGCGTGCGGACCTCGCACAGTGCGAGATAACCGCGTGAGACCAAAGGGCATCGTCGAAGTTGGGATGGGAGTTAAGCCCTAGTCCAAGAAAATCGTGGATGGGGCGCAGGAATGGCGGGGGACGGGTTGAGGGGAAGACAAGGTGACAAGGTGAGGGGAGGCTACTGTGTTGTTCGGATTGGAGTGCTTGATTGGCTGATTTGGCTCGCAACTTGCCTGAATGGTCGCCGGAGTCTTGGCGCGGGAGGCCGGATGGGCAGGCGGTGGCGTATCCGGATGCCGCGGCGTTGGAATCGGCGCTAGCGAAGCTGCGGAGTTTGCCGCCGCTGGTGACTTCTTGGGAGATTGAGCGGCTGCGGGCGTTGATCGGGGAGGCGCAGGAGGGGAAGCGGTTTATTTTGCAGGGGGGGGATTGTGCGGAAACTCTGGCGGATTGCCGCGCGGAGCTGATCGCGAGCAAGTTGAAGATTTTGCTCCAGATGTCGCTGGTGCTGGTGCACGGGCTCAAGAAGCCGGTGGTGCGGATCGGGCGGTTTGCGGGGCAGTATGCCAAGCCTCGGTCGAGCCCGACGGAGACGCGTGGAAGCGAGACGCTGCCGAGTTACTTTGGGGATCTGGTGAATCAAGCGGAGTTCACGGCCGCGGCACGGCGGCCGGATCCGCGGATGCTGGTGCGGGCGTATCAGCACGCGGCGATGACGTTGAACTTCATCCGGTCGCTGGTGGATGGCGGGTTTGCGGACTTGCATCACCCCGAGTACTGGGATCTGGCGTTCTTTGAGCGCGCGACGCTGTCACCGAGTCTGCGGGCTGAATATGAGGCGATGACGCGGAACCTGGCGGATGGGCTGAAGTTCATGGAGGCGCTGGGGGAGCGGGCGGTGGATGACTTGACGGGGGTCGAGTTCTTCACGAGCCATGAGGGGTTGAATCTGCTGTATGAGAGTGCGCAGACGCGGCGCGTGCCGCGGCGGGAAGGGTTTTATGACCTGACGGCGCACTTGCCTTGGGTTGGGGATCGGACGCGGGCTTTGGATGGCGCGCACGTGGAGTTTTTCCGTGGGGTGCGGAACCCGGTGGCGGTGAAGTTGGGCGGAGGTGTGGTGCCGGATGAGGCGGTGAAGTTGGCGGAAGTTTTGAATCCGACGAATGAGGCGGGGAAGCTGGTGTTCATCACGCGAGTCGGGGCGGGGAATGTGGAGCGCGTGTTGCCGGGATTGATTGAGCGGGTGCAGCGGTCGGGGCGGCGGGTGCTGTGGATGTGCGACCCGATGCACGGGAACACGATCGCGACGGCGTCTGGGTTGAAAACGCGGTCGTTTGATTCGATTCGTTCAGAACTGGAGAAGACGATTGATGCGCACGATGGCGCGGGGACTCGACTTGGCGGCGTGCACTTTGAGTTGACGGGTGAGGATGTGACCGAGTGCGTAGGGGCAGGGGTGACGGAGGCGGGGCTTTCGACGAACTATGCGTCGGCTTGCGATCCGCGGCTTAATTATCAGCAGTCGCTGGAGTTGGCGTTTTTGCTGTCGCGGCGGATGAGTAAGCCGGTTGGGGGAAGCTGGGCGAAGTAGGCGGGGATTGGCCGCGGATGAACGCGGATGGGCACGGACAGGAGAAGAGGGACCTTGAATTGCCCTTGCTCATCCGGGCGGTCGTGGTACCTTGTTTTGACCCATCAACCTGTGAGAAACCACATGAAAGCTGCACCGCTTCTTTTGCTTGCCCTGGCCCCCGCCGCTGTTGCTCAGCAGTCGGTTTCTATTGACCTGACGGGTGTGCAGTTCCGCAACGCGACCAACCAGACGCGGTCGAGCTCGCCGAGCACGATTTCACCGGCGTATCGGTACACGTACGCGATCACGGGGAACGTGCGCGGCGTGGGCGGGGCGCTGGGGCTGCTGTATCCGACCCCGACGCCGCTGGCGACGGTGCTGGAGGCACTGTCACCGGGGTCTTCGGCGAACCTCTCAGGCACGTTTGACAACTGCGCGGGGACGCATCCGATTCAGCCCGCGCCCACGACGACGAGCGGGATCACAACGGTGTCGGGCATTCAAGTTACGTACGCGTTCACGCTGGGGTCGGGGATTGATGGGAGCAACTTCGCTTCGTTCAGCATCACCAACGTGACACTGAGCCCGTCGATTCTCATCGGGTACTTGCAGTTCAGCAACGGGACATCGGTACTGACGCGCGTCAACGTGTGCCCGGCGAACTGCGATGGCTCGACGACGGCGCCGGTGCTGACGGCCAATGACTTTCAGTGCTTCTTGAACAAGTACGCGGCCGCGGATACGGCTTCGAACTGCGATTGCAGCACGTCGACTCCGGCGCTGACGGCGAATGACTTTCAGTGCTTTTTGAATGAGTATGCGGCGGGGTGTCCGTAAGGCAACGTGCTGAGTGCCGAGTTAGGACTTGGCAGTTCCGGATCATCCGCCGATCAGGTGGACCGCGAAAAGGACTACGGCGAGGACGGCCGCGTTGTGGACGCAGTGGGCGGTCATGGATGCGATGAGTGAGCCGCGCCATTCGCGGATGAGGGCAAAGCCGAATCCCAGGGACATGACGGGCCCGAGCATGAGCAGCGGGTAGTTGTGCATGAGGCCGAACCCGATGGCGGAGACGGCCGCGGCAGGGAACCAGGGCCAGTGCGAGCGCAGGTGGCGGTAGAGGGCGCCGCGGAAAATGGATTCTTCCATGATGGGCGCCCAGACCGACGCGAGGATGTAGATGACCACGATGAGCCAGACGCCGCCCTTGCCGCTGGCCAGTTCGAAGACGGGGTTGTCGGGCGCGGGCGGCGCTTTGTGGCCCATGGCCACTTGAACTGCCTGATAGGTGAGCATGAGGATGATCGAGACGATCGCGCCGAAGAGGACCAGAGGGAGGCAGGCGAGGTAGCCGAAGAGGCCGCAGCCGATCTCGGTGAGGACTCCCTGGCCTTTGTTCCAGCCGAGGGCGGAAAGGCCGCCGCGCCAGCCTCGGAGGGCGGGCCATAAGAGGATAAGGAGGAGGCACCATTGGGCGCCCAAGGAGAACCAGACGGCGCCCTTGGCGCCCAGGAGGTGCTCGGCGGCCAGAGAGAGGCCCTTGAGCGCGAGGAAGCCCAAGACGAAAACGACAACCATTTCGATCGCGATGCTGCCGCCGGGAGTTGGGGGGATGAAGCGCGGACGGAGGGTACGACCGGCGATTTTGACCATCGCGATGATGAAGCAGGTGAAGGCGGCGATGAAGACCAGGATGATGCCCGCGACAGCGCCGAAGACCAGGGCCATGAGCTTGCCACCTCCGTCGATGAGGGGGGCGCGGGAGGGGTCGGTGTCGGGCTTGCCGTGGGTGGCGGCGAGTTTGCCGATCCAGCCGTGGTTTTTTTCGAGGCGGGTTTGGACTTCGGGCGTAAGCGGTTCGCCGGCGTAGAGCGCGCGGAGGGATTTGCAGTCTTCGGCGAGGTTGGACTCCAGGTCGGGCTCGGCCTCTAGCTTGTCGAGACGGGAGATGGCCTTTTCGTCTCCTTCCAGTTCGCCTGAGACCATCGCGACGCGGAGCTTGTCGGCGGGGGTGGCGGCCTGGGCGTCGAGCGTTCCGGTTGCCTGGGCGCCGAGTTGCTGTTTGCCGGCGGGGTCTGGTGAGATCGAGGCGATCTTGACGAAGGCTTTGGCGGTGAGCTCGAACTGCCCGGAGGGAGGTTCGACTGAAGTGGCCGCGGCGGGGGCAGCTTGCTTGGTAAACGCGGACTCGACGCGCTGCTGAACTACCGCGACGATGAGGATGAGGGCGACGGCGACCAGAGAGCAGAGGCTGGCGAGCCCCGGCGAACCGGGATCGCGCGGGCCCAGGGGTTTGAGGGCACGAACGTTGTTGCCGCACTCGGGGCACATGTCCTCGGTAAGGCCTTCGGTGGAATGGGAGCACCACGGACAGACCCCGCGCGCCTGGGCGTTACGGATGTGGGCGTAGCTGGGGCGGTTATCCATCTATAGATGATCGGCTCGCGGCGCGTGGCGGGCTGAGTGGAGGCCGCGGGTTAGCCCTGATCCAAGGTCTACTTGGTGGGCGGCTTGGTGGGCGATTCACCGCCGGGGGGAAGCCCCTTGTCCGGGGCTTTGCCGGATCCGCCTTCCATCTGGTCGGCCTTGGCGTCACCCTTCTTGTTGCACCCGCCGACGGAGAGCCCGACGCACGCGGCCGCGGCCACGATTGCCCACATTGACTTGGCCTTGATCTTCAATCGAGTCTCCCTCTACTTCTGTCCGGTCTGACCGAGCTGGTTGCCAAGAGTTTCGAGCACCTTGGCGAACAGTTCGTTAGCGTCATTATGGAGCGAGTTGAGCTTGGACTCCAGTGCCTGATAACTGAGCTTGTCGAACTTCTTGGGTGGGGTTGGATCGTCGGCCAGGTCCTGGATTGCCCTGATCGTTTTGAGAAGCGAGCGGATGTCGGCGCCTTCTTCGTGGCTGAACATCGCCATGGCCTGGGCGCACATCGCGGTCAGCTTCTTTTCCTGGATGCGGGCTTTGTAGGACTCGTCGAAGTCTTTGGAGTGTGTATCTTTGGTTTTGTTGGCTCTTTCGAGCTGTTTGTCGCGGGCGGCTTCGGCTTCCGCTACGGTCTTGGGATCGCCGCCTTCATCGACCGCGAAAGACACCGGGTAGCACTTGAGCCAGATCAGCTCGTGCATGTTGGAATAGAGGGCGTTGAGCGAGCGGGGGAAAGAATCGCCGAACGTGCCGACGAAGTCGAGCTTGGACTTGTAGAGCTCATTGGACCGCTGATTGGCGGCTTCGCGGTTTTGGAAGAGGTGGAGGAGAAGACTGGAGCCGGCCGTAACGCAGGTGGTGATGACCGCGGCCAGCACCAGCGGGTGCTTCATCGAGGCTGATTTTTCGGTGTGGCCGGGAGAAGACGCCGCGGCCTTGGAGAGAACCTGATTCAGGTGTTTGAAGAACTCGCCGACTTCGTTTCGCCAGTCGGGTTCGGAGTATTCGCGGAGCTCTTCACCGTGGGCGTTGGGGGCAAAGACGTTGGGTGGGCCATCGCCATGCCCACCGTCTTCAGATGGTGTCCCGGTGTGGGGTGTTGGGGTCATGGGTGTCCGTGGCGGCCTGGAATTCGCGTCCGTGGCCTTGAAATCAGCCTTCCGGAGCAGATTATCCCGGTTGGCCGGGTGCCGCAACTGCCGCAAGCTTGACCCGGCCTGCCGCCCGACTACGCTTGCCTCCCCGGTTTACCCGGGCCGAAGTCCAAAATCCTGCTGGAAGTCCAGCCCGCCCCGTCCGGTAGACGGCGAGACCAAGCACCCGCTGCGGCCTTGTCATCCGAGGAATCTGCCCATGCGTCGCGAAACTTTCTTTGCCAAGGCCGGTGATATCCCGCACGTGTGGCGGCATGTGGATGCCGCGGATCAGCCGCTGGGTCGGCTGGCCGTCGAGGTTGCCACGGTGTTGATGGGCAAGCACCGCCCCGAGTACACGCCGCACGTGGATACGGGCGACTTTGTGATCGTCACCAACGCTTCCAAGATCGGACTGTCCGGCAACAAGGCCGAGCAGCGGTTGAAGATGCGGTTTACCGAATATCCCGGTGGCCTGAAGACCGAGACGTACGGCAGCGTTCGCGAGCGCCGGCCTGAGAAGCTGATCGAGGATGCCGTTCGCCGCATGCTCCCGAAGAACCGGCTCAGCCGGCACATGATGAAGAAGCTCAAGGTGTATCCGGGGGCGGACCATCCGCACACCGGTGTGAAGGTGATTCCGCTGTAAGTTTCCCCCAAACCCCTGGCCCCACCTGCAAACTGAACATTCGCCCGACTTGAGATCAACCCATGACCACGCTCCCGACCACGCCGCATCCCGCCTCCCTCGTCACCCCCGTGGTGAAGGCTCCTTCGACGCCCCGCAAGGTGCGGGCGGCGATTCCCGCTGATAAGTATGGCTGGTGGTGGGGCACGGGCCGCCGCAAGGCCGGCGTCGCCCGGGTTCGCATGAAGCTGTCGAAAGATGGCAAGAACTCTTTCATGATCCTGTCCAAGAACGGCCGGCTCCGCCCGGTCAACGAGTTCTTTGCCGAAGAGCGCGACCGCAACGACGCGACGGCCCCGTTGAAGGTGACCAGCACCGAGGGCAAGTTCACGATCATCGCCCGCGTTCACGGCGGCGGGTACATGGGCCAGGCCGGGGCGGTTCGCCTTGGTGTTGCCCGGGCCCTGCGGAACTATGACCCGTCTCTGGAAGAGGCTCTTCGCGATGCCGGGTTCCTGACTCGCGATGCCCGCAAGGTCGAGCGTAAAAAGTACGGCCAGGCTGGTGCACGCCGGCGGTTCCAGTTCTCGAAGCGTTAAGCTCGGATCTCACGAATACACGAAGGCCCTGGGATTGTCCCGGGGCCTTTTTCTTTGGGTGTTCGCACCAAACCCATGGACTGCAGTCCATGGGTTTCCTTCCTACCCTCTGGCCATGCCCCAGCACTCCACTATCGCAGTCACCGGCGCTACCGGGTTTGTCGGCTCTCAGGTTGTTCGCGAGCTGCTCTCGCGCGGCCACTCCGTACGCGGGTTGGTTCGATCTCGTGAAAAGGCGAAGCAGGTTCTGCCTGCTTCAGATCAACTGCGGCTGGTTCAGGCGGACATCACAGACCCGACCGGACTAGCCGGCCTGACCGCGGGAGTCACGGCGTGCATCAACACGCTCGGGATCATCCGTGAGGCGGCGGGGCAGACGTTTCGAAAGATTCATGTCGATGCGACGCGGCTGTTGGTGAATGCTTGCCGCGAGGCGGGGGTAAAGAGGTTTGTGCAGGTCTCGGCGATCGGTGTGAGCGATGAGGGCAAGGCCGCGTATCAGAAGACCAAGTATGAGGGGGAGCAGATCGTCAAGAAGAGCGATCTGGAGTGGACGATTCTGCGGCCGAGCCTGATTCATGGCCCGCGGGGAGAGTTCATTCGGCTGGCCAAGGGGTGGTGCAGCGGAGAGAAGCAGCCTTGGTTTTTCCTGCCGTACTTCTCGCGCGGGCGGCTCTCGAGTGAGGATGTTCCGCTGGCGGCGATCTATCGCGAGCCCGCGAGTGTGCAGCCGGTGGCGGTGGAGGATGTGGCGTGGGCCGCGGCGGAGTGTTTGGGACGAGAGGAGTCGATTGGGGAGATCTACAACCTTGCGGGGCCTGAGGTGCTGACGTGGCCGGAGTTGCTTGAGCACATGCGGGACAACATTCCGGGGGCGAATCAGGATCTGAATCCGATGGGAATTCCGTCGGAAGTCGCTGCGATCCAGGCGCTGGCGGCGGCGAAGATCGGGGTGGGGTCGATCTTGCCGTTTGATCACGGGATGGCGGTGATGGGGGCTGTGGATTCGACGGCGAGCATTGAGAAGGCACGGATTCAGCTTGGGTTTTCGCCGCGGCCGTTTCGGGAGACGTTCAATGGATATGCGGGGGCGATTGGGTGAGTTGGCGGCATAAGCCTCTTCGTTGAACTGCTGACGCTGGATACTTGCACCCCTTCGGGGTGCATTTCTTTTGCGCGTACTTTCCGGGGGCGGCGCTCGCGGAGCCTCGCTCTGCCCCCGGCTATCGACTTTGAGCCCTGCGGCTCTTTTTCGAGTTGAACGCGACATCTCCGGACCGACCGACACAACCCGGCCTCATAGACGGCACACCTTATCGACTTGACGATTTTCGCTGAACTCGCCGCGGCGGCGGATCGACCTTCCTTGTGGGGCAGGGTGCGCGCATTGGAAGGGAACGTCATGGCGAAGGACAAGAAGATTTCCGATCTCCCGGGCATCAGCCAGGCCGCGATCATGGGCTTGAGCCGCAGCGGGTTTGTGACCGTGACCGACATGGTCAACGGCGATTTTGACAAGATCGCGTACTTGCTGGAGGACTACAACGAGGCGACGCGGCTGCTGAAGGAGGCGCGGCGGGTTGTTGAGCAGCAGCAGTCGCGGCGGTCGCGGAATCAGTCGGAGCCGCCGCCTGTGGCGGAGATTCCGGCGCCGCTGACGCAGCGGATTGTGTCGGATCATGAGCCGGAGGCGGACCGCCGCCCGGAGCCGGCGCGTCCGAGCAAGCCGATTCGGATTCCGGCGCCGCCGCCCTCAGAAAGCGCGTTTCAGCAGGCGCTTGCGTGTGCGACTCGGGGGCTGAATATTGAGGAAGCGGCTGGGAGACAGGCCGCAGCCAAGAGGATGTCGGTGGCGGGGTTGCTGCTGCGCTATGGGGCGGCGGAATCGGACATCATCTCAGCGTTGATCCTGGAGCCGGCGGAGGCGGGGGCGATCAGTGCGGGGGATGCGGCTTCGAAGTTTGGTCCAAAGGTCGAGAAGACTCTGGAGGAGTGCGCCTCGCTTCGTGCGGTGCCGCTCCTGCCTTCGGGGAAGCTCCCCCGCTACTACCTGGACATGGCCCGTGGGGCATCGCTCTCGGCGCGGCGGGTGTGCGCGGCGTTCATTCCTTACTTGGCTGAGGGGCCCAACGGTGTGAGCCCGCAGCTTTATGGTCGATTGCTGTGCGAGGCTCTGGAAGCCGGTGGGCCGGATGAGTTGATCGCGGCGTGCCGCGCGGCGATGGAGTCGGGTGTGAGGATGGCGGCGTGATGTGCCATCGAAGTCGGCCTTGAGACATCGATGTCTTCGTTGCCCCGCACGCACATCCGCGCCCCGGCATCGAAGTCGTTCAAAGCAACGACTTCGATGGCACGATTAGGAGATTGACAGAGTTGGCTTGCTCTTGCCCTGGCGGATCGACGCCAGGGCGGTTTGTTTTTCGACGTTATCTACGACCACTTCAAGAGCTTTGCAGAGCGCTGTGCCTGAGATGAAGTTGGAGCTGGGGTCGCCGGAGTCGGAGTTCTTGCGGAGGGCGACGGTGATGGGCACTGCGCCGAGGAATGGAAGCCCGAGGCGTGCGGCCATCTTCTCGGCCCCACCCTTGCCGAAGAGGTCGTACTCGCGCGGCGGAGTGATGTCATCAGCAATGAAGGTGCTCATGTTCTCGACAACGCCAAGCACATCGATGCCCAACTGCTGGAACATCTTGGCGGCGCGGACGGCGTCATCCTGGGCGACTTGCTGGGGGGTGCAGATGACGACAGCGCCGGTGAGCTGAAGGCTCTGGGCCATCGTGAGGGAGACGTCGCCCGTGCCGGGGGGAAGGTCGATGATGAGGTAGTCGAGGTTGCCCCAGTCGGTTTGCTCGGTGAGTTGCTTGAAGGCGCCGTGGGCCATGGGGCCGCGCCAGATGAGAGGCTTTTCGGGATCAACGAGCTTGCCGATGGTGATGCACTTGACGCCGTGGACGTAGAACGGCTGGAGCTTGCCCTGCATGACGGATTGCTCGAGGCTTTGCAGGCCGAGCATGGTGGGCATGGAAGGGCCGTAAATGTCGCCGTCGAGCAGGCCGACGGCGTGCCCTCGCTTGGCAAGACCGACGGCGATGTTGAGCGCGATGGTGGACTTGCCAACGCCACCCTTACCAGCGCCGACGGCGATGATGTGTTTGACGCCCGGGAGTGAGCCGGCTTGCCCCTGAGGGGTTGGTGGGCGGCTGAGGCCGCTGATGGGGCGGTGGCCGGAGTCTTGGGGAGGCTGCTGCATGGTGGATCCCGTGGGGCGGGTTGAGTGGACGATGCGACCGTCGGTGTTGGCGAACTCAACGGTGAGAGTGGTGAGCGCGGTGCCGGCCGCGGACGATCGGGAGGCGATGGCGGTGTGGCAGCGGGCGGCCAAGGTGTTCATCTGGGGGATGTCGGAAAGGGCGGCCAGACGAAGGCTGACGGCCCCATCGCAGGCAGCGATGTTCTTCACCGACCCGCTTGAGACGATGTCGGTCCTAGAACCCGCGGCCCCAGGGTCGGGAACCGTTCGCAGGGCTTCGCTGATGAGGGCTTTGTACGTGGATTCGGGGGGCATGTGGGCGGTCTCAAAGTGGGCGGAAAGCGGGGTCAAACCGATGGTAGACCCAAGTACTGGGCAATAGGGTTCAGGGTTGGGGCGTTTGGCGGGTACTGAAACAAGGAGCGTTTATGCGCGGATTCGCTGCTGCCAAGTGTGTTGCGTTGCTGATTGCGTTCGCCGGGTCGGCGCAAGGTCAGGATGCGCCGGCCCGCCCTGCGCAACCTCCAGCCCCGCCGCTTCAGGGGCCGAAAGTGCCGCAGAACCGGCCGCCGCATGTGGATGACCAGTTCGGCGAGGGGATGAAGGGTGGCAAAGAAGGCCGTCGCGAGATGATGGTGCCGATGCGGGCGTATGGGGAGATCATCGACAAGCTCCGCGGCGACAAAGCGGTCGAGGGACTGCGGCTCTCAGCGGATCAGGAACAGAAGATCGGGGCGATTGAGCAGGAGTTTCGCGAAGCGGCCAAGGAGTTTGCCCAGAAGATGAAGGAGGAGCGTGGGAACGATGCGGCTCCTCCCCCGTCTGATGGCGGAAAAAGGGGCGAAAACAGGCCGCGGCGTGAGATGGCGCAGGAGGCGATGAAGTACGGGCCCAAGCCCAGCGACTACCAGACCAAGGTGTGGGCGGTGCTGAACGCCAGGCAGCAGGAGTTCGTGAAGGTTGAGACCGACAAAGTCCGCGAGGAGATGCAGAAGAAGCGCGGCGAAGAAATGATGCAGCGGCGGATCAATGAGAAGAAGGGCGTCAAGGGTGATGCCCAGGCTCCGGCACCTGACAACGGACCGCCGGTTCGCGAGCGGGCTCAGCGCATCATGCGGCGAATGGCGCAACTGCCGGCGGAGGATCGCGAGCGAATTCTCAAGCGATTGGAAGAAGAATTAGACAAGCGCGGAATCCCCAGCGATCCGCCACCACCGCCGCCTTCGAAAGATTGAGAATCCGGGGCAATCGGGGATCCCGGAAAAGGCACAAAGAGAGCGGAGAAGAGGGTCTGGCGCGGAGCCGGACCCTCTTTGCATTGATGGAAGTAGAACACGTGGATCATCCGACTCGTATGGTTATGGGCCGAGGGGATTTGTTGATGAGTTCGCAATAAGTTAGGTACAGTTGACAGGGGAGGCCCTAGACAAGTGCGGTCGAGATTGCCTAGATTGTCAAGAATAGTTCAAGCCCAAAGACGGCTGTTGTGCCGATGAGAACTTGGGGACACAGTCGTTCAAATCGGATCTCTCTCTCCTCCAGCGGGGCACCGTCCATGATGGTGCCCTGCTTTTTCGGTGAGCGTCGCGACTGACGATGCGGAACCGAGCCCACCGGTGCATGTTCGATCGATCTGAGCGCGGCGAGCCTTCGGGCTATTCCGGAACTTCAACGGTTCGGTCGGGGGGTGGCGGCTCAGTCAGATTTCGGAAGCGTTTCAAGGCCTCAGCCAGTTCGCGTCGGGTGAACGTCATCCCGTGGTAAGTCACGGGAGCGCTTGTCGAGTTTCGGAACGTTTGAACGGCGGAAGAGGTGCTCGAACCGCTGGCGGAACCGCCGCCGATGCCGCGATAACCACCACCGCCACCGCCGCCACCACCACCACCGCCGCCGCCACCGCCGCCACCGCCACCGCTGCTACCACCGCCTGATCCGCCACCGATAGCACTGGGCGGAACTGCGGGAGCCGCGGGGGGCGCTTCAACCACGCCGCGGACATCCGCGGGGATGTTGGTGAGCCAGCTTTCCTGGGCGATATAGGGCTGGTCGAGCACCATGGCATCGAACGCCACGGGAACGTAACCCAACCTCGAGACGCGATCGATTTCGGCGAGTTTTTCGAGGCGAGTGAGCGGGCGGCCAAGGCGTTCGGCCAGGACGTTGAACATGATCCCGCACCAGAGCTCGTGACCGGGGTTGAGCAGGTCGGCGAGCACGGGCGCCGTGGAGACGGTGTGCGCGGAGGTGTAACCAGGGCTGATGTTGTTGAACAGGTCCGCGTTGAGACCTTCCACGATGAATCGAACGCCGGGGGCCCGTTGCTGCATGGTTTTGAGCCAGTGGTAGCTGTCCCAGGGCTTCATCATCGCGAAGTAGTCCAGTCCGATTTCGGTCGCGCCCAGTGAGACGGCCATATCGAGCTCATCAAAGGCTCGGGCGCGGAGGACCGGGTCGTTTTCGTTGAGGACATCGCTGTCGGCGGTGTCCCAGGTTTGCATGACCCGCTGGCTGTTGCCCCACCAATAGCCCATGTGGAACTCGGGTGTGGCCAGGGATCGGAGTGCATCCAGGGAGTTGCGAGAAGGGGTGGTCGCGTTGAGCTCGGTCATGAACTTGAAGGGGAAGTTCATGTCGGTGTGAACCCGGTAGAAGCCGGTCGGGGTCCACATCATGAGGCGGGAATAACCCATGTTGCGGTAGTTGCGGAGCAGATTGGAGACCGGTCCCCAGCCGTGAAGGTCGGGGCGAGATGCGGGCGGTGTGGCATAGCCGTATGGATTCTGAGGGTCGGTCACGGGCTGGGCCATGCTGTGGCCAGCGACGGGTCGCGGATCGCGCTGGTAGGCCACTTCACCGTAGAGCGAGCGGAAGTAGTCGCGATACGGAATCAGGGTGCGGATCCAATCGGAGGATGTGTCGGTGACGCGGACGCTGACGGTGTATTCCCGGGACTCGTGAGCGGGGAGCTGCCCTTGGAGTCGGAAGTCGATCTTCCAGTTTTTGCCGCCGAACAACTCCGGACCGTTGGCGGACACCAGTTGGGTCTGGACCTGCTGTTTGTACTGCAGCACGGGGTAGTTCAGGCTGACGCCGATGGTGTAGGTATCGTTCCCGACGACCCAGACCGGGCTGTAGATGTCCTTGGGATACAACCAACCCATGCTGCCCCATTGCGTGCCGTTGTGCGAAACGGTGACCAGGTGCGCATCTTCCCGGAAGTCGCGGTAGGTAACGGTGGGCCCCAGGCGGAGCCCGGGCACGGAGATGATCCCCATGCGGCTGGCCGTGTTGGTGTCGTTGAACAGGGTGACCTTCAGGTCAAAGCCATTGGGCTGCGGGATCAGGATCGTTTGAGACCGGAGCGGGCTGTCGTTGACGACCGTGAGCGTGCTGGGACTAATCACCAATCGATTCGTATTGAGATCCCTGAGCGTGGGCATGTCCCCCGACATGGACGCTGAAAAGCGCGACGCGACCTGTGCGTGCGCGGACGCCGCGGGCAAGGCAAACGCCAAGCACGCGGCCAGAAGCGCGACCCGACGTAAATAAAGCGTCCTCATAGCCAATACCATCACAAATCTCGCCCGCGTTCGCCATCCGGAGGCGCGGCGAGTCGTGCACCCAGCGCCGACCAACCACCGCAGATGACGCGACCGGCAGAGCTTGCCAACTTATGGGGCGCTGCCTGAGGGGTTAGACTCGCGAATCGTGGTCGGGTTCGCCGTACCCATCACCGGCCTCAGAATAGGCCAGTTCGGGCTCAAGGGGATACCCCTGATCGACGGGTTCGCGGGGGATACCGCCGAAGGTGCGCAGCAGCACAATACAGAACCGCATGAGGAACCAGGCGGTGACGACGGCTGTGAGGAACCGGAACAGGCAAATCCCCAACTCGCCGCGGGGAATGCCGATGAGATCGCCGGCACCAACGCCGACGGGCAGGACGATGAAGGGGTTGCCAGGGTGGGAGGTTACCCACTCGTCAAAGAACCGCCACATCAGCCCGAAGAAGATGGCGTAAGGGACCAGCGAAAGCCAGGGGTTATCGTTGTATATGTGTCCGATGAGGCCGGGGCCGACGTTGTAGGCGGCATCCTCGCCCACGCGGAGGTCTTCGTTGACCATCGCCTTACCCAGCCCCAGGGGCTTGCCGGGCCAGAGCTTTCGCGGGATCGGCTGCGAGATGGTGTAGATGACGGTGTGAAAGGGATCAAACGGGGGCCGATGCTCCATGAGCCACATGCTGTTATTGGCGGCCGCCTGCCCACCAATGAGCGCCTCCAGGCCACCGTTGACGTCGGCATCCATAAGGAGCTGGACGAATGTGCCGGGATCGAAGTCTTTGAGCGACGAGGTCTTGGCACGGACGGTGGAGAAGGCCGCGAGGAAGATCACGGCGGTGACGGCCAGCGTGCCCAACTTGGTGAACAGTCGAGGAAAGCCCTGGTACTTCCAACTGGAGTGGTAGGCAGCGAAAAGCACGGTCAGCATCACGCTCAGCAGGTCGCGCCGTCCGAACGTCTGGACGATGGACAACACAACGCAACCGAAAATGAGCAGGAATGCGGGTAGGGCAACGGCGGGATTCCAAATGCGCGGCGCCCAGGCCCAGGCGGCCAATCCCGCTGCGCCTGAGAGCATGCCCACGGCCATGATGTCGGTCAGGACGCCGAGGATTTCCACGTTACGGCCGATGACAATTCGGAACACAAACCCCATGAGCAAGAACAGGAACGAGATCATCAGAAGTGTGGTGGGCTTCTGGTCGGGGAAGTGCGCCTTGGAGCGCCACGCCCAGTTCTTGACGCCCCACCCTCGCTGATACACCCAGAGCATCAGGAACAGGAAGATAAGGAGCAGGATGTAGAACTTGGCGCCGGTGACGAGGGGATCGGCCACGAAGAACTCGGTCACGCGGCCGATCGTCATCATCGAGAAGCCGCCGCTGATGAACTGGAAGATAATCACGCCGAACAGGAACAGGTTCCGCAGGCACAGGAGGTCGTGCCGGCCCCGGATCGCCTGGACAATCATCCAGGTGAGGAGCAACGCGCCCGAGCCAAAGAAGATGAAGGAGAACAGGGAACCCATGGGAAGACCTCTTATCGGTCATCGTACGAGCGGGCATGTGCGTTGGTGCGTCGCTGTGCGGCTTTTGGCGGGGCTCAGTGAACGCCGGCGAACTTCAGGGCCGAACGAATCCCCTGTATCGGGTCGCCGGTGCGTCGCCAATGCGCAAGAACTTCGCTTGAGCCGTGCTGGAGGCGGGAGACGGCACCCGGGGCGGTGAGCTTGGTCAGGCGGTCGGTGAGGGCGGCCAGGTCTCCGGCGGGGAAGAAATAACCGTTGACATCGTCCCGGACCAGTTCGGCCGCGGCCCCGACCACGGAACTGGCGATGATGGCCAGCCCGGCGGCCGCGGCCTCGTTGATGACGACGGCCCATGGTTCGAAGTCACTAGGGCAGATCAGGGCGTGTGAGGCGCGATAGACGGCGCTGATGCGGGACTGCTCGCCAATGAACCCGGTCCAGATGACTCTGGAAGCCAACGCGGGGGGAACCGAGGCGCGGAGCTGATCGCGGATAGGGCCATCACCGATGATGACCAGGTCCCATTCGGGGCGCTGGGCTGCGATGGCGGAGAAGGCGTTGATGGCCAGGTCAACTCGTTTCCATTGCACGAGGCGTGCGCACACCACCAGTCGCTTGCGGGCGGGGTCCAGGCCGAAGTCGGCTCTGGCTTTGGCGACGTGCGCTTCAGGCAGGGAGGCGATGAGGTCGTAGTCGGGCTCGTAGGGGACAAAGAAGCACCGCTTGGGGTCCGCGCCGTAGCGTTCGAAGAATCGCTGGCCGAAGGTGCCGCAGGGCATCAGGCCGGTGGCGTTGCGCACGACCCAGCGGACGAGCTTGTTCTTCACGGCGCGTTTGAGGCCGGTGGCGGTGTCACCGAAGATGTTGCTGTCGGCGAAGATGAAGCAGGGGATCCCGGCGCGGCGGCACCAGCGGATGAGGCGGAGGCGTGTGATGTCGCTGTAGCCGCCGAGGATGACGGCGCGGGCGTCGTTGGCCTTGAGCCACGCGGCGATGCGGGCGGCCTTGCGCCAGTCGGACACAAACCAGCGAGGGCTGGATTGGGCGGCGACAGGATGGCCCTTGCCGAACAGCACCGGGTTGATTTCTTCGATGCGCTGGGATTCCCAGGGCTGGTCGGCCTGGTCGTGGGTGTAGAGGCTGGCGATGCGGACATCCGGCATTTCGCGGACGATGCGGCGATGCAGGTGGACGCGGTAGGGCGTCTGCACGTTGTTGATGATCGCCAGGAGCGGGGCGGGGGACGACGTCACGCCGACCTCTTGCCGCGGATGGCCTGGTCGTACATCGCCAGATACTTGGCGACGACGATGGAGGGCTCGAGGTTATCAAGGACCCATTGGCGGCCTCGTTGGCCCATCGGCTTGAGCTGGGGCCGGTTGGCGATGAGGGAGTTGATGCACTCGGCCAGTTCGCGGACATCACCGCCGCCGACTTGGCCATCCTTGACGGGGCTCTTGATCATCTCGACGATGCGGCCGCCGCCGCTGTCGGTCAGCTCTTTCCAGGTGTCGGTGCCCTTGGTCGTGACCAGGGGTGTGGAGCTGGCCAGAGATTCGAAGTAGACGAAGCCGAAGTTCTCCATGCTGGTGGGGAGGACGAAGAGATCGCAGGCTTCGTAGAGCGAGGGTTTGAGGGCCGCGGGCACCATGCCCAGGAACGTGGTGATGTCATCCACCTTGATTTCCTTGGCGTAGTCGCGCATCTGACGGTCGTAGGTTTCATCGCAGGGGCCGCCGATGACGATGTTGAACTTGGCGGCCCCTCCCCCATGCATGTCGCGAAGTGCGCGGCCGGCGGCGAGGAGGAGATCGGGGCGTTTTTTGTAGTGGAGACGACTCAGGTAGAGGAGCGAGGGCAGTTCGGTCGAGGGGAGCGGGAGGCCCTTGCGAGCGGGCGCGGGGGTGGAGAGCGTGCGATAGGGGTCCAGGTCGAAGACCAGCGGAATGACCGCGCCGGGCACCTTGGGGTGGCGCTTCTGGGATTGATCCAGCTCAGCCTGCGCCGTGGTGACGATGAACGAGGCGCCATCGATCATTTTGCGGGCGGTGGTGGCCATGTACACCGACTTGCGGAACCGCTTCTGGAGGACGGACCAATCGGCGAGCATGCCGTGAGGGCTCTGGACGTAGGGCTTGCCGAGTTCGCGGCCGAGGCGCGCGAAGGGCTCTTGAGAAGGGTCCCAGATCACGTGCAGGTGCATGACGTCGCAGTTCTGGACCAACGGGCGGACGCGGGCCGCGTAGGCCGAATCGAACATGGCGATCTTGCTGGGGGGAGCGATCACCTGAACCTTGGGAACCCCCGGCCCGGGCGTCTTCCACTCGGGCGGAACATCCTTGGTATCGCAGGTGGCCAGGGTGACATCGGCGCCGGCCCGGGCCTGGTACTTGGCCATGTCGAGCACCGCGCGGACGACACCGCCATCTTCGAACCGGATCGCTTTGAGGAAGTGGAGGATTCGCATGGTTGCTCTTGGTCAGGTGGGCTGGGAAGGGGAAACGGTGGCCCGGACGTTTCGGGGCGCGATGGGGTGGGCGCTGTCGCCGGTGCAGATCATGCCTGGGGGAAGGGAGTGGAGCACGGTGGAACGGGCCCCGACGACGCAGTCTTTGCCCACGGTGACACCGGGACCGACGAAGACGTCCGCGGCGATCCAGGCGTCATCTTCGATGACGATGGGCTTGTTGATCAGGGTCATGGCGCGGGTGGTGTAGTCGTGACTGGCGGAGCAAAGGTGGGTGTACTGACTGATGGTGCAGCGAGCGCCGATCGAGATCGGACCCAGGCAGAAGAGGATGGAATGGTCACCGACGGCGGTGTGAGCGCCGACCTTGAGCCGCCAGGGGTAACTGATCTTGGCGCTGGGGCGGATGCGCGCGGTGGGATCAATGTCGGCGCCGAAGAAGTTGAGCAGGCGGCGGCGGAGGCCGTACCAGTTGTGGAAGGTCAGACGCATGAGGGGCTGGCCGAAGATATCCCACAGAGTTTCGAGCATGCGTTCGCGCGACGTGCGGCCGCGGACATCGGCGACGCTCTGGGCCGGGTCGGTCGGAGGTGGCGGGGGTTGGAGCGGGGCGCTGGTCATGAATCAATGAAGCTCGCGTTTCTTCAAGGCGTGGGCGGGGTTGCCGACGTACACGGTGCCGGCATCCAGACTGCGATAGGCGCTGGAACGGGCCCCCAGGACTGAGAGCTGGCCGATGATGACATTGGGGCCGACGAAGGCGTCAGCGCCGATCCAGGCATCCGCACCGATGGTGATGGGATCGCGGATGAGGGGGAAGCGGCGGTCGGTGTGGTCGTGTGTCCCGGCGCAGAGATGGGCGTATTGGCTGACGATGGTGCGCTCGCCGATGGTGATGACACCCAGGGAATAAAGGATCGCGTAGTCGCCGACGGTGACGCCATCCTTCAGGTCCAGGTTCCAGGGGATCTCGACGTTGACGCTGGGACGGATACGGACACCCTTGCCGACCTTGGCGCCAAAGAGGCGCAGGAGCCATGCGCGGAAGCCGTACCAGTTGTGAAACGACAGGCGAAAGATGGGCTTGCCCAGGAGCATCCAGACGGCGCGGATGAGTTTTTCGCGGAACGACCAGGGGCTCGGCTCGGGGATCATCTGGCCCATGTCGGTGTCGCGGGCGACGGGAGCGACCGGGGCAGGGGGCGCGACGCGGGGGGCCTGTGGCGGGGGCTCGGGCAAGCGGTCAGCGGACTTGAAGATCGCGGTGCGGGCCTTGGGGGCCGTGTCCTTCTCGAAACTGTTGGCGCGGCGTTTGAGAAGCCGCAGCTTGAGCGTGGTCATCTGCTCGTAAATGGCGACGAGCTTGGCGTACGTGTATCCAGCGCGGCCTTCAAAGACGCCGCCGAGGACAAACATGATCACCAGCCAGCGGACAGCGGGGCGGAAGGGCATGTAGTAGCCCAGTTCCTTCCACGTGCGCCGGCGGCGAACAGGATCGCGGCTGAACAGATTGGCCAGCCGGAGTGACTCGCGACGCGTGCCGATGACCTCGAGGGCCTCGAGCGAGCTGTAGCGGTTGTGCTTGTCTATCCAGTCGTAGAGCCCCTTGGAGAAGGCGTAGTGGAGGTAGGGCTGGTGAAAGACCCCGACGGTCTGGTCGGTATCTTCGCGCTGCCCGTGCCCGTAGTCCTTGAATCGCATGCGCGACTTGTGGAAGAGGCGCATCTGATACGTGGGATAGCCGCCGGAGCGCTTCAGCCATCGACCCATGAACATGAGCTTGTGGGGGATGTGGTAGCCCGCTTCGGTGGGGGCCTTGGACAGGCGATCCTGCATCTCGCGGACCAGCTCGGGCGTGAAGCGTTCATCGGCATCCAGGTGGAAGACCCATTCATTGGCCAGGGGGATGTTGTCGATGGCCCAGTTGCGCTGCTTGCCGAAGGACTCAAATGGATGAGTGTGGACATGGGCGCCGGCAGCCCGAGCCAGTTCAACCGTGCGGTCTTCAGAGCCGGAGTCCAGAACGTGAACATCGTTCGACCAGCCGCAGGATGCGACGCAGTCGGCGATGTTGACCTCTTCATTGAGCGTGAGGATGACCACGGAAACCGGCGCGGAGATTCCGTTCCAGTTGGGAGACGGGGGAGAGAGTGGAGGAGTTGGGAGTGTTTCGGCCATGCTTACTAACGGGTCAGCGGCCGCGCTGGGGTGCGGGGGATTTCAGGCCGCGCTCCATGACGTCGCAATATCGGTCGCACAAGGACTTCTTCGACAGGGTGGAGGAGATGACCGCGGCCGCGCGCTGGCCCATGGCCAGAAGCTCTTGCTGCGGGGTGCTGAGGATCGTCTGCAGTGTGCGGACAGCGCCATCGACATCACCGTGGGAGATGTGCCAGCCGACGCGGTGCTGCTCGATCAGGTCGCTGACGTGGCAGGGGTTGGGACCCAGGAGGAGGATGGGGCGGCAGACGGCCATCGCGCCGTAGACCTTGCAGGGGTGGACGATGCCGACGACCTCGTTACCGATGCTGACGATGTGGACATCGGCCGCGGAGAGCGAGTAGCGGATGCGATCGAAGGGCTGGTAGGGAAGGGAGCGGATGTTCTTGACACCCTTGGCGACCTTCTCGTCGACTTCTTTCTTTCCGCCGCCGCCGCCGATGCACATGACGACCAGGCGTGGATCATCCTGGAGACGTTCGGCGGCGTCGAGGATGGTCTTAATCGGGTTGGCCGGCGAGTGGTTGCCGGAGTACATGATGACGAACTTGCCCTCGAGCTTGTGCTCCTTGTAGAAGGAGTTCTCCGCGTGCGGGAGATTCTCGAGCTTGTCCTCGTGGGGCCAGGGGGGCATGGTGCTGGTTTTGGAAGCGACATCGAGCTTGCGTTGGATGCGTTCACCCATGAAGCGGTCCAGGACGACGATGTCGCTGGCGCGTTTGTAAGTCCAGCGGTTGAACATGTTGAAGATGCGGGCCTGGAGCGAACTGGGCGTGATCTTGCCCATGGCGATCATCTGGTCGGGGTTGAGGTCCATGAGCCAGTACTTGAGAGGAACGCCGCGGAGTAGGCTGATCGCCACACCGGCCAAGCCGCAGAACGGCGGGCTGGTGGAGACCATGACGGCCCCGAGCCTTCTGGTGAACAGGCCGTGAAAGGTCGCCTGGAGCACGAAGAGCCATTGGGCCAGGAGGCGGATGGCGATGGAAGACTTGCCGAAGCTGGAGAGCGGAAGCCGGCGCACTTCCACACCGTTCAGCAGTTCGCGGCGGGGATAGATCTTGGACGGATCGTCATACCCGCGGCCCGCGGCGTAGACCACGACGCGGTAGCCACGGTTGGCCATCTCGATGGCGGCATCCGCGATGTGCTGGCCCACCGAGGCGGGGTCGGGTACATAGACCTGGGAAATGATGAGGAAGGTCGGTCGGCTGGTCATCGGGTCACCGGATCGAGCGTGCGGAGGTACATGGACGTCGGGAAGTCGCCGGGTCCGGTTCGCAGGCCTTGTTTGATGGGGGCGGGTTGGAAACGCGGGAAGAGTTTTTGTACGTCGGGGCAGCGTGCGTGGCAGAGCATGGACAGGCTGGCGAGGATCTCAAAGCGGTCGTTGAAGGTGAGGAACGCCAGCAGCAGCGTGCTCTCGCGATTGAAGAAGATCTCTTTGTGGTGCATCGTCCACGTGCCGTAGTCAAACGGGAAGTGGATGTCGTGGAAGTGGATAAGCACGTTGGCGGGCAAGTTGGGGAAGACTTCGAGAATGATCCGCGGCACCTCGCCGCCGACTTTGGTGCTGTGGGTGCTGTCAACAAAGAACAGGCCGCCGGGGGGCAGGCTGGTGAGCTCGTGCAGCGGGACGGTCTCGGCGGGTGATGCCAGCAGGCGGATGCTGCCCTTGGCGGCCAGGTCTCGCATGCCCGGACTGGGATAGGGATCGATGCAGACCAGTTCGGGTTTGTAGAACCCGTCGGCCTGCCGCTGCTCCTCCGCGGCCACCAGCATGATCTGAGTACTCACGCCGCAACCGATCTGGATGATCTTGGTAGGGCGATGCGTGCGGATGAAGTCGTAGAGCAGATCACCCTCGAGCTCACCGAAGCCCTCTTCACCGTTGCGTTTGCAGGCCTCGCGATAGATCGCACCGTCGCGGGTGCGGTCGATCCAAGGCTCCGCGGTGCGGCGGAGCCAATCAAGCTGGGGCTCCAGTTGCGCGCCCCGGACTCCCTTCATAGGCCAGGGACGGCGCCAGTAATCCGTGGTGCGCAGGGTGCGAAGGTCCGGGGTTTCGGAGTAAAAGTGGGCCGGAGAAATGTTGAGCCCGAAGCGCTGCCCAAGCTCGAGCGTGTGACGGATGAGCCAGGGGAGTCGCTTCTTAATCGCGTGCATGTCTTCCGCTCAACGCTTGCCGCTCTTGGCCTTGGCCTTCTTGCGCGACACCTTGCGCACGGGCTTTTTGGCGGGCTTGGCCTTCGCCCCGTTGTACGTAGCGGGGATGCCCTGCTTCCACGTGTCGGCGAAGCGGGACTCGGGGTTGAAACCATCTCCCGGGATCGGGTGCGAGCCCTTGGTGAAGGTGCTGATGCTGCTCTTGTGGGCCGTCTTGGCGGTGTACTTGGCCGTGAACTCGTCGTAGATCCAGCGGTAGGTCTTCTCCATGCCGTCGCGAAGGCGCGTGTCAGGCTCCCACTTGAGGTACTGGCGGATCTTGGTGTTGTCGCTGTTGCGGCCGGCGACGCCGCGGGGGGCGTCGAGCTTGTAGTTGCGGTTGAGCTTGATCCCGGCGATGTCCTCGGCGATGTCCACCAGTTGGTTGATGGAGACCAGCTCGGAGCTGCCAAGGTTGATCGGCTCCAAAATGTTCGAGTGCGTGATGGTCTGGATGCCCTTGATGCAGTCATCGATGTACATGAACGAGCGGGTCTGCGTGCCATCGCCCCAGATCTCGATGTCGTGCTTGCCGGAGACGACCGCGGCGATCACCTTGCGGCAGATCGCGGCCGGGGCCTTCTCGCGCCCGCCCTCCCACGTGCCGTTGGGGCCGTAGACGTTGTGGAACCGCGCGACGCGGGTGTTGATGCCGAAGTCCTCGCGGAAGTGCCGGCACATGCGCTCGGAGAACAGCTTCTCCCAGCCGTAACCGTCTTCCGGCAGGCCGGGATACGCATCGGCCTCTTTGAGCGCCGTGATGTTCGGGTCCTTCTGCTTGTCGGCGTTGTAGACGCACGCCGATGACGCGTAGAAGAACCGGTCGATCCCGGCTTCCTGCGCGGCCATGATCATGTGCGTGTTGGTCAGCACGCTGAGCATGCACAGAGCCTTGTTGTTCTCGATGAAGCCCATGCCGCCCATGTCGGCCGCGAGCTGGTAGACCTCTTTGGCGCCCTTGCACAAGGTCCGGCAAACCCGGAAGTCGCGGCAGTCGCCCGTGGCGGGCCCGGCGAAGTTCTGGGCCTTGCGGTGGACCTGGTACCACTCATCCAGCGGCTTGATGTCGGCCCCGCGGACCTTGAACCCCTTGCGCAGCAGTTCGGCCACCAAGTGCCCACCGATGAAGCCGCCCGCACCCGACACCACGATCACGTTGCTCTTCATTCCAGATCTCCACCAAGTTTCGAAAACCCCGCCGTCCCCTTGAAAAAAAGGGGTGCCTCGACTGAGTTGCTATCGGACCCGCCAACGCCTCCAGCTGCGGATCCAGCCCCCGCATGGGCGGGGTACGGATGATACCGATCCCCAGTTCGCGAGCAATACCATCGGCCGCGCAGAGGGCCGCCGAAAGGGCCTTTGTGGCGCGTTGGTTGGGTTTGTATCGGGCGGGGTCGAAACTTTGGCGATTTCGGCTCGATCCCCCGGGTTTCAAGGTCCCGTGGTGGCGCCCGCACCCCCGGAGGTACCCTGGGCGAGCGCACCCCAGGCCGCCCCGGCCAGGACGGTCTTGATGCCCTCGGCGTGCAGCCGCCGCATGTATTCAGAATCAAACATCCCCGAGGTACCCTGATCGGACAAGGCCGGTGGCACCGCGGCCGTCGAAAACGCTCCCCCGCAATCGGCCGCAAATCGCCGAGCCTCCTCGAGGTCTTTCTCAAGATTGGCATCCATCATCAACTGCACGCTTCGTGCCGAGATCGTGATCATGTGATTGGCGACCACCTTGGGAGGGGTCTTCACGTGGCGATTGGCGATCACCCAGAACCGCGGATGCCCGCCTAGCGCCCGCCGCAAGTCGTCGGCCCGGTCCAGTTCGGTGAGGAACACCTGCCGCACCACTCCGCCATCCATGTGCATGTGGCCGTCGATGAACACCGGTGGCATCAGCATGGGAATGGACATGGAAGCCATCACGATGTCACGGAAACGCGCGGCACGATCCGCCATTGGGATCGACTCATCCGCGGCCAGCGCGGACAGGTTCCACACGCGAAGGCGGCAGAGGTCCATGTTGGAGGTGCCGATCAGGAGCACCCGCCCTTGGATAGCCCCGATCCGCCGGACCACATCGTCAGAGATGTAGTGGTCGATCAGCGTGCGCAAGGGTGTAGATCGGGCATACGAATCGGCCAGGGGCAACTCGATCCACCAGCGCTTGTCGATCACATCCGACTGGCCGTGCGTCGTATACATCTCGCGAAGCGTCGCATCCCCTTCGGGTCCGAGGAACGCAAAGACGGCGATGAGCGCGCCGGTGCTCACGCCCGTCACAAGACCGAACTCGGGACGGTCACCCTTGGTGGTCCAGCCTTCGATCAGCCCCGCGCCGAACGCGCCCGTTTGGCCGCCGCTGGAGAGTGCCAGCACATCGCATGTCTTTCCGTTCGGTCGCTCGCTCAGCGTCGCGATGGCCCGATCCATGTCCCAGCGCTGACGGGTCTCTTCGGCGGACGTGTCGATCGATGTCGGAGCCGATGCAGCCCACTCAGGGCGAGGTCGAGCCGCGCACCCGGCCAGCATGGCCGCGGCGATAGACAACCAGATTCCGGGGATACGCCGCCTCATACTGCCGAAAGCGTACGCGATATCGCGCCCAGCAGCATTCCGTGAAGCGCGGGTGGCGCGGCCACGATTCCGCGGTTTTTCTCAAGTCTGCGGCCCTGGGCGAAGTCCAGACCGTGTCCGTCGATATCGGTGACTGCGCAGCCGCCCTCGGCCGCAATGAGCGAGCCCGCGGCGTGGTCCCAGATGAGTTCCACATAGCCCGTCTTGGTCGGCATCCGGAGGTACACATCCGCCTGGCCGCGGGCGACCAGAGCGTACTTGGCCTGACTGTCCAGGCGTGCGGGCGGGCGCTGCTTGACGCCCCGAGCGGCGAGGTCAGCCATGACGCGGTCGGTCGTGGAAAAGTTCGAGTGCGATTCCTCGAAAGACATGCACAGGCTGATCGGGTCGCTTGAGTTGTGCTCAAGCCGCGTGATGTGGATGGGTTGGGCGTCGGGCTTGTGGGCCGGGATCTCCCACACACCCTGACCCTTGATACAGAAGTAGATGCACCCGTGCCGGTCGGGCTGGTCCAGCGGGAGCGAGAAGTCGCGCGGCAGGTTGGGACAGCCCAGGATGCCGATGACGGGTTGGCCGCGCTCGATGAAGGCCAGGGACACGGCGTATTGCTGGCCGCGGAGGAAGCCCTTGGTGCCGTCGATGGGGTCCAAGGTCCAGAACGATGGTTGTTGGGCATCCGATGCGCCGGCATCGATCGCGCTCAAGAGCGCGGCCTCATCGGCATCGACCCAGGTTTCGCGGGCCGCGGCAAGCGTGGCGTCCAGATGGGCCTGGCTGCCGGGGTTGCGCAGGAACCCGGAGGATTCTTCGGCAACCAGGTGCAATTGACCGGGGATGCGATCGAGCAGCGTCTTGGCGACGACCGCCTGGCTCGCGTAATCCGCGACCGTCACCGGGCTCTTGTCATCCTTGACGATGCGCGAGACGGCTTGCATGTTGGCCTGCACAGCACGGCAGACGCGGCAGGCATCGGCGACGGCGGCGATGCCGGCTTGGAGGAGGTGGGCGTAGTCGGCCATGAAGTGAGCGTACGCCCAGGGTGTGGGGAGAACGCGGTGACCGCGTTCTCAATTTTGGGTCAATCGCTCGATCGCCTTCCGGACCTCAGCCCCCCGCGACTTGTGAATCCCGTGTCCCTCGCCTTGTAACAGCGTGAAGCCAATGTGAGGGCTGTTCACCAGCGACCGTCTCGTGTATTCCGCGTTGGCCACTGGAACCAGAGTGTCTGCCGTGCCGTGGACCAACTCGACCGGACAGCGGATGCGGTCCAGCACGGCTGCAAGAAGTCGGGTCTGTTCGTGCGCGGCCGCGACTTCGGCGTTGGATACCTCGTACATGTCCGGCATCTTGAGGTCCACCACGGGCGCGCTGGTGACGTCGTTGTACCAGCTTGGCGCCTCCAGGCTGGGGTCCAGTGACCCCGCGAGGATTACAATGCCACGGACCTTGTCGGGATAGTCCGCGGCAAGCCGCGCCACGATCGGCCCACCCAGAGAGTGCCCGATGAGGATCGGCCACTTCCCCTGACGCTCAGCCAGAAGCCCCGACAGAGCCTTCGCCTGTTCCTCGAACGACACAACGGGCCCACTATCCGCGGAGTGTCCGAATCCAGGGCGATCAACCGCGATGGATTCGAATCCGTCAATTGGGCCGAGCAGGTAGTCGGCAAATACGCCCCCGTGCCCCGGCGTCCCGTGGATGAAGATGAGCCGCGGCAGTTCAGGCTTGTTGGTCGAGTAGAAAGAGACCTCGTGGCCTCCCGGCCGGCGAACCGCGTCGCGCACGGTTGCGCGATCGAGCTTACGTTGCAGTTCGGAAGAGACCGCGTATCGGGCGGCCATGCCCGCCGAAAGCAATGCCAGCGCTCCGCCTGAGCTCGCGAGCAGTAGTCGCAGGATCACGCACGCAACCTGCGTCTTGCATCCTGCCCGTGCCCGGTGTGCGAGCCGCGACAACCCACCTTCAGCCAGAACATAGAACCCGCCCCACACCAACACAATCAACAGGTAAGTAGAAAGGGCTTCGCCCGCGCTCGCGTAAAGCACCGCGGCCAGGAGAAGCACGAGCGCCGCGCACGCTGCAATCAGCCGCGCCAACGCGTTGGATACATTGGCCATCATCCGAAAAAGCTATTCCGCCGTGATGCCCCGCGCTCGCAGCAATTCCAGACACGCCCGCACACACTGCTCAACACTGTTCGTCGCCGTCTTCAAGACCAACTCCGGCTTCAGCGGGGGCTCGTACGGATCATCTATGCCTGTGAACCCCTTGAGCTGCCCGGCCCGGGCTTTCTTGTACAGCCCCTTGGGGTCGCGCTGTTCGCACACCTCGATGGGTGTGTCCACGAACACCTCAATGAACTCCAGACCATCTTTCTCGTGCGTCTGGCGGGCCAGGTCGCGGTCCCTGCGATACGGGCTGATGAACCCCGTCAGGGCGATGCATCCCGAGTCGGCAAAGAGCCGCGCGACCTCGCCGATGCGCCGGATGTTCTCGGCGCGATCTGCCGCGGAGAAGCCAAGGTCGTTGCTCAGGTTGTGCCGGATGTTGTCTCCATCCAGGCGGTAGCTGTAGATGCCGCGATGAACCAGGGCCGATTCAAGGGCACTGGCGATGGTGGACTTGCCGGAGGCCGAAAGCCCCGTGAACCACATCGTGCACCCCTTGATCTGAAGACTCTTCCAACGGTCATCGCGGCTCACATCTCCGGCGTGCCACTGGATGTTCTTCGACTCGGCCAAGGTCGCGCTCCGTCTGGTCCTTGGCGAGTGTAGACGGAAGGCCCCAAAGCCGGGCCGAAAGGGGGTTTCCCACGCTGGACACAGGGTTTGGTCCCAGTTCCGCGATCCCCTGCATAAACGGAGCCCGAAGGATTGGGATCGATAACGACATCAGGATTTGTCTTGCCGTTATCCGGTTTCCGTGGCACGATGAAGGTGAAAAGTCGCGGCCGAGTTCAGGGGTCAGGAATCCGTTTGGGCTCGGCGGCCGTATTCAGATGCAGACGGAGTGATTCATGCTCAAACGCAACGTGTTGTCATCGCTGGTCGCGGTCGCCGGATTGGCCGCGGCCGCTTATGCCGGCGGCGGTCCCGAAAACGTCCTGATCCTCATCAACCCGGCCAACGCCGAATCGATGTACTTAGGGCACTACTACCAGTTCGCCCGCAACATTCCGGCATCCAACGTGCTTTACATCGATCCGGCCGCGACCAACTACGCGGCGTTCGCCGGGACCAACGGCAACATCGACGCGGTGCTGGGCAAGCTGGTCGATGGCCGCATTTCCGACCACATTGACTACATCGTGGTGGCCACCGGCCAAACGTTCTACGTCGATGCGCCGGGGCTGATCTCCGACGGGTGCTGGCCCGTGGCCCGGTTCTCGCTCACCTCCGCGTACTCCAGCGCATTCATCCGGGCCCAGGTGCTCACGGCCACGATGTCCTCCCAATCCACCAACCACTACTTTGGCATCGCCGCACAGCCCTTTGACAGCAACCTGCGCTGGACCAACGGGTCGGTCACCACGATCCCGCCCAACCCACGCTACTTCATCTCCGCACAGCTGGGGTACACCGGCCTGCGCGGCAACACCGTCGCCGAAATCACCTCGATGATCGACTCCACCGCCGTGGTCGATGGCACGCATCCCGCGGGCAACTTCTATTACATGAATACGACCGATGCGATCCGGAACGTCCGGTCGCCGAACTTCGCCCCGGCGGTGTCCAGCATCGTCGCCGCGGGCGGCCAGGCGCAGATCCTCAACGGCATCCTGCCCGACCTCCGTCACGATTGCCTTGGCGTCATGACCGGCTGGGTCGACCCCCAAGTCGATACCGCGATCATGACCCTCCGGCCGGGCGCGTACTGCGACGACCTGACCAGCTATCACGCCACGTTCGACATTCCCGATCAAACCAAGATGTCCAGCTGGATCCGGCGCGGCGCGGCGGGTGTCAGCGGAACAGTCGAAGAACCCTGCAACTACACCGGCAAGTTCGCGGCCCCGAATCTCAACGCGGTCTATTACAAAGGACTCTCTCTGGGTGAGGCCTACCTCAGGTCCATCGCCTACTTCCCGTTCCAATCGATGTTCCAGGGGGACCCGATTTCCCGGCCCTTTGCCACCATTCCCACGGTCATTCCAAACGTACCCTCGGGCCCCGTCAGCGGCACGATCAGCTTCACACCTGCCGTTTCGACCACCCTGCCCGGGGCTTCGATCGCCTCGGTTGAGGTCTATGTCAACGGTGTGAACCTGCGGCCATTCGCCCCCAACGACCCCTGCCAGTTCTCAACCACGGACCTGCCCGACGGAATCAACGACCTGCGCATCCTCGCGATCGACAACTCCCCGGTGAAAACCGTCGGACGCTGGGCCGGCACGATCAATGTCAACAACCGCGGGCACATCGTGACGCTCGGCACGCCGACCATCACCGGCAACCTTTCAACAGCCTTCCCGGCCAACGTCACGGTCTCGGGTCCCGGGACGGTGCAGGAAGTTCGCCTGATGCGAAACGGTCGCGTGCTCGCATCCTCCAATACCGCACCCGCTTCTTGGAACGTCTTCGGACGCGATATCGGCGCCGGACGGTCCAGGGTTCAGGCGGAGGTCCTTTACACCGACGGCAGTCGCGCCCTGAGCGCGCCCGTGGTTATGGACATCGCCTTCACGGCGGGTGCTCCCTCCGGCCAGCAGCCTGTCGCGTACAACTACTCCAAAGTAGTATCCCGCGGCCAAACTGTCACTGTTGAGCTTCCCGCCAAGTTCGATGACGATGCCGCCGGCGCCACCTTCACCTTGCTCTCATCCCCGACCCAGTGCACCGTGGGCTCGGGCACCAAGGGCTACCGAATCATGACGCCCGCGGCGAATGCGTCCGGGTCCGAATCCTTCACGTTCCGCGTGAACACACCCTCGGGCCAATCCAATACGGCGACCGTCACGCTCATCTACACGCCCGCCTATTGCTACGCCAACTGCGACAGCAGCAGCGCCTCACCCTTGTTGACCGCCAATGACTTCCAGTGCTTCCTGAACAAGTTTGCCTCCGGAGACATCTTCGCAAACTGCGACAACTCCGGAACTCAGCCGCTGCTCACCGCCAATGACTTCCAGTGCTTCCTGAACGCGTACGCCGCGGGGTGTTCTTGAGTATTGATTTAGAAAGTTTCTAATAAACTCGGACACCACCTCTCGTTGAGAATCAGTCTCAACGGAATACGATCCGGAACCACCCGTGTGGAATCGGAGCGATTGGTGTCGAATCAAGGTTCCCCAAACTGCGGCGTCAGCCTAAACCAACTCAAGGCCGGGGATGTGGGAGTTGTCCGAAGCACGGACATCAACTCATCGGACGCCGCGATGCTGGGGGCGATGGGCCTGTGTTGCAACGCGACGGTGCGCCTGTGCCGCGCGGGGGAGCCTTGCATCGTGGCAGTCGTCTCGGGGCGGGGGTCGGGATGCAGGATCGGTTTGGCTCGTCCGCTTGCCGAGAAGATCATGGTTGAGCCCATCGAGCCCGCGTCATGACGGCCGCGGACGCCCAGGAAGGGGCGGGCGGCGGTCGGTTTGCACTTCTAGGCAATCCGAATACCGGGAAGACCACGCTCTTCAACCGACTCACGGGTCTACGCCATAAGACCGCCAACTTCCCCGGCACGACCCTGGAGGCACGAGTCGGGCGCGTCGAGTTGCCGACGGATGGAGCCACCGAGACCGCGGCCATCATCGACCTGCCCGGGATCTACTCGCTCGAACTGGATCAACTCGAGGCCGAGGTGTGCCGCGCAGTGCTGGAAGGGCGCGCAGCGCCCACGGGTGAGACCGTCGCGGCCCCGACAGCGGTGTGTGTCGTGGCAGATGCGACCAATCTGCCGCGGAACCTCATGCTGGTGGGTGAGGCGCTTCGACGGCGGCTGCCGACCGTCATCGCGGTGAACATGATCGACCTGGCCCGCAAGCGCGGAATCACCGTGGAGCCCGCGGCCCTGGAACGGGCGCTGGGTTGCGGGGTGGTGTGCATCAGCGCGCGGGAGGGAGAGGGGATCGCGGACCTCCAGGCCGCGATGTCGCGCGCCCGGATATCAAACTACACGCCCCCTGGTTCTCGTGAAGGGCTGCGAGCGTGGGCCGAGGAAATCTACTCGAAGGTATCTCACGGCGACGTGGATGCCGGGGAGGATTCTTTCACAGATCGCGTGGACCGCCTGACGACGCACCCCGTGCTGGGCCTTGTGATCTTCACCGTAATCATGGCCGCCGTCTTCTGGGTGCTTTTCAGCGTCGCCAAGGTCCCAATGGACTTTCTGGATCACGTCTTCAATGGGTTCCCGGACAAGGCCGTGGCGTGGGCAGGCACAGGGTGGGTTCATTCGCTGCTCACCGGCGGCATGGCGGGAGTGGTCAAAGCCATCGTGCCCGCGGGAGTTTTCCAGGATTGCCTGGCCGATGGCGTGGTCGGCGGAGTGGGCGCAACCGTCGTGTTCCTGCCGCAGATCTGCCTGCTTTTCTTCTTCATCTCGATTCTTGAAGACACGGGGTACCTGGCGCGGGCGGCGTTTGTAATGGACAGGGCGTTGCGGCCGTTCGGACTACCGGGGCATTCGTTCATGCCCCTGCTCTCGTCACACGCGTGCGCCCTGCCTGGGATCATGTCCACCCGCGCGATTCCGGATCGGCGCGAACGGTTGGCAACCATCCTGGTCGCACCCTTCATGTCGTGCTCGGCACGCTTGCCGGTGTACGCGTTGGTGACCACAGTTCTGTTTCAGAACAGCCCGTCCAAGGCGGCTCTCGCGTTTGTCGGGTGTTACGCGCTGGGCATCTTCGCCGGGATCTGCAGCGCCCTGATCGTGCGCCGCACGCTCCTGAAGGGACCGAGCCGCCCGATGGCTCTAGAACTACCGACGTACAAGCGACCCAGTCTGCGCACCGCGCTCATCACCACCTACGACCGCGGCCTGGTATTCCTGAAGAAGGCCGGTACGAACATCCTGGCGATCTGTGTCATCCTGTGGTGGCTGGGAGCGTTCCCGCTATCGGCCCCTCCCGCCGAAGCGGTGACACTCCGATCTCAAGCCGTCGCCCAGACGGACGCCGCCAAGGCTGCGGAGATTCAAGCCCAGGCCGACCAGTTGACCGCCAAGCATCAGAAGGGGCAGAGCTTCGCGGGCCGCATGGGCCGCATTGTGCAGCCCGTCTTCCAGCCCCTGGGCTACGACTGGCAACTCTCCGTCGGCATCCTCACCAGCTTCGCAGCCCGTGAAGTCTTCGTTTCCACCATGGCGGTCGTCACCTCAGGGGAAGATGACGCCGAAGATCAGGGCGTGCTGAGTTCGCTCGCCAGCGCGACTCGCGATGACGGCTCACCCATCTTCACCACCGCCACGTGCTGGTCGCTCCTGGTCTACTACGTTCTCGCCATGCAGTGCCTGCCGACCCTGGCCGTGACCGCCAAAGAAGCCGGCGGCGTCAAGTGGGCGGTGCTGCAACTGGTGTGGATGAGCGGCATGGCGTACATCGCCGCGATGATCGTGTACCAGGTCCTGCGATAAGGGGTCAGGAATGCCGGTGGGCGATTGGCAGTTCTGGGCGACGACGCTGGTTTTCCTCTTCGCGGTGGCGTGGCTGCTCCGCGGCGTGCTGCCGATCCCGATCTTGAGCGCCCGCCACAAACGGCGGCGGCAGCAAAAGCGCGTGACGCTCACCGTCGGCGGGCGGGCTCAGAAGTAAGTCGATCGCGATCCGTGGCGCTGCGGATTCGATCAGAATCATCCTGCCATCATGTGCCGCATTCGTGGCAAGCGTCATATACCCGGTCTTCGGCGTGCGCCGGAGGATGCCCGCAACCCACGGAGTTCTCATTATGAAACGGAATCGCTTCACCATCGCCGCATGCGGCCTGACCATCGCCTTGGCCGGAATCGGCGCCTGGACAATGACCGACGGACCCGAAGATGACGAAGTCGTGATCAAGCTCGGGGAGGCGCCCGAGGCCGTTCGCACCGCCGTTGGCAAGCTCACACCCGCCGACAAGGTCGTCAAGGTGACCAAGGAGACGGATGAGGGCATCACCATCTTCGAGGTCGACTACACCAAGGATGGCGTCAACTGCTCCGCAACCCTCTCGGGCCTGGGCGAGGTCATGGAGCTCGAGAAGGCCGTGGCCGAAACCGCGCTGCCCGCGGCTGTCATGGCCGAGCTCAAGAAAGAATACCCCAACGCCACGTTCCAAAGCCCCATCGCCGTTCAGAAGTTCTACTTCGAGGTCGGCATCGTGATTGACGGCAAGACCCACGAGGTCAAGGTAGATGCCGCGGGAAATATCGAAGATGAGCACGAAGGCGAACACGCCAAGGGCGAAAGAGAAGAGCACAAGAAGAGCGAGAAGGACGACGACTGATCCTGCAAACCGTTTGATTGGGAATCATCAGGCCGGAGTCGTGGTTACCCCTGCCGCGACTCCGGCTTTACACTTGTGTTCAAGGAGAACATCGTGCGCGTGCTGGTGGCCGAGGATTCGACCAAAATCCGCGAGAGCGTGGCGCAGGCCCTGCGTGAAGCCGGATACGCCGTGGATGCCGTGGCCGATGGACGGGCGGCACTCATCCACGTGCAGACCAGTGACTACGACGCGATGGTGCTGGACCTGGGCCTTCCCGAGTTGGATGGCTTGACCGTCCTTTCGAAGATGCGTGAACGCAAACTGTCGACTCCGGTATTGGTGCTCACCGCCCGCGATTCTGTGGATGACCGCGTGCTGGGACTTCAGACCGGCGCCGACGACTACCTCATCAAGCCCTTCGCGCTTGCCGAGGTCGTCGCCCGCGTTCAGGCGCTGGTCCGCAGGGCCCACCACACACCCTCACCGCAGATCCACATCGGCCCGCTGGTCGTTGACATCGCCGCCAAGTCCGCGCGGGTCAACGATGCGGCCGCGCTTGATCTGGCCCCGCGCGAGTACGCCCTGCTCGAATACCTGGCGCACCGGGCGGGCAAGCCCGTGCCGCGAAGTGAGCTTGAAGAGCATCTGTACGACGAAAGGTCGCAGGTCCAGAGCAACGCGGTGGATTCCGCGGTCTGTAGCCTGCGGGCGAAGCTGGATGCGGCGGGTTGCCCGCCGCTCATCCACACGCGCCGGAAGGTCGGGTATGTCCTCGCTGAGGAGGGCGCGTGATCAGCCTCCAAGCCCGCCTTACGCGCCTGGTATGCATCGCGGTGATCCCTCTGGTGCTGCTGGTGGGCACCGGCCTCTTTGTGTTCATCCGGACTGCGATCGTCTCCCGCTTTGATGACGGTCTCCGGGCTCGCGCTCAGGCCCTGGTTGGCATGATCAAAATTGAGGACGCCAAGCTGGAATTCGACTTCTCGGCCGAAGCGATGCCCCAATACAACCGAGCCGCAGATGGTGAGTTCTTTGAGCTCTGGCGGCTGGAAGGAAACGAGCCGCGCGCCGTCATCCAACGCTCCGGATCACTCGGGGCCGCGGACCTTCCAATGAAGACACCAGCCGCCGGCCCGACGATCTGGGATGCACCGACTCCGACAGGCGCGGCGGGGCGAATGGTCGCCGTCGTCTGCACGCCGCGGGTTGACAGCGAAGCCGAACACCCCACTCCTCCCGCCCAGGGTGAGGGCGGGCCGGTCCTTATCATCGTCGCGCAGTCGCGCGTGGAGATGGATAGGACGCTCCGCCTCTTCGCGGGCGCGCTGGGCGCGGCGGGCGTTCTGCTGATCGGCGGAACACTCGGGGCGGTCCGTATCGCACTCCGCCGCGGGCTCAGGCCGGTTGCCAAACTGGCCTCCGGAGTCGCAGCCCTGGGCCCCGATGACTTGTCCGGGCGTTTGTCCTACGCGACCCCGACCGAGCTTCGCCCGATTGTCGAGCGAACCAATCAACTGCTCGACCGCCTGAGCGCCGCGTTCGACCGCGAGAAACGCCTTGCTTCGTCCGCGGCCCACGAGCTGCGCACGCCAATCGCTGAGGTCAGGGCGGTCGCCGAACTGGCCCTGAGCCGTGATCGAGACTCTGCGGCCTTGCGCCACGCGCTGGAACAAGTCGTTGAGGTCTCGCAGCGCATGGGACAATCGGCGGATGCGGTGCTGCGTCTTGCCCGGGTGCAGGCCGGGCGCGAGAAACCGAACCTCAAGTCCGTCAATCTCAGGGATGTGCTGGGACCCGTCTGGGACCGTCGGATTGGGCCGCTGAATGCACGGGGGGTTCATTCGAGCATGAATGTCCCGCCGGACTTTACCGTTCGAGCCGACGCCGCGATGTTGGGGGTGATGCTCGACAACATCCTTGCGAACGCCGCGGAGCACACGCCCCGGGGTGGAACGGTGCGGGCGGAGGTCAACGAGCAGGCAAACCTGTGCGTCACCAACACGATCGGGGAGAGCGATGTGCCCGGAGTAGAACAGCCGATCCACGCCGGCTTGGGCCTGCGGACCGCCCTGGCCATGGCCGAGGCGCACGGCGGATCATGCGATGCGCAGCTCGTCAGCGATCGCTTTGTCGTGAGCCTGCGGCTCCTTCAGGACTCGTAGCCCGGCCGAGTTACGCCGCATCCTTCTCCTGCTTGGCCCAGGAGAAAGCGCCCTTCAAAAAGCTCTTCTTAGGCTTTGAATAGGACCGCACCGCTTCGTGCGCGTTGTTCGCCAGCACCATCTTCTTGTCCAGCTTGGTCACCTTGAACACCTTGCGGACCTCTTCGGTCATGGCAAACAGGGCCAGGTGCCCGCCCAGTGATGTGCAGTGGGTGTGCACCGCGACCAGCGCGTTGATCCCAGCCGAGTTGATCGAGCTCAGTTCCGACAGCGAGATCGCGATCCGCCCGTGCGAACGCTCCGCCACCGACAACAGGCGGCGCTGGAACATGTCGACTTCGTGATCGCGAATCCCCGCCGGGCGCACGAACACCAGCGCGACGCTCTCCATGCCGCTCACCGTGATCAGCCCATCATCCGCCGGCGTCACCTCGGTCGGTGATTGCACGGGCGTCGGACGCACCATCGGCATCGGGGCATCCCCCTGCGTCTCAGGTCCGAAAAGATCATTGGGTCGTCCCATGGTGTGCCCCGCTCCTTCCTCCGAGCCGCGCCCGGGGGTAGACGAATATGCCTTCACACACGCCCGCAATCCACGTCCAGGACGGGGGAACTCACCCGGACGGGTGGGTCGTTCGGGCTGCGTACTTTGGGCTCGCCGCTTATCGCCCTGCGTCCGCGAACGCTTCATGGCATACTGGACCCATGAACACGTTCCGACGTTGCGTTGCCGCCACATGCCTTGCCCTGCTTTCCGGAATAGCTTTCGCTCAACCGGCCGCGGCCCCGACGCCCCCGGACCATTACACCCTCGTCCGCTGCGGCACGCTGCTCACCATCGCGGGCCAGGAACACCTGCACAACGCCACCGTCGTCATCAAGAACGACAAGATCGACTCGGTCATCCCGGGCCTCACCGGCCCCGATCTGGACAACGCGCGAAAGGCCGGCGCGAAGGTCAAGGAGGTGGACCTCCACGACTCCTTCGTGCTCCCCGGTCTCATCGACTGCCATGTCCACATCACCACCGAGTGGGACTCGGGCCGCCTCCTCCGCAACGCCGTCGAGAACGACTGCGACGCGACCGCCCGTGGCGTGGGTTTCTGCCGCAAAACCATCGAGGCCGGTTTCACCACCGTCCGCGACCTCACCGCCGAGGGCAACTCGATCTTCGCCCTTCGCTCCGGCATCGACCGCGGCGACTTTCCCGGCCCACGCATCCTCTGCGCCGGCAAGGCCATCAGCATCACCGGCGGGCACATGGACCCCACCAACGGCTACCGCGCCGACGTCTGGGGAACCCCCGGCACCGAAGTCGGCGTCGCCGACGGACCCGACGAGTGCATGAAGGCCGTCCGCACCCAGATCAAACGCGGCGCCGACTGGATCAAGATCGCGGCCACCGGCGGCGTTCTCTCCATCTCCTCCGCGGGCCTGGCCCAGCACTACACCGACCCCGAGCTCGCGGCCATCGTCAAGGCCGCACACTCCATGGGACGCAAGGTCGCGGCCCACGCCCACGGCACCGACGGCATCAACGCCGCCCTCCGCGCCGGGGTCGATTCGATCGAGCACGGGAGCATCCAGAATGCCGAATCCATCGGCCTCTTCAAAGAGAAGGGCGCGTACTACGTCCCCACGCTCCTGGCCGGGCACACCACCTCCGCCAATGCCGACATCCCGGGCTACTACCTCCCCATGGTGGCCAAAAAGGCCAAGGAGGTCGCCCCCATGATGATGAAGTCCTTCACCGCGGCCCATAAAGCCGGCGTCAAGATCGCCTTCGGCACCGACAGCGGCGTGTCCGCACACGGAAACAACGCCAGAGAGTTCAAACTGATGGTTGAAGGCGGGATGACGCCGCTGGAGACCATCAAGGCCGCGACCATCAGCGCCGCGGACCTCCTCAACCTTTCAACGCAAATCGGCACGCTCGAGTCCGGCAAGTCCGCCGACCTCATCGCCGTCAAGGGTGACCCCATCAAGGATGTCACGGAGCTCGAACGCGTGCAGTTCGTGATGCGGGCCGGAAACGTCTACAAGGGCCCCATCGCCAAGTAACCGTGCCATCGAAGTCGAATCACCGGCCACTCCGGCCTCCGACTTCGACGCCCAGACGCCCTTCTCGCCCACCAAACCTGCCGACATCGTTACTCCAACACCGCCCTCACCAACTCTTCCGCCTCGGCCAACTCCCCCGCCTCCAGCAACCTCAACAGCCTCTCCACCTGAATCCGCGGCACAGCGATCGTCTCCACGGCGTCGGCATCAGCGCGCAGATACAACCTTGGCGGCGCTTCGGCAAAGTACTTGAACATCGCCGGGCACAACCATCCCTCAAGGTTCTGCTCCGGCCACCGATACCAGTTCCCGCCCATATCCTCGCGCGCCCGCTCAAGGCAAGCCTGCGACCCTGGAAACGGACCCGCCGAAAACGTGAGCCGGAACCCGCGGGCCGCGCCTGGGAGATCCTGAGTCAAGACTCGGATCATCTCCGGCACGCCGCCGACAAACGGCTCGCGCAACAGCCCCACCGCCGGATCATCAAACACCCACACCCCGGCGTGGATGTAGGGCCTGATGACCATGATTGTGTTCATATTCAGCTTCTATGACCTGCCAAGCGGAAGGTTGCAGACGGCCTCCTCGCGCCCCACACTACTTCATAAACCCCACCATCCGCCCCAGCACATTCAACCTCTCCCCAAACGCCATCTTGGGCGGATCACTCGCGTTGTGATACAGCGACATCACCGACACATCATCATCCGCTGGCTTAAGTCCCCGGTACTCTTCGACAAGTCGCTCGAGCGCACTTGCCAGGTCCGTCGGACGCGATGTGTCCAGCGTCCGGGCCAGCCTCAGCAGCCCCTCTTCCCCCAGCGCCCGCCCCCCCGCATCCGCGGCCTCGATCATCGCATCCGTGTACGGGATCACCACATCCCCCGCCACCAGCTTCATCGCAAACTGCGGGTAGTTGGTCTCCCCGATGATCCCCAGCGGCAGGTTGCCCACGCCCGCATCCTTCACGTGATCCTGGGACAGGTTCCCCGGATGTTTCTCATCCAGCAGCGACCACTCATTCGTGGCCGCGCTGAAGAAGAGCGGCCGCGGATGCCCCGCGTTGCACACGATCAGGTGATCCGTCGGCGCAAAGTACGTGCAGATCACGGCCGTTGCAAAGATCCCCTCCAGCGACAACCTCGTGAACTCATGATTAAGTGCCTTGGCAAACTTGGTCGGGTTGGGCTTGTTCATGTGCTTGCGCATCAGGCCGCGCAGCCGCAGTGCCGTCTCCGATACCTCCTGCCCGTGCCCGGCGATATCCGCCAGCGTGAAGCGCACGATGTTGCCCATCGCGCACGTCGAGACAAACCGCAGGTCGCCGCCCTCATCACCCTTGAAGGGCTGGCAGTACAGTTGCAAGTCAAAGCCCGGCACAGAAACCCTGTCGCTGGCCGCGCCGTTGCCGCCCCAGATCTCAAACGCGCGGAGGCGGTGGCGATCGGCGGGACCTGCAGCGACCGGTGACATGGGGCTCTCCCGAGCGGGCAGCAGAACCGCGCCCGCGGCCAAAGGGCTTCCCAGTTTAGCTCTCGGCCCCGCTGCCACGCCACCCGATAAGCCCCTCCATCCGCCGGGAATCCCCTTCTCCAACGAATAGTGCTTGGCCAATTCCACCCCAAGTGGTACGCTGATCCCGCCGCGCCCCAGACTGTTCGCGGAGCTGTTGGTTTGGCGCGGCGAGCAAGCTGAGGCTCTATCCATGCCGTTCACCCACCTGTTTCGCGGTTTGGCGATCGTCGCCGGGCTCTCTCTTTCCTCTGGCCTCCAAGCCCAACTCGCACCCAAGGCCCCGGCCCCCGCGCAGACGGACTCGCCGTTCCACCCCCCCCAGATCGGCCCGGGTTCAGCCCCCGCCGCCTTCCACCCCACCCTCTCCGCCCCCGGCGCGGCCATCCTCAAAGAGGGCAAAGACACTTCCGCCGTCGTGACCCTCGACCGCACGCGCCTCACGCAGGTCAGCGAGCTTGGCGCCTTTGTCATCCCCGCTTTCCCCCTCGACGCCACCGGCGCCACGCTCGACCTCGAAGTCGAACGCTTCCGCATCACCTCCCCCTCCACCCGCTTGGTCAACGGCAGTCTGGCCGACGCCCCCATCGACTTTGACCCCGAATCCGTCCTCCTGCTCCGCGGCCGCGTCCGCAACTATCCCACCTCCCACCTCTACCTCGCGATCGCGGACGGCATGGTCAACGGCACGATCGACCTGGGACCCGGCTATCCCAGCTACGGCGTCTCCTCGCGCGGGCACGATGGGGCGACCATGCCCAGCGGACAAGTGACCGTGTTCAAGGCCCTGGGCGCCGGCGGCCCCAATCCCTCCGCATGCATCGCCCGCGGCCGCCCCACCGATCCCCCGGCCACCGACGCCCTGCCCGTCCGGGGCCTGCGCCAGCTCCAGATCGCCATCGAAACCGACAACGAGCTCTATCAGATCTTCAACAACACCACCGCCGCCACCACCTACATGATCCAGATGTACGGCGCGGTCAGCGACGTCTACATGCGCGAAATCAAAACCCGCATCGATGTGGTGTACATACGAATCTGGCCCGCACCCAACGAGCCTTTCGGCCCGACCCTTGACGAGTTTCGCATCTATTGGCAGGCGAATATGGCTGCGGTGCCGCGCGATGTCGCCCAGATGTTCAGCGGCCGGGCCGACCTTCCCGGCGGTGTGGCGTATCTCAGCTCTCTGTGCACCAGCAGCGCCTACGGCTTCTGCGCCAACCTCGTCGGCTACTTCGGCGATCCCTTGTCGTCCAGCGTGTTCAACTACGACCCCATGGTCGCGGCACACGAACTGGGTCACAACTGCGGCTCCCAGCACACCGACGTCTACGGCCTGGATGTCTGCAACACCGTCACCACCGTCCCGCAGCGCGGCACCATCATGTCGTACTGCAACCAGACCATCAGCGGCGGCATGGCCAACATCGACATGACATTCCACAAGGTCACCCGCAACGCCATGCTCACCTACATCGCCACCCGCCCCAACTGCATCGTGTTTGACTGCAACCAGAACGGCATTTCCGACACCATCGATATCGCCACCGCGGTGAGCCTCGACGCCAACGCCAACGGCATCCCCGATGAGTGCGAAGACTGCAACCACAACGGCATCCTGGACTCAATCGACATCAGCTCCGGCGGCGCCTTTGACCTCAACGGCAACGGCATCCCCGACTCCTGCGAGCCCGACTGCAACCACAACGGCGTCCCTGATGACCGGGACATCCAACTCGGCACCAGCCAGGATGTCCACGGCGACGGCATCCCCGACGAGTGCGATGCCGATCTGAACACCAACGGCATCTCCGACTACAACGAGATCATGGCCAACATGACGCTTGACAAAGACCGCAACCGCGTGCTGGACAGCAAGCAGGATTGCGACAACGACACCATCCCCGACCTCACCGAACTCCAAGGCGCCCACAACGGCTGGTCCGCCAGCAGCGTCAACGCCCCACTCCGCGAGTATCACTCCATCACCGGCGTCCTGATGCAGGTCGCGGCCGCGGGCGCCACCGCCCCTGTCCGCGACCTCATCATCACCACCGATCGCCGCATCCTCACGGCCGCCACAAACGGTGTCGTCGAGTTCGATAGAAACGGCGCTTTCGTCCGCGTTCTTGTCCCCATCGGCTCCGGAGGCCTGGCCGTTCCCTCCGCCCTCATGATCTCCAGCACCGGCACGCTCCTGGTCGCCGACCGCACCGGCAACCGCGTTCTCCAATACAACCTCTCCACCGGCGCCCTCATCGGCACCTTTATCACGGGCGGCGGCCTGGCCGCGCCCATGGGCCTGGCACGCAACTCCGCCGGCGACATCTTCATCACCAGTGAAACCAATAACTCCGTCATGCGCTACAACGGCACGACCGGCGCGTTCATCAACGTCTTCGTCACCGCGGCCAGCGGCGGCCTCAACGGCCCCAAGGGCCTGGTCTTCAACCCCGTCACCGGCAACCTCCTGGTCGCCAGCTTCGGCACCAATCAGATTCTCGAATACAACGGAACCACCGGCGCCTTCATCAAGATCTGGAGCATCGTCGGCGTCCACTTCGACGGCCCCTACGGGCTGCGCATCGGACGCGAGGGCCAGGTCTACGTCAGCACCAACACCGACCCCGCCGACACCCACTTCACCCGCGCCCACATCCTCATCTTCGATGTCCGCACCGGCAACTTCGTCCGAGCCTACGTCCAGGCCGACGACTCGGGCCTCTCCCGCCCCACCGGCTTTGACTTCATGCCCGGCAACACCACCGACTGCAACCGCAACCAGCTCCCCGACTCCTGCGACATCACCTCCGGCTTCAGCACCGACTTCAACACTAACGGCACCCCCGACGAGTGCGAACGCACCTGCTATGCCAACTGCGACGTCTCCGCGACGGCACCCGTGCTCACCGCCAACGACTTCCAGTGCTTCTTGAACGCGTACGCGATGGGGTCGGCTTACGCGAACTGCGACGCGAGCACGACAGTCCCTGTGCTCACCGCCAACGACTTCCAGTGTTTCCTGAACGCCTACGCGGCGGGGTGCCCATAAAGCGATTAGACAAATAGCGCTCCCTTAACACAGGCTGGGCTCGTCCTATCCCAAACCGCTATCGTGCCGCGCTGTGACTTACTCTCACCCCCTCCGCATCTGCCTCCTCACCGACACTCTCGGCGACATCAACGGCGTCTCGCGCTTCATCCAGAACGTCGCCCTCCAGGCCCACCAGACCGGCCGCGATCTCCGCATCCTCACCTCCACCCAGTTCAAAATCCCCAACCAACCCAACATCATCAACTTCAAGCCCGTCTTCGCCACCAAGATGCCGCGCTATGAAAACCTCGAACTCGTCCTCCCACCCGCTCTCGCCATCCTCCGCTACCTCCGCGAAAACAGGCCCGACGTGCTCCACATCTCCACCCCCGGCTCCGTCGGCTCCGTCGGCTGGTGGGCCGCGCTCCGCATGGGCATTCCCGTCCTGGGTGTCTACCACACCGACTTCCCCGCCTACATCGACCATCTCTTCGAAGAACCCGTCTACACCACCCTCTGCACCGTTCACATGAAACTCTTCTACAAACGCTTCGCGGCCATCTTCACGCGCAGCGATGACTACAAACGCTCCCTCATGAATCTCGGCATCGCCGAACGCAAAGTCGTCCGCCTCCTCCCCGGCATCGACACCGACACCTTCCACTCCCGCTTCAAAGACCGCTCCATCTGGCCGGGCCTGGGCATCCCCGCCGAAGGCATCAAAGTCATCTACTGCGGCCGCGTCAGCGTCGAAAAGAACATGCCTCTGCTCACGAAGGTCTGGAAAGAAGTCGCCCGCACCTGCCGCGAAAGAAACCTCACCGCCCAACTCGTCATCGTCGGCGATGGCCCCTACCGCGCCCCCATGCAGCTCGAGCTCGCCGACGCCAACGTCCACTTCCTGGGCTTCCGCCACGGCACCGAACTCTCCACCATCTACGCCAGCGGCGACCTCTTCATCTTCCCCTCCACCACCGACACCCTCGGCCAGGTCGTCATGGAGTCCCAATCCTCCGGCCTGCCCGTCATCGTCTCCGACCAGGGCGGCCCCAAGGAAGTCGTTCAGCACATGCGCACCGGCCTCATCCTCCCCGCCGACCGCCCCGAACAGTGGGTCGCCGCGGTCCTCGCCCTCATCCAAGATGAACCCCGCCGCCGCCAATGGGGTGCCGCGGCCCACAACCACATCCAACCCATGTCCATCCGCCACAGCTTCGACCACTTCTGGCAAACCCACGAAGCGGTCCACGCCCAAGCCCGTCTCGGCTGAACCCTCCCTCAACCCCGCACGTACCACCCAACCCGTGCACCCCCGCCCCGCATCATTCTGGCTCGGCTCCGGCCTCATCGCCGTCACCTCCCTGGCCACCATCGCCGAGTTCCTTATCCAGCGCGACAACCTCGGCTCCTCCTCGTTGGGCATGGTCGCCACCCTCCCACTCCTCATCAAGACCGCCACCGCTGCCCTGGGCCTTTATCTCATCTTCCGCGGCTGGCCCCGCTACATCGGCCGCGGCATGCACTGTCGCAAGTGCGGCTACCGCCGCGAGGATGACGGCCGCATCGTCGCCCAATGCCCCGAATGCGCTGCCCCCTGGCGCTGGATTGGCAGGTTCCAATCCGGCCAGCGCATCACCCAACGCTGGATGATCATCCTCGGCATCGCCCTCATCTCCTTGGTCTCCGGCACCTGGCTCATCCGCCAGACCGCTCCGTCACTCCTCCTCACGTGGCTCCCCACCGACATCCTCCTCCAACAACTCGCCTCCTATCCCGATGAGGACCTCATCGATCAATGGTCCGAGTTCCAGCAGCGCTCCATCTCCATCGCCAAGCTCGACGATCTCGCCGATGCGCTCCTCCGCAAAAAGCAACGCGACGGTTACCTCTCCAAAGCCTCCGACCAAGTCATCTACGGCGCCATGAACCGCCTCACCCAGCCCACCCTCGCCAGAAAGCAGTTCTACTCCCAGATTCTCTCCGCCGTCGCCAACGCCCCCCAATCCATCATCCGCGGCGAAACCTTCACCCTCCGCACCGATGCCACCTTCCGCGGCGCGACCATCATCGCTCAACCCCCACCCCGCGTCGAAGTCATCGCCGCGGCCTACCTCGACGAAGATCTCACCCCCATCCAAACCTGGTTCTGGCACACCAAGGTTGACCGCGATGACCAGGAACGGTCCTTCAACCAGATCTTCAAACCCGAATCCCCCGGCACCCACTCTGCCCGCATCGTCTTCTGGCTGGCCATCGGCGGCGAAAACGCGGGCGAGGTCGAGTTCGGCGACAACGGCCCGGCCCTGCCCACCGGCATGCGCATCTTCAACCAGTTCGAGGTCAAACGAACGGTCACCGTCAAAGACACCCCCTCAAAGCCCGCGCCCAAGTAGCCTCTTAGGTGCCACTGCTCGCCGCACAACCTCCCCAATGAACCGACCTCCAACGATGCGGCGCAGCAGTGCGACCGCCACTGGCGATCCCTCCCATACGATCCCCCATGACCCCTCCCGAAGATCACCCCACCCTCCAGGCCCCCTGGCGCTCGCAATACATCGACAACCTCGACGCCGCCGAAAAACAATCCGGCCCACCCAAGCCCACCAGCGGCTGCTTCATCCGCGACTACTGGCTCTCTCCCAACGATGACGCCAAAAACCACGTCATCGTGCGAACCGCCGACGGCCTCATCATGCTCAACAAGTTCCCCTACACCGGCGGCCACCTGCTCGTCGCGTTGGGCGATGGCCGCCCGCGCCTGCTCGATTACTCCCCCGCGCAGCGTGCCACCCTCTGGGCGCTCACAGACACCGCGCTGGATCTCATGGAGCGAACGCTCGAGCCCCAGGGCGTCAATATTGGAATGAATCAGGGCCGCGCTTCGGGCGCCGGCGTCCCCCAGCACGTTCACATCCACCTGGTCCCCCGCTGGAACGGCGATGTGAACTTCATGGCCGTCGTTGGCAACGTCCGCGTGCTCTCATCTTCACTTGAACTGATGACCGCCCGCTACCGCAAGACCGCGGCCGCGCTCAAGCTCTGAACTCTCACGCCGCCAGCTTCCGATCACACCGCAGCCCGATCCGAAACTCCTCCCCATCCGCCACGCAGCGCGCCACCACTCCAGTCGTGTGCGGCACCGATCCGCCCCAATACAAACTGAACCGAACCCCCGGCGCCACATCCACCGGGCACACCAGTCCCAGCCCGCCATCGCTCACATCAATCAGCTCAACGCGCGTCAAGGACAGCGCCCCATCTTCATCAAAGAACGCGGCCATTGCCGCCCCCGCGCGTGCTTTGCGCTCCGACAATCGCCGGTCCAGTTTGAACGCCTGTGTCATCTGCATTGCGACCACGACCGGCCCTTCCGAAAGGTCCCTGGACCGCCCTCACCCACGGCAAGTAGCGGCCCGCCCGTCGTTATCGGCGGCCAATAACCTTGACTTTATGAGACTCAACAAACTTCTTAAACTCACCCAAATCCGGTAGACTCTCCCCCGGAGCGCGAGAACCGGAGGACCTTCATGCCACTATGGATCTGGCAGGTGCTCGGCTGGATGCTGCTGCCTTCAGCCGCAGTCGTGGTCCTTCTCGCTCTTCTTCGCGACCGCAGCCGCGGCCGCCAGCGATGCCCCAAGTGCTGGTACGACATGAAGGGCCTGGCAACCGCCGACGGGCGCTGCGTATGCCCCGAGTGCGGCAAAGCCGTGGCGCGCCAAACGGACCTCCATCGCACGCGGCGACACTGGAAGAGGGCATTGGTCGGCGCTGTCCTGGCCCTGCTGGGCTTCACGTCGATGAGCGTTCCGGGTTGGAACCGCGGATGGGTCGGCGTGGTGCCCTCCACGCTGCTGGTGTTTATCGCGCCGCCGGACATCCCAAGCCCGGGCGCCTTCGGCGCGGGCCTGCGGATAGGCACGCTCGGCGCTCCCGTCAGACGCGCTTTCACCGGCTCCTTCCCGCTGGGCGCCGGCCTAACAGCCAGCGAGAAAATGACGGATGAAGTCTGGAGACGCCTCGATAAGGAAATGCTCGGATGGCAAAGACGGGTGTTCGCACGCCGCCTGCTCGCGGCCTCACATCTACGCCTCGAAGATGTCGTCCAACTCCCCGACCGCTGGGTCCGCGGCGAAATGATGCCCGTCCGCATCGAACCCCGCGCCATCCGCGGCTTGGATGTACAAGCTTCCGACCAGTGGGGCCCAATCTACACCTCGAGCAACCAAAGGCTCCCCACCACCGGCGGCCCCAGCGCCATCATCGAGTTGACCATCTCTCTGACCTCAAGTTCCGGCGCAACGATCCTCTCATCACACCGCAACGTTTCCGTCGGACTCGCCGACAGTTGGGACACCCTGCTGCAGCCGGTGGCGGATGCCGCCAGCAACCTCGCCGCGCAAACCGCGCTCTCACCGCGGATCGTTCTGGTCGACGACAAACCAACCGTGCTGGTGCGAGACCGGGGCAACAACCCGGAATGGAACGCGGTAGGGTTCGCGATGGAGTACACCGTCCAAGTGCAAATCGGTGAAGAGGTAATCGGCCGCGGCAAGGGCCGCCCCGAGTGGGGCAAAACCGTGTGGAAGGACTGGGATGAACTGGACATCACGTGGTCTCCCGGAGCCCAAGAACGACTGCGGACCCAAGTCGCGTCAATCAAGGTAACCGGCACAGGCATCAGCGACCCCATGGACTACATCCGCAACCCATTCAACAAAAGAGCCGCCTATTGGATGGGAGAGTTCACAGTGCCTCTCAAATTGGGGCCGCACCCGGGGCACACAGAAGACGTACAAGCCCAGCCCGTGGAGAAGTAGGCCTGTTCGAACCAGATTCCCGGTCAGTCCTCAAGAACTAACGTCGCATTGGGAGAGTACAAACCCACGAGGTCCCGACTCAATGACCGGCCCTGCCAACCTCGACTGGCTCTACCTCCTCGGCGGCTGGCTCCTCGGCGCAATCGCCGCCGCCCTCCTCCTCTGGTCCCTCTTCCGCGACCGCGGCCGCAAACTCCGCCGCTGCTCCAAGTGCTGGTACGACATGTCCGCCACGCCCGGCCTCCAATGCCCCGAGTGCGGACGCACGGCCACAACCGAAAGACGCCTCCACCGCACTCACCGCCGCTGGCGATATGCTGCGCTCGCCATCGTGTTGGGCCTTATCGCCTATGTGGTCGGATCCGTTCCTCGGTATCAAAGCGGTGGATGGGTGGCGCTTCTCCCATCCAGCATCCTGTTGTGCATGGCCCCGGTGCAAGATCCCCCTCTATCGGCCGGCTCGCCGCTCTCGATGCTGCGTGGCCGCTTGGCATTCGGAACCACACCCGCAACGCCCATCTTGCCTTGGCGCCAGCAACTCGGAGATGAACTCTGGAAGCGACTCACCAAGGGCGATATGGCCCGATGGGTATCGCAAAACTACCTCCGACGTTACTTCGAAAAGGTCCAACTCGATCCGTGGTCGGGCATCGAACTGCCCAAGCGTTGGCCCACGGGGTGCCCCATCCCCGTGCGCTGCAAACAACAATCCGTGAGCGAGTTCGGGCTGGAAGTAAGATCGCCTGGCGCGGCATGGCCATCAGGAGACCCGACGCTCTCTCCCCAGGCCGCGCCAGTGGGCGAGGTCCGGGTCGAGTTGGGCCTGCAAGGCGCCAGCGGACACGTGTACCGTTCAACCCGGACATTGCCGATCAACATCCAGAACACCCGCGACACATTCCTGACCCGCGTGGATTCGAACATTTGGACCCCCGAAATCGCCGCGGGCATGGCTCCGCACCTCTCCATATCCAACGGAAAGCCGGTTGTGATTCTGCACCACCAATCCAACGGCGCTCCATGGGAGACCGTGCGTTTCATCGTTGCCTACGTGCTTGAAGTGCGGGTGGGCGATCGCCTCGTTGGAACCGGAAAGGGACGCTTGCCCTTCCGTGAGAACGTCTGGATCTGGTGGCAAGAAGCCCAAATCACCTGGGTCGCGGATGCGGACGAACTGCTTCTCAAGGGGCCGGCGATCCTCACCGTCCGCGGCGACCCTGCAGATGCCGCCGACGCATTCATGTCTCAACCCTTCGACGTAGCGCAACCAGCGTGCTGGACTGGAGAGTTTTCAACAACCCTGACCATGCGAGAACACCCACGGGGGAGGTCATGAACCCCACTGCCAACCTCGACTGGCTCTACCTGCTCGGCGGCTGGCTCATCGGCGGATGCGCCGCCCTTCTCCTCCTCTGGTCCCTCTTCCGCGACGGCGGCCGCAAACTCCGCCGCTGCCCCAAGTGCTGGTACGACATGTCCGGAACCCCCGGCATGCAGTGCCCCGAATGCGGTCGCACCGCCCGCAACGAAAGAAAGCTCCATCAAACCCGGCGGAAGTGGCGGTTTGCAGCGCTGGCCCTGGTCCTCGGCTTGACGGGCTATGGCATCGCATCCGTGCCGGGGTATCAGCGCGGCGGCTGGGTGGCGCTCGTGCCCTCAAGCGTGCTGGTCTTCGTCGCACCGGCCGAAGCGGACGGAACACCCGGCGGCTGGATGCGCAGGACAATCATCCAATACCCAACCAACTGGCCCAGAATGGTCACGGTCAACGACGACACCATGACCAACGAAACATGGAAACGCCTGCGAGCCAGCAAGCTAGCCCACTGGCAATCACAGGTGTTCCTCGGTCGATACGTGAAGAAGCAAAAGCTCGAACTGATTGAACACCTGAGCCTGCCGCCCCGGTGGCCGGTGGGTGAGGCGATTCCGGCCCAGCTCGGCGATGATCAGTTCGACGGCCTGGACCTGTTCGCGCGAGGACCCGACGGTTGGCTGCCGCCGCCCGTGGTGCGAGTCGTCGGGGCCAGCGCGCCCGGCAAGACGCTCAAGGTCGAGCTCGGCCTGGGCGCCGGTGCGCTGCCGTTGTACCGAACAGTGCGCGAGATGCCGATCGTGATCGAGGGCACGCGTGAAACGCTGCTCGAGCCCCGGGCATCCGCCGAAGACAACGACCGGGTCAAGGCCGCGCTCAACCCCCACGTGTCAATGAACGGCTTTGAGCCTGTGGTGGTTCTCTACGACCGCTCCCATCAGCCGGAATGGGACGGCATCCACTTCGGTATCGCCTACACATTCGAGGTCTCCCTGGATGGCGCTGTGCTCCTCCGCGGCCGCGGCATGGCGCAATGGAGCAAAAAGCCCAAACGGAACTGGGAGGAGTTCGCGGTCCCCGAGCCAGCCCGCGCGGCCGTGTTGTCGGGCAGGGCCGTCATCACCATCCGAGGCAGGCGCTCCGACGCCACCGACGACTACATGTCCTGGCCCTTCGACAAACCCACCGCGGCGTGCTGGACAGGTGAGTTCTCTCAACCCCTGGAAACCCGCTGGCACCCCGGAATCAGCAAAGGCGATTGACGTCCAATAGGTAGACTGCCCCCATGCCCACCTGGCTCAGTTGGGAAATGCTGATCGCCGGCTCGGGCGCCTTAATGGTCGTCGCGGGTGTCGTGATCTGCGCGTGGGCCGAGCGGGCAAAGTCCAACAAGCGACTCCAACCCGCCAAGCGGTTCGCCTTCGGCCTGCTCCTGCTCATCGCAGGTCTGTTCTTCGCACTCCGAAACTACATCCTGGACTCCGGCTGGGGCCAGTGGATCGACAGCATGTCGGGGTGGCTCATCCCGCTCGTGGGGACGACCATGATGGTGTTTGGCGCGGTGCTGCTTTCGTGGGCGCTCTTCGCGGACCAATCCCGCGGCCGCAAACGCTGCCCCAAGTGCTGGTACGACATGTCCGGAGCGCCCACGCTGGTATGCCCCGAATGCGGCAAGGATGCCAAGAGGCCCGCGAGCCTGCTCCGCACGCAGCGGCGTAAACGCTGGGCTTTGTTCGGTGTGTTACTGGTCCTCCTCGGCACCTCGCAGTTCGCCGAATCGTGGTTCAGACGCGGCGCGTGGGTCCACCCAATTCCCACGCGTGCTCTGATCTACGCCCTGCCTTGGTACCAGACCCAGCGAAGCCGCCTGCTCTGGGAGTTTGCTTCTCGGGTGATCGATCAGAAGATGAGCGTCTTGGACACCTTCAGCTCCGAGACTCGACCCACTCGACTACGGCAACTTTCGGAACCGAACTTGGCCCTGCTCGCAAGGCGTGTCCTTGATGCTCTGGAGTTGCCATCGCCGCATCCGGCCCGCGACGTGCTCTTCGAATTGATGCCCAACCTGGTTCCACTGCAAGACCCTGCCCGGGTGGAACGTCTGGCTCTAGCCGCGCTCGCCGACTCGAACCCAAGTATCCAACGAAGCGGGATCGCGTTGCTCCGAAGGCTCAAACCGACTGATCCGCGAGCTGCGATGGACGGCGTCTTGGCACTTGTAAGCACACTGGTAGGAGCCGGCTCCAGCGGGTTTGGAATGGAGGAAGGGACATTGCTCGAAGCAGCCCGCTTTCTAAGAGAATCTGGGAACACAGAACCGCGCGTGATCCACGCGCTAATCAGCCTGTTGCCGCCGAGAGCGAACGGAAGAACCTTCGGCGGTCGCTTCGACTACGCCCGTGAAAGGGAGGTGTTGTTTGCTCTGGCCGACATCGGGACGGATGCCAAGTCCGCTCTCCCGTTAATCCGACCGCCGCCCCTAGAAGAGGAATGGATGATGCCTGACCCATTGACCCGCTACGCCGCGTCGATGATCGAAGGCAATCACGGAGATCGCCAGCGCATCCTGCTCGACATGTATCTCGTTCCGGATTGGCGCTTCCGCGAGTTCGCCATCGGCGAACTGGCGAAGCACTCACCCACTGGGGACTCTGTGGCAACGCTGGTGTACGCCTTGAAGGATGAGATGAACTGGGTTCGGTTGAAAGCCGCGGACGGACTGCTTGGTCTTCATATGGAAAAAGCGGCCGCTGTAGCCGTCGTCTACCAAGAACTGGAATCCGGGAATTTTGACGCGTCATCGCAAGTAGTAGACATCGCCGGCCGGCACAAGCTGGATCTGGACCGCGTCGAAAGAGCCGTCAAAGGCTACCGCCAAAACCCCAGCGTACCTCCCGGAAATATTGACAATCTCCTCCGCCGACTAGCCCAGTATCGATCCGGTGATCTTACGGAGTGACAACCTACCACCCCTCCGGCATCCACTCCCCGAACCCCTTCACACTCCCCCTCGCCCCCTCCGTCACCGGAACCCCCCACTTCTCAAAGAACGCCCCCAAATCCCTCCCCAGCAACTTCGACATCCGCACCATCCACTGATCCCGCCTCTCCTCATCCGTCTTCGGCCGCGCATCCTTCGCTAACGCGCGATACTCCGCGAATACCTTCTTGAACGGCTCCCAGCCGAACGCATCGATCAACTCGCGGTACATGATCAACCGCGTGAAGGGATCGCCCGCGCCAGTTGCCTTGTCATCCGGACTCGCCTCAAAGCCCCATGGCTTCCGCCCATCCTTCATCATCACCGCAACGCGCTCGCGCGCCTTGGCCAGCGCATCATGCCCGCTCCCCTTAGGCTTCCCGCACACCTCCTCAATCACATACATCGAAAACAGATTGCACGTCACCTCCGTCGTCCCGTCAAACGTCCAATCCTTCTGCTGGTGGTTGTGCCCCAGCTCGTGAAACAACCCCCACTGCCCCTTCTTCATCGCCTCCACATCCACCATCGCCTTGGCCGCATCCAGGTGCGTCATGATCGGGTAGCCGCTGTGCATGTACCCGGCGCTGATCTCAACATCCGCCACATACCGCTCCGGCCGCGATCGCTCATGCGGAATCGCCGCCAGATCCGCCGCGGCATCCAGCACGCGATCCCAGAACTCCAGAACCGGCCGCGGATGCTCTAACTCGCGAATTGCCTCCGACGGCACCGTTAACACCACCTTCCGCGTCTGCAACTCCGCCCACGGCCCCGGGCTCTGGCGCGATTCCACCCAGCCCGCTTCCGTTGTCTCACCCAACACAAACAGCGGCGCCGCGATCGCGCCCTCCACCGACACCTCCGTCCGTATCAGCACGCACGATGCCGGGACCTCCACATACACCAATCCCCCAAACGCGCACGCCGCCGCCGTGCTCTCCTTGTTCAGCGGATACACCCGCGTAATCTCCGGCATCCGCGGCCAACTCGGCCGCTTACTGATGTTGTCCGAGTGCGCCCCGATCCGCACCTTCAGCCCCGCACCAATCGCATTGCCATCAATCTTCACCGTCACCACCGCCCCCGGCGCGGCGTACAACCCCAGCGAATGCCGCCCCGGCACGCGACAATCAACCTCAGCCCGCTTGCTTACCACCACCACACTCTTGGGTTCCGATCCGGGAAACTCCGCACGCACAGGCGTGATGCTCTCCACCGGAATCGTCGCCAGCCGCTTGCTCACATACGCCGCCAGCGCCCGCCCCAAGGGATCGCTCTCTGTCAGCGGATGAGCTTTGGTTGGATAGAGGGCCGCGCCGCGCTCCGCGACCAAGGCATCGATGCGAGTCTTAAGCGGCGCATCGACCTTGGCGGGGTTCTTGAGAGCTTCAGAAAGAACGGCCGCGGCAGCGACGACCTCGGCATCCGGTTTCTGCTTGGGAACGGGCTTGTAGGCAATAAGACTGTCAAGCGCGGCGGATGGTGACGGCTGCCCGCAAGCCACAGAGCACAGACAGAGGATGAGGAGGAACGGCTTGAGCATGGTGAAGTCTCGTGAACACTTGGGCCGGTTTTGATCTACTGGTTGGCAGAGTTTACGTGGATTGGTCGCATTCGATACTGAGGACACGGATCACTTAGAGGTACACTGGATTGATGCCCTCGGCCGCCAATCTCGACTGGCTGTATCACACGCTCGGCTGGACCTTGGCCGCGGCGGGGGTGGCGCTACTGACGTGGGCATTATTCTGGGATCGCAGCCGCGGGCGGAGGCGGTGTCCGAAGTGCTGGTACAGCATGGAGGGGGTGCCGGGGTTGCGGTGTCCGGAGTGTGGGAGGGAAGTCGGTCGCGAAGCTTTGCTGTACCGTACACGTCGCAAGTGGGTTTGGGTTCGCGTGTCGTGCTTTCTTCTGGGGGCGAGCGTTGCGGTAGGGCCCGGGCGCGAGGTATGGTTGAATGGCTGGTCCGTTGTTCCCACCAGCGTGCTTGTCAGGCTGCCGAGCGTTACACATCGCGAGGGACTGCTGATTGAAATCAACCGTCGCCTTCGCGATCCAAACCTCCCGATGGTGTCTTCCGGTCCGGTCCGAGACAAGCCGCCGCACTGGCTGGAATCCAAGCTCTCGGCGTCGCAGTGGACGGCGCTCGGCACGCGCTGTCTTGGACTTTTCGGATCGCCGGATGCAGACGCCTCCTCATGGGCTGTAATCAATATCGCGTGGAGTCTCCCTACTCCACTGGACCGCGTTCCCGCCCTCCAAGCCAAACTCGCGGGCAAAGACTTGGCCGAACGTGTAGATGCCGCAATGTGCATCATGCTCACGGCGCACCGGTACAACGCCAGCGGGAACTGGACGCAGGGAGGCGAGATCTGCCGCGCCAACTGTCAGTCGCTCGTGCCGGGGCTTGTCTCGCTTCTCCAACTGTCGGCGCAAGACCCACTCCTCTCGCCATATCCCACGGTGACTTCATTTCGTCGCAACGGAATGTCGGGAACACCACCGTCCCTTCCTCGGCCTACAACCACCAGATCTGTTGCTCGAGCCGCTGCTGCTGATGCTCTGGGAGCCCTGGGCGTTTCTGATCCGGCAGCGGTTCAGGCCTTGGAAGCTGCTGCGGCGGATTCAGATCCGTGGGTCGCGTTCTTTGCGAAACAAGCACTTCGCCGCTACTGAATGAGTAGCTGTTGGCAATCCGAACTCTCGCTGTGACACCGCCACTTCCAAGAACGCTCGCTGACGTGTGTCTCGGTGCGGGCGGCGTCTGTACACTCTTTTGATGCTCGGTGCAGCCAATCTCGATTGGCTCTATCACACCCTCGGCTGAACACTGGCCGCGGCGGGTGTTGTGCTGCTGCTGTGGGCGTTGTTCTGGGATCGAAGCCGCAGGCGGAGGCGGTGCCCGAAGTGCTGGTACAGCATGGAGGGGGTGCCGGGGTTGCGGTGTCCGGAGTGTGGGAGGGAGGCAAGGAGTGAGCGGCAGTTCAAACGCACTCGACGCAGACGTCGATTGGCATGTGTCGCGATCCTGATAGTGTGCGCCGCGGTGCCTGTTTGGACCACTCCTCGCATCCGGCGGGATGGTTGGTTTGGAGTGATACCAACCTCGGCCCTCATCTTCGTTGTTCCGATGGGCGGCCGCAACTTTGAGAATGAGAGTAGCGTCCTTCTTGCGCCGAAAGATTCTTGGCTGGGCCTCACTTTGGCCCGGACAAAGCTTGACAGAATGTGGCGCTGGCAGTCGCAGGTTTTCTTCAGTCGACTATTTCGCGCGCATCCCCGAGAGATCGACCACATGATCCGGACCCCGGACAAATGGCCCGCAGATACTCCGGTTCGGCTTGAGTTGAACTACCGATATGGTGGGAGGTATTGCGCGCTGCGTCCGCAACTTCGTCTTCGACTTCATGGCGCTGGACGTGAATGGACAAACAGTCGTACTGACCCGTGGGCCGATCGACAAAGAGATTGGGAGTCGATCGGCATAGTGCCCGCTGGCAACACGCCTTTCGAACTTGACGTCCAGTTTATGGATGGGAATCGCGTGTTGTGGAGCGGCTCGGTTCATCGCACTATCAACGTCACAGGAACCATTCGAGACTACATGAACTCAGCAGATACTCCCGAGATTCGGGAGCACTTGCTCGAACTACGACCGCGAGTAGTACTTGATGATCAAAACCAACCCGTGTTCGTCATGGACAGCCCAGCGAGGGGGCACGCGTGGCCGTTCCTCGATTGCACTCTCGGAATAGGAGCGGAGCTACTCATGGACGGCAAAACGATTGCTCGGTCGGAACTCTACTTTCTAAACGAGTCCACCTTCGTTGGGAGTCGCGCGGTTTATTCTTCCGATTCCCGTCCGATGGTGTGGACTGACCAGCCCGTCCCCCTGGGAGCAGAGCCGTTTCGGTGGGAGTTGAAGCTGCGGGCTGACCAGAGCAGTGCCCTGCGCGATCGCAATTCGCATCGCTACTGGGGTGGAGAAATCACGGTGCCCCTGCTGTTGATCCAGGCCGGACAAGACAGCAGCATCTGGTAGCTGAATCAAACCGCTCCAGACGGGCTCGAATTGTCTATTGGGTTGTCAAAGAGCTGCGAGCGGAATTCGGCTAAGCCCGCACAACTGTCCGGAGCACTATGTTCGTCCAACGGAGATGGGCGCTGTCTACGTGAACGCAGATCTCTCCTTCAAAGTCGCCCTCGTTTACCGCGCGGCAGTTGAAGCGGACCTCCAGTGTTCCGGATGCGGGGATCACTTGGCGCATTTCGTAGAGGTAGTAGCCGACGCTCTTGGATGAATCCGCGGGCGTCGGGGTGACGGACTCGACCGCGAAACCCTTGAGGTATCCTGACTTGAAGTCGATGTTGCCGAGCTTTCGTTCACGCTCGAGGAGGTTGCGCACGGTGACTGTGATTTCGAAGGTATCGCCGACGCTGCAGAATGCCGGGGCTTCAGCGGTGACCTTCACACCCTCGACGGGCTTGCCTCCGTAGACAAGTGTCAAGACCACCATGACCAGCAAGTAGCCCAGGATGAGCGCGACCAGGGCACCGAGGATCCACAGCACGATCGTCCACATAGGGCCTCACGCCACCGTCACGCTCTTGTCCAGGTACACATCCTGGACCGCGTTGAGGAGTTTGACTCCATCCTTGAGGGGTTTCTGGAACGCCTTGCGGCCTGAGATCAGGCCCATGCCGCCGGCTCGTTTGTTGATGACCGCGGTGGCGACAGCATCCGCAAGGTCGCTCTCGCCCTTGCTTTCGCCGCCGGAGTTGATGAGGGGGATGCGGCCCATGTAGTTGTTGATGACCTGATAGCGGCAGAGGTCGATGGGGTGGCCGCCGTTGCCTTTTTCATCGCTGCCGCAGAGATTGGTGTACATGCGCTTATCCAGCTTGCCGTAGGAGGAGCCGCCGGAGTTGAGGGCGACGTAGCCGCCGTTGTTCACCGGGAGCTTCTGTTTGATGATGTCGGCCTTGATGGTGGCGCCCAGGTGGTTGGCCTGGCCGGTGAGGTCGGCGGAAGAGTGGTAATCCACCGACTTGCCATCCGCACCCTTGACCTTGAACGCGTTGTTCCGCGTGTAGCACCAGAGCACGGTGACCATGCCGAAGGCGTGGGCCTCTTCGAACATATCCGAGACGTAGGCGATCTCTTCGCGGCTGGAATCGCTGCCGAAGTAGATGGTGGCTCCTACCGCAACAGCCCCCATCTCGTAGCACTGACGGACCGAGCCGAAGTAAGATTCTTTGAAGATGTTGGGGTAGGTGAGCATCTCGTTGTGGTTGAACTTGACCAGGAACGGGATCTTGTGGGCGTACTTGCGGGCCATGATTCCCAGGCCGCCCAGGGTCGAAGCGACGGCGTTGCAGCCGCCCTCGATGGCGAGCTTGACGATGTTTTCGGGATCGAAGTAAGACGGTTCGGGCGCGAAGCTGGCGCCGGCGGAGTGCTCGATGCCCTGGTCAACCGGAAGGATCGAGACAAAGCCGGTGCCCGCCAGGCGGCCGGTGTTCATGATGGTTTGGAAGTTACGGAGGACGGCGACCGGGCGATCCGAGTCGCGAAGAACGCGATCGACAAAGTCAGGGCCTGGCAGGGAGATCGCGTTTTTGGAGACCGTCTTGGACTCGTGCTTGAGGAGGGAGTCGGCATCTTTGCCCAGGAGTGAGCGGATATCGGTGGAGGGGGTGGCGGCAGTGAACATGGGGAATCCTCGCGAGAATTAGGGGTGGGGGCATGATAAGCGGGGGGAGCGCAGAAATCGCAAGCGGGCAAGTCGGCAATTTCAAAGCAGGTTCGACACACTTTGCGCGCGCAAGTTGGTTTCCCATGGACCACTTTTGAGCGAAATCTGCATCTCAAATCCGCGCCCTATTTCAGGCACTTTTTTGACTACCCACCCCAAAGGATGACCACGTTTTTGCGCGCAATCCGTGCTTTTGGCCCCTCTATAGACGCACCTCTCTCAAACCCCGGAAGCCCCCATGCCCCACCCTCCACCCAGCAACCGCTCGATTCGCCCACCCGAGGTTCCCTTGGCGATGCCCGTGCGCGCACGGCACATCCAAGTCGGCAAAACCGACTTGGATGGCACGACTGCCAGCACATCAGGTGCAACCGATGGAGTACGCGTTCAGGAAGCACTGGAAGTCGTTGGCGGTGAGGATGGGCGCGGCGGTGGAGCCGTCGCAGTTGGCAGTGGGGTCCGCCGCGGCGAACTTGTTGAGGAAGCACTGGAAGTCGTTGGCGGTGAGGACGGGCGCAGTGGTGGAGGCGTCGCAGTTGGCGTAGCACGAGGGGGCGGCGCACGCGAGGCCGACGTTGCCGGTCGTCACGCTGCCCAGCGCACTGGTGATGACGCAGTTGTAATCGGTGCCCAGGTCGCCGGCGGCGATGGGGTTGATGTTGAGGGTGGGCAAGGTTGCGCCGGAGATGCTGCCGCCATTGACCAAGTTGGTAGTGCCGCGGCGCCACTGATACGTGAACGGTCCCATGCCTGCGCCGGCGGTGGAGAAGCTGGCCGAGCCGCCGATGCAGCCGTTCTGGTTGGTGGGGGCGGAGCCGACGGTGGGCGAGGAGACAGGGTCGGACGCAAAGCCGTTGCCGACGACGACCAGCGAGTAATCGCCGGCAGGCATGGCGGAGTTGAGGCGATATTCGGTGCTCAGCACGGCCGCGCCGGTGCGGACGCTGGTGCTGCTCCAGTTGAACGTGCGGCCGTAGTAGATGTTGCCGTTGCTGTGCGTGCAGCGGACGATGGGGTAGTTGGAGTTCATCTGAAGGTCATCGCCGTAGCTGGCGCCCTCGGAGATGCCGTTGAGGCCGGTGCCGGTGAGGTGGAAGGAGCCGTCACCGTTGGCGGTGATGGTCTGGATGACCGGTTTGCCCGCGGCCAAGGGTGCGCCCGCGGGTGTGTAGGCGTAAACGGTGGTGTTCATGTGAGAAAAGAGCACCTGACCGTTGGGCAGTTGCAGCATGGCGGTGACGTAGGTGGGGACGGGGTCGTTGGCGCCGACGGGGGCCGGGGCGGCCGCGAACGTGTTGGTGGCCGAGTCATACTCGAGGAACGTGGTCGGGGATGGGAAGTGGTTGGCGGAGGTGGGCACGGGGCTGACGGCGCAGAGCACCTTGCCGTTGACCATCATGCAGCAGGGAGCATCGGGCGTGCCGCGGGCGCCGGGGATGACGGGTCCGGCGACCCAGGTTCCCGGCGCGGTGGTGCCGGTGGGGGTGTAGAGGGCGGTTTGACCGGTAGCGCCCAGGAAGAAGGCCTTACCGTCGGGCAGGAGGACCGCGCCGCCGAGTTCGGAACCGAAGGCGTCGTAGAGGCCGACCGGAACCACGCCGTCGTTGATCCAGGTGTTGGACACGGGGTTGTAACGCTCGGAGAACGTGCCGAATGGATCGATGGTGAGGATCGTGTTGTCCGTGAGCTTGACCCAGCTTGCCTCATCCTGGTAGACGCCGCGGAAGTAGTGCGGGCCGGCAACCCAGGTGTTGGTGTTGGGGTTGTAGATGAGGGGCTCACCCAGGACCTTGGGGAGGACGGGGGAAATCAGGATGTTGCCGTTGGGGAGGATCTCGCTGTTGGAGTCGTAGAACTTCTGCGTGGAGCCGTTGAGCGGCGAGGCGGCGTTGGGATCAAGGAGGGCGACCGGCGGGTTGACGGCGGTCCAGGTGTTGAGGAGGGGGTTGTAGATTTCGGCCTTGGCGCCGCCGGTGCCGTATTCGCCGCCGGCAATGAAGACGCGGCCATCCATGAGAACCTGGGTGGAGTAATACAGCCGGGTGTCGATCATGTTGGCCAGAGTCGTCCACGTTCCGTTGATGTAGCTGCCGGCGGCGTTGGGGGTGAGCTTGTACCAGCCGCGGCCGATGGTGGAGCCGTTGTTGGCGGCGCACATGACCGAGCCGTCAGAGAGGAGGACCATAAGGTTGATCGCGCCAGGGGGGTTGGCGACGACTTTGGTCCAGGTCTGGGCGTGTGCAGCGGAGGCCGCGGAAAGCAGACCGGCCGCGGCGAAGAGCGCGGCGGGGATGCATGGAAAGGAACGGCGACGGGACAAAGCCCCACCCATGGCGCGATTGGTGTTCAAAGCAAAACTCCTCGAGTAACTGTCGGGAGCCCAATCATGGGGCGTTATGAAGGGAGCATACCGGATGCGGTGCGAGTCTCCTAGGGAAACCGGTTCCCTAAAATGGACAATCTGCACCGAAAATCTGGGTGGTTTGGCGAGGGTAACCCCGAGCGTCCGACACGGCGCGGCTAGGAACAGCCAGCGGCGAACTGATTGAGGAAGCACTGGAAGTCATTGGCGTTGAGAATGGGTGGTGAGGTGGAACCATCGCAGTTGGCGTAGGCGTCCTGCGCGGCGAACTTGTTGAGAAAGCACTGGAAGTCGTTGGCGGTGAGGATGGGGGAGCTTGTGCTGCCATCGCAGTTGACGTAGCAGCAGGACCACTTGGCCAGTGCGGGGATAGGTTGCTCGCCGGCGTTATTGAACTGGCCACCGGCGATGAGCTCGGCGTTCGGGCGCGCGGTGAGCGTTCGGATCATTCCGTTGGTGCCGGAGGCAAGCGATGACCAGCCCGATGGATTCCAGCGGGCCACGTTGAGTGCGGGGGCACCTCCGGCGGTGGCGAACGAACCGCCGACGGCGACATCTCCGCTCGAGAGTGTTGCGAGGGAAGTAACGACTCCGTTGGTCCCTGCCCCAAGCGCCGACCACGACGAACCGTTCCACCGGGCGATGCGGCTGGCCGCGACGCCGCCGGCGGTGGTGAACTCTCCACCGGCGATCAGATCACCATTGGGCAATGCGGCCAGAGCGGCGATGAAACTGCCGGGCTTGAACCCGGTGGAGAGGTTGATCCAGGTCGCGCCGTTCCAGCGGTAGGCCGCGGCCGTGAGCGCCGGGAAGTTGACGCCCCCGACAACGATGTCGCCATTGGGCATGTGTGTCAGGCCAAGCAGGAACGCGTTACTGATGCCTGTGCCGTACGGGAACCAGTTCACTCCATCCCATCGGGCGACGCCGTTCGCGGGGATGCCGCCCGCCGTTGTGAAGGAGCCCACCGCGACGACCTCGCCGTTTGGAAGGGTGATGAGCGCTGATGGGTTGTCGTCGAAACCGGCGCTGAGATCGGTCCAGGTCTGGCCGTTCCAGCGCACGAGTCCGTTGTGAATGGGAGCGCCTCCCGCGGTGTCGAACCATCCGGCGGCGATGATGTCGCCGTTGGGACGCGACGTCAGGGCCTGGACGAACGGTTCATTTGAGCCCGCCATCCCGGATCCGAGCGCGGACCAGGTGGAACCATTCCATTGAGCGATGTTGGCCGCGGAAACGCCGCCGGCGGTTCTGAAGTCGCCCCCGACGATGAGATTTCCGTTGGGCAGGACGGTGGTGGCGAACACTCCTCCGCCGCTGAGGCCTTGACCGGCGGTGGCCCATCCAATCGTGCTGTATCGGGCGATGTGGTTGGCAGGAAAGCCGCCCGCATCAACGAAGTTCCCGCTGACGGCCAGTTCTCCGGAGGGGAGCACGGTGATGGCGAACACGGAATCGCCGGCGCCCAGGCCCAGGTTCGCCCAGGCTGAACCGTTCCATCGCGCGATTCGGTTGGCGAACCCGCCGAGGAACGTGAACTGGCCGCCGGCGAACAACTCGCCACTGGGTGTGACGGCCAAGGCGCGAACGGCGTTGTCGATGCCGACTGGATTCATGGATGTCCATGTCGAGCCGTTCCAACTCGCCACACCGCTGGAGGCCAAACCTCCGGCAATCGAAAAACTCCCACCGGCGATGAGCTCGCCATTGCGGACGGCCAGGGCGTATGCGGTTCTGTACGGGCCCGTCAGGCCTGTTCCCAGGGACACCCATGCGGAGGCAACGCTGTCCCAGCGGGCGATGGAGTTTGCGGAGGCGCCACCCGCGACCGTGAAGTCGCCCGCGGCGATCAGAGCACCGTTGTAGATCGCCAGCGCGTAGACCTTTCCGTTCATTCCTCCGGCCATGGGCACCCAGGAGGCGCCGTTCCAGCGCGCGATGTTGCTGACGGCGGTTGTCCCGGAGTTTGCAAACTGGCCCCCGGCGACGATCTCCCCGTTTGATAAAGTGGCCAAGGCCTGCACCGCGCCATCCATACCCGCGCCGATGGCAGACCAGGAAGCGCCGGTCCAACGTGCGACACCACGTTTGGTAATGTCGCCACCCGGGCTGATGAAGTCTCCGCCGACGATGAGGTCGCCGTTGGAGGCGGTCGTAAGTGCGGACACTTCGGTGAAGTCTGGAATGCCCGAGACCCCCGCGCCCAGCGCGGACCAAACGCCGGTTGCCGGGTCGTAGGATGCGATGTTGTTGGCGAGCACGTTGCCGGCCTTGAAGAACATCCCACCGACGATGAGCTTGGGTGTGATCGGTCCGGCGCCGTCGGGGTCCCACATCATCGAGACCCGGGCGTATCCGCCGCCGGAGATGGGTCCGCCGATGGGTGACCATGCGGAGTTGCCGCACTGGCCAGAAGCCGCGGCACACGGTAACAGCAGGTAGATCAATGCTCTCAAGACCGTTCCCTCGGGGCTCGTGCGTCGGGAAAGGCTCAATTTACCCTTGGCTGTCGGGCCGTCAATGAAAAAGCGGTGGCGTTACAAAGTGCTCAAGAGCATCCGGCCGCGTAGGCATTCAGGAAACACTGGAAGTCGTTTGCTGTGAGGAGGGGGATTGATGTGGAGTGGTCGCAGTTGGCGTACGTGTCTTGCGCGGCGAAGGCGTTGAGGAAGCACTGGAAGTCGTTGGCGGTGAGTGCAGGAACAGAAGTGGAGTGGTCGCAGTTGGGGTAGCAGGTGGCGCCGCCGGTGGGTCGGAAGCCGGCCATGCCGCGGAGATCGGTGATGCCCATCGGGCCGATGATGGATGAGGTGCCGGTGAGGAGGTTGACGGAGACGAGATTGGCTCGGCCGGTCCAGGCGGTGGTGCCGGAGTTGAACTCGACTGCTTGGTTGTCATTGCCGAGAGAGCCGCCGATGAGCGTGGCGGCGCCAGTGGCTGGGTTGATGCTGAAGATCTGGCTGGGGGCGGTGACGCCGACGGCGTAGAGCAGGCCGCCGGGCGCGGCGGTGAGGCCCTGGAGATCTGTGCGTCCGGTGGGGCCGATGTCGGTGACGACGCCCGTGGCCAGATCGATGCGGACGAGCGAGTCGGCCAGGCCGACATCCTGAAGAGCGTAGAGGATGTCGCCATCGGCGAAGGCCAGGCCGCGGAGATCGTGGAGGGTCGCCCAGTCCCAGACGAGCGTGCCGGCACCGGTAGCGATGTTGACCTTGATGAGTTGGTTGAAGTCGGTGGGGTTGGTCGTGTCGCGGGTGCGTGTGATGTAGATATCGCCTGTGGAGTTCATGGCGGCGGAGTTGAGGCGCGTGAAGCCGGTGTTGCCCACGAGTGAGGCGGCTCCGGTGGTGGTGTTGATTTGATAGAAGCGGCCGTTGAAGTCAACGCCGTAGAGCGGGCCCTGGGCGGCGGCGGTGCCGGCGAGGGCGGTGATGACGAAGATGGACAGGGTGCGCATGAACGGGTCTCCTTTTGGGGTGATCAGGAACAGCCGGCGGCGAACTTGTTCAGGAAACACTGGAAGTCGTTGGCGTTGAGCGTGGGGGGCGAGGTGGAGTGGTCGCAGTTGGCCGTGGGTTCTTGCGCGGCGAACTGATTGAGGAAGCACTGAAAGTCGTTGGCGTTGAGGATGGGTGGGGATGTGGAGAGGTCGCAGTTGGCATCGCAAACGGGATCGCCGACGCTGACGTAAACGATGCCCGTGTACAAGCCCTGGAACTGGAGGGTGGCCGCGCCGGTGATGGTGTTGATGGTGAACAGGCCGCCGTTGTTGCGCACGCCGTGGAGGGTGCCGGCGGAGTCAAAGGCCAGGTCATTGAACCAGTTGCCGGTGTCTCCGATGGCGGCGATCCAGGTGGCGGCACCGGTTTGCAGGTTCAGGGAGAAGAGATCGGTATTGCCGATGTCGGTGATGATCGCACGGCCTGACGAGTCGATGGCGATGGCGGTGAGCTGGTCGAGTTCGGCACCGGAGATTTCGGTGATGAGCGTGGCCGCGCCGGTGGCGGTATTCATGGAGTAAAGATTGTTGTCGGTGACGCCGTAGAGCGTGCCGGTAGCGGGGTTGAGGCAGAGGCAGCGGAAGTTCCAGTTGAAGTTGGTGCGGCCGATGACCGCGCCCGCGCCGGTGGACTTGTTGATGGAGAAGAGGCGGTCGTCAAACTCGTCGTTGTAGCCGTCGAGAGAGTAGAGATTGCCCGCGGCATCCGCGGCCAGGCCGCCGAAGAGGGCTTGCTGGCCGGTAACGGGATGAGACTCGATGATGCCGCCGGTGATGGGGTCGAGCTTGATGAGCGATGGCGAGATGCTGCCTGCCAGGACGTAGAGGTCATCGGCGAGGGCGGGGGAAGCGATCGCGAGGCTGGCGAGGGTGATGAGCAGTCGGTGCATTCGGGGCTCCTGTGGAATCAGCGTACAGGAGCCGCGGGAAGATGCAATGGAGAATGCGGAGTTTCAGGAGCAGCCGGCCTCGAACTTGCTCAGGAAGCATTGGAAGTCCGCGGCTGTGAGGGTGGGGGTGGATGTCGAGCCGTCGCAGTTGGCGTAGGGGTCGCGGGCGGCAAAGCGATTCAGGAAGCACTGGAAGTCGTTCACGTTCAACACCGGCGACACGGAGGATTCATCGCAGTTGACGTATCCGCCGGGGTAGTGGACGAGCGTGCTGCAGATGAACGGATAGATTCCGGTGAGGCCGATGGTGACGATGCGCTGGTGGGCCGCGTCGTAGGCCGGAGGGCAGGCCGCGCCGTAGGGCAGGCCCAGCCCGCTGGAAGAGGTCCAGACCTGGCCGTCCCACTCCCAAGTGGCGCTCTGGGCGATGACAACGGTGCGCCGGTGGGCGGCGTGGTAGGCCGCGCCCCATACTTGGGAAGGACCTGATCCGGAAGCGCGGAGCGTCCAGACTTGGGAGGCGCTGGGCCATTCCCACGTTTGAGAGTTGTTGACGAGCACGAGAGTGGCGCGGTTGGAGTCGTAGGCGAGCCCGGGGCTGCCGGGAGAGGTTCGGTCGGTCCAGGTAGCGCCGTCCCACTCCCAGAGGTCGCCGAGTGGTTGACCGATCTCGGAGCCCCCGCCATAAAGCATGATGCGAGCACGGACAGAGTCGTAGGCCATCACGGCACCGCTGCGTCGGGACGGAGCGGTGCCCGAACCGTTGTGGGGGTAATGCCAGACGTGGCCATCCCACTCGTTGGTTTGGTTGTAGAACTGGTAGCCGACGCCCTTGCTGTAGGAAGATCCGCCGAAACAGACCGTTCGCCCGCGCGCTTCGTCGTAGGCCATCGCGTGCCCGACGGTGCCGGGCGGGCCCACACAAATGCGAAGGTCCAACTGCCGGTGCCGTTCCACTCGCTGGTGACGGCGGTGGGTCCGTCGGGGTTGTCGTTTTGCAGGAGCACCATCACGCCGCGCTGCGTGTCGTAGGCGATGGCGCCGGTGTAGCCCCAATAGCCCGGTGCGCGCGCAGCGCTAGTCCAAGAACATGACTGTCCGGCGGCCGCGGAACACAGCGCGCAGCACGCGATGGTGGAGAGCAGGCTTGAGCGGGTGTTCATGGGGTTCCTCGGTAAGAGCTTACCTCCGAACTTGGCTCATGCAAGGGATTCGTGTTGAACTTGCGCCCCTCGGATTCGGATCAGGTGTGTGAACCACGCCTCCTGCGCCTCAGTGCCGCATCATGCATCGTCGTGTGCGGTTCAATGTGCTCGCCGGGTTACGGGCATCCCGCGGCGAACTTGTTCAGGAAACACTGGAAGTCGTTGGCGTTGAGGATGGGCGGCGCGGTGGAGTTGTCGCAGTTGGCGGTGGGGTCTTGGGTGGCGAACTTGTTGAGGAAGCACTGGAAGTCGTTGGCGTTGAGGACGGGAGGGGCGGTGGAGTTGTCGCAGTTGGCGTAGCAGCTTCCGGAGAGGCCCCAGGTTTGGTCCATGTAAATAGAGCCGGGATGGGCGCCGCCGAAGAGGACGGTGGTGCCGCGGGCGGCATCGAACGCCATGGCGTGGCCTACGAGGGGTGCCGGGCCGGCGATGAGCAGCGGAGTCCACGCCGCGCCGTTCCATTCCCAGCAGTCATTATTGAAGACGGCGCCATCGGTGAAGCCGCCGAACATGACGGTGGTGTGGCGGGCAGCGTCGTAGGCCATGGCGTGGAACGTGCGAGGGATGGGCGCCCCGACGGGGCGCTGGGTCCAGGCCGAACCGTTCCATTCCCAGGTTTCACCGCTGAAGGTGACGGGGTTGAAACTGGTGACACCGCCGTAAAGCACGGACACCGCACGGGCGGAGTCGTAGGCCATGGCGGCGCCGTGGCGCGGGCCGGGGTTCGCGCCAAGACGCTGAGTCCATGCAGAGCCGTTCCATTCCCAGGTTTCGCCGCTGACCACCGAGTTGCTGACCGAGCCGCCGTGCATGATGCACACGCCTCGGGCGGCGTCGTAGGCCATGGCGGCGAGGATGCGGGGCGAGGGACCGGCAACGATGCGCTGGGTCCAGACGGTGCCGTTCCACTCCCAGGTTTCGCCGCTGAGTGTGGTGGCAGTGAGGCCGCCGCCGAAGAGAACGGTGACATGGCGGGCGGAGTCGTAGGCCATGGCGTGGGCGTGGCGCGGCGAGGGTCCGGTCGTGGCGCGGAGGGACCAGGTGGTGCCGTTCCACTCCCAGGTGTCGCCGTGGAACGTGTCGCTGCTGCCGCCGAAGAGGACCGTGACGCCACGGGTAGAGTCGTAGGCCATGGCGGGGTACTGGCGTGCAGAGGGGTTGGTGAATGTGCGCTGCGTCCAGGTAGGGGTGGTGGGAGCGGCATACTCCCAGACTTGGCCATCGTTGTCGGTTTCGTTGATATAGCCGCCGAAGAGAACCATTTTGCCGCGGGCGGAGTCAAAGGCGATCGTGGCTTGGGCGCGGGGGATGGGGCCAAGTTGCGTTCGTAGCGTCCACGTGGTTCCGTTGAACTCGTAGGTCTGACTGCTGAGCGAGAGGCCATCATCGGTCCCTCCGAACAGGACGGTGACGCCGCGGGCGGAGTCGAAGGCCATGGTCGCGCCCCAGCGCGGCGAAGGGCCGTTGATGATGCGCTGGGTCCAGGTGGTGCCGTTCCACTCCCAGGTGTCAACGTTGGGGCCGGTGGTATAGCCGCCGAAGAGGATGGCGGTGTGGCGCAGGGAGTCGTAGGCCATGCTATGGAGGCGTCTTGGGGAGGGACCGGACACGACCCGCTGTGTCCATGTCGTGCCGTTCCATTCCCAGGTTTCGGCGCTGGTCGTTCCGGACGTGTCGTTGTATCCGCCAAAGAGAACCGTGACGTGGCGGACGGAGTCATAGACCATGGTGTGTTGGCGGCGGGCGGAGGGGCCGCTGACCATGCGCTGCGTCCAAGTCGTGCCGTTCCATTCCCAGGTTTCACCGTTGGGGGTGATGCCGGGATCGGTGATGCCGCCGAAGAGGACGGTGACGCCGCGGACCGAGTCGTAGGCCATGGCGTGGTCGTATCGAGCGGAGGGGCCCGAACCGGTGTACTGCTTCCAGCGGGTTCCGTCCCAGGTCCAGGTTTCGCCGTTGAAGTTGGGGCCCACAGCGCCGCCGAAGAGGACGGTTTGGTTGCGGGCGGAGTCGAAGGCCATCGCGTGACCAACTGGGTCTCGCGCAAAGACAGCGTGTTGCCCTCAATGGCGTTGGAGTGGTAAGTCAGCTCGACCCGCAGCGCTTCTGCAGCGTTGGGAAGAACCCTACCAGCCCCCTTCTCTTCGTTGTACCGGTCACATAGCTCGTCAAGTTGCCGAAGTTCACCCGAAAGGACCGTCTGCAACCCCTCAAAGGGTCGGAGCGGTTCTGGAAGCTGGAAGCCTGAGGGGTTCATCGGATACCAAGGCCAGATATGGGCCCGCGAGCCGGTACAGACTAGACCCCGGCTGCATCCAGTTCCCCCCCAGTCCCCCCTTTGCCATTACCGCCCTTGACGAACGCCCCCGATTCCGCGACACTGCACGGGTCGTGGCGTGCATCCCCGTCCAGCGCGAGGGCGTATGGAGTCGGTTGGCGGGGTGGTCGGCATGGGCTGATTGGCATGGATCGTCGCCGCGTGCTGGCCCGGATGCCCCGCCCCGGCCTAAGGTCGGACCCCCGTAGTTCGAGGACTGGAAGTCCCCGGACGGACACTGGTTTGGAATCGGAGCTATCTCTATGGCCTCTCGAAGCAGCGGCGGCAGCGGTCTTGTCATCACGGTGGCGATCTTGGGCGTGGCCTCTCTGGCACTGTTCATCACGACCATCGTCTTCCTCAGCAAGTACCAGGCGGCCAACCGCAACCTGGGCCAGATGATCTCCGACACCGAAGACTTCGTCAAACCCGACGAGCGCTCCAGCGACAAGATCGGCCGCATCAAGGATGCCGCCAAGAACGGGTCGCCCAAGCGGTCGGTCGTCGGCTATCTCGCCGACTCGATGCAGACCACGATGAGCCGCGTCAGCGGCTCGCCGACGGATTCGGTCACCGACCTGAACAAGAAGCTCGATGAGGCCGGTATCACCAGCTCGACACTCATGAGCACCGTCGCCAGCCTCAAGACCGAAATCGCGGCCCTGAACGACCGCGTCGTCAAGGCCGATGCCGCCCGGACCACCGCCCAACAGGACATGCAGAACGAAGTCGAGCGGACCAAAAAGCTCCAGGACTCTCACAACAAGACCGTTCAAGCCATGAACGGCGATATCGACAAGTACAAGGGCGAGGTCGAGGCCTACCGCGAGGCGACCAACAAGTCCAAGGAGTTCATGGACCGCGAAATCGAGAAGGTCCGCGAACTGCTCGCCTCAACCACCACTTCCTTCAACGAGCGCGTCCACAAGCTCGAGGATGAAAACCTCGCCCTCAAGGACCGCATCGCCAAGCTCCAGGCCGACAAAACCAAGGACATCCTCAAGCCCCGCGGCGAGCAGACCCTCGTCGATGGCGACATCATCGCAATCAACCAAACCACGGGAAATGTGACCATCAGCCGTGGCCGCGACGCCAAGGTCATCTTGGGCATGTCCTTTGCCGTCTACAGCGACGCGACGGCCATCAAGCTCGACGCCCGGGGCAACTATCCGGCTCCCAAGGCCACGCTGGAAGTCATCAACGTCGGCGAAACCTCGTCGACCTGCCGCATGACCTCTGAGGTCAAGGGCAATCCGATCGTCCGCGGCGATGTCATCGCCAACGCGGTCTACGACCCCAACAAGGTTTACACGTTCCTGGTGTACGGCAACTTCGATCCCACCGGCAACGGCGCACCCAATCCCCAGGGGGCTGAAGACATCAAGGCCATGATCAATGCCTGGGGCGGCAAGACCGTCGAAGACCTGAACGGCAACGTCGACTTCCTGATCCTGGGTGACCGCCCCGTCCTGCCCCCGCCTCCGGGTGTCAGCGACCCCGAGCCCATCGTCCGGAACTACATGCGGCTCAATGACATCGCCCAGAAGTACGACAAGCTCTTTGAGGCCGCCGCCGCCACGTCGCTCCCCGTGCTCAACCAGAACCGCTTCTACACGCTGATCGGGCGCCGGGCCGGCTCCCGCTAAGGGAATAAGATCAACGCGACCCTCACACAGCCGGGCCCCGCCCGGCTGTGTTTCATTTCAGCCCTTCCATGAACAAGCTCCGAAGCGCCATCCTCGACTCTCTTCAGACTTCCAAGTACCTCGCCGCCCGCGTCGGTGTTGCGGTCGCTTCCGTCCCCAGCCTCCGCGTTTCGCGAAACACGGCTCAAACGCTCGGAGGCGTTTACGCCCGCCTCCAGCCCCGCCATATGGAGCGAGCCCGCCGCAACGTGGCCGCGGCCTTCCCTCAGTACAGCCCTGAGCAGGTAGACGATGTCGCCCTGCGGAGCATCAAGCACTTCTTCATGTTCGGGGCCGAGTTCGCCTATGTGCAGCGGATGCTCACCGAAGATGGCTGGGCCCGCCACATCACTCCCGGCCCCCTGGGACCAGGACTCCGATCCCTCATCAAGTCCGGCCCCGCCGTGCTCATCACCGGGCACGTGGGGAACTGGGAGATCCTGGGATACACCATCGCCCTCCTGGGCTTCCCCATGCACGCGGTCTATCGCCCGCTGGATGTCCCAGCGCTTGATCGCTGGGTCCGCGGCACACGCTCTCGCCGCGGACTGGAGTTGGTGGACAAGTTCGGCGTGGTGCGCAGATTGCCCGTGTTGGCGGCCGCGGGGGCCCCACTGGGGCTGGTCGCGGACCAGAACGGCGGAGACCGCGGCGTGTTCGTCCCCTACTTCAACCGGCTGACCTCGACCTACAAGTCCATCGGCCTGCTCGCCATGCAGATTGGCGCCCGGGTGGTCTGCGGCTTCGCCCGGCGGCGGCCCATCAGCGAAACGTGCGACCCGGACTTACTTGGGTACTCCCTGGAGGTCACCGACGACTTCGGACCCGAAGACTGGGCGACCCACCCCGACCCACTCTTCTACCTGACCGCGCGTTATCGGCGGGCCATTGAGAAGATGATCCACCTGGCCCCCGAGCAGTACCTTTGGATGCACCGCATCTGGCGCAGCCGCCCGCGGCACGAACGACTTCAGAAGCCGTTCCCGGGTTCCCTTCTGGAAAAGATCCGCCTCCTGCCCTGGACGACGGACCAGGACCTGGAACGAATCAAGGACCACAGCATTCGCGATGCACGGACCCTGCTGGAAACCGGGCACTCGCGGCTCTCGTAGCGTCCCATGTCCCGGTCAGGAAGCACCGGCCCGCACCCTCGATGGACCGAATAGACTTGTGAAGCCCGGTTGAGCCACCGCCGGCTCTTGGAGATGCCTATGTCCGGCCGCCTGGATGATGTCAAAGTCCTGATCGTCGATGACGACCGCGATGTGCTGGAATCGATGGATGCGGCGTTCCAGGCCGAGGGCGCGGCCACGCAGCTTGCGACCGACGGCAACGAGGCCGTCCGCATCTGCTTTGAGGATCCGCCGGACATCGTCATCCTGGACATGATGCTGCCCCGTCGCTCGGGTTTCCTCGCCCTGGAAAAGATCAAGGGCCACGAAGACAGCCCGATCGTCATCATGGTGACGGCCAACGAGGGCAAGCGGCACCAGGCGTACGCCGAATCCCTCGGAGTCGATGAATATCTTCAGAAGCCAGTACCCCTGGGCCGCCTGGTCAGCGTCGCGGCCGAGTTGATAGAGAAGGCCGAACGCGAGGATGAAGAGGCTGAGGCAGAGGCCGAGAAGAAAACGCCCCGCGACAAGAAGTAACCCACTCCCCTACCACGCCTACACCGCATGGCCAAGAAACGTCAACTCGTGCTCACCCGTCCAGCCGCGACCAAGGGCGATGCGACCATCAACCCGTTGGGTCCGCGCAAGGAAGTGGTCGCGACGCTGGCCAACTACAACACCGCGCCCGACGGCTCCAAGCGAAACACCGGTATGGAAGTGTTGTGGGGACCGGGCATGGTGATGGAGTTTCCGGCCGCGGCCGACGAGGTCAACCAAGCGATGGTGAGCGTGAGCGATGACGACATCGCCTGGCCGGTGCTGCAACGCCTGTGCAAGGCGACGGGGTGGATGCTGGTTGACTTGGAGAGTGGAAGGTCGTTCGGGGGAGCTTGATTCTGGTGGCACTGGTCATGGCTCTGCATGGCCAGTGTGAGAGCACAAACATGCCAACCTACGTCTACGAAGTTCTCGACAAAAAAGGCACACCCACCGGGCGGACCTTTGAGTACATGCAGTCCATCAAGGCGGAGCCCTTGACCAAGGACCCCGAGACCGGCGAGCCCGTGCGCCGCGCGATCGTGGCACCAAACCTGGGCCTGGCACTCTCTGCCAACAAGTCGCGGATGAGCAACAAGAACCTTGAGCGTCTCGGATTCACCAAGTACGAGCGCAAGGGCAAGGGCTACATGGAGCGCGTCGCGGGCAAGGGCGGGCCGCAGTCGATTTCGGGGGATTGAGACCACTCCTTCGGCCGCGGCCAAATCGTCAGCGACATCAACACCGCCAACAGCGCTGACGTCTGCACGTTCAACTGAATCACGTCGAACATCCCCGCGAGCATGAGCCCGATGATCCCAAACGCCGGGCCCGCGGCGTAGGTGCCCAGCCGATCCTTCATCCCTCGAAACCCGCCCCAGATCCCCATCCCGATCGCGGTACACCAAAGACCGAGCCCAACCAACCCCGTCGTCGCTGCAATATGCAGGTACGTACTGTGCGCGTGTCGGTGGATGTAGGCCACATCCTTATCCTCGCCGCGCTTGTGCATTTCCGCGACGACCCACTCGTTGAAGCCCCCCGCGCCGATGCCGCGGACGGGGTGAGTCTTGATCGCCTCTATTGCCCACTGCCACATCAGGATTCGTGCGCCGGTGTCCGACGCGTAGTCGTGGTTGTCGATCGCGCGGGCAACCTCTGCGCGCCCCAGTCGGTACCGGCGCATGATCCCATCGCCGGCGATCACCCACGCCACTCCCGTCGTCACCACGAGCGCGCCAACCAATAGACCGATGCGCTTACCCGAGCGACCTTCGCCCTGAAGTGTCCATCTCACCACGGCGACCGCGAGCACGATCGCGACAAGCAGCGCCGCCCCAATCCATGCCCCTCGCGTCCCGGTCGCGAAAATCCCCATCAACGTAATCGCACTACCCGCAAGGCCAAACCAGCGCTGCCGCCCCGTCCCCATCGCCGCGGCCGGCAAGTGCAGCCCCAGCGCCGCACACAACATCGACCCCCCCACCACCGGCTGCCACCACGCCGCGTTCCGATCCGGCGCCTTGGGAAACTCTATTGCCGGGATGTGGATCCCGACCGCCTGAACCAACTGGCCCAAGTTCGCACAGAAGAAGCTCACAATGACCGCCGTAATCAGCCACGACCGCCGCGGCAGGATGGTCCACAGAAACCACAACGACCACGTCCAGCGGTTGCTGCCCAACTCCCACAACCCGTGCTTGGGGTCCGGGCTCCAGGAAACCGACCACCACTGCCAAGCCGCCCAGATAGCCATGGCCCAGAGCTGGGGGTGGCAACCAAAGGACCTCCATGTCCGGTGGATGTACCAGGCCCGGGCGATGCAGGTAATGACCAGACCGACCCCAGCGAATTCGACCCAACTGATGGGCCCGGCCACCAGCCCGCACCACATCAGGCCGAAAAAGATGTGGAATCGGTGCCCCCGGAGGTCCCAAGTAACAGTTTGGGCGACCTCTCGGTCGATCCAATCCTGCCTGGTATAGGGAATTCCGAACATTCCGGGCCCCAAGGTGTTACAAACCAGTGACCGAACCGTTGACCATCATGGGGCGTCCAACTGATCGGGGCAACCCCGGGGTAGCCGAACCGTACAATCGTGCAGCGAAATTGTCGGGAGTTCGACCATGAATGAGATCCGCCGCGTCCTGAAGCTCGCCGCCTGGCGCCTCCTTGTAAGCGACATCTTCCACACCCTGGCGGTGACGCTGTCCGCCGCGGTCATGGCTCTCATTCTGACGCTCTTGGCCCAGCGCATTTTTGGTGTTGTGATCGACTTCCCCGGTGACTGGTTGCGCTTGGCCGCGATCGCGCTGGGTGCGGGCGTGCTCGGCTCCGTGACTTGGAGCCTGATCCGGCGGGCCAAGGGGATCAGTGTCGCCCGCGAGCTTGATGAACGGGCGGACCTCCGCGAATCCCTCAGCACGGCGATGTGCGTTTCCTCGAACCCGGACGCCTGGGCACAGGTTGTCGTTGAGACCGCCCGCGAGAAGGCGATGAAGGTCGATGTCCGCCGAGCGATCCCGTACGCCGCGCCAAAGCTCTGGCCGGTGCCGCTGGCTCTGGCCTTGGCGATGCTCGTGCTGTGGTTCGCCGTCCCGACTTGGGATGTGCTGGGCCACTTCAAGAAGCACGAGGCCAAGAAGGAAGCTGAAGCACAGATCACCGAGGTCAAGGCCGAGGTTGCCGCCAATGACAAGAAGCTCGAGGAGATGCTCAAGCAGGCCAAGGTTGACCTGAAGGCCGATGAGGCGACCGCTGAAGCCAGCGAATCCAAGACGCCGCTCTCGGCCGACGAAATCCGCCGCGCGGCCGTCAAGAAGCTCACCAACCAGGTTGACAAGCTGGGCGCGATGAAGCAGGGCGACAAGGCCAAGCAGCTGGATGCGCTCAAGCAGGCGATGAAGCAGATCAAGCAGCCGGGGCCCGGCCCGATGGACCAGGTCTCCAAGGCTCTTCAGAAGGGTGACTTCAAGAAGGCCGAAGAGGCCTTGGATGAGCTCTCCAAAAAGATGGGCGACAACTCATTGTCGCAAGAGGACAAGGCCAAGGCCCAGGAGCAGATGAAGAAGCTGGCCGAGCAGCTCGACAAGCTGGCCAAGAACAAGTCGGAGCTCGAAAAGCAGCTCCAGCAGGCCGGTATGTCCAAGGAGCAGGCCCAGAAGGCCGCGAGCAGCTCGGAGGAGATGAAGAAGGCCCTGGACCAGATGAAGGACATGACCGAGCAGCAGAAGCAGGACCTGATGAAGGCGGCGCAGGCCCAGCAGGGTGCTCGCAAGCAGTGCGAGGGCATGGGCGAGAAGATGGGGGAGATGGCCAAGGGTTCGGGCAAGGAAGGAATGAACCAACAGGCGATGGAGGCCGCGGCCGCGATGGCCGGCCAGCTCTCGGAGATGGAAATGATGAACAAAGACATGGAGGCGATGGATGCCGCCATGGATGAGGCGATGAAGCAGTTGGCCAAGATGGGCGGCGCATGCAAGGGTGGGAACTGCAACGGCCAAGGTGAGGGTGAGGGCGAACTGGCGATGTCTGAGAAGCAAAGCCCCTGGCGCGCCGGCGAGTCGCAGGGCAAGTTCGGCAGCGGCACGGGCGGGCCGGGGCAATCCGGCGGCGGAGCCAACCCGAACCAGATTGATGCGCCGGTCAACGTCAGCAAGGTCAAGAGCCCGACCAAGCAGGGTGGCGGCCCGATCATCGGCAGCACGGTGGTGCAGGGTGACCAGGTGCGGGGCGAATCCACGGCGGAGTACACCGCGGCCGTTGAAGCCGCGAACAAGGCCGCGACCGACTCGATCACGCACAACGAGGTTTCCAAGGAGCTACAGCCGACGGTGAAGCACTACTTTGGTCGCCTTGAGGCCAAGGGCAAGGCCAAGCCGGCGGAGACGACCGCTCCCGCCAAGGACCCGAAGTGAACTTGAGGTCCGGGCGCGGCCCAGTGACTCGATTCATCAGCATCGTTTCCGTTCTCATGTGTGCGACCGCGGCCTGCGCGTTGCTGCTGGCGAGCTGCGAGCGCACGAAAGGCCCGGAGGTCGTTCTCTACACCAGTTGCGATGACTATCTCCTTCGCGAGATCAAGCCTCTCTTTGAGAAGGAGACGGGGATCAAGCTGCTGATCGTGGGTGACACGGAGGCGACTAAGACCACGGGGCTGGTGCAGCGTGTGATCGCGGAGAAAGACCGGCCACGGGCGGATGTGTGGTGGTCTAACGAGCCGCTGGGAACAATGAAGCTTGCCGAAGAGGGGCTGTTGACCCCTTCAACGCCAAAGGCGTTGAAGGAGGACTTTGGTGGGAAGTGGCCGGCGGGGTTGAGTTCGCCGGATGCGTTGTGGTGGGGATTTGCGCTGCGGGCGCGGGTGATGGTGTGGGCGTTTCGGGACAGCACCATTTCGACCATGCCTCAGTCACTTGAGTACCTGACATACCCGCATTGGAAGGGTCGGGTCGGAATGGCCCGACCTCAGTTTGGAACTACACGTGGCCATATGGCGTGGCTCCTGGCGTCCAGCGGGGAGGAGGCTTTCCGAGCCTGGCTCACGGGGCTTCGCCAGAACGGTGTCCGGCTTTACGACGGGAACTCGGCGGTGGTCCGCGCGGTCGCGCAAGGCGATATCGACCTTGGGCTGACTGATTCCGACGATGTGATCTCCGGGAAACGCGAGAAGTGGGACATCTATATGAACTTTGGTTTTTCCGGTCCAGCAAAGCAGCTACCCACCGGAACGCTTCCGATCCCCAACACCGCTGGGCTGGTCAAAGGCGGCCCACACCCCAAGGAAGCCGCTGTGCTGCTCGACTTCATTCTCAGCCAGAGGATGGAGACGCTTCTAGCGGAGAGTGAATCCCGGAACCTGCCCATCCGCGAGAAACTGGCGGCCAAGGTGCGCGAGTCCCTGAAGATGCCCGTCATGGAGATCCCCGACTTCGCATCCATCCACAAAGCCGAGCCCGCGGCCATGAAGGCCTGCACGGAGATCCTTGGGGAGTAGGCCGCATGCGAGCTCCACCCATCTTTGCGATGATCGGAGCGGTCGCGCTTGGAGCGATGGGCCTTTTGCTCATGCAGCCTTCCAAACCGCGCGTGATCGTGATCGGCCTAACCAACACGCGTCAGACGATCGAGGGCATCGGCGCGACCGCTACGGGCACGTGGATCCCTGCCGTTCGAGAGCTGTATGCCAAGCCGGAGTTTGCCAGGGCCATCGGCGACGATCTGGGTGTGAGCATCATCCGGCTGGCGCTGCCTCCGGCCACGCAGATCAATGAAGACTTGGATGTGGGGACGCTGGACCTCGCCAAGTTCGATATGGCCGCGTTTGAGCCGCCGGCCGGTTTCATTCGCCAGATGCGTGCATCGCACCCGGAGCTCAAAGTCATGCTCACGGTGTGGAGCCCGCCCGCGTGGATGAAGGACAACCACGCGACCATCAAGGGCGGGCGGCTGCGTGGGGACCGGCGCGAGCACTTTGCCAAGTTCTGTGCCGCGGCTTGCCTGGGCTTTGAGAAGACCTACGGCGCGCCGGTGTACGGGCTGTCGATTCAGAACGAGCCGCTGTTTGTGCAGACGTATGACTCGTGTATCTACACACCCGCTGAAATGGTGGAAACAGCCAAGGCTGTGCGCGCGGCGTTCGGCAAGTGGAATGTGAAAGCCAGGTTGATGGCGCCGGAAGACATGGCGGATGGGTCGCGGCTGCCCGGGTATCTCGATGCGTTCTCAAAGGACTCAGAAGCCCTTGGCGGGCTCGACATTGTCAACGTTCACGGGGAACCGCGTGAGGTCTCGGGTGGGATCGCCGGGCCCTGGATGTCATTGCACGACAGAGCCGCGTTGCTGGGCAAGCCGCTGTGGATGACAGAGACTTCGGGCGAAGACCCGTCGTGGCTTGGTTCCAAAGAGCACCCGCGCGGCGGGCTGGCGCTGGCCGCGTCAATCCATCACGCGCTGGTCGATGGTGGGTGCGCGGCGTGGTTGTACTGGGCGATCACCGACCCGCAGGCCGATGAGTTCGCGCTCATGGCGCTTGATGCACCGACGCCGAAGTACGCGGCACTGAAGCAGTTTGCAAAGTTCATCCGTCCGGGAGCGGTGCGGCTGCAAGTGCCATCGCCCAATTCGACAACCCTCGTGAGTGCCTACTTAGAGCAAGAGCGCAGGGCTCTCACGGTAGTGTTGATCAACCAAGGCACTTCGGACACTGAGGTGACGATCGAACTCGCCGCGGTGCCGATGGGTCACCTTGTCGAGTTTGACGGCGTGCGGTCTTCATCGACCGAGCAGTGCGTGGCCACACCGAAGTCGATCTACGACGGACGCGGGCCGTTCAAGTTGGTGCTGCCACGCCAGAGTGTGACCACGTTGAGCGGCGTCATAAAGCCCGCTCCGGCGAGACGCTAGTCGCTACTTGCCTCCGGCTTTCTTCTTGTCCCGCTCGGCGTGAACCAAGTCCGCCACCACACTCCAATCCACATCGCGGCGCGCGTTGCGAACCGGCCAACCCTGGATCACGTGCTTGGGCTCGATGTGCAGGGCTTCGATGGCATCGACCAACCCGACCAGGCGCGGGCTCACCCGGGCGGCACCCTCGGTGGGGAAGAAGCCCAGATCATCTTCCACCAGAATCCCCTGCTCAGGGAAGTAGAAGACCACGTAGCTGAACGCGTGGGCAGACTTCTCGGCGATGTCGATGAGTTGGACGGTGGCCTCGCCCGCTTCAATCGTGGTTTGGTGCTCGAAGGTCTTGATCGATGGGTTTGCCGGACCGGCGACTGCGGGAGAGCCAAGAGATGTTGGCCGCGAAAGCAGGCCGCGGATATGGGGTTCGAGTGCGGCGGGGGCGAAGATCGTCGCGCCGTTTGCGGCCAAGGCTCGAAGTCCGCCCGAGGGTGACGGGTGGTGGTGACTGAAGCTCACCAGCCCGATCGGCTTGTCCGCGAAGCGGGCTTTGAATGCGGCGATGAGGCTGCCGCAGACGGTGTCATCGTCTGGTGCGTCCAGGAGGACCAGATCCTTCTCGCGCTCGATGACCATGATGCGCGAGTTGGAGGCCGCGACCTCGACTGACCACAGCGTCGGTGCGAGTTGGATGTACTCAAGCTCCGGCGCGGATGTTTGGCCCCAGGAGGGGATGTCTGCCTGCCGATTCTCTGGAAGGGTGAAGCCCGGGACGGAACCGAGCGTGACACTCACCAGTGAGAGGTCGTACCGAATCGTCGCGGCGCTCTCCACGATGAATCGAGAAAGCTTGCGGGGGACGGCCGCGCCGCTGACCTGGTCCCAGTCGCTGAACTGTGTCCAGTTGCAGACATCGCCCAGCCGAGCGTGGGCGGAGAGGGACTCGATCCGGGCTACCCGATGCTCGGGATCAAGAAGCAGCGTGCATGCGCGGCCCGCGACATCCGCGAACGTCACGGCCGAAAGTGCTTGCCCATGGTCATCAATGGCCGGACCCGGTCGGCATGAAGGCGCAGCATCGAGCGCGGTCTGTAGAATCGTGGATGGAAGCCAGCAGGCGGCATCGGCCGCGGCCTTGGGCGCCCTGTCTGGCGGAGATTCCTTGAACGGCGCGGCCTGAGCGGATTGCTCCGCAACGCGGCCGCGGTTGATCAGTGTGGTCTCGATCGGACCCTTACCGTCGGGTCCGGAGATCTCCCGCACCGACATGCCGCTCGCATCGGCGGTCAGTTCCAGTCTCGCGGGGACGGTGCGGAGGTCCCCCGGGTGCATCATGTGGCCTTCGATAGAGACGGTTCCCTGATAGACCGCGGTGATGCCGGAATTGCCTTGGTGAACCTGGAGCGAGGTCTTGAGGTCGGCCAGTGCGGCCCGGGTCTGGTTGATCACCACGGAGTCGCAATAGTTGATCGGCGCGGCGGGAATCTGAGCCAAACACGCGATCACGCACGCAATGAACACCATGGCGAAATCTCCGACGGTCAGCGCAGCGGGACCGTGGCCCATGGCTTGCGCGATGACTGAGTGTTCGGGTTGCTGAGGCCTGCGCTCGGGGGATTCGCCCCTAAGCCTTGGTCGCAATAGGCACCGAGACCTCAACTTTGCGCCCGCCGCGGATGATCGCCAGGGTGATTGACTCGCTCGCGGTCTTCGCCAGTGCCCGATGCAGATCGTCGATGCCGGCGACGAGGCGCCCCTCGATCTCGACGATCAGGTCTCCCTGGCGAATCCCCGCGCGGTCGGCGGGGCTGCCAGACTCCACACCCTGGACCCCGACGGCTGAGTCGTTCAGCAGGTCCAGTTCGCGGGCGATGCGGGGGTCGATGTGCGCCTGGGCCGCGGCGATGCCGAGGTAGATTCTCCGCACTCGCCCGTGGGCTTGGATTTCATCCTTGACCCACGAAGCAACCGCGCTGGGCACGCTGAACCCGACGCTCTGAGCCATGGCGATGATCGCGGTGTTGATGCCGACGATTCGGCCCTTGGAGTCAACCAGGGGGCCGCCGGAGTTGCCGGGGTTCAGGGGTGCGGTGTGCTGGATGATGCCCTCGATCAGCCGGCCGCCGGGACTGCGGAGGGAACGCTCCAGGGCGCTGACCACACCGGTCGAAACGGTCGAATGCAGGCCGAAGGGATTGCCAACGGCGATGACGAGTTGGCCGACGCGAAGAGATTTGGAATCACCAAGGGGCGCGAAGGGCAGGTCGCGCGACGTGAGTTGGATCAACGCGAGGTCGGTCGCCGGGTCATCGCCGATGAGCGTGGCGTCGATACGGTCACCATCGCGCGTGGTCGCGGTCAGCTTGTCGCGCCCCCCGACGACGTGGCTGTTGGTGATGGCCAGGCCATCGGCCGAGAGAATCACGCCGGACCCCGAGCCGCCGCGAGGTTGGTCTTCCTCGCGCCAAGACGTGTGACGACCCGACACCCCGATGACCGCGGGGCCGATGGAATCGACTACACCCATCACCGCCCGCGAATAGGCGTCAAGGATGTCCGAATCCGCGGGCGAGGGAGCAGGTGTCGGAGCCGGGCGAGACAGTTCATCGCTGATCGGGCGCACGAGATCGCTGGGAATGTACATGGGAACTCCTTGGGAGTTCCTTATGCAACCAAGGTGCCTGCGCGGTGGGTTGGCGGGCGAGTTGAAAAGCCCCCATGGCGTCCCGGAGGTCCGCCACCACCCAATGCCATTGCCAGTTTGGCAGGCTTACTTGGGGTTGCCTGTGGGGGCGGGCGGCGGCGTGGCGGGCTTGGGCTCTTCCTTGGGCTTGGGCAGGAGGCCCTTGAGCTTGTCGGTGACCTGGTCGATAGCCTTGCCCGCGGCATCCTTGGCCGCGGCACCGCCGGGGCCGAGCTTGTCGAGTTCCTTGTTCAGGTCGGACTTGGTCTTGTCTCCAAGCCCCTGAACCGAGGCGCCGAACTGCTCACCCAGAGGTTTGCCGGGAGCGTTCAAGTCGGTGATGAAACTCGCCGCGATACCCTTGAGGCCCCCGAGGCTGCCCAACTGCGACTTGAGGTCGGCCAGGAACTGCTCCGGCAACACGCCGCCCTTTTCCGCGACCGCGGCCATGATCGCCTGCACGATGATGCTCGAGAGCTCCGCCACGGTGACGCCCGAGCCGCCGACGCCGGTGCCGGTCTGGCCGACGTTCTGGAGCTTGATCTCCGGGATCGGCACCGTCACGGCCGCGAGCTGGGAGAGCGCGGGGATGGTCGGGTCCACCATGTCGGCGTGAACCGTGATGTTGCGGAGCGTGACCTGCTTGACGATGAACTTTTTCTCTTTGCCGGTCGATGGGGCTGGCTTGGGCTTGTCCCCGGGCTTGGCCGGGCCGCTGAGCTTGGCGATGTTGTCGAGGATCACCTGGTAGTTGGACTTGCCCTCGCGACGTTCGAGCCGGACATCCAGGTTGTCCATGAAAAACTCGGGAAGCTCGATGACGTCTTTATTGAGCGATGAGATCGAAACCGCGACGCGGGCCTCACCCAGGTTCAGGAAGTGGTCGCTGGGAAAACTCGGGGCGTTGCCGACGTTCAGGCCGCTCATGCCGAACTTGCCGGAGAAGATACCGACGTTGACGGACTTGAGCGTGGTGGGGACACCCAGGGCCTTGTTGGCCCCCAGTTCGATACCTTTGCGGGCCGCGGGGTTGATGAAGATGATGCCGGCGGCCAGGATGCCGACGAACAGGAGGACAACGAGCCCGACGCCGATGAGCAGGATTTTGCGGAAGATCTTCATGAGGGACTATAGGAGTTTTCACCACGGAGAACACGGGGTGCACGGAGGGGGAGAGCGAACGATTGAATGGGTGAACCGGTCGAACGCCGAGAATGGCGGAAGCCTTCTCTACGCCGCTCCTGCTTCTGATCCCGGCTCTCTCTGTGCCTCTCCGTGTTCTCCGTGGTGAAAACTCTTACACCCTGAAGATGGAGCCGAGTTTCTTCCCGAGCATGACCGAAGCTCCAACCAGCGTGACGGTGAGCAGGGCCATACCCCAGACTCCCATCGCGCTGGCGATATACGGCCCATCCCCCAATCGATCCATGAATGAGAAGATCGCCCGCGTGATAGGGAAGTTCTTCTGCTGTTGCGCGAGGATGAGCGAGTCGCTGACTTCCAGCATCGAGAAGCTGAAGACCAGCAGGCCGCCTGCGATGAGGTTGGCGAGGATCAATGGCACAATGACGCGGCGGACCGCGGTGAACCGCGAGGCACCCAGGTTTACCGCGGCCTCTTCAAGCTCGCCGGAGGTCTGTTCCAATCCGGCGACCGTGGAGCGCACAATGTAGGGCAGGCGGCGGATGGAGTACGCCACGATCAGGAGCGGGATCGGATTCGGATCCGCACCGAGGATCGACACAACGCCACCCAGCGGCCCGGACTTGCCGAAGGGCCAGCGCAGAGACATCGCGACGTATCCGAAGGCCATGACCAGGCCGGGCACCGCGAGCGGGAGCATGCACAGCGCATCCAAAAGGCCGCGGCCGCGGACTTTGGTCCGCACGATGACGTATGCGATCAGGATTCCCAGAACCACATCCACCACCACCGCCGTGGAGGCGAACTTCAGGCTGTTGATGATGGAGCGGAAGGAGTCGGGCGCGGTGAGGGCGGTGGTGTAGTGGGCGGAGGTGAAAACCTCCGGCAGCACGCCGCGATACCACTGGCCGGGGACCGTGACGGATGTGAGGATGACACCGATGTGGGGTGAGACGGCGAGGAACGTGACCAGGCCGAACGCGCACGCCGCGAGGATGCCAGCGAATCGCGGGAGCTGCTTCTCACCGCCGGCGCGGGAGGCCTTGGAGTACATCGCGTACGCCTTGCCGCCGAAGACGAGCTTACCGAGGATGTACATGCCCACGGCCGCGGCCAGCAATACCAGCGTCAGGGCGTAAGGCTGGGCGGAGTCTTCAACTTCTTTCAGCCCAAAGAAGATCTGCACCGGCGTGACCTGGTAGAAGTCGAACATCAGCGGCGTGCCGAGTTCGGTGAAGGACCAGATGAAGACGATGGTTGCGCCCGCGAAGAGGCCAGGACGGATCAAGGGCAGCGTGACACGGATCAGCCGACGCCAGGGACCCGCGCCCAGGTTTTCGGCGGCCTCATCCAGTGCCGGGTCGAGGTTCGCAAGAGCCGCGGTCGCGTTGAGGTAGATGATGGGGTAAAGCGAAAGCGCCTGGACCGCGACCACGCCGAAGAACTTGGCCTTGCCCAGAATGTCCCAATCGGTCCCCAGGATCGCGTTCAGCGCCCCCGCGCGGCCGAGAATGGCGCGGGCGCCGATCGCCCCGACGAACGGCGGAAGGATCAAGGGCACCAGCACCACCGCGTTCCAAAGTCCCTTCAGCGGGTACTTGTACTTCGCGGCCAGAATCGCCAGCGGAAACGCGATGAGCGTCGCCAGCGTGGTCGTACAGATCGCGATCTTGGCGGAGTTCAACAGGCCGCCGGTGAGAATCGGATCGCGGAAGATCAGGAACAGATGCTTGAGCGTGAAGCCCTCGCCGGTGGCTGGATTGGCCGCGAACCCGCCGCGGACGGTGAGCAGGATGGGGTAGACCAGGAAGACAACCAGGATGCCCACAAGGGTCCAGAGGATGCCGGCGTGCCAGAGTGTGGAGCGGGAGCGGAACATGGGTGGGGAGTGTAGTGGAAGGCGGAGCGCGGGAGGTTAAGACCTACTTGGATCGCGTCTCGAACGGCCGTGGCGGGGGCTCGACCCGTACCAGCCCGCTTCTGAAACTCCCGCTGCGAACGGAGGCGTCATCCCGAATCTCAACCCAGGCCGCACCATCCAGGGCGGTGCAATACCACGTTGTCGCGTCGCGGACAGCCTGCCAGCGGGGGTCGTTGGCACGCTTGAGGCCGGTGGATTGCAGCACGACTTGCGGGGCCAGCCGCGGCACAAGGGCGATCCCGGCTTCCTTGGCGCTGCCATGATGGGGCGCTTCGACGACGAGGGCCTTGAGGTGCGGGTGGGCCGCAGAGAACCTGTCGATGGCGGGCGCCTCGACATCGCCGGTCATGAGGGCGAGTGTGGCGCGATCCGGTGCGCCACCCTTGGGCACGATCCGCGCCACCAGCGACCAATCGTTGTCGGCAGCGAACGTCGCATCCGCAGGTGGAGAGATGAACTCAAGGGTGACGTCGCCTAGATCGACCTTGTCACCGGCGCACACGACTTGCACCTGGACTCCCTTCCTCTGCAACTGCTCCAGCAAGTACGCCTCGGGGCTGTGTGGCTTGCTCTGTGCCCTGTCCATGAGCGCGTGCCCGACGAGCAAGAGCCCCAATCCCAGCGGCTCGGCAACTTCGATGAGGCCGTTGAAGTGGTCCAGGTTCGGGTGTGTTACCAGCGCTGTCCGCACTCGGAAGCCCCCCACGGCTCTCACCGCCCGCGGCACCAGCATCTCGCCGATGCCAGGCGTCAGCGAGCCGCAATCCCACAGCAGGGCCTCGCGACCGGAGCGGATCAGTTGGCACGTGCCATCACCGACCGCCAGCGTGTCGATACGCACGCGTGTGCCGGGAGTGAGCGAGGTCGAGATTCGGAGTTCCGCGATCGTCCAACCGGAAACGATGACGCACAGCACCCACGCGATCGGATCACGTGCGCGGCCGCGAGAGAAGCAGTACAGGATCGCCACCGTCGCGAAGATGGCCAGTGCGAGGGAGAGCGGTGGGACCCGCATTGATGTGCCCGGGATGGCGTCAAACCACTGGACCATCCCGATGGTCCATTCCGACAACACGCCGAGCATCGCCGACGTAACTCCGCTCAGCGGCGGGACCAGCACACCCAGCAAGAGCACGACGTACCCAATGACCAGCACCGCCGTGATCGGCGGGATCAGAAAGATGCTCGTGATCAACGCAACGGGGCTGACCATTCCCGTGTGATACGCCACGACAGGTGTGGCCGCGATCCCGCAGAGCAGGCCGGTGCTGACGAGCTTCTTGACCGAATCGAGCAACCACCCGAACCAGCCGCGCTCGGGCTCGATCGTGCCCCGAAGCTTGACTCCGAACAGGCGCTCATGGAACGGACGCCCGATCCAGATCAGGAGCGCCACCATCCCGAAACTGAGTTGGAAACCGATCGACCACGCATCCATCGGCCGGTAGATGAGAAGCAGGAACGCGATCCAGCCCAGCATGGTCAACCGGTCGTAGCGCCGGCCCACCGCATCGGCCCCGAGCAGCCCCAGCACCATCAGGCCTGAGCGCCACACCGGGGCGTTGAAGGGCAGAATCGAGAGATACGCGAGCACGAGGGCCGCGGTGATCAGCGGTTCGGCCCGGCCTAGATCGCCGGCCAGCCGAAGGAGCAGGAGCACCACGCTCACCATGACGGCCAGGTGGAAGCCGGAGATGGAGAGGATGTGGGCCAGGCCCATGCGGTTGAACGTGCCGCGGACCTCGCGGAGTGAGCGGCCCTCTTCGCCCAGCACAAGGGCCGCCAGCACGGCGCGGCCCGGCGAATCGGCATCACGATCTCCGAGCAGGATGGAGTGAGCGCGATCCTGAAGCCACGCCCGCGTGCGCAGCCAGGTGGTTTCCAGTTCGTTCACCAGCCCCGGCGGGTCCAGAAGCCGCTTGACCAGGTCCGAGCCCGTCAGGCTCAGCGACCCGACGCGCCCCTCCTGCGCCGCCCACAACGGCCGCTCCGGCTCGCCGGGATTCAGGGGCGAAGCAATATGGTCAAACTGCCCGGTGATCCGTACTCGATCACCCGCTTGTAACCCTGTCGTCTTCGTCGGGACTCGCACCCAGACCTTCCCCATCGCCGTCTGCGGGCCCGCTTCGGTGATGAGCTGGGTCACACGGAGGTCCAGCTGCGTTTTCGCGCCCGCGGGGATGTGCGGGTTCAACGGATCGCGAGTGATGCGAACCGTCCGCGGCGTATCCAGCACGACTCCCTCGACGCAGACAATCTGATCACCCGTGGCAAGTCGCGTCAGCGAATCCTCTGGCTGGTGCAGAATGCGGATCGTGAACCACCCCGCCCCGAACGCCATCACCGCCAGGAACATCGCGACCCTGCACACCCAGCCGCGGCCCGCAAGCGCGATCGCACAGCACACTCCTGCCGATCCAAACAGCACCGCCACGGGCAGCCCCGGCACGTATCGTGCCCCCACAAACCCCGCTGCCAACGCCGCCAATGCCACAAGCGAGCGCGGCGGCTGGCGCTTGGTTTCCGGCTCGACCTCCCCGTGTCCGACAAACACGGCAACAGGCTGACGAACTGTGCCCCAAAAAGCAAGTGGGCGGCCCGAAAGCCGCCCACGTGGATCAAGTTAAGTTGGGAAGCTGGAGTTAGTTCCCGGCCTGGCTGAAGATATCGTCAAAGTCACCCAAGAGGTCGTGATTGGTCGGACGGCCATCCCGGTCCACGTAACCCGTGGTCGTGCCAGGAATGATGAAGTTGGTGGAGTAGGTAATCGCCCCGCCGTTGAAGAACTTTCCACCGGGGTCTTTCTTTCCCAGATAAATGCCGTCGATACCCGCGGATTGGTAGACGATCGGTGCACGCGAACTTCGGGCAACGATGGGCGTTGCCGCGAGGTTGCTTGGGTCGCGGAATGGGTCGCTCGGGTTGCCCAGGATTCCGCTGAGCGATGCCGCGCCGTTGGCCGAGGTGCCGATGAGGCTGTCGGCGGCTTGATTGAGACTACCGTACTTGCCGGCGCGATCAGCCTTCAGGAAACATGCGTTGGACGCCCAGTAATACTTGGCCTTCGTGCCCGAATCCGCCGCACCAAACTTGTAAGTGCCTGAGGTGCCGTTGCCCACGCTTGCCACGGTCGGACGAACGGCAAACGTGTCATCCTGCCGCCATGCGAGGATGGGGACCCGCCACGTGTCCGCAACGTCGGACAACTGATTGGGATCGGTGTCAACCGCCGTGTGCGGCGCGGTTCCGACCTGCTGCGCAGCGGGCGTCATAATCACGTACTGCTTTTTGTTCGGGACAAAGTACTGCTTGGACCCCGAACCCGGCACGCCGATGAGCTGCGCATCGATCGGAAGCATGTGCGCGACGGTAGGCCCAACGTTCACCGTAATGGTTGTGGATGTGGTCGGCGGCTGGTACCCATACAGGTCCAGCATGATGTTCTCCATCTCCGACATCCCCCGCGTCGTTTCGTTCTCAAGCGAACCCATTTCCTTCTCGCTGAAGAACCCGGGCGTGCGACGCTCATCGTTCATGAACGTCGAGGTTGCGTTCGAGAGCTGCGTCAACAGCGACTTGGTTTCCGAGGCCTGAACCGACTTGCGGCTCCTGCCGATCGCCGGTATCACCAGCGCGATCACGATCGCGATGATGGCCATGACGACCAGGAGCTCGACAAGGGTGAAGGCGCGCCGGGCGCTACGAGGGGGCAGGGGAGAGGAAAAAATCATGACAGGCTCCTGGTCCAATGGGCGAACTACTGGGGTCCGGTGCCCGGACTTCGGAGCGAGCCGGGCCTTCCACGCCCATACTCGACCTGCATGAGGCGCGACCCCGGCGCCTCTCCACAACTCTGTTCGCTCGCCGGGCGGGGGTTGGTTCCCACTCCCCCACTCGGCGATCATCAATTCGCGTCCACTAAGTATACGGCCGGGTGATCCCTGGCCGTGGCACCGGGCATCCACCCGGTGATTCCGGCTACCTCATCACCCGGAAGGGCGATGCCGCGGCACTCTCAACCACCCCCGACGTTGCCCCAGACCCCCGTTCGATAGATACTCGGTGTGTGAAGCCAGCCACCCCGACATCCCTGAGGTCCTTCAAAGACCCTGACCAACCCGGTCTAATCGCCGATGCCGTCCGGGTCTTGTCCCGCGGTGGGCTGGTTGTCATCCCCACCGAAACCGTCTACGGCCTGGCCGCCAACGCCGCGTCGGCCAAGGCGGTCGCCAGACTCTCCGCGGCCACCGCCGCCTCCCGCGGGGGCGCTCCTTTCGGCCCCGTCGCCTGGCACGCCCCATCGCGCGAACTGGCTCTTGAACTCATTGAACCTGAGATCCCCCTCCAGCGCCGCCTGCTGTCCGCCCTCTTACCAGGCCCCGTCACCTTCCTGGTCGAACTCCCTCCCGATCGCCTCAACGCCATCCGGCACCGCCTCGGCACTTCGCCCGGCATCATTGATGACGGCCAAAGCCTCTACATCCGCGTTCCCGATCACGCCGCGACACGCGAACTGCTCATCGCCGCGTGGAAGACACACGTACCCATCATCACTCCCGGCATCTCCGCGGCGGGTTGGGGCGACGGTTCACGTATCCCAACCACCCCAGGCGATCAGGCCGAACTGATCATCGACGATGGCCCCACGCGCTTCCGCAAGCCCTCCACCCGCATCCGCCTCGCGGGCGCCTCCTTCGCTATTCTCTCTGAAGGAGCTCTGGACGAACGCGCCGTCCGCAAGGCCATGGAACGAACCATTCTCTTTGTGTGCTCGGGCAACACCTGCCGCAGCCCCATGGCCGCGGCCATCGCCAAGACACTCATTTCTGTGGATGCCGCCGAAGGGCTGACCACCAAAATCCGCTCCGCCGGTTCCTCCGCGGGCGATGGCGACCCGATGACCCCCGAATCCGCCAAGGCGCTCAAGGCGATGGGAATCGACGTCAAGGGCGATCATCAATCCCGCGGCCTCACCCGCCAGATGATCTCAGATGCGGATGTCATCTTCACCATGACCGCGCAGCACGCCAAGCAAATCCGATCTATGGACCCGTCGGCCGCGGACAAAATCAAGCTGCTGGACCCGGACGGGAACGATGTCCCCGACCCCATCGGTGCATCCCAAGCGGTCTACACTCGAACCGCAGAGCGTCTGAGAGAGTTGATCCGTAAACGCCTGGCCGAGTTGGGACCTTAGAGGACACTCCGATGCGGATCGCCATGAGCGCTGACCACCGAGGAGCCGCGGCCGCCAAGCAGGTCGCCGACCGCCTCAAGCAGGAAGGCCACACCATCCAACTCGTCGGCGAGGTCGGCGGGCAGGTGGTGGACTATCCCGAGCCCGCCTGGCAGGTGGCAAACGCTGTCGCACAAGGAAAGGCGGATGTGGGCCTCCTGATCTGCGGCACAGGCATCGGCATGAGCATCGCGGCCAACAAGGTCAAAGGAGTGCGGGCCGCGGTCGCCCACGATGAACTGACCGCCCAAATCAGCCGCTCTCACAACGATGCCAACGTGCTGTGCCTGTCGGCGGACTTGCTGGGTCAACGCCTGATCGAGAACATCGTCGAGGTGTGGCTCAAGACTCCGTTTGACGGCGGGCGGCACGCGCGCCGGCTGCACAAGATCACCGCGATCGAGGATGGCAAGGACCCGACCAAGGTCACCGAGTAGCCGAAGGCAACCGCGACTTGGAACTTTGGTCGGGCACGGGCCGAACTTTTCGGGAGCCCGCTTCGGTTAGCGCTCCGGGTCTTTTTCGATGTGCCGCTGCGATCGCAGAGAGAACGAAGATCCCCGCCGCGCCGGGGGACGGGACGATTGGAATGTTGACGGGCAGTCCCAGGTCGAACGGTGCGCTGACGATGTCGTAGGTGGCGTGCCCGTTGGGATCAGTGCCGGTGCGAACAAAGAGATCATTTCCCTCTGACGTGTAAGCCAGCCGATAGGTGACCCATCGCGAGTCATAGCTTGGAGGGGTCCAGTTCACCTGCCAAACATTCAGGAGAGGATCTGTAGGAATGGGGTTCATCCCAGGCGGTGGGAAGGGCTGAAAGACCTGGCAACCCGCCAGAGCGCCGGGGGGGAGCGCTGTTCCTCGTTCGCCACTGAATCCATGACTGACCACAAACTCAGACCAGGCCACGCCTGACTGCACGACCGTAGAGCCCAAGCCGAAAATGGCATTTTCGAGCCCCGCGACGGGGGCGAATACGGGTGGTTGGTAAGGAACGAGCGTTCCGATTGGCGTGAAGTCGATGGAGACTCGAAACCGCACGGACTCACCTGGTTCGAGGATGCCGTCGGGCGAGTTGACTGGCATAGTTGTGCCTTCGACGACTTCGGACCAGTTCAGCGAATAGTGAATGTAACTCTGGCCGGAGGCACGTTGGAAAGCCAAGGCTAGTGCTGTAATTGCTATTGACTTGAAGAACTTCATTGTTGACATCCCTCTTACGGGCAGGCGTCGAGGACGATACCGTGAAACGCGAACGCGGCACACACGAGTGGCTTTTGGTCGCCCTTGGAGACTGACAGTACCTCTTGGACTGTTCCACCGTACGCGCTCTGGCAACTTGGCAGAGGCTCGCCACCCATCGTGACCAATGTCCATCGGCCGAACAGCTCCCGCGCCCGCGCCAACCCCGCCACGTCACCGTAGTTAGCCTTGAAGCTGTCCATGATGCGGACCCAAGGACCTGAAAGCAGCTGCCCTGCCTGATGAGCTGCACAGGTCGGGCCGCCTAGCGGAATCGGATACTGAAGATTGACAATCGTCGGATCGTTTCGCTCGTTGGTCCCGTCAAGTCTGAGACTCCGTCCAAACACACGATCATCGTTCAGCATATAGCTATAGGTATCAGCATAGCCTTCATCGAATCCCGGAGGCATCCACAGTTCCAGCGCGGATATGTCGTTGATTTCGCAGCTGTTTGAATGGAATAAAATGACCCAAAGTCAGACATAGCGCCGCAATACTGAGGCCTGGCAATGCTTGGTTCGTTAGGCGCCAGTAATACTTGCTTCGAGAGTGAAGATGCTGTATTCGAAATGTACGTTCGAAAGAACGTGCGAGCCCTTCCGGCGGTGACAAAGATATCCGCTTGGGCGACACCAAATTCCTCTCGATTCTCCTCCGGAAGGATCAGCGCATTGTCCAGCACGAAGTTCAGCCCTTCTGGTACCGGGACGAATCCAGAGGCCTGAAGCGACCCAGATGTCCCTCCACCATTGGGTTGCGTCCATACGTGCAGCTGCTCGGGCCCGGTGTAACTCAACCACACATTCATGGGCACGACACTTTGCGTCTGGGGATCGAAGTCGAACGAATAAACGCCGTTCCAATCCGAATAGCCGTGAGTAATTGGATTGCACGCAGCGTGTACGAACACGTTGGGCATTGTGTTATAGGTCAACGGGGTCGAAGGGCCCTTGTAGGGGCAGTACTTACAGTTCGGATCGGGCAGGGGGGTCCCCGGCGCAACAACCAACCCAGTCGTTGGCGGCTGATACCCCGCAAAGTGCTTGCGGACATAGAGAATGCGGGGCATGGCCGTGTCAACAAAGTAGGTCCTACGCAGCGCCGATGCTCCCTCACCTTGACGTGTCCGGACGCGCCAACACCATGCGTCTGGCCGCACGCCATCGCCGCACAGAGCCACGATCTGCGGCGGCTCCTCGATCGCGAGGCCGCCCACTCCACTGAGTGATTGCGCGATCATGCCCGCAACTTCGCTGCTCAGCAGCGGCGTTTCACTCCCAAGAGTCGGCTCTCCTGACAAGCGGCCGGCGGCATAGTCCACGCGAGGGAAGGGCTGGCGGTGGACCTTGATTCGGATATCACTTCCCTCCACTTCTTTGCCGCGAATGTTCTGGCGATAGGCAAACGCGACGAACTCACCGTCTGGGGAAGGTGCGCTCCATCGAAGGGACGTTTCGATGTGTCCGGACTGCAAGGGACCACCGAACACCGCTCCATGGTCGCTGAGAAAGCTTGAGGCAGCCTGTGACTCTGTGAGCCCCGGAGTCATGTAGGTACCGTGGATGCGGGTATCGTGTGGTCCGATCGACTCGATTTTGGCGCCGGAGTACAGGGCCCTTAGCGCATCTCCAGCAGGACCGCCGCCATTATTCGCCCCGGACGACTGCCCGGCAGCGCACGCAGCAAATGCTGACAGTGAAAGCGCGAGCAGACTCTGTGAACGAATGTTGTACTTGAACATCGAACCTCCTCTTCGTGATGACCCGGAAGTACAGGGTTAAGTCTAATTCACATCTAGGAAAACACCAGACGCGAGGAGATATTTATCGGCCGTTCTGCGCAACTCGTGCCATCGCAAGCCCAGAATGAACCAACACATCCCCAAACAAGCCGACAGACCGCTCCGGTACTTCGTGAAGGCGGCAAGCCGCCTCAGGTATACTCGCCGCCGTCATGTTCCGAAGCCTTCTCACCGCCAAGCTCACCAAGCCCGACGGCTTTGTCCATCGCGGACACGAGGTGACGCGGCTGGAAGCCTTTTCTGACGCCGCGTTCGGGTTCGTGGTGACGCTGCTGGTGGTGTCGCTGGAAGTCCCGAACACCTTCGACGAACTCACCGACAAGATGTCGGGCTTTGTCGCCTTTGCGATCTGCTTCGGCCTGCTGGTTCACTTCTGGTTCAAGCACTTTCACTTTTTCCGGCGCTACGGGCTGCAGGATGTGACGACGGTTGTGCTCAACGCCGGGCTCCTGTTTGTGCTGCTGCTCTATGTCTACCCGCTGAAGTTTCTGTTTCTGGCGTTCGTCGGATCGATTCTCGGGTTCGGGCCCAAGTCGACCATGGCGGGCATGAGCTCCATGACGCCGGACCAGTTGAGAATGCTGTTCACCCTTTACGGCCTTGGGTTCTTTGTCGTGTACGCCCTGTTCGGAGTCCTGTACCTGCACGCCTACCGCGTGCGCGAATCTCTGAAGCTCACGCGGATCGAACGATTCGACACCGTCGCGGCCATTGTGGACAACCTGGGTGTGGCGCTGGTGGGCCTTGCTTCCGTCGCCGCCTCACGCGTGCTCCCGGCGCAGATGGTGGGGCTGGCGGGATTCCTTTACATCCTCGTCGGTCCCGTTGCGGGGATCCTGGGATGGCGGACGGGCTCGATGCGGCGGAAGCTGGAAAGTGAGTTGGCCACGGATGTCATAGGTGGTCACAGATAAGAAAGAGCACTCTGGCTCTTCATCTGTGCCTACTTGTGTTTTCTGGTTCTGATCGCTATCAACCGCAGACGACCAGCGCCGCCATCCGCACCGCCACGCCGTGGGCCACCTGCCGCAGCACCACACTCCGCGGCCCATCCGCGACTTCCCCATCAATCTCAATCCCGCGGTTCATCGGCCCCGGGTGCATCACGATCGCGCCCTTCTTCAGCCGCGAAGCCCGCGCCACCGTCATGCCGTACAACTCGCGGTACTCATGCACCGAGACGATCCCGGTCTTCGGCGCGGCCCCCACCACCGGCGGCTTGCTTTCCCCCCCCCCCTCGGCCCTCTCAAACTGGATCCGCAGCATCATCACCGCATCGGCCGCCGGCAGCACCGAATCCAAGTCGTGCGTCACCTGACACCCAAGCGTTGCCAGCGAGCCCGGCGCCATCCCCGGCGGGCCCGAGCACACCACCTTCGCGCCCAGCGCCGTCATCCCCGCGATCCCCGACCGCGCCACGCGCGAGTTGGCCACATCCCCCACGATGGCGATCGTCAGCCCCGACAAGTCAAAGTCCGCCAGCCGCCCGTGCGCCTCGGCAACCGTGTAGATATCAAGCAGCCCTTGCGTCGGGTGTTCGTGCTTGCCATCACCCGCGTTGAACACCGGGCACCTCACCGCCGCCGCGATCATGGCCGCGGCCCCGTTCTGCTTGGCCCGCACCACCATCGCCGACACACCCATCGCCTCGACGGTCTTGGCTGTGTCAATCAGCGTCTCGCCCTTGTTCACAGACGAGGAGCCCATCGGCAAGTCGATGACGTCCGCCGAGACCCGGCGCGCCGCCAGCGTGAAGCTGGTCTTGGTCCTCGTTGAGTCCTCAAAGAAAAGCGTCGCGACGGTCTTACCCGCCAAGTCGCCCGTGCGCGTATCCGCCAGGTTGGCAACAGGCTCCAGGTTTCGAGCCTTGTTCAAGATCGCCCGCAACTCCGCGGCCGAAACGCCCTGCAGACCCAGGAGTCCCGAGCGATTCCACGCGGGCCCCGCAGATCGCGACCCAGTCAGATTGATCCCCGATACCTTGGCTGTTGTCACGCCGACATTCTATTGGTTCGGCGGAGCGGATGTATCCCAGCCCGCAGGCGCAGCGTCCCATATCCGCAAAACCCCGTCGTTGGCCGCCGAAATCAGCCTGCGCCCGTCCGGCGTCCAGCACAGTGACCCCACCACCCCGCTGTGACCCCGCAAGAGCAGCGTTTCACCGCCGGCCTGGGCGTCGAACATGTGCACCATCCGATCGTGCCCCCCAACCGCCAGACGCTTGCCGTCGGGGCTGAGCGCCACACTCCAGGGAATCGTGTTCAACTTGGGGAACCGCCGGATAGGCTGCCACGTCACCGTGTCCAGCATCACCATCCTCCCGACCTCGTCGGCGGCAATCAGCCTGTCCCCGTCTTTGCTGTATCCCACAGCCAGCATGCGAGGCTCCTCTGCCCCCGGGAAAACCTCGACCCTTCGGGAAGTCCAATCGCGCGTGTTGTAAACGGTGAAACCGCCCCCATAACCGCTCACGATCATCTCTCCGCCGCCGGGATGAAAGTAAATCGGCGCAACATTGGTCAGGTTGGACTTGGCTGAGAACTTCAGATCCCCCTTGGACGAATCCCAGACCATCAGTTGCCCGTCATCTGAAGTGGCCGCAATGGTCGAGTTGTCGGGTGATATCGCGCTCCCCGTAACCAAGCCCGGGGTTGGAGAGATCGTCCACAGATTCCTACCGGTTCGCAAATCCCACAACGAAATGTTCGCGCCCCCCTTGGTGTACGCCATGTACCGACCATCAACGCTCGTCGACACCGCCAGCGCCATCGGAGGACTGTTCATCGCGAGCTCTCGCTCCGCCTCGATGTCGATGAGCCTCACGCGGTCCATCCCGTGAAACACCACGGTGCCCCCCGGGGGGAGCAAGTTGGCCAACATGCCACCCTTCAGGAACATCGCCCCGGGCTCGTACTTGCCCCGTGGCCTCCACGACTTGATCACCCCATAGCCGTCCGAAGAATAGATCCGACTGTCATCCAGTGCGAAGCTCGAATACGACGGCGGCGTGTCGTGTCCCGGCAGCGTGAGCTCAAGCTCGCCGGTGTTGAAGTCCCACTGACGCACGGTGCCGTCCCACGATCCCGCCGTCAGGTGCTTCCCATCGCGGCTCAGGTCATACCGCAGAAACGCCTGAATACCGCCGCGATAGATAATCGGGTTTTTGACCCCCAGCGGATCCAGCGCCGCCAGAAACGAACCGCAGCACGCGACGACCCACTGGCCGTCCGCGGTGAACTGCACGAACCCCCAGTCCGGATGCGGGATCGTCGGAGGGCGGACGATCCGCACCACATCCAACGTCTCGGCATCCAGAATGCGGACTCCCTCAGGGTCGCTCACCGCCAGAAACGCTCCATCCGGGCTGTAGTCGGCCCCGGCGCAGTACGCCACCTGCAGTTGAATCTGATTCAACGGACGAAACGAGGCCAGGTCCCAGATCACCAACCATCCGTCCCGGCCGCTGAGCGCCAACCGCGTCCCATCCGGTGAGAACGATCCCGACATAACACCCCATGATGTATTCGGCTGCGAGAAGTACCGAACCAGCCGGCCCCGATCCAGTTCCCACCACGCCACCGACCCATCGTGCTGCGTGAGGGCCACCCTTCCGTCCCTGGAAAACCCGATGATCGCGTGCTCGCGCGCATCCCGCCGCGACTGCGGCAACGGCGTCCGCCACACCAACCGACCATCACGCAGGTCCGTCAGGCTCAACGCTCCGCCATGCTCCAGCGACAGCAGATGCGCCCCATCCGGAGTTGTTCTCGCCGCCATCGCCAGGGGCGCCTTAAGCGTCTCCACGCTCCGATCCGCTCGTGCCGCCAGGTACCGCCACTCCCACCCGCGCAACGCCTCCGGCGCGGCCCGCAGGTGCGTCTTGGCGTTCGACCCGTCATCCACCCGAAGCGCCGCATCCGCCGCCGCGATGCTCGCCGCGTATGAGTTGGCCTCCGCCTCCGCGCGGCGTGTTTCGGCGACACCCTCGGCTTTGACCGCGGCATCCCTCTCCTTCACCGCCGCCCTCTGCGATGATGAGGCCCTCAAGAACCCCGTGGTCGTCCCGATCAACCCCAGAAACAACGCCCCAAGCACGGCCGCCACCCCGATGACCAGCGCTTTGTTCCGTCGCGCAAACATCCGCGTCTGATACCACGCATCCGGCGGATGCGCCATCACCGGCCGCCCCGACAGAAACCGCCGGAGGTCCAATGCCAGCTCACCTGCGCTCTGGTACCGCCGCTCCCGCTCCTTAGACAGACACTTCCGCACGATCGCATCCACACCCGCATCAATCACCGAATCCGTGGACCGCATCCGCGCCGGAGGCGCATTGAGAATGTTGCTCAGTACATCCCGCGGCGTCCCCTCCACCGCATACGGAAACCGCCCCGTCAACGCCTGATACAGGATCACACCCAGCGAATATACATCCGTACGCACATCCACCTTTGCCTGGTCACCCGTCGCTTGCTCCGGGCTTGACCACGGCATCGACCCCACGAACTGACCCGTCGCCGTCACCCGGTCTTGGCTCTCGGCCGCGATCCGCGCCAATCCAAAGTCCAGGATCCGCGGCCGCCCATCGCTCCCCACCAATATGTTGCTGGGCTTGAGGTCCCGGTGGATGATCCCCTTCAGGTGCGCCGCGTTGAGCGCATCGGCCACCTTCTCAATCAACTCCAGCACCTCGCGCGGCCGCCTCCTCTGCGCTGCCGCGTACTCATCCAGCGGCAGCCCCTCCACATAATCCATCACGTAGTAAAAATGCCCACCCCGGATCCCGCTGGCGATGATCCCCACGATCCCCGGGTGCTCAAGCTGCCCCAGAATCCAGACTTCGCGCTCAAACCGCGCCGCATCCCGATCCCCCGCAAACAGCCCCTCCCGCATCATCTTGATCGCCACCCGCCGCCCGGTCGAAGCCTGCACCGCCTCATACACCACACCCTGCCCGCCGCGGTGTGCCTCCTTCACCACCCGGAAACCCTCGAACGCGTTCTCCCCCATGGGCTGGATCGGGCCATCCACCCGACGACCCGCCCGCGACCGCCCCGTCGCCGACTCCCTCGCCCGCTCCAGCATCGAAAGCAACGAAAGCTCCCGCGCCAACTCCGGCATCAACTCCGCGTTCTCCACGATCACCTGAGCATCCGGCAGCGTCGTCCCACCCGCTCGGCGCGCCATGACATCCTCCACGACCTTTCGGATCCGCGCAGCCCGCTTCGCACCGCCTATGGCGCCCGATGCACTCAACCCGAAGTCTCCGCGCCGCGACCGATCGTCGGGCGTCTAGTCCCTAGAACGCTAACCAGGATGCGCGCTGCCACCGCATTACCCCTTAACCCGCTCTACCCCCGACTCAAGTACTTCGCCGCTTCTCCCATCGACTCCCGCAACGCTTGCAACCCGCGGCTGCAAAGCTTGTGAACCGCCGGCTCGGTCTTCCCAAGCCGCGCCGCCGTATCCGCGACCGAAAGTCCTTCCAAATACCTCAGCTCCAACGCCTCCCGATACTCACCCTTCAGGCTCGCGAGTGCTACCTGGATCGCCGCGGAAGCCTCATGCCCGCCCGCCGATCGGCTCGGCGTCCAGTCATTCACCGCTAAAAGGTCGATCAACGCCACCACCGAACTGCGCCCCGGCCCCTCCGCCGCGGCCCGCCCTCCGCCCCGCTTGGCCGCGTTATGCGCCCGCACCGCATCAATCACCCGATTATCCGCAATCGTCGTCAGCCACCGATAGAACGCATCCTCACCCTCGGGCCGAAAGCTCGCGATCCCCCGGAACGCCTGTGTAAACGTCTCTTGAATGATGTCCTCCGGCGCGATGACGCTCCGCAACTCCGCCGGCAGCTTCTGATCCACTCTCGCCATCAGCTTGCCGTACGAACCCAGCAGCAACCGATCGAGCGCTAAAGGCTCCCCGGCAATCGCCTGCTGCACCAGATCCATCGGAACGGCTCCCTTTGCCCGGGCCACCGGGCGATTCTCCAATATACCGCGCCCTGACCAATCCCCGAACAGCATCCACCCTCGAATTCCGCGGCCGCGCTCTCCGCCCTTTGCGTTCTGGAGTGGTCCTTCCCTCCAAACCACTGCAAACCAGGAGACCTCACCATGCGGCGACTCACGTGCTCGGCTCTGATCTCGATCCTCACCCTCTGCGGCGCGGCCAACGCACAGATCGCCGTAGACACCAGTTGGACCTACCAGGGAAAGCTCACCAATGGTGGCACACCGGCCACCGGCAGCTACGACCTGCGTTTCTCGCTCTTCTTGGATGACCAGGGCACTATCCCGACCGGCCCGGTCCTGGATGCCTTCGCCACCTCCGTGAACGCCGGCCTGTTCACCACCGTGCTCGACTTCGGCGCTCAGTTCACCGGCTATAAGAACTGGCTCCTCATCGAAGTCAGCCCCGCCGGTGCCGGCACGTACACCGCGCTACCGCTTCAGGAAATCACCAGTTCTCCCCAATCGATCTTCTCTCAGGTCTCACAGTTCACTCAAGGGTTCGCCATCCCCTTCGCGGGCACCGGTGATGTCGCCGGCCCTGGCGCCATCTTCTCGATGACCAATACCAACGCCACCGACGGCGCGGCCCTCGCCGGAATCGCTGACGGCGCCAACGGTAATGGCGTCTATGGCCTGGCCACCGCAACCTCCGGCAACGCGTACGGCGGCAACTTCGAGAGCAACAGCGTTGACGGCCGCGGCGTCCGTGGAAACGCCAACGCCACCACCGGCCTTGCCATCGGCGGTCGATTCGGATCCGCCAGCACCGGCGGTCGCGGCGTCTGGGCCACAGCCAGCGCAACCACCGGCGCTACCTACGGCGTCATCGGCGAATCTTTCAGCACCACCGGCGTTGGCGTGCTCGGCTACGCACCGGGCGGTACCTACGGCGTGTACGGCATTTGCGACAGCATCAACGGAGTCGGTGTGCAGGGCGCCAACAACTCAACCTCCGCCTCGGGCAACCCCTACGGCGGAGCCTTCTCAAGCGCTGCGCCCAACGGCCGCGGCGTGCTCGGTAACGCTACCGCTACCACCGGCCTGGCCATCGGCGGTCGGTTCGTGACCGCAAGCGTGGATGGCCGCGCCGTCTGGGGCTCCGCCAGCGCCGGCTCGGGCGTCACCGTCGGTGTGTTCGGCACCTCGGCCAGCGCGGCCGGTTACGGCGGCTACTTCCAGAATCTCGCCGCCGGCGGCACCGCACTCTGGGCCGACGGGCTCTGCAAGGTCAAGACTCTCCAGATCCTCGGCGGCGCTGACCTGGCCGAGCCCTTCGACGTCGCGGCCTCCGCCGCCGGCAACATCGCCGAGCCGGGCATGGTCGTCGTCATCGATGCCGCCAACCCCGGTGACCTGCGCCTCGCCGACAAGCCGTACGACGGCAAAGTCGCCGGCGTCATCTCCGGCGCCAACGGCCTGGCCCCCGGCATGGTCATGAGCGCCCAGGGCCAGGAAAAGGCCGACGGCAAGCATCCGGTCGCCATGACCGGCCGCGTCTGGGTCTACGTCGACGCCACCTTCGGCGCGGTCGAACCCGGTGATCTCCTGACAACCTCCGCCACTCCCGGCCACGCCATGCGTGCTTCCGACCACGGCCGCGCCTTCGGCGCTGTCATCGGCAAGGCCATGACGGAACTCAAAGATGGCAAAGGCCTGGTCCTGGTTCTGGTCAACCTCCAGTAATCCCCGCCCAACGAAATGGAGAACACCATGAGAACTCTGCTCACTCTTCTTGCGGTCGCCGCCTTCGCCGCGACCGCCAGTGCCCAGCCCCAGTTCAAGATCGATGCGGCAGCGCACGATCAACCCATCGCCAAGCCCAAACACTTTGACCATGAAACGCCCGTTCCCAACACGCCGTTTCTCCCCGACCTCACGCCCGGATATGTCGTGATCGAAGGCGACATCCAGATCCGTCTTGATCAATACCTGGCCATGATGAACGGCCAGGACTCCACCTTCGGTGGAGTCAGCTACTGGTCTAGCGGCATCGTCCCCTACGACTTTGTCACCTCCGGCGGCGGCGCCGTCTCCGGCCCCAATCAAGCCGCCGCCATCTCCGCCATGAACGCCATCGGCTCTCGCGCCGGGGTCACCTTCCGCCCCGCCACCGGCTCAGACGTCAACCGCATCCGCTGGCAGAACAGCGCCTTTAACAACTCGCCCGTCGGCCTCCAAGGCGGCACGCAGATCATCAATATCTTCAACTGGAACTTTGAAATCATCATGTGCCACGAGCTCTACCACTCGCTGGGCTTCTGGCACGAGCAGAGCCGCACCGACCGAGGTTCCTTCGTCACCATCAACAACGCCAATATCTGCGGCACCGCCGGCAGCGGCGCCTGCAGCCCCAACGTCTGCCAAATGTGCTCCGACGGCACCAACTTCGTCTCCTGTGCCGGCAACTTCAACATCACCGCCACCAGCCTGGCCTACGGCTTCTACGACTTTGACTCCTTCATGCACTACGGCCGCACCGCATTCTCATGCAACGGCGGGGACACCATCACCGTCGCCGCGCCTTACAACGCCGCCTGGCAGAACGTCATCGGCCAGCGCGATCATTTCAGCTACTACGACCGCATCACCTGCCGCGGCCTATATCCCTTCAATACCGACCGCTGGGTCGACCGCAACTACGTCGGCACCCAGAACGCCACGTTCCTCCAGCCCACCAACAGCGCCGACATCCGCACCCGCGCTCAGACCATGCCCAGTGGCGGCACGCTCTTTGTCAAGTTCGGCAACACCTACTCCGGCGTCGGCCTCTACAACAACCCGTGCACCATTGAGGCCCCATACGGCACCGTAACCATCGGCAACTGACCCTCCTCCCTCGGAGACCTCACCATGAACACCATTCGACTCTCTCTGACGGCAGCGCTTGTCGCGCTCCCGTCTTCGGCCCTCGCCCAACCCTTCGCGATCACCTGGTCCACCATTGATGCGGGTGGCGCTTCCTTCATCGCCGCCGGCCCCTACACCCTCGGCGGCGCCATCGGCCAGCACGATGCCGGCACGCTCACCGCCGGTTCGCTCGAGTGCATCGGCGGCTTCTGGGCCGGTGCCGACGCCGCCACCGCCGCGTGCTTCCCCAACTGCGACGGCAGCACCAGCACCCCCGTCCTCACCGCCAACGACTTTCAGTGCTTCCTGAACTCGTTCGCCGCCTCTTTGCCCTACGCCAACTGCGACGGCAGCACCTTCGCGCCTGTCTTGACCGCTAACGACTTCCAGTGCTTCCTCAACAACTACGCCGCTGGTTGCTCCTAGTCGCGCGAACCGATCTCCACATTCCACGGAGAAACACCGTGGATGTGGCTTCACTTCCCCGGCAACTTATCCTGCCACGCGGCCGCCTCGTCCGGCCGATTCCATGCGGTGTAAAGCGCCACATGCGCCTCGGCAACATTCCGCTTCGATGGCGCAGTGTTCCCCGTCCCGGCCGCGGCGTTGGTCTCACACTCGCGCAACACCGTCTCGGCCTCCGCAAACTTCTTGAGAGCGATCAGGCACCGCGCATACGCCACGCCCCACCCCGCGAGAAGCACCTCTCCGGGCCTGCCCACAACGCGGATGCCCTCAAACGCCTCGCGAAGCGGCAGCTCGGCCTCTACCGGGCGATCCTGTTCCATGAGAGTCCGCCCCAGCGTGATGATTGAGTACAGCGTGAATCGATCGCTCATCCCCAGCACAACCCGCCGCCCATCCGCCGCCAGGCGGGCGTAACGTTCGGCTTCTCCAAACTCCTTGCGCTTGCGCATCAACTCCGCAAGATTCTGATACGACGCAAGCGTATCGGGGTCTTTCTCCGTGACCGTGCGCACAAAACCCTCGTTGGCGATCTTCATCCACTTGAGCGCCTCATCCAGCCGGCCATGGTTGAGCAGGACCTTGCCCATGTTGTCAAAGGAAATGAGCGTCTTGCGGTCATCCGGCCCCAGCCTCTCGGCACGCAGCCGCGCCGCCCTTTCCATCAGCGCCAGCCCCTCATCCGGCCGGCCGTTGGCATCCAGCCAGCGCGCCCAGTTGTTCATCACCGACAGCGTGGCCGGGTCCGGCTCCCCAAGTTTGCGCACCCGTGCCGTGTATACCCGCTCCAGCAGCGGGCCCGCCTCTTCCGATCGACCCAGTTGAATCAAAACCAGCGCCCGCTGATTGAGCGACTCGTGAACCAGCTCATGGTCCGACCCCAGCGCCGCCTCCGCACGCTCGGCCGCGGCCTTCAGCAGCGGCTCCGCCTTGTCAAGCGCTCCCAGTTGCCAATAGGTCTGCCCCAGCGTGCCCCTGATCTCCTCATCAATCTCGACATCCCCCGTCGGCTTCTCCGCAAGCTTCACGGCCGCGGCATCGAGCATCTCCTTCACCGACATCTCGTTGCCGTGCCGACGCTCGGGATTAGCCTCCTTCAGCATGTCCATGAAAAACTCGTTGATGGCCGTCGCACGCGCCGCCTCCCGCGATGCCGCCTTCCGCTGCGTCTCCGCCTCGGTCGCATGCTCGGACGCTGCCTTGCGCTGAACCTCCGCCTCCGCCGCTTCCTTCTCCGCGATTCCTTTCTGCGTTTTGGCATCACTCGCCTCCCGGCGTGCGATGTTCCTCTGCCAGAACACACCACCCAAGGCGCCCGACAGAATGAAGATGATCGACACGACCGCCGCCACAAGCCCCTTGTGGCGCGCCGCGAACTTGCTGATCTGGTACGCCGCGGACGGTGGACGCGCGGCGATGGGCTCGTTATCCAGGTACCGCGTCAGATCGGCGCCCAAGTCCGCCGCCGACTGATACCGCCTGTGCTTGTCCTTTTCCAAAGCCTTGCCCACGATGATGTCCAGATCACCGCGCAGCCCGCGGGCCGCGGTCGACAGCCGCGAAGGCGCCTGCTCTCGAATAAGCCGGGCTGCCTCGATGATCGACTTGCGCTCAACGTCGTAAGGCAAGCGACCCGTGAGCAACTCAAACAACACCACGCCCAGGGAGTAGACATCCGACCGCGTGTCCAGATCCGCCGGGTCGCCCGCGATCTGCTCCGGGCTCATATACGGAACCGTACCGACAATCTGCCCCACATCAGTCTGCACCGTCGCGGCCCGCACATCCGAGTCCGTCACCCGCGCGATCCCGAAATCCAGCACCTTGGGCTGCCCGGAATCATCCACCACGATGTTGCCCGGCTTGAGGTCCCGATGGATCACACCCTTCATGTGCGCGTGCTGCACCGCATCGCAGACTCGCGCGAACAACGCGATGCGATCCCGCGCTCCCAACCCCCGCGTCTCGGCAAACCGCAGCAGCGGCAACCCCTCCACCAGCTCCATCGCAAAGTACGGCCTCCTGTGCGCCCCATTCCCCTCCGTGCCCGCGTGATACACCTGGGCGATCCCCGGGTGCTGAAGCCGCGCCAGCGCCTGCGCCTCGTGCTCAAAACGCCGGAGCATGGACTCAGACGCCAGCCCGGGACGGATCACCTTCAGAGCCACCGTCCGCTTCGGGCTCTCCTGCTCGGCCCGATACACAACGCCCATTCCCCCTTCGCCAAGTAAACCCAGGACTCGATACGGCCCGACGGTTTGCGGTTGATCAGAGCGCTCCGCCGCAGCGGCGCGGCCATCAAGAAGGTCCGGCGAAAACGCCGCGGCCGGTGTTTCCAGGAAACCGCTGGCCGAGCCCTGTTGATCCAGCAGCCGACGCACCTCGCTGACAACCGACGGCTCCACACCCGCCTCTTTCAGAAAGGCCTCCCGCCGCCCCGCCGGAAGATCAAGCGCCTCGTGAAACAGTTCCTTCGCCCTTCGCCATTCTTCCGGTGTCATTCGGCGCCACCTTTGGATAGTTCCGCGTGCAGCCACGCCTTGGCCACCGTCCACTCACGGTGCAGCGTGCGCTCCGAAATCCCCATAACCTCCGCGGCCTCCTTCGCCGGAAGCCCCGCGAAAAACCTCAACTCCACCAGCCGGGCCTGATCCGGGTCCAGAACCGCAAGCCGATCCAACGCCTCATCCAGAGCAACCAGATCGATGTCCCGCTCCGCCGTCGCCGCAATGGGCTCATCCAGCGACAGCCGCAGCCGATGGTCCCCGCGCTTCGCCGCATGCTTCGCCTTCGCGTGGTTCACCAGCACACGCCTCATCATCACCGCCGCGACCGCAAAGAAGTGCACCCGCCCCTTCCACTCCACACGCGTCTGGTCGATCAACCGCATGTACGCCTCATGCACCAGCGCCGTCGCTTGCAGCGTGTGGTCCGGGCGTTCCTTCTGCAGGTACCGGTTCGCCTGCGCCCGAAGCTCGTCATACACCAGCGGCAACAGCCGATCCGCCGCCGAGGCATCCCCCTCGCTGGCCGCGGCCAGCATCAGCGTCACGTCCGTCTTTCCTGGAAGGTTCGTCACGGCCTCACCAGTATCGCACAAACCCACGAGAATTCGTGGCAGTCACCGCCCGCCATTCTTGCGATTCCCTTTGAGGCGAGCATGGGGCTTGCCCGAACAGCCAACAAACGGGAGGTGCTCTGTGACCAATCCAATGAACCGCACGACTCTATTGGCCGCCGCGGCGGGCTTGGCCTTGGGTGGGCTCCAAGCAAAGGCCGATGACCGCGCCTGGAACAGCCCCTTCAACGGGAGCTACACGGTTTCGGCCAACTGGGCTCCGGCCACGGTCCCCGTTGCCGCGGATCGGGTCATTTTCGACCAGAGCGGCAGCTACACCGTGTCGTTCAACCCCCTTGCCAACACCACCAACTCCCAGCTGGTCGTCCGCAACGACAACGTGGTGTTCGACCTCAAAGGCAAGACGTACACGGTCACTTCCGGCGCAAACACCGGCTTCTCAATCGGCGGCGGCGGCGGGCATGGCTCCTCCGGCGATGTCGGCCAGCTCACTATCGCCACCTCCACCGGAACCGGCGTGATGAACACGGTGATGGCCTCCATCGGCGGAACCGCGGGCGTCCTGGGAAGCGGCAAACTGACCGTGTCCAATACCCTGTGGAACAACTCCAGCATCATCTTCGTCGGCAGCTCTTCCCCCGGTGAACTCATCGTCAAGTTCGGCGGCGATGTCACCGCCTTCGCCAGCGTGATCGGCGAGACGCGCCCCGGCGTCGCGACCGTGACCGATACGGGCTCGACCTGGATTCACTCATCGAGCCTCGATGTGGGCGGCAACGCCACTGGCACGCTCAACGTCCAGAACGGCGGCCTGGTCCGCGACACCGAAGCCCTCATCGGCGGCGGCACCGGGATCACCGGCATCGCCACCGTCACCGGCGTCAACTCGCGCTGGGAAAACAACGGCCCGTTCTCCATCGGCCTCAACGGCTCAGGCTCCCTGACCGTCAGCGCCGGCGGGTTTGTCAGCGGCGGGGGCGGGGTCAATCAATGCACCATCGGCGACTCGACCACCGGCAGCGGCTCGCTCACCGTGACGGGGGCGAACTCACGCATGAACTTCACTTCCGGGCCCACCCACTTCGGCCGCCTGGGCGCCGCCACCATCAATATCAACTCCGGCGGCCGTCTGGACCACAACTCCGACGCCTACCTCAGCTCGATCTTGGGCACGTGCAATGCCACCATCACCGGCATCGGCTCGCGCTGGATTCCCGGGGCCGGCATGTACGTCGGCGGAACCTCCGGTGCGCCCGGCGGCACCGCAACCCTCACGCTCAGCAACAACGGCCTCCTCCAGATCGGCTCCGGAAGCACGCTCAAGATCTGGAACGGGAGCACCGTCAATCTCTCCGGCGGGATCATCCAGACTGGCACCTTCTCCAACTCCGGCACCTTCAACTGGACATCGGGCACGCTCCATCTCCTCAGCGACTTCGCCATCGGCACGAGCGGGCCGCTGGGCAATGCCCCGGTCATCGGGACCGGCAAGGTCCTGCAAGCCGCGAACGTCTCCATCAACGGCAACGCCGCGACCGCCCTGTCCGTTCCCGGCGGCACGGTCATCTCCGACTACGGGTTCATCGTCGGTTCGTCCGGCCAGGGAGCAGCCAGCATCACTGCCAACGGACAACTCTCCAGCCGCGGCCTCATCATCGGCCAGTCCGCATCCGCCAACGGTTCCGTGGTCGCGGACGGCGCGGGCACGCACTTGAACCTCGGCGAGTTCCCTGACAACCAGGACATGCACGTCGGCAAGGGCGGCACCGGCCTTCTCACCATCTCGAACGCCGCGCTCGCCACCGTCGCCTACAACATCTTCAACATCGGCAACGATACCGGATCGCTTGGAACCGTCAGGATCACGGGCGCCGCCTCACAGCTCAGCCTCGCCGAGTACTACCTCAGCGTCGGCCGCTTCGGCACCGGCACGCTCGAAGTCCTGTCCGGCGGCCGCCTCAACGGCTCCGCCCTCATCGCCGAGAACACCGGCGCATCGGGAACCGTCAAGGTTGCCGGTGCGGGCTCAACTTGGACTGCAAGCGCCATCACCGTCGGCAATGGCGGCGCCGGCACGCTCTCTATCGAGTCGGGCGCGGCCGTCACCACGGGCGACTTCGCCACAACCCCGCTCTCTGGCTCCAACGCCCAGGTCACACTCACCGGCCAGGGATCATCTCTCACCGCCACACCCGGGACCAACGTCTACGGTCAGATCATCATCGGCGGTGCCGACGTGGCGACGATGCTCATTGACCAAGGTGCATCGGCCCAGTGCGCCGAGAGCTTCATCGGCGACGGCTCCACCAGCACAGGCACCATGACCGTCCGCGGCACCGGTACCACCTTCAACGCGACCGACGAACTCGCCGTCGCCTACAACGGCCGCGGCACGCTCAATGTCGAATCCGGCGCTCACGTCTCCACAGGCGCCCTGTTCGTCGGCGCTCTCAACGCGGCCAACGGCGACGCCACGGTCACCGGCTCGGGCTCGTTGCTCTCGGCCACGAACATGACCATCGGCGGCGGCCAGGCCGGCCGGCTCACCATCGCCAATAGCGCCCTGGCCCAGGCCATCGGCGCCGTCACCATCCAGCCCACCGGCTCGGCCATCCTTTCCGGCGGCACACTCACCGCCCTCGCCGTCAACCTGAGCGGCGGCGCTCTGAAGGGTTCCGGCGTCGCCATCGCCCCGGTGTCCAACGCCGGCACCGTTTCCCCCGGCGCCTCCGCTGGTCTCCTCACCGTTCAAGGCACCTACTCCCAATCCGCCGCGGGCGCCCTCAAGATCGAACTGGGTGGCACTACCTCCGGCATGCAATACGACCGCCTCGCCATCTCCGGCGCAGCGACGCTGAACGGAACGCTCAACGTCTCCTTCATCGACGGCTACCTCCCCCGCGGCACCGAAGTGTTCACCATCCTCACCGCCTCATCCATCTCCGGCACGTTCTCAACCGTGAACCTTCCTTCGGTGCCCGGTGGCTCGCTCAAGTTGATCTATAGCCCGACCTCCGTCTCCATCGCCTTCTGCTACGCCAACTGCGACGGCTCATCCGCCGCGCCCACCCTGAATGCCAACGACTTCCAGTGCTACCTCAACAAGTTCGCGGCCAACAACCCCTACGCCAACTGCGACGGCTCCACCGCCACGCCGACCCTCAACGCCAACGACTTCCAGTGCTTCCTGAACAAGTTCGCGGCCGGATGCACGTGAGATACCTATCTCCAACTCGATCGCCAACCGGGAGCGCACCCGCGCTCCTGGTTTCTTTCTTGAGCAAAAGTCGCTTCGCCAATAATCAACCATGAACATGACCAAACTCCCCCTCGGCTCCCAAGGCGCCGTCGTATCCCGGATGGGCCTGGGCTGCATGGGCATGAGCGAGTTCTACGGCGAACGCAACGATGAGGAGTCCGCCGCGACCCTGCTGCGGGCCCTCGACCTTGGCATCACCTTCCTCGACACCGCCGACACCTACGGCATCGGCGACAACGAAGAACTCATCGGCAAAACGATCCGCACGCGCCGAAGCGAGGTCTTCCTCGCGACCAAGTTCGCCAACATCCGCACCAAAGAGCAGCCAACCGTCTGGGCCCTCAGCGGCAAGCCCGACTACGTCAAGGCCGCGTGCGATGCCTCCCTCAAGCGCCTGGGCATGGACCACATCGACCTCTACTACCAGCACCGCGTGGACCCGCACACACCCATCGAAGACACCGTCGGCGCCATGTCCGAACTGGTCCGCGCCGGGAAGGTCCGCTACCTGGGTCTCTCCGAGGCCTCACCGGCGACCATCCGGCGCGCCCACGGCGTGCACCCGATCACTGCCCTCCAGACCGAGTACTCCCTCTGGGAACGCCACGCCGAAGCGAAGATCATCCCGACCTGCCGCGAGCTTGGGATCGGGTTCGTTCCGTACAGCCCCCTTGGCCGCGGCTTCCTCACCGGTGCGATTACCAAGCCCAGCGACCTTGGCGCCAAAGATGCCCGCGCCCAGCGCTACCCCCGATTCGCGGGCGAGAACTTCGACAAGAACCAGGTGCTCGTTGATCGCGTACGGGCCATCGCCAAGCGCAAGGGCGCCACCGCCGGTCAGCTCGCGCTTGCGTGGGTCCTGGCCAAAGGCCCAGACCTCTTCCCCATCCCCGGCACCAAGCGCCGCAAGTACCTCGAAGAGAACGCCGCGGCCGCCACCATCCGGCTCTCGCCCACGGACATCGCCGAGCTCGAAGCGGCCATCCCGGAATCCGAAATCGCCGGCGACCGCTACGCCCCGGCGAACATGAAGAACATCGATCGCTAGACGATCAAGGTCCCGCCGGCACCTTCGCCGGCTTGTCGGTCTTCTTGGGTGGGTCGGGAACGTAGTCGGGTTCCTGGACGTAGAAGTTGATGGGGGGCAGTTCCGCCATGCCGGGGCCCCACTCGCGGAAGTTCACGACGCGCCAAGGTCCAAGGCCGCCGGCGATGCCCAGCTTGATCTCCTGGTAGACCGGGCCGCCGCCGGGGGCCGCTCCCAGGGTTGCCGCGGGGCAAACGAGGATGATCTGGGCTTCATCGCCGCGGATCCGCAGGGACTTGACGTGGTAGGTTGGGAGGTTTTTGTTGGCTTCGGTGATCGGCTCGGCCCCGCCGCCCGCGGCCTCAGCGACCCGCCGATAGACCTTTGGTTTAACGCCGGGGGGCAAGTTGATCGCGACGCGACCACCGCCGATGTGCTGTCCATTGGAGTCCACCGGGGGGTGCTTGGTGACCGCCCACTTCATGCCGGTCATCATCAGCTCTTCGATCGCCGGGGCGTTGGGGCTTTTGACAGCGGTCTCACCGGGCGCGGCCGGATAACTCGCCCAGCTCACACACCCCGACACGGCGCCTGCCATCAGCACCAGTCCTGCCCAAAGCACGCTTGTGGTCATCTTCATCGCTAACCCTTGCATCGGTGACCCGTTCTGGATCGAAGTCCAGAGGGGGTGATTGTTGACCGTCCGACCGCCGCGGCAAGTGGTGGTCGGTTCATTCAACCTAGCATTTCGCGAGCTTCCCCGCTGATCGGCACCCATGTCTACCCCCCGCCGAACCTTTGTATTGGGCGTTTCCGGAGCATCCGGCGCGGCCTACACCCTGCGCGTGCTGGAACAGCTTCTGTTGTCCGGGGCGGAGGTCCACCTGGTCGCCTCGGACTATGGGCGACGGCTGCTGTTTGAGGAGGCGGGGGTTCGGCGGCTGGTTGTTGAGGAGCTGGTGCCGGACTTGGTGGCAGTGGCCCCTGATGCCCAAACGAGGCTGGAACTGGATCGCCGGCTGATCATCCACCCTAATAAGGATGTGGGGGCGGTAATCGCCTCGGGTAGTTTCCTGCATGACGGGATGGCGGTGCTGCCGTGCTCTTCGGCGACGTTGGGGGCGTTGGCGACGGGGTCGGGGTCGAACCTCTTGTGCCGCGCGGCCATGGTGACCCTGAAGGAGCGAAGGCCGCTGATCGTCTGCCACCGAGAGATGCCGCTGTCGCATATCGATATCGAGAACTACCACAGGCTTTCATTGGCGGGGGCGATTGTGTGCCCGACGAACCCGGGGCTGTATCTGAAGCCCAAGAGCGTTCAGGACCTGGTGGACTTCATTGCTGGCAAGGTTCTGGACCTCTTGAAGGTGCGGCATTCTCTAGATACCCGGTGGCAGAGCCGGGTAGAAGCTGAATCCGTGGAAGAGACGCCTTGGGAAGCACCGGGGTGAGCTACAGCGGCAGGTCGTAGGAGCGGCGGATCAGCTCCTTTTCGTCTTTGTGGATATACACACGGTTGATCCACATGTAGCCGACAGGGGTGTATGGGAACTTGGCCAAGTACTGCATGGTTGCGGAGGTCGCGGCGGGAATTCCCTCTTCGATCATGAGCACCCGGGGCTTGTGCTTGAGGAGGTCAAAGCCCTTGAGAAGCTCGATCTCTCCTCCCTCGACATCCAACACGGCCACGTCGATAGGTCCTTGATGCTCGGCGAGCATCGCGTCCATGGTGGAGAGCGGGACGGTCACCGACTTGGTTACAGCGCCTGACTGCTTGATGTCGCGCATGTTGGCCGCGTTGGGGGCCAGGTACGAGAGCATCGCGATATCGTTGCCATCCACGACGTTGAAGGTGCAGGTTCCGGTGCTTCCGGGGCCGGCGAGGGCGGCGTTCACAACGCGGCTGCCGGGACGGCGGGTCCGGGCCCTTTCGAAGCGGTCGGGAATCGGTTCGACCAATAAACCCGTCCAGCCCATGGCTTCGAAGGGGTAGGTCACGCTGTAGCGGTAGCCGTCGTAGGCACCGACTTCGATGTAGAAGCCGTCGAGCTTGCCGTCGAACAGCTCAAAGAGATAGCAGTCTTCCCCGTACTGGGATGTGAACTCCAAAGGGAGATTGGGCGTCTTTCCGGCGGCACGCAGGCGCTCAAGGGTCTCGAGGCGGCACACCCGCTTGCGAAGTGAGAGCTGCTCGCTCAACGGCCGATCGGCGATCATCTGCATGATCGCCGCTTGCTGTGGATTGGGACCGCCGCCAAAGCCGGAACCCTGCAACCAGTCCGCCATGTCCAGACCCTTCTGACCCACCCGGGGCCGGTAGCCCATCGACCGGGAGGCCGAAGGTGACCGGAGCATACCCGGGCTCAAGTGCTCATCAGCGATTGGTTCAAAATCGCTGGAGTCGCCTTGGTCGGTCGGGAGCTAGTACCTGCGGACAACACCCTTGACGATGCCCTGAACCTGGCAGTACTTGACCCGGATGGGGTCAAAGCTGGTGTTGGCGGGCTGGAGGCGGATGCCGTCATCCTCTTTGAAGAAGGTCTTGAGGGTGGTTTGGCCGTCGGGAAGGAGAGCCACGACGCGGTCACCGTTTCGGGCGACCTCGGTGCGCTCGATCAGGACGTAGTCGCCATCGAGGATTCCTTCATCCTTCATGGAGTCGCCTTCGACCTTGAGGGCGAAGGTTGCCTCGCCGTTGCGACCGTTCCGGCCACCCAGCAGCTCGTTGATGTCGATTTCGTCTTCCTCGGCCACCTTCTCGATGGGGTAGCCGGCGGCGATTTTGCCCACGAGGGGGAAGCGACCGGGGCGGGACTCGTCCGGGACGGCCGCGCCTTCAGCGATCGACAAAGAGCGAGCCTTGTTGGGCTCCCGAACGAGGGCGCCCTTTTTGATGAGGGCTTCGACGTGCTCGAACACCGTGACCTTGCTGACGCCGATCTCGTCGGCTAGTTCCTGCATGGTCGGGGAAAAGCCTCGCCGCACCCGCCAGTCGCGGATGAGACCCAGAATCTTGAGCTGTTTGGGTGTTAGATTCATTGCCGATCTCCTGATTCAAGTTCCAACCCGCCCGCGGACCCACCAGAGATGCCGCGGACGTGCGATTCCTCTCTTCACGCCCCGCCACTACCCCGACGACCCCCCCACCAAATCCTGCCACCTCTCGACCCGCACCCATGCCCGTCAGACTTCTGATGGAGTCCATCAGATCTCTGACGACCTGGGCCTGAGCGGCGACCAGCCGCTCGACCAACACCAGCTTTCCTACGGCCGCGGCCCCGTTGAACACGGTGGCGAGCAGCCGTCCTCCTGACTTCACCTCACACTCCATCGGGGGCGGCGTCCCGCCTTCAATCCTGACCAGCCGCGGTCGGCCGTCTTCCAACTCTGCAAAGTACCCCACTTCAAAGTCACCACCAGGTCCGGTCTTGAGCAGTGGAATCACAACTCACCACCTGCGCATCTTCGCGCTTTGTTCGCACGGTTTGCGACACGCGTGTCGCCTGTTGTGCGTCCGGGCATCCGCCCAGATGTGCTCGCCGCTGCTCCCGCGGTGTGCTTGCTTCTCCGTGTGTACACCGAACAGATCGACCCAACTCTTTCACAACCGACAGTTTTCAATTCCGTTTGTTCGGTACACGATAGCCAATCAGCCTCCTATCCGCAAGGGTAAATCTGGAAGATTTGCCAAAAAGTTACCAAACAGCCTATTTTGACGATTTGGCGATGCGGGAGCCCTGGCGGATGACCCGCTTTTGGATCTCGAGGATGGTCAGTTCTGACCGCAGGGCGGCGGGGGTGAGGCCGGTTGCACGACCCAGTTCATCTACCGTTTGAGGGGCTTCGAGATGGGTCAAGATGCCCTGCTGGATGTCGGTTAAGCCTATGGAAGACATGGACTTAGGTTCTGGAATGGCGGGGCCGTTGGAAGGGTCGGCAAACAGGCTCGCGGGCGCTCGGCTGGGGTCGGAATATCGCGATTCGTGGGTGTCGTGGAAGGTGTGGCGGGCGGGGGTTTCGAGGAGGGCCAGAACGTCGCCGGGTTCGGTGACTAAGGCCGCGCCGCCCTGTTTAAGTAGTTCGTGGGTGCCCCAACTGGAGGGAGAGTCAACCCGACCGGGGACGGCCATGACTTCGCGGCCGTGGTCTTCGGCGGCGAGGCGAGCGGTGATGAGTGAGCCGGACTTTTTGCCGGCCTCGATGACGAGGATGCCCAGGCTGATGCCGGAGATGAGGCGGTTGCGCGCTGGGAAGTTTTCGGCTTCGGGTGGTGAGCGGAGCGGGAGTTCGGAAACGATGGCGCCGCGGCCAGTTGCGACGAGGGAGTCGAAGAACTCCCGGTTCTCAGGTGGATAGCAATCGGCCAGGCCACAGCCGAGGATGGCGATGGTTCTCCCTTGGTTGCGTGCGGCGCCGCGGTGGGCGGCGGTGTCTATGCCGCGGGCTCCGCCGGAGACGATGGTTAGGCCGGCGGAGGCGAGCACGCCGGAGAAGCGTTCGGCTTGTTCGATGCCGTAGGCGGTTGCGTTTCGGGAGCCGACGATGGCGACGGGGTAGCGGTCGGCGGTGGCGGGGTCGAGGGTGCCGCGTACATATAGGAGAGGCGGGGCATCGTGGACTTGGCGGAGGAGGGGCGGGTAGGCGGGGTCATCCTTGGCAATGATGTTGATGCCGAGTTTGGCGGCGAGGTCGAGTTCGGGATCGACGTGTGCGGCGGCCTCTTTCATGCCTTTGACGATGGAGGTGGAGCGGCCGTTGCCGATGCCTTTGACGCGCTGGAGTTCGGCGGCGGAGGCGGCGAGGACGGCTTGGGGGGTTTCGAAGAGGTCGAGGAGTCGGGAGATGAGAACAGGGCCCAGGCCCGGGGTGAGAGTCAGGCGGAGAAGGTCGCGGAGGTGTTGGGGGACGTCGGGCACGGGGGGAGTGTACTGGAATTGTTTGGTTTGAAAAGGGGCGGGGCGGGGAGGTCCAGAGGCTAAAGCCGGGACATGGGTAAGCCCGTTGAAACGGGCTGCGGATGCTGGGGTTTCATGCAAGCGCTGCGGCCCCTCAACCATGGCTGAAGCCAGGGCCTAGAAGCGAGCAAGGCCGTTGAAACGGCCTGAATGCAAGACGATCGTGCCTTACAGGTTGGCTCGGGTGTGGCCCAGATTTGTTCGAACCGGATGCGGGGCCTATTGGGGTGGCGGAGCGCTGGTTGATTTGGTGGCAGAAGCCGCGGCTTGTTCGTAGGGGCCTTGTCTTTTGCCGAAGTCGAGGACTCGGGCGAAGATGACGACGCTTTCGCGGGTGTCTACGGCGGTGTCGAGGTTTTGGAGGACGGTGGCCTGGGTGGTGGGGTAGGCGGGGTTGGGGCGGTTGATGGTGATGAAGACCTCGGTGCGCTCGAAGAGCTTCCGAGACCGATCAAACGAGATGGACCAACCGCCGGTGGGCGCAACCAATACGACGCGCTGGGTGGCTCCGGTGGAATCGACGGAGAGAGCGGGGCCGGTGTAGGTGGCGGGGCTGATCTGGGGCTGGCCGCTGGAGGCGCATCCGCAGATCGCGCTTCCGCAGGAGATGAGGGCCATGAGAAGGGGTCGCTTCACGATGAGGGGACATCGGCGGGTATCCTTCTGGGGGATCAAATGTCTCTGATGCAGCACGTGAATGGATTCAGGATGCTGGCCTCCGGCCTATGGAGTTACATGAAAGCACGTCCCCGAACGTCGGCTTTGGCCGGAATCGCGATCATTCTCATGGGAGTGGGTGTGTGGTCGTGCCAGACGATGCCGGCACGGCCGCCGATCCCGACTTCATCGGCGCGTGATCCGGCGAGCACGAAGGGGGAGCCGGAGGTTCGGATTCGGATCCGGACGGGTTTGCAGATGGTGAAGCTGGATGGGCCGCGGACGTTTTCGGTGCAGCGGCTGAAGGACCCGATCAAGCGACTGGATGGGCCGTTGACGGTGGGCGTGATGGCGGACGGTGTGCGGATCACCGACGGCGCGGGGCTGACGACGATCTATGACGGGTGGTCATCGATCGATGTGCGGCCCGACAGTGACCCGACAGCGCAGGTGCGGATCGATACCAACACCTATCCGGGGCATCTGCGGATTCTGCCGCGGAAGGCCGCGAGCCTGGCGGAGGACCCCAGCTCGACAGCGCCCGGACAGCCGCGGCTGGATGTGATCACGCTGACGCCGATTGAGGCGTATCTGGTGGGAGTGGTGGCGGCGGAGCTGTATCCGGATTGGAAAGCGCCGGGGGTGTTTGCGGTGCAGGCGGTGTGTGCGCGGACGTACGCGCTGCATGAGCGGCAGCGGAGCATTGAGAAGGGGCAGGAGTGGGACCTGGAGAGCTCGGAGCAGGACCAGGCTTATAAGGGTGGGACGACCAAGCCCGAGGCGCTGAACGCGGTGCGTGATACGCGCGGCGTGGTGATGACGTATGGCGGGCGGCTGCTGCGGACGTACTACTCGAGCACGTGCGGCGGACGGGTGGCGGCGGCCGCGGATGTGTGGCCGACGGGGCCGGGGTATGAGTTCAACCTTGCCAAGCCGATCCAGGCGAATCATCGCGAGTCGTTGTGTGAGAAGTCGCCGCGATATCGGTGGGAGGTGACGCGGGACAAGGCGGCGTTCAGCAAGCAGCTTCGGGATTGGGGCAAGAGCAAGCAGCACGCGATCGGGGACATTGGCTTGTTCAAGTCGATCAGCGTGGAGAAGGTGAACGAGGATGGGCGGCCGTCGCGGTACACGATCGTGGATGGAGCGGGTAAGAAGTTTTCGATCACGGCGGACATGCTGCGGACGGCGTGCAACTTCAAGTCACCGGGTGCGGCCGCGCTGACGACGCTGGTGCGGAGCGGGGATTTGGACATTGAGGCCAAGGGGTTGAACGTGGTGATTCGCGGGCGGGGGTTTGGGCACGGGGTGGGGATGTGCCAGTTTTGTGCCAAGGCGATGGCGGAGCGTGGGGATACGTGGCAGGCGATGATGGTGCGGTTTTATCCGGGGGCGAAGATTGAGCGGGCGTATTGAGGAGCGGCATGGGCTCGGATGAAACCGACCTCGTCCGGTTCTTAAGCGTCCGCGATGCCGCCTGCCCGCGATGCCAATATAACCTCCGTGGCCTTCAAGGCACCGCATGTCCGGAGTGTGGCGCGGAAGTGTCTGTGGAACGCCTCCAGGCGGACGAGACGCACCGCCGCTGGCGTGAAAGCAGGATGCCGGGGGACCCAATCACCATTGCGGGTTTGATCGGATCGCTGCTTGGTATGGGGCTTCCGGGAGCGCTATTGACGCTTGCGCTCTTGATGCGGGAGGCGCGGGAGCTGGGATCGGGTTGGGCTTGGTTCGTCGCTTTCGTGGTGCTGGTTCAACTGGGAATCGTGGTGACGTACCTGGTCGGGATGATGAGGATGAAGTCTTGGCCGCGGCGAGGGAAACTGGCTCTGGCGATTGCGGCGTGGGCCTGGGGGCCGGTGGCTGTGCTGATGCTGGCCCTTTGGGGGATGAAAGCGTGAACGAGCAGGAATCACGGATTGAGTTCTTGCAGCAGTTCCTGGCGGAGCGAGACCTTCCGTGTCCGCTGTGCGGGTACAACCTTCGGGCGTTGCGGACGGATGTGTGCCCGGAGTGCGGGTCGGAGGTGCAGGTCACCGTGGGGCTGACCGAGCCGCGGATGGGGGCGTTTGTGGCGGGGGTGGCGGGGCTTGCGGCGGGGCTGGGGTTTAATGGACTGATGCTGCTGTGGGTGGGGTGGATGGTGATCGAGCGACGGGGTGGGCCGCCGCTGGATCAGGTGTGGCCGCTGCCGATCGGGGCGATCGTGACGGGTGTTGCGTTGATGTTCTGGCTGCGGCGGAGGCGGGCGATCCGGCTGATGAGCGTGCAGAAGCGGTGGGTGCTGGCGGTGGGGTGTTATGTGCTGAGCCTTGCGGCGGCGGTGATGTTCTTTGCGGTGGTGCGGAGGTAGAGTGGAAGGACTATGGAATCCCAGGAACAGCCGCGGGACCCGCTTCGCACGTTTCTGGCGGATCGCGATGTGCCTTGCCCGGGGTGCGAGTACAACCTGCGGGGCCTGGCGGAGTCTGTGTGTCCGGAATGCGGGATTGAGCTTGATCTTGAGGTGATCCCCAAGGGCCAGAAGAAGCCGCCGCCACTTTGGACTGCGGGGCGCGTGCCGCTGGTGATCATCATGCTCTTTGCGATTCTGGCCATTCCGCTAGGCGGGTTGTTTGGCGTGATGGCGATTGTCGGGGGTGACGTTCAACCGGGGTTGGCATCGCTGGGTATGACCGCGGCGTATTTGTGGGGATTCACGCTTGAGGGGCGATGGCGGAAGCAGCTTCCGTACTTTGTCGCGAAGCCGCCGGGTCAGCAACGGCTGTTGGTGGCGGGGTGTTGGTTGATTGCGGTGGTTTTGGGGTACTTTTTCCTGGCGGTGATGGGGTCGTTCTCATCATCAATGGACTGATCGCGACCGGAGTCCGGCTGATGGACATCGCCACGAACGATAACGAAGGATTGCGGCAACACCTGGCGGATCGCGACTTGCCCTGCCCGGGTTGCGGGTACAACCTGCGGGGGCTGCCCGACCCGGTCTGCCCGGAGTGTCGGCAGGAGTTGCAGCTCACGGTCGGGCTGGTGGAGCCGCGGCTGGGGGCGTTGATTGCGGGGGTGGGGTCGCTGTGTGCGGGGGCGGGCGCGGCGGGGGCGCTGCTGGTGACGATCCTGATCATTTCGGGGTTCTTTCGTGGCGGGATACCGAATCGGACTCATGAACAGATACTGCTGATCTGGCTGCCGCTGGCTTGTCTTGTTTCGTGCGGGCTATTTGCGGTGAGGTTGGTGCGTTTCTGGTGATGTTGATGTCACGGTTTTGAGGGATGCAGGGAGATCTGGTGGGCACTGAATCGGAATCTGAAGCGGGCGCGCTGAAGGTGTATCTCGTCGATCGCGATGTGTCCTGCCCGGGGTGCGGTTACAACCTGCGGGGGCTGCCGGAGCCGGTTTGCCCGGAGTGCCGGCAGGAGCTGCGGATCAGCGTGGGGCTGTCGGAGTCGCGGATGGCCGAGTTGGTCACCTGCGCGGCGTTTCTGTTTGCCGGGACCGGGGCGGGGGCGGCGGTGCTCATCACGGTTGCGGTCCTGGTCGCGACGCACGGCGGCGGGCCCAACGGGCGCGAAGCGGTGGTCTTCATTTGGCTGCCTTTGGGGTGCTTTGTGTCGTGCGGAATTGCCGCGGCATCGCTCGCGCGCGCTCACGGGAGGCAGTGGTTTCGCGGGCTCTCAACAGGCGCACGGGCGAGTGTGATTCTGGGCTCGATCGCGCTGCCGATCGCCTGGTTAGCGGTAGAGCTTGTTCAGCTGGTGGACAACTGGTGAAGTTCTCACGCGGCCTGGCTTGAGACTGCTCGCCCCGACCACCTGGCACACATGTCGATAAGCGCTGCCCGCTCCACAGGCTTAGTGGCATAGTCATCGCATCCGGCCCGCTGGCACTTCTCGCGGTCGCCGGCCATGGCGTGGGCGGTCAGGGCGATGATGGGAGTGCGGCAGTAAAGTTCGCGGAGTTTGGCCGCGGCGGTGTAGCCGTCCATGTCGGGCATCTGCATGTCCATGAGCACCAGATCAAAGGGAGAGGGGTCGCGGGCCGGGGAGGTTGTGTCGCCGGCGATGGTCAGGGCCTGGACGGCCTTGAGCCCGTTGTCCACGATGGTGACGCTTGCTCCGGCCTTGGTGAGGTGGAACGAGATGAGGCGCTGGTTGTCCGGGCCGTCTTCGGCCAGCAGGATGCGGACGCCGGTGAGAGGGGCGGCCGATGCGGGCTTGGGGGACGCGGCCGGGATGGTCTGGGGCTGGGTGGTGGGTGCGACCAGCTCGACCTTGGCATCCGGAACGCGGATTGTGAGCGTGAAGGTGGTGCCCTTTCCGGGATCGCCGCTGGCGGTGATGGACCCGCCGAGCATCGCGGCCAGTCGCTGGGAGATCACCAGGCCCAGGCCGGTGCCCCCGAAGCGCCGGGTCATGGTGGAGTCGGCCTGGCTGAAGGGCTGGAACAGCCGGGGCATTTGATCGGGGGAGATGCCGATGCCGGTGTCCTCAACCGCGATGCGGAGCTGCGCACCTTCGGGGGCTGCGGCATCAAACGCCATGCGGACGGTGACGCCACCGACCTGCGTGAACTTGACGGCATTGCCGATGAGATTGAGCAGGATCTGGCGGAAGCGCACGGGGTCGCATGAAAACGAGCGCGGGATCGGCGTTTGGAACTGGCAATCCAGCGAGATGTTCTTGCCGGCGGCGCGGGGCCGCATCATTTTCAGCGTGTCCTGGAGAATGCCGGCGGGGTCGGTGGGCACGGCCTCCAGGGTCATCTTGCCCGCTTCGATCTTGGAGATGTCCAGGATGTCGTTGATGATCGAGAGCAGGTGCTGGCCGTTGCGTTTGACGGCGGTGAGGTGTTCGAGGCGGTGGAGGTCTTCGGTGTCATCGTCGAGCAGAAGATCGGCGAAGCCAAGGATGGCCGTCATGGGTGTGCGGATCTCGTGGCTCATGTTGGCCAGGAAGGCGCTCTTGCTTCGACTGGCGGTTTCGGCGGCGTCCCGGGCATCGCGGAGCTGGACCTCGATGGCCGCGCGTGCCGCGAGGGCCGCGGCCTGGGTGCTTACGACGACCGCGGCGGATGTGACGATGGTGATGAGGATCAAGAGTCCGCCCATGGCGCTCAGGCGCGCTAGAAGGGCCGCCTGAGTCCAGGCGCGGGCGGGGTAGTCAACCCCCAGGACCGCCTCAACGCGCCCTTGGGCATCACGCATGGGCTCGAACGCGGACACCCAGGTGCCCCACTCATCGTTCACCGGAACACTGTCGAAACTCGGCACGCCGTCGAACGCCTTGAGGATGCCCTCGGTGGGTTGATAGTCCTTGCCGATGACGGTGCGCTGCTCGCGCTCTGCGTCGTAGTCGCCGCTGTGGTTGTAGTCGGTTTCGGAGTCCACCAACAGGAAGACTCGGTCGCCATCCTTGCGGAACGTGTAGATGTCCGCGACGTTGGGGTTTGCTTTCAGCCAGCGGATCTGAGCCTGGATCAGGCCGAGGTAGTGCGGGTCGTCGGGCGCTGTATCGCTGGAGAGCCGGGCGTGACCGAGGGATTCCAGCTCGCGGGCATAAGTTGGCGCTATCCCCGTGAGCATGTCACGGCGCTGCTGGAGTTCGCGATCGCCGAAGTATTCCGTCGCCCCGGCGCCGACCATGAACGCCGCCGCGAGGAACATCCGGCAGGCCACTCCCAGCCCCTGGGCGTGCCGACGCTTTCGGGTCCAGAACTCGGCAACCAGCAGCGCGAAGACCACTACCACGACAAAGGCCGCGTAGTCGAGTCGAAAGCTCAGGACCGTTTCAAGATTCACCGCCGGAACGCCCCCGGGTGCCGGGCACCTCGGACAAGTCATCGAGCCGTCCGGAATAGGGCTTAAGGGGGCATTCAAACAGGGGGGTACACCCCGGGCCCGCCATCAATCGGCAAGGGCACAAACCCCGGGATTCCCCGTGCGTACCTACGAGAGGAAGGCAAGCGGCCCGTCCGGCGGGCCGATAATCAGATATGGCTTCGATTACCTCCACCGATCTTTCGCCCGAGCTGCTTGAGCACATGAAGGCCATCAAGGCCAAGGCCATTCATTACGGCTTGGACTTCTTTGAGGTGGTGTTCGAGGTGCTGCCCTTTGAGATCATGAACCAGATCGCGGCATACGGGGGGTTCCCTACGCGCTATCCGCACTGGCGCTGGGGGATGGAGTACGAGAAGCTCAGCAAGCGGGATGCGTACGGGCTGGGTCGCATCTACGAGATGGTGATCAACAACGACCCGTGCTACGCGTACTTGCAGGAGAGCAACGCGGTTACGGACCAGAAGCTGGTGATGGCCCACGTCTACGGGCACGCGGACTTTTTCAAGCACAACTTCTGGTTCAGCAAGACCAACCGGAAGATGATGGATGAGATGGCCAACCACGCGACGCGGGTGCGCCGGCACATCGAGCGGCACGGGACGGGGACGGTGGAGCGGTTCATTGATGCTTGTCTGTCGCTGGAGCACCTGATCGACCCGCACAGCACATTCATGCAACGGGAGGAGCCGCGGTCTCGTGGTGCGCGGCCTATGGCCGAAGAAGGCGAACGCGTCTCATTTGAACCGGAAAAGTTTCGCTCCAAAGACTACATGGATCCCTTCATCAACCCGCAGCGGGAGATGGACCGGCAGAAGAAGGAGCATGAGGACAAGGCCAAGGCCAGCCAGGGCAAGATCCCTTCGCAGCCGACTCGGGACATCTTGCAGTTCCTGTTGCGCTTTGCGCCGCTGGAAGAGTGGCAGCAGGACATCCTCTCGATCATCCGCGATGAGGCGTACTACTTCGCCCCGCAGGCGATGACCAAGATCATGAACGAGGGTTGGGCGACGTACTGGCACAGCAAGCTGATGACCTCGCACTTCCTGGAAAGCAGCGAGATTGTTCACTACGCGGATCAGCACTCGGGTGTGGTGCACATGGCCCCGGGCGGATTCAACCCGTACAAGATCGGCGTGGAGATGTTCAAGGACATCGAGCGGCGGTGGAATACGGGCAATCACGGGGCCTCGTGGGACAAAATGGAAGGTGTCGGCGACAAAGACCGCTTCGATGACAAGAGCATGAAGGGGCGGGACAAGATCTTCGAAGTCCGGCGGATCTACAACGATGTGAGCTTCATCGATGAGTTCCTGACGCCCGAGTTCGTCGAGCGGCACAAGATGTACCAGCACAAGCGCGACCCGCACACGGGGGAGATGAAGATCGTGAGCCGCGACTTTGAGCGAGTGAAGCAGACGCTGCTGCATCACCTGACTAACCGAGGCGAGCCGTTCATCTACGTCGTGGATGCCAACTACCTGAATCGCGGCGAGCTGTACCTGGCCCACCAATGGACGGGACTGGAGGTTGAGATCGCCAAGGCGAGCTCGGTGATGAACAACCTGCGCGTGCTGTGGGGACGGCCCGTGCACCTGCAGGCGCGGGTAAACGATGACATGTGGCTGTTCAGCTGCACGGAGCCGGGGAAGGATGTGAAGAAGGAGAAGATCACGGAGGAGACGCCGGGGCCGGCGCATGTGGTGGGGTGAAGCCGACAAGGAGGAATGCCTGTGGCGGGACCGGACGGAACCGTTTTGCTGAAGACTCCGATCGACTCGACGACAGCGTAATGACTCGGCTTTACGAGTTGATTGAATCGGTAGCTGATCAGACAGTGGCCAACGACCGTCGGTTCGCGGTCCGGTATGGCCAGTTGAGCTGCGACATCTGGCTAGGGTCTACACATCCCATTGGAGGTCGGGCCGACTTCGAACCCGGGAGCATGCCGTTCTCGGTGCTCCTTGGTTCAGAGGGTGAGAGCATGTGGGAAGCCGATCACGCCAACTGGGCGCCCGCCATTGCCAAGTTTTCCGGTTGGACGCCTCGAGGGGCTGTGACGTTTTGTTCGAATTGCAACGGCAAGAAAGAGCATCGGGCGCTTGGTCAACTGGTGTTGGCGGCGGCGGAGCTTCTGGACGGCCTGGTGGACTATTGCGGCTTGATCTGTCCCGATGACAGCATCAACTGCCAGAATAATGGGGCCGCGGCGCATGAGCGCGTCAAGTCTTGGCTTGCAACGATGCGTGGAAAATCCGCGCTTGTCGAGATGCGTGAGACTAGTCATCTCCACGGGCTCGTCGTCGCCGATATCGAGTTTCACCGGACTTGGATGAACCATCCCAATTTCTTCATGGTGAAATGAGCGATAATGAAGTACGTCTGCGATCTAGAGATGTAGCCAACGCTACATAGCGCTTCAACGTTTGAGGTCACAGATTGTGACCTCAAGATGTTTCAATATTCGGCCAAAATCAGGGAATTCCAAACTTGAGGTCACAATCTGTGACCTCAAGATGTAGCCTTGGCTACCGCAAGTGCACAAACTGATCGGCTTCTGGTAGTATAGCCGAATGGATGCCGATCAAACGCCGATTCCTGTGGAGCGGGTGACCAATTCGATCTTGCTGCTTCGGGGCCAGAAAGTTCTGCTCGACCGGGCTCTGGCGGAATTGTACGGCGTCGAAACCAAGGTGCTTCTTCAGGCCGTGCGCAGGAACCCGGACCGGTTCCCTGAAGACTTCATGTTTCAACTCGGAGAAGAGGAGTACGAACAACTTAAGAAGGCGACCACCGGCGGATGGGGCGGAAGGCGATACCCGCCCTACGCCTTCACCGAACAGGGTGTCGCGATGTTGTCCAGCGTGCTCACCAGCCCGCGAGCCATCCAAGTCAACATCACCATCATGCGCGCATTCGTCAAGCTCCGACAAATCCTGACGGACAATGAACGTCTTGCCCGCAAGCTTCGATCCATGGAGAAGAAGTACGACGGGCACTTCAAAGCCGTCTTCGACGCGATCGCGGCTTTGATGGAGCCTGTGGAGGATGAGCCGAAGAAGAGCCGGATTGGATTCAAGACGGATTGAGCGAACCAATTTCTGCAACCGCCCGTCACCGGCCGCGGTACAGCTTTGAGGGTCTTGGAGTCCCGCCATGTCCGTCCGCTGGCCCCTCACCAACGCCGACCAGGTCCGGGCGTATACCCAACTCGCGAATGCCACCTGCCCGCGGTGCCGGTATCCGCTGCGGGGGCTGCCCGATGCGATCTGCCCCGAATGCGGAACCAAGCTGACGGTGATGGAACTGACCCGGCCGCGGCTCATGGAGCGGGTGCGGATATCGGTATTTGGGGAGGATGCCGAGCCTTGGAGGCTGCGGTTTTTGGCCGCGGCGAATGTGCTGCTCGCCCTAGCGATCGTCGCATCGGCGTTGGCGAATCACGGCCGGATGCCGGTGCTAAGTTGGCTGGCTCCGGGGATCCTGGGGGCGTTTGCGTTCTCGATTCAGTACGTCGCGGTGTTCGCCAAGTACTGCCCGGTAAGGCATGATCCGGTGGAGGGATGGGGGCCGGGAATGGCCGCGGCCGCGATGGTGATGCAGACGGCGGGGTTGATTTTGATGTGGGCTTGAGCAGGGTGGTCAGGCCAGAACGTCGATGACGCGGCCGGGGTGGAGTGGGACCTCAATCCGGTAGGTCACACGGATCCGGACTTCCTTCTGGGGGCGCTCGGTGGGCGGCACATCTCCGAGACGAGGTGTATCCAAACGGGCGGGCGAGATTGGGACCAACCCGGCCTGCTGCCTCTTGGGCAACGGCTCTTGCCTTACATCGGGCACTTGAAGATTCTGACGCCTGAGATGGCAGGCGTATGCAAGGTAACGCCGCTCTGTCAAGCCGCATGAAACGGAGTCCGTTCCGCGCGGATCGGCCGACGGCCTCCGAAGCCGATGCTCACGCAACTCCGAGTGTGCGCATGAAGAAAGCCCGGACCCTCGCGCATCCACCCGAGCGCGCCAGGGATCCGGGCTGCCATCATGTACGATGCGACTCATGCATCGGATCACCTAACGAGGCATGTGCCGTACGCTTCGAGGGGTTTCTCAGGCCCGGTAATACCCTGAGATGCCGCTTGTTGCGGGCGAATTTGTTAAACCGGGCTGTTTCAGGGAACGGGCCGTCTATTCCGGACGTTGATCTGCGGCCACAGGCAAAGGGCTTTGAGTGCTGCGCACGAGCGACCTTGAGTACGAACTTCCGCAGCGGTTGATTGCGACGCAGCCGGTGTCGCCGCGGGATGGTGCGCGGATCATGGTGGTGCCGCGGAGCAATCCGCAGGCGATTGAGCACAAGATTGTCCGCGATCTACCTTCTTTGCTTAAGGCGGGGGATTGCTTGGTGTTCAACACGACGCGGGTGCTGCCGGCGCGGTTTCGGGGCCGGCGGGTGGGAACCGGGGGCAAGATCGAAGGTTTGTTCCTTCACGCGCTGCCGGCGGAGGGCGGGTTCAAGTGGGTAACCCTTCTGCGGGGGAGGCACCTGCGGGCAGGGGCGGAGCTCGAACTGTTTGATCACGCCGGTGCGCCGAGCGGGATCGTGATCACGATCACCGGCCGTCCCGAGACTGAGCCTGGGGCATGGACCGTGGAATCGCGTGAACGGGCAAGCACGCCGGAGGTGCTAGACAGGATTGGGTTGACACCCTTGCCGCCCTACATCATCAAGGCACGCCAGGCCGCGAGTCTGGTTGAAGATGAAATGGCGGACCGCGCGGTGTATCAAACGGTGTACGCGGCGGAGTCGGGGTCGGTGGCCGCGCCGACGGCGGGGTTGCACTTCACACCCGAGCTAGTGGGGAAGTTGGCGGACATGGGCGTGTGCAACATGGCGGTTGTGCTCCATGTCGGGGTAGGGACGTTCAAGCCGGTGGAGGCCGAGTTTGTCGAGGACCATCCGATGCACTCGGAGTGGTGCTCGATGTCGGCCGGGGCGGTGCGGATGATCCAGGAAGCCAAGAAGGAAGGACGGCGGGTGATTGCCGTCGGAACGACCGCGGCCAGGACGCTCGAGGCCTATGCCCAGGCGCTGGAATCGGGGGGACCACCTCCCAAGTCGCTCGAAACCCGGATCCTCATCACCCCGGGGTACCGGTTCCGGTGGGTGGATGGGCTGGTGACCAACTTTCACTTGCCGCGGTCGACGTTAATGGCGATGGTTGGGGCGCTCTTGCCGGGAGTTGAATCCCTGAAGCAGGTCTATGCGGTGGCGATTGAGCAGGGGTACAGGTTTTACAGCTTTGGCGATGCCATGGTGATCCTGTGAGATCGCGGCGCGATACCATCTGATAGCGGGTTTTCTGCGCAAACTCGCGGCTTTTCACCGATATCCACGGCGTGCGCAGTGGCGTGAGGACTATGAACCTGGGTGTGCTCATGGAGGGGCTCAAGGCGCGTGCGGCGGGTGGGCCGTCGCCGGAGTCGGTGCGCATTTGCGACATCACGGATGACTCGCGGACGGTGGTCCCCGGGTCACTGTTCATTGCCCGCGCGGGGACGAAGGCCGATGGGCGGAAGTTCATCCCGGATGCGTTGGCGGCAGGGGCCGCGGCGGTGTTGACGGATGACCCTGGGGTGAAGTTGCCGCCGAAGATCACGCTGGTGGTGGCGGATGATGTCCCGATCGTGTCGGCCCAAATGTCGGAGCGGTTTTACGGGTCGCCCTCATCCAAGCTCGACCTTATCGGCGTCACGGGCACTAACGGCAAGACGACCACAGCCCATCTGATTCACCAAATCCTGAATGGGACGGGGGTTCGGTGCGGGTTGATCGGGACGGTGGTGATTGATGACGGGGTCGAGGTCGCCCCGGCGACGCTGACGACCCCACCGGCTTCGGAGCTCTCCCGGACCTTTGCCCGGATGGTTGAAACTCAGTGCAAGGCCGCGGTGATGGAGTCTTCGAGCCATGCCCTGGACCAATCGCGGGTCGCGGCCCTGCACTACGACATCGCCATCTTCACCAACTTAACAGGCGACCATCTGGACTATCACAAGACCATGGACGCCTATGCCGCGGCCAAGGCGAAGCTGTTTGAGATGCTTCCGGGCGATGGCTGGGCGGTGGTGAATGCGGAGGATGCGGCCGCGCCGAGGATGCTAAGGGACTGCAAGGCCCGGGTGCTGCGGTGCTCGATTCAAGATGGGACGATGCCGCGCCAGGCAGTGTCTTGGGGCAATCGGGATGCTGGGCATCAGGAGTGTGTCGCGACCATCCGCAGCATGACCATGAACGGGACGCGGATTCTGATGTCGGGGCCTTGGGGCAAGTTTGAGATGACCACCCGGCTGATCGGGCGGCACAACGTGATGAACTCGCTTCAGGCGGTCGCAGCGTGTTACGCCGCGGGTGTGCAGGCGGGGGCGCTGGAGCGGCAGTTGTCCGTCGCGGTCGCGCCACCGGGGCGGCTCGAACCGGTGACAGCTTCGGACGATCCGTTTGCGGTGCTGGTGGATTACGCCCATACCGATGATGCGATGCGGAAGGTGCTGGAGACGCTGGCGCCGCTGGTTCACGACCGGGAGAGGCCCGGCGGCGGGCGGCTGTCGATCCTGTTTGGATGCGGCGGTGATCGAGACAAGACCAAGCGGCCGCGGATGGGTTCGGCGGCCGTCGAGCTTGCGGATCTGGTCTATGTCACCTCCGACAACCCACGCACCGAGCGGCCCAGCGACATCATTAGCGAGATTCTGGAGGGCATTGACAATTCGCACCGCCCGAAGGTGACCGTCGATGCGGATCGCAAGCACGCGATTCATCGGGCTATCGAAGATGCCCGGCCGGGCGACATCCTTCTCATTGCCGGCAAGGGACACGAGCCGTATCAGATCGTTTCCGACGGCCGCGGCGGCACCATCACCCATCACTTTGACGACCGAGAGGTCGCCCGGGCTGCACTTACGGAGCGCCGGCACGTTCATGCGTAACCCCTTATGACATTCTGGAATACTGAGAACCTCAAGACGACGCTCGGCGGCACGTGGCTGGCCAAGACGGAAGAGACCGTCACCGGCCTGTGCACCGATTCGCGGACGCTCAAGCCCGGGCAGGCTTTTCTAGCCCTGAAGGGAGACACCTTCGACGGCCACACCATGCTGGGGGCCGCGGCCAAGGCTGGCTCGCCGCTGGCGATCATCGACTCGGTTGAGAGGGCCAGTGTGCTTCCCACCGGCATGGCGGTGCTGAAGGTTGCCGACACGCGGCGGTCGCTGCTGCGGCTGGCCGCGGCGTATCGAAAGACGCTGGATCGCACGCGGGTGATTGCGGTGGGCGGGTCTAATGGCAAGACGACCACGGTGCGGCTGATCACGGCGGCTTTGTCGTCGGCGATGAAAGGCACGGCTTCGCAGAAGTCGTTCAACAACGACATCGGAGTTCCGCTGACCATTCTCTCTGCCTCGCCCTCGGATCAGTACCTGATCTGCGAGGTCGGAACCAACGCGCCGGGCGAGATCTCGACGCTGGCCGCGGTTGTGCAGCCGGATATCGGCGTCATCACGAGTATTGGGCGGGAGCATCTGGAGAAACTCGGTTCGCTCCGCGGGGTTGCTCGCGAGGAAGCCAGCTTGCTCGAGCACATCCGTCCAGGCGGGGCGGGGTTCATCTCTGCTGACGCCTTGGAGCTGAGGGAGGTTCTGGGCACGCTGAGCTCGCGGCCTGCAGCGCTGCTGTCCTTCGGATTCGACCACGATTCGGATGTCGGTATTGCTCGCGTTGAACAGTCCTTGACCGGGATGACGTTCACGCTCAATGACCGGGCGGAGTTCAAGCTCCCGCTGTTGGGACGCCACAATGCTGCAAACGCCGCCGCGGCTATTGCGGTGGCTCGGCGCATGGGCCTGCCGGATGCGGCGATCGCCGAGGGGCTGGCGACCGCCAAGGGTGAGTCGATGAGGCTGGAGGTGTCGCACCACTCGGGAGTCTGCATCATCAACGATGCGTACAACGCCAACCCGGATTCAATGCGGGCATCGCTGGAGACTTTCGACGCCGTCGCCAAACACGCGGATCGGCGGATTGTGGTGCTGGGGGACATGCTGGAACTGGGTGAATACGCCGCGGCATCGCACCGCGAGGTGGTTGAGGCCGTGGCCTCCCGTCCGCACATTGCCGTGGCCGTGCTGGTGGGGCCGCAGATGAAGGCCGCGGCCAGTCCGCTCTCCAAGACCGGGGTGAAAGTCATCTTTGGCGATGACCTCAATGAGCCCTTCGCCGCGCAGGTCGCCAAGGCCCTGCAACCCGGCGATGCGGTGCTTCTGAAGGGCTCGCGGCGGATGCGGCTGGAACGGTTGATCCCGGCGGTGAAAGCACGCCCCGTCATGGCCCACGCGTAAGCTCCTCCCCCCACCCACCATGCTCTACCTCTTCGCAACACACTTCAGCGCCTGGCTCAACGAGCACAAGCTCGACTGGGCGTTCAAGGTGCTTTATCAGGTGCAGTTCCGAGCCTTGGCCGCGGCGGGGTTGGCTTTCCTCATCGTGCTGCTGCTGGGCAAGCGGACGATCCGGTTCCTGACGAGGATGAAGATCGGCGACACGGGCGCGACGGATGCCGAGGCCCTGCGGGCCCAGGCTCGGTCAAAGGCCAATGTTCCCACGATGGGCGGCATCCTGATCGCCGGGGCGATCCTGGTCTCGGTGCTGATGCTTGCAGACCTCTCGCAGTTCTACGTGTATTCGTCGCTGATCATTCTCGTGTGGCTTGCAGCGCTGGGCGGTGTGGACGATTTTCTGAAACTCACCAGCGCGAGGCGCGGAACCGGATCACGCCAGGGTTTGTACGCTTGGGAGAAGCTGGTCTTCCAGCTTGGTCTGGGCGTCCTGATCGGTCTCTTTGCGTACACCAATAGCAAGACCGGCGCGCCGTCGGATTTGGCGCACGTTCTGAATCTGCCGTTTCAGAAGACTTACGTGGATTCGGCCGCGACGGTGAACCCGCACCTGTGGTACCTGTCCAAAGCCGGGTTCATCGCCATGACAGTCCTGATGATGGCGGGGATGTCTAACGCGGTGAACATCACCGACGGCATGGATGGCCTCGCTGGCGGCATCAGCACGGTCGTGGCGTTCGGGCTGTGTGTGCTGTCGCTGATCGGGGGTACGCAGGCTTGGGCTCAGTACCTGCTGGTGCCGTATGTGCCGGGCTCGGAAGAGTTGGCCGTGCTGGCGGGCGCCATCGCGGGCGCGTGCCTGGGGTTCCTGTGGTGGAACTGTTCACCCGCGCAGGTCTTCATGGGCGATACGGGCTCCCTGTGCCTGGGCGGCCTGATCGGCTACATCGCGGTCATCGTCCGCCAGGAAGTCGTCATCCTCCTGATGTGCGGCGTGTTCCTGATGGAAATCGCATCCGTCGTCATGCAGGTCGGGTACTTCAAGACCTCCGGCGGCAAGCGGATCTTTCGGTGTGCCCCGTTCCATCACCACCTGCACCTGGGGGGGTGGACCGAGCAGCAAGTGGTGGCGAGGGCGTGGATCGTTTCGATCTTGCTGGTGGTGGTCGCGCTGGCGAGTATCAAGCTGCGATAACTATCGCTTCGCGAGCGCCGCATCCAGTACGGGGTCGCGCATACCGAAGAAATCGGCCGATGACGCTCGTACCGGCTCATCGGGATCCAGCGATGGCCGATCGCCGGCTTCCGTCTTCCAGAACTTCGTCGAGTACCGCACCGTAATCTTGGAATGCGGGAGCACAAACGACTTCAGCTCTCCGTAGTGGTTGGGCTTCTGTCCTGTTGGTTCTCCAACAAGGCGGGCACCGACCTGCTGTTTGAGTTCCACCGCGTTCATCTCGGCCGATGAGAATGTGAACCGCCCGATCAGCACTCGCACACCGCCGGGAAGGGCCGCGGCACGTGACTTCAATCCTTTCGTGAGCGGGGCGAGTAGCGCGGAGTTTCCGCCGCCGTTGCTGCGCAGGTCCACGATCACGCGCTCTACGCCGCCGGCGTCGATCGTCGCGAGCACCTTCTCAGCGAGCTGCGCCACGCTCTGGCCGGGTTCGTCCGAACAGGTGTCGTATCGCAGGTACAGCGCTCGGTGCTCGGGCAGTGGCTCGAACCAGTTCCTCCGATCTCTCTTCTGGCGGTACAGAGGCAACTCGACTTCCCGGCCCGGGCGGCCTTGCGTGTTCTCACCGGCGGCCAGCGGCACCAGGTCCAGCGTCCGTTCCTTTCCACCCTCATCACGCACGGTCACCGTGACCTTGTCCATCGTGGGGATAAGCCCTACCGCCTGGGCGATTTCCGGGACGATTGCCAACCGCGGCCCTCGATCCATGAATGTCGCTTGGTTCTCGTACGCTGACGTGACCGCCACCTTTCGGAACGCGTCCTCCCAGGGAACACCTCCGAAGCTCACCAACGTGCAACCGATCAAGTCCGCGTGTTTCTTGCTCGCGCCGATGATCACCGGCCCATCCGAGAACACGTACATCGCGATCGGAAACGCGTGAAACGGCGGAGCCAACTCTCGATGCGATATTCCCGTGTGGGAATCGCCGATCATGGCGGTCAGCTTCATCAACCCCACCACGACCTCGTGGTCCTTCAGGTCCGGCACCTTGGTGCGCAGCTTCGCACCCGCGGCCGCGAACTGCTCTTTGGTGCACTGAAAGAACGCGTTCTTGTGGCGGGCGGGAAGCTCCTTGAGCAGGGCGTCGATGTCTTCCTGCCAGTCCTGCACGCGCGTGGCTGGGTCGGGTGTCCATCGGCCGGCAGTCGGCTGTCGGGCCGCGGCCAAGGAAGCAGCTACCGAGATCAATGCGATCGCGACCAACCGACCCAGTGTCGTACATATTCCCATGCAAATCCCCTTGGGCTAGGCAAGAGGATTGTCGCAGACGCGCGTCTGGATTGCGAACCGGGGCGAGAATACCCAGGCTCACTCAGTCACCTTTGGTCTACGAGCACCGCCGCGCGGTGGAGTACGATTTTGTCCTGCACCGCGCCGTATTCGCCGGAATCCAAAGTCACGCGGAGCTTCCGGGCCCCTTCGGGCAGGGCGGTTGCGATTCGAACCCGGGCCGACTCGGCGTTGACGCGCTTGCGGGTCAGTTCACTTTCGGCGTTTGCTCCCGCCGGACCGCCGATCACCGTCACGACCAGTTCGCAGTCACCCCACGTCCACATCTGTCGCGGCAGCTCGGCCTCCGCGGCCAAGCGAACCGCGCCCTGGGGCAAGTCCCACTCGACGGTCATGGGCCCGGGGAACTCGATATCAGCCAGGCCGATCGCGGCCCAGCGCACATCCACGGGTGTCGCGGGCTTGGTCCAGCCGCGGCCCGATCCGGCCTCCTGACGCGAGATCGGCAGCGAGGCCAAAGGAACGATTGCCTTGGGAGACAGGGCCAGGGCCCACAGATCATCCAGCCGCAGCGACACGATGGGCGCCGGGGCCTCGGTCGGGCGCTCGGGCTCCATGCTCATGACCCGCGGTGAGAGAACTAGGTCACCCATGCGTGTGGTGTGGATCGACCGGCACGCGATCACGCTGCCATCCTTAAGCCACGCGACCACATCGCCGGTCTCGGCGGTTTGGGCCGCGGAACCGGCCGCGCCCAGCACCATCTCCTGCACGCGTTCTATCGGGATGTCTCGCTTGGCTCCGTTGACATCGATGCGGACGGTCGAACCGACCTCTTCGACGAACCCTTCCATCCGGTCGCCGTTGACCAGTACGACCAGATCGCCGGAAGTCCCCGGCGAGCGGAGCGGCGTTTCGGGCCCGCCCTGGAACTGGATACGCCGGAGCGAATCGAGCTTGAACTCCATGATGCCCAGGGCCGCGTGCTCCCAGAGGATGGAATCGGTCTTGTCGTTGCGGCCCGAGTTGATGAGGACACCGACGAACCGCTGGCCATCGTTGAGCTCGATCAGGCTCGCCGGGCGGAGGCGCGACCTTTCGTCGGCCGTGGGAGACAGGATCGCCAGGAAGTCGTTGACGGTGTCGTCCCGAACCACGGCCTGATCCGGTCGCGGCGGGTTGGAGTTTTCCATGTACTGGACTTTGTTGTCCACCAGGCCGCGGAGCAGCACGGGGCGTTCCTGGAGCTTGCGGTCCAGCAGCAGGCGCGGCACGCCCCGGTCCTCTTGCCCAAGGGCCGCGGATGCGGTCATCGCGATCACCAGACTCATTCTCGCCAAACGCATCGAGAGCTCCGACGGCTACTTCTGGAATATCGGCAGATAACGCTTGGGCATTTGCATGATGATCAGGCTCATGGCGGTGGCGTAGGTGTAACCAACGCTGCGGTCTTCCCAGCTTCCGTCGGGCTGCTGGTTTTTGATCAGTTCTTCGCGGATGGCCGGCCACCACTTGGCCCAGTTCTGGCCCCCGGCCAAGTACATGGCCTGGACGGCGTAGTAGTGACCGTAGAAGTAGTGGGCCTTGCTGGAGGCGGGCTGATTAGGCAGGGCCTCGCGCATGAGATAGGCGATGCCTTTGTCAATCGCGTCATCTTTGTAGATGCCCGCGTAGTAGAGGCTCGCGACTCCGGCCGCGCTGCGGGGCCAGCCGCTCTGGCCGGACTCCAGTTGATACTTGAATCCGCCGTCGGGGTTCTGGCACTTGCGAACGTATTCGACAGCGCGGTCGATCGTCTCTTTGGACACTTCTATCCCGGCGTTGCGTGCCGAGCGGAGTCCCATGATCTGGCAGATGGTTACCGACACATCTGCGTCGTAGGGCACAGGGTTGTAGCGCCAGCCGCCCTCTTCATTCTGGGTCTGCTCAATCAGGTGAACGCTCTTGACCAGGGCCTCGTGGATGCGACCCGCGAGCTGGGTGTCGCCACCGCCCGCGGTCATCCCATACACCTCACCCAGGAACAGCGTCGCAAACCCGTGCCCATACATCGGGCCGTTTGCCGTGTCGCCGGCGACCAGGCCCGATTCGGTGCAGTTGGCCAGGATGTACTCGGCACACTTGGTCACCGCTTCGCCGAACTCGCCGCGGCCGGGGAGGTTGCCATCGGCCATAAGGGCGATGCCCGCCAGCGCCGACACCGCGACATTCTTCCCGTAGCGGCCGTCACCGAACGAGCCGTCGGCGATTTGCGTGGAGACCAGGTACTTCATGCCCTTGCGCACCGAGGTGGTGAGTTCGGGCGTGATCTCGTTTTCCATCGCGTTATTCTGAGCCGAGGCACCGCCATCGGGGCGGGGCGTCGCGATATCGCCGCCCGGCTGCTGAGCGCAAGCGCCCGCAGTCAACATCATCGCCGCCATCGTGCCGATCAGCATCACTTATTCGCCTCCTCAGCCAGCTTCTTGTAGTAGGCCTCGGTCCACTTGTGGTACAGCGTGCTGTATCGGTCCGCATCGCCCTGGAGCAACGCCTGCCGGACGCGCTCGGGCAGCGAGCCCCACGCCGCGCCGCGGGCCGCGGTTCCCGGGAGCGGGTTCGCGGCTTCTCGTCCGGGCGGATCTATCGTGTCCGGCGCGGCCTCTTTGCCGTGCGGATCGGTCGAGTCTTTCTGCTGCTGGTTGGCCTGTTGCGGATCTTGATTCTGTTGTTGCTGCTTCTGCTTGCTCTTGGATTGCTTCTTCTGCTGTTGCTGCTGTTTCTCGGCAGTTGAAATGATCATGTCGAGCTTGCGGATGATGTCTTCCTGAAGCCGCTGAGTCTGGAGGCCCGTATCACGACCATCCTTGATCCGCACCGCGGTCTCATCCATCAGGACGATCGCCTGCTTGAACTGCTCCTGCGCGTGCTCCATCTCGAGCTTGCGTTCCAAAGCGGTCCGCATCGGATCGGCCACCGGCTTGGCGGGCTTGGCGCCTTCCCTGCCATCCTTGGGTTTTTCCTTGTCTACTCCGAGCAGGTCATCGAGGTTTGGCTGTGTTGCGGGCTGTACGGAGGGCTTGGCTTCGGGCTGGGCCGGCTTGGTCGCCTGCGCCACGGCCATCCCCGACATTGCCAACACCGCCGCGACGCTCAGCTTCAAGGAGTTCCTCTTCACGCTTACTCCTTCTTCTCCGGCGTCGGCGCCGGACCCTGCTGCTGCTTCTCAAGCTGCTTGACCAGTTCCTTGCCGCGGTCCGCGAGTTTCTGCTGATAGCCGCCCAGACCACCGACATCTTCGCCCGCATCCTTGGATTCGTTGATCACCCGCGTCACATCCGCGGCCTCTTGCTGCATACCCCGCAGCAGTTTCAACTCGACCAGCGGGGGAATCAACGGCGGCTTCTGTCCCCCGCCTCCTCCACCGCCGCCGCCGCCGCCACCTCCGTCATCTTCCTTGAACTCGTCATCGTTCAACGATTCATCCGACAGCGCATCCAGCAGAGACTTGAGCACCCGCATCGCCGATTCCTGATTCCGCGCCACGGTCTTGTCCGGCTCGACCGCCGCTCGCAGCTTCTTGGCCGCGTTGCTCGTGGCCAATTCCAGCCGCTCGTGGGCGAACTCAAACACCTTGGCATCGGCCAGCTCTTCGGTCTTCTTCTTGAGCTCTTCGAGCCGCAGACGCAGGGCTTCCTGTCGATCGCCGATCGCCCTCACACGCGTCCGATCCTTGCGTTCGACCTTCTTGCCGATGTACGGTTCGGTGTCGCCCCTGATCCCGGCCTGGGCTTCGAGCTCATCACGATACACCTTCTTGAGTTCGTCGCGCTTTTTGTCCTGGTCCTTCTTGTTGGCTTGATCCTGAATCTTCTTGGCCTCTTCGCGGGCCAGTTTGAGCAACCGGAGGCTCTCTGCCTCAGCTTTCTCGACCCCCTCTTCATTGACAGGAGCGGCCCGAAGCAGCTTGATCCCACCGGCCTGTTGATCCGCGGCCTTGTTCACGGTCTCGCCAAGCTTGGCCAGTTCCCGATCGGCTTTCACCTTCTCGAACACATCCAGCGTGTTCTGGTTGAGCGTGATCATCGGGGCGTCGAGGCCGTCAAACTTCTTCTCCGGTTGTGCGGCGGCAAAGGCTTTGATCTGCTCGTCTTGGTCCGTGATGAGCCGGTCCAGGGACTGGATCACATCCGCCAGCGTGCGGCGGAGCTGGGCATCTTTGTTCTTCTTGGCCTCGTTCATGTCCTGGGCCATCTGCTCCATGGAGTCGATGGCTTCCTGCTGCTCGCGCGAGGCCTCGCTGGTCTGGTTCTTTTCCGCGTTCTTGGCTGCATCATCCATCTTCTGCGGGACCTGCTCCTGGCGACCGCGCTCAGCCGCCTTCTTCATCGCCTCCGCCGAGGCCGGGTCGGCCTTCTTCATTTGCTCGGCCCGCTGATCCATCTGATTGATGGCCTTGAGAGCCTGGTTGGTCAGTTGCCGCTGACGCTCCGCGATCTGGGCCAACTCTGCGCGCTCCTGAGTCGTCAGATCCTCGGGCTTCTTGCCCATGGTCTGCTCACCCATGCGATCGGTCTGGGCCTTCAGGTCCTTCTGTTGCTGGATCACCCGCTGCAATGCCCGGGCTGCCAACCACGAGTCTTCGCCGCGGTCGAGGGCTTCGGCCACGCGACCTAGCTGCTCGCGCACCGACTCCTGCGCCTTCTCGATCGGCTCGGCCTGCTCCCTGGTGACCTTGGCCTTCTCGGATTCATCCTGATTCCGGGCCGCGGCATCCATCTGTCCCGCCGCCTGCTCCGAGTCCTTGGCCGCGCCCTTGAGCAGATCGGACAAGTCCTTGAGCATGCCAGTCAAAGCTTCATCGCTGAGCTTGTTCCGCTCCGCCCGGCGCTCCAGCCGCTGGATCGTCTCATCCTGCGTCGCGATCCGCTGCGTGAGCCCCGCCTGATGCCGGCGATCCTCTTCGCCAATCTCGCCCTTGCCCACCTGCCGCTTCAAGTCTCCCTGTTCCTCATCCAGCTTGATCGCGATCTTGCGCACGGCCGACAGCTCGTTGCGGATCTGCTCGACCAGCTCCTCTTCCTTGATGATCCGCAGCTTCCGAGCCGGGCTGCGCACGGGTTCGTGCTTCAGACCATTTAGGTCGTAGTTGTCCGTCACCACCGCCGTGATCCAAACCTCTTCGCCCGGCTTGGGGAGCGGCTCGATCTTGGAGATATCCAGAGTTGTCACGACAGTCGCGGATTGCCCCTTGCCCGCATCGCTCGCGAGCGAGATGAACTCGCCGTTGGCTTCGGGGGCAGCGCCGATCGAACCCTTGGCCGCCCGCGCCGCCCGCCGCGAAAGTTCCACGCTCTTCACACCCACATCGTCCCGTCCTTCACCCGTCAACTCGACCACCGCGGTCGCCAGCACCGGCTCATCCTCGCGCGGCAATATCACGGCTGCGGTCGCATTCCTGTCTTCAATGACGTCGATCGAGTATGAGGCCTCTTCCTGGCTCTTGAGCCCGAACTCATCCAACGGCCGCACCGGCAGCCGCAGGCTCTTCTCCGCCGTCCACTTCAGGGTCCACTGCGTCTCCCCAAAGGTCGCGGCCGGCATCGCATCGCCCCAGTCCACGCCCGGCATCGTGGTCTTGAACCACTCCGACCGCCGCGTCAGGGCTTCAACGCTTTCATCCTCGGATGCCGGCATGGGCACAGCCTTATTCAGCTTCAGCGTGAGTTCAATCCCCGACCCCGCCAGCACCGGCCCCACCACCGCGCGCTGATCGTTCCCAGTCCCAACTTCCACCGCACCCATGACGAACGTGGACTTCCCACCCGCATCCGTGCTTCCCGCGGCGTACTCCGGTGCATTCACTCTCACTGTCGCCGACACGATCGCCGGCGGCTCAACGAGCTTGATCCGCTTGGCCTCGGTCCGGTCGTCATCGGTTTCAAACCAGTACTCGAGCTCCGCCGGATGCGAAGACCTCGCCTGAACTCCAGAAGACAACGCCGCGGGCTCGATCAATCGCTCAAACAACTCGGCATTCACCGGCTGCGTGAACTCATCGTTGATCGCGATGGTCCGTCCCTGCCCGGTCAGCAGCACCCGCGTCACCGGCGTCGTGCCGTTGTCCGAAATCACGCGGTACTTGGCCGCGACTCGCGTCTGGCCTTGCAGCCGATCCGTCCGCGTGAGCGCGGCTCGGAGCGGCAGCGCTGTCCCCAGCGGGTGAACCGCGGCCGTCATCGCATCCGACACGCCGGTGCGCTTGGGCCACTGAACGCCCGACCACGGCGCCAGCACGCGCTCCGCGCCAACCGCAAACATGCGCACGCCCGACAAGAGCCCGATCGCCGCCGTCGCCATCAGGCACACAAATAGCGTCAACAGGCTGTGCCGCACCCGGGTCGAACTGAGCGCCGATGCTCCACGAAACCCGGAGAACCTCTTGATCGCATCCTCGATGACGTGCCGCGCCATGCCGCGGGTCTGCTCAGATGCTTCCGACCTGTCCCCGGCCAGTTCAAGCCCGGACGTCAGAACACCCGTCAACCCGGCCGCTCGAGCCTCTTCCGTCCGCTCCAGCCTCAAGGCAACCTCTGTCAGTTCCGGCTTGAACCCCAGCCCCGGCAGGACCCACTTCCGCACCCCAACCACCAGCCCCGCCACGCCGGCCAGCCAGAACACGATCCGCATCGACATCGGCAGCCGCACGACATAGTCAAGCAACCCCGCCGAAAGCACTGCCGCCAGCCCGGCGCACACCAGCACACACAGCCCGGCCACGATCAGCATCCACCGGGCCCGAGCCCGGATCGCCGACAGCCGCGCCCTGAGCGCATTCAGATCATTTACTCTCGGGTCCGTCATGCCCAAGCTCCTGGCCTGCCCGATCTATCGGGTTCACAGGCACCCCCAGGGCACCAAACCCGTCCCAACTACATATACGCAGAAACAGCCTACCTAGGTCTGATGCGCCCGAGGCCACAAACCGCCCTTGTGACGCAACCGTTACCAGACTTTAGGGGTATGAACGGGTGAGGAGCACCGGGATTGCACTCGGATTCTGCTTTGGGGGAAACCGACCTACGCCAGTCTGATCACCCGCCGGCCCACCCACTCCAGAACGAGCAGCAATAGCACCACGGCCAACGCTACCGGCCGGTCCCACAACGTCGCCACATCCGGCATCCCCGCGATGTGCAGTTCCCGTTTCGGAAGCATCCCCGCCTTGGTCAAATCCTCGATCCGTGCCAGCGGCAACACCTGCCCGCCCGTATCCGTGCTCAACTTCGCCAGCATCGCGTGATCCGCTTCCGGCCGCCGCATCTCATCATCCGGCAGCGTCACCTCGACCTCGGTCATCAGCCCCGCCAGCGATGCATCCATCGCTTCCAGCCTGTACTTCCCCGGCTCTCGCGCCGTCCACGCCCCCGCGAACGACTTGCCTGCGCCCTTCTGAACCGCCCCCCCACCCCCGCTCTCCGGCGTCAGCACCACATCCGTCGTCGCCTCCGACCCGATCCGCCGCGCCCGCACCGTCATACTTGCCGGGGCCGCATCCGCCAGGGCCTGGTCCACGATCTGCACCGTCACCCGCGAGGTCTGCTCCACCTCCGGCATCCGCGGCGAAACCTCCAGCACCGCCGACCGGGCCGACCGGGCCAGACTTTCCCGTCCCTCCAGCCTCAACAACGGCAGCCAGAACCGCTCCGGCAGCGCCTCACCCCGCGCAAACCGCCACCGCCAGATCTCATCCGTCGCCACATACATCACCCGCCCCGCGCCGTACCGCATCGACAACACCACCGGTGTTGCCGACTCCGGTGCCCTGCTCGTTTCATCCGCCTCCGACACCGGAGCCGCCACCGCCAGCACCTCCGCCGTCGGCTTCAAGATCGACGCATCAATCCGCTGTGCATATCGCAACTGCGACCACCCCGTCGCCGGATCCGACAGCATCGAAGGCCAACCTTCCGCCGGAGTCTCCCCCAACTCCAAAAGCCGTAGCCTCGTCGCCGCCGGAGCCGGATACATCAACACCGGCTCGTCGTACGCCCGCACCCCCGCGCTCTGGTTCTGCGACTCCGACCGCGACATCTGGAACGGCAACAAGTCCGCGATCGCCGAATCCCGCCACGACCCCGGCGTCGATCCCGGCCCGCCCACCCCCATCAGCCCCGCCCCGCGCACCGCCACATGATCCCGCAGGTTCTCGAGCTGCTCCCGCGAGAACAGCGATGCCGGCAAATCCCCCAGCACAATCACGTCAAACTTCGCCCAATCCTCCGGGCTCCGCGGCAACCCATCAAGCTGAATATCCCCCTCCTGCGTGTACTGCCGATTCGCCGCCACCAGCATGGCCGCGCACGTGATGGACTTCTCCCGCAGCAGCAAGTTCTTCAGATACCGATACTCCCAGCGCGGATACCCATCGAAGTACGCCACCCGCAGCGGCCGATCCACCAGCTCCACCACCACCTCCGCGGCGTTGTTCTCCTGAATCAGATCCGGCGTCTCGGGCACCACTCGCACCGTCCAGGCCATCTTCCCTGCCGTGCTCTGCTTGCTCACCAGCGTCAGCCGAGCCCGGTCATCCGCCCATGCCGTGTCATCCGTCGGCAGGTCCTGCTTATCGAGAACCGCGCCTGTCGCCTTATCCACCAACTCCACCCGCCCGCGTGCCCCGTTCGCCCCGCCGCCAGCCCGCTCCACATCCACGCTTACCGGCACTGTGTCATTGATGAAAGCCATCGAAGGCGCATCCGCCCGGTGCAGCGACAAATCCGCCACCGGCTCCGCGCTCCCTAGCGCCACCGTAAACACCGGGATCCGCTCACTCTGCAGCCTCTTGAGCGCCCCGCGGCTCACCTCATCAATCGACCGCCCGTCACTCATCACCACCACGCCCGAAATCGGCCGCGCCGCCGCCCGCGACAACGCCTGATCCACCGCCGCCCCAATCGCCGTCCGCCGCCCATTGGCAGCGCCCGCATCCACCCCGCCCTCGGCCACCTTCAGGTCAAAAACCCCACTGTCAAAGCCCATCCACACCACCGTCCGCTCTTTCCCAAGCTGTGACATCGCGGGCCAAGCTCGCTCCAACGCCGCTTTCAGCGCCGCATCTCTCGCCTCTCGCCTTTCGCCTTTCGCCTCATCCGCAATGCTCATGGACGCCGACCGATCCACCAGCACCAACACCCAATCCTTCTCAATCCGCTCATTGGGTTTCACCAATTGCGGCCCTGAGAAGATCATCAACAGCGCCAATAGAACGAGCCCCCGAAGCCCCGCGAGCGTAAACCGTCCCGCCTTCGACCCCGACAGCTTCCAATAGCTCCACCACGAAATCGCAAACGCCGCCACCACCGCCAGCATCCAACCCCATGCCGGAATAGGCCGCGCAAATCCGAACTGCACGTCTGGGTCGCCAAACCCCATCGACGTCAGCCCGAAAAGCTTGTTCAGAAACTCGTTCAAGCCGTGGCACCCCCCGTTGCGATCCCGGCCGATCCCGGCCGCACCGCGTGGCTGAACCACCGCGCCATCAACAACTCCAGCACCGCCAACCCAATCGCCCCCAGAATCAGCGGCAGCACAAATCGAGTCGAGTCCGCAGTCCGCGCCAGCGCCGCCCCCACTCCTCCGCCACCCAGTCCTTCCTTCCCATCAATCCACTTCACGGCCTCGCCACCCGAGACCACACCCAGCCAGGTCCCCACGGCCGCGCTCGGCTGCGAATCCGTCCGCCCACCCGCCGGATCCGCGTTCACCGCGACCAGCCCCCGCAGCGCACCCACATCATCCACCGCGCGCCAAACCCCCGCGGCCCGGATCGGCTGCTGCGACACATCCGCCGCGACCTTCATCGTCCCGCCACCCTCAGTCCGCAACTCCGCACTCCGCCCCGGCACCCGCACCACCTCACCCGCCAATGCCGACCAGGACCCCCGCGCCGCCCCAACCCCCTGCTTCACCAGCTCCCACATCAACGGCACCATCAGCGGCTTAGCCTGCAAGTCCGTCCACTCAAACCCAAACGCGACCGTCACCATCGTGACCATCCCGCGTGCCTGCTCGCCTTCTTTCGCCCCCGGCACCCCCACCACCAACAGCGGCGTCTCATCCACCGTCTTCAAAACCGCCTGCCCCGCCCCCTCCACCGTCAACGCCTTCAAAACCCGCACCGCCGGCGCCAGCTCAGGCAACTCCGGCCCAATCACCGACAACAACCCCGTCCCGGCCACATACGTCGACCCACTCACCGCCACACCCTTGGGCCAACTCTTCACCTCGCGCCCGATCGTCCAGGGCAACCCCAAATCCCGAGTCATCGCATCCGCCCACGTCTGCACCGCAGTCCCCGGCGCCGGGAACAACACCACCAACCCCCCCTGATCCGTAAACGCCCGCAGCCTCCTCCACGCCCCCTCCGGCAGCACATCCGGCCGCACAATCACCGCCGCATCCACCCCTGCCAGCCGCGTCGCATCCAGCGTCGCCGGCTCAATCTCCACCACCTCTACATCCCCTTCCGCCCGCCCGCCTTCCATCGGCTCCAGCGCCAGCCGCACCCAATCCGCCGGCTCAAACTGCTGCACCCCCGGCTGCGCCCCACCCAACCTCCGCGGCGAAACCAACCCCACCCGCAACGTCCGCCGCACCTCAATCGGCCGCCGCCATACGTTGTCGCTCTCCACCGCATCCTTATCTATGGATGCCGTCAGCACTGCCGCGCCCCCGCTCCCCGAACCCATCTGCTTAAGCAAACCCGCCAGATCCCCCGACCCCGACCCCACCGTCTCGGTCTCCCCCGCCTTCCACCGCACTGCAAACTGACCCGCCGCCAAAGGCTGCGACTTCCCGCTCGCACTATCCGCCTGCACCGCCAGATGCACCGTCGTCGCCGCGGCATCCTTCACCCCGGGCCCCGTCCGCCGCAACAACACCCGCACCTGCGACTGCCCTCCTGCCCCCCCCCCATCCCGACTCACCACCACCGGCCGCTCGGGCTCCACCCCAAGGATGCTCACATTCGTCAGCCCCTCGGCCGCGGGATTGGTCGCCAGCACCACCACGCTGCGATCCTTGCTCCCGATCGCCTCCAGCTTCTTCTGCGTATCCGCCGACCCCGTGAAAAAGTCCGACAACACCGCCACCACCGCCCGCCCGCGCCCCGCATCCTTGCTCGCCAGACTCGACCCCACGATCGCCAGCGCCCCGTGCACATCCGCCGCGCTGTCCGTGGCCTTCATCCCCTTGATGACCTCCCCACCGCCCCCGCATCCGACGATGGTGGATCAATCACCGCCCGAGCCGGCCCACCCAGCCCGATCACCTCCACCCGATCCCCCGCCGCCGCATCCACCTGCGACAGCAACTTCGCCGCCGCGGCCTTGTGCTTTTCGATCGCCGCCTTGCCGTCATCGCCCATCGCCGAAGCCGCCAGCGAGTCATCAATCAATATGTACAGCGTCACCGCGCCTCGCCCGGCCAACCCCCCGCCCCCACCCAGAATCGGCCGCCCCAGCGCGATCGCCACCAACGCCACAATCAAACACCGCGAAGCCAGCAGCAAAAACTGCTCCAGCCGGATCCGCTTGCGATGCTGCCGATACGCCTCCAGCAGAAACTTCATCGCCCCCCACATGATCGGCTTCCGCCGCCGCCGCATCAGGATGTGGATGACAATGGGCAGCGAGACGCAGATCAGGCCGACGGTCGCGAGGATGGGATTCAAAAAGGTCATGGGCGAGCGACTTCATCCGTTTGACGTGAATCGGAAGGACTGGCGAGTCGGTTTCGCTCCGATTTCTCAAGCGGGCGCACCTCGCTTACAAGTCCCTTTTGGAAGAGCACGGTAAGGTCAGGCTTCATGAAGTAGCAGTAAAGCCTCTCTGGCGGAGTACCGCGTTCGAGTTGGCCTTGGTAAGCGCCCCTATGCCACATATCAATCCCGTTTTCGTGCCGAACATCGTCCACGCCGTCAGGTACTCCGAATTCATTGATGACCTCTGATCCCGAAGCACCAATTCGCACACGCGGAACGACATCGCGAAAAACCCTCACCTTTCGCTCCAAGTCGGGCATTTCCTCTTCCGTAATCGGCGTCACGCGACCAAGCGAACCATCTCGAAATCGCACCCAATACCCGCGACTCAAGTAGTACTCATTTGTCGATGGGTACCCATCCCACGTTGTTCCGTCGACCGTGAGATCGGGTGAACCCAACGCATCGTGAACAGTCTGCTTGCTATTCCCGGTACGAAATCTGAAGCCATCGGGTGTCTCATGTACCCCGCAGCCCGTCAGTGGCACGGCAGTGACCACGCCCATGAGCGCAACTGCCCACAATCGCGGCCACGCTTTGCCTTTCCACTTCGTCACTGCGTCACTCCGTCACTATCTGTACTTGCTCCGCTTGATCTGCGCATTCCTCTTCGCCACAAACGCCGCCAACGGCGGCCCCAACCAGTCATGCGTACTGATCCTCTGATAATCAAAGTTGAACGACCGCGCGATCTTCTCCACCGCCGTCAAGTGCCGCCCCAGCGCCTCCAGATACCCCGCCCGCAGCGCCCGCGGATCAATTCGCAGCCGCGACTCACCCTCCAAACCCTCAAATGGCGCCGCATCCGCAAAGTCAAACTCCGTCTCCTCCCGATCCAAAACCTGAAACACGATCATGTCATGGTTCCGGTGCTTAGCCCGGGCCATCGCCGCCCGAATCTGCTCCGGATCCGCAAACAGATCGCTGATCAAGACAATCAAGCACCGGTTCGTCAGCTTCGCTAGCGTCTGGTCCATCACCCGCGCGATGTCCGTCACCGCCAGCCCCACGTTTTCCTGATAGTGCATCGCCAGGGCGCCAACGATCTGCCGCCAGGTCCCTTGGCTCCCGGACCTCTTCACCAGTCCCTTGATCTCATCCGAAAACACCACCAGCCCCGCCCGGTCCCCCTGGTGCAAAGTCACATAGGCCATGGCCGCGGCCAGCGCCGTCGCATGATCAAACTTGCTCCAGTTGCTCCGCCCATCCGGGCTCAGCGTGTGCCCCGCCCCCGAAGCCTCCTCAAACGACCGCGACCCATACCGCATCGACCCCGAAGCATCCACCATCAGCACCAGGTCCAGGCTCGTCTCCTGCTGATACTGCTTGAGCTGCAACTTGTCCGACCGAGCAAACACCTTCCAGTCCAGGTGCCGGATGTCATCCCCCGGCACATACTGCCGGTGCTGGGCAAACTCAACGCTGAACCCCTGATACGGCGAGCGGTGCTGCCCGCTCATCACCCCCTCGACGATCATCTTGGCCCGAAGCTCAAAGGTCGTGAGCCGCGCCAGGGTCTGAGGGTGGAGATAGAGAGAAGCCTCCGCCTCCGGCAGCCGCTCCATCTGCTCCTTAGGTCTATCGCCTTCCGGTGGCATGGGGGGATGGTATCGTGGACCAGAGCCCCGCGCTGCATGCTCAAAGGTCTCGCAACCTCCGGTCAGTCTCTGCTATTCTCGCCTCAGCTGATGCTGGCTGATCCACAGATTCCGGCCGAGAGTCCCTCCCCCATCCCTAAGTGGTGTTGGCTCTCCATCCTCACCCTCTCCCTCCTCAAGCTCATCCTCATCTCTCACGACGAAACCCAGGCCCTCCCCTGGGATGACCTGGGCTACATCCGTGGCGCTTCCCACTTCCACTGGGATGCCCCCTACAACACCTGGTCTTACTGCCGCCAACCCGTCTACCACCTCTTCCTCGCCGCCGCCGACTGCCTGGGCCTCCCCACCCGCATCTGGATCGAACTCTCCTGGATCGCCGCGGCCATCATCACCTTCATCGCTCTAAAACGCCTGGGCCTCTCCACCATTTCCTCCCTCATCGCCTTCACCTGCATCCTCTTCCACCCCTGGGCCACCTCGCTCTTCAACCGCACGATGTCCGACTCCCTTTACGGAGTCTTCCTCCTCATCTTCCTCTCCTCCCTCGCCGTCGGAATCACCCGAACCACCCGCGCCCCCATGCTCGACTGGTCCCGCCGCACCGCCATCTTCGCCGCGCTCGCCGCCAACACCCGAGTCGAATCCATCCTCATCTACGGCTCGCTAGCGATCGCCGCGCTCTGCATCTTCTTACTCCCCCTCCCTGAGGGAGGGGGCCGGGGGGTGGGTGCTGCTTCGCTCCCCCTCCCTGAGGGAGGGGGTTGGGGGGAGGGAGCGTCCGCACGCAAGGCCGCCCGCCGCCGACTAGCCCTCGTCCGCCTCCTCTGCCTCACCCTCCTCCCCCTCGCCGCCACCCTCACCCTCACCCACACCTTCAAGTACATCAACCTCCGCCAAATAGGCTCTTACGTCACCAACGACCTGGAACTCCCCGGCTACGAAAAACTCTACAAGTCCCTCATCTCCATCCGCCCCGCAAACCCGGACCTCCGCTTCTCCGTCCCCCACGATGTCCGCGAGTGGGCCTACTCCCACAGCCCCACCTTCGCGCAGCTCCGCTCCATCCTCGAAACCGACCCCATCATGAGTTCCTACTCCGTCTATTGCGAGCAAGCCACCGGCGTCAAAGGCGAGTTCGGTGCCTGGGCCCCCATGGCCATCCGCGAAGCGACGTGGAAGCTCCACCCCTGGCCCTCCGCGCGCGAACTCGATGCCTTCTACAACCAGGCCGGCGATGAAATCTCGGCCGCGCTGAAAGCCGAACCCGCCGCCGCCCGCTGGGCCCCAATCACCTTCATCCCGCCCGAGTGGGGCCAGCTCCTACGCCAACTCCCCATCTCTCTGGGCCGCTGCGCTACCACGTTCTTCCAAGCCGACTTCATCCGCCTCCCCGACGAAAAACTCGACGACCTGCCCCGCGTCAACTCCGTCGCCAACCGCCGCATCCCCCTCATCGCCATCAACAACGGCAAGCCCGACGAGTCCTCCTTCTGGCACACCAAGGGCATGGTCCGCCACCTGGATGGCATCAAGCGGTTCCTCGCCTCCCTGGTCCTCCCCTTCACCATCGCCGCGATCATCCTCATCACTATCGGCACTGTCACCGGCCTGGTCCGAATCCGCCGCCGCCCCTTCCCCACGCGCTGGTACATCCTCTCCGCCATCCTCCTCACCGCGATCGCCGCGCGCCTGGCGCTCCTCTCTCTCATGGATGCCACCGGCGTCCCCATGCAGATGCGCTACGCCTTCCCCCTGGCCGCGCCCTTGGTCATCCTCGCCATCCTCAACGCCGAGACGCTCCTTGCCCTTCGCTCAAGGAGCACCGATGCCACCTGAACCTTCCATCAAAACTCCCAGGTGGTGCTGGTTCGCCATCCTCCTCCTCTGTCTCTGCAAGCTCATCCTGACATCCAACGACGAGATCATGGCCGTCCCCGACGATGACTACGGCTACTGCTTCGGCGCTTCAGTCCTTCACTGGGGCGTTCCCTACGGGACCTGGGCCTTCGCACGCCAACCCGTGTACCACTTCTACCTCGCGGCCGCGGAACTCTTCGGCCTCCCCGTCCGCCTCTGGATCGAGTTCACCTGGATGGGCGCCACCATCACCATGCTCCTGGCGCTCCGGCGCCTGGGTTTCTCCCCCCTGGCCGCGCTCGTCACGTTCACCATCGCCCTGTTCCACCCCTGGACGCTGATGCTCTTCAACCGCACGCTCTGCGACTCGCTCTTCGGCGCGCTCATGCTCGTGTACCTCTCCTCCCTCGCGGTCGCAATCACCCGCACCGACCGCGCACCCATGAGCCACTGGGGCCGCCGCGCCGCCATCTTCGGAGCCCTGGCCGCCAACACCCGATTCGAAAACCCCCCCATCCTCGGCGTCCTGGGAATCTCCGCCCTCTGCATCCTCGGCCTGCACCGCTTCGCCAAAGCAGACCGCCGACTGACCATCCAGCGCGGCCTCTGGTGCGTCGCCCTTCCCCTCACCGTCATCTTCGGACTCACACACGCCATCAAGCTGCGCAACTACATCCACATCGGCGCCTACGTCACCACCGACCTGGAACTCCCCGGTTTCAAAAAGCTCTACAAGTCTCTTCTCTCCATCCGCCCCGCCGCGCCCAACCTGCGCACCGCCATCCCCCGCGATGCACGCGAATGGGCCTACAGCCACAGCCCCACCTTCGCACAGCTTCGGTACAACCTCGAGATAGATGACGGACGCATCCCCTTCCAGCGCGACACCGAGTACGCCACCGGCATCGCCGGCGAATACGGCACCTGGACCGTCTGGGGCATCCGCTCGGCCGTGTGGAAACTCCGCCAGTGGCCCTCGGCCCGCGAGCTCGACGCGTTCTACAACCAGGCCGGTGAGGAGATCTTCGCCGCGCTCAAGGCCGAACCCGCCAAGGCCCGCTGGTCCCCCCTCCCCTTCATCCCACCCGACTGGGGCCCGCTCCTGACCAACTTCCCCTCCGCCATCGGCAAGTGGGCAGATATGCTGCTCCAAGCCGCCTATTGGCGCGCCCCGGACCAGAAACTCGAAGACTACGACATCGCCCGCATCAACTCGGTCACCAACCGCAGGCAAACGCTGCTCGATATCAACAACCGCAAAGCCTTTGGCCCTTCCTTCTGGCACTCTAAAGAAAGCATCCAGCGCCTGGACCGTTGGAAGAAGTCCATCTCCTCCCTCATTCGCCCGTTCACCCTCACCGCGGCCATCCTTACCGGTTTGGGCACGCTCATCGGGCTGATCGGCATCCGCCGCCGCCTCTTCCCCGCCTCTTGGTTCATCCTCTCCGCCATCCTCTGGACCGCCATCGCCGCGCGACTCACGATCTTCGCCCTGCTCTACGAAATCACGGGCGATCCCGTGCTGCAGCATCGTTACATGTTCCCACTGGTCACACCCATCTTCATTCTCGGAGTACTCAACGCCCAGGCGATCCTTCGCCTAGCCATCTCGTTCTTTAGGAACCGGCTGAAGCGCCCAGATCAGGCCGCTTTGCGCTGATCCACCTTGGCCAACATCGCCGCCGCCACCGCGTTGAGCGCCCCGGTCCAGTCCGCGGCCAACTGCGCGTTCCACACCGGCCCGGCCACCTTGGCCAGCGCCTCAACCATCGTGTCGCGCACCACCGGATAGTGCTCCGGCTGCGCGCCGTACTTCACATGCCGCTGCCCCATTTCCGCCAGCGGCTTGGACAGCTCGCCCAAGTTGTCCGCGTGCTTCACCACCAGCCCCACCGCCGCCAGCAGGTGCCCCTTCTGCTTGGCCATGTCCCGCGGAAAAAGCGCACGAACTCCCGGCGCCTTGCTGAACAACATCTCGTAAAACGTGTCGATCACTTCCTGCCCGCGCGGAGCCAGCAGTGCGAACGAAGAACGGATCCGGCTGACGGTCTGATTGTCCATGGCGAGCTCCCCTTGCCCGACGAATCGGCAGGCGCTTAACTCAGGTTCAACAAAGATCACCCATTGGTCCGAAATCCCTGAGTTATGGGAGTTTCTGGCCGGCAGAGGGGTCCGCGCGGCCCCGCTGATATCATGCGTCCGGTCGATTCCGCACGGAAAAAGGATGGGCATGGGTCTGAAAAAGGCACTTGTAGATCGGTTGGCGCGCCAGGTTGCCGATCGACTCGCCGCCGGCCCGATGGGCGCCGCCACTCAGCGCGCCCTGCTGCTGGCCGCGGGCCTCAGCGCCCAACACGCCCGGAACCTACCCGACGGGTCCCCTCTGTCCCAGGCCGAGTTCTCCGCCTTCTCCCAATGGGGTGAAGACGGCATCATCCAGTACCTTCTCGCCAAAACCGCCATCCCCGAACCCACCTTCGTCGAGTTCGGCGTCGAAAACTACGTCGAGTCCAACACCCGCTTCCTGCTCACCCACGACAACTGGAAGGGCCTGGTCATCGACGGCTCGCAGAAGCACATCGACTTCGTCAAGACCGACCCCATCTCCTGGCGCCACGACCTGGATGCCCTCTGCGCCTTCATCACCCGCGACAACATCAACGACCTCATCGCCCGCCGCTTCCGCGGCCCCGAGTTGGGCCTCCTGAGCATCGACATCGACGGCAACGACTACTGGGTCTGGCAGGCCATCGACCGCGTCAAGCCCACCATCGTCATCTGCGAGTACAACGCCCTCTTCGGCACCCGCGTGGATGTCTCCATTCCCTACCAACCTGACTTCTCTCGCCTCACCGGCCACCACTCCGGCATGTACTACGGAGCCTCCCTCCGCGCCCTTTGCCGCCTGGGCGCAGAAAAGGGCTACGCCTTTGTCGGGTGCAACTCCGCTGGAAACGACGCCTTCTTCGTGCGCCAAGACCGCCTCCGCGGCGTCAAACCGCTCGAAGTCGAGCAGGGCTACGTCGAGTCCCGCTTCCGCGACTCCCGCGATGAGAACGGCAAGCTGACCTTCGCCTCCGGCATCGACCGCCTCCGGCTTATTCAGGATCTCCCGGTCGTAGACCCACAAAGCGGACGCACGCAGCTGATCCGCGAGGCTCTGGCGCAAGAACTTGCGCAGCCGTCTCGCTAAGGCAATCTAGGGAACTCACTCGTCCGGGAACCAACCCAAATCGGGTGTGTTTGTCTCGTGGAGGTTCTCCTGCTCGTCGATGTCCTATCCGTCAGGCACGAGCGACGAGAGGCCCATGGACCGGGATAGCACTATACATACTGGACGCGCGCTGCCCCGGATGGCCCCGCGTGTGGGTATTCGCACCCGCCATCCGCTTAAACGTGCGCACCCGGCCCGGTACGTCGCGATAACTCTCGCCCTGCTCGCGGTGGCAGCGCTCATCTACAGCGGCTCGATCGCCCTGAGCCACAACGATGACCCCACGCGCCGCGCCGCCGTCGCCGCCAAAACCCTGTTCAGAACCGAACAAAGCCTCGCGCCAAAGGTCGAGCGGGCCGTGGTTCCCGCCATAGACCGCACCCGGCAGATCGCTTCTGATCCGCGGGTGCTCGCCGCCCTGGCGTCCCGCGATTCGGCCGCCATCCAGCGCGCCTGCGATTCACTGATCTCCGGCGAACGCGACATCGACGCCATCGCGCTGTTCGATGATCGTGGAAACATCGTCGGCATCAACTCGATCTACAGCGACGGCTCCCGTGTCGACCCCGATCGCATCGACCGTGTCATGCGGACAGACTTCTCGGGCCGCCAGATCATCAGCGGCTGCCTGACCAACAGCGCCCGGGCCGAGTTCCTGGAGTTTCAGACGTCCTGCGACATCACGCCCGCGCTCTTTGAGTCTTCGGGTCTGGCCGTCGCGTTCTCCGTTCCCGTGATCGACCCCGCAACCTCGCGACAAGTTGGAGTCGCCAGCTCCAGGCTTCGATTCGAACGTCTCTCCTCTCTTCTGGGGACCCAGAGCATCGCCTCCGGCCGGGGCACCGCCTATTTCGCAACCGACCACGGCGCCATCTTTGATGAAGACATCAACGCCGGCCGCACACCGCCTCCCGTTCCGCCGGCCCAACTTGAAGCCATGGTCATCCCACTGGCCGGCCCCGGCGGACTCCACTCCATCATCGAGCACTCCCAGCAGTTCCTGGGCCTCTTCAAGCTCGACTGCTTCAAGTCCTTCGACGGCGGCGGCATCCAGGTTGCCGTGATCATCCCCAGCGATTGGGTCACCGCACAGGCCCGCATCGAACGCCTCTTCGACGCCGCCCATCCCGGAACAGTGGCCATCATCCTGGCCGCTCTTGCCACCGTTTGCTGGCTCTGGGGATCGCTTTCCAGACAACGAAGCCTCCAACTCACCGCCGCCGAAAGCCTCCGGTCCATCTTCGCTTCCGTCGCTGAGGGCATCGTCGTCCAGCGGCCCGACGGCCGGATCATCGAATGCAACGCCGCGGCAGAGCTGCTGACCGGCCTCTCCCGCGACCAGTTGTGCGGCCTGGCCTCGATTGACCCTCGTTGGCAGATCGTTCAGGAAGATGGTTCCCCCGCTCTGAACACCGCCCATCCAGCCATGGAAACCGCCCGCACCGGCAAGCCCGTGCGCGGCCGGATCATGGGCTTTGTATCCGCATCCGGAGAACATCGCTGGATCTCGGTGAGCACCGAGCCGCTGCGCGACGAGAATCAGCACATTACCGGCGTGGTCATAAGCTTCGCGGATGTGACCGCCCAGCGCGCCCAGGCCAGCCGCCTGAATCTGCTGGTGCAGGCCGGAAGGCTGGGCACCTGGGAGTGGAACATCAAGACGGGTTCGGTCGTCTTCAACGCCATCTGGGCCCAGATGCTCGGATACAACCTCGACGAACTCGAAGCCAACGTCTTAACGTGGGAACGCCTGGTCGACCCCGCGGACATGCCGCGGATCCGGGCGATCTTGAACGACCACCTGGAAGGCCGAACACCCGAGTACCGCTGCGAGCAAAGGCTCAAGTGCAAAGACGGCTCCTGGGCCTGGGTCTTGGCCGCCGGTCGCATCACCGAACGCGACGCGCACGGCGCGCCCCTGCGAATCGTCGGCGTTCACGTCGACATCAACCCGGCCAAGCGCGCCGAACAGGACCTGCGGTCCGCCAAGAACCTCGCCGAGACCGCCCTCCGCGAGATGGCCGCGCTCCGCAACGCGCTCGATGAGCACTACCTGTTCTCCGTCGCCGACCGTTCCGGCCGCATCGTCGATGCCAACCGGGCCTTCTGCACCATCAGCGGATATTCCCGCGACGAACTCCTCGGCAACGACCACCGCATCCTGAACTCCGACACCCACCCCAAGTCCTTCTGGGTGGATGTCTGGAAAACCATCGCCTCCGGCCGCGCCTGGCGCGGCGAGGTCTGCAACCGCCGCAAGGATGGCTCGCTCTACTGGGTCGACAGCACCATCGTGCCCTACGTTAACGCCGACGGAACAATCGAAAAGTACGTTTCCATCCGCTTCGACGTCACCGAAAGCAAGCTGGCCAAGGAACGGGCCCGCAATGCTGAGCAACTCCTCCGCAGCGCCATCGATTCACTCGACTCGCACACCGTCGTGCTCGGGGAAGACGGCCGCATCATCTCGGTCAATCGCGCCTGGCGAGAGTTCGCTCAGGCCAACGGAGGTCTGGACACCGCCGTGCTCGAGGGGGCCGACTATCTGGCCACCTGCGATCGGTCCGCGCCCAGGTGCGCTGAGGCCTCCCAGGCCGCGGCCGCCATCCGCGCGGTCCTGGCCGGTGACGCCGAGCCGGCCCCGATCGAATACCCCTGCCACGCGCCGCACGAGCGCCGGTGGTTCGTTTGCTCCATCCGTGGCTTCACCCGCGGTCAAAAGCGCTTCGTCGTCATCTCCCACCTCAACATCACCGCCATCAAGGAGGCCGAGGACCGCCTCAAGGCGACCAACGCCGAACTCATCATCGCCCGGGAGGCCGCCGAATCCTCCAGCCGCGCCAAGAGCGAGTTCCTCGCCAACATGAGCCACGAAATCCGCACACCCATGACGGCCATCCTCGGCTTCACCGAGCTGCTCGTCAACGATGGCGATCGCTCCAAGGCACCCCGGCATCGCCTGGAAGCCATCGACACCATCCGGCGCAATGGCGAGCACCTTATGTCCATCATCAACGACATCCTCGACCTCTCCAAGATCGAGGCCGGCAAGATGGCCGTCGAAACCATCCAGACCGACGTCGTTCAGGTCGTTCATGAGACCCTGACCCTCATGGATGTCAAAGCCAAAGGCAAGGGCTTGAGCCTGGAAGCTCAGTTTCTCACGCCCATCCCCGCGCACATCCACTCCGACCCCCTCAGGCTTCGCCAGGTCCTCATGAACCTCGTGGGCAACGCCATCAAGTTCACCGAGGTCGGCGGCGTCAAGCTCGGAATCTCCTGCGACCCACTCAACCAGACCTTCCGCGTGGATATTTCCGACACCGGCATCGGCCTCACGGCCGAGCAGATCGGCCGGCTCTTCGGCGCGTTCATGCAGGGTGACACCAGCACGACCCGCAAGTTCGGTGGCACCGGCCTGGGGCTCCAGATCAGCCGCCGCCTGGCCCAGATTCTCGGTGGCGACATCACCGTCAAGAGCGAACCGGGCAAGGGCAGTTGCTTCAGCGCGACCGTCCGCACCGGCGACATCTCAGGGGTACCGATGCGAACCCTGCAGCCGGCCCAGCCCGTTCTGGCCGCCCCCCCGACTGCCCCCACCGGCTCGGCTCCCCAGTTGACCGGAATCCGGATCCTCCTGGCCGAGGATGGTCCCGACAACCAGCGCCTCATCTCCTTCCACCTCCGCAAGGCCGGGGCGGAAGTCACCATGGTCCAGAACGGGAAGCTCGCGGTCGAGACACTCACTATTGACGGCTCCATCCGCAGCGCCCTTGCCAACCCTCCCGCCTTTGACCTCCTCCTGACCGACATGCAAATGCCTGAAATGGACGGCTACGAGGCCACCCGCCTGCTCCGCGCCAAGGGTTGCGCGTTGCCCATCGTCGCCCTCACCGCCCACGCCATGTGCGGCGATATGGAAAAGTGCATCGCCGCCGGCTGCGATGCCTACGCCACCAAGCCCATCGATCGGGAAAGGCTGATCCGAACCTGCCGGCACGCTATGGACCTGCGCCGCCGACCCGCCCAGACCGCCGCGTAACCCGTTACACCTGCAAGCCCTGATGCATGACCGCACTGGCCACCTCCGCCAGCGGCGCCCGCATCGACCGCGCTTTCTTCTGCAGCATCGTCATCGCCTCGGGCTCGCTGATCCCCTTGCTGCTCACCAGCTTCCACTTGGCCTGCTCGATGATCCGCCGCTCTTCAAGCCGCTTCTTCAACCCCGCCACCTCCGCCTGGTCCTTGGCCGCCAGCGTGAACCGGTGCCACGCCACCTCAATCGCCGCCCGCAACTGATCCTCCTGCACGGGCTTCACCAGGTACCCGAACACTCCCGCTTTCTGCGCCTGGATCACCAGCTCCGGCTCCGCATACGCCGACAAAATCACCACCGGCACCGCCGCGTTCTGATACACCTCCGTCGCCGCGGCCAACCCGTCCTTCTTGGGCATCCGGATGTCGAACAACCCGATGTCCGGGTGCGAGTTGGTCGCCGCTTCCACCGCCGCCTCCCCATCCGTAGCGATGATCACCTCATACCCCAGATCCGTCAGCTTGATCCTCAAGTCCGCGGCCACCAGATGCTCATCCTCCGCCACCAATATCCGCTTGGGGCGCTCCGGCAGAAGCTCCGGGTTCTTCGACTTGACCGACGTTGCGGGTGTCTGCACCATGACTTACTCCTTCTTGACCTGTTCGGAACCCCGCGCATCGATCGTGGCGCGCAGACGACAATAAAACGACCCCGGCGCAATCGTTCGCTCGAACGATCCCCGAAGATCGGACTCTGCAAATCCCTTGATCAAACTCAGCCCCACTCCCTCGTGGTGCTGATCCACTCCATTCTCCACCACCACCGCCCCATCCAGCCCCTGCTCCCTCCATTCAAGATCCAAACCAACCAGCCCGGCCGCCGCCGCCACCGTCCACTTGATATCCACCCTTCCATTCGGCGCTGCCAATGCCCCGTGCTTCTGACTGTTCGTAAACAACTCGTGCAGAATCACCGCCAGCGCGCCCGCCTGCGGTGAAGGCACATCTAGCCCCGGCCCGTTCACCGACACCGTCGCCCCCATGTCCGCCGGCGTCAGCTCCGCCGCCAGCCGCCTCACCAGCGCATCCAGCCCCACCGACCGCCCGTGCGTCCGCGCGATGATGTTGTGCACTTCGTGCATCGCCCGCAGCTTCCCGCGAAGAGCCCGCGCCACATCCATCCCCCCTTTGCCCGACCTCTCATACAGCGACACCAGCCCCAGCAGCCCCGCGACATTGTTCCTCACCCGATGGTCCAGCTCCTTGCCCAGCTCGCGCTCCCTCATCAGCGCCTGCCTCTGCTCTTCCAGACTCTCACGCAACGCCTGCTGCGCCTGCTGAAGCGCCCGGTTCTCCCGCCGCAGCGCCAGTGCCGCCCACCCCAAAAATAACGCGATCAACGCGTTGATGATCGCGTCCGTCGCGACCGCCAGGCCCCATTCCCCCAGCCCCCCCCGCACCATCACCACGATCAACGCCATGTCCGCAATGCACAACACCAGCGCGACCGGCAGACCCCATGAGGCCCACCAGTTCCGCACCCGCGTCACGGACAACTTTGACTGTAATTCCATGCCTGCTTCTCCAGCAGTTTACACCCCAAACCCCCGCGCTCGGCCTCTTTCCAAACCCCACACCCGTGGTAATCTACCCCCGCACCCCGGAGGACCCCCCATGCCCGCCGTGCTCGATGTCAAAGATGAATCCACCAGCGGCACCATCCACCGCCGCTTCACCCTCCAGTTCCCCACCGAGAACATCACCGTCCGCGAACTCATCCGCGAACGCGTCTACCAGGAAGTGGACGACTACAACCGCCGAAGCTCTGAGGGAGGGGGGGTCTTCCAAGGCCTCATCCAACCCACCGATGCCGAAGTCGCCCTCAACGGTTTCAAGCTCAAGAAACGCCGCCAGATCGACTGGAAGCACCAGTTCGAAAAGGCCTGTGACGCCTACAAGAACAACCAGATCCTCATCCTCGCCGGCGACCGTCAAACCGCCTCCCTCGACGAAACCATCCAGATCACCCGCGGCACCGAGGTCACCTTCCTCCGCCTCGTGATGCTCGTGGGGGGGTGAGCACGCCGCCGCCGGACGCTTCGACATTGCTTCTTCTCTTCGACGGTGCTCGAACCCCCGGTCATCCTCAGCAAAGCCTCCATGCTCGCGGATGATGACACAATCTCCGACACATCGATCACCCAGCAAATCGCAACCAAGAGGTAGCACCCGCCATGAAAGCGCCCACCAAAGCCTCCACAACACCCAAAGACCTCGAAGCGCTCATAGACCGCTTCATCCGACAGGCCGACAAAACCGCCTACATGTCCAGCCATCTCTCCGGCGACAAGAACCTCAAAGAGATCCTCGCGCTCGATGATGCTTCCCTCTGCGCCCTCACCACTTCCTGCATCTCGCGCCTGGAGCCCATTCTCAAAAAGCACCTCGTCTGGGCTGATTCCAACAACACCAGCTACAACAAAAGCCCTTGGCGCGCCCAGGGTGGTGACGCCATCACCCTCGCGCTCCAGCGCATCTTCCTCAAGAAACTCCCGTTCACCGCGCCTCAACTCCGCATCTTCGCCGATGTCCTCCGCAGCGATTTGAACGGCTGGGTCAAGGCCGACGGCCTCATCTCTGCCTTCTCCCGTGGCGTCGAAACTGGCACGCTCACCGGCCCCGACCTCAAACTCGCGCAACAAGTCTTGAATCACTTGATCAAGAACCAAGTCCGCCCCAACGACAAAAACATCGCCAAGCTCGCCGCCGCTCTCAAAAACGCCGACCCCGCCGCGGCCACTACCAAATCGTCATTGCTCCCGTTGTCTCCCCTCGAATCCCTCCTCCTCTCCCGCGACAAACTCAAACCCTCCACCACCCCATCCCTCACCGACCGCCTCCTCGCCGTTCTCTCCCTCCCACCCGAAACCGAGCCCAAGGGTGTCGCCTCCTTCGACCCCAAACCCTTCGGCAAGCACGCCGACATCGTCAAAACCATCAACACAATCCTCACCGCTCAACCACTTCGATACCAGGACGACGCACTCAAGAAAATCAAAGCCGAGGTCGCCATCATCTCAGCCGGCGGCGTGCCCGCCGTCGCCCTTACGGCCGCCGCTCTCTCCGCCATGACTTTCCGTCCCATCAAGCACAGCTTTGATGATGAACGCTCCGAGCGATACCACAACGGCAGTACCGCCCTGCTCCACGTCATTCCCGCCGCCCTCCAGGCCGCCAAGAAGTCCACTCCCGAATCCCTCTCCGACCTCTGCCACGCCCTCAGCCGCTTCCGCGGCGTCGAATACGAATCCATGGCTTGGCCCGACATCACCGCCGCCCTCGCCCGCCTCGCCGCCAAACTCGATCTCAACAAATCCGACCTCCCTCTTAACCTCCTCCGCCTTCGCGAACGCATCTCCCGCGCCGAACACACTCACACCCGTGCCGCTGTTCAAGTCTTCGACGAAGCCTTCCAAATCGGCCGCGGCCTCCCCATCGACCTCGGCGAACCCTGGTCCGACCGCCTCTACACCGACCTCCGTTCCATGAAACCCGCCGCCCAATCGGACTGGATCAAGACCCTCGAGACCTGCATTCTCGCCAACTCCGCCCAGCCCACCGCCAAGTGGCTGAAGCAAATCAATGACGCTCTAGCACCCCTCACACCCGCCGACATCCAAACCCGCCTCACCACCTGGCTCCCCCTCGCCGGAAAAAACCGCCCAACCCTGCCCGGCGGCAAGATCGAAGGCCGCGACTCCTCCGTGCCCTCCGAGCGCAACGCCGACATCCTCCGTGGCCTTGCCTTCATCCTCTCTCGCTTCGATACGCCGCGGGCTGCCAAAGCCCTCGGCGACCTGGCCATGTCCGGCTACAAAATGGTCCCCGGCATCGGCGCCCGCTGCCCCAAGCCCGCGACCGCTTCCGTCTGGGCCCTCTCCCAACTCAAGAACCCCGAAGCCCTCTCCCAACTCTCGCGCATCCGCCAACTCGTCAAGTTCGGCACCGCCAAGAAGGTCCTCGACACCGCCCTGAACAAACTCGCCAAGCAGCTCAACGTCTCCACCGATGAACTCCACGAAATGGCCGCGCCCGATTTCGGCCTGGACCACGATGGCTCACTCCGCGAACAAGCCGGCGACTACACCCTCGAACTCCGCATCGATGGCGGCAGCGCCGATGTCCGCATCCTCGACGAACACAACAAAGAACCCAAAACCACACCCGACGCCCTGAAAAAGGATGCCACCCTCAAGCAGCTCAAACTCCTCGCCGCCGACATCGACAAGATGCTCCCCGCCCAGAAAGACCGCCTCGAGCGCCTCTACCACGACCAGCGCCAGTGGCCCGCCGCCACCTGGCGCGCCCGCTACATCGACCACGCCCTGGTCGGCACGCTCGGCCGCCGCCTCATCTGGAACTTCACCCGCGGCAAGTCCACCACCTCCGCCATCTGGCACGATGACCTCTTCATCAACTCCGCTGGCAAAGGCATCGAGGTCGCCGACGATGACGCCGTCTCCCTCTGGCACCCCGCCCTCGCCCCCGCCAAAGAAACCACCGCCTGGCGCACCTTCCTCGAATCCAAGGAGATCAAGCAACCCTTCAAGCAAGCCCACCGCGAGGTCTACCTCCTCACCGATGCCGAGCGCCGCACCCGCACCTACTCCAACCGCTTCGCCGCCCACATCATCAAGCAGAACCAGCTCAACGCCCTCTGCCAGAACCGCGGCTGGAAACACACCCTCTACGTCATGGACTCTGGCGAACCCCCCACCCTCCACCTCCCCAAGCACAACCTCTTCGCCCACTTCCTCGTCGAGCCCATCGGCGATGACTACTTCGGCAACGCCGGCGCCTACTCCTACCTGCAGACCGACCAAGTCGCCTTCACCCGCTCACCCCGCGGCGAAAACATCCCACTCTCCGACATCCCGCCCTTGGCCTTCTCCGAAGTCATGCGCGATGTAGACCTCTTCGTCGGCGTCAGCAGCGTCGGCAACAACCCCGACTGGCAAGATGGCGGCCCCGAAGGCCGCTATCGCCAGTACTGGTGGAGCTACGGCTTCGGCGAACTCACCGGCAGCGGCGACTCCCGCAAAGAACTCTTGGCCCGCCTCATCCCCAAACTCAAAATCGCCAAGGCCTGCTCCCTCGACGGCCGCTTCCTGAGAGTAGAAGGCAAACGCCGCACCTACAAAATCCACCTCGGCTCCGGCAACATCCTCATGGAGCCCAACGACCAATACCTCTGCATCGTCCCCGGCCGCGACCAGGATTCCAAGGTCTTCCTCCCCTTCGAGGGTGACCGAGTCCTGGCCATCATCCTCAGCAAGGCCTTCATGCTCGCCGAAGATGACAAGATCAAGGACTCATCCATCACCGAGCAAATCGGGCGAAAGAAGTGAGTTCACGCCGCGCCACAAAACCCGCGGAACTCAGCCCGGCCGATGCCCGCAAGCTCGCGGCTCGCGAACACGCCACCTATCTGCGCGAGCGTGTAGCGGCATGCAAGACCACCTACTTCTGGGTCCCTCGGCAGGCCCTAAAATCCCTGCCGACGCTGCAGAGAATTCAAAAATCTCCACCTGCGATCCAAGCGGCATTCATCATGATCGGTATCAGGAGTGCGTTGAAGGGATACAAATTCCGCAAGGATCGCAGAGCGAAGGACTTCTACCTTGGAACACCGGGTGGCCGACGCCAGGTCGCGATAGACGGTCCGATTTTGCTTCTTGGCCGAGCTCTCCCGCTGTCGCCAGACGATCTTGAGCGCCTTGTCTACGCACACACATCTCGTCTTCTCAGCATTGGCATGCCCATTGGTGGGCTTCTTCGAACCATTCAAAGCTCGCTCAACGGTGTACGTCCCGAGGGCGAACTGCGTCGCCAACTCCAACATTGGAAGTCTCACTTCTCTGTTCCGTACGGCTCTGACCTCGCCAAACTACGGGCTCGCCTAGATCGCATTCTCGACGGACAGGAATCCGACGCCAAGGTTCTAACGACCCCCGACTGCACCAAGGCACGCAAACAAGCCAACACCCACTTCACCTACATGTCCGATCGACTGTGTCGCGCTCCAAAACCCAGCGCTGCAAAGTCCCGTAGTGAAGCCATCGAGTTCCTCGTCAAGTCCGCGGCCGAAGCCTGGCAACTCGTCCCCGTCGGCCGCCCTCTCAAGCTCTCCCACACCATCCCGCAATCCCTCCTGAGCAAGCTCCCTCCCAATCAAGCCCTCAACGCCCTCATCCGCATCACCCAAGCCCTCATCGGAGAGTACGGCTACCAGAAAGACCACCCCGCCCGCTACGCAACGTTGCGCCCCGGCTTCGCCAAGTCGCGTGAGCTCGCGCCCGAGTTCAGCACCGCCGTCCGCTCCATCTTCGATCGTCTCCAGACCGCCACCGACAAACAGTTGGTCGATCTCTTCACCCCGCTCTACGTTGGATGGAAAAAGCGTTTCGCCGCCAACAAGCTCATCGAGACCTTCCACCTAGCCAACCTCAATCGCCCCCTCCTCTTCGCCATGTTCCGCACCACCATGGAAAGCGATAACGCCGGCACTGACTGCCCCACCTGGGGCGACTCCTTCGAGCCCCTCGAAGATGAAGCCGAAGGCCCCCAACCCCTGGTCCTCCTCCCCGGAGACGCCTGGTCCAACGCCGCACTCGCCGCGCTCAAGGAAATGAACCCATCCCAACGCGACGCCTGGCTCAACCTCCTCAAACCCTCCGACTCCGTCGAGTGGTCCCGCCCTCCCAAGACCTGGCTCAAGAATGCCGCTGCTTCCGTAGCGGCCATCCCCGACTTCTCCGAAACCCTCTCGAGCTGGCTCTCCCTGGTCGGCAAGCGCGGCACCCGCGTGCAAAACCTCTGGGCCTGGCCACCCGACGGAACCTACATCCGCTACCGCAACCAACGCACCCTTCGCGCATTGATCTGGGCCGCCACCACTGCCCCCACCCACGAACTCGCCGCGGCCATCGGCGATACAGCCGTCGCCTGCGATCAAAAAGTCCTGCGCCTGGGTCCGCGCTCCGAAATCGTCCGCAACGCCGCCATCGCCGCGCTCGCCGCCATGCCCGCCTCCATCGCCGGCCCCCAAGTCACCAAGGTCAGCCTCCTGGCCAAGTACAAAACCAGCAAGAAGCTCTCCACCCGCGCCGTCCAGGCCGCGGTCGACCAAAACCGGGTCTCCATCCCGGAGTTCATGGAGATCGCCGTCCCCACCTACAACTTCAAGGCCGACCACACAACCACACTCCCCGGCGGCGCCACCCTCCGCATCACCGGCGGCGCCAAAGTCCAAACCACTTCCGAAGAATCCCCGCGCGAAGTCCGCGAGATCGAGCGCCTCCTCACCGCCCACCGCGTCCGTATCGAACGTCTCCTCATCGCCGATCGCTCCTGGCCCCTCGCCACTTGGCGCGAGCGCTACGGCGACCACCCTCTTCTCTCCTACATGTGCCGCCGCCTCATCTGGACCCTGGGCGACAACTCCGGCCTCTGGAACGGCAAGTCCTGGCTCAACTCCAGCGGCAAATCACTCGCCGCCCCCAAGACAGTCCGCCCCTGGCACCCCGCCTCGCAAGAGCCCGCCGACGTCCTCGCCTGGCGCAAAGCCCTCGAATCCATGGAGCTCATCCAACCCTTCAAGCAGGCCCACCGCGAAATCTACCTCCTCACCGATGCCGAGCGCGCTACACGCACCTACTCCAACCGTTTCGCCGCCCACATCATCCGCGGCCCCCAGTTCCGCTCCCTCATGCGCGAACGCGGCTGGGGCGGCGACCCCGTCATTGCCTTCGACACGTCCATGTCCCCCGCCTCCCTCGATCTCCCCGACGCCGGCCTCTCCACCATCTTCTCAACCTCCCCCGCCGATGAAGAAGCCGACAGCCGCGGCTTCTTCCGCCATGTCGCCACCGACCGCGTCGAGTTCCACCGCGACGGCCAACCCATTTCCCTCGAACAAGTCCCCTCACTCACCTTCACCGAAGTCATGCGCGACATCGACCTCTTCGTCGGCGTCGCCAGCGTGGGCAACAACCCCGAATGGCACGATGGCGGCCCCGATGGACGCTTCCGCCAATACTGGTGGACCTACGGCATCGCCGACCTCAGCGCCAGCGGCATCACCCGCCGCGACCTGCTCTCGCGACTCCTCCCGCGCCTCAAGCTCGCTTCCACCTGCTCCCTCACCGACAAGTTCCTCACCGTCCGCGGCCACCTTCGCACCTACAAAATCCACCTGGGCTCCGCCAACATCTTCATGGAACCCAACGATCAATACCTCTGCATCGTCCCCGGCCGCGGCGACCAACCCTCCGAAGTCATGCTCCCCTTCGAAGGTGACCGCACCCTGGCCATCATCCTCAGCAAGGCCTTCATGCTCGCCGAGGATGACAAGATCTCAGACCCAACCATCACGCGCCAGATCAAACCGCGGTAACCCTGTCACGAGTGCCGCCCGCCCACACCCTCGGACCTCAGCCGCCTGGTCTCCGTCGCGATCTCCTTGGACCCCGCCCCCAGGTCCGTCATCACCAGCCGCCCCAGCGCGACCGCGGCCTCCGCTTCCTCAAAGATCGCATCGTTCGCCCCCGCCTGAATCAGGCCATCCCTCTCCTTCATGTACCGGGCTCGCACCAGGATGTGCAGGTCCGTGTTCATCTGCCTGGCCGCGGCGATCACCGGCCGGTTATCTCCCGCATGCGGCAGCGCCACCACCAGGTACGCCGCCGTCTCTACGCCCGCTTGCTCCAGCACCGATGGCCGCGTGGCATCTCCGAACACCGCAACGCGCCCCGCGTTCCGTAGCGCCAGCACGGTGTCCAGGTTCATGTCCACCACCACCGTTTCCAAACCCGACTCCCTCAAAATCCTCTCGACTGATTGTCCGACATGCCCGTACCCCACCACCACCGCCGTCCGCGCCGACGAGGTATCCGGAACCGCGGCCAAGTTCGCCATCTTGACGCGCTTCTCCGCTCTCCGATTCAGGAACGCCCACAACCGCGGCCTTCGCTTGATCGCCGCCTCCAGCGGCTCGATCGTCTTGAAACAGAGCGGGTTCAGCGTGATCGAAATAATCGCCGCGGCCACCAGCGCATTGTGTCCCGTCTCATCCAGAAGCTTCTGCTTCTTGGCCACCTCCGACAAAATGAAACTGAACTCCCCGATCTGCGCCAGCCCCACCGCCACCACCAGCGCCGTCCGCGATGTATGCCCCAGAAGCACCACAATCACCAGCGCCGCCAGCGGCTTGATGATCATCACAATCCCCACCGCCGCCAAGGCCATCAGCGGGTGCTCCACCAGGAACATGGGATCAAACAACATCCCCACCGCCACAAAGAAGATCACCGCAAACGCATCCCGCATCGGCAACGCATCGGCCGCGGCCTGGTGCGACACCGGCGACTGCGCCACCACCATCCCGGCCAAGAACGCCCCCAGCGCCACCGATGCCCCGAAGAACACATACGAAGCCGTCGCCACCGCGATCGAAAACACCAGCACCGTCAAGGTGAACAGCTCCCGCGACTTCAGCCGCGTCACCGCCACCATCACCTTCGGGATGACCCACGACCCGCCCACCATCACGATCAACACCAGCACCACCAGCTTGAGGATTGCCAGCCCCAGAGACATCCACACGCTGGACCCCTGTGCGGCCCCCGGGGCGGAGCCCATCGCCGGCAACACCACCAGCAGCACCACCGTCACGATGTCCTCAACGATCAACCACCCCACCGCGATGTGCCCGGATGGCGACTCCAGCGCGTTGTTGTCCGTCAGCACCCGGATCAGCACCACCGTGCTGGCCACCGCCATCGCCATCCCCATCACGATGCCCGAGGACAGCGGCCAACCAAACCCCGCGAACACCGCCGCGCCCGCCACCGTCGCCACGACGCTCTGCCCAATCGCCCCGGGGATCGCAACCGCCTTCACCGCCAGCAGGTCTTTCAGGTGAAAGTGCAGCCCCACGCCAAACATGAGCAAGATCACGCCGATCTCGGCCAGTTCCTGCGCGATATCCACATTTCCGACATACCCCGGCGTGTGGGGACCAATCACAACCCCCGCCAAGAGGTAGCCCACGATGGGTGAGAGCCGGAGCCACTGCGTAAGCAGCCCCAGAAGCCAAGCCACGGTGAACGCGGCCGCGATAGTCGTGATCAGCGGCGTGGTGTGCATCGGACGCTCCTTCGGAACCATCCCAGGCGCGCTGTGGATTGGTTTCAAGCTGATCCGAAAACTAGTTTTAGTCCTCGGTCTTAGGCGCCTGCGGCGCCACGACCTTCTCCATCCCCGGCAGAAGCTTGGCCTCTCCCAAGCCCAAGGCCTTCACCATCACCTCGTGCATCTGCGTGTTGTCCACCCAGGCGGGAATCGCCTCGCTCCCCGGGCCCATCGCCAGCAGTTCGACAGCGTCGGACGTGTGGTTCGGGCTGACGAAGCCAACCCCGAAGTGGTCTGCGAGGATTGAGCCCAGCACAAACGACCACACATTGGCCGCGGCGAAGGGGGTCACCCGCTGGTTGCGGAAGACCCCACTCATAATCTTCATCTCATCGGCACTGAGCTTGACACCCATGGCCTGCTCGACCAAGTCCGGCAGCAGTTTGAGGCGGTCTTCAACCGGCATCTTGGAGGGCAGTTGCCCGTCGATCCACTCCTGAGACTTGCTCGCCTTGCACAACTGCTCAAACGCCTGCTCCCCGCGCTTCCCGTACAGCGTCAGCCCCGGGTTCGCGTTGCCGTGGTCGGTCGTGATCACCAGCAGCGTGTCATCCCGCCCGTTCACAAACTCCAGAACCGCGGCGATCGTCTCATCGAACTCCACCTGCTCGCGGATCAGGCAGTACGCATCTGACGAGTGGGCACAGTGGTCCACGCGCCCACCCTCGATCTGCAATACGAAGCCGTCCGAGGCCCGGCTCAGGATCGACAGGGCGGACTTGGCCATTGCCGGAAGGCTCGGAACCTTCGCGTCGCGGTCGATTAGGAAGGGCATGTGTTGTCTAGCAAAAAGCCCGATGGTCTTCCCCCCCCCGGCCTTGCCGGCATCAATGCCCGCCAGCCCCTCCGCATCCCGCACGACGGTCGCGGCTTTCGCGAGCATTTCCTCGGTAAAGTGCTTGGCTCCCCCACCCATGACAACATCTACGCCGCGGGCGATGATGTCTTTGGCGATATCCGCTTCCATGTCGCGCTTGGGTACGTTGGCGATGAAACCTGCAGGGGTTGCGTGGGTCACGCGGCAGGTGGTGACCAACCCCGTCTTCTTCCCGCCCTGCATGGCCTGGACCATGATCGGCACCGTTTGCTTTCCCTCCGGCGAGATGTTGATCGCGCCGTTGAGGAACTTGATGCCGGATCCCCACGCGGCGGCCGCGGCGGCGGAGTCGGTGACTGGCCCGTCCGCGGAGTGGGTGGTCTGTTGGCAGCGGCGCACTCCCTTCTGGCCCAGCAGATTCACCCAATGTGAGTGCCGGTCGAGCTTCTTTTTGGAATACAGCTCCGCGAGGGTCAGGGTCCCGACGCTCATGCCGTCGGCGACCATGAAGATGACGTTGCGGGCCTTGCGGGCGATGGGGGGAAGAGTGTCGGGTTGGCGTGCCGCCCGGGTGCCGGTCGCGGCCAGGGCGACCAAGCCCCCCATGGCCCCGATCGCGCCGCGGCGCGACAGGCGGGGCGAAATGAGCTGTGACTCCATCTGCTCGGCGATTCGTGACATGCCCTAAGGGTAGTTGATCATCGCCGACACCATGAGCGGGGGACCACAAAGACTGCGTCAAGATCCCGAATCAGCCGCGCCGGCCGGGCTTTGAGCCAGAAGGGCGCTTCTGGGCGGTCCTTCCCGGTGGTATGACCACGACCTTGGGTGCCGGACGCTTGAGCTCTCGCACCAGGCGGCGGACGGTGATGTCCAGGCACACATCCGAGTCGTAGTACCCCGACGCAATCCGCCGACGCGCGACTTCCAGTCGTTCGGCGCGGACGGGGTCCGAGGTGCCGCGTACCGGGCGGCCGGTCTTGCGATCCGAGGGTGGTCGTTTCAGACTGTTGATACGAAGCTGAGCTTTCATAAACGCCTCCGGCGTTTGTGCCGCGGTTTGGCCGCGGCGATCCACTGCTCGTCCCCGCGGGACGATTGGCTTCATACTCGGGGTCGGCATCCGGCCGCGTTTTGCGCCATGAAATCTCTTTAATAATGCTGAATAAATCTGCTCTCAGTGTCTTCTGAGAGGATTCCGGTGCAAATCCCAGCGTTCCTCTCTAGGAAATGTCCTCTACTGGGGCCTCCGGCGCGAACGGGATGGAATGGCATGCTGTCCTGGCACGCGACCTATGGCTCTCGGGATCCCGCAGAGATTTTCCATCGCGTGTGCGATCGCCCGCTGACCAGCCTCGAGCGCCGACAGCGCCCGGGTGTTGTCCTGCACGACTGAAAGCAGCGTCGTGATCTGCGGCCGTTCCTGCATGAGGCGGTCGTGCAGTTCTCGAAGCTGGGTCTCGCGGGCGGCGCCGGCGCGGCGTTCGGAAAGCCACATCCAACCGATGAGGCCCGCGGCCCCGAGTTGGGCGATTGAGGTTGCGATTTCAGGCTCGATCATGGGTTGCTCCTTTCACTGGGGATACTCGCGGAACTTCACAAACCGGGCTTCGTACTCCAGAGAGACCACGCGGCCGCGGTCGGTGCGATCACCGGCGGTGAAGCCGATGAAGGACATGTCGGGCCAAGTGCGGCCGTGGAGGTCGATCAGGGTTCCTGGTGATGGTGGGTCCAGGAGCTCGGCCGTGATCGCATCGCGTAGGGTCCAAAGATCCGTCTCTGTCGCGGCCGTCAACCTTCCCTTCACGATCACCTGGAGCTCAACGGGTCCCAGGTAGCGCGTGCCTGAGTTCGGGGGTGAAGAGAACAGTTCGGATGCCAGGGCCTGGCCTTGTCGCGCGAGGGCGAAGCGGTGCGGACCGGAGCCGAAGAGGTTGAGGGACTTAAATGAGCTGGGCATGGGTTACTCCTGAGAAAGGCGTACGCAGAGGCGCAGAGATCACGCAGAGGCGCAGAGAAGAGAGTGTGGAGAGCCCGGAGAAAACGATGCGCCTCCAGCTTTTTCTCGCCCCTGCGTACTCATTCATGAACCGTCCGATGCATCGCTGATCTGCACGGGGTCGGCCGCGCCGTCGGATGACACCGCGGCGAGTGTCACCGTCCGAATCGCTCCTTTTTTGATGGACAGTTCGTGGCTCACGTCGAGCACAACAACATCGCACATCAACCTTCGTCGGTCTGCATCGGACGCAGTCGGCGACGTGTACAGCGTCAGCGTGCCCGCCTCGCCCGGGCGGGGAGACGCTACATCATCCCGGGCCACCTCCTGCGTGATGCCAATGCGAACCCTCTGCTCGGGCACATCCACCAACACTGCGTACGGGCCGTTGTCGCCGAAGTCCTCCACCGTTTTGTGCGCGGCCCGGTCGATGGTCACCGCGGTGACGTTGTCCCAGGTCGCCGAACCGAACTTCACACTGCGTGGATTGAGAATGAGCATTGCGTTCCCCCTATTAGCCAAGCCCCTAGGCCCGTTCCATCTCGACGATGCCCGCCCGACGCGTTGATTCGACGATGCCGTCCCCATCCGCATCGATGCGGGCGCCGATCGAGCGCACCATCTGAAAGAAGTCTTCTTGGTACTTGCGGGATCGGTTGATCCGTTCGGAAACGGCGGTGCCATCCATGGCGGGGCCGGCCGCGCTGTAGAGCACCTGGCTCAGAGCTCCCAGTGCCTCAGCCTCTCGGAACGCCGTCGCGTTGGTGATGTCGGTCTCTCGTACGCCATCGCCGGCCTCATCCGGGTCGATCCCCAGCCAGCGCAGAACTTGGCGATGGGCCAGGGCGATCTGCGGCAGGAATGTCGTCACCACCACCGGCTTGCCGGTGACGACGGCCGGCGGGATGACCGCTCCCGAGGGATCCGGACGGATTCTCGAGATCGTCGCGGTCGTGGCGCTCAGGCGGGCGGTGACCTCATACGGCACACCATCCACCATCACGACGTTCCCCGCATCCGCACCCGCCGCGGTCAGGGTGTTGTCGTACGCCGTCAGCGTCAGTGTGGTCCCGCTTATATCGCCAACACCCTTGACCAGCCGCTGGCCGGCCCAGCCGATATCGCGGAACAACTCGGGCTCCAGAACCAGCAAGTCTCGATCTGATGCAAACATGATTCCTCCTTTGCGTTCAAACTCCCGGCGCGGTCGCTACACCGCGCCGGGCAGGTGCGCGGGGTCCCCCCTCGGGTACCCCCGCGCCTTTAGCCCGCGCTCACAGAGAGGTTTCGGATCACCCCGTGGGCATTCTCGTTCTTGAGTTCCCGCGTGTACTCACCGAGCACCTGGCCGTTCACGCTGTCGCCCGTGGTCGCCAAGGGCTTGAACCCGAAGCTGCGGCCGCGCAGCGGCATCACCTCCATGCGCGATGAATCCAGCAGGATCGCCGTGTTCGCCGGGACCCAGCGCGAGAGGATCACGCGGCACACGCCAAAGTCGCTCTCGTACACGCTCACCAGGTTGCGGAAGTTGTTGTCCTCCGGCTGGTACTGGCGCGACTGGGTGATGAACGAGTTGATCCGGCGCTTCTGGATCCCGTTCACCACGATCGTGTCCACCTTGCCCGAGCTCTGCTCCCAGATTGCCCGGAGCGCGGCGTTGAGAACCGCCTCGTTGAGCTCATCGTTGCCCGAGCCGCCGCCGGGCGGGATGACGCCGGAGTCGGGCGCGAACGAGTTGGTGGTGATGAGCTTGAGCAGCCCGTTCATGGTGCGACGCACCGAGCTGGAGCCCTGCTGCGTGGATGTGGGCGCGACGCCGTTGATCACGCAGTTCTCAAGATCGCGCAGGAGCTCGCGGGCACGCTCCTGCTTCTGGTAGTCCACTTCATCGGCCACGCCGTAGGCCCGGGCCGCCTGCATCGACCCGCTGACGTTGACGGTCGCGCTGAAGATCTGGGTGTAGTTCTGCTTGCGGACGCGGTTGGTCTGCTTGGCGGCCGCGGCGTCATCACCCTCGAGGGCCGCGTTGCCCAGGATGGTCAGCTTCATGCCATTGGCCAGCGCACCGGCCGTGGTGCCGCCGTAGCCGCGGATGACGGTGAGGTTGTTCCCGCTGACCGCCGTCACAAGCATGACTTCGGAAAACACGCCCGGCTTCACCTGGTCGCCCGCCTTGAACCGGTTCCCGTTGGTTGCGACAAGCGCGGTGGCGCTGGTCGCATCCGGCGAGAACGAGGACTGGTTCAGCGTGTCGGGGTTGGGCAGGAGGGCATCCTCGATCCACTCGTGGATCGTCGAGGTCGCCGACCGCTTGGGGTCTCCCAAGTAGTCCAGGAGTGGAGTCTCATACGGGCTGACGATCCCGATGATGTCCGAGACATCCTCGATGAGTTCCGGAAGTGAAGCGCCTGCGTCGTACGTTGCTTTGCCGGTATACGCCATGAAATCCCCCTTTCAAAATGGAGTGCTGAGTGCCAAGTCCCGAGTGCCGAGTGGTGAAACCTAATTCAGTGAGTCTGGGCGTTTTGCCCCGGTCGGTTGTGCATTACGCGCCCCGCCGCATCCGCAGATATCGCAGCAGTGCGCGGCGATCTCCTGAGGCTCGCGCTTCTCCCGCTGCCTTGTCCAACGAGGGCACCTCCTCCACGGCCCCGCTCATCGCGGACACCCGCGGCAATGTGCGGAACAGGTAGGGCTTGCCGCGTTTGAGCTCGGCGATGGCCGCACGGATGTCGGGCTTGGTCGTGGCTGTTGCTTCCATGAGAAGCGAAGCGGCCTGGAGGTCAATCGCGCCCTGGAACGCCAGCTCGCGCTCGACCACCCGCTTCCGCTCCGAAGCGTTCAGGGCCTCGCGTGTTTCAGAGAGTGACTTCTCCGCCGCGGCCAACTTGCCCTCCAGGTCCTGGGCGCGGGTTTCAATGGTGGACGATTCTGACGTTGTGATCTCGCTCATGTGATGCTCCTTTTGAGTTTCGATTCAGCTCACGCCCGCATCGGCGCTGGAATGCCCCAGCTCCGCCAACACCTTCTCGCGCGGCACACCCAGCTCCTCCTTCACGCGAGCCAGCGCTGCCTGCTCGGTCAGGTCTTCGGGCAGCGGGTCCGGCCATGCGAGGCGCACGCCGCGGTCCAGCGGGTCGGTCTTGAACAGGCCGAGCTCATCCAGCGCCGTCAGGATCAACCCCGACATCTGCGCGATGCCCCTCCCATAGGTCACGCGTTTGCGCGCCGTCTTGCTCAGCACTCCCATCAGCGTGATCCGCAGCGCGTTGGCGCTGGTCAGGTTGCCGATCTTGGCCCGCACCACGCCGCTGGCCAGCGGCGGAACCCCCGAGGTCTTGTCCAGCGCCTCGCGCACTTCCTGAATGTGCGACTCTTCGCTGGGGGAGCCCGCATCTCCGCCGAACGCTTCGACCGTCGCATCCGGGTTGTCCGTAGACCAGAGCCGCCCGGGCCCGACGGGCATCTTCTCAAACCCCGGAATGCCCTTGGCCAGATACATCTTGAACGACTGGAACGTGACGCGGCTGGCCCGGTCGGACAATCTGGTGTTCAACTCATCCTGCAGCGCGATCAGCGGTTCGACATCCGACATGCCCGCGTAGCGGAACGGCTGCGAGATATTCTGAATGTGCACCACCGGCAGCGGACCCAGCCGCCACGGGCGATTCTCGATGAGCTTGCCATCTTCGTACACCTGGCGGTGCAGCGCGGTCATGATCTCGGTGATGATGCTGCGCTGGCGTGAGCCTCCTGATGCGGGTCGCCACGGCATCGTCCACCCGCCACCATGTACGCCGCGGCCTTCGCGCTCAGAGTGGATCACGTACGCGTCGATCTTGCGATAGTCCTCAGCCGCCAGCAGCGGGATGCCGCGCATCGGCTCGACCACTTCCACCCGCAGCGCTTCTGCACCCGCCTGGGCCGGATCGGTTGTCGCGGGAAGCGTGTCTACCTCGCGCATCACAAGGTCCACGTGCCCGTACACGTGCCCCAGAAGGGCCATGTCTTGCAGCAGCGCGATACCACCGGAGGCCTCCCACACCGCATCCAGCACGCGCTCGACTGTCTTGCGCGTTCCCTCATCCCGGGCCGTGCTGGTGATCCGCACCGGCTTGCCGAACATGAAGTCCACCATCGCCTGGATGCGCCAGCCGATGTCGTTCTCGATCACGACTTCCCGGCGCTTCTCGGTGCGATCATCCAGCGCTGCATCGCGCACACCCGTGAGCCGCGAGGGCAACCCGCACTCCTGGGCCCAGCGGCGCGGGCCGCGGCGGCGCCCCATGTCCGCCGTGCCCAGCAGCTCCGGATTTCTGTAGTAGTCCCAAAGCCGACGCAGCCGCGTCCCATCCTGGCGGGCGATCAGGTGCTCCAGCAGCGACGCGTTCAGTCCGACATTGGCAAACGGTTGCAGGTGATATGACATGCCGACTCCTTTCCCCAGCCGGGGAGAGGGGCGGCCGTCAGCGGCCTTCCGTGTCGGCCTCCTTAAACGAGCCGCCCCTCTACCCATGGGCCAAAAGCACGTTTCGTGCGCAAAAACCGTGTCCAAAAAAGGACGGCCGCGCCAAAAACCCCTTGTTTCATGGCGCCGATTCACCATTCACATTTCGCAGAAATCGTGTCCACCCCGAGCAGATCCGTGCGGACAAAACGTGTCCAAAAGCCACCGGCTGTCTCCTCTTCAGCTCGAGGGGCTCGACCGTAAGTAGCCGGGGCGTGGAGCGAGTCCGCGAGCGACACCACCGGACCGCGCCACATTTTGCATCCGCACGCTGAAAGCGTGCAACTGTCGAGCGCCATTATTGCTTCGGCCGCACAAACACCCTTCCCTACACCAATAGCCCCCGCTCCCTGAGCTCTCGATGCATCCAAGCCGCAAGTTCGGGCACCGAATATCCAGCGAGGTCTTCATCCTCAATATCAAGCGGACATTCCGAGAGGGCAACCAAAGCGCCGCCTGCCTCATAGGCTCGCGCCCAAGCGACTTTGCGGCCTCCGAATGTGTCGGCCGCCAGAAACGCCTGCACCAAGTTCGCATTGCCCCCCAACTTCTTGGCAAGCGCCGGTCCAAAGTAGTTCGCCCAATAAACCCCACGCGCGAGCGCTCGGTGCTTTCCCCGGCTGTAGGCCTGTTCCCAGAGGTAATGCTCCATTTTCCGTCGCCACGTGATAGCGCCCGACGGCCAAATGCCACCGAAGTAGTTGCCCCACAACGTCTGGCGAGGAGCCCCCACGTCAAACAGCGCGTAATAGCAAGGCAGGGAGGCGAACAGCGCCGCGGTCTTTTCGACGAGCACTGCGCCGCCGTCCTCAATCTCGTGCAGAAGATCGGACCTCACGTGGACAGTCAGCATCGTGTCCTTGGGCCCCCAGCAAGTGCTCGCCATGCTCATGACATCGTTGCAGATCGCCGGCTTCATGCCTTTTGCCGGGCATTCGACGTGGACGGGCCAGCCTTTCCGAGGAAATCGGTGAAGAACACCGCTATCAACAAGCTGCTTGAGCGTCCAACTCTTCTGCCTCCCGCTGGGGTGTTTCAACTCCGCCAGCCATCCCTTCGGCGCTTTGGCTTCTCGCTCTACCCACGGTATGGCTCGAACGTCCGGAAGAAACTCTGCAACGATGGCCGCGAGCCTCTGAAGAGTTCGTCCAAAGTAGGGATCGGCTAATTCGCAATAAGCCACTGCCGAGAGAACCGCGGGGCCTTCGTGCGCATGTCTGTAATCACGCTCATCCCAAGTCAAGCCCGAATCACCCCTCATGGCTGCCCGCTCTCTCCCACCCCCAAACTCGGATCCCCAAAGCACATGAACTTCATCCCCTGAAAGAAAATGCTCGCCGGATACCAATCCTCCGACGGCTTGGTCGTCGCCAACCCTTCCTTCTCAAAGTAGTACGACACCGCCTCCATCCAGCACTCACCGATCGTCCCCTTCCCCCCCACCTTCCCCACCGCCGCGGCGAACCCTTCCAGCAGCGTCACCCCGCACGGCTGGCTCCCCGTGTTGCACCCGATGTACGCGATCGCGCCATTCGGCCCGCCCACCACCAGTTGCTCACCCAGCCCCGTCTTGTTGTACGGCCCCGTCGCGTAGCAGCTGGGCGGCGGAGGGGGGGCATCAAACACCTCCCCCGCATCCGTCCCCACGTGCGGCCGCCCGTTCACATCCACATACGCCTCATACGGCGGCAGCGTCGCAAACCGCGCCGTTGAGCATCCGGCCGAAAGCACGACAGGCAAGTGCCCGGCGTTCTGCACCTTCTTCAAACTCTGCACCGAGAAACACCCCTCCCATCGATCATCCGCCCCATGCCCCACGTGCAGCACCAGCCGCGGGCCGGAGTTCAGCGCGGCCACGACATGCCCCTCATCCGGCGGATCCGTCGCGAACTGAGCGTTGCCATCGGAGTAATACAGCTTCTGGGGCTTCCAGGGCTCCGGCAGCGTCGAGACGATCGAATCCAGTCGCGATCGCATGTCTACCCAACCACCGGTCATGATGGCCAGAACCCCGCACTTGCCACTTTCGCCTTTGGCCACTGGCGCTTCGACTCCGGCTTTCTCGTACGCCTCACTCTTCTCCACCACCACCTTTAACTGCCCCGCCGAACTCACCGGCCACCGCCCCACCGCCACCTCCGGCCTGTAATCCACCCCGTCAAAGTTCATCGGGTCCGTCTTGTTCTTCTCACCACGCACCTCGCCGAAGTACCCCGCGTGGAATCCCTCCTTGTTCCCGTTCCAATCCTCAAACGACCCATCGCGTTTCGCCACATCCGCGTAGTAGAGGTCGCTGGGATAAAACGCGTAGTCAAACGCCGCGGGCGTCACGCGGTCCAGGCACATGTACCGCACCGGCACCACATCCGCATCACCCACCAGCAGCACGAACTTCACGCCGCGCGACTTCCACGCCTCAAACACAAACCGCTTCAGCCGTTCCGGGTCATCCACACCTTCGGTCTTGGCGATCACGTTCTCCATGACCGCGACCTCTACCGGCCGCCGCTCCCTTTTGAAGGTTCCGTACTCCCCCACCGCGGCCTCGAACCGCTTAGGCGTCACAATCAACAACGCTGCCCCTCCCTGAGGGAGGGCGGGTGGGCTCGTTTGACCTTGAGCCATCCCCATCAACGCAAAAACAAACAGAGCGGCATTCATGCCGCCCAAGATAACAACCGCGGGTTCCCGACTTTCGCCTCTCGCCCTTCGCCTTTCGCCTCGCCCCTAGCCCCCCACCACCTCCACCTTCGTGTTCGGATCCATATTGCACACCACCATCTCCCCATCATCCTTTTTCAGCTCGATCCGGTCCAGCCAGACCTTGTTGTCTTTGCCGTGCGCGAACCACGACCCGGTCTTGCCGGCGCCTGCGGACACGACGGTGCCCTCCACCACAATGCTCATTGTGCCCGACTGCCGCGGCACGTTCTGAGTTATCCGCACTCGCTGTCCCGGCAAAACCGTGTTCTGAGTCGTCATAGTCCCCATCATAGTGGGCAGAGCGTTCGCCCCCAACACCCGCCAACCATTCCCATCTGGGGTCACCCCCAATACCGCCCGCCTCTGCGTCGTTATCGCTTGCCGAAATCGCCATTTGTGGTATAGGTAGTAGGGTCTTTCGTCAGGTTTGAGTCAGGGTCTTGGTCGGTCAAACTCAACCGGGGGAGTGTTTTTCATTTTTCACGTCTTTTTGGAGGTCAGGTCATGAAGAGCGGAAACCGTGTTCTCCCTATCGCACTCGCACTCGCCGCGGGTCTGGCAGCCACTTCAGCATCTCTGGCGCAACGGTCTGCCTGGCAGATTCTGCCGCAGGTCCCGCCGTCGGCGATGGCCGAAGAGCCCTGGGTCCGCCCCGCCAAGTGCGCCCCGGCGATGCTCGATCTGGCATCCATCACGGCTCTGCTCAAGACCGCGCCCTCCGAGGATGCCAACTACCAGCCGCCCGCCAACCCGCTGGTCATCTCGCTGCCCATGCCCAACGGCACGTTCGCTCGCTTCAAGGTCTGGGAGTCCTCCATCATGGAGGCCCCCCTCGCCGCCGAGTTCCCCGACATCAAGACCTTCGCCGGCCAGGGCATCGACGACCCCACCGCCCACATCCGCATGGACCTGACGCCCCAGGGCTTCCACTCTCAGCTTCTGTCTCCAGAGGGCGATGTCTACATCGACCCCTACTCCAGAAATAACACGACCCTCTACGCCGTGTACTACAAGCGCGACTACACCAAGAAGAACGACGGCTGGGATTGCGGTGTCACCGAAACCTACACCCACCCCCACAACCAGGGCGGTGCCGACAGCCCCTCCGGCGCCACCTTCCGCACCTACCGCCTCGCCCAGGCCTGCACCGGTGAGTACGCCGCCTTCCACGGCGGCACCGTTCCCCTGGCACAGGCCGCCATCGTCACCGCCATCAACCGCGTATCCGGCGTCTACGAAATCGACCAGTGCATCCGACTGATCCTGGTCGGCAACAACACCAACGTCGTCTTCATCAATTCCGCCACCGACCCCTACACCAACAACAACGGTTCGACCATGCTCGGCCAGAACCAGACCACCTGCGACAATGTGGCCCTCATCGGCTCCGCCAACTACGACATCGGTCACGTCTTCTCCACCGGCGGCGGCGGCATCGCGGGCCTGGGCGTCGTCGGCGCCGCCGGCAACAAAGCGCGCGGCGTAACCGGCCTGGGCAGCCCCATCGGCGATCCTTTCTATATCGACTACGTAGCCCACGAGATGGGACATCAGTTTGGCGCTAATCACACGTTCAACTCGTCAACCGGCAGCTGCGGTGGCGGCAACCGGTCCGCGGCCCATGCTTACGAGCCGGGAAGCGGTTCGACCATCATGGCCTACGCCGGTATCTGCGGGGCTGACGACCTGGCGCCGCACAGCGATGCGCTCATGACCTTTGACAGCCACGACGCGATCACGAGCTACACCTCCGCGGGTGTTGGCGCTGGAAACACGCAGACGGCTACGGGAAACACCATCCCCACCGTCAACGCCGGCGTGGCCCGCACGATTCCATATCAGACTCCGTTCACACTCACCGCGATCGGCACCGACCCGGATGTCGGCCAGACGCTGACATACATCTGGGAGGAGCGCGACCTGGGCGCCTCGATCACGCTGGCCGCGGGCGATAACGGCTCCAGCCCCATCATGAGGAGTTGGACCGCGACGACCGACCCGACCCGCACGGTCCCGCGCCTTTCCAACCTGTTGGCCAACACGCTGGCGGTCGGAGAGCGGCTGCCCACGACGGCACGCACGATGAACTTCCGCGTCAGTGTCCGCGACAACCGGGCCAACGGCGGCGGCTACAACAACGCTGACACGACCGTGACGTTCGTGAACACCGGCGCCCCCTTCGCCGTCACTTCGCCCAACACGGCCGTGAGCTGGTCCGGCAACCAGACCGTCACCTGGAACCCCGTGGGCACGGCCGGGGCCCCCGTCAACTGCGCCAACGTCGCCATCCTCCTCTCTACCGACGGCGGCAACACCTTCCCCACCACCCTGCTTTCCAGCACCGCCAACGATGGGTCGGAAGTCGTGACGCTGCCCAACATCAACACCACCACCGCCCGCATCAAGGTCGCGGCCGTGGGCAACATCTTCTTTGACATCTCCAACACCAACTTCACGATCACGCCCGGGGCCGCGCCCGCCAACAACAACTGCGCCAACGCCATCACGATCGGCGTTGGATCCACCGCGTTCACCACCGTGAACGCGACGACCGACGGCCCGGCTGAACCGGGCTGCAACTTCCCGGTCGTGACGGACCCGCAGGTCAACCAGGACGTCTGGTACCGCTTCATCGCCCCGTGCACAGGCACGGTCTCGGCCAGCTTGTGCGGCTCTAACTATGACTCCAAGATCGCGATCTACAACGGTCTGTGCCCGACGGTCGGCAGCGCCATCGCCTGCAACGACGACTCGGGCACGTGCGGCCTGAACTCGCTCCAGTCCTACGTGACGTTCAGCGCCGTGCAGGGCAACACTTACACCATCCGCGTCGGCGGCTACCTCACCAACACAGGCTCGGGCACGATCACGCTCGCCTGCGCCGGCTGCTACCCCAACTGCGACGGCTCCACGACCGCGCCCGTGCTCACGGCCAACGACTTCCAGTGCTTCCTCAACGCGTTCGCTTCCAACCTCAGCTACGCCAACTGCGACGGTTCTACCGCCGCGCCGACGCTGACGGCCAACGACTTCCAGTGCTTCCTCAACGCGTTCTCGGTCGGCTGCCCATAAGCCACCAGATCAAGATCGCCAAACACGCGGCACACCCACCGGGGTGTGCCGCTTTGTTTTTGGCCCCTTACCTTTTGCGCGTCTTTGCATTCCAAATCCTGATCCCCCCCGAGTCCGTCGCAGAGATAATCCGGTTGCCATCCGGGCTGAAGTTCACCGCGTGGACCGCGCTGACATGCCCGGCGAGCGTCAGCAGTTCCGCCCCCGAGGCGACATCCCAGAGCCGCGTGGTGTTGTCAAAGCCGCCCGAGAGCAGGCGGGTGCCATCCGGGCTGAACGCGACGCAGTAGGATGCGGTCTGGTGCCCGGTCAACGTGCGCGTGGGGATGATGGACGGAACACTCACGGGTCCACCGGCGGAGAGCGGCGGGATCGTCCAAAGGTAGATGGTGCCCCCCTCACCGGCCGCGGCCACCAGCGTGCCGTCCGGTGACAGGGCAACCGAGGTCACAAAGTCTGCGTGCCCGGTGAGCTGGGCGACTTGCTGCCATGTGTCGGTGCGCCACATGCGGACCAGGTGGTCTCTTCCGCCGGTGAGGATGATCGAGGGGTTGCAATCAACGCTGAGGATGCCGCCGGGGTGGATGCCCAGTTCGTGCAGCAGCTTGCCCGTGTTCAGGTCGCACACGTGGGCCACACCGTCATCACCACCGGAGACCAGCCAGCCAAGCTGATAGCACAGGGCGATGTCGTTGGCCGAGCCGGTGTGGGGCGGATATTCGCGCTCGCGGGCACCGGTCTTGAGATTCCAGGATCGCACCGCACCGTCGCGCATCGCGGCGAAGGCGGTGGAATCATCGGGGGAGACTTCAAGGTCCATCCCCAGCGTGCCGGGCGATTCGAAGGTGCGGAGGAGCTTGAGGTCGGCGGTGTCCCACTCGCGGATGGCTCCGGGCATGCCAAAGCCGTAATAGCGGGAACCATCGTGCGAAAGGGCCGCGCCCCAGATCGTTGAGCGGGTGGTGAACGACAGATCATCCGGAGAAGGCTCGGTGGACCACCAGCGGGCGGTGCCATCTCGGGCGGCGGACAGGATCGTTTTGGAGTCGATGAACGCCAGCGATGAGACCGTGCTGGTGTGGCCCGCAAACGTCTGCACCGTCTCGCAGGTGCGGGCGTCGATGAGCTTGATGGTGGTGTCGGTGCTGCCGGAGATGAGTGTGTCGCCGGAGGGGCTGAACGCAAGCGCGGTGACCTTGTTGGTGTGAATGTGCCCCTGGATGATCGGGTCTTGCCCGGATGAAACATCCCAGATGCGGACCGTGCCGTCGTTAGTTCCGGTGGCCAGCCGCCGGCCCAGCGGATCAAACGCGATCGTCCGGATGGCCACGGGCAGAAGCGGGAGCAGGCGTAAGCGTGACCCGTTGGCGGAGTTGAACACCCCGGCGCGCCCCAACTCCGTCGCGACCGCGAAGCTCTGGCCATCGGGGCTGAAGACCGCGCAGTTCATGTATGGACCGGTGCCCGTCCGTGTGATGCGGTGTCCGTCGGTCGCATCCAGCACTTGAACATAGTCGCCCGGGCCGGCGACCAGCAGGCGCTTGCCATCCTGGCTGATGTCTCCCACGAACAGGTGGGCGCCGATGTCAAACTCCAGCACCTTGGCCCCGGTCGCGGCATCGCACGCGATGAGCTTTCCGCCGGCGGCCGTGCCGTAATACACGCGCGACCCCTCGGGGCTGAGCACGGCGGTCGAGATGCCCATGGGCACATCAATGAACGCCTTGCGGGTGTGCGTCACGGCGTCAAAGATCGTGATGCCCTCGTTGACCTTGAAGTACATCAGGTGCGGGCCGCGAAGGCTGACCAGCGCGGGGGCCAGCCCCTTCTTGGGAATCTCCAGCGTGGTCTTGCTGGTGTCGCTGATGCGGGAGAGGTAGTTCCACTCCCAGCCGCGGAGGGGTTGCGGGCAGCCTTCGAGCAACCGGCGCACGCGGTCCACATCGCCACCCGCAAACGCGGCCTGGGCAAAGCCGATACGGTTGTGATAGTCGGATCGCTTGAGGGCCTCGCTCTGCTGCTCGGCCTTGGCACGCGCGGCCTCGGCGACCGACTCGGCGCTGCGGGCCTTATCGCGGGCCGTTTCGGCCTCATCCACCAGCGTGCCGCGCCGGCGGGCCTCGACCCACGCATAAACGCTGAACACACTCAGGCCGATGATGAGCAGGCACACGCCCGCGACCAGCGTGCGATACCGCTTGAGTTGCTTGCGGAGCACGTAGATTGCCGAATCACGCTTGGCCTCGATGGGCTCCCCCGCCAAGAATCGGCGGATCTCCGACGCCACGGCCTGGGCGGACTGATATCGCCGCGTGCGGTCTTTGTCCATCGCCCGGGCCGCGATGGTCTCCACATCGCCGCGGAGCGCGCGGTTCAGCGTGCCCAGCAGCGGCGGCTCCTGCTCGCGGATGATCCTCGCGGCCTCGGGGATCGATGTGCTGTCGATCTGGTGCGGGAGACGCCCGGACAGAAGCTGATACATGATCACACCCAGGGCGTACACATCCGACCGCGTGTCCACTTCCTCTGGATCGCCCGACACCTGCTCGGGGCTCATGTAAGGAAGCGTGCCGATGAGCTGGCCCGTGCCCGTGTGCAGCGACTGGGCCCCTTGCGCCCGCGCCACGCCGAAGTCGAGCACCTTGGGCTGGCCCGACGAGTCCACCAGAATGTTGCTGGGCTTGAGATCTCGGTGGATGATCCCCTTCTGGTGCGCGTGCTCAACAGCCTCGCACACCTTCAGAATCAACGTCAGCCGATCGCGCGTATCCAGCGTCCGCGTCTCGGCGTATTCCGTCAGCGTCGGGCCATCAATAAACTCCATCGCGAAGAACGGGCTGGGGCCCAGCGGGTCGCTGGACCGCCCCGCCTCGTAAATGTGCGCGATGCCGGGATGGTGCAGCCGCCCCAGCAGCTCCGCCTCCAGCTCCATCCGCCGCAGCATCGCCGGAGACACCAGACCCGGCCGAATGACCTTCAGCGCCACGGTCCGCTGCGGGCTCTGCTGCTGGGCCAGATACACCGCGCCCATCCCGCCGGCCCCAAGCGGCCTGATGACTCGGTACGCGCCGATCGCCGACCCCGGCCCCACCGCGGCCACCGACACCGCGCCCGGCTGCGCGAGACTCACCGCCGGAACCAGCGCCCGCGATAGAACCTGATCCGGATGCCCCCCATCATGCGTGAGCAGCGACAACACCTCGGCCCGCAGCGCCGCATCGCCGCCACAGACACGCTTAAGCACCATGTCGCGATCCCGAGGAGCCGCTTCGGACACCTCCAGAAACGCCTGCTGAATCGCCGCCATGCGCTCCGGGGTCACGTGTCCAGCCCCAGGTCGCCCGCGCTGGTCTCTCCCGCTTGCGCGGCTATCTCGCGCCTCAGCCACGCCCGGGCGAACTTCCACTCGTTCTTCACCGTCGCCGGCGATACATCCAGCGCCAGCGCTGTTTCCTCAATCCCCAGCCCCGCAAAGCACCGCAGCATCACCACATCCGCGGCCCGCTTTCCCAGCTTCTCGAGCTTCTCAAGAGCGCCATCCAGGGCCAACACCTCTTCCTCACCCGGCTCCACCGACTCCACAATCTCCTGCGGGTCCATCTGAACGATGCGCCCGCCACCGCGCTTCAGGCTCTTGCGCTCGCGCGCTCGATCCACCAGAATCCGCCGCATCGCCAACGCCGCGGCCCCGAAAAAGTGAGCCCGGCTGTTCCAGCGCGCATCCGTATCCCCCACCAGTTTCATGTACGCCTCGTGCACCAGCGCTGTGGGTTGAAGCGTCTGCCCCGCCCCACCACCCGGCTCCGCCGCCATGCGCGCCCGCGCCAACTTCCGCAGCTCTCCATACACCAGCGGCAACAACTCGGCCGCGGCCTTGGAATCACCACTCCCCGCGGCGAGCAGAAGCTGCGTCACCATCTCGGGGCTGGGTGTCGGGTTGGGAGTCGGGCGTGTCATGCGGCTTTCCCCTCACCATCCTAACACACTTTCTTTAGCCACTCCGAGCCGGGATTCCGCACTGCCGCGGACGGGGCTTTGCCCCCGCTCACCAAGGGACCCAATCAAGGAGAATCTCATGTCGAATCGCGCAACCGTTCTATCCGGCCTGGCCCTCATGGCACTCGCCGGGTCCGTTCACGCCCAGTGTGACACCGCAAAGCTGGCCGCGGGTGTGCCAGCGGCGGACGACTGGTACGGATCGGCCCTGGCCATCAAGGGCGGCACACTGGTGGTCGGCACCAAGCTGGCCGAAGCCAACGGCCACGCCGAGCAAGGCTCGGTGGAGGTGTACAGCAATGTGTTCGGCTGGGTCCGCACCGCGACCCTCCAGCGCAACAGCGGCGCAGCCGGAGACTGGTTCGGGAGCGCGGTTGATGTCTCTGGCGACTGGATCATCAGCGGCATGCCGCTCTGGGGCCTTGGCACCGGCGGCGCTTCGTTCTATCAGCGCACGGGTAACCAGTGGATCGAGCGCACCGTCATGGGGCTGCCCGTGGGTCAGGAAAACGCCCACGCCGGGTACTCGGTGGCGATTGACGGCGATTACGCCATTTTCGGCGCCCCCGACTCGGACTCGGTCGGCGGCCACGTCAACTTCGGCAACGCGGTCGTCGCGGTCCGCGTCGGCGACTTCTGGCAGTACGTGGCGCTCATCTACACCAACCCCGTGGCAGACTTTGACAACACCGGTGCATCCGTGGGTGTCCGCGGCGACCTGTTCATGACCGGCGTCCCGGGACGCACCGTCAACGGAAACGCCGGCGCCGGGGCCGTGGGTTTGACCCATCCCAACCAGGCCTCGCAGTGGCAGCAGGACCAACTCGTCACCGCGACCGATCCCCAAGCCGGTGCGCACCTGGGCCGCAGTGCCGCCCTGGGCGATGACATCCTGGTCGCCGGAGCCCCCGACTACGACAACGGTATCACGACCGATTCGGGCGCGGTCTATGTCTTCGAGCCCGGGCAGTTCGGCATCTGGGGCCAGACGGCGAAAATCTCACCGCCCTCACCGACCCCCGGGGCCCACTTCGGCGGTCGCGTCGCAATCGATGGTTCGCGCATCGTCATCGTCGAGTACGGCACCGGCAAGACGTACGTCTATCGCCGGACCACCCTGGGAGGCTGGGTTGAAGAATGGCGCCTCCACGACCCCGAATCACTCGGCCAGGGCTTCGGCGGCAGCGCCGCGGTCTGGGGCAACAAGGTCGCCGTGTCCTCGATCCTGGGAGAGGTCAACGGCGTCAATGCCGCGGGCTATGTCAACGTCTTCGACATGACCGGTGCTTTCGGGTCCAACGCCAAGGCCTTCGCCCCCACCATCGCCGCCGGCTCCTACTCAGGCTGCACCCAGTTCGCGACCGATGACGGCTCTACCTCGTGCGGCAACTCCAACACGAGCCCCGACGTTTGGTTCCGATTCACCGCGCTGTGTTCCGGCAACACGGTCTTCAACACGTTCGGATCCAACTTCGACACCGTGCTCTCGGTCCACTCCTCTTCCTTGTCCGGCCCGGGCGCCACCCTCGCCTGCAACGACAACGCCGGTCAGTTCTTCGAAACCTCCTCCGTCACGCTCTCCATGACTCAGGGACAGGAGGTCTACATCCGCATCGCCGGCAATGACAACTCATCCGGCAACTACACCCTCAACATCCAGGCTTGCGGCCCGGCTTCCTGCTACGCCAACTGCGATGCCAGCACTGCCGCCCCCATCCTCAACGCCAACGACTTCCAGTGCTTCCTCAACAAGTTCGCTTCCTCAGACCCCTACGCCAACTGCGACCACAGCACCTCTAACCCTCTGCTCACCGCCAACGACTTTCAGTGCTTCCTGAACGCCTTCGCCGCCGGCTGCACCTAAACCCGCCGCGTCCCCACGACGTGACCAGAACGCGGCCCCGGCACCACCGCCGGGGCCGCGGTCATTTGTCCCAACAACCCAATCACAGAATTCTCTAGCCATCCCGGCAACCGATTCCGCACTGGCTCACATCACGGCCGCTTCGCGGCATTGCAACCACAAGGAGCCTCCCATGACCCGAGTCCTTTCCACCTTGGCACTGATCGCAGCCGCGGGCACCGCCCACGCCCAGTGCAACACCGCCAAGGTCACCGCCGAAGTCCCCGGTCCAAACAACTGGTTCGGTACGTCCGTCGCCCTCTCGGGCGGCATGATGGTGGTCGGCGACCCCTATTCGAGCGTGAGCGGTCACGCCGACCAGGGCTCGCTCCGCGTGTTCTCCAACGTGTTCGGCTGGAACCCGCTGGCGACCCTTTCGCGCAGCAGCGGCGCGGCCAACGAGTGGCTTGGCCGCTCGGTCGGCATCTCTGGCGACTGGATCGTCGCAGGAATGCCGCTATTTGACGAGGGCTCCGGCGGCGCCGTCTTCTTCAAGCGCAATGGCGCTCAGTGGGTCCAAACCTCCATGGTCACGTTGCTCAACCACGAACCCAGCGCGCACGCGGGCAATGCGGTTGCGATCGACGGTGACCACGCCATCATCGGCGTGCCAGATGGCGACAGCGTGGACCCCACCGTCGGCTTTGCCCAACTGGCCACCCGCGTCGGCGACACCTGGCACTACGGCGGATCGTTCATCACCAGCGATCTCCAGCCCTATGACGCCGCGGGTTCCTCCGTCGGCGTACGTGGCAATCTCTACATGATGGGGGTCCCGGGACGCAGCATCTCCGGCCACCCCGGCGCCGGAGTCATCGCGGTGGGCACCTCCGGCTCGAGCACCTTTACCGAGAGCCAGCTCATGAACGCCACCGACCCACAGGATTATGCGGCTCTGGGCCGGGCCGCGGCCATGGATGACGGCATCATCGTCGCCGGCGCCCCCGACTACGACAACGGCATCACCCTCGATTCCGGCGCGGTGTACATCTTCGAACCCGGTCAGTTCGGCATCTGGGTGCAAACCGCTCGCATCCTCGCGCCCTCCCCCACTCCCGGCGCCCACTTCGGCGGCCATGTCGCAGTCGATGGCACCCGCATCGTCATCTCCGAGTTCGGCACGGGCAAGACCTACATTTACCGCAAGACCAACCTCGGCGGCTGGGTCGAAGAGTGGCGCCTGCACGACCCCGAGGCCATCGGCCAGGGTTTTGGCGGCGGGGTGGCGGTCTCAGGGGAAAAGGTCGCCGTGGCTTCGACCCTGGGCGAAGTCAACGGTGTCAACGCCGCAGGCTACGTCAACGTCTTCGATATGACCGGCGCCTTCGGCGCCAATGCCAAGGCCTTCGCCCCCGCCATCACCGCAGGCACCTACTCCGGCTGCACCGAGTTCGCGACCGATGACGGATCGGCCTCCTGCGGCAACTCCAACACCAGCCCCGACGTCTGGTTCCGCTTCACCGCCCCCTGCACCGGCAACGTCACCTTCAACACGTTCGGCTCCAACTTCGACACGGTGCTCTCCATCCATTCCTCATCGATCTCAGGCCCCGGCGCCTCCATCGCCTGCAACGACAACGCCGGCCAGTTCTTCGAGACTTCCTCCGTCACGCTCTCGATGGCCCAAGACCAGGAGGTCTACATCCGCATCGGCGGCAACTCCGGCGCCCACGGCAACTACACCCTCACCATCCAGTCCTGCGGCCCTAACTCCTGCTACGCCAACTGCGACGCCTCCACCTCCGCGCCGCTTCTCACCGCGAACGACTTCCAGTGCTTCCTCAACAAGTTCGCCGCGGCCGACGCCTACGCCAACTGCGACCACAGCACTTCCAACCCCTTGCTGACCGCCAATGACTTCCAGTGTTTCCTGAACGCGTACGCGGCGGGGTGCACGTAATCAGAGCCGAGCGGCGCAAGCCGCCGGACGATTGACCAAAACGTGACCAGAATGCGGCCCCGGCACCACCGCCGGGGCCGCGTTCGTTGATTCCTAGAATTCCAGTTGCGCCTTACGGCCTCATCGGCGCCAACACCGGCAGCAGATACACCACAAACACAAACGCCGCGGCCCCCAGCCCGATCATCGCCAAAATGATCTGAACCGTCATCACCACCACGCTCCGCACGTACCCCTTCAGGTCCGGCATCCGCACCGCCCGGTACGCGATGGAAATGAACAGCGCCAAGGGAACCAGAAACGCCCACCAATACGAGTGGAAGTTCAGAGGATCCAAAAACGGCCGCCACATTCCCAAACTCTGCGTCACTGCGTCACTCCGTCACTTTTTCCTGTGCACCGCCGCATCAATGATCACAATCAGATTCATCATCCCCGCGATGGTGGAAAACAAGGTCCCCAGTTCGTTCATCCGTCCCAAGCTCTTGATATTGGGAGGGTTCTGGCCAGGCGCGGCCACGCCGGGGGTTCCATCCGGATTGCGGATCTCCGTCGGGTACGCCGAGCGGGTCACATCCCGCCCCTGGCCGTCCCGCACGTGCACCTTCAGTTGATGCTGGTGGTAGTAGTCCGCCCCAAAGGCCAGCGGCCCCACCAGGGCCTCCCCCACAAACCAAATCGTGTCTTCCTTGCTATCCACCACATCGATTCCGCCGATGAGCATCCCTCCCAGGAACAGTCCCAGCACCCCCGAGGCGATCAGAATCGCCCGCTTCTTCTCTCCCAAATACCAATGACCCAGCCCAGGCAGCACGCAGGCCAATACCAGGGCGATAGGGTCAAACTGCTCGGGTCCGGCCGCCGCGGCCACGGGTTTCACGGGCGCGGGGGCCGGCTTGTTCAGGGGCGGGATGCCGCCGGGGGTCTTACCGGGTTGGGCTGGCGGGATGGGCATTAGAAAGGATCAGCTCCGGGACGGTTGACCGCGGCCAACGACAGGGCAAGGATCGGGCCGAATGACCGGGAGTGTACCGGCACCACCGGACTCAGGACGGCAGGGGGTAGAGAAGCCGCCGACCCCAATTTGACACGGGGCCGGCGGACAGTAGTGTGTCGGCGCAGCAGGTGGGCAGTTCTGAATCGATCGGTAGAAAAGGGAACGTTGCCATGGTGGTGGAACATCTCAAAAACCAGACGGGCTCCGGCCCGTGGACCCTTCCCGAGTCCGAGTTTGTCATGTACGACGAGGAAGAGGATGAAGAGGGTGGCGAGTTCGGGGATGACGATGCGCTCGAAGGCGACGATGAGGCCGCCGAAGACGATGAGGACTTCCTCGAGGATGACGATGAACTGGAGGGGGACGAAGATTTTGACGATGACGACGATGAGGACCTCTAGTCCCTGAGTTGCATCGGGGCACGGGTTCTCGAGGGAGCCCCGCCATGTCCGAGCCCCAGCCCCATAACGATAAACCGCAACTCCGCCACACCGGCGATGAGAAGCGTGGCCCGGACCGTCGCAAGGCCGATATGGGCACCTCTACGGGCCTGGAACGCCGCCGCGGCCCCGGCCGGCGGCTCTCCGACTACACCCGCGCCGCCGAAGAGGGCGAGCTCAACAAAGAGCAGTTCCTCTTCCTGATGGCCATCGAGGGTTTCAAAAAGGCCAACAACAAGGTCTATCCCAGCTGGACGGATGTCCTCGAAGTCGTCCGTTTGCTTGGTTATCGGAAGACCCTGCCCTCCGAAATTAAGCTCCGCAACGCGGACGACTGGCAGGAAGCCCCGGACACCGCCGCGGCCGTCCGACCCCTGCGCAAAGAAGACCGCGAAGCGGCCTGAGCCCACGCCGGGCAAGAAAAACTTGGAAAACCACACAATTGTTGGCGGCGCGCAAGCGCCGTTCACGCATTTGTAAGTACGAGGAGGAGGACAGCCGGGTGGGTGTCCGTCACCCCAGTCGGATCGCGGCCTGCACGGGGGCGGCGATCTCCTCCAGGTCGTCCCCGTTCACACGAGAACCCCGCTCTGGCTTCGGCTGGAGCGGGGTGTTTTTTCAGCCCCTCGATCTAGCCCCGTGGGGCCGCAACCACCCGCCGCTTCAGATCCGGCACCCACGTGCCGCCCGGCTTCTCGATGGTGACGGCAAACAGGGCCACCCGACCAACTTCTATCCCCGGGTGGATCGGGACGATGACCTCTCCGTCGGCCGTGGCGTTGAAGACCCCCCCGCTGACCTTCTGCTCCAGACCGCGCTCATCGATCACCCACACTTGGTACTGCTCGACCTTGGGGTCGTTCACCTTCAAACCGACAAACCGCAGGTACCCGGCCTTGATGGAGTCGTTCCAGATGACATCTCCCTGAACACCTGCCTGTTCGGCCGGCGCGGCGTTGGGAACCTCAAACGGAGCCCACGCCACCCGGATCGACCCCGGCGCACTCAGCAGCCGACGACGATCCTCTTGAAGGACCGCGGGATCCACCGGTTCCTGATATCTGGCGATCGTCAGCTTCGCCTCTTCCAGCTCGCGCGACAGCTCTTTCTCTCGCTGGGTCGCCTGACTCAATCGAGATTCGCCCGATCGAGCACGCTCCTGGATGACCGCCAACTGCTCCTGCGCTTGCCGTAGAGCCTCGCGAGACTCGGCCAAGTCGTGGGCTCGAACCTTCGCTTCGTGGCCCGAGCGGACGCCCATGACAACAGCCATCCCGATACCCGCCGCGGCCGCGATCCAGGGCACAATTTGCCACACGTGTGACCGAGCCGGTGAAGAGCCCGAGGTCCGCTTCGCGACGGATTGGAGCAGCCGAGATCGGAGTTCGTCGGGCATGGCCTCCATCGGAACAAGCCCGCGATGCAAGGCCGCGGCCGCGCGTTCTTCGGGCGTCGGCGGCCCGTCAAACGCCGGGGCATCCCCGGTTGATCGGTCGATCCGCTGGTCACCAGTCGAGTCGTGGGGATTGAGGGTCATGGCGTGCCCTTTCCCTTATCAATCGCGGAATTCAGACACTCCCGAATCTCCGAGAGGCCGCGGCGGATCAGCGTTTTTACCGTACCCAGCGGCAGCCCCGTCTGCGAAGCGATCATCTGATGGGTGCATCCGAAAGCAATAGAGAGCCGCAACACCCGCCGCTCATCATCCCCCAGTTTCTCAAAGAAGGCTCGGGCAAGGTCCCCCTCATCATCAGCCCGCGACCGATCCTGCAGACTCGAAGCACCCGGCGAGCCATCGGAAATCGTTTCCGTCCGAGGCCGCCGAGATTCGCGCCGCCACCGGTCGATCAGCCTCCTGCGCGTCAGGATTGACACAAACGTGTCCTCCGATCCAGCCGACGGCTCGTACATCCCGGCCTTCTGCCACAGATAGATAAAGATGTCCTGAACGGCATCCTCAGCCTCGGCGTGCGACCCTGTGAAGTGCCGCGCCAGGGACCAGACCAGATCGCCGTAGTTATTGATAAGGTCGCGAACCGCCTCCGGATCGCCGGCGGCGATACGGGTCAATACGCGGTGTTGGGGTTCTGTGGCGGTCAATGGCGAGTCCATTGGTATTCGCCGAATCAGTGCCCACTAGATTTTCTCCCGACATTTTCATCCGGAACAGAACTGGTCCCGTAATCACCCCCGGAGTAGAGCGGGTTTACCACCACCGGGCGCTTCGGAGCTATGCCTCCGCGGATGCCCCTTGCACAGAGAGAGAACATGTCCACCAAGGCTGTTGGATCGTTTATGGCTGCCGTGCTCGCATTCGCGGGCGCGGCGTCGGCGGGCGAGCTGGTCTACGGAGTGACCAATACCCAAACCCTGGTTACCTGGGATTCGGCTTCCCCGGGCGGCCTGCTTTCCGGCACTGTCATCGGCGGCCTCCAGAGCAACGAAGTCATTCGCGCGATCGACTTTCGCCCCGCCACCGGCCAGCTTTACGCCTTGGGCAGCTTCAGCAATCTGTACACCATCAACACCACCAGCGGCGCGGCCACGCGCATCAGCGGCGCCTCCTTCGCGCCAACGCTTAACGGCTCGGCCTTCGGTCTCGACTTCAACCCGATGATCGACCGCATCCGCGTGGTCAGCGATGCCGACCAGAACCTCGTCCTGCACCCGGACACCGCTGCAGTAACCGTGGCCACCAACCTCTTCTACGCCGCGGGCGACCCCAATGTGGGCATCAATCCCAACGTTGTCGAAGTCGCCTACAGCAACAACTTCGTCGGGGCACCCAGCACCCAGCTCTACGGCATCGACTCGGGCCTCAATATTCTCGTCAAGCAGGCCAACAGCGCCGGCACGCTCACGACGGTCGGACCGCTGGGAGCCAACGTCACCAACCTCATCGGCTTTGACATCTCCGGCGCCTCCGGAACAGCCTTCGCCGCCAGCCAGGATGTGAGCCAATCGATCTCCATGTTCTGGACGATCAACCTCGCGACCGGAGCGGGCACCGCGGTTGGTCAGATCGGTGGCGGCACCATGATCACCGCTATGTCCGTCGCACCCACCCCGGGTTCTGCCGCCCTTCTGCTCTTGGGTGTCATCCCCGCGTTCCGCCGCCGTCGCTGAAGCTATTTGTGGAGGCGGCCGCGAGGTTCACTTGGCGGCCGCCTCTTTTTCCGGCTGCAATGCTCCCTTTCCTCCGGCGTTTACCTTCCGGAGGAATTTCATGCGCCCAACTCTTCTCGGAGCCGTTGCCGCCTCCGCCCTGGTTTGCCCCGCTTTCGGCCAAGCCACATTCCCCAACCTCACCTACGCCACGCTCGACGGCCAACCCCTCCAGCTCGACATCTACCTTCCTCCTTCCGGGCCGGGCCCCTTTCCGCTGGTTGTCTGGATCCACGGCGGCGGCTGGTCCGGCGGTGAACGCACGCTCGGCACCGGCGCAACGGCCCTGAAGCTCCTTCCCAAGGGCATCGCGGTCGCGAGCATCGACTATCGCCTCACCAGCCAGGCCGGCCAGTGGGGCTCGTTCCCGGTCACCTTTCCCGCCCAGATCAACGACGTCAAAGGCGCCATCCGCTGGCTCCGCGCCAACGCCGCGGCCTTCAACATCGACCCTTCCCGCATCGGCTCCTGGGGCTCATCCGCCGGCGGACATCTGTCGGCCCTCGCCGCGACCTCCGGCGGAGTCGCCGCCCTCGAAGGTACCACCGGCGGCAACCTCGGGTTTTCGTCGCGAGTCCAGGCCGCGGCCGACTACTTCGGCCCCACCGACATCATCGTCATCAACCTGGACACCACCACGCCGCCGGGCAGCACGATCAACCACGATGCGCCCAGCTCGCCCGAGTCTCGCCTCATCGGTTTTGACCTGCCCAACCAGGGCATGGGTGTGCTCCGCGCCAACCTGGGGAACCCCAACCCACCATTCCCCGCCTTCGTCGCGCTCGCGCAGCAGGTGAATCCAATCACGTGGGCGGACGCCACCGACCCACCCATGTTCATCGGGCACGGCACGGCCGACACGAGCGTGCCCATCATGCAGAGCACACGCCTGAATATCGCCCTCGCCAACGCCGGCGTACCGCGCACGTACACGCAGGTCCCCGGCGCGGTCCACGGCTTCCTGGGCAGCAACACCGATGATGCGGCCGTGTGCTTCTTCACCGGCCGGTTCTTCGGAACCACGTGCGCTGCGCCGTGCTACGCCAACTGCGACGGCTCAACCACTCCGCCGGTCCTCACCGCCAACGACTTCCAGTGCTTCCTGATCCGCTTCTCGCAACACGACCCCTCCGCCAACTGCGACGCGTCCAATACCGCGCCGTACTTCACGGCTAATGACTTTCAGTGCTTCCTGAACGCGTTCGCTGCGGGGTGTTCGTAACACCAAGGTGCAGCAATGAAACCCGTGTGCGGACGCAGATCTTGACTTGGAATGCCGCGATGAAAGCGATGGAGCTGACGACAAAGCAAACCCTCATCTCGATCGCTCTCATGGCGGCGCTCGCTGGATCAGCCCACGCCCAAACCCTCCGCACCGAAACCGTCCTCCCCCAAACCACCGACCCCGCCATCACCGGCTGGCTCAGCGCCCATTACGTCGCCTTCGCCCCCAAGATCACCCACCGCAATCTTCTCTTCCTCTATCTCCACGGGCAGGGCGGCACGGGCGCCGGCGCCACCGCCCTGGTCAAAACCGCCGCCGAAGAGGGCTTCTACGCCGTCGGCCTCACCTATCCCAACGGCTGGTCGCCGTTCAACGTCTGCGCCGGCGACCCCGCATGCCCCGAGAACCTCCGCTCCGAAATCATCGACGGCACCGACCGCACCAGCGCGATCACCGTCACGCGCCCCAACAGCATCGAAAACCGCCTCATCAAGCTCCTCGCCCACCTCGCCCAGATTCACCCCGACGAAGGTTGGGACCAGTTCACCCCCTCCGGCTCCATCGCCTGGGACCGCCTCGTCGTCTGGGGTCACTCCATGGGCGGCGGAAACACCGGCGTCATCGCGCGCCAACACCTGCTCGCCCGGGCCTGCTTCTCCGCGCCAGCGGCCGACGGCGGCCCCGGCGACCCCGCCGCCTGGTGGGCCATTCACCTCACCCCCGCCTCCTCCTGCTTTGGTTTCTGCCACACGCAAGACTCCCTTTCCACGCGAGTCGCATTCTGGGACGCCCTGGGAATGAACGCATTCGGCCCTCTGCTCGACGTCGCCGCCAACTCTCCGCCTTTCAGTTCCACCCACAAGCTCTCTACGAGCATCGCCCCCGCTGTCGCCGGTCAATACCACAACAGCGTCATCACCGACAACGTCACACCCTTGGACCCAACCGGCATCCCCGTTTATAAGCCGGTCTGGCGCTACATGATGACCTCCGGCCTCTCCATGACTACTTGTTACGCCAACTGTGACGGCTCCGCCACCCCACCCATTCTCACCGCCAACGACTTCCAGTGTTTCCTCAACAGCTTCGCCGCCCAAAGCCTCGCGGCTAACTGCGACGGCTCTACCGCCGCGCCCACCCTCACCGCCAACGACTTCCAGTGCTTTCTGAACAGCTTCGCGGCGGGGTGCTCCTGAGCCACTTCCTGCGCCCAAACTCGTTGCATTTTACAAATAGAGGAAATCCTCCCCACTCACTTCAGCGACACCACCCCTAGCGTCCACCGGGCACTCTGGAGGCTGAGCGGCCTATGGCACTGAAAACGCTCGGAGACCTGGTCACTTCCCTTGCCCCCCGCGGCGAACATGACGCCATTGTCGCCTTCGGGCGCGATGATCCTGTCCACATCACGTTCACGGATCTGGCCAGCCGCATCGACCACATGGCCGCGGGCCTGATGGGCGCGGGGGTCGTGAAAGGTGATCGTGTTGGGCTGCTTGCGCCCAATCACCCCAACTGGATCATCGCCGCTCTAGCCGCGATCCGCGTGGGCGCGACGGTCGTGCCCATGGATGTCCAGCTTCCCGACAAGACGCTGGCGCACATCCTGGGCGATGCCAAGCCCGCGGTGCTGTGCACCGTCTCCACGCAGGCCCAGCGCATCCGCAAGATCCACGCCGCGCCCCACACCATTGTGCTGCTCGATGAGAATGAAGTCGGGAAGGCGGGCCGGAACGTCAAGCCGCACAAGGGCGCGCCAGACCTCGACGGCTCCGACATCGCCCTGCTCTTCTACACATCAGGCACGACAGGCAGGCCCAAGGGTGTGCCACTCTCACACCAGAACATGATCCATCAGCTCAACGTGCTCGCCGAACTCGGCATCGTGCGCCACGCGGATCGCCTGTTCCTCCCGCTTCCGCTTCATCACGTGTACCCGTTTGTCATGGGGATGCTCCTGCCGCTCTCCCTGGGTGCCCGCATCATCCTCCCCGCGGCCCTCACGGGCCCTCAACTCACCAAGGCCATGAGCCAGGGCAAGGCCACCGTCATCGTCGGCGTGCCTCGCCTCTATGGCGCTCTCATGGATGGCGTCGATCGCCAAGCCGCGGCCAAAGGGAAGATCCCCGGCGCCCTGCTCCGCGCCGCCTTCGGCCTGAGCGCCTTCACGCGCAAGGCAACCGGCCTGCGGATCGGCAAGTACCTCCTCGGCTCAGTCGGCCGCAAGATCGGCCCCAACGTGCGCCTGGCGGCCTCCGGCGGTGCGGCCCTGCCGCCCCACGTCGCCTACCGACTCGAATCCCTGGGCTGGAACGTCGTCGCCGGCTACGGCCTCAGCGAAACCGCCCCTCTGCTCACGCTGAACTACCCCGGGCAATCGCGCCTCACCACCGCCGGAAAACCAATCCCCGGCGTTGAGCTTCGCATCGACAAGCCCCAACCCAAGGAACCAGAAGAAGCCGCCAAGAAGGGTTCGCACGCCGCACCAGAGCCAGAAGAGCAGGCGGCCAATCCCAACGCCAACCCACACGAAGGCGAAGTCGTCGCCCGCGGCCCCAACGTCTTCTCCGGCTACCTCAATTTACCCGAGAAGACCAAAGAAGCCTTTACCCCCGACGGCTGGTTCCGCACCGGCGACCTGGGCTCATTCGACCACAATGGATTCCTGCACCTGACCGGCCGTGCATCGACCATGATCGTCACCCAGGGCGGCAAGCACATCCAGCCCGACGATGTCGAAGCGGTGTACCAGAAGAACGCCGCGATCAAAGAGATCGGGATCCTGCAGAAGGAAGGCAAGCTCGTCGCCATCGTCGTCCCCGCGCACGCGGACAGCGGCAAGTCCCAGGAAGCCGCGATCGGCCGCGCGATCGAGGAAGCGGGCCGCCATCTGCGTCCCTTTGAGCGAGTCTCCGAGTTCGCGATCACCGCCGAGCCCCTTCCCAAAACCCGCATGGGCAAGGTCCAGCGATTCCAGCTCGCCGAACACTTCGAGCACGCCAGGTCCGGCAAGGGTGAATCCAAGAAGTCCGGCCCCATGTCCGAGAGTGAAATGTCCGGAGAAGACCGCGAACTCCTCCGCGACCCCGCCGCGGCCGCCGTGTGGCAATGGCTCATCGAACGCGCCCCGCGCGCCCGCCTCACGCCTGAAAGCTCTCTGCGCCTGGACCTCAACGTCGATTCCATGGAGTGGCTGAACCTGACGCTCGAGATCGGCAAGCGAGCCAGTGTCGAGCTCGATGAAGAAGCCATCGGCCGCGTCGAGACGGTCCACGACCTGCTCCTGGAAGTCTCGCTGGCCGCCAAGGGAGACGGCTCGCAGCTTGAGCAAGCCCTCGCGGACCCCCGCAAGGTGCTGAGCCCTGAGCAGAAGAGTTGGCTCAAACCTCTGACCGCCACGCAGGCCTTCTTCGCCGGGCTTCTCTATTCCCTGGCCCGCATCGTCATGACCGTCTTCTTCCGCGTCCGCGCCGAGGGCCTGGAGAACCTCCCCGCCAAGGGCAACTTCGTCATCGCCGCCAACCACAACAGCTACCTCGACCCCTTTGCCATTGCCGCGGTCCTCAGCAACAAACGCCTCCGCAGAATCAACTGGGCCGGATGGACCGGCGCCGCCTTCCGCGGCCCCATCACCCGCACCGCCAGCCGCCTGGGCCGCACCATCCCGATCGACCCGCAACGCGCCATCATTTCCAGCCTCGCCCTGGCCGCGGCCGTTCTCAAGCGCGGCGACAGCCTCGTCTGGTTCCCCGAGGGCGCCCGCTCGGCCGATGGCAAACTCGCCGAACTCCGCCCCGGCCTAGGCATCCTCCTGGCGCACCAACCGACGCTGATCGTGCCCGCGCACATCGAGGGTTCATTCGAAGCGATGCCGCGCGATGCCCGCCTGCCCAGACCGCACCGCATTCGCATCACTTTCGGCGAACCCGTGGAATCCAAGGTTTTGGCGGACGAGAGCAAGAAGGGTGAGCCCAGCGATCGCATCATCGAAGGTCTCACCCTGCGCCTGCAAGCCCTCGCGAAGACAACGCACCGCGGCGGTGACAAATCCCGGAAACGGGCGATCCAAAGCCGTGCCCCGAACCCCCGCGGGAACGCGTGAGGGTTGTCGATGCGGGAATTACCTCCCAATAACCGGCATGATCGCTGATTCTGGTTGACTCCTCGGGCCCATTCACCACAATACCCCCGGAGGTGTCCATGACGACCCGACGCGCCGCGACCGTTCTCACCCTCCTCTCCGCCGCCGGCTCTGCCGCGGCCCAGGATTGCGTCTGGAGCCAAATCCCCCAAGTCGGCGACTGGCCATCACCTCGCTACTACGCCGCGATGGCCTACGACTCCGCGCGCGCCCGCGTCGTCCTGTTCGGTGGCAAGAACGGCTACGGCGGCCCCCGCCTCAATGACACCTGGGAGTGGGACGGAACATCCTGGACGCTCAAGGCCACCACCGGCCCCTCGCCGCGCTTCAAGCACAACATGGCCTACCACGCCGGTCTTGCCCGCACGATCATGTTCGCCGGTGACATGGCCAACCCGCAGGATGCCCACACCTGGCAGTGGGATGGCACGCAGTGGACCATGATGCCCGGTGACAACTTTGACTTTCTGCCCATCGGCGCAGCCATTGCTTACGACCAGGCCCACCAGCGCATGATTATGTACGGCGGGTATCTCAGTTCTGTGGGCGGCCAGACCGTCACGCGAGAACTCGGCCCGACCGGGGTCTGGTTCATCACCGCGATCCCCACTCCGCCGTTCCGCTTCTTCCCGTCGTTCGCGTACAACCCCGATCGCGGGCGCCTCATGCTCTACGGCGGCGCGCCTTACTACACCACCGATGAGGTCTGGGAGTTTGACGGCGCGGCCGGCCCGGGCAGCGGATCCTGGACATTCGTCGGGCACGGGCCGGCCGCGCGCGAAACATCGCCCATGGTGTACGACACCGCCCGCCACCGCATGGTTCTGGTCGGCGGAAGCCCAACCTCCTTCACCAACCTGACCGACGCCTGGGAGTATGACGGCACAACCTGGACGCGCCGCGCCGATGACGGGCCCATCCCGCGAGATGGCGCGGCCATGGTGTACGATGCGGCACGCTCATCCGTTCTGTTCTTCGGTGGCGGAGAATCGAACCCCCGCAACGATCTCTGGCGGTTCGACGGTTCGCACACGCAAGCCATCGTTGTTCAGTCCACCGCCCAGGACCCGCCCGGACTGATCCTGTCCGGCAACCCGGGCTCCATCACGGTCAACGCCACGGGCGTGACCTCTTACCAGTGGTTCAAAGACAACGTACCGCTGACCAACTCGGGCCTCTACTCCGGCGTCACCACGCCCACGCTCTGGGTCAGCAGCCTGACGCAAACCAACAACGTGTTCCGCCTGACCATGACCGGCACATGCTGGACACTGGATAAGAACGTCTACTTTCCCGTCACCGACCCCCTGGGCTGCTACCCCAACTGCGACCGCTCCACCGTTCTGCCGTATCTCACCGCAAACGACTTCCAGTGCTTCATAAACAACTTCGCGGCCCGGACCAGTTACGGCAACTGCGACGGCAGCACCAACCCCCCCACGATTAACGCCAACGACTTCCAGTGTTTCCTCGGTTGGTACGCCGCGGGTTGCAACTGACCGCTACACCCTCGCCCCGCACGCCCCGCAACAGCCGTTCTTCAGGCCCTTGAGCTCCACACCGCACTTGCCGCACAACGTCCGGCCGCCCAGCACCGCGATCGACCGCGTCATGAAGTGAAACGCGACCAGCGCCGCCAGAAACGGCGCCGTGTGCATCACCAGGATCATCACCACCCCGCGAAGATCCGCCTCTGGTTCGGGGATGCTCAGCGGCACCACGACGCCCACATACGCCAGCCCCAGCACGCCCGTGAACACCGCACCCGCGCCTGCCATCCGCACCGACACGGCCCGCCACCACCGGCCGCGGCCATAAGCCACATCCCCACTATCGACAGGCTCTCCCCCGATCTCTACCCCGCACTCCGGACAACGCGCCTCTGGCAAACCCGAAAGTGCATACCCGCACCAACCACACCGCGTCACGCCGTCGCGGCGCCTTCTCAACAGGTTCAAGTATGCAAACAAGCCGCAGGCCACCGGCAGCCCATACATCACCACGATCGTCAGCGTGAAGCTCACGACGTTGAGCGGCACGGGCGGATTGCCCTTGAACTCTCTCCCGCCCACGATCACGGTGTACCCCGGCGCTCCCGCGGGCGCATTGAGCATCCCTAGGCGCTCGGCCAGCAGATACGTCCAGAACTCAAATCGCGGCGCGATCAGAAATAACGGCACCACCATCACCGCGAACACCGCCACGGCCACCCCCGCGCCCGCCCACGCCGGACCCGGACTGCGCACTTCCGCCTTTCTAGGAACCGCTCCCTCCACCGGCCCGGATGCGATCTTCGCCGTGGCCCGCAACTGCTTCCTCGCCGCCGCGGCGACCGCGATGCTGAACAGCATCCCGATGATCACCGCCGCCAGCAGCAGCCGAAGCCCGCTGATCGGAACCTGCACACCCAGCCACTTGGCTCGCGCCACCGTCAGCGCCAGCCACAGCACCAGTGTCCCGATCCACGGCCAGAACACGCTCCTGCCGGTGCGGACCAGCTTCCGATCCGGCACGCGCTCCCCCAGCCGCTCAACCATCACCCCCAGCAGCACAATCCCCAGCAGCAACAGGTGCAAGCCCGGCAACAGGAGCAACCCGTCGGGCATCTTGGGTTCGGCCCACTCCACCGCCCACGCCACGATCACCAGCGCACCACCCGCCAGCCACGTCACCCTCACCCACCGCGCGATCCCACGCCGCCCGGGCTCGCGCGCCGTCGCCATCACAACCCCGATCACCGTGACCACGACCGCCGTGATCAACCCGACCCCCACCGCCATTCCCACCCCACTCCCGATCGCCCGGCCCGTCGAACGACCCGCCATCAACATCACGAGGCTGAAACCAATCATCAACAGCGGCAGCCCCGCCAGCCCCCACTGCATCAGCCCCATCCCCGCCGCGATGCCGCGCATCCAGTCCGGATCCGCGAACAACAGCCGATCCGGATGCACGCTGTCCCTGATCTCCCGCCCGCACTCCGGGCACTTGCCCGCGGCATCTAGCCCCACCAGGTCATATTCGCACTGCACGCAAGGCAGCGGCTTGGCCCGCACGCTCGTCTCAATCGCGCCCCCGCACTCCGGGCACTTCCCCGTTTCACTCAGGCCCTTGAGCTCATACCCGCACGCCAGGCACTTCACCCCCGGACGCACCGGCGAGCCCTCCACCACCTCCTCAACCTGTGGCTCCGACTTCCTCTTCTCGTCCGCTCGCTCCGCGATCGTCTGGTAATAACTCGTCGAATCCGGGGCCGCGCCAACCACCGCGCCTTGGTCCCCACGCGCCCTCGAAACCAGCGACCGGACCTCCGCCTTCCCCATCTCCCACATCGCCCTGTCCGGACACGCCGCTTGCAGCGCCTCCAGCAAGTGCAGCGCACTCCGCGGCCGCAACATCGGGTTCTTATTCGCCCCCCGCTCAATCACATCCGCCAGCGCCTCAGGAACGTCCTTGGCAATCAACCGCCCCCGCGGCAACTCGCTGGCCTCGTGCGCCGTCCGCAGCGTCAACACATCCCCCGAAAACGGCGGCTCCCCCGTCAAGAGCTCATGCAGCATCATCGCCAGCGAGTACACATCGCTCCGCGCCGAAACCTCTCCCTTAAACGTCTCGGGCGCCATGTACGCCGGCGTCCCCGACACCATGACCTTCGCCATCCCGACCCGCGCCCGCTCGCACGCCAGCCCAAAGTCGGTCACGTGCACGCCGCCGTCTGCATCCAGCAGCACGTTCGCCGGTTTGATGTCCCGATGCACAAACCCCGCCGCGTGCAGCTCCCCGATCGCCGAGCACACACCCTCCATCACCGCCAGCGCCGCCCGCACGCTCAGGGGCCCGCTCGCGCGGAGCACCGCATCCAGCCCCGGCCCTTCCACCAGCTCCATCACCAGATACGGCACTTGGTTCTGCGACTGAAGCGCGATAACCCCCGCGTCGTACACATCCGTCAGCCCCGGGTGCTTCACAGCCGCGGCCGCGCGTGCCCCGTCAATGAACATCTTGAACCCGGGATCCGACTCACCCGCCACGGCGTGCGTCAAGAACTTGACGGCGACATCCCGCCCCAGCAACTCGTGCCGCCCCCGCCACACCACACCCATCCCGCCCTCACCCAGCTCCCGCTCCAGCACCACCGACCCGACGCGCTCGGGAATCTGAACGCGCCGACCTTCCGGCGGCTCCGACATCGGCTTGGTCTTGCGATCATCCGTCATGGAGCGCTCAAGCGTACCGACTCACAAGACTCCGCACCAAAAAGAAAGCCGGCGGCCCCGAAAGGCCGCCGGCGTCGAGTTACGTACTAACCGCGATCAGTTCCGACGACGGCGACGGCTGGCCAGGATGCCCGCCATGGCCAGGAGGCCGCCGGTGCCGGGGGCCGGGACCATGCTCAGGATGACCGAGCCGGGGACCGTGGTCGTGTCGATCACCGCACCGGTCACACCCGCGGGCACGTTGGCCAGCAGGAAGTTGGCGGGTGCACCGGTCAGCGTGCCGGTGTAGGTCATGATCGTCCAGGTCGTCTTGCCATCAAGGAGGGCAAAGCCCGGGAGCGTTTCAAGGTGCAGGACCACCGTGCCCACGCCGCCAGCGATGCTCAGGTTGCCGGTCACCGCGGCAAGGTCGCTCGCGGTCGGGATCGTCGAGTCGCCCAGCTCCCACATCATGATCGAGTTGGCAGCCAGGGTCATCGCCCCGGTCGAGATCGTGCCGGCGCTGTTGCCCGGCTCCAGTGCCGCACCCGCGGCGAACGAAACGGCCCCGGCGATGCTGCCGCTGCCGCCCAGGAGAGCCCCGTTGGCGACGGCGTACACGCCGGCTCCGCTGTTGTTCCCGTTGACGATCAGTGCGCCCGCGTTCACGTTCACGTTACCCGCGAAGGTGTTGTTGGCGGACATCAGCAGCGTGCCGCCGCCGACCTTGGTAAGCGTCGATGCCGCGTTACCCGAGACGATGCCGAGCAGGCGGGTGACGCCCGTGTTGGTCACTTGGAACGTGCGGGCCCCGCCGACCGAGGGAGGAGTCGCCGCGGCGAACGCACCGGCGCCCAGGTCGAACTGGCCGCCGATGTTGAAGTCGTTCATCCCGCCGAACCCGACACCCGTGGCCGAGCCGGAGAAGTAGAAGTTGTTGGGCACCGTGCGGGCGCCGTTGTCGGCCCGCAGCACGCCCGACGGGAAGCCGGCGATGTTCACGTTGCCCGTTCCCAGGGCGTTGTCGTGCCCGATCCCCATGAAGGTCGTGATCGTGGCCGACGCGCCAGACTGCATCTGGACGCCGCCGGTGAACGTGTTGTTGCCGTACAGGTTGAAGTTGCCGCCGAACCAGTCGAAGCTGCCCGAGCCCGAGATGGTACCCAAGAGCGTGCAGGTGCCGGTGTACGGGGCCGCGGTCGAAGACCCGCCCGTGATGCGCACCTGGCGGTTGATGGAGATGTTGCCGCCGAGGTTCACGTTGCTGCTGGCGTTCTGCGTGATGGTTGACAGGCCCGTGCCCGCGGGGACGACAATGTTCTTGTTCATCGTGCCGACGTTGGTACCGAAGCTGAGGTTGCCGGCCGTCGTCGCATCACCCAGGACCAGGTTGCCGCCCGAGCCCAGCGGGCCGTTGCCCACCGTCGGCTGGTTGGCGCCCACGGTCAGCGTACCGCCGTTGCGAACCGTCGTGTCGCCTGTGAACGAGCTGACGCCGTTGATCGTCATGCTGCCGCCGATCGTCACGGTGCCGGTGCCCACAATCCCGCCCGCAAACGCGGTCGAGCCGCCGGCCGAGATGAGGTTGCCGCCGTTAAGGTCGATGTTTCCAAAGCCGGCGAATGATGCCACGCTGCTTGTCGTGCCGTTGAGGTCCAGCGTGCCGACCGCTGTGCCCGTCGTGCCCAGGGTCACGGCGTTGGTGGACGGAATGGCGTTCGCCACACCGTAAACCAGGCGGCCGTTGGAGACTGTCACGCCGCCCGTCAGTGTGGCGGCCGTGTTGAGCGTCATCGTGCCGCCGCCGGCCTTGTTCATGCCGCCCGTGCCGGTCAGGATGCTGCTGACCGCCAGGTTGTCATTGGCCCAGAACGTCGCGGGGCTCGCCCCGAACGCAACCGTGCCGCCCGTGATGCCAAGGTTGGCCCCGCCCGTCGCCAGGACCATGCCCGTGCCGACCGTCAGCGTCTGGCCCGTTGCATCAATCCCGCCGCCGGCGCTGATCCGGATCGAGTTGGCCGTGGTGGCCGCCCCGATCACGTTGTTGGCCGTCAGGTCAGAGTTCAGCGTTGCGCCCAGCGTGTTGGTCGAGTATTCACCACCGGTGAGCAGGCGGATGCCCGTTCCCGCGGCGTGCGTGACGAATCCGGTGCCACTGCCGGTCAGGGAGGTGTCACCCACCATGCCGTTCACGATGCCGTTGACCATGGTCGGCGCCGTGTTGAAGACCAGGTTGCCTGTGTTCGCTCCGATCGTGCCACCCAAGTTGGTGCCGCGAACGAGCATGCCCGATGCTCCCGTGCGGGTGAAGTTCGACGCCGTCACCACTGCCGACTGGCCGGAGCCCGGCACGATGTTGACGATGCCCACACCGTTTCCGACGGCGGGGGCGAAGTTCCCAGCGGCAACCGTGCCGACCGTCTCGGTCGATGCCGCCGCGCCGTTTCCGAGGAACTCGAATGTGCCGCCGCCGATGGTCAGGTTGGCGTTGATCCGGTTGCCGTTGTTGGTCCCGGTGTTGTCAAGGCGGAACGTGGAGCCCGACAGGATGCTGACGCCGGTCACGGCCGTGAGCGCGCCGTTGCCGCTCAAGGCCATCGTGCCGCCCATGTCCAAGCGATCCATATCGCCCAAAGGTGCCGCCAGACCCACCTGAACCCCGCCGTTGAACTGGCTGTTGCCCGTGAGGGTCAGCGTGTTTCCGGCTCCGCCTTTGGTGATCGTGCCGGGCGTCGCGGCCTGATTCGAAATCGTGCCGTTCAAGGTCATGTCGTAGCCGTTGGTGAGCAGGGGCAATCCACCGCTGAGCGTGAAGTTGCGAGCACTTGTCACCGGACCGTCGGCCCGGAGGAAGCCGCCGGTGCCGACCACTTCCGAGTTCGTGCCGAGGGCGGCGTCGGACGTGATCGCGACGTTACCGAAGATAATCGTCGCGCCCGAGTAGGTGTTCGCGTTGGTCAGCTTGAGCACACCGGTGTTGCCCAAGGATGCTGTTCCCGTGAGCAGGCGGCCCGAGCCGCTGATCACGCCGTTCATCGTCAGTGTGCTGTTGACCGTGGAGGCCGAGAGCCCGCCGCCCGCACCATCCAGGGACACCGGACGGTTGATCGTCAGGCCCTGCACGGTGCTGTTGCCAAACAGGTTGGACGGAGCGAAGTTCAGGCCGCTGACGTTGCCGCCCGAGAGCGAAATCCCGTTGCTGGGATCGCCCAGGGCCGAGTCCGAAGAGATGTGCAGGATCGAGCCGGTGATCGAGGTCGTCCCGGTGTACTTGTTGTTTCCCGCCAGAATGAGGGGAGCGAAGCCCGACTTGGTCAGGCCGTTGCTGCCGGAGATGATGCTTGTGATCGCACCCAGGTTCTGCGTGTGGACGATGCCCTCGTTCGAACCGAGCTCAAGAACATCGGTCGCCAGAATCGAGGGAAGGGTGGACGCGGTTCCGCCGCCGGAAACCGAGAACATGGTCACGCCGCTGGCGGGCTTGAGAACACCCGAGCCGTACACGCCCGAGCCGATCGCCGCCGCGGAGGCCGAATCAATCACCATCGCGTTCACGCCCGTGACGCCGATCATCCGAGACGCGCCCGTCGACTTGAAGTTGTTGTTCGTTGCGGACCCACGAGCCACGATCGCGCTGGGAACGTATTCCGATGCCGCGAGTGGGCGGATGCCCGTCACCGGGTCGTACGTCACCAGTTGGCCCGCCGCTGTGCCCGCGGTATGAACCGCGTAGCCGTAGGGCAGGATGCTCACGTTGGTCGAGCCCGGCAGGCCGCCGCCGCCGACCAGGTCGCCGGTGATGGAGGGTGCCGTCACAATGAAGTTGCTCGTGTTGGCCCCGCCCGCCGTACCCATATTCGTGCCGGTGAAGATCGCTGAGCCGCGATTGGCCCGCGCCATCGACGCCACCGTCAGCGTCGTGTTCGATGCCGCGTTGGGCGTCGTCGCAAACGAGTTGGAGCCCGAGAAGGTGATCGCGCCGAGTGTTTCGGATGTGGCCGCGGCGTTGCCGTTGAGCTGGATGCCCGCCCGCATGAGGGAGATCGGGGCAGTGTCATTAATGCGGTTGGCCACGTTCGTAGCAGCGTTGTCCAGCAGCAGGGTTTGGTTGGCCTCCATCGTGATCCCGCTCACGCCGGTCCACGCGCCGTTGCTGTTGAGCGTGATGCTCGGAACAGCGTTACCGAACGCTTGGCCGTAGTAGTTGCCGGAGAACGAGTTGCTGCCCGTGAACGTGATCGTCGCCGAAGCCGTCGGACGATAGGAGATGCCACCCGAGCCCGTGATCGCTCCGCTGAACGTCGGGGCGAACGCGCCCGTGATGTTGAACGTGTTGCCCGGAGTGATGTTGTAGTTCTGCGACAGCGTGGCCGCGGCCGTCAGGCGCAGCCGCCCGCCGTTCACCGTCACCAAGCTGCCCGCCGGTCCCATGCCCGTCGCGACGCTGGTCGAAACCTCACCGGAGTTCATCGTCGTGCCGCCCAGGAACGTGTTGGCGGCGTTCAATCCCACCACGCCCGGGCCTGTCGTGCCAAGCACCAGGCCACCCGCACCACTGATGACGCCGGACAAGGTCAATGCGCCCACGCCCGAACCACTGATGGTCGTCCCGGCGTTCAGAGCCATCGGCATGCTGATCGTGCCCGCCGAGGATGACGAGTTAATCAACGAAGGAGCCGCCCCGCCAAACGCCAGCGTGCTGCCCGCCGTCCCCGACAGCGTAAAGCCGCCCGAGGCCTGGGCATCCATCGTCAACGCGTTCAGGTTGTACGCGCCGGCCAGGTTGTTGTTGGAGGCGAAGGCCGCGCTGCCGAAGTTGTACGTGAACAACATCGTGTCCGTCACCGACCCGCCCGCCGCCGGCACCGGGCCGACCCAGTTGGTCCCCACGCTCCAGTTCTGCGGCGTGGTCGATGTGTTGTTCGACCACTGATACTGCGCCTGCGCCGACGTGGCCATCGCCATCACCGACAAGGCCGCCCCGGCCGCCAAAGACAGTGCCTTCGCGCGAGAGCCGCGGCGAGCGCACGTAGAATTACCGTTGGTAGTTTTGAACGACTTCGTCATGTCTCTTTCTCCCAAACGAGAGTCGCCCGGCAACACGCCGATCCGACTGTGTCAGGCCAAATTACCGACAAACCCTCGGGTCCGCAAGCGGAATCTTCATAAATCTGATGTACCCGCTTGCAAACCGGCAGATTCTGCCTTTGTACGGAACCCGATGCCGGGTTTCCCGCGGTCCTTCCTACTTATACGCCCACTTCTGCACACCCAATTCACATCCCATTTCCCCGTTGAACCATCCACACCCCTCGCGCACTCCACCTCCATGCGACCACTCCTCCTGACCCCCCTGCTCCTCATCCTCCCCGGCTGCTTCGGCGGCTTTGGCTCTCCGCCGCGGACCTACTCCTACCAGCTGGACCTCAAAAACACCACCGGCTCTCCCGTCAGCGTCGAGCTCCTCCGCACCCAAAATGGCAGCGCCGGCATTACCCGCAGCGACCTGGCCGCGGGCGGCTCCTTCGTCGGCGAGTTCACCAGCCACAACGGCGCGGAATACCTCGAAGCGCGGCTCCGCTGCCTGGATGAGGCACAACCCCACGCCCCCTACTGGATCATCCCCCTCCACGAGGGCAAGACCCGCGCCGACATCATCTTTGCCCATGATCACCTGGACCTGCAACCACGGACCGACCCCGCAGGCAACTGACCACTCCCTACCCCCCCGCCTCCTCTACAATCCGCCCCTATGCCCACCCCGTCCCTCAAAGCCGGCTCCCCCATCCTCACCAAGCGCATCCCCTCCTTCCCCTACGGCAAGGAAAAGGACCGCCACACCGTCTCCTACGACGAATACACCAAGACCGGCGGCTACGCGGGCCTCCGCAAAGCCATCGCGATGCAGCCCGAGGCCGTCGTCGATGAGGTCAAAAAGTCCCAGCTCCGCGGCCGCGGCGGTGCCGGCTTCCCCACCGGCCTCAAGTGGACCTTCCTCCCCAAGGTCGCCCCCACCGCCGACGGCAAACCCGGCGACCCCGGCCAGCGTTACCTCGCCGTCAACGCCGACGAATCCGAACCCGGCACTTTCAAAGACCGCCTCCTCCTCGACTTCGATCCGCACCTGCAGCTCGAAGGCATCGCCATCGCCTGCTACGCCTGCCGCATTAAGACCGCCTTCATCTTCATCCGCGGCGAATACCACCACCAAGCCCACGTCACCGAAAACGCCCTGAAGGAGGCATACGCCCAAGGCATCTTCGGCGGCAAAGGCCTTCTCTCCGGCGCGAAGACCGCCACCGGCGAACCCTGGGTCGTCGACTGCTACGTCCACCGCGGCGCCGGCGCCTACATCTGCGGCGAAGAAACCGGCCTTCTCGAAGCCCTCGAGGGCAAGCGCGGCTGGCCGCGCATCAAGCCGCCGTTCCCCGCCATCAAGGGCCTCTTCGGCAAACCCACCATCATCAACAACACCGAAACCCTCTGCCACGTCCCCAGCATCATCGAAAACGGCTGGGAGTGGTTCAGCAAGCAAGGCTGCGAATCCACCGTCGGCGGCCCGCCAAGCTGGGGCACCAAACTCATGGGCGTCTCCGGCCACGTCAACCGCCCCGGCGTCTACGAGTGCGACCTGGGCGTCAAGCTCTCCACGCTCGTCAACGACTACTGCGGCGGCATGCGCAACGGCAAGAAGTTCAAAGGCGCCATCGCCGGCGGCATCTCCATGGGCATCCTCGACGCCTCCCAGTTCGATGCCGAAATGGACTTCGACATCGGCCGCAAGTACAACGTCCTGGGCTTGGGCACCGCCTGCCCCACCGTCTTCGACGAAGACACCGACATGGTCGCGGTCGCACGGAACATCGCCCGATTCTTCAAACACGAATCCTGCGGCCAGTGCACCCCCTGCCGCGAAGGCTCCGGCTGGCTCTACCAACTTCTCACCCGCATCGAAGAAGGCAACGGCAAAACCAAGGACCTGGACCTCTCCCTGGAAATCGCCACCAGCATGGGCTCCATGCCCGGCACCACGATCTGCGGCCTGGCCGACGGCAACAACTGGGCCGTCCGCACGATCATGAACAAGTACCGCGATGAGTTCGAGAAGCGGGTGAAGCCCAGCTACATCCCGGTCAAGATGACGATCGGGGCGGGCGCGAAGGGCTGAGCTCCCTCTCCCGCTGCCAGCGGGAGAGGGTGGCCGAGTCTTCGAGGCCGGGTGAGGGCGACTCCTACCTCCATCGCCTTGCACCCCCAATCTCCCCCGATATCCTGTTGCCGGAGGCCCAGCCATGCCGCGACGACTCCTTCTCTTCCTAGCGCTCCTCCTCCCCCTCGCCGCCTGCGACCAATCTCCCTCCGGCTCAAACTCCAACACCTCCTCCTCCACACCCTCCGCCCCCACCCCCGTCATAGACCAACTCCGCTCCCTTTGGGATAACCTCGACCGCTCCCACCTCGAACCCCTCATGTTCCTCTACCCCACCCGCGCCGCCCTCGAGTTCGACGCCGCGGCCCCCGCCGAATCCCACACCCAACTCATCGCCGCGCTGGCCAACCTCCAGCCCACCATCAAAACCCTCCTCACCCTCTCCCGCCAAACCCCCGAGACCTTCCCGCCCCACCCCGGCACCGCGGGTGAGCCCAACGCCCACATGCAGCACCCCGTCGCCTGGTGCCAGAACTTCGCACGCATCCTCAACGCCGACGCCGGCCGCTGCTGGGAATCCCGCGACGCCGACAACGCCGCGGCCCGCCTCGCCGCCGAAATCCGCATCGGCACCAACCTCACCCGCCAACCCGACTCCTTCGCCCAAACCATCGGCCACGGCCTCATCTACACCGCCATCGCCAAAACCCTCGCCATGTCCGACCAAGGCTTCATCAAACAACTCACCAAACCCGCCCTCGAAGACCTCACCGCCGCGGCCCAAACCGTCACCCTCTCCGAAGAATCCCAACAACTCAACCCCACCCTGAAACCCGACCTGGACACGCTGCGGAAGCGACTCAACGAAGGGCACTGACCTCCACTCTCTTCTAGGTCTTACAGGCCGAAGGCCTCATCGTGAGTAGCCGGGGGTAATCGCGCAGCGATACCCCCGGAACGCAGTCCCTCTCCCCGCGTTTCTTCCTTCCGCAGGATGGGGTTGCAGGGGAAGGGCAGCAGCCCTTCCCCTGCGTCAGTGACACGCTCTTACGCTCGTGGCCACAGCCTTCTAAATGCCTCACCTGGTACGCTGCTTCAACATGCTGGAGGAAGGCGCCGCCGCACCAAAGCCGTTCGTTCGCAGCCGAGCTTACTACTCGGCCTCTATCACATCATTTCTTGATCACACCGATGCGGACATTTTGGCCGCTCTGACCCTGGGAAGTTCATTCGCAATCGAACCAACTCAACGCGACGCTTGGGTTGAACAGGTTGGCGTCATGCGTAGGGCACTGGCGCCGTTTCGAACCGAAGGCCTCATCGCCTTCGAGTATGTCGTGCCCCGAGTCGGACGACGGATCGATGTGCTCGTCGTACTCTGTCACCTCATCTTCGTTATCGAGTTCAAGGTTGGAGAGACCCACTTCAGCTCTCACGCCTCCGACCAAGTTTGGGACTACTCCCTCGATCTCAAGAACTTCCATAGCACGAGCCACCACACGCCAATCGTGCCGGTCTTAGTCGCCACCCGAGCCAAACCAGCAGTCACGGCCATTTCGATGGGTGCCGATCACGATCGTGTCGCGCGCCCAGTTCACGCCGCCCCTAGCCAACTCTCCGATGTAATCACCAACGCTCTGCTGTTCTTCGACGGCGCCGCCATCGACCCTGCTGCATGGTCACGGGGAAGATACACGCCCACGCCCACAATCATCGAAGCCGCGATGTCGCTGTACGGCGACCACCGCGTCGAAGAAATCTCCCGAAGCGACGCGGCGGCCATTAACCTGACTCACACATCCGAGGCGGTTGCCACCATCATCGGCGATGCACGCGCGCATCGTCGCAAGTCGATCTGCTTCGTGACCGGCGTCCCTGGAGCGGGAAAGACCCTTGTTGGCCTCAACATCGCGACTCGCCATCACGACAAAGGCAGCGAGTTGTACAGCGTGTTCCTCTCGGGCAACGGCCCGCTAGTTGCGATCCTCTGCGAGGCCTTGGCAAGGGACAAGGCCCGCCGCGAACACGCTAGTGGGAAGAAGGCCAAGCTCAGTTCGTTGCGAAGCGAGGTCAAAGCCTTTGTACAGAACGTCCATCACTTCCGCGACGAGTGCCTTCGCGACCACTCGCGCCCGCCCATCGAACATGTGGCCCTGTTTGATGAAGCACAGCGAGCGTGGAACAAGGAACAGACCGCCGCGTTCATGCTTCGCAAGAAGAAGCACGCTGACTTTGCCATGTCTGAGCCCGAGTTCCTGATCTCGTGCATGGACCGTCACCAAGACTGGGCTGTAGTCGTCTGCCTCGTCGGCGGCGGCCAGGAAATTAACACCGGCGAGGCTGGCATCGGTGAGTGGATTCGCGCTCTGCTCGACTCTTTCCCGAGTTGGCACATTCACCTCTCCCCACAGCTACGAGATTCCGAATACGCCGCTGGCCAAGCGCTCAACCTACTGGCGGGACGCCCGGGCGTACATACGGACAAGAGCCTGCATCTCTCGGTTTCGATGCGTTCATTTCGCGCCGAACATGTCTCGGGCCTTGTGAAGTCACTCTTGGACCTGGACTTGCCAGAATCTCGTTCTCTTCTGACCAAAGTGCGCGAGAAGTACCCCCTCGTCCTTACGCGCAATGTGGCAACCGCCAAAGCGTGGCTCAAGAACAAAGCACGCGGAACTGAGCGCTACGGGATGGTCGTGTCTTCACAGGCTCAGCGGCTCAAGCCGTACGCCATCGATGTGCGCGCGCCAGTCGATCCAATCCACTGGTTCCTACACCCTAAGGAGGACGTCCGATCCTCTTACTACCTTGAAGACGTCGCGACCGAATTCCACGTGCAAGGGCTGGAACTGGACTGGGCTTGTATCGTGTGGGATGGCGACTTTCGCCACACCGCCGAAGGCTGGGATCACTGGTCTTTCCGCGGCGACAAGTGGCAGCGCATTCGATCCGCTCAACGACAAGCCTACTTGAAGAACGCTTACCGAGTGCTGCTCACTCGGGCTCGCCAAGGCATGGTGATTGTCGTTCCCCAAGGTGACCCCGACGATCCCACGCGATCCCCGGACTTTTACGACTCCACATTCGATTACCTCAAGAGTGTGGGTATGTCGGTAGTTGAATGATGCAAGCGCAAGAGAACTGAATCCGCAGAGGAAGGGCTTCGAGCCCTTCCTCTGCGAGATGAACGTCGCTCCAATTGCCCAACTTCCCAAACCTACTCCCAAACTTCAAATTAGGTACAAACCCGGTGACAACGTCATGTCACCCGCGCCATCCATTATCCGTTAGGGTCCCTTGTATCACTCCAACTTCCCACTACCTTCCACTCCATGGTCGCCGAGCTTCAAACTCTCCCCCCTCTCACCCCCCACAACCGCGCCCTCTTCCTCCGTTACGTCCAGAGCAACGAAAACCTCTACGCCCTGATCGACAGCCTCACCAAAGACCCGATTCCCGGCTCCGCTACTAGCGGCCTCCCCACCCCCGACCTCGCCGACCTCTACGACTGGCTCGCCTCCCCCGCCATCACGCCCTACATCACCGCCCACCGCACCCACTCGGCCCACCTCATCAAGTGCCTGGCCCTGGCCGCGTTCGAAGAAATCCTCGCCACCTCCGAAGACCCCATCGAAAAACGCCGCGCCGCCGCCAACATCATCCGAGCCCTCAACCCCAGCGCCCGCGCGGCCTCCTCCAGGAAATCTCCAGACCCACACACTCCAACAAACCCGCCAGCCCGTGCCACCCCCTCCACTTCATCGCCACTCGGCACTCGGGACTCGGGACTCAGCCCTTCTCCCCGCCCCACCACTCTGCAAACTGAAATCGCCCGCCAAGTCCAAGAAATGCTCGCCGCCGCAGACGCCGAGGATGACCGCGAAGACGACCTGGATGACGACTTCGACGATGAGGACGACCTCAACGACGACGGCGGCGACGATGACAACCCGCCCCCAACCCCCAACAACTCCTCTCCCCATCCGTGTCCATCTGTGTCATCCGTGGCTTCTTCTCTCTCTTCTCAGCGCCCTCTGCGCCTCAGCGGTGAGTCTTCTTCTCCTTCTCCACATCTGGGCTCATCTGAGCCATCCGCGGCCTCTTCCTCTTCTCCCCCACCTCAAAATCACCCCCAAACCACGCCAAATCCCCCCAAAACAATCGCCCCCTCCCCTCTCCCTCCCTACCTTCCTTCCCCATGCCCCCAGTCCTCAACGCCACCAACCTCTCCCGAACCTTCGGCTCCCGCACCCTCTTCTCCGGGGTCTCTCTCTCCCTCGAAGACCGCGAGCGCCTCGCCCTCATCGGCCCCAACGGCTCGGGCAAGTCCACGCTCCTCAAGATCCTCGCCGGTGTTGACAAGCCCGATGAGGGCACCGTCACCCTCCGCAAGGGCGCCCGCATCTCCTACATCGCACAGGCCGACATCTTCCCCGAAGGCTCCACCATCCGCACCGCCGTCATCGATGCGGTCGCCAAGGAAGTCGCCTCGGGCAAGATCCCGCACATCCACGATGAGCACGAGATCGAGATGGCCGCGGACCTGGCCCTGGGCCGCTTTGACTTCCCCGACACCGATCAGCCCACCACATCCCTCTCCGGCGGCCAGCGCAAGCGGCTCTCCATCGCCCGCGCCATGGCCAGCGAGCCCGACATCATCCTCTTCGACGAACCCACCAACCACCTCGACGTCGAGGGCATCCAGTGGCTCGAAGAGTTCATCATGGGCTCGCAATCCAGCGAAAACTTCGCCTCGATCGTCGTCACCCACGACCGCGAGTTCCTCGAATCCACCGCCGCGCGGATCATCGAGCTCTCAACCGCCTACCCCGAGGGCACGTTCGCCGTCCGCGGCAACTACTCCGACTTCCTCAAGCGCAAACAGGACTTCCTCGACTCCCAGGCCAAGCAGGAGCAATCCCTCGCCAACCAGGTGCGCGATGACCTGCGCTGGCTCTCGCGCGGCGCCAAGGCCCGCCGCACCAAGAGCAAGTCCCGCATCGACGCCTCCTACAACCGCATCGATGAGCTCGCCGACCTCCGCGCCCGCAACACCCCGCTCGCCGCGGCCAGCATCGAGTTCAACGCCACCGACCGCAAAACCCAGAAACTCCTCTTCGCCCGCGCCATCACCAAGGCCTACGGCAACCGCAAGCTCTTCACCGACCTGGATGTCATCCTCGCCCCCGGCGACAAGCTCGCCCTCATGGGCCCCAACGGCTCCGGAAAGTCCACGCTCATCAAAGTCCTCACCGGCGAAATCCCGCCCGATGCGCCCACACCCGAAGCCATCGAAGCCGCCAAAGATGCCCGCCTCCCACCCAGCGCGCCAAAGCCGGGAACTATCGGCCGCGCCGACAAGCTCCGCACCGTCGTCTTCTCCCAGCACCGCACCGAACTGGACCCCAAGCTCACGCTGCGCGACACGCTCTCCCCGCACAGTGACATGCTCATCTTCCGCGACCGCCAGATCCACGTCATCACCTGGGCCAAGAAGTTCCTCTTCACCAAAGACCAGCTCCACGCCACCGTCCAATCTCTCTCCGGCGGCGAGCAGGCCCGAGTCCACATCGCCCTGCTCATGCTCGAGCCGGCGGATGTCCTCATCCTCGACGAACCCACCAACGACCTGGACATCCCCACGCTCGAAGTCCTGGAAGACAGCCTCGAAGAGTTCCCCGGAGCCGTCATCCTCGTGACCCACGACCGAGCCATGATCGCCGACCTGGCCACCAAGGTCCTCGCCCTCGACGGCAAGGGCAACAACCGTTACTACGCCGACTTCGACCAGTGGTCGCGCTTCCACGGCGACCTCGAAAAAGAAGCGACCAACGCACCCAAGAAGGCCCCGCCACCTCCGCCCAAGCCCATCGCCGAACCCAAACCCGCCGCGCCCAAGCCCACCTCCAAAAAGAAACTCGGCTACAACGAACAGCGCGAACTCGACGGCATGGAAGAGACCATCCACAAAGCCGAAGCCGAAGTGAAAACGCTCGAATCCGAAATGGCTGCGACAACCGACCGCCACAAACTCACCGACATCAGCAAGAAACTAGCCGAGGCCCAGACCCGCCTGGCCAAGCTCTTCGAACGCTGGACGGAACTCGAAGCTAAGAAGTAACTGCGACACGCCGCGCAACTACAAGTTCCCCGGATTTGCCCACGACACGCATTTGTCAGCATAATGGTGGTCATGGGCTAATCCGCTGAAACTCGCCGCGCACTGGGCCGTATCACTCCAGAAGCGTTCACGCCTCGGAACACGCGCCATGATCACACGCACGCACATCCGTCGCTGGCTGGCCTGGACAGGCGTCGGCATCGGCTTCCTCGGCCTGCTCGGGTACCTGTTCAGTTTCTTCACCGCCGTCACACACACCTGGGGAAGTGACCGCACCATCGTGGTCGGCCGAGGCGGCGTCTCAGTCTTCTGGACCTTCACCGACACCTCCGCATTCTTCGTCGCTGGCAGCTTCCCCTACATCGGTCAATCGCCACACTGGCGTTGGCTTCCGACATTCACCTCATGGCCGGATTCCATGAACGCGCAGGTCACCATCCACTGCGCGATCATTCCGTTCTGGGTGCCGGTGCTGATCGGCGCGCTCTGTGCCTACCGACTGCTGCCCGCTGCGTATCCGGTGGGACGGTGCGGGAAGTGCGGGTATGACTTGCAAGGGGTAAGGGAAGAAGGCGGGGTGGTGCGGTGTCCGGAGTGCGGAACTGCCGGCGCGGCGGGACGAGGGTGACGATGGCGTGTGTATGTCCACAATGCGAGCAGCGGGTGCCGTGGGTTCGGCGCATGCTTGCGTCTGACGGAACCAAGCCGTGGCGCTGCAGGAACTGCAACTCGTTGATGCGATGGGCGAAGCGCTCAGTCTGGCGGGACTTGGTGTCCTATCCCTTCTTTATCTATGTCTGTTACGCAATCTGGCAGCACACGTTGACCTCGCAGTTGTTTGCCGCCGGGTGCGTCGTGATCATCGCCGTGCTTCCGTGGTTGGAGAAGCCGGAGATTGTGGAGTATGGCCGCGGTGCGTGTGCTGACTGCGGGTACGACATCCGCGGCACACCGCCGGATGCGGAGGGAGTTCGGTTGTGTCCGGAGTGTGGGGTGATGAATGTGCCTCGGAGCAGGCTGATCGAGAAGATCGATTGAAAACAGGTTTAGTCGGAATGTGTTGAGCCCATGATGTCCTCACGACTTTCCAGGCCGGTTCTGAAGTGGTACACGTTGGCCGCGGCCTTGGTGCTTGCGTTGGCCTACGCGGGTGCCGGCATCGGACTTGCATGGATGGGCAACGGGGGAACGGTCGTTGGACTTTCGGGGATGTCCGTTTGGTGGTCATCCCGGGATCCGACCGTGTCGGGCGGTGCCGCCCCGGGTTGGCACGCCTGGCGCTACGTTGATCGCATCTGGAACTTTTGGATCGTGTACGACATGCACGGCTCGGGAAGCACTTCTCTCAATGGCGATGCGCCCGGCTTCCACCGCGTGCTGCTCTGGCCGTTCGCGGTCGTGGTCGTCCCGACGCTCGTCTTCACTTGGTGGGGGGTATTTCGACGTTTGCCGGAGAACTGTTGTCAGCGTTGCGGGTACGAAATGAGTGGAGTGCCGGCGGCAGATGGAACGTCGAGATGTCCGGAGTGTGGTACTGCCGTCACAATCCAGGAGCATTCGCAGTGCGCAAACCACGCCTCACACTGACTGCATTTGCGCTACGAGCGTCGGCTGGCATCGGCATCGGACTAAGCCTTGTCGTACTGGGCAGCGCGTTTCTTCGCGTTACTCTCGCAATCGGTCGCGACAAATGGTTTGAAGTTTCTAGAGGATGGCTCACGCTCACATCGTGGAACACCTTGCAACCAACCACAATCGTGACAGATAGCGTATCGATCAGCGCCGGGGTGATCACGTGGCAGAATCGCTCCCGAGCCGAGGTTGTTCGCCCCTTTGGCATTTCGCTGGGGCTTCCAATGCACGCGTACTCGAGCCCGACCATGACACGCGTGCATATCCCGCTCCTCGCTCCGGTCGCTGCGTGCGGTGCGATCTACGCCTTCGGTCGTCGTGCACGCGCTCGACATCTGGCCGGCAAATGCGCCAAATGTGGATACGACCTAAACGGAATGCCAATCAATAAGGGCGTGGTGAAGTGCCCGGAGTGTGGCAAGGAGCAGCCGTGAACATGCGAAGCGGCGCACGGCATGCATTCATCTGGACGGGTTGCGCCGTCAGCACGGTGGGAGTTTTGGGCTATCTCGGAAGCTGCATCGGGACGATTGGTAGGGGTGGGGGAGAGGCGTGGCGTTTTGATGTTGGGAGAGGAACGATAGAGTTTTCCTGCGTCAATGAAGTCCGGGGCAATCACACGCAACTCGGCCCCCGATTGAGTCATTCGTGGATTTGGATCCCGCGGCTCTGGTTTCAAAGGGATCCAATGGTGCCGGGAGGCTACTACGCCGGCGCGATCATTCCCTATTGGACTTTGATCGTGATTGGACTACCGGCGTGCTACACGGTCATTCCGAGGCGTGTGCAGCCGGGACAATGTACGAAGTGCGGGTATGACGTACGGGGCGTTCCGACCGTCGATGAGCAGGTGCGGTGTCCGGAATGCGGAGACGTTCTCGGCGGAGTCGTCCGATGAGAATGATGCGGGGACATTCAGGGCTCACTCGTATGGGTTGGTGTGCGGGCCTCGTTGTCTTGTTTGCGTCGCTCATTGGACTCTTGGCGAGTAGCCGGTACACGGCTTATTGGGCGGGGTCAGACTCCGCAGCTGGTGTCTGCAGGGGATGCTTGTTCTGGGAACGTCAGGACTTAGCTGCCGCCATCATGGCGCTCCTCAACAGAGGTACATCTCCGGCGCGAGGTTGGATCTACGACATCCGGAGTGCACCCTACGTCTGGACGCTTGAACTCAATAGCGTGACGGGAATTCACTTTGCGCGTTCGACGTCCAATGTTCGCCTCCCGCTGTGGATTCCCGCGGTCTTTTCAGGCGTCGCATTGTTTGCGCTGTACAGGCGAGCGCGGGTTCATCGAAAGCCGGGAGTATGTCCCACTTGCCAGTATGTTCTGACTGGCTTGCCAGCGACGGCACAATGCTGTCCGGAGTGCGGGGATTTGCTGGCGTGTTCTACCGACGGACACTGATCTGCACAGAATGTTCCACAATCCCAGCAATGACACGCATTTGTCAGCACAATTTGGTCGTCGCGTGATTCGGTGAAACTTGGCGCGCGCTCAGCCGTATCACTCCTTGAGCCAGTGATCCGGGCCAAACGAAAAACCTCCCGCTTGCGCGGGAGGCTCTAGGGGGTCGGGAAATGAATGCCTTACTTATTCATCAGCGCCGCCTGCGCTGCCGCGAGCCTGGCAATCGGGACTCGGAACGGCGAGCAGGAGACATAGTCGAGGCCGACCTTGTGGCAGAAGTGGACGGAGGCTGGATCGCCGCCGTGTTCGCCGCAGATGCCGACCTTCAGGTCCTTCTTGATAGACCGGCCCTTCTTGGTGGCCATATCCACAAGCTGGCCGACGCCCGAGGCGTCGAGGGTCTGGAACGGGTCCTTCTCAAGGATTTCCTGCTTGAGGTAGTCGGGCAGGAAGCTGTTGATGTCGTCGCGGCTGTAGCCGAAGGTCATCTGGGTCAGGTCGTTGGTGCCGAAGCTGAAGAAGTCGGCAACCTCGGCGATCTGGTCGGCGACCAGCGCCGCGCGGGGTACTTCGATCATGGTGCCGATCTTGATGTCGAGGCGCCCCTTGAACTGGTGCTCATCGCGGACGCGGCGGATGACATCTTCGGTCTGCTTGCGGAGCGTGACGAGCTCCTTCTTGGTGCCCACCAAGGGGTGCATGATTTCGGGGATGGCCTTGATGCCGGAGTTGGCGCAGTCGATGGCGGCCTCGACAATGGCCCGCACCTGCATCTCGAGGATCTCGGGGTACGTGATGCAGAGGCGGCAGCCGCGGTGGCCGAGCATGGGGTTGGCCTCGTGCAACTGGCTGACGCGCTGCTGGACGTGCTCGAGCGTGATGCCCAGGGATCGGGCGATCTCGGCCTGCTGCTTCTCATCGTGCGGGAGGAACTCGTGGAGGGGCGGATCCAGGAGTCGGACCGTGACGGGCAAGCCGTTCATGGCCTTGAAGATGCCCATGAAGTCGTCACGCTGGAAGGGCAGGAGCTTGGCCAGGGCCTTTTCACGCGCGGGCCGATCTTCGGCGAGGATCATCTCGCGCATTGCTTTAATGCGGTCTTCGGCGAAGAACATGTGCTCGGTGCGGGTCAGGCCAATGCCTTCGGCCCCGAAGTCGCGGGCGCGCTGGGCGTCGGCGGGGGTGTCGGCGTTGGTGCGGATTCCAAGAACCCGGTACTTGTCGGCCCACTTCATGAGCTTTGCAAAGTCGCCGGACATGGTGGGTGTGACGGTGGGCATCGCCCCGGCCATGAGTTCGCCGGTGGAGCCGTCGATGGAAATCGTGTCATTGCGGCCGAAGGTTTTGCCCTTCACGGTGAAAGTGCCCGCGTGGGCATCGATCTGGACATCGCCAGCCCCAGCGACGCAGCACTTGCCCCAGCCGCGGGCGACGACGGCCGCGTGGCTGGTCATACCGCCGGTGGAGGTAAGGATGCCGGCGGCCGAGTGCATGCCCTCGACATCTTCGGGGCTGGTCTCTTTGCGAACCAGGATCACCTTCTCACCGGCCGCGGCACGCTTCACGGCTTCTTCAGCAGTGAAGGCGGGCTTGCCGACGCTGGCGCCCGGCGATGCGGGAAGACCGGTGGTGAGGATCTCGGCGGACTTCTTCGCGGCAGGATCAAAGCTGGGCAGGAGCAACTGGGTGAGGTCGCCTGCAGGGACGCGGAGGACTGCTTTCTCTTCAGAGATCAGATTCTCTTTCACCATGTCGCAGGCGATGCGGACCGCGGCAAAGCCGGTGCGCTTGCCGGTGCGGGTCTGGAGCATGTAGAGCTTGCCGCGCTCAATCGTGAACTCGATGTCCTGCATGTCGGTGTAGTGCTTCTCGAGCTTGGCCTTGATCTTCATCAGCTCGTCGAAGACCTTCTTGTTCCACTTGGGCATCTCATCGGTGGACTTGGGCGTGCGGATGCCGGCGACGACGTCTTCGCCCTGGGCGTTGATCAGGAACTCACCGTAGAACTTGTTTTCGCCGGTCGAGGGGTTGCGGGTGAAGGCGACGCCGGTACCGGAGTCATCCCCCATGTTGCCGTAGACCATCGACTGGACGTTGACGGCGGTGCCGTTGAGGCCGGTGATGTTCGCCAGGCGCCGGTAAGAGATGGCCCGGTCGGCGTTCCAGCTCTTGAAAACGGCCTCAATAGCCAGTTCGAGCTGCTTGAACGGATTCTGCGGGAAGACATCGCCGACGGCCTTGCGATAGACCTCTTTGTAGGCCTCGCAGAGCTCGACCATGCCGCGCTCGGGGACATCGGTGTCTTCGGTGGCGTTGTGGCGCTTCTTGATGTCGTTGAAGGCGTGCTCGAACTTCTCGTGGTCCACACCCATCACCACATCGCCGAACATGTTGATCAGGCGGCGGTAGGCGTCGTACGCGAAGCGGCGGTTGCCGGTGGCCAGGGCCAGGCCCTCAACGGAGGCGTCGGTCAGGCCGAGGTTGAGGATGGTGTCCATCATGCCGGGCATGGAGACGGCCGCGCCGGAGCGGACCGAGACCAGGAGCGGGTTGTCGTTGGAGCCGAACTTCTTGCCCAGCTCCTTCTCAAGCAGGGCGATGTTCTTGTGGGCCTCGTTCATGAGGCCCGTCGGGAGGCGCTGTCCGTTCTTGTAGTAGAGGGCGCAGGTGTCGGTCGTGATCGTGAAGCCGGGGGGCACGGGCAGGCCGATGCTGGTCATGTCGGCAAGGTTGGCGCCCTTGCCGCCGAGCAGGGGCTTCATCGTCGTCGCGCCTTCGGTGCGGGTGGCGCCGAAGTAGTAGACGAGCTTGCCGGCCTTGGGCTTCTGGTTTTTGGGCTCGATGACGGCCGCGGACTTGCGGGCGACTTTTTTCGCCGAGGTGCGGGTCTTGGCAGCGGGTGGAGCCGCGGCGTGGCGGCGTGCGGTGGAGGTGACGGATTTGGAGCCGTTGCGCTTAGCCATTTCGATCTCGCGATAGGGGCCGTGGGGGCTTGGTGGGTCGCACACCTCGGAGAGGCGTGCAGCGGCATCTGGGCCGCGGGAGGGAAGTGTAGAAGGGTGCGCGTATTGGGACGACTTTGTAAGGTTCTTGAGAGGGTGAGTTTGTATGATTGGCTGATGGAAGCCGCGGCCGGAAAGACGGGAGGAACAGGGGTTTTTGCCTCTGGGTTGTCTATTGCGGACGCGGTGAGGGGCTGGGGAGAGCGGGGGCTGGCGGTGGTATGCGGGGGAGGGCCGGCGTGGGGGGTGACGGTTTTGGGGGAGGTCGGAGAAAAATGGCAAATTGGCAAAGCAGCAAATGAGCAAATGAAGAGGGGAGAGGGGGTGCTGGAGGAGATGCGGGAGGTTTTGAAGTCTGGCAAGGCACACTGGCCATGCAGAGCCATGACCAGTGCCACCAAAGCACTGAGTGGCGGTTGGGTTGTCGCGATGTCTTATGGGTTGGGCGGGGTGATTGAGGATCGGGCGCGAGGGAGAGTGGGGAGTTGGCCGCTGATTGAGATGCAGCGGTGCGATCGGGTAGTGGGGTTTGATCACTCGCGCGGGGAGTGGGTTGGGGACTTGGCGTTGCTGCCCGAACACTGGCGAGCCATGACCAGTGCCACCAAAGCGTTTGAGGTTGGGGAGTTGGAGAGTGATACCGGGCGGGAGAGGTATGAGGAGATGGTGGCCCGAGCCGTGGAGTACATTCGGGCGGGGGATGTGTTTCAGGTGAACTTGGCGCACCGGTTGTCGGGGTCGTTTTCGGGGAGCACGAGGGCGGCGTTTGCGGCGCTGGTGGAGAGTGCGCGGCCTTGGCATGGCGGATACTTGGAGTTGGAGGGGGAACGGAGAAGGGCGCTTTTGTCGGTGAGTCCGGAGCTGTTTCTGCGGGTGGAGAGGAAAAGAGAAGTGCAGAGTCCCAAGTCCCGAGTCCCGAGTGGAGGATCGGAGCTTGGGACCGGGGACTTGGGACCTGGCACTTTGTCTGTCATGACCCGGCCGATGAAGGGCACTCGGTCGGGGGCCCGGGACGCCTCGGAGCTGCGGGAGAGCGCCAAGGACCAGGCCGAGCTCAACATGATCATCGATCTGATGAGGAATGACCTGGGGCGGGTGTGCCGGTTTGGATCGGTACGGGTGGAGGGGGGGAGGGAGATTGAGTTGCATGGGGGAGGGGAAAGCTCAAAGCAGGAAAGCAGCAAATCAGCAAATTCGGACGGGAATAGGGGGGTTTGGCAGGGGGTGGGGACGGTGGGTGGGGAGTTACGGGAGGGGATGGATGTGGTGGACTTGCTGGCCGCGGCGTTTCCGGCGGGGAGTGTGACGGGGGCACCCAAAATCCGGGCGATGCAGATCATCGAAGAGCTAGAGGTTAGTGAGCGCGGCCCGTATTGCGGGAGCATCGGATGGATCGGGGATGATGGTCAGGTATCCCTGAACGTCGCGATCCGTACCGCGTGCATTTCGGGGCCCGCAGGGGTGGGTTTGGATGAGTTGGTGGGTGGGAGGCTGAGCTACAGCGTGGGGGCGGGGATCGTCGCTGAGAGCGATCCTGCGCGCGAGTGGGAGGAGACGCTGGAGAAGGCGGGGGTGATTCGGGCAATGCGTGCGGCCGGCGCGAAAGGCGCGCCGTGAAGGAACCCGTTTGGGCCTCGAAGTCACGACGCAAGGCGGCGTGGGAGTCCGGCGTGGTTTCCATCGTTTCGGGTGTGTTGCTGGCAAGCAAAGGTGTGGGCGCAATAGGCTGGATTGTGATTCACTGGCTATTGGCGCCGCTGCGCGTCTATAGCCCACGGGCGAAGGAACCGCCGGATGGCCCGTTTGGATTCATGATCTTTTTGGGGCTCTGTCTCATCGCGTGGGGGATACGCGTGGCGGTGCGGAAGCGGCAGGGCTGCTGGGGTGTGCTGTTCAGCGCGATCATCGCGACGGCAGTTCTTTCAATGGGTCGGAAAGTGCCTACCGGAGATATTCTGTGGTTTGAGGCGTGCATTGGGGCCGTGTTATTGCTGGTAGCGGCGTGGTGCGCGTGTTTGGAAATCTGGCTCGCCGGCAGGCCGCTGCCATGAAGATTGGGCGGCCGAGGTGTGAAGTTGGGGTGGGGCTGAAGTTTTGTGACCGCTAATGACGAAAGACTGGGTAGGGAAGGATCCCGGGATGCGGCTATCCCCTTGCGGGGTGCGGCATCCAAGTTGCGAGGGAAGCGTGAAAGACGCACACGCGAATCCCGAGCAACGTATGGAGATTGGTGCTTCGATGAGGTATGTGCTGGCCATCTTGTTCCCCCCGATTGCGGTGTTTCTGTGCCGCAGGCCATTTCAGGGGGTTGTGAACCTGCTGCTCACGCTGTGCTTCTGGGTGCCGGGGATGATTCACGCCCTGGTGGTGGTGTTTGACCGGCGGGAGGAAGAGCGGGCTAAGCAGGTGGTGGAGGCGATTCGGCAGTGGCAGCGGAAGGTGGCCGCGTAGGAATTTTCACCACGGAGATCACGGAGAGGCACGGAGGCAGTAAGGAAGTGGTTGGGACCCGGCGCGGCCGGGTTCTTTGGTTTTTGGGATTCAACACATTCTCCTCTCTGTGACTCTCCGTGTTCTCCGTGGTGAGTTCCTTTCCCCGGCTATCCTCGACCCATGCCACGGATTCGGGCTGACATTGTGGATGTGTATGTGTTTCGGCGCTTGGCTGGGGAGGGGCTCGCGGGGGATGGTGCGGAGTTTTTGCAGCTGTATAGAGAGGATGGGGGGCTGGCGAAGACTTGGCAGCCGGTGATGGGGCATGTGGAGGAGGGGGAGACGGGTGTGGCCGCGGCCGTGCGGGAGATGGAGGAGGAGCTGGGGCTGGTGCGGGGGAAGTGGCTGGGGATGTGGGCGCTGGAGCAGGTGTATCCCTTCTATATAGCTCGGACGGATGAGGTGGTGATGTCGCCGCGGTTTGCGGTGGAGGTTGGTGAGGGGTGGGAGCCGCGGCTGAACGAGGAGCATTCGGCGTTTCGGTGGATTTCGGGGCACCAGGCTTCGCGGTACTTCATGTGGCCGGGGCAGGGGGCGGCGGTGAAGGAGATTCTGGACGTGGTAGTGAAGGGCGGGCTGGGGGAGGGGTGGATGAGGGTCGAGTAGGAGCTGGATATGTCAAAGCTGTGTGTTCGCTGTTTCGGGGTTTCGCTGGATGGGTTCGGGACCCGCTCAGAGCCTCGAGAATCCGATGGGTGTTGGGGGAATGGCACTGCACGAATGGGTGTTCCCGACGCGGTTCTTTCACAAGATGGTGGGGCAGGAGGGCGGGACGACCGGCGTTGACAACGACTTTGCGGAGCGCGGGTTTGAGAACATCGGCGCGTGGATCCTGGGGCGGAACATGTTTGGGCCGGTGCGCGGGCCGTGGCCGGATGAGAGCTGGAAGGGCTGGTGGGGGACCAATCCGCCGTATCACGTGCCGGTGTTTGTGTTGACGCACCATGCCCGCAAGTCAATCACGATGGAGGGTGGGACGGTGTTTCACTTTGTGATGGGTGGGATTCAGGAGGCGTTGAAGTGGGCGAGGGAGGCCGCGGCGGGGAAGGATGTGCGGCTGGGTGGGGGTGTGGCGACGGTTCAGCAGTTTGTGAAGGCGGGGTTGGTGGATGAGATTCATCTGGCGATGATGCCGGTGGTGCTGGGGGTTGGGGAGAGTCTGTTCGCCGGGATGGATCTGGCGAAGCTGGGGTATCGGTGTGTGGAGAGCGTGACGACGGAGAAGGCGCTGCATGTGGGATTGAGAAAGCAGGGGTAAGAGTCGCCGAACGTCACGTAATCTGCTTCCGACTTCAGTTGGGACAGTGATTATCCCAATCGATCTGACGAAAGGCTTGGTGGTTGCTGGCGCTGAAGTACGGCTGCATTTCTTCCTGAAGCCAGACAACATAGAGCCATTGAGGCTTTAGTACTCCTTGCTCTCGTTGTCGATACGAAATGAACTCGGCGACGCACATGACCCGCGGCAACTTTCTGGCCCGCATTTGCTCATCAATATCTGCCGGATCGACACCAATCAGAACCATCGGAGCTTTTCTCCAGCAAGTGGTCGGGATATGCAGTTGTGCAATTCGCTTGATTTCGTCAGACGCGCTGTCTGGCATTGTCTTGTAGTCCCGGCGATATTCTGCGGTCTGAACAATGCCATGGAGATGAGCCCAAGTGCCATCATTCATCTCAAATTTCATGCGACGCTCTCCGTGGCCAAGTCAGCCGCAAATACCTTAACGACGTACGCCGCCTTGTTCTGAATGAGTCAGTTGCTACGCGACTTTGGCGGGGCCGGTAAGGATGTCGGAGCCGGCCGCGGGCTTGCGGGTGATGGCGGTCCAGGGGGCGAGGATGCGCTGGGGGGAGCCGGCGGGGTTGAGGAGGGTGCGGCGTTCGAAGGAGTCGAGCATGGGGCCGGGGGACATGGAGCCGATCACGAGGCAGTCGGGAGTGGGGAGTGGGGAGTGGGGAAGAACGGTGACGTTGAGTTCGGCGAGGGCTTTGCGGATGACCCAGCCGTTTTTGCCTTCGTCGATGAGTTGGACGGTGCGGAAGGGTTTGGTGTTGTAGGCGGATTGGAGGGCTTCACGGGCGTAGGAGAGGCCGGTGAAGCGGTCGAAGAGTTGGCGCGACATGGGGGTGCGCTTCTGGGTGCGGATGGTTTTGCGGAGTTCTAAGAGGCCTTCGGTGAAGCCGCGGCTTGCGTTTTCTTTTTGGGAGATTTGGCGGTATCTCGTGCGTTGTTCGCGGATTTGGGCTCTTCGCATTTCTGCGGGGGCGTAGCGCTGCATGACCCAGCCGTTGTTGCGGACGAGTCTGGCCATGATGGTGTTCATGTCGCGGTTGGTGGCGACTTTGTGGTGCTCGACTCGGAACCAGGGGTCGAAGGCGATGCGGTAGCCGGCGAGGATCATGCGGGCCGCGAGGTCGTATTCCTCGGCGTAATAGTTGAAGGCGGGGTCGTAGCCGTTGAGGTCGAGAAAGACCTGGCGGCGGATGGCGACGCCGCAGCCGATGAAGACTTCGGGGAGGCCGCCGGATTCGCGGCGGGACATGCCGGGGAGATAGATGTCGGCGCTCACCGCGGCCACATCTTGCGGAGCCTTGCCCAGGCGGCGGATGAAGCCGGTGTCGCAGGGGTAGGAGTCATCATCGAGCATGACGACCCACGGGTGGCAGAGGTTGGACTGGTTGACGGCGATGTTGCTGCGACGCGGCGCCCTCGTTTAGAAGTGCGGAGGATCGTGCGCGTGCGGAGGCCGTTGGCCCCGGGCAGCCGGGGGGCGTGGGCGGGAAGCGGGACGCGTTGTCGATGATGATGACCTCGCCGGGATCGGCCGGGTCGTGGCCGCGGAGGGCGCTTGGGGGCGGCGAGCGTCCGGGGCGAGGCGACTCGGGGCGGTCGCGGGTGGGGTGATGTGGCTGATCATGGCGAATCCGGGGGAGCGGGTCCGGCAGTTTACAATTGCGGAGTGCGACCGGGGCGGGGGAGCGGGGTTCACGACCTCCGCGGGGGCGAAGGCGATGTGGGCGTTGTGGATGCGGACGATGGTCTGGCGGACATCCGAGGCGCTGATGGGGATGTTCCCGACGCTGGGCTTCGACGGCGGCGGCGGCGGAGCCGAGGAACGCCGCGCGCGACCAGGGAGCCGCCGCTGGCCAGAGCGAGTGTGGCGGTGGCGATCAGGGAGTCGCCGCATCCCAGCGGGTCGATGGCGACGGGGCGAAACGGGGATGTGGTCGCCGCGGTTTTCGGCTTGCGAAGGAGCCCTGGTCGAGGCGGTCGGCGCCGGGAAGCCGGTCGAAAGCGATGAGGCCTTCGGGGCCCATGGTGATCATGGCGGCCTTGGAATGGGTGTCTTCGAGGAGCTGCCAGGTGACGGTGGGGAGGCCGCGGTCGAAGGCGCTGTAGGCCTCGCGGAGTTCGGATTCGCTGGGGCAGAGGAGGTCCATGGAGTGCATGGCGCGGAGGCTGGAGCGGCGGCCGGAGACATCGCCGGCGAGGACACCGACGTGCTTGCGGCAGGCGGTACAGGCGGGTGAGGAGGCCGGGCGTGAAGAGGCCCTGGGCGAAGTCGGCGATGATGGCTGCGTCACCGCCGCCGGCGTCGGCCGCGGCCTCGGCGACCATGGCGATGAACCGGTCCTGGCGTGCGGCGTCGAGGAGGAGAGGCTCGAGGAGGTCGAGCTTGACGACTTTCTGGGCGACGACGAGGAATCGCTGTTTTTCGGAGAGCGGCTTTTCGACCGGGAAGGGGCGGACATCGATGCCCTCGGCCAGGAGGCGGTGGCGCATGGCCTCGCCCTGGTCATCGCGGGGCATGGGGAGACGAGGATGGGATGGGCGGCGAGGGCGGCGAGGTGGCGGGCGATGATCGCGGCGCCCCCGTCGTAGTGCCGCCGCTCGATGGGGCGGAGCGTCATGATCGGGCTCTCGCCGGCGACTTCGGGGCGGTCGCACGGACGTAGGTGTCGAGGATGGTCTCGCCGACGACCAGGACCTTGCGCGGAGCGGGAATGAGCCCAGGAGGTTGAAGAGGGCCGGGTCCCTGGAGGTCCGCGTGGTCCAGAGCTGGGTGAGTCGGGTCTGGAACGGGTCGACGGACTGCTCGAGGCCGCGATCAGGGCGGTGATACGAACACGACGTCGCCGGAGGAAAGACCACGCGGCCGCCGCCGGACTCGACCGCCCGGCGGCTCGGCCTGGAATCTGGGGTCGTTGTTGAACTCGTATTCGCGGCCCTTGACGTAGACGTCGGGGTGGACTTCGGCGAGCAGTTCCGCGGCGGTGGGGCGCTTGCTCGATGTAGACCCAATCGACGAAATCGAGGGCGGCGAGGTTCTCAGCGCGGAGTTCTTCCCGGGGATGAGGGGGCGGCCTGTGCCCTTCTTGACCTCTTCATCGCCGGTGAGGGTGACCAGCAGGAGGTCGCCCTGGGCCTTGGCGTGGCGGAGGTGGCGGATATGGCCGGGGTGGACGATGTCGAAGCAGCCGTGGCAGTGGACGACGCGGCGTCCCTGGGCCCGGGCGGCGGCACGCCGGACCAGGAGATCGGCGTGCGAGAGGATCTTCGCGGGCGCACCGGGGGCATGGGGGCTCATGGACTGTGTATCGGCTGATGCGGATTCCCTGCTTGCAACGGGCGGGGCTGTCCGATAGAGCAGGGATGTCCAGCGCTGTCGCCACGCCCGCGCCTCGCCGCGTGACCCGCGAGGAAATCGTGCGGCTCGGGCAGACCGGGAGGGCCTGGGAGTTCCTTCCGATCGCGTACCAGGCGGTCGGGGTCGCCCCGGAGGATTGGGGGCTGAGGGTGCTTCTCGCCGCCAATCTGGCCCGGCTGGGCCTGAAGACGCTCGCGGCGGAGCAGATGGCGATGCTGCCGGAGGGTGTGGCGGGGAACCCGGAGGTCCGGGGCTTGGCCGCGCTGATCGCGGGGATGCCGGGAGGACCGGATCGGGCGCGAGCGGTTGATTGAGACGTGCCGGAAAAACCTCGACGCATTGGCGGCACGCGGGCTGGACCTCGAGCATGAGTTCCTGACGTGGGCGGAAGATGCGGACCGCGCGACGTGGTTTCCGGGCTACGGACGGGAACGTGGTGCGGCGGACGGGACTGGCGTGGGCGGGGCTCGCGGATTACCGTGGAACAGCGACCAAGATTGCGTCAGAGCAGGTGGCACGGGCGGCGGCGAGCGCCCGACGGGTTCGTCATCGAGGAGGTCGATCCGCCCTGGCTGTTGCAGGAAGTGGCAGTGGCGGCCCGCGATAAGACCGGATTCTGGCCCCGGCTGATGATCGTCCAGGCTGATGTCATGGACTTCCTGAACAGGCTGGCCCAGACTGATCTGCGGCGCGCTTCTGGGCGAGGAACGGACGGAAGCGTTCATCGGCGCGGGGGGAGCGACGCGGCGGCTGGGCGACACGATGGCGGCGCGGCTCGACCGGAAGTTCGTCGGGCTGATGCTGACGGCGCCGGGGCTGAAGACGCGGTGCGAACCGAGCGTTGCGAGCGTTCTTCACGGGGTCGATTCGCGGCGGAACGGGGAACACGAGAGGCTGGCCGCCCGGGCGGCGACGCTGTACGCCGGGCGGGATGCGGCGTGGTGGGCGGCGCGGGTTTTGCGTCGGCGGGGGCCGGTGGGCCTCCGTTGCGGGTGCTGATCCCGTCGTGCCGGTATACGACGTACGTCCAGCACTCGGCGAGGACCTGGCCGCGGCGTTCACCAAGGCGGGGTGCGAGGCGCGCCTCCTGATCGAACCCGATGACAGCTCGCGGTTCAGTTCGCTTTCGTACCTCGGCCCGCTCTGCGAGTGGCAACCGGACCTGATCGTCCTGATCAATTACACGCGGCGGAATATCGGGGAGTGGATCCCGAGGCGTGTGCCCCTGGTGTGCTGGATCAGGACGCGATGCCGCACCAGTTCAACCAGGCGCTGGGCGAGCGGCAGACACGCTTTGATTTTCTCGCCGGGCACGTGTACGAGGAGTTGGTCCGGCGTTTCGAATTCCCGCGGGAACGATCGATGCACGTCCCCGTGGTGGCAAGCTG